>CAVUGT010000013.1:0-455000 GCA_963741105.1 Terriglobia bacterium
CAATCAGGGTCGCACAAAAGCTCCTTCAAAGAAGAACGGTCCTTATTCAATCGAAGATACCAAACGTGCATAGTACCCCTGCCGGATTCTGCCTACATACCAATTTGACAGACCAATTCGTGATTGAATCTCGGAGGTTCGAATGTCCCTCAGTAAAGGTTGGATTTGTTGAGAGAAAACTTTACTCGTAAGCCAGGCTGGCTGCGTCGATGCGTCCCATTCCGAGCATGCCTTTGCATGTCTTCGCCGTGTCGCCCTATGTTTTGCACGAGCTTCCGGGGAGCGTGCAGCTACGCGCCCCAGGCTCGCAAAGCCAACCAGCCGTTCCGTCGCTCTTTCAACAGCGCAATCGGCACAATGGGTGCTTTCGTTCGTGATCGTCTTTCCGCAGCCTCGACAGAGATGATCCGCCTTTGGAGGTTCGGCTTTGCTTATCCAGACTTTGCCCTTGGCCTCGGTACGTCGCTGTTGTGTAAGACGAGGCGGGAGAACTGAATCGCCAGTGCGCCTAAGCTTGCCGCCAGCCCAAAGAGTTCGCGCTACGTATTCGGCCCAAGGCGCAACCAGCTTTCCCCAAACGGAAATTGTCCCGCTCAACTTGGTGCACATTGGAGACATGAGACGACAATTACCTGTGCCCTTTTCAAAGAAGTCGACCCGGCACAGGGGTTCCTTCGAAATCCAATCCAGTAGCCACGCCTCAACTTGGGGACGAACGGGTTCGAGGACGTCGAACGCGAGAGAGTCACGGTTGGCCGTATCCGTATGCAGGCCCAGCCCCAAGCCAGGGTCGAGTCCGAGAGCCGAAATGGCCAATCTCGTCTCTGCTTCCAGCAAGGCGAAACAGAAATTCAAAATGGAATGAACAGGTGTTACCGCGAGGCGAGGTCCGCCAGTGAGTGGCGATTGTCTAGTCCCGACAAAGCGCCAATGGCGTGGAATTTTTTGCAGATCGGCCTTCGGCCAAGTGACAGGAAGCTCGCGCCACTCACGAAAGTACGAAGAGGCAGCGTTCGCCTCGATATTGCGGATCGCGGCAAAGCTTCCCGCGAGAACTAGTTGGTTACGAAAACGAGCGATTGTGTCCGCCGCTGACGGGCAATTCAGTCGTTCTCGGAGTACCCCTTCTTCACCTTGTAGTTTGGCATCAATCAGTCTCCGGCAGATTTCAAGCCCCGTTTCGTTGCTGCTGGCGAGAGCTTGAGCGCGTCTCAATTTCGCATCAGATGAGCCAGCCGCGCCCGTCACACATAGCACTTTGCCATTGCGTTCGAGCATCACGAAACCGGCCTCTTGCTCGGCCAGCCAACGCAGCGCAGCAAGTGACACAAATCCGTGAGAGCCAACGACGACGAGGCGTTTTAACCCGTGTCCCACCCGAGGTAAGCGGACGGTGTGTCGGTCCGCGCCGCAGCCGTCCTCGAGCAGCAAGTGACCACGATCTACAGAGGCCTTGATTCCGTAGCCTGAAAGGGTCAACACTCCGTGGTGCGTTGAAACTGAATAACTATTCGATGGATTGTTCATTTTGTGAGTCCAATGTTTCCCAATATCTTTAGGGACCGTTTATTTGGAGGACCGTTTCTTCCTACCTTCGCCATATGTAATGCGGTAGTACTTACGCATGTATTCACGCCGATGTGCTCTGAATTGATCGGTGTGAGTGTATTTCTTCTGCTGACATGCCATTGAGCAGAAGGTCTGGTGTCGAAACTTCGCGTACAACCATGCGTTGCAGTAAGCGCAATGCCGCAATCGATCCAGATAGCCAATTTGGGTCAGCCTCAGAATTACTTCTAGTGCTTCGCTAGCAACCATTCTCAGTCGTTCCTCTCCCTTGTCACTTGTGTCGCTCCGCCAGGTGACCCACTTGTCTGCACCACCGCGTCCCCCGCGAACGACTTCGGCACGAAATGTGGATGGGTATTTCATCAGTTCTCTATTAAGCAAAGCCATTTGCTTTCCAACTTCTAGTTGCGCTTGCAATTTCTCGGGGGCTGTTTTTTTCAAGGAGAAGTCAATCAGTATTGGGCCAACGATACCCTTCGTCATCTCCTCCAGCTTGAGCATCTTTTCGAGAATGACCAAAACCCCTTCTCCCCGGACTGTCTTGGTGCCGTTGAGGTACCTAACCAAGTCCTCAAGTAGGGTCACGGAAGGAACGAGCCCACTGGCAATGCTGACCCTTTTCAGGCGTCCATGCGCGCGTCGATGTCGGTCTAACATATGGCTTGCTTGCTAAGCCTCCGTAAGAAATGGTAAGAGCACAACCCCACCAGGTCAAGCTACATTCCTTCTCGCCTCGAAAGATTTACAAACAGTACGAAACAACCGAGAGGGATATTTATGAAACGCCGAACCAAGCACACACAACGGAAAACGGGCCGGAGGCGACGATCTTCTCCATCGGCAAGAAAGTTCGCCCCGCCGCGAACGGTCGAAGAGTTCTTCAACATGCCTGAATCAGTTCGGGAGACGTTGATCGGAGTCGCTGGTGCGGTTTCGAAAATGGGAGCCGACCGCATATCGCTCACGAAAGCGTCACGAGAGTTTGGAGTCAGTCCTCCCACGGTAAAGCGCTTGGCTGGCTCTGCGTTGCGGAAGCGAGCAATGGGAGGTATGCCGCTAAGGCCAATGATCGAATATTCCGCGTCGTCATCGCCGTCACGAGGGACAAGGGACCCGTGGAGATTGCAACCAAAGATTCCCGCCAGGCCAGTAAGGCAGGTAAGCACTCGGCAGCAGTGCAGCGCTATCTCGGAAACTGGCGACAACTCGGCGCTCGCAAAATTCAAAGGGAAGTACCTCGTCGATGCAAATGGAAAACGCACCGTCTTGATGACCGATCTCGACGACCTGGATCGGCTGGGCTCGGCAGGAGAGCTTTCGTTCGAATCGCTTTACGCTCGGAATTTGTGATGACCCCGAAAATGCCAAAGCGCGACCCGGTTGGTGCTCGTCGTCGGGAGGCCATCGCGTAGGTCACGGATTGAAGCGGGTCGTCGTTGTTGGTTCGGACGGGCTCGTAACGCTGTCGGCCCTGAAATGGCTCAGGGACCAGGACGTTACATTCACTTTTCTCGAACGCAATGGTCGAGTGCTATCTGTCGTCGGACCATCGGCTCGTCCGACGCAAAACTGAGACGCGCTCAAGCTGTTGCCATCTAGCAACGGTGTTGGACTTGAAATCTGCCGCACGCTGATTGATGCCAAAATCCAAGGCCAAGAAAATGTGTTGCGCGAGCATCTGAATTGCCAGGCCGACAGCGGACGCAATCGCTCGCTTTCGGAACCGGCTAAGTTCGGCGGAAAGCTTTGACGCGATCCGCAATCTCGAAGCAAACGCGGCCGCTTCGTACTTTCGTGAGTGGCGTGATCTTCCTGTGAGCCTGGCCAAAGGCTGACCTGCAAAAAATCCCGGCACACTGGCGATTTGTCGGGAGTAGGCAATCGCCACTAACGGGCGGCCCGCGTCTTGCCGTGACACCTGTCCATGCCATCCTGAATTACTGCTTTGCTTTGCTTCACGCCGAAACGAGATTGGCCATCTCTGCATTAGGGCTCGATCCCGGCTTAGGCCTAGGTCTCCACACGGATACTGCCGACCGTGACTCTCTCGCCTTCGATGTCCTCGAACCCATTCGCCCCCACGTTGAGGCGTGGTTACTTGATTGGATTGCGAAGGAACCGTTGCGCCGGACCGACTTCTTCGAAACTGCGACGGGTAATTGCTCGGCTCATGTCTCCGATGTGCGCCAAGCTCAGCGAGACCTCCACGTCTGGGGAAAACTGGTTGCGCCGTGGGCCGAATATGTGGCGCGAACTCTCTGGGCTGGCGGCGAAATCTAGGCGCGCTGGCAATTCAGTTCCTCCGACACGTCTCACACAGCAGCGACGTACCGAGGCCAAGGGCAAAGTTTGGATAAGCTACAGTCGAACATCCGAAGACGGATCATCTCTGTCGAGGCTGCGGAAAGACGATCACGAACGAAAGCACCCATTGTGCTGATTGCGCTGTTGACAAAGCGAGCGAACGCCTAATTGGCGTTGCGAGGCTGGGCCGCATAGCTGCCCGCTCCCCGGAAGCTCGTGCGAAACATGGGGCGACACGGCGAAGGCATGCAAAGGCATGCTCGGAATGGGACGCATCGACGCAGCCAGCGTGGATCACCGATCAGCTGTACACCGAAGAAATCCAGCCTCAGCTATCGCAAATTTCAACCTCAGTTATCGCATCGCGGATTGGGGTGTCACGTTGGTACGCAGGCCGAATTCGGCAGGGCTACCGTCCACATCCAAGGCATTGGCAGACCTTGGCGAATCTAGTGGGTGTTGGAGGGGCGTGACCGCAGGTCAACAAGTAATGGCGATTCAGGCGATCTATTTTCCACAGTAGCCCGTCCGAGCCATTCCACTCTAATACTGAAACGATTAAGCTAGTTTTAAGCATTTTCTTGCTGAACGGTAGTGACTGATTGCTCCACGGCACGTTGAGTTGGGGAAATGTCGCCTTGCGGCTTCTTTTTCTTTCCTCATACTGTGCCCGCTCAATGCTTCGGGACAAATATGACATTGCCCCAGCGCAATGAACGAAGTACTCCGTTATGCGATGTTGTTGTGTTTGGCATTTAGCAACCTTTCGGTAACTTCGGGATTCAAATCAGATGGAGGCTGCTTGGCTATATCAGTCCGGGTTCTCGTCGTAGAGGATCATGAGCTGTTTCGTCGATTCGTCTGTTCGACGCTTGGCGAACGCTCGGAATTGCAGATTATCGGCGAGGCCTCAGACGGACTAGAAGCCGTTCGGAAAGCCGAAGAACTGCACCCAGATCTGATTCTGCTCGACATTGGGCTTCCATCCCTGAATGGCATCGAGGCCGCTCGACGAATCCACAAGCTCTCCCCAGAATCCAAGATACTTTTTGTAAGCCAAGAATCTTCCGTCGATGTGGTGCGGGAAGCGCTTGGCACGGGAGCTTCTGGCTACGTCGTCAAGACTGATGCCGGGCGAGAGCTACTGGAGGGTGTGAGACGCCGTCCTTCGAGGCGAGTTGTTCGTCGGCAGGAGATTCGCAGGCCATGATTTCGCCGGAGTCTCGGATGCACGAGTCTCCGAAAGCGACCCAACCGCATAGTAATTTCGCTCCGCTCCAGCAAAAGAGTGGAGATCCCTCGCAACCACGAGGTCGAATTCTATTCGAATGAAGCAAGCTTTCTAGCTGGCCTTGCTGTTTTTGTCGAAGGCGGCTCTAGAGGCGGGAGCTGCGGTGATCATCGTTGCGACCGAGTCGCACCGGAAGGGTCTTCTTCAGAGATTGCAGGGATATGGCGTGAATACTATCGCCGCCATTGGACAGGGGCGCTATATCCCGTTGGATGCTGTCGAGTCGCTCTCGGCATTCATGGAAAACACAGGACCCAATCGAAATCGGTTCCTATCCACCTTTGGGCGGCTCATTCACACTGCCCAGAATGCTGCTGGGGTTCAAAACAGTAGCGTAGTAGCGTTCGGAGAAATGGTTGCGATCCTTTGGGCGGAAGGCAGAATAGAGGCGGCCATTGAACTTGAACGATTGTGGAACGAACTGGCCCACACCCATTTATTTCATCTGCGATGCGCGTACCCAATGAGTCAAGAGCTCTCAGGGGAACCGTATGCGTCGATATGCGCAGAGCATTCCGTAATCTTCCCTGCTGAAATGTAATTCTCTCAGTCGGCCACGATTTCGGTGCCCTCACCCTGCTGCACGCATGGAGCCGCTTCCCGAACGGACCGGCACGCGAGCTTGGATCGTTGTGCCACCGCCGGGCTGCGACTTGATCGAAATCTCACCGCTCACCAATTGCATCCGCTCTCGCATGCTGATGAGCCCGAGGCCGCGACGGTTGATGGCGTCCTGCGAGTCAAAGCCAACTCCCAGGTCGCTCACAGTCAATTGAATCTCTCCCTCTGTACTGCACAGTTCCACTTTGAAGTGCCTCACGCCACTGTGCTTTACCGCGTTCTGCAGAGATTCCTGTAAAACACGGAATAGACAAAGCGAGATTTCCTTGGGCACACTTCGCGGTATAGCCGTATGTCTGAAGTCAATCTCTACCTTCTGTTGCTCGGACAACTCTTTGCAGAAGCTCTCGGCTGCTGCCACAAGGCCCAGATATTCTAGTTTCGAAGAATGGAGGCGGTGCGACAGAGCCTGAACGTCCACGGCGATGTCCGAAAGGCGCTGGCTGGCGTGATGGATGTGATCGTGAAGTTCGACTGCCGAGGGCGGAAGTTGTTGGTTCCATCGATCCAGCTCGATTGCCAACAGTGCCATCCGTTGGTTGATGTCGTCGTGTAGCTCTCTCGCGATCCAGGTACGCTCCTCCTCGTGGGCTTCGATCAGCTTCCGCCCAACGTCGGCAAGAGATTCCTCCGCAAGCTTGCGCTCGGTGATGTCTACAGCCATGCCGAGCATGCGCACGGCGTCACCGTCGGCCCCGTAGTAGAACTGTCCCCTCGCGTTAATCCAGCGCACGGTCCCGTCAAGGTGCAAGACCCGGTACTCTGCGGCGTACGGTCCCTGGCTTTGCCTGGCATCCGCAACCGCTTTCCCGACGAGTACTCGATCTTCCGGGTGTATCCGGCGGTAAAAGTCCTCCACGCATCCGGAATAGGTTTCCGATTGGATCCCGAACATGGTCTGCAGATCGCCGAACCAACGGTCGCGCCCAGTTTTGACGTCCCAGTCCCATCCCACACATTTCCCAGCCTCCACTGCATGACGAAGCCGGTCGTAGGTAATCCCCAGTTCATTTTCCGCTTTTCTGCGCTTCGCTCGCTGCCGCAATAGTCCAAAAATGAGCAGCGTTTGCAACAACAGCAAGACAATGCCACCGATGATGTAGCGCCAATACAGTTCCCAGACGGTGGGCTGTCGGTTGAGCACGATGCTGCCTGCGGGTAGGTTCTTTTCATCCAGTCCCCACCGCTTGAGCGCCTGCCAGTCGAACATGTAGGAGTGCTTGCTCGTGACGACGGGGATATTCTGAGGCTTCTCGCCGTTGAGAACCCGCACAGCAATCTCTGCTGCGATGCGAGCGTCGTCGGCCCAGTTCACCAGATCGCCACCCACTGTTCCTGCTCTAAGATCCACATCGTCCATTACAAAGACAGGAGCATTCGCTGCACTGGCCACCATCGGTATCGATTGAGCTGAATCGATAAAGCGGTCTCCCGCTGGATCTTGCGAGATTGAAGTGTGAAAAACGATCGTATCGTTGGGTAGATGCTTGAGCCTCTCAAGCAGTGCGGGCATGGTCAAGTCGAAGAGATACGTGAATTCAAGCTTCGATTCGTAGTTGTGGAAACTCTGCTTAGCGACGGCTTCCCATCCTTCGTCAAACTTACCCACTCCACCGACGACTACCACGTGCTTGGTGCTGGGCAGCAAGTGCAACGCCACATTCAGGGTTTCCTCGGGGTGTAACTGGGCGACAACACCAGTAAAGGGAATGCCGTGCCTTAGCTCGTCCGGAATTCCGCTCCAAATTGTGCAGAAGACAATTGGGGTACCCTGGAACTTGTCGTACAGCGTCGCGATGAACTTCAGGGACTCTGGTCCGGCGGCAATGATTACGTCGGGCTTGCGGGCTGAGTATTTTTGAATAATCGCTTCTCGAAACCTGTCTTGCGAAACTCGGTCTGGGAATAGGATGAGATCCAGGCTCTCCTCATAGAGCTCGATCCGGTACGGAGATTTTTGTAGACCAGTGAAGATTGCCTGATCGATTTCAGCGAAGCCGGGTGACGAGATACCGCCAATGTCGTTAATAATGAGCACGCGCCGGACTTCCTTTACAGCTTCTCCGGAACTCGCCTGCGGCGGCAGAAAGGGTGCCACTACTACAACTACAACGCAGATCAACCGTGCCGCTCGTCTACGCACTTGTCGGCCTCGTGGTTTAGGGCCTCATCGTCCTATTCGCAAAACTGTACCACAATGAGGTTATCCCCCCTATAATCCTCAGCGAGTGACAGTCAGGCCCGCGCCCCCCTACTATGAAGGGGCTGATCACAATTTCCGGCCGATTGAGAAGGCTCCCTCTCTGTTAAGAACTAGCAGTGTCAATATCTTTCCCACGCAGGTGATAGAGAACCGCGTGCAACCCAGCTCCACTCCCGCGCAGCATTTTTTTTTGGCCAGAGCCGCGCCAACTCAACTCAACACCAGCGCAGCTCAACTCCAAAGCGCGAGCGAAGCGAGCGCGCCCCTGCGCGTCACGGTGTCAGCGTCATCTCCAGCTGAAAATGCATCTTGCTGTCAGCTTTTACTACTTAGTTACTACTGATGTGTCGTTTCGAAGCTTGCTATCTCCTAACCCAAGCCTGGTTTGACCCCTCTTTTCTCCGGCCTGTAATATCGAAGCTCAGCCTTTAGCCATCGGCAGTCAGCACTTGGCGAA
Organism: Terriglobia bacterium; assembly: GCA_963741105.1. GTDB lineage: Bacteria > Acidobacteriota > Terriglobia > Terriglobales > Acidobacteriaceae > JAIQFF01. The sequence continues at coordinate 8,446 of CAVUGT010000013.1, forward strand.
CTGCGCCCCAGGTTTGTGCAAGGGTGTGGGCCGGTCTGGTGCAATTGCTGATTGCAAGTCATCTAAACCTCATGCCGCACGAATTACCTAAATCTTACGAGCCGGGCGCGATTGAAACGCGGTGGGCGGAATACTGGGTCACCGAAAAGCTTTTTTCGGCGCCTACGCCGGGGCCGGGAGAGAAGCGTCCGGTGTTCACGCTGCTGCTTCCGCCTCCGAATGTGACTGGGCGACTGCATATGGGCCACATGCTGAACCAGACGCAGATGGACATCATCGTGCGCTGGCATCGCATGCGCGGATTTCTGACGCTGTGGCTGCCCGGCACCGACCACGCCGGCATTGCGACCCAGATGATGGTGGAGCGCCAGCTGGCGACGGAAGGCAAGAAGCGGCGCGACCTGGGGCGCGAGGCGTTCATCGAGCGGGTGTGGGAGTGGAAGCGGCATTACGGCGGCGCGATCCTCGACCAGATGAAGCGGCTGGGGGCGTCGGTCGACTGGGACCGCGAATACTTCACCATGGACGAAGGCTTGTCGCGCGCCGTGATCGAGGTTTTCGTCCGCCTGTATGAAGAAGGACTGATTTATCGCGGCAAGTACATCGTCAACTGGTGCCCGCGGTGCGAGACGGCGATTTCCGATCTTGAGGTCAAGCACGAAGAGGTCCAGGGCAAGCTGTTTGAGATTCGCTATCCCGTGGTGGGCACGGACGAGTTCATCGTCGTCGCGACCACCCGTCCCGAGACGATGTTGGGCGATACCGCCGTCGCGGTCAACGAGAAAGACGAACGCTACAAGCATCTGCATGGGAAGAAGGTTTTGCTGCCGCTGATGAACCGGGAGATTCCGATCATCACCGACGAACTGGCGAACCCGGAGTTCGGCACCGGCGCGGTCAAGGTGACTCCGGCGCATGATCCCAACGACTTTCAGGCCGGATTGCGGCACAACCTGCCGCAGATCGATCTCATGGACGAGCACGCTCACATGAACCAGAACGCCGGTCCGTACGCGGGACTGAGCCGCTATGCCGCGCGGGAGCGGGTGCTCGAGGATTTGCGGACGCAGGGATTTCTGGTTGGCGAAAAGGATTACACCATCGCCATCGGCAAGTGCGAGCGCTGCGGAACCGTTGTGGAGCCGCGGCTTTCGACGCAGTGGTTCATCAAGATCAAGCCGCTGGCCGACCGGGCGACGGAAGTGGTGGAGAACGGCGAGATTACGATTGTCCCGGAAAACTACAAGCAGATTTACCTGAACTGGATGCACAACATCCACGACTGGTGTATTTCGCGGCAGTTGTGGTGGGGACATCGCATTCCGGCGTGGCACTGCAAGTGTGGAGAAATTATTGTCGCGCGTGAGGCTCCGGCAAAGTGCACGAAGTGTGGCAAATCCGAATTGAAACAGGATACCGACGTGCTCGACACATGGTTTTCGTCCGGGCTGCTGCCGTTCACCACACTGGGCTGGCCGGAGAAGACACGAGATCAGGAAGTTTTCTATCCTACGACGCTGCTGATTACGGCTTACGAGATCCTGTTCTTCTGGGTCGCGCGCATGATCATGTTTGGCTGCCACTTCATGCAAGGGCATCAGCAGGACCCTGCGCTGAAAGCAGCCAGCGGCTGGGCGGACAAGAAAGATGACAGCGTGCCTTTCCGACAGGTCTACATCCACGCGCTGGTGCGCGATGCGGACCGGCAGAAGATGTCGAAGACCAAGGGGAACGTGATCGATCCGCTGGATATTATTCAGCGCTTTGGAACCGATGCGACTCGATTCACCCTGGCGGCGATGGCGGCACCGGGTACGGATATTGCGTTCAGCGAGAGCCGAACCGATGGCTATCGGGCGTTCGCCAACAAGATATGGAATGCTGCCCGTTTCATGTTCATGAATGTAGACCGGGTGGAGCAGGCTGGCGCCTGGAAGCAACAGGAATTCTTGAAGAGTCTGGACCAGAGCCTGGCCGGATTCCATCCAACGACTCTCGAAGATCATTGGATACTCTCGCGCTTCCAGCGGGTGACGAAAGACGTGAACGAAGCCTGGGAGACGTTCCGTTTTCACGAAGCCGCAAACCGGATCTACGATTTCTTCTGGGGCGATTTCTGCGACTGGTATATCGAACTGGTAAAGCCGCGCCTTGCGCCCGAAAACGGAGCGCCTGCCGGCATCGCGTGTGGGAACCTGGTCAGTTTGTTTGAAGCCTCGCTGCGGCTCTTGCATCCAGTGATGCCATTTATCACCGAAGAAATCTGGCACGCGGTTTACGATGGCAGTCCGCCGCTGAAATCAATTGCGCTCGCTGCCTATCCCCAAGCCGATGAGAAACAAGTTGATTTGGCGGCTGAGACCAGCATGGCGATTGTGCAGGATCTGATCGTTGCCGTCCGAAATCTGCGCGCAGAATTGAAAGTCGAGCAGAAACAGAAGGTCCCGATTCAGATTTATGCACCGGATGCGGCCATCAAGTCGTTGTTGAAACAGAATCAAAGTGCCATCGAGCGGTTAGCCAACGTGGAAGGTGTAACTTTTGTGGAGAGCTCATTGGCAAAGGTCGCGGGAGCCCGCTCCACAGCGCGGTTCGATGTCCACGTTGTTTATGAGAAGAAGATTGATGTCGCCGCTGAGCGTGCGCGCCTCACGAAAGAGCTCGAGCAAGTCGAGAAAGAAATGGCCAACGGTCAGCGTCAGCTTGGGAATGAGCAGTTTCTGGCGAAAGCTCCGGCCAAAGTTGTCGATGGAATGCGGACGCGTCTGACAGAATTGGAAGGGTTACGGGAGAAGATTCGAAACAGTCTTGAACAGTTAGGATGAACTGAGATCTTACATCTCACAACTAGGAAGTGTTTTTGAAAAGCAATTGCCAGTTGCTGGTTCTCAGTTCTCAGTTTGTGCCAACGCTTCACGCATATGGATTGGAATAGCCGACGCATCACCGCCGTTGTCGAGAACGCGTTGCTGGAAGACCGTGCCACCAGCGATGCGACCAGCTATGCCTGCATCGATCCCAGCCAGCGCGCCGCCGGGACCATCATTGCAAAACAGGACTGCATTCTTGCCGGAGTGGGCTGCGTCTCGCGCATTCTGGATGTTTACGCAATTCTGGATGGAGCGGTTACTTCGCATTACGAAGTGACCAGCCATCCCGAAATTTTCGATGGAGTACGCCTGCACAACCGCCAGACGATTGCAGTCGTGAGCCACAACGCGCGCGTGATTCTTTCCTGCGAGCGCGTAGTCCTGAACTTCCTGCAGCGGTTGAGCGGAATCGCTACCCTGACCCGCAAATTTGTGGACTCAGTTTCCGGCACCCGGGCGCGGATTCTTGACACCCGTAAAACTGCGCCTGGCCTGCGCATGTTGGATAAGTATGCGGTGCGGTGCGGCGGCGGTCAGAACCATCGCCTGGATCTTTCCGATGGAGTGCTGATCAAGGGCAATCACATAGCTCTGGCTGGAGGCATCGCGCCTGCACTCGAACGAGCGCACCGCAACCGGCGGGGATCGCAGCCGATCGAACTGGAAGTCCGGACCTTGGCGGAACTGGAAGAAGCGCTCACCCATGGCGCCGAGGCTGTACTGTTGGACAATATGCCGGTCGAACAGGTGAAAGCTGCAGTCGAGCGCTGTGCCAAGGCGGAACGGCGTATCCCGGTGGAGTGTTCGGGAGGTATCACGCTGGAAAATGTGCGAGCCTATGCCGAAACCGGAGTAGATTTTATTTCAGTCGGTGCGTTGACTCATTCAACGGTAGCCGCGGACATGAGTCTGCGCGTGACGCCGGTGTGAAGACGCTTCTAGCTTCTAGCTTCTAGCTCCTGGCTTTTAGCTAAAATCACAAAACCGCTGGCATTTGTTCTTTCTTCCGCTCTCCCGCATAATTCCTTGCATTACGAAGAACATTACAAAACGAGATGCCGGCAAAACTTCGCGGGCGCGTCGCCCGCGGCCACACGAGCCTGCGCCGCAGCGAACCGATTTACGTCTGGGGCGGATCGTGCGGTTGCTGATGGAAAACGCCACCGTCGTGGCGAGCGGCACCAAGATCGCGGAAGAGATCGGCACCAGCCGCTCCGAAGTCTGGCGACTGGTGCAGCAATTGCGTTCGCTGGGAGTGGAGATTGCCGGGCATCCGGCGACGGGATACCAGCTCAAGGCAGTGCCCGACCTGCTGCTTCCCGATATGCTCTGGGCGGCGCTTAAGGGCACGATTTTCGGCGCGGACGTTCACCGCAACTTTCATCATTATTACAAGATCGGATCCACCAACGTTGAAGCCATGGAGAGCGCCGCAGCGGGCGCGCCCGAAGGCAGTGTGTTCGTCGCTGAAGAGCAAACAGCCGGACGGGGACGTGGCGCGCATCAATGGGAGTCGGCCGCCTCAGCGGGGATTTATTGCTCGGTCGTGCTGCGTCCGGCGTTGCCGCCTTCAGAGACATTGGTGCTATCCCTGGCTGCCGGACTGGCGGTGCATGCGGCGGTGCAACAGGTCGATGCGAACGCCGCTCCTGATCTCAAGTGGCCCAACGATCTACTGACAAACGGTAAAAAGTTTTGCGGCATTCTTACCGAGATGAATGCGGAGCCGACCCGCGTCCGCTACATTGTGGTGGGGATTGGCATCAACGTGAACCAGGCGAAGTTTCCGGTTGAATTGCAGCCTATCGCAACCTCGTTGCGACTGGTCACCGGCACCGAGTGGTCGCGAGTGGAACTGTGCGCCGCTTTGCTAAAATCTCTCGACCGCGAATATCGCGATCTGCTTGAGAAGCCAGGCGCTCACGAGTCGATTTTGCGCCGCTTTCAGGAACGATCATCGATGGTGCGCGGCCGACAGGTTCTCATTGAAGAGAACGGCGGATTTGAAGGCGTGACCGAAGGGTTGGACTCGCGCGGCTTTTTGCAAGTGAGGACGGCAGACGGTTTGCGGGTCGTGCTGAGCGGGACGGTGAGATTGAAGTAGGAGAGTGCGCACAAACTGTGCCACTTTCCGGATTCGTGCTAACCATGCTTCTTGTTCTTGATGTTGGCAACACCAATACGGTGCTGGGCGTCTTCGCCAAAGCCAAGCGCGACGGCGGCGGGGAATCGCAACATTACGAGTTGTTGGTGGCGAACTGGCGAGTCGCGACCATTGCGACTCAGACGGTGGACGAATACGGCGTGCTCTTCCGCAACCTGTTTGCCATGGACAAGATTGAAGTCAAAGGTGTTCACGGCATCATCATCTCGTCGGTCGTACCTCCGGTCGATTCCACTCTGCGCCAGGTTTGTGAACGATATTTCAATACCAAGCCGCTTTTTATCGAACCTGGCGTGAAGACTGGAATGCCGGTGCTTTACGACAATCCGGCGGAGGTGGGCGCCGATCGCATCGTAAATGGGGTCGCGGCGTTTGAGAAATTCGGCGGGCCGTGCATTGTGGTGGATTTCGGCACTGCGACCACGTTCGACTGCGTGTCGGCAAAGGGAGAGTATCAGGGCGGCGTAATTTGTCCCGGCATCGGAATCTCAGCGGATGCCCTCTTCAACAAGACCGCACGGCTGCCTCGAGTGGCCATCCGCCGGCCGGCGCGTGTGATTGGCAGCACCACCGTCGGCAGCCTGCAGTCCGGTCTTTATTACGGCTATCTTGGACTGGTGGATGGAATTCTCGATCGCTTGCTGGAAGAGATGGGACCGGAGACCACAGTCGTCGCCACCGGCGGGCTGGCTGCCCTGATCGGCAAGGGATCGAAACATATCAAGCATGTGGACGATCTGCTCACCTTGGACGGCCTGCGTCTTATCTGGGAACGAAACAGCGATGCAAAACCGAGCCGCGACGGCGCCTCTGCCAAAGATTCTCCCGCCTTGGCGACGCCCGGCCGTAAGCCGCGGACCCGCTGAGCTGTTCGTGGAAAACTACTTTAATTACTTCACTGAAATCGAAGAGCACTTTCAACGCCGCCGCGGCGGTCTCTTGATCCTTTCGACCCTGGACTGGACTCTCATCGAAACCTGGAAGGACGCCGGCATCCCGCTCGAAGCGGTATTGCGAGGGATCGACAGCGCGTTCGAGCGCTACGACAAACGTCCTACGCCGCGCAAGGTCAACAGCCTGGCCTATTGTGCGCAGGAAGTATTGGCAGCGGCCGAAGAGATGAAGGAAGCCGCGGTGGGCGCTGCCAGCGGCGATACGTCGACTGCGAAGACGTCAGGCTTTCAGACCGGAGACATAGTAACTTTTTTGCGTCGCAACGCCGAGCTGCTGCTTACCGCAAAACTTCCAGAGCGTCCCGGAATTTCAGGGATGACAGCGGCGCGAGCGACGGCATCAACCCTGCGTGAACTGGCTTCCGAGATGGAAAAGAGTTCACCGCGACTCGAAGACCTGGAGCGCAGGCTCACCGTGCTGGAAGACAAACTGTTTGCAGTGCTGCTGGCGGCAACGCCGGATGACGATATTGTCCAAGTGCGGGCTGAGGCTGATCGCGAGTTGGGCCCCTACCGGCGCAAGATGCCGGCGGCGCAGATTGATCAGCTGCAGAAACAGTATCTGCACAAGCGATTGCTGGAGAAGTATGGCCTGCCGAGGCTGAGCTTGTTTTATATGTAGGCGCGAGCGTCCCGCTCGTACAGGGGCTTAACTCGTTTCGCTCAAGAGAAATACTCAAATCAGCTGTGGAACGTCGGCGGCGTTCTTGCTACTGCTGCACGTGCGTGGGCGCTCGCGCCTACACTGAAGCTGTAGAATCTAGGCTTGCGACTCACAATTGAAAAGCTGGTCTACGGCGGAGAAGGGCTGGCACGGCTTCCTGCCGACGAGCATGGTTCGGGCAAAGCGGTGTTTGTGCCGTTCGTGTTGCCCGGCGAAACCGTGGAAGCTACCCTGCGTGAACAGAAGCCTGGATTTGCGCGCGCCCGACTGGACGAGGTTCTCGCTGCCTCGCCTCAACGTAGCACGCCACGATGTCCGTACTTCCAGCGCTGTGGCGGATGCCACTATCAACACACGGACTACGAACATCAGCTTGAGATCAAAGCTGCCATCCTGAAAGAAAATCTGCGGCGAATTGCCAAGCTGGAATTGGATCAAGAGCTGCAGGTTCATGCTTCTCCGCCGTGGCATTACCGCAACCGCGCACGATTCAAAGTGCAGACCGCGCCGGAGTTCGCGATGGGATATTTCAAGTTCAATTCCCACGAGCTGCTGCCGGTTGAAGACTGCCCAATCAGTTCGCCGTTGATCAACCGCGCACTGACTGCGGTGTGGCAGCTGGGACGCACGGGTAAAGTTCCGTCTGGAATTCTGGAAATCGAGTTCTTTGCCAATGGCGATGACACGCAGCTGATCGCAGAGGTTTACTGCCTGCCTGAGGTCGCTACGGAACAATTCTCTGTGGACCTGAAAACCGGTCTTGCCGAAATTTCTGGCGTGGCGTTTTTTGCGGCACGGTCCGCGAAGGCGGAAGGCCATGGTGATCCGAAGCCCCTCGGCGGCGATGGCCACCTTACTTATACGACTAAGCTGGCTTCTTACCGTGTGAGCGCTGGAGCATTTTTCCAGGTCAATCGTCACCTGACCGATGAGCTGGTGGATATTGTTGTTCGCGGTGGGCGGGACGCCCACCGGACAGCCGGCGGGGACGCCGGCGCTACCGGAACTGCCCTTGATCTCTACGCTGGGGTGGGTCTTTTCTCTTCTGTCCTGAATCTGGAATTCGAACGTGTGATTGCTGTAGAGTCGTCACCGACTTCTCATGCCGATCTGCTATACAATTCGCCCGCGAACGTGAAGGCGGTCCGCGCCACCACAGAGCAGTATTTGGAGAATGCGGCGGGCAAATTGCGCCCATCGCTAGTGGTGGTCGATCCGCCACGCAGCGGGCTGGGCGAGAAGGTGATCAAAGCGCTGGCGAAACTGAAGGCTCCGCGCATCACTTATGTTTCATGCGATCCCGCAACTCTCGCGCGCGATCTGGCTCGACTGCTCCCATCCGGATACCGGGTGGAGGAAGCCCATCTCGTGGATTTATTTCCTCAGACTTATCACATGGAGAGCATTTTCCACCTCGTCCGGTAGCACAGATCACGTGGGGACAGCCGCCCCGGCCGTCCGGCGGAGCGAAGCTCCGCAATTGTTTCCCAGCAAATACTGTCGAGCTTTGCTCGACTGAACAGCCGAGGGCGGCTGTTCCCACGTGGACTTTGGTGACTCCACAAAACAATTCAAATCCGCATGGGCGGCAGCCTTTGCTGTGGGCCGCACTGGCCTTTGCCGCTGGGATCGCAGTTGGCGTCCATGCATGGCGGCCACCAGCTTGGTGGGTCGTGGCCTGGATTGTCTTCACTTTGTCGAGCGCCTACCTGTTGCGACGACGAGCCAGGGCGGCGTTCCTGGTTGGAGTCGCTACCATGTTTTTTCTGGGTGCGCTGCTGGTCCAGGTGCGCGTTCCAAGTGACGAGTCTGGTCCTGCTCTTCGGCAATTTGCGGACGGAAGTGAAGTCTCCGTCATCGCCCACGTAACCAAAGAAGGAACTCCGCAAGAGGACAGCCCCGGCAGTCTCCGGCAGACACTTGAGGTTGAGACCAAACAGATCACCCGAGGCAACGAAACGTTTCCGGTCAAATCCGGTTTGCGTATAAATATCTACCAGCAATTATCGAAGAATGAATTGGACCAGAAGGCAAATACTCCCCTCCACTTTAGCTACGGAGAACGGCTGCGCTTTCCCGCCAAACTTTCCTTGCCGCGCAACTACCGCAACCCGGGCGCGTTTGACTACCAGGGATACTTATCGGAAAACGGAATCGTAGCTCTGGCCTCAACGAAAGCCGCAAACGTTGAGTTGCTCCCGGGTTTTGCCGGCAGCCGGTTTGAACTCTGGCGCTCACAAATCCATCGCAGCATTATCGATAAGGTCCATGCCTTGTGGCCGCCACAACAGGCCGCATTGATGGATGCCATGGTGATCGGTGAAGACGCGTTCATCCATCGCCCCACCCGTGCCGACTTTCAGCGCTCGGGCACTTACCACGTGCTGGTGGTCTCGGGGATGAACGTGAGCATCCTTGCTCTGGTCACATTCTGGTTTCTGCGGCGCTTGCGCATCAGCGATCTTTTCGCCGGAGGGATCACGGTTTCGCTCATGGTGGCTTATGCCCTGCTGACCGCGCTGGGTTCACCGGTGTGGAGGGCCACTCTGATGCTGGCTCTTTATTTGGGTGCACGGCTGGTATATCGCGAGAAGTCGATGCTCAATGCTATCGGCGCGGCGGCGCTGGGTTTGATGATTGTGAATCCGCAAGTCTTGTTCGGAGCGAGTTTCCAGCTGACGTTTTTGTGCGTGTGGCTGGTAGCGGCGGTGGGCATCCCCATTCTGGAGCGGACGACGCAACCTTATCTTCGAGGCACCAGACACATCGATTCAGGCTCGTACGATTTTGTATTGCCCGCAAGTGTTGCGCAGTTTCGTCTGGATTTGCGAATGATTGCCGGAAGACTTCAGCGCGTCGCCGGCCGCCGCATTCCGCTGCGGGCGCTGGCGACGGCTTCGCAATTGGTGCTGGGCGCAAGCGAACTGATGCTGATTTCGGTCGTCATGCAGATCGGACTGGCGCTTCCCATGGCGTACTACTTTCATCGCGCCACTGTGGTGGGATTGCCAGCCAACATGTTGGTAGTGCCTTTGATGGAACTGCTGATGCCCGCAGCCGTCACCGCCATGGCGTTGGGATATATTTCACACGCTCTGGCCAAGATTCCGGTTCTGATCGCCGGTTTCGCACTTGAAGGCATCGCCGGCACCGTGCGCTGGCTGGGCGGACTGCGGATCGCCGATCTTCGCGTGCCCACACCAGCGACGACGCTGATTCTGCTGAGCGTCCTTTCGATCGCGCTGGCCATGGTTCTCATTCGACGCTATCGGTGGCTGGCTGCAGCTGGAATGGCTGGGTTAGCCACCAGCGCGTTCTGGATTTCCGCAGTCTCGCCGCGTCCCCAGATCCGGCCTGCGGTGCTGGAGATGACAGCCATCGACGTCGGCCAGGGAGACTCGATCCTGCTGGTTTCGCCGACCGGCCGAACTTTGCTGGTGGATGCCGGAGGTCTGCCGCAGTGGGTGCATTCCGAATTAGATATTGGCGAAGACGTCGTGTCCCCGTACCTGTGGTCGCGTGCCATTAGCCGCCTCGATGCCGTCGCCATCACGCATCCGCATGCGGACCACATGGGCGGAGCGGCGGCCGTACTGGCCAACTTTCGGCCAAAAGAGTTGTGGTTGGGTGATTCTTCAGATCCAGAGATGGAAACATTAGTGCACGATGCCGAGCAGTTAGGCGTACGGGTGGTCCAGCATCAGGCGGGCGACAAGTTCGACTTCGGCGGCGCTGAGGTACGCGTACTAGCGCCGGGTGCAGCCGATCCTGCCACACGACGCAATGATGAATCGTTAGTGATGAAAGTGGCTTACGGAAAGACGTCCGCGCTGCTGGAGGGAGACGCGGAGAAAAGATCGGAGCAGCAAATCGCGGAGGAGCAGCCGGAAGCAGATCTGTTGAAAGTGGCGCACCATGGCAGCGCAACTTCTACCATTCCGCTGCTGCTCGACCGGGTACATCCCAACTTCGCTGTGATTTCTGTCGGATCGCGAAATACTTACGGACATCCGCGGAGAGAAGTTCTTGCCCGGCTGGGTGAAGCTCACATTGTGACTTACCGCACCGATCTTGATGGCGCGGTGACCTTCTATCTGGACGGCAATACCGTCAGGCCTAGTCTTCCTCTGGAGGAAGCCCACTGATATCGATTTCCGCAGTTTCGTCGCTGCCCGGCGCACGCCTATATTCTTCGATCACGCGCTTGGCTTTGTCAGCGTCCTCTTCTCGTACCAGGATCACGGTGCCGCCGACTCCGGGGAGAATATCCTGCTGGGCGTCGAGCGAAGTGATATCGGAATCGATCCCGGTAGACTCCAGCAGGCCGTGCACGACCAGCGCCTCGGATTCCTGTTCGGTATCGAAAACTCGCACCAGCTTCTCGTTGGGATTGGGAGCTGGATTTGGGCGCGCGGCGGGACGATCGTTCATAAATTCTCCAAATGACTCTATCTTGCAGCCGTCTGATTGTAACTCGGGTAGCAGCAGTATCCGAAGTCCTGCACTTCGTGAAGGTTGCGTTCAGCGCCAAATGCCGACAGAATAGGCCTATTGGGATGAGCGCAACGTCCCTTTGTAGCCGGGCATCTCATGAAATAGAGCGATGTTCCGGCTGGATGTCTTTTACCAGCCTGGGGGCACGATGACTGTACGGAAGCGGGCCGAGATCTCCAAACACATGAGCGAGAAGGAAGTTGAGGCCAGAAATATCCGCCGCTTGCAGATGATGATGAGCATGGTGATGTCGGTCATCGGCCAGGATCCCAACCTCACGGTGGAAGAAGCCTCAGAATTGGTGGCCGGTACCAAACGCGCCGCGCTCGCCATGTTTCCAGACAAAGAGCTCGCTTACGACATCCTCTACAAGCCCCGGCTGCAGCGGTTGATGAACGAACGCTTTCGGCTGCAGTAGGAAGGGGTTGCTCGTCTTCCCGCCCTAATTGACTTGCCCCGGCGTCCCGCCTAACATTAGCGGACTCAATGATCGGCCAGACCATCTCGCACTATCGCATTGTGGATAAGCTGGGCGGCGGTGGGATGGGAGTGGTCTACAAAGCCGAAGACACCCAGCTCGGACGTTTCGTCGCCCTAAAGTTCCTTCCTGACGAACTCTCCCACGATGCCCAGGCCCTCGAACGTTTCCGACGGGAAGCCCGCGCCGCTTCGGCGCTGAACCATCCCAATATCTGCACCATTTACGAGGTTGGCCAGCACGACAATCAATCGTTCATCGCGATGGAGTTTCTGGAAGGCACGACGCTAAAACATCGCATCGCCTTTCGTCCAATCGAATTGCGATTGCTTCTGAGTCTCGCGATTGAAATTGCGGATGCGCTCGAGGCAGCCCACGCCAAGAACATCGTTCACCGTGACATCAAGCCGGCGAATGTCTTCGTCACAGATCGCAACCATGCCAAGATTCTCGATTTCGGACTGGCAAAAGTCGGCGACGGCCGCAAGCTCGAACCGACCGAGATCACGGCCGCGACCGGAGTCGGCCTGGAACACCTTACCTCACCTGGCGCCGCGCTGGGCACGGTCGCCTACATGAGTCCCGAGCAGGCGTTGGCGGAGGAACTCGACGCCCGCACCGACATTTTTTCATTCGGAATCGTCCTGTATGAAATGTGCACCGGACGTCTTCCCTTTGAAGGCAGCACATCGGCAGCGATCTTCAATGCGATTCTGAACAAGGTTCCTACCTCGCCCGTTCGTCTGAATCCCGACCTGCCGCCGGAACTGGAACGCGTCGTTAACAAGGCTCTGGAAAAGGATCGCGATCTGCGATATCAGAGTTCAGCCGATATCAGGGCAGACCTGAAGCGACTGCAGCGCGACTGGCAAACCTCTTCGACAGGCCAGACGATCTCAGGACAACAACTGGCGGCAGCGACCTCGGGATCGACGCCCGCTGCGACTCCGGCAGCAGTTACTGAGAGTTCCCAATCGCATATCGCCCCGGTTGAGAAGAAACGAACGAAACTTCCGGTGCTGGCCGGAGTTTTCCTGCTGGCGCTGGGCGCAGTTGGAGTGGGCTGCTATCTGATGGGCCAGCGCTCCGCCGTCCGGCCGGTGCCAACCTTCCGTGAATTGAGTTTCCGGCGAGGGGCCTTGCTGGCCGCCCGGTTCGCGCCAGATCCACGATCAGCGATATACAGCGCGGCTTGGGAAGGCGCTCCTGAGGAAGTCTTCATCAGTTCGGCGAATTCCACCGAGTCCCGCGATCTCAGCTTGGCGGATACAGAGGTCCTCGCAGTTTCGACCGGCGGACAGATGGCGGTGCTAAGGCGTTTTGGCGTAAGCCCCAATCACTTTACACATCGCGGAACGTTGGCCCAGGTCTCGGTCGGCGCGGATGCCCCCCGCGAACTACTGGACAACGTCGAATCCGCGGATTGGGCCCCAGATGGCAATAACCTCGCGGTGGTCCACGTTGTGAACAGCCAGAGTCGAATCGAATACCCCGTCGGCAAAGTGCTTTACCAGACCGCCGGGTGGATCAGCAATTTGCGTTTCTCCCCTAAGGGTGATCGGCTGGGATTCATCGATCATAATCTCTTGGGGGATGATGGCGGGACCGTCAGTGTGGTTGACCTGAATGGCAAGAAGACTGACTTGACCGAACGCTGGGCGAGCACAATGGGCGCAGCGTGGTCGCCTTCCGGGGACGAATTCTGGTTTACCGCCACAGCTACGGGCTTTAGCCGTTCACTGCGCGGCGTCACCCTGTCTGGCAAGGTACGAGAACTGTTGAGCGCTCCCGGAACCCTTACTCTGCACGACGTCGGCCCCTCCGGTCAGGCGCTGATTTCGCGTGATGCTCTGCGCGCAGGAGCCATCGGCCTCGCACCGGGTGAAACTAAGGAACGGGACTTGAGCTGGCAGGATTGGACCGTCCCCATCGACATTTCGGCCGACGGAAAACTCATATTGTTCATCGAGGCGGGCGAGGCCGGCGGTGGCGAATATGCAGTGTTCACTCGCGATACCACGGGCGCCTCTGCGGTTCGTCTGGGCCAGGGTTCCGGCAACGCTTTTTCACCCGACGGCAAGTGGGCTTTGGTCTTGCGCCAGAATGTGTCCCCTCCAGACTTTATCCTTCTTCCCACTGGCGTGGGGCAGCAGCGCGCCGTTTCTACTGGGAGCGTGATTCCGGCCGGTGGGCAATTTTTCTCTGACTCTAAACGGATCCTCTTTCAAGGTCACGAGCCCGGCCACGCCGATCGTCTCTATATTACGACTCTGGATGGCGGTCAGCCCCGTCCTATCACGGCAGAGGGCTACGGCCTGGGGTCGTATCCTCACTCGATCACTTCCGATGACAAGAAAATTGCTGCCGTTACCAGCGATGGGATTGTTCTGGTTTCAGTGGACGGTGGTGATCCGCAACCGGTCCGCGGTTCCCAGGCCGGAGAGGCGCCCATCCGCTGGACCAAGGACGAAAAAGCACTGCTGATCGGCAAACGCGGAGAAACTTCCTGTACCGTATCGCGTCTCGACCTTTCCAGCGGCGCCAGGACAGACTGGAAAACGGTTCACCCGGCTGACGTCGCCGGCGTAGTAGGTGTCTCCTGCCCTCGACTCGCGGCCGATGAAGAGCATTACGTGTTCGGATATACCCGCAACCTGTCAGATCTTTTTCTGGTGGAACACCTGAAGTAGAAACTTCGCCTCGCCTGATTTGCTGGTGGAAAAGACCCGGGGGATGGTCATCGTCTCCCCGAAACTACTTCCATTCCTTGGAAAAGCTCAGAGGACGATGACCGGTCGCGGCCGCATGTTTACCGGTGCGCGGCCGTAGTCGGGTCAATGATCTTGCCTATCTCAGTGACCTTGCTGGCGGGAAATCCGCTCAGTTCCGCATGCCGCCGGATAAGCGCCTCATCCGTCGCCAGGTACATGCAGTACATCTTGTCCGGAGTGACAAAGGATTCCAGCCACTGAATGTCCGGCCCCAGTTGGCGCAATACCTGGTTGGACTTGGCCGCACCCTCCTGTAATTGCTCCCGCTGCAGAGTTCCGATCTTCGGTATCTCTCTTTCGATCATGTATTTCTTCATCGCATCCTCCTGAGGACCAGTCATCAGTCGTCGGTCTTCAGTCGTCAGCCCTTCCATGGAGAGAAGGCTTCTGCCGACGACTGATGCCCGAGTGGAGACTTTTTGTCCTACTAGCGCCAAGCGTAGACGCAGAACGGCCTTGCCACAAGATGGCGGATTTGCCATTATACATAGGTGATTAGGCCATATTGAACGAATAGGAGCCACCCATGATCGAAGTCACGGTTTTATTTCTCGACGAAACGTTTTCGTCGACTGCGATTGGCCCGATGGAGGTGTTCAAGCACGCGGGCGCGCTGTGGAACTATCTCACGGGAACAAAGGCGGATCCCCGCTTTCACGTGACCACGGCATCGGCGGACGGGCGTGCGGTGCGCTGTGATGGTCCCATCTATATTCAGCCTGACACGGCGATCACAAACATCCGTAAGACCGAACTTATCTTTATCCCGACCACTGGAGTCAGTGTGGACGACGTAGTCGAGCGTAATGCGGCGGTCGTTCCCTGGCTGCGGCGGTGGCATAAGCGCGGAGTTCCTATCGCCAGTGTGTGCTCGGGAGTAGGTCTGGTCGCAGCCACTGGCTTGCTCGACGGCAAACGCGCCACAACTCACTGGGGCCTGGCGGAGCGTTTTCGCGAAAAATATCCCCGGGTGAAGTGGATGCCGGAACTCATGGTGACCGAAGACCGCGGCTTCTACTGCGGCGGAGGTGTGCATGCCGCGCTGGACCTTAGCCTGTACCTGGTCGAGAAGTTTTGCGGACACGACATTGCCCTTCAGACGGCCAAGGCGTTGCTGATCGAGACGCCTCGCGCATGGCAGGCCGGGTTCGCCGTCGTTCCCCTGAAGACCGAACACTCCGATGACAACATCTCCAGCGCGCAGGAGTGGCTGCATGAAAATTTCCATCGAACCTTCCCGCTTGAGGCTCCGGCACATCGCGTGGGCATGAGCCTGCGCAACTTTGTTCGGCGCTTCAAACAAGCTACGGGAGACAGCCCCCTGATCTACCTGCAGAAACTGCGAGTCGCCGCCGCCAAGCGCCTGCTGGAGAGCGACCATCGCACCATGCAGGAGATCAGTGACGCGGTCGGCTATCAGGATGTCGCCTATTTCCGCCAGCTCTTCCAGCGCCACACAGGCGCCTCTCCGAGCGCGTATCGGAAGAGATTTGGGGTAGCGGCGTGATGCGCTGAGAGCGGCGGACATTATCAGACATAAGCGTGTTTAATGAGACAATGCCGTCGACCTTTCAGGTGCGGGTGACCTTCATGAGTGAACTTCGGCTGCTGAGAGTCGCAGTTTTCGCCGCGTTCCTTGTCACGAACGCGTTCCAAGCCTTCGCACAGTCTCTCGAGGGTCAACAGACGATCCTCTTCGGCGCTGCCTATTACGAGGAGTATGCGCCTACGGATCGTCTCGATGAAGACGTCCGAATGATGAAGGCGACCGGAATCACGGTCGTGCGCATCGCCGAGTCCACGTGGGGCACGTTGGAACCGAAGCCGGGTGTCTTCGATTTCAGCCACGTCGATCGCGTGCTCGACGCCATGGACAAAGCCGGGATCAAGGTCATCGTCGGAACACCGACCTATGCCATTCCCACGTGGCTCGCACGGGAACATCCGGATGTTCTCGTCGTCACTCCCAAGGGGCCTGCCGAATATGGCCGCCGCCAGAACATGGACATCACGAATCCGGCTTTTCGGGAGGCCGCACAGCGGGTCATCGTCGCTCTCGTCGACCATGTCAAGGATCATCCCTCCGTCATCGGCTACCAACTCGACAACGAGACCAAGTCCTACGATACGAGCGGCCCCAATGTCCAGGCCGCTTTTGTGAAGTCCATGCGCCAGCGCTTTCCCGATCTCGCCGCCATGAACAAAGAGTTCGGTCTTGATTACTGGAGCAACCGCGTCAACGACTGGGCAGACTTCCCGTCAGCGAATGGCACTATCAATGCCAGCATCTCCTCAGCATTTGCTGAGTTCCAGCGAGGCCTGGTGACCGACTATCTCGCATGGCAGGCGGCGCTGGTTCGCGATCATGCGCGGAAAGGCCAGTTCGTGACGCAAAACTTCGATCTCGACTGGCGGGGATATTCCTATGGCATCCAGTCCGCGGTCGATCACTTCGCGGCGGCGCGCGCGCTCGACGTGGCAGGCATCGATATCTATCACCCCACGCAGGACCATCTCACCGGCACCGAGATCGCTTTCGGCGGAGATCTGGCGCGGTCGATGCGCGGCGGACAGAATTATCTCCTCATCGAGACGGAAGCGCAGGGCTTTCCCGAGTGGACGCCTTATCCTGGCCAGCTTCGGCTGCAGGCGTTCAGCCATCTTGCCTCCGGCGCCAATATGGTCGAGTACTGGCACTGGGGCACCACCGCGAATGCAATCGAAACCTACTGGCGCGGCTTGCTCAGCCAGGACTTCAAGCCCAACCCAACCTACGACGAGGCTGGTTCCATCGGAAAAGACCTTGCCCGGCTGGGCCCTCAGCTGGTGAACATGCGGAAGCACAATCGCATCGCCATCTACTTCAGCAACCGGGCGTTGACCGCATTCGATTCTTTCAAGTTCGGCTGGACCTCGAAGAACACCTATAACGATGTCCTCCGCCCCTTCTATGACGCACTCTACCGAATGAATGCCGAAGTGGATTTCGTTGACCCTTCAACGACTGATCTGTCGGCCTACAAGCTCATCATCGTTCCCGCGCTTTACGCTGCGTCGGACGCAGAGATCGAGCGCCTGAACGCCTTTGCCAGGGCGGGAGGCCACCTGCTCTATACCTTCAAGAGCGGCTTCTCTGACGAGAATGTGAGAGTGCGTTCCACGACACAGCCGGGGCAGATCGCGGAGGCTGCCGGCGTGCGCTATAACCAGTTCACCATCCCCGATGGCGTCACGCTTGAGAACGATCCATACCACGTCGGCGCCGCCGACAATAGCGCACGCTGGTGGATGGAATTGCTGACACCCACGACAGCCACCGTCGTCGCTCGCTACCACCATCCGGTCTGGGGCAAATACGCCGCTATCGTCCGCAACAACTATGGCAAGGGCGAGGTCACCTACATTGGCTTCATGCCCAGCGACGCGCTCATCGAGAAGATCGTTGAGGAAACCGTCAAACGGGCTGGTCTCTGGGGACAACAGCAAGAGCTCCACTTTCCGACGATCATGCGGAGCGGCACGTTGGCCGATGGACACCCAGTTCACTACCTCCTGAACTATTCGGCTGCTCCGGCCCAGATCACCTACGCTTTCCCGCAGGGAAAGAACCTGCTTTCCGGCGAAGCGGTGTCGCAGAATGGCACGATCGCTCTACCCGCGTGGGGAGTTGCCGTGATTAAGGAGGGCGTTCGCTAACGACCCGACTTTCCTGTTAACGCACTGCCCGCACTGCGATTGACCCCTCTATCGTTACCGGTCTAGACTCGCTTCCGACGGAGACTTCCATGAAACGCGCTGTTCTGCTATTTTTCGTCGCCGTATCGCTGTTCGGAGTTCTCGCGCTGGCCGATGAAGGCCATCACCACGAAGATCTGACCACCGAGCAACTGGGCACGGTGCATTTCCCGGTTTCCTGCACGGCGGCATCGCAGAAGGCTTTCGAACGTGGCGTCGCTCTGCTGCATTCTTTCTGGTACGAAGAGGCAGAAAAAGAATTCGTGCAGATCGCAAAAGACGACCCGGCTTGCGCTATGGCGCATTGGGGCGTGGCCATGAGTCTGTGGCACCAGCTCTGGGACCAGCCCAAGGCCGCCACCGTCAAGCGGGGCAGAGAGGAATTGAAGACAGCGAAGTCGCTGCATCCCGCGACTGATCGCGAGCGCGACTACATCGCGGCCCTGAGCGCTTTTTATAGCAAGAAAGGCGATAACGAGGCGCGCGCTACGGCTTACTCAAAGGCGATGGAAGGCGTGTATCAGCGCTATCCCGCGGATCGCGAAGCAGCGGTATATTACGCGCTCTCACTACTGGCTTCCGAACCCGAGGGCGACACCACATTCGCCAATCGGAAAAAAGCCGCTGCCGTGCTCGAACCAATTTTCAAAGAAGAGCCCAACCATCCCGGAGTAGCGCACTACCTGATTCACAGTTACGACAAGCCGCAGCTCGCCGAACTGGGACTGCCGGCGGCGCGCAGCTATGCCAAAATCGCTCCTGCCGCTCCGCATGCGTTGCATATGCCGTCGCACATTTTTGCCCGGCTCGGGCTGTGGCAGGACGACATCGACTCCAACCTGGCGTCCATTGCCGCGACTCGAAAAACTGCAGCGATGCATATGGGCGGTGAAGGTCATCAATTCCACGCCATGGATTTTCTGGTCTATGCCTACCTCCAGACTGGCCGCGAGGCCGATGCGTTGCGCGTGATCGAAGAAGTGAAAGCCCTGCCGCCGATGAAGGACATGTATGGCATCGGTTACGATCCGCACGCGTACGCACTGTCGCAATTCCCCGCGCTCTATGCTCTGGAGCTTCACCACTGGACGGAAGCGGCTGCCTTGACTCCCGCTGCGGGCGGGGATTCCGCCGACAAGGCCATCACCTACTGGGCAAGAGCCATCGGCGCCGCCCGATCGGGCAAGACGGAGGAAGCCCGCAAAGACATCGCTGAGATGGAATCCATTCGTAAGGAAATGCTGAAGAACAAGAAGACATCATGGGCCAGCGTTGTCGAGGACGGACAAAAAGAAGCCGGGGCTTGGGTGGCGCATGCCGAAGGCAAAGACGAGGAAGCGATCAAAGCTCTGCGAGCCCTGGCCGAGGACGAGGAATCGACCGGAAGCGAGCCCGAAGACATTCCCGCGCGAGAGATGCTTGCTGACCTGCTGCTGGAGACGAAGCATCCTGACCAGGCCCTGGCGGAATATGAAACCGATTTGAAGTTCAATCCGAACCGCTTCAACGGACTGTACGGGGCAGCCAACGCGGCTGAGCAGGCTGGCAAGAATGAAAAAGCCACGGCGTATTATGCGCAGCTGGTGAAGTCGTGCGACGGATCGACTTCCGATCGGCCTGAGCTGGGACGAGCGAAGGCCCTGGTCGCAAAGAACTAGCACGGACTGTGTAGGGACGGGTCAGAGACCCGTCCCTACATGGGCATTGGCGATCTGTCAGTGCCATATCAGCATCTTCGCCACTAGCACCGCCAGCATTCCCGCTGCACCCAGCGCTGCGTTGTACTCGCGATGCTTCCTGTACAAATCCCAGCTGAACGCTCCACTGCTCTTGCCGGGTGCGCTTATTCGTGGGAATAACCGGGGTACCTGGCGGGCATAGTCGTCGAACTCCGGAAAGCGTTCTCGCAGAAAGGTTTCCTCGCCGCGAATCACCGGTAGATAGATGGCAAAGAAGAGCACCACAATTCCGCCCACGATCCACCAGCTCCGCGACGCGAGCGCAAATCCAATCGACAAGATCAACGAACCGAGATAGAGCGGGTTGCGCGTGTAGGCATACAGGCCTGCGGTCGCGAGTTGCTCGTTCTTTTGTAGCTGTCCCGAAGCCAGCGCGCGAATCACTACGCCGGGAATCACCAGAGCGGCGCCGATCAGTACGGATTGCACGGTAGGTTTGGCCAGCCAGAAATAAAGTATGGCAAAGACGAAGCCCAGCGGAACCCGCACGCGACGCGCAATCGCGGACCAGCTAGCCACGGCGCACCTCCAGCAGTCGCCGTGATGCGGCTATGACCTGAGCGACGCTGATTTCAAGCAAGCCCTCATCCGCCTGGCTCACATGCCGGTAACTCGTGGTGCTGGAAGAACCCCGCAGCACGGTGCTGAGCGTGCCGAACGGGCCATTGCGCGCGGGATCCGTGGGACCGAAGATCCCAACCACCGGGACGCCCAGCGCTGCCGCCAGATGCATAGGGCCGGTGTCGCCCCCAACAAACAAACTGGTGCGACGGGTCAGGGCGATGAGTTGAGTCAGCGTGCCGGTGAATTTCTCAGCTGCACCGTTGCTGGCACTCTCCACGGCGCTTGCCAGGTCTTGTTCTCCGGGGCCGAAATTGATCAGCACTTTCAAACCATCTTCCGATAATTGTTTGGCCACTTCACCATAACGCTCCGGCGGCCACTGTTTCGCTCCCCATCCGGCTCCCGGATTGAGCAGCGCAACTACTTTTGCGCCGTACGCTTTCAGGCGAAGATCACATTCCTGCTCGGCGGCTGCGTCGCGTGGGAGTTCAGCGGGCGACAATATCATCTGCCGATGAGCAACAGCTTCCGCAAGTGAGAGATTCTGTTCCACAATATGTTTGCCGCTGGCGATGATCTGGCGCGTGTAAAACATCGTAGCTAGATTTTCGCGCGGCTGAGCGGCTCCATAGATTACTGGCGCTCCCGCCCAGCGCGCGAGCAAAGACGATCGCACCGCTCCCTGAAGATCGATTGCAATTTCATATTTCGCCGCCCGCAAATCGCTCAAGCTGGCCGCGATGCGCTCCCAGGTCGCGACGGCAAAGGGTGTGCGACGCCATTGCCGGGTGTTCACGGTGTGAATGCGGTCAACCAGCGGACGCTGCGCGGAACGCGGGCCGGAACGCGGCGTGGACAGAGTACACAGCAATTCCGCCCAGCGTTCTTCGATCAACCAGCCGATCATGGCTTCGGGAAATGCCACGCGCAGCGCGGCTACGGCAGGCATGCCATGAATGACGTCGCCCATGGCGCCAAGGCGTACGATCAGCAGGCGCTTGACGGTCGGCGGGTCCAACACTTGCCCGCCCGGTCACATCTTCTGAAAAAGTTCCGGCTGGAGATGGCGGGTTCACGAACGCTTCTGTCCCAGGCGTGAGCGAATAATCTCGGTAGTCGAATGATCTTTGGGATCGCCTACAATTTCCACTCGCCCGCCATAAGCGAGCACATCGTTGCGCTCGGGGACGGTTTCAGCCGTGTAGTCCGTGCCTTTCGCGTGCACATCAGGACGGATCTCGCGGATGATGGCGCGCACATCGAGTTCGGAGAAAATCACCACGGCATCGACGTCGGACATCGCGGCCAGAATTTCGGCGCGCTCGTCGGCCGGCACCATGGGACGGCCTTCCCCTTTCAGCGCGCGCACGGAGGAATCCGAGTTGACGGCCACGACTAATCGTCCACCCAATTGTTTGGCGGCACGCAGATAGCGTACGTGGCCGACATGCAGCAGATCGAAGCCACCATTGGTCAGGATGATGGGATCGCCGGCGCGGCGCCATTCCGCCACCTGCTTTTGCAACTCGTCGCGTGTGAGAATCTTTTTTGCGATTGCTTTGTCCAGGACGCCTTCCCCGTTTGGTCGCCGGGTTCGACCGTCTCTTTCGCCCCGATGGGGCTCTGTCTTTTCTCGCATTGAACCCAGGGCTTACGCCCCGGGCTATATTCTTGCGCCGCTCCGCGCGGCATCGCGGATTCGCGACTTTAGCGCGACCTTCGTTATTTCGACGGCCCGCTACGAACCAGCGTGCAGGAGTCAGTGGGGCCGTGTTGCCGGCGGCGCCTGGTCCAGCGCGAGTAACAATTCCTGTTGCGAAACCGTTGCCGTGCCTCGCTTCATCACTACGATGCCGCCAGCATAATTCGCCAGATGGGCTGCGTCTTCCGCACTGGCACCGGCGGCCAGGGCTGCGGTGAAGGTGGCAATCACGGTGTCGCCCGCGCCGGTCACGTCCGCTACCTGGTCAGAACCGAATATCGGGATATCCGTCGGCTTGTGGCGGTTGCTGAAGGCCACCATGCCATCCCGCCCGCGCGTGACGACCAGCGATTGCAACTTCATTTCGGTCATGACCTGTTCGGCGGCTGCGCACAGCATTCGCCAATCCTGCCCGATGGTCACTCCCAGCGCAGCTTCGACTTCGGGCTCGTTCGGCGTGGCTGCGGTCACACCGGAATACTGCAGCATACGGTAGCGCGAGTCGAGCACTACGGGCACTCCGCGCAGCCCGCCTTTGTATCGAACCGCGTTCAGGATCGCCGGAGTCGCTGCTCCGTATCCGTAGTCCGAAATGAGCAGGACATCCGAAGCGCGAGCGTACTCCCGCGCCGCCAGCACCAACTCACGTTTCAAATGACGATTGGGCTCGCCCTCGGGCTCGCGGTCCACGCGCACGACTTGCTGACGTGCCGTGTGAGTCATTCCCGCGAGGATTCGTGTCTTGGTGACCGTCGTATAACTCTTGTCCTTCAGCACGCCGACCACGGGAACATGCTTGTGGCGGAAAGCTTTGATGAGCGATCGCCCGGACTCGTCGTCGCCGACTACGCCAACTGGTAATACGTTGACTCCTAGATCCGCGAGATTGCTGACGGCGTTGGCAGCTCCGCCAGGAACGACGGTGCGTTCACGATGTTTCAAAATCAGGACCGGGGCTTCACGCGAGACACGGGAGATTTCGCCGAAAATGAATTCGTCGGCGAGAAGATCGCCGAGCACAGTGACGGTGACTTTCGGGAAAGACTCGACAATCTTTTTCAGTCGCTCGCTCAGCCGCTCGGTTTCTTTGAGGTGCTTGCTCATTCGTCTCTGATCAGTCCGCATGGCCGAGGACGGGATGTCCTCGGGACAGCCGGCCGGAGGCCGGCGTTACCAAAGCAATAGCGATTTTCTCACGCCTTGCCTCTTCGCTCCGCAATCATGGCGAGCATGGTATCCATAGCGTTAGCTGCGTCGGCCAGTTCCATCTTTACCGGGACCACGGCCAGAGGATCGAGGGCGGCCAGATATCCGCCCAGGTTGACGGCGTCTTTTTCTGTAGTCACAAAACCGTCGGCCTCGCTGCGTTGTCGCAGGTTCAGCAAATCGCGGACGTCCTGCTCGGTATAGGCGTGATGATCGCGATAAAAAGCTTCGGCAAACGGCTCGATGCCGGCGGTGCGCAGTTGCGCGACGAAGTTCTTCGGCCGTGCAATGCCGCAGAACACCACTGGCCTGGCTGGAATATTAGTGGGAGCAATGCCCCGACGCGCCTTCCAAACCAGCTTATGTTCGAGAGGAAACGCACCCGGCGACGCGCCGCTGGTGAGAACGACGGCGTCGGCTCGACCGAGCGAGACTCAACGGTTCGCGCAGCCGCCCTGCGGGCAGCAGGCGGT
Source organism: Terriglobia bacterium (assembly GCA_963741105.1). Lineage (GTDB taxonomy): Bacteria > Acidobacteriota > Terriglobia > Terriglobales > Acidobacteriaceae > JAIQFF01. The sequence continues at coordinate 32,259 of CAVUGT010000013.1, forward strand.
CGCGAGCGTCGTCGGGAGTGACCAACACGATGTCGAAATCACGGGCAAGCGCGCGATGCTGGAAGCCGTCGTCGAGAAGATGGAGCTGCGGTCCGAACTTTTTCTCGGCGAAAACTCCCGCAGCGTAACGGGATTCCCCGACGATGACCGGAATATTCAGACGCCTTGCCATGAGCAGAGGTTCGTCGCCGAAATCATGGGGAGAGCCCGCTGGGTCTACCAGCAGCACGCCGTGGCTCTCGCGTCCGTAGCCCCGGGAGAGGATATCGAATTTCAGGCCACGGGCTTTCAGCAACTCTCCCAGCAGGAGGACAAAGGGCGTTTTGCCAGATCCGCCGACGGAGAGGTTGCCGATACTAATCACCGGGCCCTTCAGCCTCTGGGAGCGAGCGAGGCCTCGCTCATAAAGTGCGTTACGGGCGCGAACCCCGAGTCCGAAGAGTGAGCTAAGCGGATTCATTTAGTTCAATAGCACAAACCACGTGGGGACGGGTCTCTGACCCGTCCGGGCCGTAGCGAAGCCGCGGCTACGTTTTCGCACACCATGAACCTCTGCCATGGCTTCGCCATGGCCTGGGCGGGTCAGAGACCCGCCCCCACACGGTCCGACGCGGCTTCCAACAAACTTCCCAGCGCCTGCAGCGTCCTTTCCGTTGCGCCCATCTGCGATCTCAATGTCTCCGCTCCACGACGGCCCAACGCGATTCGCTCGGCTTCATTGGAAAGCAAATCCATCAGGACCAATGGAAATTCTGCGGGGCCGACTACGCGCACGGCGTCGTGACTTTGGAACAGACTGATGATGTCGCGGAAATTTTCCGTGTGATTACCGACCATTATGGGTACGCCGTGTTGGGCCGGCTCGATGATGTTGTGTCCGCCGCGAGGGACCAGGCTTCCGCCCACGAATGCAACGTCAGCCAGAGCGTAAAGTGACGCAAGTTCGCCAATAGTATCGACCAGAAAAACGCCACTGGCGATGGCATCGCCGCTCCATGAAGAGCGCCGCCAGAAGCGGGTGCCAAGCTGTTGCAGCAGTCCCGCGACTTCCTCGAAGCGCTCCGGCCGGCGCGGCGCAAGAATCATTACCGCCATGGGATGACTGGCGAGCACATTCTGGAAGGCGAGTAATAGCAATCGTTCTTCGCCTTCCATGGTGCTTCCGCAGACGATAACCGGCCCGGCGCCGGACTGCTGAAAACTCGAACGCAGATTGGCGACAATCGCAGGAGCCGGAGGCGGCGCCACATCAAACTTCAGATTGCCGCTGACTTGCACTCGTTCCACTGGCGCGCCGATATCGCGCAACCGGGTGGCGTCCTCCTCCGTTTGTGCCAAAAAGAGATCGACGTCTTGCAGGATTTTCCGCAAGACAGGCCGAAAGCGACGGTAACCGGGCCACGAGCGGTCCGAAATTCGCGCGTTGACCACGACCACGCGTGCGCTGCTGGCGTGCGCAAGCCGCAAGAAGTTTGGCCAGAATTCTGTTTCCGCAAGCACGATCAGCTGCGGTCTCAGCTCCGATAAATACGGCCGAATGGCGGATGCTAAGTCCAGGGGGAAGTAGAAGACGCTGTCGTCTCCAAAATGTTTCTTGGCCAGTTTCTGGCCTGTCGCCGTCGTGGTCGAAACCACGACTCGATATCCTGGGAAGCGTTCCCTTAACTTCCTTACGAGCTCACTCACGGCAAGAACTTCGCCGACTGAAACTGCGTGGACCCAGATTGTCGGCGTCGACTGGACCTGCAGCCGTGCCGGAACTCTGCCAAGTCGCTCGCCCAGGCCTTCGCGCCACCTGCCGTGCCGTCTGGCTAACATCCAATAGGGCAGGCTTAATAAAAGGCCTGTGGCCATCAGCGCGCTGTAGAGCAAGTACATGAAGAAAACACATTCTAACTGCAACGCGCACCGGGCAAGGCACCATTACGCTGGGCGGGCGCATCCTATAATCAACAATCATGTCGTGCGGGACTTTTAGCAAATTTAGAGTTCGGGTTGCGGCGATAGCCACCATCGCGCTGGTCCCGTTGTTGTGCCTGGCGGCGAAGGAGTTCGTCATGCCGCAGGCGCAGCCGGCAAAGAGCTATCCGGCACATGATGAGCATCCCATGGAAGCCGTCGCGGTCGGCGTTGATCCCTACGATCTGGCGGAAAAGACGACTATTTTTTCGGTTCGCTACAGTGAAATCGGATTCATGCCCATTTTTGTGATTGTCACCAACGACGGCAACCAGCCGGTTGAGTTGTCGGGCATGAAGGCACAATTGGTGACGGTGAACCGCGCCAAGCTCGCTCCCGCGAATGAGGATGACATTGCGCGGAGACTGACCCGTCCTTCGGCCAATACCAACAAGTATCCGATTCCGTTTCCCACCAAGAAAGTCAAAGGCGGGCTGAGCAAGCAGGCGCTTGAGGAAATACAAAACGCTCAGTTTGTCGCGAAAGCAGTCGAGCCGCACAGTACGCAATCAGGATTTTTGTTCTTCGACGTTTCTGACCTATCAACGCCTTTGGCTGGTGCGCACCTCTACCTTACTGGCGTGCGCGATGCCAAGGGCAACGAGTTGATGTATTTTGAAATTCCGCTGGAGAAGTACCTGAGCGCGCCGTCTCACTAGTAGCAAATGTGTAGGGCGGGCGCCCTCGCCCGCCGCTTTTGACTTGGACTTGTTCGAAACTCCAACTTTTCTGGGCCGTGGAAAACAGACGCCAAATCAAAACCAACTTCAAAGGCGGCGGGCGCGAGCGCGCCCCCCTACACTTGCGCTGCATTTATAATGGTGGATTATGGTTGCCACACCTGAAGTTTCCATAGCGGCGGCGTCGAAGTATGAGCCAGTCATCGGGCTGGAGGTACACGTCCAGCTTCTGACTGCGACCAAGATTTTCTGCTCCTGCTCGACTCACTTCGGCGATCCACCCAACACTAACGTTTGTCCTGTGTGTCTCGGCCTCCCGGGAGCTTTGCCGGTTTTGAATCGCAAGGCTGTGGAGTTCGCGGTGCTGGCGGCCATGGCTCTGAACTGCCGTATCAACGAGACTTCGATTTTTGCCCGCAAGAATTATTTTTATCCCGACCTGCCCAAGGGCTATCAGGTTTCGCAGTACGACAAGCCGCTGTCCGAACATGGCTTTATCGAAATCAAAACTGCCAACGGAACCAAGAAGATCGGCATTACCCGGGTGCACCTGGAAGAAGACGCGGGTAAGAGCCTGCATGAAGGCTTTGCCAACTCATCCGAGACAACCGGGGTTGATCTGAACCGCAGCGGGATGCCGCTGATTGAAATCGTCAGCGAGCCGGACATTGCTTCTCCGGACGAAGCCTACGAATACCTCACGCGGCTGAAGGAGATCATCCTCTACACCGCAGTCAGCGATTGCAACATGGAGGAAGGGTCCCTGCGCTGCGACGGCAACATCAGTGTGCGGCCGCGCGGACAGAAAGAGTTCGGCACCAAGACGGAAGTGAAAAACGTCAACTCGTTCCGCTTCATCCGTGAGGCTTTGGAGTACGAAATTGAGCGGCAGGTTGGCGTGATTGAATCCGGGGGCAAGATCACGCAGGAAACACGTCTTTACAACTCTGCCGAGGGCAAGACGTACGGCATGCGCTCAAAGGAGCAGGCGCACGACTACCGTTATTTCCCTGAGCCCGACTTGCTTCCGCTGGTCGTCGACGCGAGATGGCAGAAAGAAATTCGCGACACGCTACCCGAACTTCCTGAAGCCCGGCGCAAGCGCATGGTTGCGGACTACGGCATCACTGAGCAGGATGCGCAGGTGCTCACGCTGACCAAGGCTCTTGCCGACCAGTTCGAAGCAGCAGCCAAAGCGGCGAAGAGTCCGAAGCGCGTCGCCAACCTGGTGCAGAGCGAGTTGATGGGACGCCTCAAAGCCAAGGGACTGGAAATCGAGCAGTCGCCGATCTCGATGCAGGGTGTGGCGGCATCGGCCGACCTGGTGGAGAGCGGCGCCATCTCTGGCAAGATGCTCAAAGATCTTTACGATCTGGCCTTCGAGCGCGGAAAAGATTTCTCCGCTGTCTATGAAGAGGAGGGCCGTCCGGAACAGTCCCGCGATACTTCGGCGCTGGAGAAGATTATTGATGAGATCATCGCGGCCAATCCCAAGCAGGTTGAGCAGTACAGGGCCGGTAAGAAGACAGTGGTGGGCTTCTTTGTCGGCCAGGTGATGAAAGCTTCGAAGGGTCAGGCCAATCCCCAGATGGTGAATGAGTTGCTGACCAAGAAGCTGGAGTAGAAGCCATCACGGATGTGTGGGACCGGGTCTCCGACCCGGTCCCACACACTCGCCTTAAGTAACCACGCGGTCAGTACCTTCCGTCATGTGAGTCTTCTGCCACTACCTCGGTAACATAGTGATAGCGAGTCCGAGGTGTGCCATGAAGAAATGGAAACTTGACCGCATCATCAGCGTGGCTACTCTGCTCACGTCGGTGATTGCGCTGTTCCTTGTGCTGAAGAAACCTGCGCCGGTGGCTGTACCGCAGCCGGCTGCGACCGCCGCCGTCAACGCACAATCCTTTCAGGAGAAAATTCAGCATTTGGATCAGCCTAAAACGGTGGGTCAGGCTCCGGCTGAAGTTCGCATCAATTCGGACGAGGTCAGCGCGGCCATAGCGCAAGCCGCGGGACAGATTCCGATGGCTGCTGCTTCACAAGCCATATCGGGCATGGCCTCTCCTGAGGCTGCAGTCGCAGCGGGTCAGCCCGAAGTCAAGGACTACCAGGTAAGTTTCGACGGCGACGTCGCTCACGGCCAGTTTCTTACTCAGATCGCAGGCAAGGATGTTTGGGTAACACTCGCGGGACATCTCGGTTCCAAAGATGGTTACGCAACTTTCGATCCTACTGAGTTCAAGGTTGGCGATTTGAACGTTCCCGTGTCACTGGTGAACGATGCCTTGCAGAAGAAGCTCTCCGAACAGAAAGACCGCTTGAAGCTGCCCGACAATGTCGGAGGCATGAAGGTTGAGAATGGCGAGCTGGTGATGACGCAGAAATAGACGGGCGGGGACGCTCGTCCTCTATTTTTTCTTACAGCCCTGGGGTTCCCTGGAACAGCGGCCACAGCCGGTCGCCGATCACTCGATACAACACAAACGCACTGCCCCCGTCAGAAACCTGGCGGAAGAGTAGTTCGCCGCGTCCGTCGCCGTCGGCGTCTACGGCGTCGATGAGTTCCAGCCGCGACAGAACATCGAAATGATGGTTATCTGTCACGCTGGCGAAAACCTTGTGCACTTCGCCGTACATGTCGTCACGGGCGACCAGAGTGATAACGTATTGCAGGTCGGATGTCGTATTCGGACGTACCGGCATCCGTGCCGTTGCCGTCATCACCACGATCGGCTCGTTGCTGTTGGAGAGATCGAACGCGTGCAACTGCACGTCTTCAAAGCTGGGCTGAGGCGGTCTTGCTTTGGTGGCTTTGCTGGACGTCCGCGCGGCGGGTTTCGATCCGGCTGACTCTGGTTGCGCGGCCCACGCCTGCACTTCGTCCGCCGCGAGCAGCAGAATTTTCTTCCGCAACTTCAGTTCTTCTTCAGGCTTCAGGCTGTAGGCATAGGGACGCGGATCGGGACCGGCAGCGTCCGAGATCGCGGGGATAAGCTGGGCGGCGCTGGGCGCGAACGCCACCACCGCAGGAGTCGATGATTTGGGCGCAACGCCCTTTCCCGACTTCGCAAACGCCGAAGCCGCGGCGTTGCGTTTTTTCAACTCCTCCGCAGTCGGCGCGCCTCGCTTGAGCGTGGGCCGATCCGGATCTGCCTCGGCCTGAGCTTCTGAAACCGCGGGCGAAGGCGTGGATGCGGCTGGGGCGGTTTCCGATGCGGGGCGCTTCAGCACAGGACGATCGGGATCTCCGTCGGGTTCTGACGACGGAGTCGACGCGGCAGGGGATGTGTCCGTGGCTGGCCGCTTCAGAACGGGACGATTGGAATCTGCCCCCGGTTCCGGAGCGGACGATGATGCAGCAGGCGTCGAACTGGACGAAGGCGAAGAGGTTGGGCCAGAAGGAGCAGACCCCGCGGATGAATCGTCCCCCGACTTGGGTTTCGGACTGGCTCGCCTCAGCACCGGCGGGCCCTCAGGCGGTTCGGGTGCGGGCGCCGACATAACCGCCCTTTTTTTCGCTGCAGCCTCTTTCGCCGCCGCAATCGTGCTGGCAGTTTGCCAGGTTCCATCTCCCAGCCAGGTGTTGTTGCCGTGCAGCGCTGAGGTCACAGTGAACAATCCCTGAGAAACTCCAGTGCGGATGCCCTCATATACCGTGCCACTTTCGAGCGCCATGGGCACCGGTGCGGCCTTATAGGCGCTGGCGTCGTAAAATTCGCCGTCCCACAAGATGGTGACGGGAATCAGGCGAGCTTTTCCGTTGGGCAACAACTGCACCACTCCCAAAGCGCGTGGTCCCTTGATCGCTTTCTTAGGGGCTGCAGACTGCGCCGGGAGCGATTGAACGAGGGCGGCGGCTAATCCCGTCAGGATGACGGCCCGCCGTGCGGTGCGATATAACTTGGTGGCACCAAGCTTGGAAGAACCAAGTTTTCGAGAAACAGGAGACACTGCCATGGCTATCGATATCAATGATAAAGCCCCTGACTTTACTTTGCCTGACCAGAATGCGGAAGAAGTTTCGCTCAAAGCTTATCGCGGAAAGTATGTAGTGCTGTTTTTCTATCCCCGCGCCGACACTCCCGGGTGCACCATCGAGGCCTGCGAATTTCGAGATTCTTATAGAAAGATGCAAAATACCGGCGCCGTGCTGCTGGGAATCTCTCCCGACACGCCGAAAGCCCAGAAGAAATTCGAGGAAAAGTTCAGCCTGCCGTTCACCCTGCTGGGCGATGCCGACAAGAAAGTCTGCAATGCCTACGACGTAATCAAGGAAAAGAACATGTACGGAAAGAAGGTGATGGGAGTGGCGCGCACCACTTTCATCATCGGTCCGGACGGCAAGATCAAGCACATCTTCCACAAAGTAAAGCCTGAAGGACACGCGGAAGAGGTGCTGACGTACCTGAAAGGCGTCATCAAGGGCGCAGCGTAGGGCAGCCAGAATGTGGGCGCGAGCGTCTCGCTCGCGCCTACATTGGTCCTAATTAGCGCGTCGTAAACGTCAAAGCCGCTTCCGCGGGCACGACTGCCTCTTCTTTGCCGGTTGCGGCCGCTACGCCGGTTCCTGCACCTCCGCCGGCCAGCGCGCCGATGCCGGCCCCTTTGCCGCCGCCGACCAGGCCCCCGATCAGCGCTCCGGCCGCGGCGCCGCCACCGATTTTCATGGCATTGCTCTTGGTATGGCTCTTGCCTTTGGCGGAATAGGAGGAGGTCGAGACAGGAACCATCCGTCCGTTGACCTGGACGCTGGTCAGGCGCACAGTCAGTTCTCCGGGGGCGTGCAGCCGTCCGCTCGACTTAGCGGAAGTCACTTTGCCTCTTACTGGCGCGCCCGCCCGAGCCAGCGTCTTGCCATTGACTACCAACGAGTGGGCCAGTGTCGCGTCAAACCTGTCACCGGCCTTGGCTGTTCCCGAACTGATCTCTGACCCCACGCGCACGGTCAACCTGGTGCCGGCGGGAATGGTTTGTGCGCTAGCGGCCAACCCCATCAACGTCATTAAGAAAACAAACTTGAGCAATCTCCCCAACATGAATCCTCCTTCAGGATTGCGACCCGTGGCAATATTATGCGGTGAGCCAATGAGGATAGCCAAGAACCGAAGTTCATCAACGTTGGTGCCGTTGCCCAAAGATTTTTATGCGCGCGACCCCCGCGCTGTAAGCCGGGATCTGTTAGGCAAGGTCCTGGTGCGGCGACAGCAACGAAAGCTGCTCACCGCCCGAATCGTGGAAGTGGAAGCCTATCTCGGACAGAATGATCCTGCCGCGCATTCTGCCAGTGGACGCACTGCTCGCAACTTCGTGCTCTTCGGCCCACCTGGCCTCACGTACGTTTATTTCATCTATGGCAATCATTATTGTTTCAACGTCTCTTGCCTGCCTGATGGACAAGCAGGAGGCGTGCTGTTCCGCGCACTCGAACCAATATCCGGAATCGAGCAGATGGCGTTAGGGCGAGACATCGAGCTGGATGACACGACGGACCTGCGAAAGTTGACGAGCGGCCCCGGACGCCTGGCCGAAGCCTTTGGCATCACGCGTGAACGCGATAACGAAAAGGACCTGACCAGCAAAAAGTCTGATCTCTTCATCACCGACGACGGTTTTCACCCGCATCGCATCGAGGTCACGCCGCGCATCGGCATCACCAAAGCCGCAGACCATCCGCTGCGCTACATCATCGCGGGAAACAGATATGTCTCGAAGTGAACAGCGTAGGCCCGCCTGATTGGTAGGCGCGAGCGCCTCGCGCCTACATCAAACCGTGGTCTGTATCAGGAAAATATTGTCGATCAAACGCGCTTTGCCCACGAACGCTGCCACCGCCACCAGCCCGCCACGCGAAAGATCGTCAACTGGATCGAGCGTGTCGGGATCCACGATCTCGAAGTAGTCCAAGCGCACCGAGGGCTCCTGTTCGAACGCCTGCTTCCCGGCCTCGATCAGCACCTCCACCCTGCTTTCCCCCTGATCGAAGAGCTCTTGCACCGTCATAAGTGACCGATAGAGCGTCAGGGCCGATTCTCGCTGCTGAGAGTCCAGATAGGCATTGCGCGAACTCATCGCCAGACCATCGGGCTCGCGCACGATAGGACAAATCACGACCTGCACCGGAATGTTCAGATCGCGCACCATGCGGCGGATGATCGTTGACTGGGCAGCGTCTTTCTGTCCGAAGAAGGCTCGGTCCGGCTCGATGATGTTGAAGAGCTTCGAGACGACGGTGGTCACGCCGCGAAAATGGCCGGGACGGGATCGTCCGCATAGCTTGTCACTCAAACTTTCGACCGTCACGTAGGTAACGGCGCCCACGGGGTACATTTCGTCCACGCTTGGTGCAAAAATGAAATTTACGCCTTCCTGCTGAAGCAACTCACGATCACGTTCAAAATCGCGCGGATACTTGGCCAGGTCTTCGTTGGGGCCGAACTGAATAGGATTGACAAAGATCGAGACCACCACCAGATCGCACTGCGCCTTGGCTACACGCACTAGCGCGAGATGGCCTTCGTGGAGCGCGCCCATGGTGGGAACCAGACCCACGGTTTTGCCATCCCTGCGCGCTGCGCGGCGAGCAACGCGTATGTCGGCAATGCTGTTGCAGATTTCCATGTGCGGATGGCGAGGCTATTCTTATGCCGACGGAATCCAGTTAATGAGTACGTGGAGGCTCTCCAGCGTTCCAGCCACGACGGCGCGGTTCTTGCGAATCTTGACATTGTCGTCTGCGGAGCTTCGCACGCCATTTTCGGTCACCGCGACGACGCGTCCGTAGGGCCACGCTGACGGTGGCAAATTACCCAGCGTCTGGGTCAATTCTTCCGGCTTCACAATGCGTTCCAGATGATCGTCGGGGTCGAGCAGCGCAACACCGTCAGCTCGTACGATCAGGTAGGGATTGCGCCAGCTTTTTGTCTTCGCCAGGCTGCGGTTCTGCTCATCGGTGATCCGCGGGATGGCCAGGATACGCGACCTGGCGCTGGCCTCCAGGGCGGCAGCATCAGTTTGGGGAGCGGCAGTACAGGAAACCAGTACGGCCAAAGCTGCCGTAACAAAAACGAAGACCAACTTTCTCATTCTGCTCTAGCGCCTCATCGCCCGCTTGCGCTCGAGCACAGTCTCCAAAGCCGCACGCGTCTCTTTCGGCAGATGGTATGACTCTTCGTCGGAAGGATACTGGCCTGAGGTTACGTCCGCACGGAAAGCCTGCACCGCGCCGGTGATTGCGGAGCCTACGTCCGCGTACTGCCGCACGAACTTGGCAGGATGCCCAAAGCTCAGATTCAGGAGATCGTGGAAGACCAGCACCTGTCCATCGCAATCCGGCCCGGCGCCGATTCCGATCGTCGGAGTCTTTACTTCAGCAGTGATCATCGCCGCAACTTCTCTTGGAATGCCTTCGAGATAAATACAGGCCACTCCTGCGCGATCGAGCGCGACGGCATCGCGCATGAGTTGCTCGACTCCGCCGAGGTCTTTGCCCTGCACCTTGTAGCCGCCCATCACGTTCACCGATTGGGGCGTCAGGCCGATGTGGCCGGCGACGGGAATCTCGGCGTCAATGATGCGGCGGATCAGGTCTGCACGTTTCTCCCCGCCTTCAATCTTCACCACTTCCGCCCCGGCCTCTTTCACAAAACGCGCGGCGTTTCGCACCGCGTCGCTGGCGTCGGATTGATACGACCCGAAAGGCATGTCGCCCATCAGGAGTGCATGCTTCACGCCACGATGCGCCGCGCGAGTGTGGTGCAGCATTTCGTCGAGCGTGACCGAAAGCGTGTTGTCGTAGCCCAGCATGGTCTGGGCCAGAGAATCGCCGACCAGAACAATGTCGACACCTGCCTCGTCGACCAAACGTGCCGATGAATAGTCGTAGGCGGTAAGACAGGTAATAGGTTCGTGGCGGAGTTTCTTTTCGCGGAGAGAAGCGACAGTAATCTTGCGGCGAGGTTCGCCAATTGGAACGAGACTCACGATGTCCTCCAGTGCCCCTCCGCAAACCCGGCGGATAGAGCCTGTCTACATCTTGGATGCAACGGCAGCTATTTTAGATCAGGTATTGCTGATTGGTCGATTACCGTTTTCCTTCGCTGTCGTTACTCCCGTAAGTCGTTGAGCCTATTGAGGAAAAGGAGGAGTCGGAAAACTGATCAGGCGCTAGCCGCTTCCTGTGATCCCAACGGCAAGAAGTACTGCGTGCCCTTGATGGGCGCCGAAACTTTTCGCAGCAATTCCTGCAAATCCTGATTACGCTCCACGAAGTCAATCTCCGAGGTGTTCACGATCAGCAGATCCGATGAAGTGTAGTGGAAGAAAAAGTGTTCGTAAGCTTTGATCACTTCTTCCAGATAGTCTTCGTTGATCGCTTTCTCTCCCGGAGCGTTTTTCTTTTTCAGGCGCTTTTTCAGCACTTCGGGCGTGGCTTGCAGGTAGATGACGAGATCCGGCGTGGGCAGTTGCTCGCGGAAATGGTTGTAGTAGCGGTTATAGATTTCCAGTTCCTGATCGGTAAGGTTGAGGCAGGCGAAAACCTTGTCTTTTTCGAAGACGAAATCGGTGACCACGGTTTTCTGTGAGCGGGGGCCCAAGTCGAGGGCACGAAGTTGCTCGAAGCGTCGGATCATAAACGCGAACTGCGCCTGGAAGCCCGCCCCAGGCTCTCCCTTGTAGAAGGCGCCGAGGAAAGGATTGTCCTCCGATTCCATGACCTGCTGTGCGTTGAGGCGCTCGGCCAGAATTCGCGCCAGCGTGCTCTTCCCAACCCTTATCGGGCCTTCGACAGCGATATAGCGAGGCAGCTCAAAAAGATTGGCCATGGTTTACCGGAACACGGTTCAGAGAAAATCGGGATTCGTTTGCAGCATATCTTGGTTCGAGTCACGAGGCAATTGTGGAAAGAGTTAACAGGAGGAAATTTCAGATTGCAGACTTCAGATTGATGATCGCAATCCCAAAGCGGGTAACAAATCTGCAATCTGAAATCTCGAATCTGAAATGCATTTACAATCGCGGTCAGCATGTACCGCGCCATCGCCGCTGCCGCTGCTGTCGCTGCTGCTTCTGCCGCAGGCTATCAGTCTATGGCGCCAACCGGGCAGTGGTTCGGCCGCACGTTGACCGGACTGGCCCGCGGATCGAAACAACTGGCGCTCACTTACGACGATGGCCCGAACGATCCGCATACTCAGCGCCTGCTGGAGGTCCTGGCCCGGCACAATGTTCACGCCACATTTTTCCTCATCGGCCGCTACGTAGAGCAACGTCCCGACATTGTTCGTGAACTGGTGAAAGCCGGACACGTGATCGGGAACCACACATTTACTCATCCCTTGCTGATCTTCAAAAGTGGGCGAGAACTCAGAACGCAGCTTGAAAATTGTGAGCGCGCTTTGACCGATGCAGTCGGAGAACATTCCAATCTTTTTCGTCCGCCGTTTGGCGGACGGCGCCCCGCAGTGTTGCGCATCGCCCGGCAAATGAAGCTCGACCCCGTCATGTGGAATGTGACCGGCTACGACTGGAATGCTTCATCGGTTGAGCACATCGAACACAGAGTAACGAGCCAGGTGCGAGGCGGCGATGTAATCCTGCTGCACGACGGGGGGCATCGTGAGTTTGGCGCTGATCGTTCCTTCACGATTACTGCCACCGATCGATTGATTTCCCGGTACAAGGCGGAAGGGTATGAGTTTGTGACGGTTCCCGCGATGATGCAAAAAGCACTTGTCAGATCTTAGTTCCCGGTCCTCAGTGGGCGAACGCCTGTTTTGCGGCTGCGATGGTGTGATGTATGTCTTTTTCGGTGTGGGCTGTACTCAGGAAAGCCGCTTCGAACTGAGAGGGAGGCAGGTATACCCCGTGGTCCAGCATGGCATGGAAAAACCGGGCGAAGGCCTTGGTGTCGCACTTGGCAGCCGAGGTCCAATCGGTGACCGGGCCGTCCGTAAAAAACCAGGTAAACATCGACCCGACACGATTGCAGCAGAGCGGCACACCTGCGTCTTTGGCGGCTGCGAGAACGCCTTCGGTCAACTCCGCAGCCCGTAGCTCCAAGCCAGTATAGACCGTGCTCTTGTTGCTGCGCAGGTAGCGCAGGGTCGCGATGCCAGCGGCCATGGCCAGCGGATTTCCGGAAAGCGTGCCCGCCTGATAGACCGGACCGAGCGGCGCGACCATGTTCATGATTTCTACTGGCCCGCCATACGCACCCACGGGCAGCCCGCCGCCGATGATCTTCCCGAACGTGGTCAGGTCCGGCAAAATTCCATAACGTTCCTGGGCTCCGCCGAAGGCCAGCCGGAACCCGGTCATCACTTCGTCGAAAATCAGGACACACTTGTCGCGATCGGTGATCTCGCGCAGTGCATCCAGATACATCGGATTCGGCGGCACGCATCCCATGTTGCCGACGACCGGTTCCACGATTACGCAGGCAATCTGTTGAGGGAACTTTCTGAAAGCCGCCTCGAGTGCGTCCACATCGTTGAACGGAAGGGCCAGCGTCAGTTGTGTGAATTCTTCCGGCACGCCCGCCGATCCGGGGATACCCAAAGTGGCCACACCCGATCCCGCCTTCACCAGCAAGGCGTCTGCGTGGCCGTGGTAACAGCCTTCGAACTTCACAATGTATTTGCGATTGGTGTAAGCGCGAGCCAGTCGGATGGCTGACATCGTGGCTTCCGTGCCCGAGCTGACGAAGCGGACTTTCTCCACGTGCGGAAACGCCGAGATCACAATTTCAGCCAGATCAGCCTCGGCGGCGGTGGAAGCCCCGAAGCTGGTTCCGTGTTTTGCGGCGGCACTGATTGCTTCCGGGATGCCGGGCGCGGCGTGTCCGAGAATCAGCGGTCCCCAGGACCCGACGTAGTCGATGTATTTATTTTCATCCGCATCCCAGAGATGGGAGCCTTGCCCGCGAACGATGAAGGGCGGATCGCCCCCAACCGAACCAAAGGCGCGCACTGGAGAATTCACGCCGCCGGGAATCACCTGCTCGGCGCGCTTCTGCAATTTGCGTGAGGCTTCAACTCTACGGGCCATGGATACAGTCTCGTGAGACCTCTAAATATAGCAGCCAGGAGCTGCGGGCCTCTGCGGAAGCTCCGCGGGTTTTATACCGCAAGCCGGCTAAACATGAATTTACCGGATATTCATATGTTCGCAATACTCCTGAAACATGTCCGAATTATCTTCACAGCATTGACATGCTCTTCTAACCGGGAGAGCCTAAGGACAGTCTCGGGGGGCTCCGGGCTGTCTTTTTTGCTTTTCTGCTCTGGTTTTAAAAACTGCCCTTCCCTTGCCTCGACGTTAACTATAGTTAATGCCTCGTGTATAATTCGACAGCTTCACAGGCGCGCAAACTCAAGTTACGGATCACAAGTGACAAAGAAGTTGCACCAGTTCGTCGGGAATTTGATCACATGGGCCAGATTATGCGCCCTGATTTCGTTCGCGTTCATCCCCCTTTCGCAGGGACAAGTACAGACCGATACGCCTGACGATCCCTCTGTAACACTTTTCCCGCACTCGCAGACTTCCCGTTACTGGGTTTCCGGCCAGGACAACATCATTTTCCAGTGGCATCCGTCGTTTGACGCTGCCTACAGCGGGCGCAACAGCTTTCGGTCAACGGCCGAGCACGCTACCTCCAACGTAGCCACAATTTTTCTCGGTTACCAGCTTGCACGGAATACTGAGGTCTTTGCCGATGCAGAGAGCGCCGCCGGCGGCGGGCTAAGCGACGCTCTGGGCCTTGCCGGGTTTGTAAACGTCGATGTGGTACGCAATCCTGAGCTCGGCCCGAGTCCATATCTGGCGCGGGCCATGGTTCGCCAGATCATTCCGCTCAGCTCAGAAACTGTAGAAAGCGAGCGCGGACCTTTTGCCCTGGCAACCAGCCTGCCGGTTCGTCGCCTGGAAGTGCGCGCGGGCAAGTTTGGGATGGCTGACTTTTTTGACCTTAACGACAGTGGCAGCGACAGTCATTCCCAGTTCATGAACTGGACCGTCGACAACAACGGCGCCTATGACTACGCGGCCGACACGCGCGGCTACACCGTCGGCGTCATTGCGGAATATCACGACCGCAACTGGGCTTTTCGATTCGGCGAATCGCTGATGCCGAAAGTGGCGAATGGTCCGGACCTGGATTGGAACCTTCGACGCGCCCGCGCGGAGAACTACGAACTCGAACTTCACCCTCGCCTGGTTGCGAATCGGACGACCACGGTCCGCCTGCTGTCGTTTGTGAACCACGCCAACATGGGCGTCTACCGTCAAGCAATCAACGATTTTCTTGCGGGCAAGACGCCACGTCCGGAAATCCGCGCTCATCCTTTGCAATCCACCGTGAAGTACGGCTTCGGCGTGAACCTGGAGCAGGAACTCGCTCATCACATGCGCGGCTTCGCGCGGTGGGGATGGAACGAAGGACAGCACGAGTCCTATGCCTATACGGAAGTCGATCAGACGATCGAGGTCGGCGCCGACCTGGCGGGAAATTCATGGCGTCGCGGCCTCGACAAGCTGGGCGGCGTGTTCGTATCGAACGGCATATCGGCGGACCATCAGAAATATCTGGCGCTTGGAGGCCTGGGCTTTCTAATCGGCGATGGCGCTCTAAACTACGGCCGCGAAAATATCGTGGAGTGTTACTACAACGCGCACGTATGGCGGGGAATTTTTGCCGGCGCAGATCTGCAGCACGTAAACAATCCCGGCTATAATCGCGACCGCGGCCCGGTGCTGGCACCGGGGTTCCGATTCCACCTGGATTTCTAAAGCGGGACGAGCCTTGTGGGACCGGGTCGGAGCCTGCCCTGAGCGAAGTCGAAGGGACCCGGTCGCGTCGAGCAAAGCTCGGCAGGAGTTCTTACATCTCCACCTTCACTCCCTTCCAGAACGCCACATATCCCTTGATCTGTTTCGCTGCCGGCTTCGGCTCGGTATAAAACCATGCCGCATCGTGGTTGTTCTTGCCGCCGACCTCGACATCGTAATAACTCGCCGTGCCCTTCCACGGACACACCGTGTGGGTCACACTCGGTTTGAAATATTCGGTTTTGACCGCATCGGGTGGGAAGTACTGATTGCCTTCCACTTCGACCGTTTTGTTCGACTCCGCAAGAGTCACGCCTTCCCAGATTGCTTTTGCCATAAGACCTGTTTAGATTGCAGAACGGGAAGGCGGTCGCAATCTTTGAAGAGCCCAGCAGAATTGCAGAGTCCGGCGGTCAAGGGCCACGGGTTCAATGGCCATTCCATGGTCGGACGTCTGGAGCGAGTATTGGTGTGCTCGCCGCGTGCGGCGGGTTGGGATCGGCAGGCCAACGCCGATCGCTGGCAGGAGTTTGGCTTCTTTCATCCGCCGAATTTCGCGATCGCGCAGACGCAGCATGACGAACTTTGCCGCCACCTTGAATCCTCTGGCGCCGAAGTGCTCAATTTGACGGCTGCTTCTGACCTTTCACTTGATGCCGTCTACACCCACGATCCATCTCTGGCTTCCGACCACGGCCTCATTGGCCTCCATCCCGGCAAACTGAATCGCATTCCGGAGGCACAGCGTCATGTCGAATTCTGTCGCGGGGTTGGCATACCGACGTTGGGACAAATTCAGCCGCCGGGAAAAACTGAAGCCGGTGACATGGTCTGGCTCGATTCCAAAACTCTACTCATCGGGCACGGTTATCGCACGAATCCGGCGGGAATCCAGCAAATGCGAGCGCTGCTGCGGCCGCATGGGGTTGAAGTGTTGTCGGCGCCTTTGCCGCACGGAACCGGTCCTTCGGCCTGTTTACATCTCATGTCGCTAATGAGCCTGCTCGACGAAAAGACTGCACTCGTCGATCTACCCTGGCTGGCGGTTGAGACAGTCGAACTGCTGCAATCGCGCGGCTACCGGTTCATTGAGATCGAATACTCCGAGCGCGACACGCTGGCTTGCAATGTGCTGTCTCTGGGCGACAAGCGCCTGCTGGCTCTGGAAGAAAATCAAAAGACCAACCAGAAACTTCGCCAGGCGGGATTTGATGTCCGAACTTTCCCCGGCTCTGAACTCTGCGTCAACGGCGGCGGCGGCCCGACCTGCCTGACCCGGCCATTGTTGCGAGGCACGTCTTAAATGTAGGCGCGAGCGTCCTCGCTCGTGCGGCAGCGCCACCTGCCACGTGGGGACAGCCGCCCTCGGCTGTCCTAGTCGAGCGAAGCTCGACAGATTCTTCCCAACGTGAAACATATGCGAAGCTTCGCTCCGCCGGACAGCCGAGGGCGGCTGTCCCCACGTAGTCTGTGATGATTTTCGGGAATGCACGAGCGGGACGCTCGCGCCCACATTGTCCCCCGCCCTGTTAAAATCAAGGTGCATGGTTCTCCCCTTCGTTCGTGATCTCTTCACGGACGTGGAAAAGTTGCCGGCCTTTTCGCGTGTGGCCTCCCATCTGAAAGAGGGCACGGGGCGGATTCGTGTCTCCGGACTGATTCCCACTGCCAAAGCTTTGCTTCTAGTCCTGCTGCAGAAAGCGGCCGGGCGTCCTCTGGTTGTCGTAGTTGCCGACAATAGCGCCGCAGAAGACATGGTTCCGGTATTGCAAGCTTTCTGTGAGTTGACAGGAGCGGCCAATCCCGACTCGGTGGTTTCGCTTCCCAACCACGATGTGCTGCCCTACCAGAATCTGTCCCCGCACCCGGAGATCCAGGAGGAGCGGGCGGTCGCGTTGTGGAAGATCGCGACCGGAGCAGCGTCTTTCGTCGTCTCGCCCATTGCGGCCACTGCGCTGCGTCTTCGATCGGCCGAGTATTATGCCGACCTGGCCCGAAGCGTTCGCCGTAGCGATACTCTGAACATCGACACACTGCTTCCTCACCTGAACACTGTCGGCTATCACTCCACCGACGTCGTGGAAATGCCGGGCGAATACGCGTTGCGCGGCGGCATTCTCGATGTCTACTCGCCGGAAGCGGAACGACCGGTGCGTATCGAGTGTTTTGGTGACGAAGTCGAATCCATACGAAAGTTTGATCCTGCCACCCAACGTTCTTCGAATTCCGTCGATGAAGCTTTGCTGCTGCCGCTCACGGAAACTCCGGTCAGCGAAGAACTCTTAGGCGCAGTGCATGCCCGTCTTTCCGGTAAGCGCATCACTGGGAACGAAGAGATCATCGAGCAGGCAGTGCGCTCCGGCGGCGTGACCGTGTTTCCGGGATGGGAGTTTTACGCACCCGTGGCTGGCGCCAATCAAACGATTTTCGATTTACTGCCGCGCGCCCTGGTATTGACCGACGAATCGGAAGTGCTCAAAAGCGGAGTTCGATCACGTCTGGTCGCGAATCGAGCAGGCGCACGAGAGCAGCGGCGTGGGCAACCTGGTTCGACCCGCTGACCTGTATTTCCCTCCGGAAGAGTGGTGGCAGAAACTTTCCAGCTTGCCCGGAGCCGATGTCGAGCATCTGGACATCGAACGCAGTGACGATTCCGCTGCAGCCATTTCATTTCACACTCAGCCCACACCCCGCTTCCACGGCTCAGTTCCAACCATGCTTGAGGAAGTGAAGAAGCTGATCGCGGACAGCAAGCGAGTGCTGATCGCCGTCCCCAACACCGGCGAAGTCGAACGGCTGGCCGATATTTTCAGCGAGTACGCCGTGTCTTTTCGCCTGGGAAGCAGGACGCGTAGCGGAGAAAGTTACGCCGACGAAACTTCCTACTTCTCCGGCGAGTTGCTCACAGCCACTCTGGCCAAGGCCTACGTCCCCGATGGCGTTACGTTTCCCGATGCGAATCTTTCCATCCTCGGCGCGCGTGATTTGTTCGATGAGTCTGAGGCGGTCGTCACGCGTCCGCAACGGCAGAAGTCGAAGACGTCGGCTTTCCTCTCCGACTTCCGCGACTTGCAGGTCGGCGACTACGTCGTTCACGTCGAGCACGGCATCGGGCAGTACCAGGGATTGAAAGAGATTAACCAGGGCAACGGCAACGCGGAATTCATGCTGCTGGAATACGCTGATGCCGCGCGCCTGTATGTGCCGCTGACTCGTCTCGACCTGGTTCAGAAATATCGCTCCGCTGAAGGAGCAAAGCCGGTACTGAATCATCTGGGCACCGCGGCTTGGTCCAAGACCAAAGCTCGTGTGCGCAAGGCCATGAAGGACATGACCGACGAGCTGCTCAAGCTCTACGCCGAGCGCAAGACGGCCGAGGGTCACTCCTTCTCCCCCGACAACGAATGGATGCGCGAGTTCGAAGACACCTTCGAATTCAACGAGACCGACGACCAGGAAACCGCAATCGCGGACGTCAAGCGCGATATGGAATCGACGCAGCCCATGGATCGCCTGCTCTGCGGCGACGTCGGCTACGGCAAGACGGAAATCGCCATGCGCGCCGCCTTCAAGGCCATCAGCGACAACAAGCAGGTGGCCGTGCTCGCGCCCACGACCGTCCTCGCGTTTCAGCACTTTGAAACTTTCAAGCAGCGCTTCGCGGCTTTTCCCGTCACCATCGAGATGATCAGCCGCTTCCGCTCTCCGAAACAGCAGAAGGAAATTCTGCACAAGGTGGAAGCCGGCAAAGTCGACATCCTGATCGGCACACATCGCCTGATCTCGAAAGACGTGAAGTTCGCCGACCTGGGATTGCTGGTGGTGGACGAAGAGCAGCGCTTCGGCGTGCGCCACAAAGAGCGGCTCAAGCAGATGCGCAAGCAGGTGGACGTGCTGACCATGTCCGCCACTCCGATTCCGCGCACCTTGCACATGTCGCTGGTCGGACTGCGGGACATGAGCGTGATCGAAACGCCGCCCAAGGATCGCATCGCGATCCAGACTGTAGTCGCCAGTTGGGACGAGAAGCTGATCCAATCCGCCATCGAGCAGGAACTCGAGCGCGGCGGCCAGGTGTTCTTCGTCCACAATCGCGTGGACAGCATCTGGGAGATCGCCGCCAAGCTTCAAACGCTGGTACCACACTCGCGGATCATTGTCGGCCACGGACAAATGTCGGAAGGCGAGTTGGAGAAAGTGATGCTCAAGTTCATGCATCACGAAGCTGACATTCTGGTATCGACAACCATCATCGAGAACGGCCTCGATATCCCGCTCTGCAACACGATTCTCATTAACCGCGCCGATCGTCTGGGACTCTCCGAGCTTTACCAGTTGCGCGGGCGCGTCGGGCGCTCGAATCGCCGGGCTTACGCCTATCTCCTGCTGCCGGCCGAGATCGAACTGACTCCCATCGCGCGGCGCCGCCTGGCTGCCCTGAAGGAATTTTCCGACCTGGGCGCGGGCTTCAAGATTGCAGCCCTTGATCTGGAACTACGCGGCGCGGGCAACATGCTAGGTGGTCAGCAGAGTGGACACATCGAAGCCGTCGGTTTCGAACTTTATACCCAGATGCTCGACCGCGCCGTCCGCGAGATGAAGGGCGAGGCGCCGGCGGATGAAGCCGAGACTCAACTGAACCTGGGACTTAATATTCGCATCCCAGTGGAGTACATCCCGGAAGAAAATCAGCGGCTGCGCATGTACAAGAGAGTGGCCGGAATTGAGAACGAGTCGCGTTTGAATGATGTTCGCGCCGAATTACAGGATCGTTACGGAGACCCACCGGCCCCGGTGCAGAATCTTTTGGAATATGCCACGCTGAAATTGCTGGCAACACGCGTGGGCGCAACGGCCATCGAGCGCAAGCGCGATCTGGTCAGCATCAAGTTTCGTGAGAATGCGGAAATCGATCCGGGAAAGCTGGCAAGGTTCGTTTCGTCGCAGCGCGGCGCGCAGTTTGCCCCGGACGGTACTCTAAAATACGTATCAAAGGCGGTTTCTCCGACGGAAGTCCTGGGCCAGTTGCGAGGATTGCTGGAAGAATTGTCGCCCACGACACAAGCCTTGCCATCCGTACCGTCGTAGCGTAGAAAACTTCGGGACTCTTTCAATAAAAATGCTCAAACAACTCTTAACAACTGCGTTCTGTCTTGTGGTCTCACTCTCTCTCATTTCTTCCATGTCGCACGCGACACCGTCATCACCGGCTCAATCCGCCTTCGACAAGCTGGTGGACAACTACTTCGATTTCTATTTTCAATTCCATCCCACGGCAGGAACCCAGGCCGGCCTTCATCAGTACGACGGGAAGCTGGAAGATTTTTCACACTCGGCCATGGACGCGGAAATCGCCGGGGCTCTGAAATTTCAGAAACTGTTCAACTCGATTGCGAGTCATGAATTGTCACAGGAGTCGGCCGGCGACCTTGAGGTCCTGAGCTCTTCCATTCAGGCGAGACTTCAGGAACTGCAGTCCATCCAGATGTGGAGGAAGGACCCCAACGTCTACATCGATGATCCGGGCTCCGCCATTTTCCTGCTCATGACCCGGAATTTCGCTCCCCCAGCCGACCGTTTGCGCTCTGTGATTTCTCTGGAGCGCGAGATCCCGCGAGTGCTGGAAGAAGCGCGGCAGAACGTCAGCAATCCTCCCCGGGTCTACACGGAGGTGGCCCTGCAGCAGATGCCGGATAACATTGCGTTTTTCCAACATGATGTTCCGGAAGCCTTCCGCGCAGTGCAGGACCCGAAGTTGCTAGCCGAATTCAAAGCAAGCAACGCTGCCGCCGCTGAAGCGCTGAGCAAGTATCAGGACTTCATGCGGAATGATTTATTGCCGGCATCCCACGGCGATTTCCGCCTTGGCCCTGAAAAGTTCCGCAAGAAGTTGCTGTATGACGAGATGGTCGACATTCCCGTCGATCGCCTGCTAGAGATCGGATTCGCGGACCTGCGGCGCAACCAGCAACAGTTCAAGGAAGTCGCCGCTCAGATCGATCCCCATCGCAGTCCTACGGCGGTTCTGGAAGACCTACGCAAAGATCACCCGCCTGCGAAGCAGTTGCTGCAGACCTTCCGCGACACGCTTGGCGGCTTGCGGAGTTTTATCGAGCAGCAGAAAATCATTACGATTCCGTCGAAAGTTCCGCCCATTGTCGAGGAGACGCCTCCCTTCGCGCGCGCCTTGTCGACCGCTTCCATGGACACGCCTGGCGCTTATGAAACCAAGGCCAAGGAAGCCATGTTTAACGTGACCTTACCCGAGCCTGACTGGAAGCCGGAAAAAGTCGAACAGTGGATGCAGGGATTCAACCGGGGCACGATCGTGAGCACGGCCATTCACGAGGTCTATCCCGGACACTACACGCAGTTTCTCTGGGTACAGGCGGCCCCCACCAAGACGCGCAAATTGCTCTACAACAACAGCAATGCCGAAGGCTGGGCGCACTACACCGAGCAGATGATGCTCGATGAAGGCTATGGCAACCACGATCCCAAGCTCCGGCTGGGTCAATTGCTGGACGCGCTGCTGCGCAACTGCCGCTTCATCGTCGGCATCGAAATGCACACCGGCAAAATGACGCTGGAACAGGGACGCGAATTTTTCGTGAAAGAAGGTTTCCAGGTGCCGCCCGTGGCCGAGGTCGAAGCCAAGCGCGCCACTTCAGACCCAACCTATCTCTACTACAATCTGGGCAAGCTCCAGATCCTGAAGCTACGTGAGGATTACCGGAAACTCCAGGGCGACAAATTTACGCTACAGGAATTTCACGACACTTTCATGCGTCAGGGGTCGGTGCCTATGAAAATTATCCGCAAGAGCATGCTGGGGGCGGACAGTCCCACTCTTTAGTCTCACCACAGGATTACAATCATCAACTGCCGTCAGAGTCGTTTTCGATTGCTGCGGCCACGAGGAAGTCAGCAATGACCAAGCGAGTTCGCAAAGCCGTTTTTCCTGCCGCGGGCCTGGGCACCAGGTTCCTGCCGGCCACCAAGGCGCAACCGAAAGAGATGTTGCCCTTGGTGGACAAACCGATCATTCAGTATGGCGTTGAAGAGGCGGTCGCGGCTGGCTGCGATCAGATCCTCATCATCACCGGACGCGGCAAGCAGGCCATCGAAGACCACTTCGATGTCAGCTACGAACTCGAAAAGATGCTGGAGGAACGCGGCAAGACTGACCTGCTGAAAATCGTCCGCCAGATTTCGGACTTAATACATATCGCGTATGTGCGCCAGAAAGAGGCGCTCGGCCTGGGCCATGCCGTCCTCACTGCACGCGAACTGGTTGGCGACGAGCCTTTCGCTGTCCTGCTGGCGGACGACGTGATCGATTCTGAAGTGCCATGCCTGAAGCAAATGATGAACGTCTTCGACAAGATGCAGTGTTCCGTGCTCGCCACCCAAGTGGTCGAGGGCCCGGGCATTTCCGCGTATGGCGTGCTCGCGGGCACTCCGGTTCCGGGATCGAACGGGAAGTTGTACGAGGTAACAAACCTGGTGGAAAAGCCACGCCACGAGGACGCGCCGTCGAACCTGGCGGTCATCGGACGCTACATTCTGACTCCGACAGTTTTTGAAACCCTGTCAGAAATCAAAGCTGGCGCCGGCGGCGAACTGCAACTTACCGATGGGCTCAAACAGTTGCTGAAGAAAGAAAAAATCTACGGCTACGTTTTCGAAGGCAAACGTCACGACACCGGCGACAAACTGGGATTTCTGAAGGCAACGGTCGAGTTCGCGCTGAAGCGCTCCGACCTGGGCGGCCCGCTACGAGAGTATCTCAAGACTTTGAATCTTTAGGATTTTAAATGCCTACGACGCTCCCAGAGTAATCTTTAGCTTCCTTGATTTCTCATCCACGCTGTTGGCCAGCTTTTCTTTGTGGGCTGCCAGCTTCTTGGCCAGCGGATCGCTGGAAAGCGCCAGAATCTGCGCCGCCAGAATTCCGGCATTGGTCGCGCCGGGCTTGCCGATCGCAACTGTCGCGACCGGAATGCCCGCAGGCATCTGCACCGTCGCGAGCAGCGAATCCATACCCTGCAGCGAAGTGGACGGGATGGGTACGCCAATAACCGGTAGCGTAGTGTGGGCGGCAATCACGCCCGCCAAATGCGCCGCTCCCCCAGCGCCGGCGATGATCACGCGGACCCCGCGGGCCGCAGCTTTGCGTGCGAATTCTGCAGTTCGTTCGGGAGACCGGTGCGCCGAAGTGACGTCGATCTCGTACTCTATTCCGAACTCTTCCAACGCTTTCGCCGACTCGCGCATGATGTCGAGATCAGAGTCGCTTCCCATCACAATCGAAACCCGAGGCTTTGTGCTCATGAATGTCCCCTAGTGAATTCTAGAATTCAGAGTGAATTTGAAACCAGAAACGAGAAACCGGAAACACTATTTCTTCAACGCTCTGCCAGCGATGTCGGTGCGGTAATGTGCCCCTTCAAATCCAATCTTCGCGGTCGCAGCGTAGACCCGATCCACTGCGGTTTTTAAGTCTGCAGCCCGTGAGGTCACGCCCAGCACTCGTCCTCCGGCGGTGAAGTACGCGCCATCGCGCTTGCTAGTGCCGGCATGGAAGACTTTCACGCCCTCGACTTTGCCCGCATCTTCGAGACCCATGATCTTCTTCCCGACCTCGTAGGTGCCAGGATATCCGCCAGATGAAAGGACGACGCACACCGAGGCGTCGGGCGACCAGCGGAAATCCCCTTCGCTGACGCGTCCGTCGATCGAGGCTTCGAGCGCTTCCAGCAAATCGCTTTCGAGGCGCATCAGGATCGGCTGAGTTTCAGGGTCTCCGAAGCGGCAGTTGAATTCGAGTACCATGGGCCCGCGCGCGGTCATCATCAATCCGCAATACAGGATGCCTTTGTATTCGGCGCCCTCCGCCTTCATACCTGCGACTACCGGTCGAGCCACGTGCTGCAGCAGCCACTGCGTCATCTGCTGGTCCACGATGCTGGCAGTAGAGTAAGCGCCCATGCCGCCGGTGTTTGGGCCGGTGTCGCCGTCGCCGATGCGTTTGTGGTCCTGGGCCGCCACCAGCGGCGCTACTCGTTCTCCATCGCTCAAGACAAGAAATGACAGTTCGTCGCCTTGCAGAAATTCTTCCAA
Source organism: Terriglobia bacterium (assembly GCA_963741105.1). Lineage (GTDB taxonomy): Bacteria > Acidobacteriota > Terriglobia > Terriglobales > Acidobacteriaceae > JAIQFF01. The sequence continues at coordinate 56,852 of CAVUGT010000013.1, forward strand.
GACCACCCGGCTGCCCGCTTCACCCAGGGTCTTGCCGCTGAACATCTCAGCCGCCGCCGTCGCCGCTTCTTCTTTTGTCCGGCAAATCACCACACCTTTGCCGGCAGCCAGTCCGTCGGCCTTCACCACTACAGGCGTGTGAAAGTGTGGCAACGCGGCGAGAACTTCATCGATGGTGTCGCAAATGGCGAAATGCGCGGTGGGGATGTGATGGCGCTTTAAGAATTCCTTAGCGAAACTTTTGCTCGACTCCAGTTGCGCCGCCGCCTGCGTCGGTCCGAAGACGCGCCAGCCGCGCTGGGTAAATTTGTCCACGACCCCGAGAGAAAGAGGTAACTCGGGACCAATGACCGTCAGGTCGGGACGCACCTGTTCCGCCACCGCCAGCAGCGAGTCAATGCTCTTGACCTCGGCAGGCAGGCATTCGGCTTCGTCAGCAATACCGCCATTACCCGGGGCACAATACACCTTCGAAACCCGCGCAGACTGACGCAGTTTCCACACCAAGGCGTGCTCACGCCCACCACTTCCAATGACGAGAACTTTCATATCCGGAGACTGACAAGGTTAGGGGGACGTGCGGACGATGTCAAACGCGGAAGGGCGATTTCAGATTGCAGATTTCGGATTTCAGATTGCAAGTCTCCCGACTACATCGGCGTGGACAATCAGAAATCTCAAATCCTCAATCTGAAATTGCCTTAACTATGCTTAACGTATAATACCTTCCTGGATGATCACCGTTTCCAAAGAAGATTACCTGAAAGCCATCCTTGAGGCTGAGAGCGAAGGTGAGACTGTGATCTCTGCCACCCTCGCGCACTGGCTTTTAGTTTCACCTCCGGCTGTCACCATGGCAGTGCGGCGTCTGAAAAAAGATGGCCTGGTCCGGGTGCAGAGTGGTGGAGAAGTCAGCCTCACCCCGGCGGGGCGCAAGATCGCGCGCAAGCTTACGCTGCGCCATCACCTGATTGAACGCATGCTGGCGGAAATGTTCGGCATGGAGTGGTTCAAGGTGCATGACGAGGCCGAGCGGCTGGAGCATGCCGTGTCTCCTGATTTTGAAGCAAAGCTGCTGGCCAAGCTGGGACGCGGCGGGGCCTGCCCACACGGCAATCTAAGTGAACTCGAGAGTCCCGGCAGCCGCCGCCGGCGTGGATTAGTGCTGCTGGCGCATGCGGAGGCGGGAGGCCGTTATCTGGTCAGCGGGATCTACGAGCGTGACCGCCGCCTTCTGGAATTCCTCGAACAACGTGGCATCCGCCCGGGTGCCCAAGTTCACGTCGCGGGGCGCAACTACGACCACACTTTGACGCTGGATACCGATGCCGGGACGGTCGCACTGGGCGGATCGGCGGCGGAAAAGGTTTGGGTGGCTCCTGTGGAGCGCCGCGGATAAAGCTTCGTGTGTAGGGCGGACACTCCTGTCCGCCCCACACCTTCATACATACATCGAAAGATTAACCATGGTTTATATTTTCGTGTATACTTTGGCTAATGTTGTCGCCGCCCGAGCCGCAAGTTATCTCCAGCCCGGAAAGTAGTCTCGACAAGGGTTGGCGACATGCTGTCGCTCGCCCCAGCCTGCCGGAAATCTACCGCAGCCTTCCCATCCCGCAATCAGCCGGGTTTTTTCGCAAGCTTCTGGCTTTCGCCGGGCCGGGATACCTGGTGGCTGTCGGATACATGGACCCGGGCAACTGGGCGACCGACCTGGCGGGCGGCTCTAAATACAATTACTCGCTGCTTTCGGTCATTCTCCTTTCCAACCTGATGGCAATCCTGCTGCAAACCCTGGCCATCAAGCTCGGGGTAGTCACAGGACGCGATCTGGCGTCGGCCTGTCGCGATCACTTCAGCCGTCCGGTGTCGTTCCTGTTCTGGATTGGGGCAGAAATCGCCATTGCCGCCTGTGATTTGGCCGAAGTGATCGGTTCAGCTATTGCGCTGAATCTTCTGTTTAACATTCCCCTGATCTGGGGTGTGTGCCTGACCTCGCTGGATGTTCTGCTGATTCTGTTCCTTCAGCAGAAGGGATTCCGTCTGGTTGAAGCGCTGGTTATTTCTTTGATCGGAGTGATCGGCGTCTGCTTCGGGCTGGAAATTCTTTTCTCGAAACCCAGTCTGTTGGGGATTGCACATGGTTTCTTCATCCCGTCGTCGCAAATCATCCGCGACCCGGGAATGTTGTATATCGCGATCGGCATTCTCGGCGCCACCGTGATGCCGCATAATCTCTACCTGCATTCGGCACTCGTTCAGACCCGCGATTTCGAACGCACCGCGGAGGGCAAGCGCGAGGCCATCCGCTTCGGAACCATCGATTCGACTATCGCTCTGACCTTCGCGTTGCTGGTAAACGCTGCCATCCTGATCGTTTCGGCAGCTACGTTCTACAGCCATGGATACAACGACGTCGCCGAGATCAACGACGCTCACAAATTGCTCACCCCTCTGCTCGGAGTCACGGGCGCCAGTACCATGTTCGCGCTGGCCCTGCTGGCTTCCGGACAGAACTCCACACTGACCGGCACACTCGCTGGCCAGGTGGTGATGGAAGGCTTCTTGAACATTCGCTTGCGCCCGTGGCTGCGCCGTTTGATCACGCGCGGGGTAGCGATTGTTCCCGCAGTGATCGTCACCGCATTTTGGGGGACGGGTGGTACCGCCAAGCTTTTGGTATTCAGCCAGGTGATCCTGAGCATGCAGTTGAGCTTCGCGGTGTTTCCTCTGGTGATGTTCACCAGCGATCAGCGGAAGATGGGTGAGTTCACCAATGCTGCGTGGCTGAAATCGCTGGCCTGGATTACGGCAATATTGATCGCAGTTTTGAACGTCTGGCTGCTGGCATTGGCCTTCCGCGGCGCGTAATTCTGCGAGGAAGGCTACCGGGACGGAGCATCAAGACTCTGGCAGGGACGGGAAGGGCACGACTTTAGTCGTGCCGCATTGCGAAACCCGGTAGGCGCTTCAGCGCCTGAGGTTTCGCTGTTCTGGAAGAAGCCTACCTCAGCGGCTGAATCCTCCTGTACTGATCCTTTTGTGGCACGACTGAAGTCGTGCCCTTCCCAAAATCTCTTCGACAACTTGAGCTCTTTCAGATCCGCAAAAAATTCTCTACCAGCTTCTTGCCTTCTTCGGTGAGCACACTCTCGGGATGGAACTGCACGCCTTCCACGGGAAATTTTCGATGCCTCAAACCCATGATGGTTCGAGTTCCGTCGCGCTCCGTGGTGTAGGCACTTACTTCGAGTTCGGCAGGCAGGCTTTTTTCTTCCACGATCAGGGAGTGGTACCGCGTCGCCGTCATGGGAGTTGGAAGGCCGCCAAAGATTGTCTTGCCATCATGACTCACCTGACTGGTTTTGCCGTGCATCAGGTGAGGAGCGCGGATGACGTTGCCGCCGAATGCCGCTCCGATGGCCTGATGTCCCAGGCAAACGCCAAGCAGCGGCACTTTGCCCGCAAAATGCCGGATCAGCGGAATCGTGATTCCCGCTTCCTGCGGCGTGCACGGACCGGGCGAGAGGAGGATCCGCTCCGGATGCATGGCCTCCACTTCGGCGGGCGTTATCTGGTCATTCCGGCGCACCTCGACCTTGGCACCGAGTTCGCCCAGATATTGCACCAGGTTGTAAGTAAACGAATCGTAGTTGTCGAGGACGAAAACCATGAGTTCAACCGCCAGTTTCTAGCTTATACCAAAGTTGCGCAACGACCTGGGGTCGTGCTCCGGTCATGGGCTTAGGGAAAGCATGAACCACAAAGGACACAAAGGTACACGAAGGAAAATCCGAAACTATAGTCCTTCGTGATACTTCGTGTCCTTCGTGGTTATGGCGTTCGCAGCTGGATGGGGCACGATCGGTATCTCAAATCCAAACAAGCCATAACTACTGTCTTGACACGGTGGGCCCAAGACGCCATGCTTAGGCGACTTTTACGGAGAGCTCATGGCCGAGGCTGAACCCGAGAAAAGGGCTACGCGCCGTTTCGCACTACGGCTGCCCGTAGCCGTCACTCACGACGGATCCGAGGAACAGAGTGCCCAGACCCGCGATGTAAGTGCTCGCGGGATTTGCTTCTATGTTGACTCAGCCATCTCTCCCGGATCGCTCATCGAATTCACGCTGACCCTTCCGCCTGAAATTACTCTCACGGAAAGCATCAAGGTTCGCTGCAAAGGAAAAGTCGTGCGGGTCGATGACGGCGATGGCAAAGTAGCCGTAGCCGCCGTGATCGACGAGTACGAATTCCTGGCAGAGCCGTAGAGCGGACCTCGGGCGTCGGACTTCCGGCATCTGCACTTCCTTTACTTCCTGAAGCATAGCAATGTAGTCCCGGGCGTCCCCGTTCGCGCGGGGTCATTCGTGGCGCTGCCGCACGAGCGTGGCGCTCGCGCCTACATGCCTCGCATTCTTCTTCTCCGGACACATTGGCAGTGGTATCGTTGCCCTATCAGCATTGCCCTACGAGAGATGAAGTCTTTGCCGCGAATCGGGTCCCAATTTGTGTGGTTTTCGGTTCTTGCGGCCATGCTGGGCGCCAATTTCGGTCTGGCACAGTCGCCGGATGATCCCCCCATCCCAAAGGGCCCGCCGGCGGTCCTGCGCTCGGTAAAGATGATCTCCGACGCCGAAGGGCCGGCGCTGGAAATCGTCTCCAGCCAGGCGCCCGTTCCCGCGATTCAATTCCTCGATACCCCGCCCCGGCTGGTCATCGATCTCCCCAACACCAAAATGCTCTTGCCCCTCAAGCGGCTTAACGTGGGCACCGAGCAGGTAAGTGCCGTACGTATGAATCAGTTTCAGCAGTCGCCGCCGGTCGCCCGAATCGTTGTGGACCTTGTCCACCCGGTGGGTTACAGCAGCGACGGCAGCGGGCCGCGTTTGCTGGTGCACATGCACCCCATGTCCGAGGCGCGGAGGAAAATCGAAACGCCCTCGGTATCCGCTTTCACCAAAGGGACAGAGCCTCTCTTCGTGCCGGTCGGCGCGGGAAACTCAGGGGCGGTGGTCGAGGCTGGGAGCCGGCTTTCATCCGGTTCCGCAGTAACCGCAAGTTCGGACACGACGATTCTGCGTCTGACTCGGGGCGGCGAGGTGCGGGTGTGTCCCAAGACCACGCTTTCAGTCACGCCTTCGCAGAACGGCCGCGACCTGATGCTGGGTATGAGTACCGGGGCACTCGAAGCCCACTACACTTTGAACGCTTCCGCTGATTCGGTAGTGACGCCCGATTTCCGTCTGCTGCTTGCGGGACCGGGAGAATTTCACTATGCCATCAGCGCCGATCCTCAGGGAGATACCTGCGTCCGCGCCCTGCCCGGGAATACAGCTTCCGTGATTGTCTCGGAGCTGATCGGCGATGGCACCTATCAGGTGAAGCCGAACGAACAGGTGTTTTTTCGTTCCGGGCGCGTGAGTCAGAGGGAGAGCACGGTCCCCGACGATTGTGGCTGTCCCCCGCCGCAAATACCGGCTCGATGCGCGCGGCTTTGCCGGCGCCTACGGTTTCCGAGAAGGACTTGCCGCCAGCGGTTCATTTGGCGCAGCCTGGAGAAGAAGCCAAGCCGGTGCAGCCGCAATCAGCTTCCGAAATGGGCTCTCAGGAGCCGTCGCAGTCGCAGATATCGGTGAGCATCGCTCCTCGCGACGCGGCAGCGTTACCGGTCTCTAAACCGGGCACCGCCCGAGTGGAAGTGGATGCTCCGTTTGTTTTCCGGGCAGGGGACGCGGCTCCAACTTCGGCTCCGGATCTCGGCGCGGAAACACTGCCGATGTCACGTTCAACCACTCCAGCACCGTTGCTCACCATGGCCGAACCGCCCGCTCCGCCACCTAGTAAAGGCGTCATGGGAAGGGTGAAGGGTTTCTTGTCGTCAATCTTCAAATAGGAGATTGGGCGTCAGACTTCGGACCTCGGACCTCGGGCAAAGACTCCCGGCAGCGAGGGCAGGATGCCCTCGCGACAGCCGGCGAGACGCCGGCGCTACGAAAACCCAACTACGCTGAGCTCTTCGGGTCTGAAGTCCGAGGTCCGACGTCCACTTTTAGCGTCGGATGGCTTTGGCGATGGGAGCAACTCTTTCTCTGACTCCATCGGCGAAGTCGGCGCCGCGTTCCATGGCTTCTTCGGCGAACTCTTTGGCGTCGTCAGTCCACTCGTCAACGGTTTCGCGGGCGCTGTCAAATTTGCGCCGCAGGTCTTTTCTCATCTGCTTGCCAGGTTTTGGGGCAAGCAACAGGCCGAGCAGGGCGCCGGCGCCCAATCCGATCAGCAGAAACGTCACAGCGGTTCCGGCCGTGCTGGCGCTGTCTGAAGCTTCATATTTTCCAATTCGCATAAAAAATTCCTTTCAAATCTATTTTTTTCGTTTGCAGTTCCTTTCATAAGATTCTAGCTGTCCCTTTCGGGTTCGCCGCTTTCTTTCTGTATTACGCCGGTAACAGTCTGGGTGCTGTTCCCAAATCAGCTCAAGCCCGTGTAAAATAAAGAGTTGGATCCTCGAGTCCAGCGGAAAATGTGGCCTGCCCGCCTTCCGCTGACGTAATCGCAATCGTTTATTTTTAAGGAGACTTACCCAGCAATGGCTATCCCCGCCACCCAGCTTCGCCCTGGCATGATCATCAAGCACAACAATGATCTGCACTCCGTTTTCAGCGTCGAGCACCGCACCCCCGGCAACCTGCGCGCCTTCATCCAGGCCAAACTGCGCAACCTGCGGACCGGCGCCATGTTCGAACACCGTTTCCGCTCGCCCGATCCCATCGAAAAAATTACCGTGGATGAAGTCGAGATGGAGTTTCTGTACGCCGACGGCGACAGCTACTACTTCATGGACACCACCAACTTCGAGCAGACCCACCTCAGCCGCGAGATTCTGGGGGACGCCGTCAACTACCTGATTTCCAATCTGCAGATCAAAGTGGAATTCTTTGACGGCAAGGCTGTAGGAATCGAGTTGCCGCAGACGGTGACCTTGACCGTGGTCGAAACCGAACCGGGATTGAAGAGCGCGACTGCCTCCAGCGTGACCAAGCCGGCCAAGACCGAGACGGGACTGGTGGTGCACGTTCCGCCGTTCATCAACGAAGGCGAGAAGATCCGCGTCGACACTGCGGAAGGCGCGTACTTGTCACGGGCGTAAACCCTATTACCCAGAGCGGAGAGATGACTTCGGCTGAGAAAACAACGCAGGCACGCCGCTTCCTGGTTCGTGGACGAGTTCAGGGTGTGGGCTTTCGCTGGTTTGTGGAGCGCGAGGCACATATTCTCGGCGTTGCCGGTTGGGTGCGCAATAATGCCGACGGCAGCGTGGAGGTTCTGGCCATGGGATCGAGCGAGCAACTCAGTCGGATTGAGATCGCGCTTGCGCTCTGGGCCGCGCGCGGCTCGCGTGGATGATGTCGAGGAGACGAGAATCAAAGCCGGTTGCAGGCCTTACAACTTTTCGCATCGAAGGAGCCTGGTAAATGTCGAATTCCGCGACGAAGCCCTCGCGGCTCAATTGCGAGCCGCTGAAAAAGCTGATCCGGGAAGTTCCGGATTTCCCCAAGAAGGGCATCCTGTTTTACGACATCACCACCCTGCTTAAGGACAAGCTCGGCCTCGCCATGCTGATCGATGCCTTGTCCGAACATTACCTCACCGCTGGCGTGGACCTGGTTCTGGGCATGGAAGCCCGCGGCTTTATCTTCGGCCCGGCAGTCGCTTATCGCCTCAACGCAGGCTTTGTCCCCTTGCGCAAACCGGGCAAGCTGCCAGCTGCCACCGCCAAGTTCGACTACGCGCTGGAATACGGCACCAACACTTTAGAGATCCACAAGGACGCAATCCAGAAAGGCCAGCGCGTGCTGATTGTCGACGATCTGCTGGCGACTGGCGGCACCGCCGAAGCGACCGCCAAGCTGGCTCATTCACTGGGCGCGGAGATTGCCGGCCTGGGATTCGTGGTCGAACTCGATTTCCTGAACGGCCGCGACAAGCTGAAAGAATACGACGTGTTCTCGCTGCTGCACTACGGAGAGTAAGAACTTCCAGCGTTTGGCTCTTAGCTCTTGGCGAATTCCGTTCCCGATGGATCTTTCGACTCGATCATGATCAGCCCAGATTCAAATCCCAAGGCTTCGCAGACGGTGTACGCGGTTGAAAGCGGCAGGATCGAAGCCGCGAACAGCGACGCGTTCAGTAGTCCCACTGAAAACAGAATGAAAGCATAGTCGCGGCCCAAGGGACGAAGCGACTGGGCAGCGTCGGCGGCATCGTGGATCTGACGCTGGCCGTGGGTAAACAAGGTGGCGGCGCAGGCGACCACGATGAATCCGGCGATCAGCACGGAAAAGAGCGAACCAACAATCGCGTCGGCCTGCGCATACTTGAGATCGGTACGTTTGCTTCCCTTGTCGACGACCGAGGCCTGCAGATAGAACTGCTGCCAGGGAGCAATGGTCGCGCCAATGATGCCGGCGGATAGATAGAGATAAACAGGGTCTTTCATTTCCCGCAACGAAGGAATCCGCACCATTTCGCGTCCCACCAATCCCCAGTCCGGCTTGGCAAAAATGGCGGTCACGATATAAGCGATGTAGAGAAAAGACAGGAACAGTTCGCGGATCAAAAGCCTCCGTTACGATGCGGGGCCTGTCGATTCGCTGATAACAAGCCGTCCCTTCGGCAGATAGCTTTTCCTCTGGAACCAGTCTTCCATCGCTGCTTTCAGTTCCTTCAACCGGAACGTGGGTGCCGATTTCCATGACTCCATCGGCGACCGGCAGAGTGTTGTCGAAGACGCGTGGCGTTGGTGAAATTGCGCATGGAGAAGTTGTCCAGCCACTTCATCGGACACGGCAGGCGACGTCCGTTGTCCTCGTACTCCACGCGGATTCTGCGGGCAAACATGCAGGCAATTTAATCACAGATTTCAAACCACCACGGTCCACGTAGGGACAGACGTCCTCATCTGCCCGGCGGAGCGCAAACTCCTCTATTTTCGGGTATGTAAACCTGTCGAGATGCGCTCGACTGGGCAGTTGAGGACATCTGCCCCTACCTGGATCGTGGCGGACCATCGCTTGACAGGCGGCCCGCCCCGGCATACGCTTCCGCGGCGTATATGGAGGCACTATGGGTGGCGGTTTGATTTACATCATTCTGGTGGGACTGGTCGCGGGCTGGGCCGCGGGCAAGATTATGAAAGGCGGCGGCTACGGTGTAATCGTCGACATTCTGCTCGGCATCGCCGGCGCCATATTCGGCAACTGGGTTCTCCGGCTGCTGGGCATCTACACTAGCGGAGGGCTGCTTCCCAGCATTCTGGTAGCAATTCTCGGCGCAGTGCTGCTGGTCGTTATCGTGCGGGCCCTTAAGCGCGCTTAGCGAGAACTGTCGAGCTTCGCTCGACTGGGCAGATGGGGACACCTGCCCCTACGCGAACCGTGGCGGATCACTCGGACCTTCCCGATCCGATCTGTATTAGGTCGGATGGACCCGGCTGCTGGGAGGCGAGCCCGTGCCAGCGTGCCGGCATCACTGAACCCGACCGCACACGGTTCATGATCGAGCCTACGGCGGTTGAGCCTCGGACCAGATGTCCGATAGTCAGCGGGCCGATCAGTTTTCTCTGCTGCACGTGATGCAGTCCGCTTGACACCACGCAGCCGCACTGGCTGCAGTCGGGCGTACCACCGAAGATGCACGGCTCGACCCGGGTCGTCAGGTCGGCTGAGAAGTTCGTCGACATTTTGGAAAACAGACAATCCTGCGGATTTTTGGGAGGCTCCACGATCGCTTGTCCTATGCCCGCATTCATCAGCAGCTTGGGATACGCCTCCCTCAGCGCCGGCAACTCCCGTGCCAGCCGCTGCCGTTCTTCCATGGTGAGCATTTCTGGAGTGTGTTCGCCGATCTGCGGGCTGTAGACACTCACCCAGATACGCTTCACTTCCGTTTGTGCCTGCCAGAACGCCAGATATTCCTCGAGATATCCCGGGCGTTTCATCATTGGCCCGGTAATCGTCCAGTGGATGTTCACGTCGCGGCCACGGATATTTTCCAGAATGCGATCGTAGGTCGCCGGTTTGCGGCGCGGATCGTGATGCTCCGGCAGTCCATCAATGGAGACCGCCACCCGGTTCCGCCGTAGGCCCATCCATTCCATAGGGATCGGAATGATTCCGCTGGTCACTACCATGGTAAAAATGTTCTGCTGGCTCAACGCCGGCAGGATCCGGCTAAGTTCGCGGTGCCGGATCATGGGCTCGCCACCCACCAGGGAAACGTGCAGTGGCTTGTGCTTCTTCACCAGCCCCAGGACTCCGTCAACCAGCGCGTCGCCGCGCAGGTCAGAGAGTTCGGTCAACTTTTTTTCGCCGCCCAGATGGGAGTCGCCGTAGGCGTAGCATCCGGGACAGCTCAGAGGGCACTCGCGGGTAATTTCGATTGAAAGCATGGGAGCCCGGCCGTTGAGGATGCTTCCCCAGGCGGCGAACAGTTCTCCTACGGTCATTCCAGGCCGTGATTGGGACATAAGGGGTCTTGCAGGTTAGATGCAACGTAGCCTGTGATTCACGTCCGGCAGGATGAAAAAGCTGCCCGGAAAGGACATTGCTCAGCTCGTGGCGTGGGATCGAACCAGAAGCCGCAATTGTTCCACGACATCGGACTGTAAGCTAAACAATTGGAAGTCGTTAGCGGCATTAAGATGAAGAAGACCCAGGCTTGGAACCGGCCGTCCCAAGCATTCCTTTCGCTTCTCTGGCAGAATGGAATGTACAAATTATTCGATTTGGGACATCGAAGTTCCCACTCCCCTGTCCAGGATGGCTATGAAAACTGCACGCTCGCGCGCGCCTCTCACGCGGAACCTCCACCTTGTCCGATGGGTCGAAAAAACTGCTGAATTGACCAAGCCCAAGGACATTCACTGGGTGGATGGCTCCAAGGCTGAGTACGACAAACTCTGCCGCCAGATGGTGGCCAGCGGCTCTCTGACCAAGCTGAATGAGGATCTATGGCCCGGCTGTTTCCTGGCCCGTTCCGACGCCAGCGACGTGGCCCGGGTGGAAGACCGCACCTTCATCTGTTCCCTCTCGAAGGACAACGCCGGCCCCACCAACAACTGGGAAAATCCCTACGTCATGCGCCGCAAGTTGAAGGAGATATTCAAAGGCTGCATGCAGGGACGCACCATGTACGTGCTGCCGTTCAGCATGGGCCCGGTGGGCGGCCCCATGTCTCAGATCGGCGTGGAGCTCACCGATTCGCCTTACGTGGTCGTGAACATGCGCATCATGGCGCGCATAGGGATCGATGTATTCAAAGAAATCGATAAGGACGAAAAGCGCGTCGTGCCCTGCATCCACAGCGTGGGCGCTCCGCTTGCTCCCGGACAGAAAGATGTGCCGTGGCCGTGCAATCCGGAAAAATATATTGTCCATTTTCCGGAGACCCGCGAAATCTGGTCATACGGTTCCGGCTACGGCGGCAACGCGCTGCTGGGCAAGAAATGCTTCGCTCTTCGTATTGCCTCCAACATCGCACGCGACGAAGGATGGATGGCGGAGCACATGCTCATCCTGGGCGTGGAAGATCCGAAGGGCAAGAAGACATACGTCGCGGCAGCTTTCCCCAGTTCCTGCGGCAAGACGAATTTCGCCATGATGGTGCCGCCCGAAGGTCTTAAGGACTGGAAAGTCTGGACCGTCGGAGACGACATTGCCTGGATCAAGCCGGACGCCCAAGGGCTGTCTGCGCGCCATCAATCCGGAAGCCGGATTCTTCGGCGTGGCGCCCGGGAACGTCGCAAAAAACCAATCCCAACGCGATGGCGACGCTCTCCCGAAACACGATCTTTACCAACGTCGCTCTCACTCCGGATGGCGGCGTGTGGTGGGAAGGCATGACCGACGAGCCGCCAGCCGAGTGCCTGGATTGGCAGGGCAACGTGTGGACTCCGGAGATTGCCAAGAAAACCGGCGCCAAGGCGGCCCATCCCAATGCGCGTTTTACCGCACCGGCCTCGCAGTGTCCGACCATCGATGCAGCCTGGGAAGACCCCACCGGAGTTCCGATCAGCGCCATCATTTTCGGCGGCCGCCGCGGCAACACCATTCCCCTTATCTACCAGGCGTTTAACTGGAGCGCGGGAGTTTACGTCGGTGCCACGGTGGGATCGGAGATGACCGCCGCCGCCGGAGGCGAAATCGGCAAAGTTCGCCGCGATCCCATGGCCATGCTGCCTTTCTGCGGATATCACATGGGCGATTATTTTCGCCACTGGATCAAGATGCAGCGCTCGCTCAGCCGCACCCCTCGCATCTTCCACGTGAACTGGTTCCGGAAAGACGAAAACGGCAAATTTATCTGGCCCGGATTCCGCGACAACATGCGCGTGCTGAAGTGGATCGTAGACCGCGTCCACGGCCGCGCCCAGGGCAAAGAAACTCCCATCGGATGGACTCCGCACTACGAAGACATTGAGTGGAAAGGCCTCGACTTCCCCAAAGAAAGGTTTGAGAAATTACAGACGGTCGACCGGCCGGCGTGGAAATCCGAAGTGATCGGACACGAAGAACTATTCATTCTCCTGCACGCGCACCTGCCGCCAGAGATGATTTACGAGCGGGAACTGCTGATCTGCCGGTTGTGAGGAATGGAGGACTAGCCTACTGGCTGGGATTCCGTCTGATTCGCCACGGCTTCCAGATGCTTCAAGGTCTCGTCGACGGTCAGCGAATACATCTCTCGCCCCACACCCTCGCCGGATTCGAGCGCAGTCTTCAGATAGTGTCCCGCGATCTCAACAGCAAGTGAATCCGTAATCACGGCGCCGGTGCGTTTCTTGTACTCCACCCAGGCGGGATGAGGCAGCGCCACCCAAAGAGGGCGTCCGTCCACCAGAAACTTGACGTCAACCGCGTCGGCGTGACGCGTGGCAATGGCCACGATAAGCGCTTGGTAGATGCAGTGCACTTTCTTCTTGGTCCAGCGATCGACAGCGTGGAAGTCCTGATACATGGCTGTTAAAAACTATATCCGACCTCATTGGCATGGGCAAATGGCGGCAATGTAGCGCCGGCGTCTCGCCGGCTGTCCGGTGGGCGTCTCGCCCACCGTCGAGGCAGTGGCAGAAATGCATAGGTCCTTCGCTGCGCTCAGGATGACAATGCGTTGGATTGATCGGCACAAAGCCGAAGCGATGGTTGAATTATGATGTCGAAGCGAAAAGCTGATGGCTGAAAGCTGACTGCTGAAAGCTTATCAATGAAAAATCTCGGCATCCTCCTCTCCGGACGCGGTTCGAACTTCGAAGCCATCGCTAAGAACGTGGCTGCGGGCAAAATCCCTGACGCCCGAATCGCGTTGGTCATCTCTAACAAGGCAGATGCCGGTGGAATCGAAGTCGCCAAGCACATGGGACTCGAAGCCCGGGTCATTCCTTCCAAAGGCAAACCGCGAGAAGAGCACGATCGCGAAGTCGTCGCCGCGCTGCAACAGCATAAAGTCGATCTTATTTGCCTGGCGGGATACATGCGCTTACTATCGCCCTGGTTCGTGCAGCAATTCCCGCGGAGGATCCTGAACATTCATCCCTCGTTGCTGCCCGCTTTCCCCGGCCTCGAAGCGCAGGAGCAGGCTTTCGCGTACGGGGTGAAAATCTCCGGCTGCACCGTACACTTTGTCGATGAAGAACTCGATCATGGCGCCATCATCGTGCAGAAAGCAGTGCCAGTGCTCGATACCGACGATGAACACACGCTGTCCGCGAGGATTCTGGAGCAGGAACACGTGGCGTACAGCGAGGCTATCAATATGGTGCTGAATGCGAAGTACGAAATTTTGGGACGGAGGCTTGTGATGAAGGTCACAGCGGGATAGGTCATTCCGCACAGACATTTGAGATTTCAGATTGTAGATTTCAGATTTTTCCATGGCGTCTACAGTCAACTCGGAGGCAATGAAAAACCGCACCAAGCAGTTCGCCCTCGTCGTCATTCGCCTGTGCCGGACACTGCCGCAGAACGCGGAAGCACGCATCATCAGTCGCCAACTTCTACGGTCCGCAACCTCGGTGGCGGCGAATTATCGAGCGGTCTGCCGGGCGCGATCTACGGCTGATTTCACCTCCAAGCTCGGCTTGGTGCTAGAAGAAGCGGACGAAACACTCTTCTGGCTGGAACTCCTAATCGATGCCGGCATTTCGCGGCGAGAACAGATTCATGCTCCCCTCAATGAAGCGAATCAGCTGGTCTCGATATTTGTTGCCTCGCTGCGGACGGCTAAGGGTTTGAAATCTGAAATCTAGAATCTGAAATCTGCAATTGCTCCTCCCGCCGCTATAATCTTTACCCTATGCCCACCTTCGCCCCCGTTGACGAACAACTCGCCTACATCAAGAAAGGCTCCGCTGAAATTGTTAAGGAGTCGGAGCTGCGCGCCAAGCTGGAGAAGTCGCTTGCATCCGGCAAGCCGCTGCGCGTGAAAGCCGGATTCGATCCGACCGCGCCTGATCTTCATCTCGGACACACCGTGCTCTTGCGCAAGCTTAAGCATTTTCAGGACCTCGGACACACTGTCATCTTCCTGATCGGCGATTTCACCGGCATGATTGGCGATCCCACGGGACGGTCCGCGACGCGGCCGCCGCTGAGCGCGCGAAGAGATCATGCGCAATGCCAAGACCTACATGGCGCAGGTGTTCAAGATTCTTTCCCAGGCCAAGACCGAGATCCGCTTCAACAGCGAGTGGTTCGACAAGATGAAGTCCGCGGACTGGATCCGCCTCACCGCCAAGTTCACGGTCTCGCAAATGCTCGAACGCGAAGACTTCCACAAACGCTTTCAGGAAGAAAAGCCGATTGCGATGCACGAGCTTCTCTATCCGCTGGCCCAGGGATACGACTCGGTCGCGCTCCAGGCCGACGTCGAACTCGGCGGCACCGATCAGAAATTCAACCTGCTCGTCGGCCGCGAGATGCAGCGTGCCTACGGACAGGAATCGCAGGTTGTCCTGACGACGCCGATCATCGAAGGCCTCGATGGCGTGCAGAAAATGTCGAAGTCGTTGGGCAATGCCATCGGCATCCAGGAACCGCCGCTCGATATGTACGGCAAAGTGATGTCCATTTCCGATCCGATGATGTGGCGGTACTACGAGCTGCTGACGGACGTTCAACTGGCCGAGATCGAAAAGATGAAGAGCGCATCGCATCCCATGGAAGCGAAGAAAGATCTGGCGCGGCGGATCGTGACCGACTTCCACTCGGCTGAGGCTGCGGCGAAAGCGGCAGAGGACTGGGCGAAGCAGTTCCAGAAAGACGCGGTTCCGGAAGATGTGGAAGTCGTGGATGTGAAAGCCGCTGACGTCGAATCGTCCACAGCCGGACGCATCAAGTTGGACAAGCTTCTGGCGCTGACTGGCTTGGCGGATTCAGTCAGCGATGCCGGCCGCAAGCTGAAGCAAAATGCCGTCAAGGTCGACGGAGAAGTCGTAACCGAACCCACCATCGCATGGGACTTGGGAAAAGACCTCACGCTGCGAGTAGGGAAAAAAATCAAAAAAGTCCACTTCACCAAATAGCCTGTGCTGGCTCCCTCTAAAACGTTTGTGTTAACCTCGGGCGGCAAAATGCGAGCTGCCGCCATCCTCGGGCTTTCGGCGTCCGAAAAAGATCTCAAGCCATTTCAAAAAGAATCGGACGTCACTTGGCTTATCGGTCTGCCGGCATCATCCGGTGATGCCGACGCTATTCTTATTTTTGGCGGGGACGGCACGGTGCACCGTCACCTGGCGCAACTGGTCAAGCTGCAATTGCCGGTGCTCGTCGTTCCCTGCGGCAGCGGCAATGATTTTGCCCGCGCGCTGAACCTGCGCAGCACTCGTGATGCTGTGGCAGCTTGGCGACAATTTGTTTCCGGTCGCGGCAGTGTGCGCAAGATTGATTTAGGGGTGATCACACCGTCGGACGCGGGCGGAGCGCCCGCGCCACACAATCCCTTGCCAAATGCATCCGGAAACCAGAAACTGGAAACCGGAAACTATTTCTGCTGCGTTGGCGGAGTTGGGCTCGACGTCGAGGTCGCGCGCCTTGCCAACCGGCTTCCCCGGGCACTGCGCCGGCGGGGCGGCTATCTGCTCAGCCTTTTACCTGCGCTCTTTCGCTTTCGGTCAGTCGCGGTTGAGGTCGGCCTCGCAAGAAAATTTATTGAGCGGCTTCGAAACTCACCACAGCGGGCCGGCAATGCTGGTCGCGTTCGCCAATGGTCCCACTTTCGGCGGAGGCCTCAGGATCGCTCCCGGCGCCCAACTCGACGACGGAAGGCTCGAAGTCTGCATAGTCTCGGCCATGGCAAAATCCCGACTGCTTCGGCTTTTTCCTCCCTCTATTCGGGAACTCATGTGAAATTTCGCGAGGTCAAATACTTCCAGGCAGAACGCTTGCGGATCGTCGCCGAACCACCGTCAGAGGTCTACGCTGATGGCGAATACGTGTGCTCGACGCCCGTGGATATAAAACTGGAGCGGGCGGCACTGAAAGTGATCGTGCCGTAGTCGTACTCTTCAATCCATAAAAAGGGGCGGACATGAAGTCCGCCCGTTTCGATAAAACTGCAACCTCTAGCTTCCCAAATACAGCACGTGGACGTAAGTCCCCAAGCGTACGTTGTAAGCCAGGTAATACCCAACGTGGTCGGGATCGTCATAGATGACGATGTCATCGCTGTCCCACAGCCAGTCGTTGCAAGCATCGTAATCGTACGGCGCGGCCTGAAAGAAGAATCCGCCGATATCGAAGCGCTCGCGATTGCCACCATGCAACCGCCAGATGTGCCGCGGCCCGAGGGTCCCGGTGAAGCGTCCGTGCTCCCAGGGATGATCAAGATGATAATGAGGATCTCCCCTGCCGGTTTCGTGTCCCACCCAGCGATCGTTCTCAGCGTGAACGTGCGGCGCGGGCGGATGCCCGGCCTGGTCCTGATATGTCCGTCTCTGTTCGGGTTGTTGAGGTTGGTGTTGCGGTGGTTTCGGTGCTGGAGTTCTTGCTGGAGCCGGGCCGTGTTGCGGGATATGTCCGCCGCCTACGCCCTGCTCATGCGCTGCATGCTGCTGCTGTGGTGCCTGATGCGGTTGACTGTTTGTTCTCCGCCTCGTTCCTGTGCCAGAGCTACCCGGGTAGAAATCGCTACAACCATTACGCAAAAAACGCCTGACAACCTTACTAACTTCTTCACACATCCTCCTCTCGCCCCAGTGCAGATTACTACTTTCGCGGTGGACAAGTCTGCCTGTGAGCGATGGAGACCAGTTACTTTTTGCGGACGCCCCTGCGCAGCGCCTCCATCATGCCAGCGATGCGTTTCTCGCGCGTCTCTGGCCGCTTCGCGCCCTCGATCTCACGCACATATTCCTTCTGATGAGTGAACGAGAGCTTCGACCAATGCTCTTTGGCCTTGAGATCGCTGGCGATCAACTTCTTGAGGTAAGCGGGGACCTCGACTGTGCGCTTTTCCTCGTCGAGTTCCAGCAAGACAGCGACCGTGTCTCCTGCCTTGCAGCCAGCGCCGGCGCGCATCTGAGCATTGACGACCATCATGTGCCCGTCTCCCATGTTCATCAGTGAACTGTGAAAAGGGAAACCGTTGATGGTGCCTTTCACTGGAACTCTGCCCTTGCGATGAAAGATTGCCGTCACATCGAACGGGGGCTTCAGGATGGCGGCGTCGGAACCGGCATGACCGAGAAGCTTGAGCTTGAATTTTTGCTTCGCCATGCGGGCCTCCGCTAGAAAACTCCGGCGGAGATTTTACAGCAACTGCTTTAACCACGGAGGACAAAAAGGACACGGAGTCACGAAGCCTTCGATGCTCAAGACTTCCTCCGTGTACTCTGTGTCCTCTGTGGTGAAAAGTTGATTCTTCCTACCGAGTCGCCTCTTCGATCGCCTTGAGGTCGTCAGCCGAAAGCGAAATGTCCGCAGCTTTCATATTCTCTTCGAGATGCTCAACTGAGGATGTTCCCGGAATCGGCAGCATCACCGGACTGCGGTGCAGAAGCCAAGCGAGTGAAAGCTGAGAGACTGTCGATCCGTGCCGCTTTGCTACCTGATCCAGCTTGCCGCCCGGTTTTGCCAGCTTGCCGGCAGCCACGGGAAACCATGGGATGAAGGCCAGTCCATGTTTCTCGCAATACTGCAGCACGTCTTCATGCTGCCGGTCGCCCACGTTGTACAGATTCTGCACGCTTACGATCTTGATCACTTTGCGCGCCTGATCAACCTCTTTGGGCTTCACTTCGCTCAAACCAACATGCCGGATCTTGCCTTGCGCCTGTAGCTTCGCGATCGCGCCCAGCGATTCCTCCACCGGAACCTTGGCGTCGATGCGGTGCAACTGCCAGAGATCGATGACATCTGTCTTCAGATAACGCAGGCTCATCTCGACTTGTTGCACCAAATACTCCGGACGGCCCACCTGGGCCCACTTATCCGGCCCTTGACGGGTGAAACCGGCTTTGGTCGCTACCACCAGTCCCTGAGGAAAAGGTGCCAGTGCTTCGCCGATCAAGACTTCGCTGACTGCTGGGCCATAGCTGTCCGCGGTATCAATAAAGTTCACGCCCAACTCAACCGCGCGCTTGAGGACGCGCCTGGCTTCGCTCCGGTCCTTGGGCTCGCCCCAAACGCCTTTGCCGGTAAGCCGCATTGCTCCGTAACCGAGACGATTTACTTCAAGATCTCCGCCAATTTTGAAAGTCTTCCCTGGTGTGCTCATAGTTCTACTTTGGATGCCGTCCCGCCGGAATCGGGTTCATCCGCTCCATCCAGGGCTGATATTTCTGATCTTCCGATTACTGAGTCGCCGGCAGATCGTTCGGCCGAGCGTCTTCGAGGAAATCGGGTTCGAACCAGGCAATGCAGGCGTGCGGGAGTGTAATGGATACATAGAGAAACAGCAGGACCAGGGTCGCATACTCGCCGGGCGTGTTCGGGTACCACAGCACGATTGTCGACGCCGTTGCCGCGATCATCCAGTAAAGCAATGCCAGGCTGGTCAGGGCGCAAATCGTCTGATAGGAGCGGAAGAACGCACGGTTGCGCACCTGCTCCTGGCGCTCGTCGAGCGGGTGGGTCGCGCTGCCGGTATACGCGATCCCGACCTGGTTCAGAATCCACCAGCAAACCGCCATTACCACGAACGGAGAGAACGCCAGCAGTTTCAGCAAGTCCATGCCCGGGCGCGATCCGGCAGCGAGAGCGATGACGATGGCGCAGCAACTGAGATAGGCAGCGACAACAACCCTGCGTCGTGCCGCACGCTGGCGAAAGTTCAGTCCAAGGTAGTCGCGGTTCATCTCTGCTTCTCCTTATTCTTCTGAGGCGAAGACAGTCCTGCGTCGATCATTATGATTTAAAAGAAAACGATAACCAAGCAACATCGGTTCGAGGGGGGCGGCAGGTCTCAAAACGAACAACAAGGATTTGGACTTGTCCGCTGCTGGAATCTGAGGGTAGCTACTCGCGCACCAGTTCGACACGCCGGTTGCGGGCGCGGCCAGCGAGAGTGTCGTTGGACTCTTTGGGACGGGTTGCGCCAAAGCCTTTGGGAGTCAGGCGCTCTGCGGAGATGCGATAGCGAGTGACCAGCGCCAGCTTTACCGCCTCGGCGCGGCGTTGGGATAGATCCATGTTGTATTCATCGCCGCCGATATTGTCGGTGTGCCCTTCCACACGCAACTTCCAGGTGGGATTGTGGCTGAGAGCGTCCGCGATTTCGCGTAACACAGGCTCCGATTCAGGCTTGATCTTGTCGCTGGCGAAATCGAAGTAGATGCCGTACACCTCGGCCTGTCCGGTTTGCTTCAGCTCCTGCTCGATCTGCTGGCCGCCTCCACCAGCGCCACTGCCAGCACCGCCTCCGGAACCGGCGCCCACAGCGGATGAACCCGCACCTGAGGATGCAGCCGGCTGCGGAGGATACGAAATCTTCACCAGCTGTAACGTGTCGCTGGTGCCGAGCTTCCAGGCCAGCGCCAGCGGATTCTCAAGGTCGTCGAGAAAGTAGAAGTCAGCGAGGCCGTCGTCAGTGTTGCATTGCGCGTGCACAGCCGGGAGCGAAACTCGCTGATTGTTGAGCAGGACCGGGAAGGAAGACAATCCACTGCCCGCACGCTTCAGTGTGCACTCGTCTTTGCCCATGTTGGCGAGGTCTTTGGTTTCTTTGGGCGCGCCTGCGCCCGCGCCTCCTGCCATCTGGCCCAGCGCACCGAGGAGAGAGCCCGCCATCCCTTTCAGGCCTCCAGTGCGGAAACTGAACTGGGTCTCTCCCTTGTCTTTCAGTTCGGCCAGAACTTCGCGCGAGACGCTGATCGCGGTGCTTCCCGGCATGACTTCGGGCTGATTGGGACCAAACCACTGCATATAGTCGTGCGCGGTTTGCAGGTCTTCGGTGCGAACTGTGCGCTGACCGGAGATGGAGCCACTGGATCTCGGGGCCTTGTCGCCGCTCAGTTTCTGCAGACCCTCAAGCGGATTCGGAACGTTATCGGCGCGATAGGAAAGGCGCACCGTCGATGGGCTGACCTGCTGTATTTGTTTGATCGACTCGTAATCCCCGCCAAACTGGGCAATGGCGGTCACGACAGTGAGTCCGGGACGCAAGGGAATTTTGTTTCCAGAATCAGCGCCTGAAGAAGGCCAGGCAGGAAAAGAAAGCGGCGCTGCATTGGAGGAGCCGCCGTTTCCGGAAGACGAACCTGAAGAGCTTTTCGAGGATCCCGCTCCAAGCGCTCCAGCCAGCTTGTTCAGGTCGTTTGATTTGTAAGCCTGCGAGATTTCATCGGCCTTCTTCTTGGCACGATAGCCGATGTAAACGCAACTGCCCATCACCGCCAGAACAATCAGCAGAATAAAAACCAGAAAACCAACCAGGACTTTGACGATCACGCTGCTGCCCTGCGAGGCGGGCTGGGCTACGGGTTGATAGGACACGGGCGCTGCAGGTGGAGGCGGGGCCGGAAGCTGCACTGGAGACGCGGGCGCCGCAGACTGAGGCAGGCGGGCGCCGCACTTGTCGCAGAAATTCGCTGCGCCAACCATCGCACCGCATCGTCCACAAAACGGCATACGGCTCCAATCGCGTTCCTGAACCAACATTCCAGCAGATTACGAACAGCGAACCTCAGGCTAAAGCACGACCAAGGTTCCAGCTGCTGGCGGCACAACTGAAGTCGTGCCCTTCCGTCGCACCGAATCACACCTTACCCGATCGCAGCTACAAGCGGTCGGCGATTTTGCTCGCCATCTTCTTGGCTGCATCCGCGCTGATACCAGCCTCCCGCAAATCGATCGTCACCAGCACATCGCCTTTTCGCATCATGAGAGACGAGTTTCCCGCAGCCAGGTAAGCCTCGTCGCCGACACCTTCAACGGTTGTAAAAGTATCCATGCCACCCACATGCTTCATGGCGCCGTGAGCAATTCCCATGGTGATGCCTCCGCCTTCCCAGGCGTAGTCGACATCGAAATGCTGGCCATTGGTGCCGTAGGTGTACTCGCAAACCGTGGTGCCGCGCTGTTCCACCGACGAGACGGTCTGGCCCATTGCATCGGATGCCTCGCTGGTCGTCAGCATGGCACAAGGCTGACGCTTACCGGTGTAGGGCTTGGCGTCGGTCTTCATCGATTCCGTAAACTCATGAGTCTTTTGCTTGACGCGGTAGGCGACATACGCACAGCTACCAGCCACGAGCAAGATTAGGAGCATGAAAAACGCCAGGATGCCGATGATGATCTTCATTGCCGTGTTGCTGCCCTTGCCAGCAGGAGCAGCGGACGCCGGAGGCATCACCGTTCCAACCGGAGCGGCCGCGGCAGGTTGAGTGGCGCCGCACTTGGTACAGAATTTGGCTCCATCGGCCAACGGGTTTCCACAACTTACACAGAATGCTGCCATTGAATTGCCTCCCCTAATTTCGTTCGCGCCATTCTAAACGTCACAGGACTTCGTGGGCGGTATCACGATGGTCTTTTCCTGGTGAAAAATGTCTTTCGAAACCTTGCCCTTTTCCTTGCCCAGGATGGTGGCGTTCGCGCCGACCTGAATTGTGGTGATCAACCGCGCCTTCTGGCAAGGTATGAGCGAACCCGCTCCCGCCGCAATCGTCGACGTAGTAATGATCACCTGGGCATAGGCCGCACCAGTGGTCTTCAACTTGTCTGACACGGCCTGCTGGATCTTGCTTCCGAAGGGCGTCTTTTTAAGCAGGTTCAACGCCGCGTCGGCCAGACCTGGAGGCGCGAATTTCTTGACGACTTGAAAGACGGTGTCCGTACCTAGTTTAAGTTCGATCCGTGGCATGGCGACGGCGGCGACAAACCCTACGGGCGCGATCGGCGACAGCGAGAAGTTATCCAGGATGGAACCTTCGGCGTTGCCCTGGCCTTCCTGGTTCACGTTCCCCTGATCGATGTTGAATCCCTGCACCCCGTTGTAGGCGACGTTGAACCGGCCGCGGGCCACTTCTTTGCCGCCGGTGAACGCGGGATGAAGCAACAGTGCCTCGCTTACCTCCAGCGAAAAGGGAAGCCCTCCGATGGGCAGAGGAATGGAGAAAGAAGAAGGCAGCTTGATCTTCTGCTCGGCGGCTTCGACGCCGGCTTCGTCCTTGGCCGCCTCCCAGCCAAAATTTATCTGGCCGTTCAGGTTCTTGTTCTGATAATCGAAATATTTGAGCTGGCTATCCTTGATCATGATGGTGGCAGCTGTCTCAAAATTCTGCACATAGCCCGAACCTGTCACCTTCACGACCAGGCCGTTGTACTTGCGCGAGACGTCCAGATCGAGGTTCAGCTTGTCGGGTTGCGGCGAGGCTTTGACGGTATAGGCCCATCCGTCATCTTCGCCGGAGAGACTGAGCCCGCCGCTATCGGCGTAAACCGTGCTTCGAAGGCTTCCCAGGATTTGTTCGGGAAATGTGAATGACGGCTCCAACGACGGCTCGGCACCCGCTCGCGCTACCGCCCCAAAATTCACGGGAGCGCTCCACTTGATGTTAGCGTCCTTCAATGCTTCCAGCAGCGGGGCGTCTTCTGTGACGACCACTAGGTTGTTCTCCTGCCGGGTCGCGACATCGACCTTACGCATTGCGATCCCCGGCACAAAGAGGATGCTGCCTTCATGGAGCTTCGAAGCGGCATCGTCGGACGGATCAAAAACAAAGGTGGTGTTGTCCCTACTGATACTGCGGATGGATTTGATAAACGCAGGTTGCTCCATCTTCACGACTTTGTCGGTGAAGATGGCCTGAAAGGTGTTTCCTGGTTTGGTGGTGAGATCGGGCGCCAGGTTGAGTGCTCCCACCGAGCTTGGTCGGGACGCAACTTCCTGGGAGGTCTCAGACGCCTTTTGCCGCGAACAGGCAGCGAGCAGCAGGAGCGCCGCCATCGACAGCGGCAACCAAGGCAGCCTCCAGCCACGATTCATCAGCCTTTCCTCCCTGCATGCCTGCGGCAAAGCCAGCAGGGGCGCAATGTTACGAAGCCCCCGAGCCTCCGTCAAGAGGGAACCAGTTTCTAGTCTATGGTTTCTAGTTTCTAGGAACTGCGGAATGATGATGTTCAGGCGTCACAGACAGGTCTCCGTTTCTAGTGTGTATTTTTCGAGGGTGATGATGCCATGGGATGCTCATATCGAGACTTGATTGTTTGGCAAAAAGCGACAGCAATGGTCACTGAAATCTACCGCGCCACCCGAAGCTTCCCTCGGGAAGAAGTGTTCGGGCTGACCGGCCAGCTGAGACGATCTGCAGTCTCAGTCGCCAGCAATATCGCTGAGGGGCAGGGCAGATTGTCCAAGGGCGAATTCCGGCAGTTTCTTGGGCAAGCACGGGGATCGCTAATCGAAATGGAGACCCAGATTGTGATAGCGGGAAACCTGGGCTTCTTGAACTCCCAAGCGGTCGCAGGCTTGATGGACCTGTCGGGAGAGGTAAGCCGCCTCCTGCACGGACTCATCAAGTCGGTCCAACCGGTTGAGTCGAAAACAAGAGGCACGTAAGGACGCCATCTCGTTTCGGCCCTCTAGAAACTAGAAACCAGAAACCGGAAACTGCTCCTGGTGCTAAACTTATCCATCTGTATGGCTGAAAACGGACGTTCCCGCACTCTGCTCTGGATCGTAATCGGGGGAGGAGCCTTCTTCCTCTTTGTGCTGGCGGTGTTCACGCTGGTCTACCTTTCCCTACATGCCGGAGGAGACAACGGCTCGCTGCGCGCCAGTTTCGGGGACAAGATCGGCGTCGTCGAACTGGAAGGCGTCATCCTCGATCCCAGCACGGTGGTGCAGCAGGTCAAGAAATTCGGTGACGATGATTCCATCAAAGCCATCATCATTCACGTGAATTCGCCGGGCGGCGGCGTGGCGGCCTCGGAGGAAATTTATCGCGAGGTCAAGCGGGTTCGCGATGAGAAGAAGAAACACATCGTGGCGTCGATCGAAACCGTAGGCGCCAGCGGCGCGTACTACGTTTCTTCCGCCACCAACAAGATTTATGCCGACAACGGCAGCGTTGTGGGATCGATCGGCGTGATCTCCGAGTGGGTCAACTACGGCGACCTGCTGCGCTGGGCCAAGCTGAAGCCCGAAGTCCTGACCGTCGGCGAATACAAGAGCACCGGCGACCCCACGCGCGATATGACGCCGAAAGAGCGCGCCTACCTGCAGTCGCTGATCGACAACATGTATGGGCAGTTCGTTAAAGCCGTGGCCGACGGCCGCCACGCCAAAGTGGAAGACATCAAATCGATCGCCGACGGCCGGGTGTGGACGGGCGAGCAAGCCCTCTCCATGCACATGATCGACCAGGTCGCCGACTTCGAAGCCGCGGTCGACGACACCGCCAAGGCGGTCGGCATTACCGGCAAGCCGGTTCTGGTGCATCCCGATAAAGACCGCAAGACGGTGCTGGATCTGCTATTTGGGGACGTCTCCCAGTGGCTACCCACCCGGGAAAAGCTGATGGATCAGCACACCGGGTTCTACTATCTGTGGAAGTAGGAGCGCCTGGGTGCGAGCTCAGACGGTGTATTTGGCCTTCCGCTAGTTCAGCAGAGAAGCCGGCCGGAACCAGCCGCGAAGCGGCGGCAAGAATAAAGCCCAGGGCGCAAGCCCTGGGTAGGCTTCAGACAGGGCAAGCTCCGAAGGAGCGAAAGAATCGCAAGCCCGGGCCACTCAGCCCAAGACATCGCTAGCGCCGGGAAAAGCCGCTTGCATAAAACCCCTGAAATTTGAGAAGTTTATACAGGATTGCGGCTCCCAAGAATGCCGCTATCCCGTATAATCCAGACGGATTGAGGAGCGTATGACAAAAGCCGATCTGATCGACGAAGTCTCAAAACTGGCGGAGTTAACGCGCAAAGACAGTGAAGTGATCGTCGAGACCATCTTCGACAGCATCGTGCGCTCGCTTCGCGTGGGCGACAAAATCGAGATCCGCGGCTTTGGCAGCTTCCGCACCCGTCAGCGCAAACCGCGCGTCGGACGCAATCCCAAGACCGGCGAGCGGGTCGAAGTCCCGGCGAAGAAAATCCCATTCTTCAAGCCCAGCAAAGAGTTGAAAGACCTGGTCAACACCGGCGGCGGACAGACGCCGGCGCCGCCAGCCCCACCGGCACCGCCAGCTACTCCAACGCCCGCGTAGGGGCGGACGCCTCGTCCGCCCAGCCGAGCAAAGCTCGGCTACTCAGCCCCCGGCAAAATCTCGACAATTTCTGCAGAAGCTTTGCCGTCCTTGCACTTGCAGCCGTCCAATCGTCACCGGCAACCGGAACCGTCTTGGCCCCGCGCTCCCCGGATTGAAATAAAGCACACCGTTCTTCATTTCTGACTTCGCCTCATGGGTGTGCCCACTCACCACGACACCAAATCCCGCAGCTTCGGGCTTCAGATCCAGCTCGTTCAGATTGTGAAGAATGTAGATAGAGACGCCGGCAACTTCGAGCACGTTCGTGGCAGGAGATTTTCCGGGCCCAGGCGTCGCGATCGACGTTGCCGCGAATTGCGGTAAGCGGCGCAATCTCAGCTAGCTTTTTCAGAATGGCCGGATCGCCGATATCGCCGGCATGAATGATGTAGTCGGAGCCACGCAAAGCGGCAAGAGCCTCGGGACGAAGCAGTCCGTGCGTATCGGAGATAACGCCGATGATCCGAGGCATTCAAGATTGGCACTAGCCAGATTGTGTGGGGCGGGCGCCCTCACCAGCCGCCTTTGAATTTGATCCTAGTTTTGGATCGCGGTGATGACGAAGGTTGCGACGATAGAACGGCTGCGGCACAGGCAAATTTACTGCCGGGCTTTGCCCGGCGGGCAGGTGGGACACCTGCCCCTACGCAGCCTGTGCCGATTTGGAACAGCCACAGGCTCGCGCTCTTCTCCGCGATCAGCTTCCTGATCTTCTCTACGAACTCCGTCGCCGGCATGTCTTCCGTCTTCTCTTTCCCGCGAGTGCGGACGTTGACTTTGCCGGCTTCTGCTTCTTTATCGCCGACCACCAGCAGGAAAGGCACCTTCTGCATGGCATGCTCGCGGATCTTGGCGTTCATCTTTTCGTTGCGGGCATCGACTTCCACGCGAACACCAATCGCTTTCAGCTGCGACGCGACTTTGTTGGCGTACTCCGCGTGACGCTCGGAAATCGGAATCATCACAGCCTGCACCGGCGACAGCCATACCGGAAACGCGCCGGCGTAGTGCTCGATCAGCACACCGAAGAAGCGCTCGACCGATCCGTACAACGCCCGGTGCACCATCACCGGCTGTTTGCGTGATCCATCTTCGGCGACGTATTCGAGACCGAAGCGCTGCGGAAGGTTGAAATCGAACTGCACCGTAGAAAGCTGCCACAGGCGTCCGATGGCATCCACCAGCTTGATGTCGATCTTCGGGCCGTAGAACGCCGCTTCTCCGGGTATGGTGCGTGTATTCGATGTTCAGTTCCTTGAGGACCTTTTCGAGCGAAGCAGTGGCCGAGTTCCACTGCTCGTCGCTGCCTACGAAATTTCTACGATCGGCGGGGTTCCAGGTGGAAAGCTCGGTCTGGAATTTGTCGAAGCCGAAATCTTTCAGCACATCGCGGGCAAACTCGACGCAATCGGCAATTTCTTTTTCGATCTGTTCCGGCGTGCAAAAGATATGCGCGTCGTCCTGGGTAAATCCGCGGACGCGCAGCAGGCCGTGCATCACGCCCGAACGCTCGTAGCGATACACCGTGCCCAACTCGCCCAGGCGCACCGGCAGGTCGCGATACGATTTCAGCGAGTCTTTGTAAATCAGGATGTGGAACGGGCAGTTCATCGGCTTCATGCGGTATTCGGCGTCGTCGAGTTCCATGACGTCGAACATGTTCTGCGCGTAGTAGCCTTCGTGCCCCGAGGTCTGCCACAACTGTCGCCGCGCCACGTGCGGCGTGTAGACCAGCGAGTAGCCGCGCTTCAGGTATTCGGCGCGCATCCAGTCTTCCATCTCTTTGCGGATGATCCCGCCCTTGGGATGCCAGAAAATCAGCCCCGGCCCCGCCAGTTCCTGGATGGAAAACAGATCGAGCTGCTGGCCCAGCACGCGATGGTCGCGCTTCTTGGCCTCTTCCTGCTTGTTGATGAAATCGTCGAGATCTTTCTTCGAGAAAAACGACGTCCCATAAATGCGCTGCAGCTGCGGATTCTTCTCATCGCCCAGCCAGTACGCTCCGGCAATGTTCAGCAGCTTGAATGCCTTGATCTTCCCGGTCGAAGGGATATGCGGTCCGCGGCAGAAATCCAGAAACTTGCCAGTCTTATAAATCGAAATCTTTTCATCGGGCTTGGTGAACTGCTCGATGAAGTGGCACTTCATGAAGTCGCCTTCACCCTTGAACTTCTCCAGCCCTTCGTTGCGCGGCAGAAATTCGCGCGCGTAGGGAATGTCCTGTTGCACCAGCTCCTGCATCTTCTTTTCGATCTTCTGCAGGTCCTCCGGCGTGAACGGAGTGGGACGATAGAAATCGTAAAAGAATCCCGTGTCGGTCGGCGGTCCGTGACCCAGCTTGGTCTCAGGAAATAATTCCAGCACCGCCGCAGCGAGAAGATGCGCAGACGAGTGCCGATAAACTTCCAGCGCCTCAGGATCGCGATCGGTGAGCAGGCGAAGATCGGTATCTTTTTCCAGCGGCTTGGTAACGTCGATGAGATCGCCGTTGGTTTTGGCAACCAGCGTGGCATCGGCCAGACGCTGGCCAATGGATTTCGCGATATCGAGCGCGGTCGTCCCCTTGGGGACTTCTTTCACACTTCCGTCAGGAAGCTTGACATGGATGCTGTCTGCCATAGGTTAGGTTCGAAGTGGAATGTTTTCAGTTTATTGGAGGGTGCGGGGTGGGTCAAACGGAGGAGGGGGATAGCTATAGGCACCGGGAAAATTCCTACACCCCCAAGGCAGGATATAGCTCGGTACTGGCCGGGGCTCGCCCGCGTGAGACAAGCTGGTGTGTGCGGGCGTGGGAGGGAACTCGCCGCACGGGCGCGATGTGCGCTCCCCTCGCCAGAGTGCGCTGACCGCATCAATCTACATAGAGAGTCTAAAGTCTTCGATTTTTCTTCCGATGACTTCCTCGGGATTCCGCCCGTCAGACTTCGCCAACAGCATCGATTCAAGATCCGCATCGTTCAAAATAAGAATGAGTTTTTGATGGACAAGCCATTGTTCCCGTAACGTCACTTGAGAGCCTCGAGAATCCGCGCCCTTACGGCAGATGATCATCCCAAAGAGCCCAGCACCATGACCTTTCCTAAAACACACAGCGAATCCCTCCTCACCGGAAGACAGCCAGACCGGCAAAGAAGAATCCGCAATAACGTTCGTGCATTATTCTCCCACCACCATCTTTCCCTTCTCATCCTTTACGACATAGGCCCAGGGCAGTTTCGCGTCGTGGGTAAACATGGTCAGCCACTTCTCCGGCAGGGCCTCGGCGTAATAACGCTTGCGGCTTTCGATGGTCTCGAGAGGGTACAGGTCGTAGGACATGACCCAGTTCAGATCGAGATGCGCGCTGGTCGGAATAAGGTCGGAGATATAACACGCTGTCTTTCCGCCACTTTGCACCAGAATGGCCTGCATGTCGCGGGTGTGTCCAGGATAGACGCGGACTGATATGCCGGGAACGATTTCCACGTCACCGCGAAGCAGGGTCATCTGTCCGCTTTCGACCAGCGGATCGTAATTCTCCGTCATGTAGCTGACGCCATCGCGCTGGTGTTCGTGGGCGTGCTTCCACTCGCCTTCCTGCACGTAGTACTTCGCTTTGGGGAAGGTGGCGGCAATCTTGTCCCCTTTGCGTATGGTGTTCCATCCGCAATGGTCGAAGTGCAGATGACTGTTGATGACGATATCCACGTCGTCCGGCGCGACGCCGGCCTCGGCGAGCTTATCAAGCAGTTGGGCGGGCTGGCCGTAGATCTTGACCATTCTTTCGGAAAGCTTGTTGCCAACCCCGGTTTCGAGCAGCACGATCTGCTTCGCCGTACGGACCACGACCGAATTCAGCCCCAGGGGCACGAGATTATTGCCCTCCGGCTTCACCTTGCGTTCCCACAGACTTCTGGGGACAACGCCGAACATACCTCCGCCGTCCAGGTGGTAGATGCCGTCAGAGATCGCGGTTAGCTCGAAGTCGCCCAAGGTCATACGTTGCATGGATTTTGGCCCTCGCTAAAAGCCTATCACTGCTCGCGTGGGGGCGGACGCCCCTGTCCGCCCTGGCCGAGCGAAGCTCGGCGGTTTGTTACACGGCAAGCTAAACACAAGGTCCCTCCACTTCGCTTGCTTCGCGGCGCTCCGGTCGGAATGACAGGGTTGTGGCCAGAACTACGTGGGGCTGTGACCCCATGCTAAAATTACCTCAGCCCAATGCTTCCAGACGTGCAACACCTCATGGAGCTACAGCAGGCGGACCGCGAAATACTCCGCCTCAATCAGGAAGTCGCTGCGCTGCCCAAACGCGTGGCCGCCATCGAAGAAAAACTGGCCGGCACTAAAGCCGGATTGGAAAAGGCCAAAGCCGCGGTCAAGGCCGACGAAGCCACTAGACGAAAATACGAAAGCGCCATCCAGGACCTGCAGGGCAAAATCTCCAAGTATCGTGACCAGTCGCTTGCCGTTAAAACCAACGAACAGTACAAGGCGCTGCTGCACGAAATCCAGTTCGCGGAGCAGGAGATCAAGTCCAACGAAGACAAGATTCTGGAATTGATGCTCAACGCCGATGCGCGCGACAAAGACGTAAAGGCCGCCGAGCTGGAGCTCAAAGCCGAGATGGCGGAGATTGAGAAGGAAAAAGCCGTCGCCCGCGAGCGCACCGCGGAAGACGAAAAGCTGCTCGCGGAATGGAATGCCAAGCGCACCCAGGCACGAGGCGGCGTGAACGAAGACCTGCTGCGGCAGTACGAACGGGTCTCGAAATTCCGCGGTTCCGGGCTGGCGGAGGTGCGCGACCAGAAATGTATGGGATGCCAGGTCATGCTGCGTCCGCAGACTTATAACGAAGTGCGCAACGGACAGATCATCGTCTGCGAATCCTGCCAGCGCGTTCTGTACTTCGATCCCGCGACCGGCGTGGCCGAAGAGCGCCCCAGCCTTACAGCAAAACGCCGAGTGCGGCCCAAGACCCACGTCGACAAGGCCTGGTTTTACCGTGCGGAATATGGCGAGGTTGGCGAAGTATTCTTCGCCTTTCTCAACGCCAACGGCAACGCGACTCGCCGGGTGTACGATGCGCAAACCGGCAGGATGGTCGGGGGCATCGCGCAGATGCCCGGCGATTTCAGCGCAGTTTTCGCGGAAGACATCAAATCAGCGGTTCGTCTTCATACCACGCTGGACCTGCAGCAGCTAGAA
Source organism: Terriglobia bacterium (assembly GCA_963741105.1). Taxonomy (GTDB): domain Bacteria; phylum Acidobacteriota; class Terriglobia; order Terriglobales; family Acidobacteriaceae; genus JAIQFF01. The sequence continues at coordinate 87,777 of CAVUGT010000013.1, forward strand.
GAATGGGCGTCCGAGTTGCCCATGACCGAACTCGACGAACTGCACGCCGACCTGAAAAAAGCACTCAGAGATCTTCCGGAAGAACCCCAACCGTCCCATCATCCTGCAGCAAGCTAGAAATCATCACAAACCATGTAGGGGCAGATGTCCTCATCTGCCCAGTCGAGCACAGCTCGACAGATTTTTGCATGCCGTGAGAGACAGCGGAGCTTCGCTCCGCCGGGCAGATGAGGACATCTGCCCCTACTACGTGGTTCGTGGTGCTGCTTTTCACAGCGTAAGATCAGTGGATGCTCACAAAGTCCGCTACTTCATCTCTTCCCGCTGTAAAAATCTCGCGCCGCGGCGCCAAGCGCCTACAGGACGGCCATGTCTGGGTCTACCGTTCCGACATTGTGTCTGAGATTGGCGTTGAACGGGGCACGGCGGTCGGGGTCACCGATGAGCGTGGCAAGTTTCTGGGAACAGCCCTTTATAGCAGCGCCTCCCAGATCGCCATTCGCATGATTTCGCCGCACGCGGTGGACGATCTCTCCCGCCTGTTGCGGGAACGCATTCAGGGAGCACTCTCCTACCGCGAACGCGTGGTGCGCGACACCGACGCCTACCGTGTGATCTTCAGTGAAGGCGATTTCCTGCCCGGACTGATCGTGGACCGCTACAACGACCTGCTTTCCATTCAGGCATCTGACCCAGGCTATGGATGCTGAAGCCGTCCGCAGAGTTGTGGTTGCCGAACTGAGTGAGCACCTGAAGCCAGCCGCCATTGCGGAGCGAGTCGATCCGCGAATCCGCGAGCTGGAGCAATTGCCGGCCCGTCCCTCAGGCCTGGTCCAGGGCACAAAGAACGCTACGATTTTTACGATGAATGGCGTGAAATTTCACTATGAGGCCCTAGCAGGGCAGAAGACTGGAGCCTTCCTCGACCAGCGCGAAAACTACGCGGCCGCCGCGCGCTATGCCCACGGCGAAGCTTTGGACGTTTGCTGCTACCAGGGCGGCTTCGCTCTGCATCTGACCCAGGCCTGTTCCAAGGTCACCGGCGTCGACAGTTCCCTCCCTGCCCTCGAAGTTGCCGACCGTAATGCGGCGTTGAACAGCCGCGACATCGAATGGGTGGAAGCCAACGCTTTCGACCTTCTCCGCGACTACGCCGACGCCGGACGCCGCTACGACACCATCGTCCTGGACCCGCCTGCGTTCGCCAAGAGCAAAAGCAACCTGGAAACCGCTCTGCGCGGATACAAAGAGCTGAACCTGCGGGCGCTCAAGATGTTGCGTCCCGGCGGGATCCTCGTCACCTGCTGTTGCTCCTATCACGTGAGCCCTGCCCAGTATCTGGATGTGGTTCGGGTTTCAGCCCAGGATGTGCGCCGGAATCTACGCATCATCGAAACCCGCAGCCAGTCCAAAGACCATCCCATCTTGCTGAATGTGCCTGAAACTGAGTATCTAAAGTGCGTCATTGCCTACGTAAGTAATTGAAAATAAATTAAAGTTAACGGTTGACAATCATAGACTCATATTTTATTATTCAGTTCATACTAAATAGGCGCACGAAATGGTAAGTGAGCCTCAAAACGAATTTCAAAGATTTCAGAGGAGGATTTTATGACTGTATTGACCCGTTGGGATCCCTACCGCGAGTTCAGCTCCGTACAGGATCGTTTGAACCGCCTGTTCAACGCCTCGTTCAACGAAGGCAAGGATGAATCCTTGTCCACCTCGAGCTTCGCGCCAGCCGTCGACGTATATGAAGATGAGCACAACGTCACGCTGAAGATCGAAGTTCCGGGAATTGACGAGAAGGACATTGATGTCCGCATCGAGAACAACACCCTGACCGTGCACGGCGAGCGCAAGTTCGAGAAGGACGAGAAAGAAGAGAACTACCGTCGCGTCGAGCGGCAGTATGGCAGCTTCACTCGCACGTTCACCCTGCCGACCACGGTGGATACCGAAAGCGTTTCCGCCAACTACGACAAGGGCATTCTGAAAGTGAAGCTGGCCAAGAAGGCCGAAGCCAAGCCCAAGCAGATCAAGGTCAACGTAGGCGGCGAAAAGACGCTGGAAGGCAAGCAACCGAAGAGCGCCGGCCAAGCCGCGTAATTTGGCAAGGCCACGTAGGGGCGGACGCCTCGTCCGCCCAGTCGAGCGGCAAGACTCGAACTGTCGCGACGGGAGGCGGCAAGAGTGCCGTCTCCCGTTAATTTTGTAATTGGGAATGAGATTGAGCCACTTGAATCGGGTAATTGAGTAATTTGAAATCCCGCGCTGGCGGGTGCATGCTGAATCTAGTCATCGGTTCATCAATTACCAAATGCCAATTGCAAAATTACTCAGATTACTAAATGGAGTTCTTATGGCAATTCGTTGGGACAAATTCACGGTGAAGGCGCAGGAAGCGGTGCAGCGCGGGAACGAGCTCGCGTCCGAGCACGGCAATCCGGAACTGCTGCCGCTGCACTTGCTGGCCGCGCTGCTCGAGGACAACGAAGGCATCGTTCCGCCCGTGCTGGAGAAGATCGGCATCGGTCCGCAAGCCGTGCTCAGCGAGATTTATCGAGGAGATCGAGAAGCTGCCGAAGGTTTCCGGCGCGGAGCCGCGCAGGCCGCGCTCTCGCAATGCGGCCAACGAGCTGCTGGATCGCGCCTTCAAGGAAGCCGACGAATTTCAAAGACGAGTACGTTTCGACCGAGCACCTGCTGCTGCGCCATTACGCACCTGAAGCACGATCCGGCGCAGGAGATTCTGGCGCGGCACGGCGCGACCCATGACGCGATTCTCAAGGCGCTGACCGCGGTGCGCGGATCGCAGCAAGTCACCGACCAGAATCCCGAAGCCAAGTACCAGGCGCTGGAGCGTTACGCGCGCGATCTGACGGAACAGGCGCGGCGCGGAAAGCTCGATCCGGTCATCGGACGCGACGAAGAAATCCGCCGCGTGATGCAGGTGCTCTCCCGCCGCACCAAGAACAATCCCGTGCTGATCGGCGAGCCCGGCGTCGGCAAGACCGCGATCGTCGAAGGCCTGGCGCAGCGCATCATCTCCGGCGACGTGCCCGAAGCGCTGAAGAACAAGCGCGTGGTGTCGCTCGATCTCGGCGCGATGCTGGCCGGCGCGAAGTATCGCGGCGAGTTTGAAGACCGTCTGAAAGCGGTGCTGAAGGAAATCGAAGACTCGCAGGGCAAGATCATTCTGTTCATCGACGAGCTGCACACGCTGGTCGGCGCGGGCGCGGCCGAAGGCGCGATCGATGCCTCCAACATGCTGAAGCCGGCGCTGGCTCGCGGAGAGCTGCGCGCCATCGGCGCCACCACGCTGAACGAATATCGCAAGTACATCGAGAAAGATGCGGCGCTCGAACGCCGCTTCCAGATCGTCTTCGTCGGCGAGCCGAACGTCGAAGACACGATTGCGATTCTGCGCGGGCTGAAAGAGCGCTACGAAGTGCACCACGGCGTGCGCATCAAGGACTCGGCGATCGTGGCGGCGGCGACGCTTGTCGCATCGCTACATCTCCGACCGCTTCCTGCCGGACAAGGCCATCGACCTGATCGACGAAGCCGCAGCCTCGCTGCGCATTCAGATCGATTCCATGCCGACGGAGATCGATCAGCTCGAGCGCCGCGCCACGCAGCTGGAAATCGAGAAGCAGGCGCTGAAGAAAGAGAACGATGCCAATTCGAAAGAGCGGCTGGCAGTCATCGAGAAAGAACTGGCCGAACTGCGCGAGAAATCCAATGCGCTGAAAGCCAAGCTGGAAGCAGGAGAAAGACGCTGATCGCCAAGCGCGCGAGACGCTGAAGGAGAAGATCGAGCAGCTCAAGATCGAAGAGCAGAGCCGAGGAGCGCAAAGGCAACCTGCAGCGCGTCGCCGAGATCCGCTACGGCTTGCTGCGGCAGACGGAAGAGGAGCTGGCAAGAAGCTGACCAGACGCAAGCTGCGAAGGCTCCGCAGGCCAAGCGCGCCGCATGCTGAAGGAAGAAGTGGACGAAGAGGACATCGCCCGCATCGTCTCCAAGTGGACCGGCATTCCGGTCTCGAAGATGCTCGAAGGCGAGGTCAAGAAGCTGGTCACGATGGAAGATCGTCTGCGCCAGCGCGTGGTCGGACAGGACGAGGCGCTCGAACGCGTGGCCAATGCCATCCGCCGATCGCGCGCCGGACTGAGCGATCCCAAGCGTCCGATCGGCTCGTTTCATTTTTCTTGGGACCGACCGGCGTCGGCAAGACCGAACTGGCCCGCGCGCTCGCCGAGTTTCTGTTCGACGACGAGCACGCCATGATCCGCATCGACATGTCCGAGTACATGGAGAAGCACGCCGTCTCGCGGCTGATCGGCGCGCCTCCGGGATACGTCGGCTACGAAGAAGGCGGCCAGCTCACCGAGCAGGTGCGCCGCCGTCCCTACGCGGTCGTGCTGTTCGATGAAATCGAAAAGGCGCATCCCGATGTCTTCAACGTCCTGCTGCAAATCCTGGACGACGGCCGCCTCACCGACGGCAAAGGCCGCACCGTCGATTTCAAGAACACGGTCATCATCATGACGTCGAACCTCGGGTCGGCGTTCCTGCAGGCTGAAGGCCTGCGCTCCGAGCAGGAATTCGAGAGGCTCGCAAGCAGGTGATGAACGCGCTGCACGCACACTTCAAGCCCGAGTTCCTGAACCGCGTGGACGACATCATCGTCTTCCGTCCGCTGGGCAAAGAGCAGCTGGTGAAGATCATCGAGCTGCGGCTCGAAGACGTGCGGCGGCTGCTGGCCGACCGCAAGATCTCGCTCGAGCTGACCGACGCAGCGAAAGACCTGCTGTTCACCGAAGGCTTCGATCCGAACTTCGGAGCGCGTCCGCTGAAGCGGGCGATTCAGAAGCTGGTGCAGGACCCGCTGGCGCTGAAGATTCTCGACGGCGAGGTGCTGCACGGCGATCACGTGGTCGTGGACGCCGACAAGAAAGCGGGCAAGATGGTGTTCGAGGTCAGCAAGCGGGTCGGCGAGAAAGAGCCGGCAAAAGCGCGGAGATAACCACGAACCATGTGGGGACAGCCGAGCGCGGCTGTCCCCACGTGGCCGGTGGTCGTCATTGCCCAATTTCCCTTTTCGCCTTACCATCCAGTGAGTGGCTACCGCCAAAAACATTCCCGATCTCAAGCAGCGGCTGGTCTCGGCTGCGCCAGTTGAGGACGACTCTTCTTTTGAACTGAAGCTGAGGCCGCAGCGCCTGGCAGAGTTCATCGGACAGCCCAAAGTCAAGGAAAACCTGGCTGTCGCCATCGAAGCAGCACGTTCCCGCGGCGAAGCGTTAGATCACGTCCTGCTCTACGGTCCTCCGGGCCTGGGGAAAACGACACTGGCCACGATCATCGCCAACGAACTGGCTGTTCCTTTTCAGCAGACCTCCGGGCCGACGCTGCAGATTAAAGGCGACCTCACGGCCATCCTGACCAATTTGCGAGACAAGCAAGTTTTGTTCATCGATGAAGTTCACCGACTGCAACCGGCGCTCGAGGAAATCCTTTACTCCGCCCTCGAAGACTACAAGCTCGACATCATGATTGGACAGGGGCCTTCCGCCCGGACGCACACTATGGATGTGAAGCCTTTCACCTTCATCGGTGCGACCACGCGTGCAGGACTGCTTTCGTCGCCACTGCGGTCGCGCTTTGGAATCGTATTGCGGCTGGAGTTTTATACCCATCAGGACTTGCAAGTCATCGTAGAACGCTCAGCCGAGATTCTTGGAGTCGAAGTTGATGATGCCGGGGCGCTCGAAATTGCCAGCCGCTCGCGCGGCACTCCGCGTATCGCAAATCGTTTGTTGCGGCGTGTACGTGACTATGCCCAGGTGCGCGGTGCGGGAAAGATCGATCTGCCCACCGCCCAGGCCGCGCTGCAGATGTTGGAAGTCGATCGTCACGGTTTCGATGAAGTGGACCGCAAACTGTTGCTGACCATCATCGAGAAATATCAGGGCGGACCGGTCGGGGTGAACACGCTGGCGGCGGCGTTGGCCGAGGAGCAGGACGCAATTGAAGAAATCTACGAACCGTTCCTGATCCAGATCGGCTTTCTAAACCGTACTCCCCGCGGACGCGTCGCGACGCAACTGGCATACGAGCATTTCGGGATCACTCCCAACCGAAAACAAAGTTCTTTGTTCTAGTCTTCACTCCTCGGTCGTCAGTCCTCAGAACATGGATTGGCTGACGACTGAAGACTGACGACTGAAAACTGATTCCTATGATTGCTCATCTCCGCGGAAAACTGCTGGCGAAGCATCCCAACCAGGCCATCGTCGAAACTGGCGGCGTCGGATACGACGTCACTATCAGCGTTCCTACATTTTCCGATTTGCCAGCCGTGGGAGGCGAGGTGGCTCTGCACATTCACACCCACGTGCGAGAAGACATGCTTGCACTCTACGGTTTCCTTCGGTCGGCAGAAAAAACCCTTTTTGAAAAGCTGATCACGGTCAGTGGCATTGGACCGAAGCTAGCCATCACCATTCTGAGCGGCATGGCGGCGGACGAGATGGTCAACGCCATCCGCGGCAACGATATTGCCCGCCTCACCCGCATCCCTGGAATAGGAAAGAAGACCGCCGAGCGCATGGTTCTGGAGCTGCGAGACAAATTGCCTCCAGAAAAAGCCGGAGAGGTCGCGACCATGCCGACTCTGAGCGCCGTCGAAGAGGACGTGCTGTCCGCGCTCATGAATCTCGGCTACCAGCGCGCATCCGCGGAGAAGGCTTTATCCGCGATCGCGAAAAACGGCCAGTTCGATGCCATGTTCCGGCAGGCATTGACCGTACTGTCGAAGTAACCCTTAGGGGTCACTGAACTCCTGCCGGCGGGCGCACGTTACTGTAGTCGTAGCGGATCGACATGTGCCGCTTGTCTCCGCCGCCGGTGTCGATGTCTTCCTCGGTCTTCAGGGGCAGTCCTCTGCTTTTGGAGATCCAGGTCTGTGCGTCGGATTTCACCCCATCGTTGTCGGCATGCGCCAAGTACAGCGCCGCAATCTCCCCGTTCACTAATTCGTCGCGAACATGACGGCACGATGTCTTCGCGTCGCGAATGTTTTCCTGTTCCTGTTTGAGCATGTCTTGCGGCGTGGCTTTGCTGCGAATCCAATTGCCGTTGTAGGTGATGTAGATCGCGTTGTTGGTATAGATCGCCTCGACATTTCGAGACTTGCCGCCGGGGAGGGTCTGCGTGGTGTAAGCATGCGTTGGAACCGCGAAGATCTTGGTCGACGCGTCAAATATCGGCTGGCAGGCGGCATCGGCGGCCGCAACCGCTGGGATAGAAACGCAGCATGCGGCCATGTGTGCTGCGAGAACGAGCAATAACCGGCTATTTTTCGACACGTGTTCTCTCCTTGCTCTTAGCGTTGTGAGCTTTGGTCATAAGTTACCGGCACTCGAGTGTCTGCGTCCCAAAGGACACGATCGTCTTGGCTGGAAGACCGGGTTGAAAGCGATAGTACGTGACGGCATGGGTATCGACGTTCTCTCCGTCCTTGCCGGGATCTCCCACCACGATCGCCACGAGCGTGCCCGCATCGTTGTAGAACGCGTTCTGCGAACGATTCTGGTAGTAGGTGTGGCTCTTATGGAAGCCCGTGAGGTGAGCGGCGTACCACGCGACCGTGGGGTCTACCTTGTCAAAAACGCTATAGAGATTGGCCTGCATCTTGCTCTTGCAGATCTGCTGATCGGCCATATTTACAGGCGCATTTCCCAGATTCATGCCAGGGTTGGTTTTGGGATCGATCGGCAGTCCAGTTAAGGGATCGGTGGTGAGGACTACGTTGCCGGCGGAAAGCGCAACGCTCAGGCTTGCGAGCATCATCAGTGTGCGGAAAAACTTCATGGTTACTCTCCTATTCAAGAAAGTTAGAAACGAGGCGCTCCTCACTTGCACGACGGATTCGACGGACTGAACACCATCCACTGATGCTCCGTGAGCCCGGTCTTCAGGCTGAGATACATCACGGAAAACACTCTGTCGCTCTTAGGAGTTCCAGTGATGTTGACGCCCTTCGTGCCATCGGGGCTGAAGAACGTGTCCTGAGAGCGGTCGTCCCAGAATGCGTGGGCCATGTGATATCCGGGCAGGTGAGCTTTGTACCAGGCAATGTTAGCGGCGACAGTGTCATTCCTGGACATGTATTGGTTTGCCTGTGCCGGTTTGCCGCAGATAGTGATACTCAAGGGATCGTTACTCGGATTCATGCCCGGCGCCAATGGAAGTCCGCTGACGGGGTCGTTGGCGGAACCGGCAAACGCGGGCACCGCAAGAGCCAGCGCTGAAATTGCGATGAGAAACGAGAGCGATTTGGTCATAGCGTTTGGCATTGTCGATAGTCCTTTTGTGTGTCGATCAGTCCTGTCCGATCATTCATTTCCCACTCCCAGCGTTCCGTGGCAGATTTGCGTTCCGGCGACCAACGCAGCCCGGTGCTTACCTGACGAAAAACGAAGTAACAGCCACAACCAGCAGAGGCAAAGCCACCTGGATAATGGGCAGAAGAAAAAGAAAACAGTCCACTTCGTGCACCATGTCCGCCCTTTGGGCTTGCCAATGCGTCGAGCGATTACATAGGCGATTCCCACCACGTAGCCCACCGGATAACTCAGTACATAAATCAACAGCGCAAATCTGTATGTTTCGTCAGCTTTGCTTGTAATAGGAGCATCAAAAATAAAGGCGCTGAACATGAAAAACAGAGGCCAGGCGAAGAGCAAAATGGTGGACAGCACCAGAGCAGAGTAGGCAAATATTTTCAGGGCCGTACTGGGTTGGTCCTGCTCTAGATTGACCGCTATCACCTCGTCACCCGGGATTTGCGCAGTCGCGTTTCGCATTGTTCAATCCAGCGTCAACTTGACTCTGCGATTCCGTCCTCTTCCTTCGAGCGACTCATTGGCATTGATCGGATTGGAGTCGCAGAGCAGCGGTTGCTTCTTCTGCCGATTCGCTCTCCATTGGAATCACTGGCAAACGATTTTCCCTTGTGTCAGGCTCGTGATCGTCTTGTCGGAGATGCCCGGCTCGTAGCGTTCATAGGCAACCGCATATCCGTCGGTGTTCTCACCTGGAGCGCCCCTGCCCGCGGTCAAGAAAATCACAATTGTTCCATCCGGCTTGTAAAAGGCGATCTGGGTGCGGCCATCCTCGTAGCCCTGCACTTTCTTGAAACCAGAGAGATGCGACGCGTACCACGCGTTCACCGCGTCCATCTTGATACTGTAGAGAAGGTAAAAATTGCCCTGCATCTTGCTCTTGCAAACCTGCCCCGCTGGCATTTTGTCGGGTTGATTGCCTACATATTTCCCTCCGTCAGTGGCGGGAGTCAGCGGAAGGCCGGTCAGAGGATCGTTTGTAAGAGTCTTTGTTTGCCCTGTGGCGTTCGCCAGGCATAACGTTAGCATCGTCGCGACTAGCAGAATGTTCTTCATTGGTTTCTCCGTCTTTGAGCTTTGAGATGAGCCACAATCTTTGTTACCCCGCGAAGGTCCCACTTAGTCGAGCGTCAATTCCACCCTTCGGTTGCGGGCCCGACCTTCGAGCGTGTCGTTGGTGTCAATCGGACTGGAGTCGCCGTACCCGGCGGTTGAGAGACGGCTCCCGTCCACGTGATAGCGCTCCACCAGGACACGTTTCACTGAGGCCGAGCGGCGCTGCGACAAATCAAGGTTGTACTTGTCACCGCCGATGTTGTCGGTGTAGCCAACGATGGTCAGTTTCCAGTCCGGCCGGTCGGCGGTGGCTTGCGCGATTTCCTTCAGCACAGGTTCGGATTCCGGTTTGATCGTGTCCTGGTTGAAATCGAAATAAATGCCGTACACGATGGCCCGCTTGTTTTTCAGCAGGTCCTGTTCGATTTTCTTAACGGGCTGTGGGAGCGGAAAACGGATTTCGGTGGTTTGAATGCGGAAGTTGTTGATATCCATCCGGTACAGCAGGAGGAGTGGATTCTTCGGATCGTCGAGGACGTAAAGCTCCGCAGCCTGAGGTTTGTCGGAGTCAGACTTGCTCATCTCGCGGGCCCTTTTGTCCTCGACCACCATGGTGCCGGTGGCGTGGATTGCCTGAAGGTTGGTTGGAGTTCCGTTGACGATCACGGGGAAGGCGACGTCCCCCGGTTCCGCGCGGGTCATTACGCCGCCTTCCCAGTGCAAGTAGCCTTCGCCTCGTTCCATGTCCTGCACTTTCCACCACTCGAGATAGCGGAAATCCGCTTTGCCTTTCGTCTTGAGATCGTTGAACACCGCCTTCGAGACGCCGATGGTGGTAGTGCCCGGCGAGGTTCTCGGCCCGTCGTCCCCGAACCCGGTTCTGAGACCGCGCGCGGTTTCCGAATCTTCGGCGCAGACATCGCGGGCGTCGGCTCCGGGCGAGCCCTTCACGTCATCAGGCGACCTGAAGTATGTCCCGGTATCCGCAACCTCGACGTACTTGTCGGTCGCTTTTGTGACCCGGTTGATGCTTTCCGAGTCGCCAGACTTCCGTCCCCAGGCATGAATAACCATGAGTCCCTCGCGCATCGGGATACCGCTGGGACCGATTTCGGAAGCTGTGGGAGGCGGCACCTCCTTGGCGGCGTCCGCGGACGTGCACAGGTTTTTTCGGATTTCCTCCGAGGTGGCGACGGGAAGATCGGCGTAACGGTTGGGTGGAGGATCGCCGAAGCCAAGGCGATCCATCAGACCGCCGATTCCGTCGAGGGCCTTGGAAACCTGCTCGTTCTCGTTATTCGTCGGCGAATTACCTGGTGATTTACCGGAATTGCCGTTCTCCGGTGGCGCCTGACTCGCCGGCGCTTCCTGCGTGTTCGGCGCATTCTCAGTCCGGGTGAATTCGGCCACCTTCTTCTTCACCCGGTAGCCGACGTAAACCAGGCCGCCGATGACTGAGCCCACGACCAGCACGATGAGGACGAGTAGCACCGCCAGGATTTTTCCCCAAGGCATGGGTTTCGGCGCAGGCGCATTCGGCAGCGACGAGACCTGCGCCGGAGTAGTGCGCGGAGGCGGTGTGGTGGGCGCAACCATGGCACCGCAACCGGTGCAGAATGCATCGCCAGCGTCGAGTCTTGCCCCACATTGAGCGCAGAAGCTCATGCGTCAAGTTCCTCCCTTGTTCGGCGACGCGCACGCCGCTGGAATTTGAGTCCTGCCGTGAAACAGGTCCTTGGACGGCCCCTTCAACAGCGTCCCCACACGGTCGATCTGGTACTTCGTAAACAGGCTGAGTACCTTGTTGATCAAGTCCGCCACAAAGCCAGGAATGGAGTAGCCGACGCCAGAGTCCAGGTAAACCTCGATGGTCGACTGCCGGCAAGGAAAGGCTTCGTCTGGCGCGCGCAGAATGGTTCCGTCGAATCTCATTCCCACATAGACGCCGGTGTTAAATCCAAACTGGCCGATACCCACCATGGCTCGAATCGAAGCGGCCATGACCAGCGAATTGATGCCCACGGAAACTCCCTGAATAGAGCGGCCCATATCAGTTCGCGCCGCCAGATCAGAGGCTGAACTCGCCTGCCAACCTCCATTCTTCTTGTATCCAGCCCAGAGGCCGCCGGTGTATGTGTAGTTCCCCTCGGCGGTAAGAATGGATTGCTTGGCGCTGAACCCGGTGTTGACGCTCAGCATCATGTTGAACGTCGCGCTGAACGGGATGGGAGCAAAGCTTCCAAACCCGATCGGAATGCTCAGATCGATTGGCACCCACCATTTTTTATGCAGGTTGACCTGGAAATCCTTGGTGGTGTGGGAGTCCATGTGCAAGGTCACGCCAAGAGCCCCACCCATATCCAACCCGCAGGTCACGATGCTGCCGTTCTCGATGTCGAGGTCGAAATGCAGATGGAGGTTATTGACATCCATCAGCGCTTCCGCAAACACCGCGAGCCCGCCCGGCGCGTTCTTGGAATAAAACTGAACCCCGATGTAAGAGGGATTCATTACGCCCACGGTTCGAATGTCGCCAACATCTACGGTTGGCGCGGTACCGGTTGTCTTGGCCGGGGGTTGCGGTACAAATGGCACCTCGGGAAACTGCGGAGTCTGTATTCCCGGCACACCCGGTAATTGTCTGGAATCGGCGACGCGCCGGAATGAATTCAGCCGCAGAGAGGAATCCAACTGCGCCGACGGGGAGTGCAGCGTGGCCCATCCGCCTCCCGCCTTTTGAAAGGTGGCGCGACGGCCATCCGAATAGCTTTCCGCCACAGACATCGGCGTCCAGACGCCATCTCGCACTTGCGACACAACCACGGCGCGCTCGATTCGTGGCCCGCCGCCCTCGTCGTTCGAACTCGTCTTGTTCTCCGGATGGTCATCCGGTTCCTGAGGGAAATCGGGGGCGACGTAGGAAATCACGTTGTCGGCGTTGATCGGCGAATCCATCTTGAACTTGCCGTTCTTGATTACATCGGTGAGCTGGATCGGCCCGAGTATGGCTTTTACCGAATTGCCCTCTTTCCTCAGGCTGATCACGCGGCCCACCGCCCGGCCGGTGGCAAAAACAATCTTTCCTTCCTGGAATTCGTTCACATGTTCGGCGTTGGCGTCGAATTCCCACTCCATGCCATTGCGCGAAATCGAGCGGATTGCCTTATCGCCATGCTCCATGACGATGACACTCGGCTGGTACTCCACCGTGCTCGAGCGTCGGGGGGCGATGCCAAACTTCAATTCGCTTTCGGACAAAGAGTGGATATCGACTGGCTTCAAAACCGTGGCGCCCGGCACCGCATTCGGCCCAAAGATGTCCTGCGGCAAGTAGGAGATGTCGTACTTAACGTTCGTCTGCACGCTTCCGGACTTGGGTTCCTCGGCTTGCTTTTTCTTGCAGCCCGAAGCCCCGCCCAGTGTCAGAAGAAGGATGACGGTTAGCGCGCCACGAATTGTTTGGAGACGGTAATCGATCGTTTTCTTGGTCACTCGATCTCCACCTTTCAACCTGATGTCCTTACACCCGGTCGGCCAACATTTTGGCCAGGGGCTTGATGGCGTCCACCGAGCACGGACAGGTGGAGTACATGATGCGAATTAGCTTGTCGCCCTTGCGGACCATCATCATGGCGCTGGACTCGTCCATGGCCTCATCGCCGATGCCCGGAATGCTCACCTGACCCGGACCCAGTCTTCCCATCACTTTCGCGTTGAGGCGCATTTGGGCTTCAGCCGCAGTGTTATCGACGCTGAAACCAAAAACCGGAACGTTTCCGTTGCTATCCATATTCGTGTCGTGACCTTCGCTTTGAACCATCTTGGCGAGGCCTCCAGTGAGGCTTTGGATCATCTGCTGGGTCTTGGCGTCGGCGCCTTTCGTGCCCACCATGGCAGCCATATGTTTGGCGGTCATGTCAGCCGAGTCGCCATGCGCCAGGTAAGAACAGCCGGCGTCGGAGGTTTGCGTGGCCACGATCTGCACTCCGATGGCGTTGCCCACTTCCTCATTGCTCAACAAGCGGCAGGGATCGCCGCTGATGGCGCCGTTGTTCCCGCTGCTGTTGGAGCCTCCGCCGTCGTTGTTGCTTGATCCGGAAACCATCTTCGAGATAGAGCCCATGATCCCGCCGCTGGAATTGGAGTTGTTTTCCGAACTCGAGCCCAGGCCGGCATCGCGAGCGACCTCGTGCACCTTCTGCTTCACGCGATAGACGACGTAGTACACGCCGCCGGCTGCGAGCGCGCCGACCGTGATGATGACGACAGCGACTCCAATGAGAACCTTGGTCAGGGGACTGCCCTTGGTGGTCGTTTGTGCTACAGGCGCCGGCTGCGCTGGTGCCGGGAACGGTGGCGGGGGCAACATTTGCGGGCCACGAGCCGCTGCTGAAGGCGGTGCCGGGCTTGCCGCTTCCCGCATGCTCGCACCGCACTTGTTGCAAAAAGGCGCTCCAATCGACGGCGCTCCGCACTTGTTACAAAACTTGGCGCCAGGGATCGCATTCGGAGCTACGGAGACTGGCACAGGGACTGGTACAGGTGTCTCTGGCGAAACCGGAGGCGTTGCAGTCTGGACTGATGCAGGTTCGACCGTCACCGGCTCAGGCGGCGCAGACACTGACTGGGACGGTGGAGGTTGAGGCTGCGGATTCGCCGTCAACCGGCTGTCGGCACCGCACTTCACACAAAATATTCCGCCGAGTGGTGCTCCGCATTTATTGCAAAATTTGGCCATGGTCCAGTTCCTCCTCTAACTCTGTGCAGCTTTTTCCAGAAGAAGCCCGGCGAGCCTGACGCCCGCCGGACAACCGGCCGGAGCCGGTTCCACCAAGGTCCCCGATCGGATTCGGGAGTGGCCGCGTCCCCCAACGAGACCACCTACGAATCGTCTTTCCGAAGGCCGACGGCGACCATGTGAAGACAGGTCAGGCGGAGTGTCAATAAAACTGATCTTTAAGCCTGCATTAACCGTAAAGTGGCTGTCCCACAAGGGTTTGGGCGGGTTGTCTTAACTGCGGCAGGAGACCATTCCCGTGGTAAGATTTGGCCTCGTTTCTCCGCTGTGGCGACGATCATGAGTAGCTCGGCCTCCAAAACCACCCGCTACCGCTTTGGCCAGTTTGAACTGGAACCCGCCCAAGGCAGGTTGTCCCGCAGTGGTGCCCCGGTGAAATTGCAGGACCTGCCGTTCCGTCTGCTGGTTTTGCTGGTCGAACGGCCGGGGGAGATTGTCTCCCGGGAAGAGGTTCGGCAGCGCCTTTGGCCCGAAGACACATTCGTGGAGTTCGACAACAGCCTGGGGGTGGCAGTACGAAAACTCAGGGAGGCCCTGCGCGACAACGCCGACACTCCTTTGTTCATCGAGACGGTGCCACGCCGCGGTTACCGTTTTCTGGCGCCGGTCACAGTCCATGATTCGAACGACACGAGCGATCTTTCCGATGGGTCGAAAAAATGGGCGAGCACCGTACAGCCTTCATCCCTGCGCGGACGGTACTGGATAATCGCAGCTCTGGTACTGCTCATGGTCGGAATCACCGTTTATGAATTCCGTTCAAATCCGCGGCAGTCTGCCGCGAAAGGCGCCATGGACTCAGTTCCTCACGTGCGGCCGCGCCGGGCAGTGGCAGTATTGGGCTTTCGCAATCTGGCGGGGCGTCCCGACGATAGATGGCTCTCTACCGCGTTGACCGAAATGCTAAACACGGAACTAGCAACCGGACGCGGCCTTCGCATGGTGTCAGGCGAAGACGTCGCGCGGGCGAAGCGCGAATTGCCCCTCACCGACGAGGACACCCTGGCCAAAGCCACGCTGGAGCGGTTGCACACCAACCCGGGTGCGGATGTAGTGGTCCTAGGGTCTTACACTCTGCTGCCCGGCAAGGGCGAGAATCGCATCCGTCTGGATCTCAGGATGCAGGACACCACTGCGGGAGAAACCAATTCCACCGGGACCACGAGAGCGATGATGAATTGTCCGCGACCATCACGCTGACTCAGGCCCTTCTCGCGGCGGGTAATCATGCGGAAGCAAAAAAGAAATTGACGGCGCCCGCACATTGGCCTCGCAAAGTAAAATCGCCTCAACCGCCTCCAGTTCGATCTGGCGTCGGCACGCTTGCTGTTAGCCACGGGTCAGTCAGAGTTGTCCCGCGCGCAATTGCAAAAGCTCCAGCGAGAAGCGCAGGGTTTGGGCTTTGTCGCTTTTGAGCTCGACACCCGTCTGGCCCTCGCTGAGCTGGAGAAAAACTCGCAGCACAATACCCTCGCAAGAACCCAGCTAACCGCCCTGGAGAATTCCGCTCAGGCAAGAGGATTCGACCTGGTGGCACGCAAAGCTGCAGCCGCGCGCTGAGTCAGCGCGAAAAACTGAGTCTAAGAATCTGCCCTGAGTTCTGCTCTACGTTGGGTCACGGTTTCGGTGCGCTGGGCACCTTCGGCGTACGCATCTTCGCGGTGTGATTCTTACTGTTGCTGTCATCCCTTAGATCAAGTCCGAATGATGGGTGCTCATACGTACCGGAGATCTTGACCGGTGCCGTATAACCTTCACGGTGTTTGTTCTTGAAGAAGGGATCGAGGACCTTCAGCATCAACGACTTTACGCCGTGCGTGGTCTTGGAAACTTCTGCTTCGGTCTTTAGTGTGCCTCGAAGATCGATTTTTTCGTTCAGCAGGTTGTACGTTCCCCGTAGTTGGGCCAACGCGCCCGGAACGCTAAACGAAAGATTGGAAAATCTGGCCGTTCCATTTTTGAGCTCGACGTGTCCCTTGAGATCGGACAATACGGTTTCTGAATCACTTTCGTCTTCATTTTTATCTTTACTTTTGTCTTGATTTTCTCCCGCGCGCCCTGGCTGAGACTGTTCACTCCCTGCTGTGTGTCGGATTTCGTAAAGCTTCCAGCATCGATTCCAAAGTCACCCTTCAACTGGACCTTTTCGAGGAAGCGCCGTTTTCCCGGCGGAAGAGATACCTTGGCGTTGAAGCTGACAATCCCCGACATGGGAGCGTGCGGCGACTGGGCGAAGAGAAGCAAGAGGTCCTGAATCCGCCCGTCCCTGGCCGATAAATCGAGCGTCGCCGTTTTGCCCTCCTGCCCAGCCTCTCCCGCGACGCTGCCGGACGACCACACGGTCGTCTTTCCGAAAGTCGAGCCAACTTGCTTCAGGAAAGTGTCTCCGTTTTCGCCGTTGACCACAGCGTGAAACTGGGTTCGCAGATCGACCTGATGCGAGCTGACGGTGACTGCAAAAAGCGGAACGTCGGTGTTTCCGTCAACCTCAATGTGGTCGAGCTCACCCGCGAACTTGCCTGATGATGAAAGCAGGCCGCTGATTCCGTGGAACACACTCAAGTCCGCATGTTCGAATGAATACTCGCCCGACACCGGTGTCTTGCCCACGCTATCTGCGTTCCATGGACCGAACTTCCCTTTGGTGGATATTTCTCCCGGTGGCTCGGGGTTGGAAAGCTTTGCGGCAAAAGATGCCGCGCCATTGCCCCCGGCGTGACTCAGAGTGAATTGGTGGAAATCAAATCTGAGCGGCTTTTTGTCCGGATCACTGGACGCAACTTCGAGTATCGCTCCATTCGCAACCAATTCATCGACTTCAACTGTCGGCCTTTGCGGCGTCTCGAATTGCTCGCCCGTCGACTTAGCCGGAACCAGGACGTGCATTCCCTCCGCCACAACGCGAGCCACGTGTCGCCTGAACAGACCCGGAAAACTCCCTTCGATCCTGATGCTGTCTACGGTGACCAGCGGAGGGGTCCCTGGTTTCGGGTTGTGCTGAAAAACTACATGTTCGAGCACACAGCCCGGATGCGGGAAGTATGTCCCATGAAAAGCGCCGACGCTTACCTTGCTGAAGCTCTCTTCCTCCAACTCGCTCACGACGGCCGTCCGGCTGAATGGCCAGCGGAAAATAAGGAAGAGGATTGCCACCAGCAAAATGACGACGACGGCCAGCGCGAACACGGCGAGTCGATGCCGACCTACATTCCATGTTTTTTGGGACGCTTGTGAGTATGTAGCTGGCATCAGGAGGCATAATCTTGCACGTCGTTGGAGGCCGTCAGCATGATCCGGGTTGCTAACTGATTGTGGAGACTCGGCTTCCGGCACGAGAAAATTGCCGAAACTGCACCAAACGCGTTGCAGTTGAGGATTTTCACCCGCCTCAAGCTCGGTTCCGAAAGGTTCGAACAACCTGGTTGTCGCCGTCTGCCTTGATTTAGGCATCCAAATGTGTGCTCATGCGCCTGCTATCCACTCATCTCGCCAGGTCGTTGCGGTGATCGCGATAATTGGTGTGTGTTCGGGCTCCATGTCGGGTTATTCCGTGTTGACACACGAGCAGGTTGTGGACCTGATGTGGAAAGACCAGATTCAGCCTCGTTTGCTGACACGCTTTCCCAACGCCACTCCAGAGGATCTACAGAAAGCCCACGCCTACGCTTACGGCGGATGTGTCATGCAGGATATGGGCTACTATCCGTTCGGCAGTAAGTTCTTCAGCGATCTGGTTCACTACGTCCGCAGCGGCGACTTCGTTGAAGCCTTGATCCGCGACTCTTCGGACCTGGACGAGTACGCCTTTGCCCTGGGGGCGCTTTCGCATTACGCCGCTGACAACAGCGGCCATCCCACGATCAACCAGGTTGTGGCGATCGAGTTTCCCAAGCTGAAAAAGAAATACGGCGCGACCGTCACCTATGCCGACGATCCGAAAGCCCATATCCAGACTGAATTCGGTTTTGATATGGTCCAGGTCGCCAAAAACCGGTACACCTCAGACCGGTATCACGACATGATCGGATTCGAAGTCTCCAAGCCTCTGCTGGAACGGGCGTTCCTCGAGACGTACGATCTGAAACTGGATGACGTCTTCGGCGACGTAGACCTGGCGATCGGTAGTTTCAGACGCAGCGTAAGCATCATGATCCCAGAGATGACCAGGGTGGCTTTGTTGTCGCGCCATGATGTGATGGTCAAAGACACACCGAACTTCGACAAGAAGAAGTTCCTTTATCACCTGTCCCGCAGCAACTACGAACATGAATGGGGGACGGTGTATCGCAAGCCTGGTCTTGGAAGCAGAATCCTCGCCTTTGTTTTGAGGCTGCTGCCGAAAGTCGGGCCGTTCAAGGCAGTCAACTTCAAGATTCCCACTCAACAGACGGAAGACATGTACATCAAGAGTGTGAATTTCACCATTGATGATTATGGCGAGCTGCTTCGCGAAACCAAGTCTCGTCGATTCGACTTGCCCAATCGCGACTTCGATACCGGCCGTGAAACCCGCGCTGGAGAATACGTGCTGACCGACAAAACATACGCCAAGCTGGTGGACAAACTGTCCGGCAAGAATGCTGCTCAGCCTAGTCCAGCGTTACGTGACGATTTGCTGCGGTTTTATTCCGATCCGAACGCGAACGTTGCGACCAAAAAAGATGCCAAGGCGTGGCGCAAATTGCAGGATGAGCTTACCCAGTTTAAGGAAAAACCCACGGAGCACGTCCCTGAGGGATCTTCTTTCCTGAAGCAGTAAACTCTCTTCGACTGTCTTGACCCGATACACCCCGCAAAAACTAAAGCCCCGCAACCGGAGGTCGCAGGGCTTCTTGGATTCAGCCTATAGGGTTCGGCCCGTAAAACTTTTGCCCGCAAATCAACCTACTTCTGGCACGACTCACTGACCATCTTTACGTCGGTGACCTTCAAATGGCCATGCTCGGTGTCGCTTTTCGTCATGCCGCTATCCTTGGCAGCGTCTTTTGCGTCTTCCTTCATGTTGTGCATCTTCGCGTTCGAGACCACGCCGGTAGCGGTAACAGTGTGGCCCACATGATCGGCCAGCGCCACTTTGCTGCTGCGTACTTCCCAGGTACTGCCGTCATCCCCGGTGAGCAGGAACTCACTGGCGCTGTCACCTTTTGAAAGGCATCCAGTGATGTCCCGTACATCGTCTTTGGACTTGGCGAATCCGAGCGAAGTGCCGAAACTTGCAAGAAGCAAACAGAGTATTAATTTGTTAACTTTCATCGTGTCCTCCTTGAGATGAAGCTTGCGTTGTTCTCAGATGATTTAAACGGCGGGTGCGCTGCCTCACCAGGTTCTTCCGGAACTCAATCGCCGAGCCAGGCGCCTACTCCGCGGAGCGGGTCTACATAGTCGCAGATGATCTTCGTCGCTCCGACCAGCGGCACGGCGAGGATCAGGCCCATCGCTCCCCAAATCCATGCCCAGAAAAGCAAAGACAGGGTAATCGCCAGGGGATTCAACCGCAGACGCTTGCCAACGATTTTGGGAAAGAGAACGTTCATGCTCAGGACATGCAAGCCCACAACCGTGACCACGACGATCCCACTCCACTCTTGTTCAACAGTCCGATGCCACCCGCCAAAGGGGGAAGCAACGCCAGAAACACTCCAAGGTTCGGGACCAGGCTGGCAAATCCGCTGATGATGCCGAGAAAGTAGAAGTACGGAATACCCAACCGCCAGAACACGATTCCGCTAAACAGCGCATTAATGAGACCCACCAGCACATTGCCGACGATAAAACTCCGGATCATCGCGGAGATTCGGCCGACTGTACGGTGTGCGACTAGTCGATGCTCTTTCGGAAAGAGTTTCACCGTGGTGGAGTGAGCGTGGTCCTTCCAGGTCAACATGAAATAGACGAGGAAAGGAACAAAGGTGATGGCCAGCAATACTTCTCCCAGAGTCCCGCCGCCCGCGGAAATTACCCGCGAGAGGCCAGGCGCCTCTTGGACTTCGACGGCGAGGGGTGCATTTGCCCGTTCGGGGTGAAGCGATTACTGAACGAGTGCTTTCTTCGATCTGATTGGTTTGTTCTCGAAGGTCCGCCAGAGTCGTGCGTATCTTGCCGGAATACTTGGGCAGCTGCCGGGCGAAGTCCACGGCGCGTCCGTAGAAGAATGAAGTAAGACCTCCTGCCAGACCGACCAACAGCACGACGGCGAACAAAGCTCCTGCCACCCGAGGCACTCGAATGCGGGCCAGCGCGCCCACAAACGGCTCCAGAATGAATGCCAAAAGCACCGAGGCCAGCGTCGTGACCAGTACCAGCTTGAGCAGGTAGATCAAACCGATGACCGCTATGACCGCCACGACGATCTGTGCGACCGAGCCGGCTTTGATGGATGCCTGTAGGACTTCCGCTTCTTCCGCGGAATCGGCCGCAGCGATGACGGCGGGAGGCGTGCTTCCAGCAACTTCAGTTGCGACAAAGGATCGATCCGCTGCTTCGGGATTCGTCGGTTGCGAAGTTGTCATGCACATACACGCCAAGTCACAGCTCGTCTATGAGTATGCGAAGGTCGGCGCGGTTGTCTGCAGATCTTCAGGGGACACCTTTCGGATAAGAGCGCTGAGACTCGTGCCTTTAAGTAAGGAATATTCATGCTGCCATTACAGAGAAGGCCCGATAGATCGTGGAAGTCCATTTATCAATAATGTCTTAGCCCAGTGGCGGACGCGCTGGGCGCCTCCATCTCCACCCGGTCCCATTAGTTCAGTGCTGCGTCAGGCACGAAAGGATAGCTGTCTCTATGCGAATTGCCCAGGTTGCTCCGCTTTACGAGAGTGTTCCGCCAAAGCTTTACGGCGGGACCGAGCGTGTGGTTTCTTATCTCACCGAGGAACTGGTGCGACAAGGCCATGATGTCACTCTTTTTGCCAGCGGCGACTCGCTGACGGAAGCGCGCCTGGTACCCGCGTGCAAGCAGTCATTGCGTCTTGCGCCCAACTGCATCGATCCTTTGGCGCGCCACGTCCTGCTGGTGGAACGCGTTTTAGCTGAAAAGAACAACTTCGACCTCATTCATTTTCACATTGACTACCTGCACTATCCGCGAAGCCGTTATGAAGATGTGGCAACCGTGACCACGCTGCACGGACGCCTGAATATTCCAGACCTTGTACCGCTCTATCAGATGTTCCGCGATATGCCGGTTGTCTCTATTTCAGATTCACAGCGTGAACCTTTGCCTTGGTTGAACTGGCAGCAAACCGTCTATCATGGTCTTCCGGTTGACAGTCTTAAATTCCACGCTGAGCCAGGAAAGTATCTCGCGTTTTTGGGCCGTACTTCCCCCGAGAAGGGTCTAGACCAGGCCATCGCGATTGCCCGGCAGACCGGCATCGAACTTAAGATCGCCGCCAAAGTTGATCGTGCCGACAAAGCTTATTTTGACGCGGTGATCAAACCCCTCTTGAAAGAACCGGGGATCGAATTCGTGGGTGAAATCGGCCATTCGGAAAAGAGCGCACTTCCTGGGAGGAGCCATGGCCCTGCTTTGCCCCATTCAGTGGCCAGAGCCTTTCGGATTGGTAATCATCGAAGCCATGGCGTGCGGTACGCCGGTGATTGCTTATCCCCGCGGCTCGGTTCCGGAGCTCATAGAAGACGGCGTTAGCGGCTTTATCGTCGATAACGCTCAGGAGGCCGCGCGAGGCTGCGCTGGCCGCTCCCACTCTAAGCCGCAGACGATGCCGTGAATACTTTGAACGGCGATTCAGCGCGGCCCGAATGTGTGAGGACTATCTCGACGTGTATGAGCGTCTCCTGGAAGGGGAACCGCTTCTGTCCGGGTCAGACTTGTCCGCTTCGGACCAGCTATTGAATGGAACCAGAATCGCGTCCCGATATCCGACGGGGTTGTGAGTTGAGCGAGAGCAGCGTAACTCAGCATTTCTACATCTCCGCCGAAAGCGCGCCGGCAGACGATCGCACCCGCGTGCTGAAACACGGCAAGACCTTCGCCGTGTTCGACCACTACGGCGACATCACGGAAGTCGGACTGAAAGAACAGGGTATTTTTTGTGAAGGCACGCGATTCCTGTCGCAGCTCGAATTTCATCTTGCCCGGGCGCGTCCGCTGTTGTTGAGCTCGACTGTTAAAGCGGACAATTCGCTGTTCGCCGCCGATCTCACCAACGTAGACATCTCGCGAAATGGCGAAGTCGTCGTCCCCCGAGGCACGCTGCACGTGCTGCGAACAAAATTTCTGTGGCATGGCGCATGTTATGAACAGTTCCAGGTAGTCAACTACGGACCCGTCGCGCTGGACCTCCCTTTCCGTTTACGCTTTGCGGCCGATTTCGCCGACATTTTCGAGGTGCGCGGCGTTACACGTGAAAAAAGAGGGATACGCCTTGACGACGTAGTCGACGAGAATTCTGTGACTATGTTTTACCAGGGCCTGGATGACGTCGTTCGTCGTACGCGACTCTCCTGCACGCCCCATCCCAGAAATATTTCAGCCTCGGAGATTCAATTTGATGCTTATCTCGAACCACGAACCCAGGTTACGTTTGAGCTGACCATTTCCTGCGAGATCTTGCCTCACTCGAATGGAGTCCCCAAGACTTACAGCAACGCATGGAACGCCGCTAAAAACGAGATCGTCGGAGATCAGGCGAGAACCGAGCAAGATTCACTCTTCAAGCGACGAATTCAACCGCTGGGTTGCGCGTTCGCAATCTGATGTTGAAATGATGATCGTGGGCAATCCTGAACTTAACTATCCCTATGCGGGAGTGCCGTGGTTCAGCACGGTTTTCGGCCGGGACGGCATCATCACAGCGTTGGAATGTCTATGGTTAAACCCGGCGATTGGACGCGGAGTTCTGGATTTTCTGGCTTCTGCCCAGGCCCGCGAAGTGGACCTCGCCACTGAAGCACAGCCGGGAAAGATTCTGCACGAGATGCGCCGCGGGGAGATGGCTGCGCTGGGCGAAGTGCCTTTCGGCTGGTACTACGGGACGGTGGATGCGACTCCGCTGTTCGTCATGCTTGCCAAAGCTTATTTCGCGCGAACCGGCGATCTAGCGTTCATCGAAAAAATTTGGCCTCACATCGATCGGGCGTTGCAATGGATCAATGCGTTTGGAGATTGTGACGGCGACGGATTTGTGGAATATTCCCGACAGTCCAAGGATGGCCTGGTCCAGCAGGGCTGGAAGGATTCCAACGATTCCGTTTTTCACGCTGACGGCACTCTGGCCGCTGGGCCGATTGCTCTTTGCGAGGTCCAGGGATATGTCTACGCCGCCAAGCGCGGCGCAGCCGATCTGGCGTTGCTGCTGGGAAAATGTGAGCAGGCCGCTACCTTGGAGTCCGAAGCCACGAAATTAGGAACTCAGTTCAACGCCGCTTTCTGGTGCGAGGATATTGGCACGTACGCGATTGCACTCGATGGACGAAAGCAAACATGCCGCGTTCGCACCTCGAACGCCGGGCATTGTCTCTACACCGGAATCGCCACCTCGGACCACGCCTACCATGTGGCCCACTCTTTGCTCAGCGGCGATTTCTACTCGGGCTGGGGAATTCGCACCGTGGCCAGCGGAGAAGCTCGATACAATCCGATTTCCTATCACAATGGGTCAGTGTGGCCGCACGATAATGCGTTGATCGCGGCCGGCCTTGCCCGCTACGGCTTCAAAGACATGGCTGGCGAAATTCTTTCAGCCATGCTCGACGTCAGCACATTTGTTGATCTGCATCGCCTGCCAGAACTCTTCTGCGGCCTCCAGCGGCGCAGCCGCGAAGGTCCGACACTTTATCCCGTGGCCTGTGCCCCTCAAGCCTGGGCCGCAGGTGCGGTGTTTCTGCTGTTGCAATCCTGTCTGGGCCTTTCGCTGGATGCGGAGAGAAAACAGATTCGCCTCGATGGCCCCTATCTCCCTGAATCAGTTCCCGAACTCTGGATCAGGGATCTCAGAGTCGGAAACGCTTGTGTCGATCTGTTTCTGGAGCGGCGAGCCGACCTGGTACGTCTGCAGATACTCGACAAGCGCGGGGAAGTCGAAGTCATTACCACCTAGCCCACCAAATATGAGTAAGCCGCGCAACGACTTGGATTGCAATCACATCCAAGGTTGGCCGTGCCCAAGCCTGCCAAACTTCCGGTGAGTTCGTCGCGGCCACCGAAATTCCCTCTCAAACAGGAGAGAATGTTTCGCGAAACCTTGATGGTTCTGAATCGCTGCCGGGTTCCGTATGTGGTTTCGGGCGCTTTTGCTCTTCAAGTTCATACGGGCATTTGGCGCGCGACTAAAGACCTCGACCTGTTTCTCACTCCCGAAGATGTGCCGGCCGCGACACGATGTCTCAAGACGAATGGTTTTCGCTGCGAAGTAAAAGATCGAGTGTGGCTGCACAAGGCACACCGGCACGGATTTTTTATCGACCTCATTACGGGCATGAGCAATGCGGTATTTCGCGTGGACCGTTCATGGATCGAGAATGCGCGTCCCACCATGATTCTGGATGTGCGGGCTCGCGTGCTGGCTGCGGAAGAGTTGCTGGTATCGAAGCTCTTCGTCGTGCGGCGCGAGCGTTTCGACGGCGCAGACATCGCCCACATCATTTATGGCAGCCAGGGAAAACTCGACTGGTACCGGGTGCTCGCGCTGGTGAACGAGCACTGGGAAATTTTGCTGTTTGCCCTGGTGCTCTATCGCTATGTTTACCCGGCCTACAGCCACTATGTACCTTCTTGGGTATGGCAGCGGCTGCTGGTTCGTTTCTCGAATGAGGTAACCCATCCTGATCCAGGGGCAGAGTTTCGCGGCAGCCTGGTGGATGACAAGATGTTTGCCATCGATGTATCAGAATGGGGAATGGCAGACGCTCTTCGGGTACACCGATCCGAGGCGGAAGTGCCGGCGGCCAAGGCTGCGGTCCTATCCGTCCCGGCGGAGAATAAACGCAGGAAGCAAGCATGAGAATTGGGGCCACTGCCGATCTTCACTTCTTCGCCCCGAAATTTGGTGCCATCCAAGAGCAGCTCGCGCCAGGTGCGGGACCAGGCCGACTTGCTGGTCGTCGCCGGCGACCTCACCAACTACGGCAAACCTCCGGAGATGGAACAGCTGTTGAATTCTCTGGTCCGTCTTCGCCTGCCTATCGTGGCCGTCCTGGGCAATCACGATTACGAAAGCGGGTTTCAGGTTGAATTGATCCGCATGATGACGGATGCGGGCATCAAGCTTCTCGACGGCACCGCTTACGAGCGAGATGGCGTCGGGTTCGCCGGCACGAAGGGTTTTCCCGGAGGATTTGGACGAGGCGCGTTGACCGCTTTCGGAGAGCCCGAGGTGAAGGCATTCGTGCAGGCCGCGATCGACGAAGCCTTGAAGCTGGAACGCGCCATGTCGCAATTGCGAACCTCGAAGCGAGTCGTTGTCCTTCACTACGCCCCGATCGGCGACACCGTCCGCGGAGAGGCGCCAGAAATTTATCCGTATCTCGGTAGTTCGCGCTTGGCCGAGGTCATCGACCGCCACGGCGCGGACATCGTATTTCACGGCCATGCCCATCACGGCTCGCCTGACGGCAAAACTACCGCTGGCGTCCCCGTACACAACGTGGCACTGACCATCCTGCAAAATCAGCAACCGCCCGCGGTATTCCGGATCTTCGACGTTTAATAGCCAACCCGCCTCGGCACGTGAGCTCTGTAAACAAATGCCCGGCAACGGCTTCACCTTTGCATGCGGCCGGAGAACTGTGATGGAAATACTGCTCCCGCTGATGCTCGTTGCCGTGATGGCGTTCCCGGTCTCACTCGCCGCGCAGGCAGCGTCGCGGACGACGCCGAGAAGGCCCATCTCGTTCGATACAGCAAGACTCACAGCCTGCCTCATTAGCGAACTCAGTCCGGCAGGGCGAAAAGAATATCTCGGGATGTTTGCGAGAAGAGAAGGGTAAGTTCCTCCTCCAGAACGCGCGTCACAAGACAATCTGGCTGACAGGTCCCGAGGACTTTGCCGCTCATGCAGGGCACACAGTAACCGTTTATGGCAATTTTCTGAACACTTCTGCGTCCAAGGGCTCCGCCCATGCAGAGACTGATGCGCATCGTTCGAATCAGGCGACAGATTTTCAAGTGATCCGGATGGAAACGATTTCGGCAACTTGCAAGCAGAAATCCGTGAGCTCTGAAATGTCAACTCCCCGCTGAGAAACGCGGATTTCTACCGTGTCTTTCTGTTGGAGCTACAGGATGTAGCGGATCGAAACTTCGTTCTCAGTCGCTGTAGTCTCGGGAAGTTACGGTGGAGTAGAGATTGAGATTCTCATTCGAAGGAGCCACAAATGAAATCAAACATCTTGAAAGCAGTCGCGCTTGTTCCGGTCCTGCTGATCGGTCTTGCTTGCTCGAACCAGCACGAATCGAGGCAAGCGGCCGACAACAATTCTTACAAAGACACTGTCAAACAGGCCCTGCAACAGGCAGAACTCCAGGATGTCAGCGTCGATGAAGATCGGGACAAGAACACAATCACCTTGGGCGGCAAGGTACACTCCGAGAACGCCCGAATCCAGGCCGGACAAGTCGCCCAGGCAGCCGCAGGGAGTCGCACGATCGCGAATGAGATCAGCGTCCAGCCGGTCGGCGCCGAGTCAGAGTCGAAGGACATCGCCTCCGACCTCGACAGCGCCATTGAGAAAAATTACAAGGCAGCGCTCACCTCCAAGGGTCTGGACAAAGAACACATTCGCTTCGACGCGAAAAATGGAGTGCTCACGCTCAAAGGCCGGGTGAAGACACCGTTGAAGCGGAGCGAAGCAGAACAACTGGCCCAGGCGACTCCGAACGTTCGTCAGGTCCTGAACCAGATTGACGTGAACCGGTAGCCGCGAAGGGCTACAGCCGCGACGAAACGAGTTGCAATCGGAGCCGGATGGTTTCGTAGCCGTCCGGCTCATACTTTTAGAGGTTAGATTGAGGGGTTTGGCGTGAGAACATCCTGGGCCGACCGCCAAATCAAGATTCGGCTCGAGTTGGACCTAATAAGCCGCTCGGACCGTCTTGCGTGCGGTAGCGTACAGTATGTTGTGTATTGTGGAATCTTGGCCGAACCAGTAGGCTGACACCTGGAGACGGCCGATGACCACAAGGGTTCTTGTCGTGGACGACATGCAGGTCATTCGCCGCTCACTGCGGCTCTATCTGGAACAGGACGGCGATTTGGTAGTTTGCGGCGAGGCGGAAAACGGGAAAGCCGCCATCGACCGAGTGCGGGAACTCCGGCCCGACGTGGTCGTGTTGGATCTATCGATGCCGGTCATGAACGGGCTCGAAGCTGCCCGCGCCATTAAAGCCATTGCTCCCGGCACTCACATATTGATGTTCACCCTGCACACGTACCCGCAATTGCTGGATGAGGCCCGGAGGGTTGGAATTGCGAATGTGCTCTCCAAGGGCAGTTCGGCAGGGTCCGATGTCCTCAATGCCGTACGTTCGCTGGTGCTGCCTAGCTCGCTTCTTCAGACTGCGCGTGGACCACGAAGCAGCTTCCGTCCGGAGAACATTCAGGCTGCGAAGGGCACTTGCGATGGCATCATTTTCCTCGCGCTGCCGCCCCCGTTTTGACTCAGCTCGCGCTTTCTATCTTCGATTGCAGTTTCGGCCTGGTGGATGAGCTCTTCCATCTTCGACCACTCTGTCTCCAGCAGGGCCGCCTTGTAGAGTTCATGCCATTTGTAGGTTGCAGTCATGTGACCTCAAGGATTGAGCATGGAACATGCGGGTTTCGCAAACTCACCGCTCTGCTTTGTCCGTTTTCCAGACGTACAGATTTTTCTCGTCCGCCACTGTCTCGATGGCCAGTCCGTCGGCTGATGCCGCTCGATGAACTGCCGAGCGGAGATTCGCCAGTCCGATCCCGCCCACTTCGGCGAGTGGAATTTCCATCGCCGCCCCAGCCGACAGCGTTCTCAACTCCTGAACGATGCCTTGCACCAGGTCGTGATGCTTTCCCCGTCTGCCTTTCTTGATGTCGCTTACCTCTACTCGCCGGTACTTCAGTTCGGGGGTTGCAGCTTTTTTTCATGGCTTCACTTCCCATCCGCGCCGTAGCGCGTTATAGGATACGCGCCAATACCTATACGACTGTTATACGTATACTATACTGCTATTCTGCAGTCAAGTCGTTTACGATACCGCAGTTCGCGGCTCTAGGCAGCCTCCGTCATTCGCAGTTGCGATAGCCGGATTTCCGTATTTCCACCTATTTTTCGTGCAAAGCCTATGCTTTGGAGAACGA
This sequence comes from Terriglobia bacterium, assembly GCA_963741105.1. Lineage (GTDB taxonomy): Bacteria > Acidobacteriota > Terriglobia > Terriglobales > Acidobacteriaceae > JAIQFF01. Next base: position 116,337 of record CAVUGT010000013.1, read on the forward strand.
AGCAGTTCTTCGACGCTGCCGGACTTCTGCTGCAAGACAGAGGGGCAGCCGGTAACAGCAAGGAAGGCACCCATGAAACCTAGCAGACACACCTCAGCAGCATCGCGAAGACCAATCCCATTAAAGGAACTCGTGCCCAACGTGAAGATTGTGACCAATCCGAAGAAGTTGGCTCTGCTGAAAGCCGAAGCGGCACGGCTGAGGCGACTGGAATCGTCCGGTAGGGAGATATAATAGACCGGTGCACTTAGACAGTTTCGTCCAGCCCACTGATGCCTGGCCGATTGAAGGTTCGCCACTTGTTCTCAAGACCGTCATCTTCTGTTCCGAGGGCCGGGGCAGGCGGATCGGCCGATTGGAATCGTGACTTCCACGATAGTGCCGGGATTGGCATTCGACACCTGCATTTGTCCGCCGAACTCCTTGGCCCGCTCGCTCATCCCTCCAATACCAACGCCCGTGTTCCCCACGCATCTCTACGATTCCATCCACTACGCCTTTGCCGTCGTCGCGCACCTTGACGACCACCTGCCTTCTCGCTGAATCAGGTGATCCACGCTTCGCGCGCCTGAATGGCGGAAGACGTTGGTCAGTGCTTCCTGGACGATTCGGAAAATCGCTGTCTCCACATCGGGCGTGAGCCGGGGAAAATCGCGGGACCGCTCGAGAGAGGTCTCAATGCCGCTGCGCTGGGTCAGTCCTTCCACGTACCAGCGCAGCGCCGACATAAGCCCCACTTCATCGAGCAGCGGCGGATGCAAGAGATGAGACATGGTTCGAATCTGCTGAGTGGCACGATCGATGACGGCTGGCTTCCGCGACTCTGTCTTTCATCGGCTCCGGGTCTTGCTGCGTGATGTTGCTCAGCACCATCTTGAGCGCGACCATCTCCTGTCCCAATCCGTCGTGCAGCTCGCGAGCGATGCGGCGGCGCTCCTCGTCCTGCATGGTCATCAGCCGGCTGGACAGTCGGCGCAAGGCAGTCGTCCGCTCGTCCACCATTTTCTCCAGTTCGACCGCACTTTCGCGGATCGATTGCTCCAGCAGTTTGCTGTCGTGAATGTCGGAACAGGTACCATACCATCGTTTGACCTTGCCGGCCTGATCTCGAATCGGAACCGCCCGAGCCCGAAACCAGCGATACTGCCGTCTTTCCGCGCAGACGATATTCGGCTTCGTAATTTTCCCCCGATTCAACACAGCGCATCCAGCGCGCCCTGCTTCGCTGATCGTCGGGATGCACGTAGTCCAGCCAACCGAACCCATCGCCGGAGCCGGCCGGCGCGCCGGTGTATTCGTAGAACCGGTCGCTACGTATCCTCCGGTTCCATCTCTTGCCGACTGAAGATGATGTCTGGCGCGGTCGTCACGATCGCATCCAGTTCCTGATTCTTGCGGGCCAGTTCACTGTTCACCCGTTGCAGGCCTGGGCCCGCTGTTCCACTTCCTCGGTCCGCTCCGCAACGCGCTGCTCCAGTTCGCGATTCAGCTGTTCCAGTTGGCGCGTCTTTCGATGCAGTTCGGCGAATACGCTGACCTTGGCTCGCAGCAGCTCCGGAACGACCGGAACGGAGATGTAGTCCACCGCTCCGCGCTCATAGCCCTTCAGCCGGTCGAGATCCGTCAGGTGCACGGCGGAAATAAAGATGATCGCGGTCTTCTGAAAACGCGGATGCTGGCGAATCATGTCCGCCAGTTCGAAGCCGTCCATCTCCGGCATGCTCACGTCCATCAGCACGACGGCGACGTCGTTCTTCAGCAGCTGCTCCAGAGCTTCTCGCCCCGAAGTGGCCTTGATCAGATTTTCGCCCAGTTCGCCGAGAATGACTTCGTAGCTCAGCAGCTTGGCGGGCTGATCATCCACCATCAGGATGTTGACTTTCTTTTCGCGCTCATCGTTTCCCGTCTTTCGCTCAGACCTGATCGTCGGGACTTCGTCGTCGAGTCTCAGATCAGCTAAGGCTGATTGGCTGCGACTAGACCGACGACTGCGACCAGCCTACCTGTGCAGCCACATGCGCAGCGCCGACAGCAATTGTTCGGTGTTGACCGGTTTGGCCAGGTACTCGGAGGCGCCAGCTTCAAGACACTTTTCGCGGTCGCCCTTCATGGCCTTGGCGGTCAGCGCGATGATGGGCAAACGCCGGAACGCAGGATTCTGCCGGATCACCTGCATGGTTTCGTAGCCATCCATCTCCGGCATCATGATGTCCATCAGCACGATGGCCACATCCGGAGTCGATTCCAGCGTGGCGATCGCTTCGCGCCCGGTGCCGGCCGTCAGCACGGTCATGCCGCGACGCTCCAGCACGCTGCTGAGCGCGAAGATGTTGCGCACGTCGTCGTCCACCACCAGCACTTTCTTCCCACCAGGGCATCGTCGGAACGGTGCAGCCGGTCGAGCATCTTCTGTTTTTCCGCCGGCAGATCGGCCACCACGCGATGCAGGAACAGCGCCGTCTCGTCGAGCAAACGTTCCGGCGACTCCACGCCCTTGACCACCACGCTGCGCGCCAGCGTGTGCAGCCGCGCATCTTCTTCGGGCGAAAGTTCCTTGCCGGTAAAGACCACGACCGGCAAGTCGCTCAGATCGGGCGTCTCGCCGAGTCGTTCCAGCACTTCGAAGCCGGACATATCCGGCAGGCGCAGATCGAGCACGACGCAATCGAAGGCTTCCTTCGCCACTGCCGCGAGCGCTTCCGCGCCGGTGGCCGCAACCGATAACATCGATATCGTCATAGCCCAGCAGTTCGCGGATGCTCAGCTGCTCGGCGGGATTGTCTTCCACGACCAGCAGCCGCTTGCGGCGCGGCGTCGCAGTATTCCTTGATCCGCGCCAAGCGCTGCTTCCAGTCCTTCGGGCGTGGTCGGCTTGGTGACGAAAGAAAACGCTCCACGCGCCAGTCCGTGGTGACGGTCTTCATCGAGCGTCAGCATCTGCACCGGAATGTGCCGCGTGGCCGGATCCTGCTTCAGGTGGTTCAGCACCGTCCAGCCCAGCATGTCGGGCAGGAACACGTCCAGCGAGACGGCCGTGGGATGAAACTCGCGGGCCAGCGCCAGCGCCTCCGCGCCGCGCATGGCCACCAGCACCTTGAATCCCTTGTCGCGCGCCAGATCGACACAGCACTCGCGCATAGTGCGGATCGTCTTCGACGATCAGCAGGACCGCATCGTCAGGCTGCAGATTTTCGCGATCGTCCGCGAATCTGCTCGACCGCGCAGTTCCACCGACACCGGCGACAGCTGCAGCGAGGCAGATGGACCGCGGCTCTGCGTTCCGCAAGTGCTGACGCCGGCGGACGGACCGACATAGGTCTGCGGCAGGTACAGGGTGAACGTGCTGCCCTTGCCGGGCGCGCTGCGCAGCTGAATTTCGCCGCCCAGCAGGTTGGCCAGTTCGCGGCTGATCGCCAGACCCAGACCGGTGCCGCCGTACTTGCGGCTGGTGCCGGCATCTGCCTGCTGGAAAGCCTCAAAGATGATGCGCTGCTTTTCCGAGCGGAATGCCGATACCGGTATCGGAAACTTCGAACGCGACCACGGATGCCGCGCTTCTCGAGGATCGGGTGATCTTCGCTCCACCCGCTCGGCGGCAACCGAAACGGACAGCCGCACGCCTCCTTGTTCGGTGAATTTGAATGCATTGGACAGCAGGTTCTTCAGCACCTGCTGCAGACGCTTGGAGTCGGTGACCAGGCTGCGGGCGAGATGCGGATCGGTGTGCACTTCGAACGGAGCCGCCGGTTCTCCGCCTCGTGACGGAACGGACGGCCGACCGTGTCGAGCAGGCTGGCGAAGAAGACTTCTTCGGCCTCGACCGACACCGTGCCGGATTCGATCTTCGACAGGTCAAGAATGTCGCTGATCAGGTTCAGCAGGTCGGTTCCCGCGCCGTGAATGGTGCGGGCGAACTCGACCTGCTTCGGCGTCAGGTTGCCGTCCGGGTTATCGGCGAGCTGCTGGCCCAGCACCAGAATGCTGTTCAGCGGCGTGCGCAACTCGTGCGACATGTTGGCCAGGAATTCGGACTTGTACTTCGAGGTGAGCGCCAGTTCCTTGGCCTTTTCTTCCAGAGCGCGGCGGGCCTGCTCGATTTCCTGGTTCTTGCGTTCCACTTCGACGTTCTGTTCGGCAAGCTGCTGCGCTTTTTGCGCCAGCTGCTCGTTGGTCTGCTGCAATTCTTTCTGCTGCGTCTGCAGTTCGGTGGCCAGCTGCTGCGACTGCTTCAGCAGGCCTTCGGTCTGCATCGTGGCTTCAATGCTGTTCAGCACGATGCCGATGCTGGCGGTCAGTTGCTCCAGGAATGCCAGATGCGACGCCGTGAAAGTGCTCAAGCGAGGCCAGTTCGATGACCGCCTTGACGCGATCTTCAAAAAGCACCGGCAGCACGATCACATTGCGCGGAACGGCCTCGAACAAGCCGGAGCGGATCGGAACGGTGTTCTGCCGGCAGGTCGGTGATCAGCATGCGGCGCTTCTCCGCCGCGCATTGTCCGACCAGGCCCTCGCCAACTTGCAAGCGCTGCAGATGTCCATCAGGCCCGTCGTCGGCAAACGCGGAGAGCAGCACCATGCTCGCCGATTCTTCCGCTTCCATCTGGTAGATCACGCCTTGCTGCGCGTTCACCAGCGGCGCCAGTTCCGACAGCAGCATGCGTCCCACGGTGGTCAGATCGCGCTGACCCTGCAACATGCCGGTGAAGCGGGCGAGGTTGGTCTTGAGCCAGTCCTGCTCGGTGTTGCGGTCCGTGGTGAGGCGCAGGTTGTCGATCATCGTGTTGATGTTGTCTTTCAGCTCGGCGACTTCGCCGCTGGCTTCCACCTGAATGGATCGCGTCAGGTCGCCCTTGGTCACGGCGGTCGCCACTTCGGCGATGGCGCGCACCTGGTTGGTCAGGTTGTCGGCCAGCAGGTTGACGTTGCCGGTGAGATCCTTCCACGTGCCGGCAGCGCCGGGCACGTTGGCCTGTCCGCCCAAGACGGCCTTCCACGCCGACTTCGCGGGCCACCGTGGTCACCTGATCGGCGAAGGTGGCCAGCGTGTCGGTCATGTTGTTGATGGTTTCGGCCAGCGCCGCGACTTCGCCCTTGGCGTTCACGGTCAGCTTCTGCGTGAGTTCGCCGTTGGCGACGGCGGTCACGACTTTCACGATGCCGCGCACCTGCTCGGTGAGGTTGGCGGCCATCACGTTGACGTTGTCGGTCAGATCCTTCCAGGTGCCGGCCACGCCCGGCACCTGCGCCTGACCGCCGAGCTTGCCGTCGGTACCGACTTCGCGGGCCACGCGCGTCACTTCGGCGGCGAACGCGTTGAGCTGGTCCACCATCGTGTTGATGGTGTTCTTCAGCTCGAGAATTTCGCCCTTCACGTCGACCGTGATTTTGCGCGACAAGTCGCCGCGGGCCACGGCCGTCGTCACTTCGGCGATGTTTCGCACCTGCGCCGTCAGGTTTCCGGCCATGGCGTTCACCGAGTCGGTGAGATCCTTCCACGTACCGGCCACACCGGGCACGTTGGCCTGTCCGCCCAAGACGGCCTTCGGTGCCCACTTCGCGGGCCACGCGCGTCACTTCGGCGGCGAACGAACGCAACTGCTCGACCATCGTGTTGAGCGTTTCTTTGAGCTGCAGAATTTCGCCGCGCACGTCCACGGTGATCTTCTTGGAAAGATCGCCGTTGGCGATGGCCGTCGCCACTTCGGCGATGTTGCGCACCTGGCCAGTCAGGTTGCTGGCCATGAAGTTCACGTTGTCGGTGAGATCCTTCCAGGTGCCGGCGACACCGGGCACCTCCGCCTGACCGCCCAGCTTGCCTTCGGTACCGACTTCGCGAGCCACGCGCGTCACTTCGCCGGCGAACGCGTTGAGCTGGTCCACCATCGTGTTGATGGTGTTCTTCAGCTCGAGAATTTCGCCCTTCACGTCCACCGTGATCTTGCGCGACAAGTCGCCGCGGGCCACGGCCGTCGTGACTTCGGCGATGTTGCGCACCTGGCCGGTCAGGTTGCCGGCCATGGAGTTCACGGAGTCGGTGAGATCCTTCCACGTGCCGGCCACGCCGGGCACGTTGGCCTGACCGCCGAGCCGGCCTTCGGTGCCGACTTCGCGGGCCACGCGCGTCACTTCGCCGGCGAACGCGTTGAGCTGGTCCACCATCGTGTTGATGGTTTCTTTCAGCAGCAGAATTTCGCCGCTGACGTTCACCGTGATCTTCTTGGAAAGTCGCCGCTGGCGATCGCGGTCGAGACTTCGGCGATGTTGCGCACCTGGCCGGTCAGGTTGCTGGCCATGGAGTTGACGGAGTCGGTGAGATCCTTCCACGTGCCGGCGACGCCGGGCACCTGCGCCTGACCGCCGAGTTTTCCGTCGGTGCCGACTTCGCGGGCCACGCGCGTCACTTCGCGATGCGAACGCGCGCAGCTGGTCCACCATCGTGTTGATGGTGTCTTTCAGTTCGAGAATTTCGCCCTTCACGTCGACCGTGATCTTGCGCGACAAATCGCCGCGGGCCACGGCGGTTGCCACTTCGGCGATGTTTCGCACCTGGCCGGTCAGGTTGCTGGCCATGAAGTTCACGTTGTCGGTGAGATCCTTCCACGTGCCGGCCACACCCGGCACCTGCGCCTGACCGCCCAGCTTGCCTTCGGTACCGACTTCGCGGGCCACGCGCGTGACTTCGCCGGCGAACGCGTTGAGCTGGTCCACCATCGTGTTGATGGTGTTTTTCAGCTCGAGAATTTCGCCCTTCACGTCCACCGTGATCTTGCGGGACAAGTCGCCGCGGGCCACGGCCGTGGTCACTTCGGCGATGTTGCGCACCTGGCCGGTCAGGTTTCCGGCCATCGAGTTCACGGAGTCGGTCAGATCCTTCCACGTACCGGCCACACCGGGCACGTTCGCCTGACCGCCCAAGCGTGCCTTCGGTGCCGACTTCGCGGGCCACGCGCGTCACTTCGCCGGCGAACCGGTTGAGCTGGTCCACCATCGTGTTCAGCGTTTCTTTGAGCTGCAGAATTTCGCCGCGCACGTCCACCGTGATCTTGCGCGACAAGTCGCCGCTCGCGATGGCGGTTGCCACTTCGGCGATGTTGCGCACCTGGCCGGTCAGGTTGCTGGCCATGAAGTTCACGTTGTCGGTGAGATCTTTCCAGGTTCCGCCGACGCCGGGCACCTGCGCCTGGCCGCCGAGTTTGCCTTCGGTGCCGACTTCGCGCGCCACGCGCGTCACTTCGCCGGCGAACGCGTTGAGCTGGTCCACCATCGTGTTGATGGTGTCTTTGAGTTCGAGAATTTCGCCCTTCACGTCGACGGTGATCTTGCGCGACAAGTCGCCGCGGGCCACGGCCGTGGTGACTTCGGCGATGTTTCGGACCTGCGCCGTGAGGTTGCCGGCCATGGCGTTGACGGAGTCGGTAAGATCCTTCCACGTGCCGGCCACGCCGGGCACGACCGCCTGTCCGCCGAGCTTTGCCGTCGGTGCCGACTTCGCGCGCCACGCGCGTCACTTCCGACGCGAACGAGCGCAGCTGATCCACCATCGTGTTGATGGCTTCTTTCAGCTGAAGAATTTCGCCGCGCACGTCGACCGTGATCTTGCGGGAGAGGTCGCCGCTGGCCACGGCGGTTGCGACTTCGGCGATGTTGCGCACCTGGCCGGTCAGGTTGCTGGCCATCGAGTTGACGGAGTCGGTCAGATCTTTCCACGTGCCGGCCACGCCGGGCACCTGCGCCTGGCCGCCCAGTTTTCCGTCGGTGCCGACTTCGCGCGCCACGCGCGTCACTTCGGCGGTGAACACGCCCAAGCTGCTGAATCATCGTGTTGACGATGTTGGCCGAGCGCAGGAACTCGCCTTCGAGCGGCCGGCCGTCCACGTCCAGGCGAACGGTTTGGGTCAGGTTTCCCTGCGCGACGGCGGCGATGGCGCGGGTCACTTCCGTCGTCGGCCGCAGCAGGTCTTCGACCAGCGTGTTGACCGAGACTTCCATCTCGCCCCAGGCGCCTCGCGACTCGATGAAAGCGCGTGCGCTCGCGTGTCTTGCCTTCCTTGCCGACGACCTGCCCGACGCGCTTCAGTTCCTGCGCCATCTGCTGATTGGCGGCGACAATTTCGTTGAACGTGTCCGCGATCTTTCCGGCAGCCCGGTCCACGAGCCGGGCAGGCGGACCGAAAAATCGCCGTCCCGCATGGTTTGCAGGCTCGCCAGTATGACGGCGAGATCGGGAGAGTCGGGCTCAGCCACCAGCGTGGAGTGTCCGTTGTTATTTTTCGGTGCAGGTTCAGAATTCACGCGGGCAGTGGCAGAACGATCGCTGCGTTTCACGGTTACTCCTGATGTCGATGGGATTTCTTGCTTCGCATCCCTCAACCTTGTTCGGACATTGTTCGGACATTTCTTGGTGGTGAACCGGCCCCGTCCCTGCTGGAAGCGGATCCGCGTGATTTCTGTTACTCACTACTAAAGGAAACCAAGAAAAAGCGCCGTGCCGCTTTGCGGGGAGCTTACAGTCGACACCCTAGGGGCACAGTCCCCAAAACTTTCTCATTTTAAACATGGAATTTCGGCCGTGACTCTACAGTGTTTCCTGTATGGAAGGAGATCAGTAATAAGGAGATCAGTAATCAGTAATAAGGAGATCAGTAATAGGGTGGCACGGTGGTTGCGGGATCCAAGAAAAAGGGGCCGGGATGCGGCCCCAGGCTCTCAGTGATCAGTATTGCCTACTTCACGTGGATGGTTTTGCCGTCGGGATCGAGCGTCCCGTTAATGCGTACCTTCTTGCCTTCGTGAGACTTCACCAGATCCTGACGGTCGATGTCGTAGGCAGTTCCGCTCGCATCCTGGAGCACGTATTTATCGCCCGCCTTCGTGATGGTTCCGGAGAAAGTCTGCGTCTGCGTTTGCGACGGGCTCTGAGAATCGGGTGTGGCCGGTTGTTGCCGTGACGGCGGGGGCGCTGGCTGCGGATCTGCCTGCTGTGCCTTGAGCTGAACACCGGATAGGCCCATGCCAACCACGAGACCCAGTGCAACGGGCGAGAATACGGTGTAGGGGCGTTTTGTCATTTGTTCCTCCCGAGAGATTATTGGTGCATCTTCTGACAGTGAACTTGCATGACGGCTGCCAAAGTTCGCTCTCAGGCTCGGAAACTGTTCTGAAAAACGCGGAGACCTTGCAATCTCAACACTTACGGAGAGCCAAGACATTGTTCGCGACTCAATCCGTACCAGGAACTCCGAGTCCAGACTTAGGGGAGTCGCTGTACTGCATCGAATTGTCGGACTCGTGTAGCTTGGGACGTCGGTGAGCAAACTTTTCTCAATCACGGACACACCGTGACAGACCGCTGTTAGTGATGAGTTCCGGAAATCCCCTCAGGAATCCACTGTATTGCGAGCAGTCAGCCGATCCGGCACACTGCATTCACCTCACTTGAGAGTGCGCCATGACCCATCTGACTTTGCAGGAAGTCATCGACCGCATCAACAGCAGCGATCCCTTCAATGCGGAAAAGAAGTCGTCTGCTGTGCATACCGAATTGGAGTCGCCGCATCGTCCGGAGTTTTACGTTCCCCGAATAGCGCGGGTCTTCTTCAGTTTATTGCTGGGAGCTTGATCCGGCTGCACATCCTGTTCTTCATGTATTCGTCCGAAACGTTCCTTTTCTACACTCATCTCTCGTGAATCGATGGCTGTCCTTTTCATCTTGAGTGTTCCGGTGCACTCTCCGTACGCTCAGAGCGCTTCAGGATGCGGTGCGTCAGTGCGTCGCAGCGTAAAAGAAATTTTAGTTCTCGGGATTACTTCGCCGCGGAGCCACAGCGTGGTTCCCCGGGCGCATCCAAAGCGTCGGAATCAAATTTCAAACGCACCCCGGAGCAGTCATGGCAGATCAAGGATTGAAAGAACTCTATATCGACGAACTGAAGGATATTTACAACGCGGAAACTCAACTGGTGAAAGCACTCCCCAAGCTGGCGAAGGCCAGTTCCTCGGACGAATTGCGTCGCGGCTTCGAGGAGCACCTGGAGCAGACCAAGGGACATGTCGAGCGCCTCGAACAGATTTTCGAGATGCTCGGGGAAAGCCCCAAGGGCAAGAAGTGCGCGGGTATGGAAGGCCTGGTGGAAGAAGGCGCTGAAGTCATAAAGGAAGACCTCGAAGGTGCGGTCCTGGATGCGGCATTGATCGGGGCAGCCCAACGGGTCGAGCACTATGAAATCGCCGCCTACGGAACCGTCATCGCCTTCGCCAACACTCTTGGCGAGGACGAACAGGTCTCGTTGCTCGAATCGACCCTGGCGGAAGAAAAGGAAACCGACGAGAAGCTCACCGAACTGGCCACGCAGATCAATCAGCAGGCCCTCGGCGGGGATGCGGAAGATCGCATTCAGCCAGACCGGGAGCAGGCGTCGGGCAAGAAACGCACCGCGACGAAACGAATCGCGTAGTGGCGCGTGAACCACCAGTCGTCAGCCGGCCTGTTTCTGGATACGGGAAAGCGGGCCGGATTTTTACCCCAGCAATAGATTTCTACCCACGTAATAAAGGAGAGCTATTATGGCCGCCGACAAAACAGAAAAATGTGCTCACGTTCCCTGTCTTTGCATTCCTCCAAAGGATGAGAAGTACTGCAGCCAGCTGTGTAAAGACGCCGGATCCGAGGAAACGGAAATCGGATGCGATTGCGGCCATCCGGCTTGCGCGCACTAAACACGGGGGACAGCCGCCTTCAACGGTCCAGTCGACCGCAAATCCACTCCACGAAAGCAGCGGAGCTTCGCGCCCCCAGACAGGTTTTCTGGGGCTTAGCCCTTCACGCTCCGAACTACCTTGCGGATTGCTTGGGAATGGTTGCGGCGACGTCGGCTGCAATCGTGACGTCGACCTGAGCGCCTGGCTTCAGCGACACCTCGTCACCGTTTTCGTCTTGCAGAGTGTTCTCGACACGAATTTCTCGATAGAGATCGTCCGCCCCCTCAATTCCGATCTGCGCCTTCTCCGGGTCGCCGGGATGCGACGACGGGATAATTTTTTCCACAGTTCCAGGAAGAGTAACTGATGGCTTTTCTGTGTTCCAGCTCAGCGTCGTGCTTATCAGTCATCCAGCCCCCCTTGATTTAGACAGACTTTGATTTGGACGAATTTACGGTTTGCGCGATTCAATTTAGCCTTTAGATGCATTTTTCCCAATCAGGTGCATATTACTGGTCCTCGCCAGCCGTGTCTTTTTCGTCTCATACAGAATCCACTGTATTGACCCAGGAAGCCCAGACACGCGATAAGAACAATGTCTTTTTCGCGTTCACGCTTCGGGCCACAATTGTTCGCTACAGCACTGTCCGAGAAAACAGGGGAGCATTATGAATCGCCTACGCATTCTGGTTGCTGACGATCACGAAATCGTACGCCGTGGATTGATTTCCCTGATCAAAGCTCACGCGGATTGGGAGGTCTGCGCCGAAGCCAACAACGGCCGCGAAGCCATCGAGAAGGCCGTACAGACCAAGCCCGATGTCGCCATCCTCGACATTGGCATGCCGGTGCTGAACGGACTGGAAGCGACCCGGCATATCGTGCGCGAGAATCCCAACGTCAGGGTGCTGATTCTGACTATTACCGACACCGATCAGGCGGTGCAGGCCGTATTAGACGCAGGTGCTCGCGGCTTCCTGCTGAAATCTGACGCCGCCAGAGACCTGGTGACGGCAGTGGAAGCGCTGCAACACGACAAGACCTTTTTTACTGCTCGAGTGGCCGACCTGGTTCTTGCCGGCTTCCTTAATAAGACCCCTCGCAACGTTCAAGGCTGAATCCAGCCATTCAGTACTGACCTCCCGCGAGCGGGAAGTGGTGCAATTGCTGGCCGAAGGCAAGTCAACAAAAGAGGTGGCGTGCCATCTCAATCTAAGCGTGAAAACGGCGGAGACTCATCGCAGTAACATCATGAGAAAGCTGGGTTTACATTCGGTTAGCGAGCTCGTGCTGTACGCCGTGCGTAATAGCATCGTGCAAGTCGCGGGCGGCAGCCTGGCTCCGTCCCCGGCAACCTTGAACGAGTCCGAACTGACATCGATGAAGCCGGCAAGTCCGTAGGACGAGTTACTTTCCGATGCAGAACCTGCTGAAGATCAGATTCAGGATGTCGTCATTGGTGGTGGCGCCGGTGATCTCGTCGAGCGGACGCAGGGCGCTGTAGAGATCGAGCAGGATCATCTCGTGCGGAATTTTTCCACGGACTGCGACTACAGTGGCATCGAGTCCTGACAGAGCGTCGCGTACCAGTCCCTGATGGCGGGTGTTGGTAAGAAATCCAGCTTTCGTTGCTGCGCTGAACATCTCCACCCACCTGACGCAGAATTGCGGCGCGCAACTCTGGAATCCCTTCCGCAGTCAGCGCTGAAACACGAACCCTCGACAACTGAGAACTGGGAACCAGAAACTCCAAACTGGTTTTGTCTGATTTATTTTCGACCACAATCGCAGTCCGCTGCGCCACGAGTTCGAGCAGTTGCAAATCTTCGGGACCGACTGGTGCAGATGAATCGAGTACGACCAGCACCAGATCGGCATCGGCGAGCGCCTCTTTGGACTTTCGGATGCCGATGCTCTCGGCTTCATCGAGCGCGCGCCGAATGCCGGCTGTGTCTACGAGCTTCACTGGAATTCCTTCTATCGCAACGGTCTCGGTTACCAGGTCGCGCGTGGTTCCTGGCGTGGAGGTGACAATGGCGCGGTCACTTTCCACCAGGCGATTAAACAGACTCGATTTGCCCACGTTGGGCCGCCCGACGATGGCAAGCGTCAGCCCTTCGTGAACCAGTTTGCCGTAGGCGAACGATGCGGCTAACTGTTCCAGCGGAGCTCGAACGGCTGCGACGTGTTCGAGTATCTGCTTCGCAGGAAGGACAGAGACATCGTCTTCGGCGAAGTCAATGCCGGCTTCGAGCACAGCGATGAGCTCGATCAATTGTTGTTTGATCGGTTGCAGCCGGCGTGAGAGCGCACCGTCAAGCTGTTGAGCCGCGACCTTGGCCTGAAAAAGCGTCTGCGACTCGATCAGATCGCGCACAGCTTCGGCCTGGGTGAGGTCGATGCGTCCGTTCAGAAACGCGCGCATGGTGAATTCGCCGGGCTCAGCGAGACGAGCGCCACCGGCTAAAGCGAGTTCCACGACATGGCGCAGAACCACGGGCGAGCCATGGGCAGAGATTTCGATTATGTCGTCGGTGGTGTAGGAATGTGGCTTGGCAAAGTAAGTGACGACGACTTCGTCGATGCGCTGACCTTGATCGTGTGGATCATGTGGTCGCGGGCGACTCGCCCGCGAGACTTTTTCTTCGGAATCAACTTCTGGGTCCGTGCCAGTTTCCTCGCGGGCGAGTCGCCCGCGGCCACATGGCTCGATAAGTTCTCCGAAAACTGCTCGGCCCGGTTCGAGTTCATGCTTCAAGCGCAGCAAGGGAGCAGCAATGCTACGGGCCTCAGGGCCGGCAATTCGGACCACTCCGATGCCGCCACGACCGGGCGGAGTCGCGATTGCGACGATGGTGTCGTCAAGATTCACACAGAGATTGTAGCGGTTGCGCGAAAAGCCGGAGGCAATGGCTAGCCGAGCTTTGCTCGGCCTGGACGGGTCAGAGACCCGTCCCCACACAGTCCCTGCCGGGAAAAGTGGCACAAACTAGGGAAGAGTTTTGCGCGGGGGCCTGGCTGCGGCGGGTTTGTAATTCTCCGGGTACACGACCACGAAGCGGCGAAGGCCTTCACCTTCGCTCTGAGTAACCAGTCCCGTTTGGTCGCGCAGAGCCAAGTGGACAATGCGGCGCTCTCGCGATGACATGGGGGCAAATTCGTACGGAGCTCCCGACTTGCGTACTTTTTCGGCGGCCACGCCGGCGGCGAGGCGCAACTCTTCCAGCCGCATGCCGCGATGATTCATGCAGTCGAAGCAGATCTTTTCGTGTTCGTTGCCCGGCAGGCGGAGCATTTCGAGCGCCAGGAATTCGATGGCACGCAGCAGTTCGCCGCCACGTTCCAGCAACAGCGGCGAATCCGGGCCAACGAATTCCACAAAGATTTCAGGACGTTCCCAGTCCCGCTGTTCAGCCAGCGGCGGGTCCACGGTAATGCGGTACTTCAGACGCAAGCCACCATTGGCGACGATCCCTTTCAGCAGATCGTTGATCTTGTTGGCGGCGGCGATTTTGTCGGGAATGGACACAGGCTTCTAGCTCCTGGCTGCTAGCTTCTAGCTAACGGCGCAGGCCAAGGTTCGGCTAGAAGCCAGCAGCTAGACGCTAGAAGCGCTACTTCTCTTTCTTCCTAGCCCTCTTCAAAGCAATCTCCCGCATCTCGCGGCCCAGGCTGGTACGGTTCATGACCGACTGCTGCGCGATTGCGATGAGGTTGCCTTCTGACCAGTACAGGCACAAGCCGGCAGCCAGGTTCCAGCTGATGACGCCCAGCATCAGCGGCATCATAAAGGTCATCATCTTTTGTTGCGATGGATCCATGCCGGGCTGCGGCGTCATTCGCTGGGTCAGCAGCATGGTGATGATAATGCCGATGGGCAATAGATGCCACGGGTCCGGTGATGAAAGATCGCGGATCCACAGCCACGGGGCCTGGCGCAAGTCGAGGGCGGCACCCAGCATGGAGTAATAGGCGAAACAGGAATGGCATCTGGATGACCATGGGCAGACATCCGCCCACCGGGTTTACGCCCTCCGCCTTATAGAGCGCGGAGACTTCCTGATTCATCTCCTGCTTGCGCGGATCGCGCATGCTGTACTTCTTATATTTTTCCTGGATGGCTTTGATCTGCGGCGCTACCTTCTGCATCTTCAGCGCGGACTTCATGCTGGAGATGCGCAACGGCAGCAGTGCCAGGTTGATGATCAGGGTCTGGATGGCGATGGCCCATCCCCAGTTATGCACCCACCCGTATGTCCATTTGAGCCATAAGAATAATGGACGGGCGATCACACCAAAGAACCCGAAGTTGATCAGGCCTCGCAGGTCAGCCGGCGCGCCGGCCATTGTTGGGACCGGTACGGACTCCAGTACGCCCAGAGACTTGGGTCCCACGTACAGACGTTGGACACTGGCTCCCCGAAGGTTCCCAACGCCAACTCCGAGCACATCGGCCTTGACGGTTTCTCCAGGCTTTGGGTTTCGCGGGTCCTTGGGCACGTCAACTTGATGCCGCAGGGTCACCATGGCCGAGTTCTGAATATCTTCCGGCAGAAAGACGGCGGCGAAATACTGATCGACCACTCCGGCCCAGTTGAACGGGCCTTGTAGGGTAGCACCGCCGCTGATCTTCTTTATGTCCAGGCGTTCGGTCTTGTCGCCGTACTGATGCTCGATGCGGCTGGCGGCATAAGATGACAGACTCGACTGATCGCCGAATCCGGCCGGCCACATGGGAAGTGCTGTGACCTGGCTTCCTTTGGAAACAACCGAGGTTTCGAGATGAACGACGTAGGTGTGATCGAAGCTGAAAGTCTTGCGGACTGAAACGTCCGCGTCGGAGTATTCGAATGATTTCGTTCGGGGCCTTTAGCGTTTGTCCGGCGAGTTCAACTTGCTTGGTGCCACCGTTATCTTCGCGCGTTCCTCACCTATGCCGATGTACTGGGTAACACTCGGTACGTAGAGCGCCGAATTCAGCTTATTGCGCTGCGTCTCGTCGTAAGTCCACAGCGACATCGGATACCCGTAGTTCTCCGCCGCCTTACTGACTAGTTCGAGAGGGTTGCCGTGCTCGTCCTTATATGTCTTGAGAATCCAGGATTTCACCAGGCCGCCACGATTGCTGAAGGTGACCTGATAAAGATCGTTCTCGACGACGGTTTCCGCCTCAGCGGAGGCCTGCTTGGTCACGCCGGTCGCAGGCACCGCAACCTGCGGCGTCGACGGCGCAGCCGCCTGACTGGGAGGCTGAACTGCGGCTGGAGTTTCCGGCGCAGGCACCGCAGACGGGAAATACTTCTTCAATACTGGTTGAAACAGAATGATGACCAGGAATGTGAGCGCGAACACCAGGAGCAGCCGGCGCTCCATGCCGGGTTCTTGTTGAGGATTGTTGAATTCAGGCAAATTCGCTACTCAGTGACCGCGCAACTGGCGGGCGGCGCGGAAGTCACGCCGTTTCTTTCAGATGTCACAACTTCGGATCTCACC
Source organism: Terriglobia bacterium (assembly GCA_963741105.1). Lineage (GTDB taxonomy): Bacteria > Acidobacteriota > Terriglobia > Terriglobales > Acidobacteriaceae > JAIQFF01. The sequence continues at coordinate 132,528 of CAVUGT010000013.1, forward strand.
ACTGGATCATAACCGCCCTCCACAAAGGGATGGCAGCGAAGAACACGCCACATCGCCATCAGACCGCCGCGCAACACTCCATAGCGATCCACGGCTTCCATGGCGTAGTCAGAGCAGGTCGGCACGTACCGGCAGGCCGGGGACAACATTGGTGAGAGCGCCCACTTGTATCCGCGCAACAGATACAGAACAGCGTTCCTGCTCCACTGGCTCATGGTTTTCCTGCCGACTTCCCGATCACTTCGAACGCCCGGCGAATCTCGCGCTGCACATCGACAAAGTCGGCGGTCAGAAGCGACTTCTTGGGATTGATCACGACATCCATCGCCGCTGGAATCGTCCCGTGCAGTCGAACCGCTTCTCGGAGGCGCCGCTTCAGGCGATTGCGAACCACTGCTCCGCCCAGCGCCTTGCTCACTGTGAATCCGACTCTCGGTCCGGCAGCTTCAGTGCCTGCCTCCGTCCGCGGAAAATAAAAGACCGTCATGTGAGAGGCGAAATGCCGTCGTCCCTGTTTGTACACGCGCTCGAAATCCGCGTGCCGGAGCAAACGAACGCTGCGGGGAAACTTGCTGCGCCTGCCGGATGCGGAAACGTCGGGGCTGCCATTCGGTGCGAGAGCGTTCACAACACGCCTCAACCCAGATTGCGAATCTGTCGCGATTTCCGGAAAGGGGAAAACACTACTCACGGAAGCCGGGCTTCACCGACACCCGCTTGCGGCCCTTGGCGCGCCGACGCGAAATAACCGCGCGGCCGGCCTTGGTCTTCATCCGCGTAAGAAATCCGTGCGTCTTCGAGCGGTGACGACGGTTGGGCTGGAATGTGCGCTTGGGCATGAAAAATCGCTGCTCCTGATCAACTGAGTCTCGTTTAAAGCGAAGTAGAAGTATAAATGACTGCGCGCAGGCGGGCAAACCGGGGTCTGGAACGCCTTGGGCATGTCATCCTGAGCGCAGCATCTCCGCACGCTTGCGAGCGGAGTCGAAGGAGCGCTAGCAGCGGCGCAAAATTAACAAGTTGTTGGGTTTCCCTCGCGCCATCCAAAAGTCCCAATGACCTGAAGACCCTTTTGGCCATAGGGGTCCTTCGACCGCGCGGAAGTTCACGATGCGAACTCTCCTCTCCGTTCAGGATGACAAGGAGGGCGGAGCGATTTGTGAATTTCTGCACCACTCGCGTTGCAGTTATAACTTCAATACTTGACAGGAAGTTTCGTTAGGGTGATGAATCATACAAAGCAGAAAAAGTTCGCGACAAGATTCCCGCAGACAGAAAAATTTTGTGCTAGTATGCCGGACTGATCCTGCTTAAAGAAATTTTCTTGGATCCAGCGCGAATGGCCGGGATGTAAGGCTGTTGGGCTGCTGGAAAATGAAAGCATCGTTGTTGTAGAAGTTCTGATACCGGGCGCTGATCTGGCCACAGCCCCACGAAAATTATTTATGTCCGTTCCAAGTCCTAGCCTCTCTCCCAATCCGTGGCTGCGCGTTCTGGATGCGCTGGAAAAAAAGATCAACCGGCACTCGTACGACACCTGGCTCAAGCCCACCAAGTACAGTCACTCCAGCGGTCCGATTCTTTTCGTGCGCGTTCCCACGGCGGAGTTCCGCCACGTGGGAGACAAGTACGCCGATCTGATTCAGGAAGCGCTGGACAATCTTGGTCTCGAGTTTCAGGAAGTAAAATTCGTCACGCCGGAAGACGATCCCGCATCGACGCCGGTACGGCACGATGGCGGCCTCTCCGCTCACCTGGTTTCTGCCACGCCGCACGCATCGCAATCACGTTTCGATTGGGACGGCGCCGCGCAACTGAACCCGCGCTACACCTTTGACGCCTTCGTGATCGGCAGTGGCAACCAGTTCGCTCACGCCGCCTGCCAGGCCGTGTCAGAGCGTCCTTCGAAGGCCTACAACCCGCTCTTCCTTTACGGCGGCGTCGGCATGGGCAAGACCCACCTTATGCAGGCAATCGGCCATGAGATCAAGCGCCGCCAGCCCCAGGCTTCCATCTGCTACGTCTCCAGCGAGAAGTTCACCAACGAGATGATCAACTCGCTGCGTTACGACAAGATGATCAGCTTCCGTGACAAGTTCCGGAACATGGATGTCTTGCTGGTGGACGATATCCAATTCCTGGCGCAAAAAGAACGGACGCAGGAAGAGTTCTTCCACACCTTCAACGCTCTGCACGAGTCCATGAAGCAGATCGTGATTGCCAGCGATCGGCCGCCGAAAGAGTTGGCGGAATTTGAAGACCGGTTGCGCAGCCGTTTCGAGTGGGGACTGATCGCCGACATTCAGCCACCCGACCTCGAAACCAAGGTTGCGATTCTGCAGAAGAAAGCCGAGCAGGAAAAGGTCAGCCTGCCGACCGACGTGGCACTCTACATCGCATCCAATATTCGCTCCAACGTCCGCGAGTTGGAAGGCGCGCTCATCCGCCTGGTGGCGCACTCGTCATTGATCGGCGCCGAGATCACCCTGCCTTACACCCAGCAGGTGCTCAAGAATTTCATCGACTCCCAGGCCCGTAAGGTGACGATTGAGTCCATCCAAAAGGCCGTAGCCGAACAGTTTGGACTGCGTCTGGTCGAGATCAAGGCCAAAAACAACTCGCGCGCCATCGTCTATCCCCGGCAGATCGCGATGTATCTGGCCAAGCATCTCACCGAAGCTTCGTTGCCGGAGATCGGTCGTCAGTTCGGCGGCAAGCACCACACGACGGTCCTGCACTCAGTCGACAAGATCGATGTCAACCGGAAGACCGACAAGGATTTGAACAGGCTGATTAATAAAATGACCGAGCAGTTAGGTGGTTGAATCGCGGTTTTGAGCCGTATTTCCACCCAGCAGCAAAGTCTTCCTTGAGCAGCGTTGTGAATCGGTTGTGGAAGTTGTGCAAGAGCCGGTGGCAATCGCGAGGCACGGCCAAACGATACTTTCATCTCCGCCAAGTGACCGGCTAGTTTTGGACACGAGGTACCGGGCTCAGAAGGCGGTGGAGTACGGGGTTTGCCGCGATTTCCACTTTTACGAGCTGCCTACTGTTACTACTGGTTTTATAGGTTTTTATTTTGATATAAGGGAAGTACTCAAAGTAGCGATACCCGACGGGAGATTTGGGTTATGCCGGTAGAAGCTTTGGCCGCAGCCACGGGGACAGCCACCATGGAGATCACAGTCAGCAAATCCGAACTTTTAAAAGAATTGACTGCGACCCAGGGAGTGGTGGAGCGCAAGACCACGATTCCGATCCTGTCGAACTATCTATTCGAAGCTTCCAGCGACAAACTATCGCTCACGGCGACCGATCTCGATCTGAGCCTGCGCACGGTCTGTAATGCCAAGGTCAAAAAAGAAGGCTCCTGCACGATCCCGGCCCGCAAGTTGCATGACTACGTGAAGTTGCTTCCCGACGCCGACATCACCATCAAACTGCTGGAGAATCACTGGATCAGCATTCGCTGTGGACGGTCCAACACCAAGATGGTTGGCATGGCGCGCTCGAACTTCCCCACGCTGCCCGTGTTTCCTACGTCGGGTGTAGTTACGATTCCAGCCCTGGTATTGCGCGCAATGATTGCCAAGACTGGATTCGCCATCGCCAGCGAAGAATCGCGCTACACCTTGAATGGCGCCCTGATGGTGTTGAAGCCCGAGTCGATCACCATGGTCGCCACCGACGGACATCGACTGGCGCACATTGAACGCAGTGGAGAAAAATTCGAAGGCGTTTCAGGAGAACTGAAGACCCTAATCCCCAAGAAGGCCATGGACGAACTGCGGTCTTTGCTGGATTCAACGGATGCAGAAACGATTGAATTCGCCAAAGACGAATCCACCCTCTACTTCCGGATCGGGCCGCGCCTGCTGACCTCGCGCCAACTCACCGGCCAGTTCCCGAACTACGAGGCCGTTCTTCCCAAGGACAACACCAAGAGCGTTACGCTGCCCGGCAACGAACTGAGCGCGGCCATCTCTCGGGTGGCCCAGTTTGCCGACGAGCGCTCGCGCGCTGTCCGTCTGCGTCTGGAGAAGGGCGAAGTGAAGCTATCAGCCTCTTCCACCGAAACCGGCGAATCCGAGGACTCGATCGAAACCGGCTACCAGGGCGATTCCCTGACGGTTGGCTTCAACGCACAATACATTCTCGACTTCCTGAAAGCAGTCGGTGCCGGCGACGTGATGCTGGAGTTCAAGGACCCCCAGTCTGCCGGCCAGCTGCGTCCCGCCGACAGCGAGGACTACAAGTACCGCTACATCGTCATGCCCATGCGTATCTGAGGGTCGAATGTGTAGAGCGGGCGCCCTCGCCCGCCGCCGTTGACTTCTGTTTGAGTCCTTGACTTTCTCTCCTCGTCCCGGCCCGAGTCCTGACAACTGCAAGACTCCGAACCAAAATCACCTTCAAAAGCAGCGGGCGAGGGCGCCCGCCCTACACGCTTCAACTTGACCAACCCTGCTTGGACGCCGTAAATTAGCCGCCTTGCATTCTGGAGGTTCCTTTCCATGCTTAGCGGCTTCAAGCAGTTCATCCTTCGCGGTAACGTGGTCGACCTCGCAGTTGGCGTGGTCATCGGCGCGGCTTTCGGATCGGTGGTGACGGCTTTCACCAAAGACCTGCTCACTCCCTTGATCGCGGCCCTGGTCGGCAAGCCGGATTTCTCTTCGATCAGCTTCACCATCAACGGCACCACGTTTCCGTTGGGCGATTTCATCAATGCGGTGGTGGCGTTCGTGCTGGTTGCGGCGGCCGTGTACTTCTTTGTCGTAACGCCGATCAACGCTTTGATCGCTCGTACGCGGAAGGCGCCGGCACCGGCCGACCCGACCACCAAGAAGTGCCCCGAATGCCTGAGCGAGATTCCCATCGACGCCCGGCGCTGCGGCTTCTGCACTCAGCCTTTGACTGCGCGCGCAGCGTAATGTAGGCGCGAGCGCCTCGCTCGTGCAGGGCCGAATAGTCATGGCAAGGGGGACCGAGCCGTCCCCCGCTGGAGGTGTTCGCCATGTCAGACAAAGTGGAAGTCACGCCCGATCGGTACGCTTACGGCAAGAACCGTCCGGGAAATGCCAGCGTAGCCTACGTCGCCGAAACCCAGCTCCGTGACATTCAGAAGACCCTGCCGCTGCGTGTGCTCTCGGAAGACGACTGGAAGCACTGGATCACGCGTGGCTACGTCATCGTCAAGCAGGCCGTTCCTCAGGAAAACGTAAAGCGCTTGGTGGATTTGCTGTGGGAATTTCAGGATATGAATCCTGCCGATCCTTCCACCTGGTACAAAGAACAGCTCCGCGATCACGCCATGAAAGAGCTGAACAACAGTGGCATGGTCGAGATCTACAGCCACCAGTATTTGTGGGACAACCGTCAGTATCCCCGCGTCTACGATGCCTTCGTCGATATCTGGGACAACGAAAAGCTCTGGGTCACCATTGACCGCGCCAATCTGAATCCGCCGAACCGCAGCCAGCGGCCCTTCAGCGGCTTCATTCATTGGGACGCCGACACTACGCTCGATCCTCTGCCGGTGAATGTGCAAGGCGTGCTGTCCCTGGTCGATCATGAGCCGGAGATGGGCGGATTTCAGGGTGTACCGGAATTATTTCGCACGCTGGAGGAGTGGAGAAAGACCCAGCCCAACGATCGCGATCCCTGGAAGCCGGACACGACGGGATTCGAGGTTGTCCCGGTTATGCCCAAAGCCGGCGATCTGCTGATCTTCAACAGCCTGCTCGCGCATGGCATCCGTCCCAACGTTTCGAAAGACAAAGTCCGTATCGCGCAGTACATTTCGATGACTCCGGCAGATGAGTCGCGCGAAGACCTGCGAGAGATACGAGTCCGCTCCTGGCGCGAGATGGAGCCGCCGCAGGGGTTCGCGTTCCCGGGCGATCCGCGGGAGTGGGAGAAGAAAAACTGTTCGCCCGCCAAGCTGACTCCGCTAGGAGAGAAGCTGCTCGGCGTGAAGCGGTGGAGCGACTGAGGAAAGTAGAAATGCAGTAAGGACATCGTCTATTTTACGAACAATTTATGGACTCTTTATTCAAAACTTACGGCTCCCGTAATCCAATGAAAGGAGCACAGGAGTAGTTTCGATGTCGATTCAGGAAGTATCAGCAGAACAATTGGCCCAGATTTTTCACCATTACCATCAAGCCCTGGAATCAGACTTCATTCACGACAACAACCCCAACGGTCGCGCATGGGAGCACCTGCCACAGACGGAGAAGAGCCGTATGATCGCGGCCGCCCGGCTGGCACTGCTGGAATTGGCTTCAACTGCCACGGAACAGGATGAAGACTCGAGGCGCTATTTCGCGAAGCCAGGCGAGGCCGAATGGGGCTGCTGATCTGCAACTGAATCACTGGGACTGACTTTACCGCGATTGGGGTAAGCCATTCCGCCACTGTCTGGCGGAGTGGCTGACCCGCCGACATTGTCGGGTAGCGGCTTACGTGCGCTGCAGCTCTTTGCCATCCTGTAACATGAACCTATGGCTCGATGGCATTCAGCCTTGCTGTGGGCCCTGTACGTTACAGCATTGTTGGCACAGGAACAGCCCCAGGTGCGTTCTTCCGTGGCTCCCGCCAAGGCAAAGGCATCATTTCCTGATCGCGGAGCAATCAGCGCTGGCGTTTACCACAACTCCAGTCTCGGGTTCAGCTATAAGCTTCCCTACAGCTGGGTGGATCGTACGGCCGATATGCAGGACGACTCCGAGGCTGCCTCGAAGTCCAAAGTTTTGTTGGCCACCTTCGAGCGTCCCCCAGAGGCCCCCGGAGACACGATAAATTCCGCGGTAGTGATCGCGGCTGAGCCGGTCCCAGCTGGGATAACGTCCGCGGGAGAATATTTCCTATCGCTGAGCGAGCTGACCACCGCCAAAGGCTTCCAGGCAGAAGAAGAGCCTCACGAGTTTTCGGTTGGGACCACGAGGCTGGTGCGAGGTGACTTCAGCAAAGCGCGCGGGACGCTAACCGTGCGGCAGACATCGCTGGTTATCTTGCAGAAGGGCTATGCGGTCTCGTTTACCTTCATCGGAGGCAGCGCAGACGAAGTCAACGAGCTGATCGAGAAACTGAGTTTTGCCGCGCGAAAATCGCACTGAACACAATGTCATCCTGAGCGGAACAGAAAGTTCGCTTGCGCGAACTTTCTGTGTAGTCGATGGATCCCTATAGCAGCGATAACCCAGATCGGGTGGGATCCTGCGTCCATCAAAGAAAACCCTGCAGGCGGACAGATTGTGCCACTAGTAAGGGTCCTTCGACTCCGCATCTGCGTTCGCAAGACGAACGCGGATGCTGCGCTCAGGATGACAAGCGACTTATTCCAGCGATTCGGGCTCAAGCCCGATGTGCTTTTCGCCAGCGGCTTTCTTTTCCACGTACTTCTTGACCCAGGCTTCCCAGCTTTTTCCCGCCGCGGTATCGCGTCCAGTGAAAGCCAGGGCTGCAATGTCGGAGTAGGCGATCATTACCCTTTGGTTGGATGTTCGGGGCAGAACTCTCACCAGGGAATCTGCGAGAGTCGGTCCGGTTTTGCGATCGAAAAGGTAGCCTTCGACGGTAGTTCCATCTTTCCGCGTGATGGTTACATCGCCGCGGTAGTCGAACGCTTTTTCCATCGCTTTACGGGTTTCTTCTTCTGACGCGAGCGCCGGAACCCAGCCTTCAAGCTTCTCGTGTTCCCAGCCCGGAGAGACTTCGAGTGCGTCAGCAGAGGAGGATTCAGCTTCGGGATGAATGTGTCCGGCGGCCTTACCGGTCACGCCCGGGTCTCCTCGTACGACTCTGTGGGAGCGGAAATCTGCACCAGCGAATGCGCGGGCTCTGCTGGTTCGTCCAAGAGTCGCAACGCGCCTTCATCGCGGTAGCGATTGAACAGCGTGCCCTTCACGGTCGCGAAAAAGCCTTCGAGCGATCCGAAGGTGTCGTTCACGGCAGAAGCTTCGTAGCCGCTATGCACCATGCAGTTGGCGCAATGCGGATTGCCAGACTCTGTTCCGTATGACTCCCACGCCGTCTCGCGGATCAATTCTTCGAAGGTGTCAGCGTAACCGTCCTGCAGCAGATAGCAGGGCTTCTGCCAGCCGAAGATGTTGTAGGTCGGCATTCCCCACGGAGTACAGGCATAGTGCCGCTTACCCATCAGGAATTCCATGAACAGCGGCGACAGGTTGAAGCGCCAGTCTTTCTCACGATTGGACAAAATCGCCCGGAACAGGCGCCGGGTGCGGGCGCGTCCCAGGAAGTGCTGCTGGTCGGGAGCCTTCTCGTAGGAGTAGCCGGGAGAAAGCATCATGCCCTCGATGCCCAGCTCCATCATGTCGTCGAAGAACGCGCGCACGCTCTTGGGATCGGCTCCGTCAAACAGCGTGGTGTTGGTCGTGACCCGGAAGCCGAGCTTCAGGGCTTCGCGAACTGCGTCCACGGCGATCTCGTAGCCACCTTCGCGGCAGACGGCGAAGTCGTGGTGCTCTTTCTGGCCGTCCAGGTGGACGCTGAAGGTCAGGTACTTGGTCGGCTTGAAGAGATGGATCTTTTCCTTCAGCAGCAAGGCGTTGGTGCACAGATAGATGTACTTCTTCCGCGCTACCAGGCCTTCGACAATCTTGTCGATTTCGGGGTGCATCAGGGGTTCGCCGCCCGGAATCGAAACCACCGGGGCTCCGCACTCATCGACCGCCCGGAAGCACTCCTCGGGCGTCAGCTGGCGCTTCAGGACGTGGGCCGGGTACTGGATCTTGCCGCAGCCGGCGCAGGCCAGGTTGCAGCGGAACAGCGGCTCCAGCATCAGCACCAGCGGATATTGCTTCCGCCGGGCGAGCTTCTGACGGATGACATAGCTGGCCACCGTCCACATCTGGGATACAGGCACACTCATGCTGGACTGGGATCTCCTCCAATATGCTATCAGGTCGGGGTGGTCCTGTGGGCTGATCATGTAGGCGCGGGCGACCAGCTGCCAGCCTTTAGCTCTTACTGTTAGCCTGACTTCCCAAGGGTCCAAGCTAAGAGCCAAGAGCTAAAGGCTGAGAGCTGGTCCACCCCGCTCGCATCTGTATAAAACCGCTAAATATGTGGCATTTACCCGCCCGGTTCCGGGGTCGAAAAATGTGACTTCTCGTGCTATAATTAGACACAACCTGGGAAGCCGTAAGTGTTAATAATTTCAGCAATTTGAGGCAAATTCCAAGGCATCGGAAAAGGACGCCGGCTTAGACCCACGCCCGGGCCTTTCCACGGAGCTGAATGGCTACGAAAGAAATCACTCCCATCGACGAAACTAAGCCAAAAAACGGGAAGCTTGCTGCCATCAATGGAGGCAACGGCGACTACAACGCTGACTCCATCAAAGTGCTCGGCGGCATGGAGGCGGTGCGTAAACGTCCCGCCATGTACATCGGTTCCACCGGCGAGATGGGACTGCACCATCTGGTCTATGAAGTGGTGGACAACTCTGTTGACGAAGCGCTCGCCGGTCACGCCGACAAGATCGAAGTCACCATCCACCTCGACAACTCCATCACGGTGGTCGACAACGGTCGCGGCATTCCGGTCGACATGATGGACATCGACGGCGAAAAAATTCCTGCCGCCCAAGTGGTACTCACGAAGTTGCACGCAGGCGGAAAGTTCGATGCATCGTCTTACAAAGTTTCGGGCGGATTGCACGGTGTCGGCGTTTCCTGCGTCAACGCCCTGAGCGAAGAATTCGATATCGAAATCTGGCGCGACGGATTTACCTGGGAGCAAACCTATTCCAAAGGCGATCCCACCAGCAAGCTGAAGAAAGCGGGCGCCAGCAAGAAGCTTGGAACCAAAGTCCACTTCCTTCCAGATCGCAGCATCTTCACCGCCACCGAATACAACTACGACACGCTGGCGCAGCGTTTGCGCGAACTGGCCTTCCTCAATAAAGGCCTGCTGATCACGCTCACGGATGAACGCACCACTGACGCGAAAACCGGCGAGGCGAAGTCTTCGGAGTTCAAATACAACGGCGGCATCGCCGAGTTCATCAAGCATCTGAACCGCGGCAAGCAGGTGTTGCACGACAAAGTTATCTACATGGAAGCCGAGCGCAGCGGCGTGGTCATGGAGATCGGCCTGCAATATAACGACGCCTACTCGGAGTCAGTGTTCAGCTTCGCCAACAACATCAACACGGTTGACGGAGGCTCGCACCTCTCCGGCTTCCGCATGGCGCTGACCCGCACCATCAACTATGCCGGCCAGCAGATGGGCCTGTTCAAAGATGTAAAAGAGAATCTCACCGGCGACGACGTCCGCGAAGGCCTGGTCGCGGTCATCAGCGTGAAGCTGCCGCAGCCGCAATTTGAAGGACAGACCAAGGGCAAACTGAATTCCGATATCGCTGGCGTCGTGCAGGCTTTCGTGAACGAGCGCCTGGGCGCATATCTCGAGCAGAACCCGACCGTCGGCCGCAAGATCATCAACAAAGCCATCGAAGCCTCGCGCGCACGTGAAGCCGCTCGCAAGGCCCGTGATCTCACTCGCCGCAAGGGAGCGCTGGACGGCGGCGGACTTCCCGGCAAGCTGGCCGACTGTTCCGAACGCCAGCCCGAACGCTGCGAGCTGTTTCTGGTCGAGGGTGAATCCGCCGGCGGAACCGCCAAGCAGGGACGCGATCGGCGCTTCCAGGCCATCCTTCCGTTGAAGGGCAAAATTCTCAACGTAGAAAAGGCTCGCTACGACAAGATGCTGGGGCACGAAGAAATTCGTGCCATGATCACGGCTCTCGGTACGGGCATCGGCAAAGACGACTTCGATGTTGCCAAGCTGCGCTACGGCAAAGTCATCCTGATGACCGACGCTGACGTGGACGGAAGCCACATCCGCACCCTGCTGCTTACGTTCTTCTTCCGCCACATGCAGGAGCTGATCAAGCGCGGCAACGTGTTCATCGCGCAACCGCCGCTGTACTCGATCAAGAAGGGCAAGACCCTGCAGTACATCAAGGACGACGACGCGCTCGACAAGATCATTCTGAAGCGCGCGGCCGACAGCATTATCGTCCGCTACGGAGAAGGCGCCGCGAAGCTGGAAGGCGCGACCCTGTCGAAATTCGCCAGCGGTCTGAAAGAATATTTCGGCTACTTCGACAAGGTGAACAAGCGCCTGCGCGATGAAAAAATCGTCGAGTTGCTGCCTCGTCTCGACCTTTCCAAACGCGCCGACTTTGAAGGCGAAAAGAAAGCCGCGCCAAAGAAAATCGAGAAGCTGGAAAAAGAACTGAAGAAGCTGCAGAAAGAGCGTGACTTCAAGAGCATCGAGTCGCTCTTCGACGAAGAGCACAATCTCTGGGAGGTGAAGTACGTCAACTCTCAGGGCGCCGAGCACCTGATCAACTGGGAGCTGGCTTCCACCGCCGAGTACCGCCAGATGCTTTCGAAGTTCAAGCAGGTTGAGCCCTACATGGAGCCGCCGTTCGTGATCGAGACCATCACTGACTCGACTCCGGCCAGCGACACCGCGGAAGAGGCTGCTGCCGAAGGCGAAGAAGCAGAAACGAAAACCGAGAAGAAAGCGCCCAAGGCTGTCGCTCGAAGAAAATCCGCAGAGCCGGAAATCGTCGAGAAGGCGAATGTCCGCGAACTCTTCGAATACGTGAAAGAAGCGGGTAGCCGTGGCTACGAAAAGACGCGCTACAAAGGTCTGGGTGAAATGAACTCAGAGCAGCTCTGGCAAACGACCATGGACCCCGAGCGCCGAACACTGCTGTCAGTGAAGCTCGAAGATCTTGCCGAGTGCGAGACCATCTTCAGCACGCTGATGGGTGAAGACGTCGAAGCCCGGCGCAAGTTCATCGAAGACAACGCGTTGGATGTGAAGAACCTGGATATCTAAAATTCGTAGCCACGGATTTGCGCCGATCTTCACGGATTAAAAGCAGATCGAACGGGCGGCCTTCGGGCCGCTTTTTCTGTCTCTAGCGGTTTTGGTTACCCGTGGTTACCTCCGTGTCCCTGTGTCCTCCGTGGTTAAAAACTCCCTGCAAGTTTCCCCTCCCCCTGCGTTCTTCCCATAGGACGGGAAAGACCTCCTTCCCGCCGACTAAAAGGGGAAACGACAATGAAGAAGTTGCTGCTGATCAGATTTATTTCGACGCTGCTCTTGCTGTGCGGTGCCGCCGTGGGACAGGAGAAAGCTGCTGACAACAGCAACCAACCCGCACTCACCATCTACAACCAGAATTTCTTTGTGGCGCGTGAATATGTGCCACTCGATCTCACGGCCGGTGTGAACCACGCCCAGTATGCGGGAATCGCCTCGCATCTCGAGCCGGATTCCGTCATCCTGCGCGATCCCGCCGGGCGCAGCTTGCAGGTGCTCGAGCAGAATTATCGCAACGACCCTATCTCGCAGGAGTTGCTGCTTTCGTTTTACGAAGGCAAGACCATCGACTTCCTGGTGCAGCGTGCCGACCGACAGGAAATCATCAAGGGTAAGATCGTGCGCAGCGGATACATCCCCAGCACTTACTACGCGCAGAATTATCAGCAGCCTTCTTTCACACAGCCCATCATCGAAGTGGATGGCGTGCTGCGCTTCGGATTGCCCGGCCAGCCACTGTTTCCGGCGCTCTCCGGCGACACCGTACTCAAGCCGACTCTGAACTGGCTACTTGCAAACCAACGACCCTGGCAAGTTCAACGCCGAGATTTCTTACGTTGCCGGCGGCATGAGCTGGCAGGCTGATTACAACCTGGTGGTCTCCGACAACCCGAAGGGCAAGACCGATCTGCTCGACATGGTGGGCTGGATCACCATGCGCAACCAGAGTGGCAAGACATTCGAGAACGCCAACATCAAGCTGATGGCGGGCGACGTCAACAAACTGCAGCCCGCTTCGGTTGCTGGACGCATGTATGCCGCGGAAGCGAAAGCCATGATGAATGATGCCGCCGCGCCCGTCGTCAGCGAGAAATCATTCGACGAATTTCATCTCTACACTCTGGCGAGGCCTACCACGCTGCACGATCAGGAAACCAAACAGGTTGAATTCGTGCGCTCCACCGGCATTCGCGCGCAGCGGCTTTATGTGTACGACGGTGCGCAGGTGGCGCAGTACGGCTACTACAACGTGGAACAGATTCGTCAGGACCAGAACTACGGCACGCAATCCAATCCCAAGATATGGGTTATGGAGGAGTTCAAGAACGCCGAAGTGAACCATCTCGGCATTGCGCTGCCCAAGGGCAAGTTGCGGTTCTATCGTCGCGATACCGACGGGCACCTGGAATTTGTCGGCGAGAACGTGATTGACCACACGCCGAAAGACGAAACCATTCGCATCTTCACCGGAAATTCGTTCGATGTGGTGGGCGAGCGCAAGCGCACCAACTATCACGTGGATTCCGCCCGCAACTGGATGGATGAGTCTTTTGAAATCCGGGTGCGCAATCACAAGAAGGAAGCGGTGACGGTGCGTGTGGTCGAGCACTTGTATCGCTGGACCAACTGGAAGCTGACCGAGCAGTCACAAGAGTCGCGCAAGATGGACGCACAGACCGTTGAGTTCCCGGTGACCATCGCTCCCGATGGCGAGCAGGTGGTGACTTACACGGTGCATTATTCCTGGTAGGAATGCGTATGTGTGGGGCGGGCGAGGGCGCCCGCCCTACACTTTTTCTCCGGCGGGTACTTCACTTCTGGATAGACCCGATCAAACACCACCCACATGAGCGCCAGCAGCAAGAATAGAAATGCGCTACCCTCGGGCCCGACCGACCCACCTGTCAACCAGCGCGGACCCTGCAGTGAAGAGTGCAGCAAGTGTCCCGGCGCAACGCCGCCGCTGTCAGGGACGGAATAAAGGTAACTCTCGCCCCAATCCCACGACATATGAAAGCCGATGGCGAACCACAGGTTTCCCGTGCGTCGCAGCGTCAGGCAGAAAAAGAATCCGATCAGGATCGCGCCGAGAATTCCGACCCAGCTTTCACCAGGATTCTCGAGGTGCAGCGCTCCGAAGCCAAGCGAAAGCAAAATTGCCGCGGGCCAGAAGCCAACTCCGTCTGTCAAAGTGAACTGGGTGTAACCACGAGTGAAGAATTCTTCGAAGAAGCCGACGATCAAAAAAAACCCAGCCCAGAACACGGCAAATTTCAGGACGCGCACGCCGTGCAGCGCGATCGTTCCAAAATAAAAGGCATGGGCCCCGCGCAACGCCACCAACAGGATGGTGAGTGAGACTATTCCCCAGGCGGCTCCCACCCAGAACAACTTGCCGAAGGCATTGCGGAAAGGCAGACCATAGCTGCCAAAGGGGCGGCCTTCGATCCTTGCCATCAGGAGCGCGGGGGCGATCGCGATGATTGCGAGTCCCAACTCGGCAGCTGTTTGTCGCCACAGAAATGAAAGGTTCGGTAATCCGTATGCGAGCAGCGCAAACAGGCAAAATCGCAGACCACGGAGCATGATCAGATAAATCGACAGCCGCCATATCACTCGGAGGCCATTCGGTCCGATGAAAATCTTTTGCATGCCCGCTTCAAAGGGAGAGAGCTTCGTCGGCTCAAAAACGGAGGGCGGTGGGGCGGCAACGCCAGGAGGCGTGGATGCGGGAGAAATTTCCTCGAACCCGCTTTGCAGGTTTTCTTTTGGTTCGTCCATCTGCTGGAGTTTCGCGATTCGTCCCCCGACATGGTAAAACACTCGCCGGTTCAACATGGTCCCATTCTTTACCCGCGAACGATTTGGCCGGCCCCAATTTCTGGCGGGATGCCTGCTGCTCGCGTTTCTGGCGCAATGCCTCTGGCTGGTCGGCAAGGGGGCGCGCCCAGGGACGCTAGACGTCTCGGAGATTTACCGGCTGGAACGTGGGGCTGCGCTGTGGCAGGGCAGAGGCTCGGGACCTGATGCGAATGTTCCTGTGCCTGTGCCAGGTCTGAAGAACGAAACAGATTCTGCTCTTGCTCCAGAGAATGGAGGCTACGACGCACATCATTCGCCTCTTTGGTATCTGATCGCTTCCGCTCCGCTGCATCTGCGGCAGGTCGCGCTCCAGCCGGAAAACATTCGCAGTCTTCACTGGTTGGCAGGTGCGCCATTTCTGATGTTTGGTCTCTTGCTGGGAGCTTCTCTCTGGTACGTGGCCCGCCGCCTTTTCGGCAATGCCGGAGGATACATTGCGCTGGTTCTTTACTGTTTCTCGCCGGGCATCCTGCGCGCCAGCGCACTCTTTTCGGCCGAGCCTGAAGGCGGCGCAGCCTGGGGAGCGTTCGGCGCAATCTTTACTGCCATCGCAGTGGCCCACACCTTGTACGCGCCGCGTGAAGTGATCTTGTGGAACTGGCGGCGCATTCTGCTGCTGGCGCTGTCGCTGGTGCTTGCGGTCGGCTCCCAGTTTTCCCTCGTTGTAGTGGTGCCCCTCGCGCTGGCCTTCATGCTCTACCTCGCTCCCACCCGCCGGATAGCCGCCTTCGTCATCTGGATAGTGGCTTGCGCAATCGCACTTCTGCTCTGGTACGCGTCGTACTTTTTCCACGCACGCGCTTTTTGGCAGGGGATGGTGCATGGGTCGTTCCTCGGCATCTCTTGGCCTGCGTACACCATGCCCGGGGCCTACCATCAGGTTCTGGCGCAACTGGGACAGGCCAGCCCCGCGCTCGTGGTGGCCCTGCCAGTCGCGTTGATCACTTATTTCAGCTGGCGCCGCGCCAGGTACTTCGGCAACACTGCACCACTGCTGGTGGCTGTTTTGTTTCTGGCTCTCGCCATCGGCACACCGCACTATCCGGGACTCGGATTTCAGTTCATGGCGGTCCCCTTTCTGTTCGTTTTCGTGGCCGGAATTGCCGCTGATCTTCTCGAGACTCGTCATCGCCAGATCACCCTGGCGGCCATCCTGGGACTTCTGGTGGCGAGCGCAGCCTGGAACCTCTGGGAATTGGCTCGCGTTGCGTAAGAATTGTCTTCTCCTTCAATCACTTAGAACCTCGTCGAATTGACGAAATATAGACAAACCAATCGGGTTCGCGAAGGCTCTAATCAGGTGTGGAGCTTTTGCCTGGAGGTGCCATGCCATGGCTTTGAAACTGGAGTATGATTCGAGAGTGATTCGGCTGAACCCAGCCACGGTAGCGGCTCTAGCTTTGACGCTCTGTTTTCCGCCAGCGCTCGCGTCCGCGCAGATCAATGGCACTCCAGCCTCGGTCACCTCAACCAACTTTGGGGGACATGTGAATTCCACTCCTGGCGTGCCGGCGAGTATCACTTCCCTGGGGCCCAATGGCATTCAGCCGAGAAATCCAATTCCTAACCAGCCCTGGCGTATCACCCAGCTTCCGGTGAATCCGAGCCGTCCAGGAAACGGTGGTCATCGTCATCAACATCAACGTGGACAGTTTTTTCCGGGCGGGGGCGAGGTCTACTTACCGTATGCCTACCCAGTAGTTGGAGAATTCGATCCCGGCCAAGCGTTTGCGGATCAAGAGGGGAATCAGCAGCAAGATCCAGAGGATTATCGCGGCGGACCTACCATCTTCGATCGCCGGGGACCGGGGACGCCAGCACCTCGTGCTGACGTAGACATCGACGCGCCCCGGACACGTCGAACTCAGACGGAAGCTGAGGCTGCTCCTGCCGCTCCACCGCAAGAAACGGTTGCAGATCTGCCTCAGACTCTGCTGGTTTTCAAAGACGGTCACCAGTTGGAAGTCCAGAACTATGCTGTGATCGGCGACAGCCTGTACGACTTGACGCCGGGTCGTCATCACAAGATTTCGCTCAGCGATCTGGACCTGCCTTCCACGACGAAGCAGAATGATGATCGCGGCATCGATTTCCGCTTGCCGCCTCAACCTGAAACGAAAAAGTAAAATGCCAAGCCGGTTCGTCCTCGCCACTCTCGCCGCGATGCTCTCAGCATCGCCAGCCGTGGCACAGATTCGGGGCGGAGGCATGGGGACGGCCGGTTTCGGCATCAGCGTTGGACCTCCTGAAACCGGACACGGTGCGTCAATGGGCGGAGCCGGTCACTTCCACCAGGGACATGGGACCGGCCGGGGCACGGTCCTCCTCTCGTATCCGTATTTCTATTCCGACTCGGATTACAACGCGGGAGGGGTTTCGCAGCAACCGCCTCAAGTCATCGTGGTTTCGGCGGCGCCGCCGCCTGCGCCCGAGCCTCCGGCGCTACGCGAGTCATTGCTGATCGAATTGCAGGGTGATCGTTTTGTGCGTACCACGTCCTCTTCGAAGATATCGGCCGGCGCGGAACAAAGCGAACCTGACTACTCGGAAAAATCCGCATCGCACTTGTCTAATTCCCGGCGAACCATGCCTCGGCAAACCGTGACCCGGCAAACTTCGCCGAAAGAAAGAACAGCCGAGCAACCGGCGCCCGAACTGCCGCCGGCCGTTCTTGTATTTCACGATGGCCGCAAGGAAGAAGTGAGCGAGTACAGCATCATCAGTGGGACGATTTATTCGAAAGCGGATTATTGGACCACCGGATCGTGGACGAGAAAGATACAGATTGCCGATCTCGATGTGCCAACGACGCTGAAGCTCAATCACGAGCGCGGCGTGAAGTTCATGTTGCCCACCAGCCCGAACGAGGTCGTCACCCGGCCATAGCGCTCCTTGCCTGCGCAGATTAATGCCTGGCCAGATCAACTCATGTACCAGCCCCCGTTCGGATTGATCGTTTGCCCGGTCAAGTAAGCATTTTCCGCGATCATGCGCACTATAGAGGCGATCTCATTCACGGTGCCAAAACGTCCGATTGGAATCACGCTGGAAGTCGCGCGAGGGTTGGCGCGCAGCATTTCGGTTTCAACCAGGGCTGGGCAGACTGTGTTCGCGGTGATGCCTTCCTTCGCCAGCAGAGCGGCGTAGGAGTGGGTCAACCCGAGCATCCCGGCTTTCGAAGCGGCGTAGTGCGGTCCAACCAGTCCACCGGTCTGCGCCGCAACGGATGAAATATTGATGATCCGTCCCCAGCGCTGGGCCCGCATCTGGGGCAGCACGGCCTGGGTCACAAGAAACGCGGACTTCAAATTCACGTTGATGTGTTCGTCCCAATCCGCCTCCAAAATATTTTCAAGGTTGATCTGGCGTGCCATTCCTGCGTTGTTTACAAGAATATTCACAGACCCGAGTTCACGCTCAATCTGCGCGATCATTTGTTTGACTTCATCGGATCGAGAAACGTCAGCCTGAATCGCGAGGGCGCGACGCCCCAATTTCTGGATCGCGACGCAGATTTCTTCTGCGTCCTGGGATCGCGTCCGAAAGTTTATTGCGATGTCGGCGCCGGCGTCAGCCAGTGCCAGCGCCACCGCCGCGCCAATGCCGCGGCTTCCGCCAGTGACCAGAGCCAGCTTTCCGCTTAACGTCTCCACCGGGTTGCTCATATTAGCCGTGCACCTTTCGGATCCGATTATGCCACCTCGTGATCTTCGCGACCTGTTGTTCGGCGAGCGGATGCAAAAAAATGCGCACGAAAGGCAGTCAAGTAATTCCTGTATGATGCAACCGTCCCAACCTTAATCAAGCCTTAAATCTCAGGGCCCGCTGATTACTTTCATCCGAGATTGGTCCGGTAAAGACGCGCCTTGGACCGCGTTACGGCATCCAAGCATACGAGTGGAGGCAACAACTATGAAACGCGTGAGAGCTGTCACGGTAGCCATTTTGTTCCTGCTTCTTGGAGCCGGTGTTCTGGCCTACGCACGACAAGAATCGCAGGATGAGAAGCAGGAAGAGCGGGCGCGGCAGGAACGACAACAACAGCAGAAACAGCAGCAGGAACACGCGCAGGAAGACCGGCAGCGCGAGCAGCAGAATCGGCAGCAACAGATGGAACGCCAGCAGCAGCAGAAACAGCAGCAGGAACACGCGCAGGAAGATCGGCAGCGCGAGCAGCAGAATCGGCAGCAACAGATGGAACGCCAGCAACAGCGCAGGAACAGCAGCAGAGCAGCGCAGCAACAGATCGGCACGCCAGCAACAGCTGAACCAGCAGCAAGAGCGCGCCCAGCAGGAACGCCAGCGGCAACAGAATCAGCAACTGCAACAGCAGCAAGAGCGGGCGCAACAGCAGCGTGAGCAACAAGAACGTCAACAGCAACTGCAACGCCAGCAGCAGAATCAGCAGCAGGAACGAGCACTGCAGCAGCGCGAGCAGCAAAACCAGCAACAGCAACATGTGGTCCAGCAACAGCAGCAACAACAACGGATGCAAGAAGCCCACAGAAGTCAGGAGGAAGAAGCGCGCCAGCAGCAGTTGAACCGACAGCAACAGGAGCGCGCCCAGCAGCAGTGGCAGCAGCAACAACAACAGCAGAACGCGCGGCAAGAGCGTCTATCACAGCAGCGCCAGCAGCAGTTGATTCAGCAACAGCAGCAGCGTCTGGGAGAGTATCGCCAGCGTCTGGATGACCAACAGCGCCGTTTGCAATACCAGTCGGCAACCCTGCAGCAACAGCGGCGGATGGCGCAATACCGCTTCCAGGAAGAGTATGCAGAGCGTCTGCGTGAGCAGGAAAGACGTCTGCGCGAAGAGCGTCACGATTACAACAACGATCCGTACTTCTACACCGCGCCAATCTATCGCTACAACCGCGGCGGCGCTTACTACGAGACCAACCAGTACGGCGCCGATCTGTTACGCCAGGCAGTCAACAACGGCTATCAGGAAGGCTTTCGCGCCGGAGTTGCTGATCGCGAAGACGGCTGGCGTCCCGAATATCAACAGAGTTATGCCTATCAGGACGCGACCTACGGCTACAACGGCTATTACGTCGACCCTGAGGACTACAGATACTATTTCCGAGAAGGGTTTAGTCGCGGATACCAGGATGGCTACAACGACCGATACGAATATGGCTACAACTCGAACGGTTCGTTCGGCGTTCTGGGAAATGTTTTGTCGCTGATCCTGAATCTGCAGTCGCTTCGCTAGAGACTTACAGATTCATCAGGCGCCCGGTTGGTTGATCAAAGATGATCAACTGGCCGGGCTCTTTTATTTGGTCTGGGAATCCATTTCAGGCGTCGACAGCAGGGTTCCGTTTTCGTCATCTGCCAGGCCAACTCAGGCTTCGGTATCCAGCTTTCGCGTGGTATAATTATCACATTGCGACTGGGCCTTAACATCCTGTAAATGCAGTAATTTAGACGCTTATAAGCAGGTGTAGGGCGGGCACCCTTGCCCGCCGCTTTGGAAGTTAATTTTCAGCTCTAGGAACTCGCAAGTGTAGTCGATCTCGTACTCGCAAATGAATCTCGCGATACAAAAAAGCCAAGTCAAAATCGGCGGACAAGAGTGTCTGCCCCACATGAGCTTAGGAGCTAGAAGGTAAAAGCGTTCTTATGGCTGACGATCAGAATCCCGAACTCCCCTTGACTCCTCCGCCCAACGGTGGAGATGGCACCGGCATCCCCGGCGCGCTCAACATTCAACCCGTCAATATCGAAGAGGAGATGAAGAAGTCTTATCTCGACTATTCGATGTCGGTGATTATCGGACGCGCTCTGCCTGACGTCCGCGACGGATTGAAGCCAGTACATCGCCGCATTCTCTACACCATGCAGCAGATGGGACTGGCGCCCAACAAGTCCACCCGCAAATGCGCCCGCATCGTTGGAGACGTCATGGGCAAATACCATCCCCATGGCAACCTCGCGGTGTACGACGCGTTGGTGCGGCTGGCGCAGCCGTTTGCCATGCGTTATCCGCTGGTCGATGGACAAGGCAACTTCGGTTCGGTCGATGGAGATCCGCCGGCGGCCGATCGTTACACGGAAGCCAAACTCACTCGGGTCGCGACGGCGCTGCTTGAAGATCTCGACAAAGATACTGTCGACATGCGCCCGAACTACGACGGCAATGAAATCGAGCCGGACGTGCTTCCCGCGCGCATTCCCAACCTGCTAGTCAACGGATCAGACGGCATCGCGGTGGGTATGGCGACGAAAATTCCGCCGCACAATCTAACCGAAATCGTAGACGCCACCATCACGCTGGTGAACAATCCCGACGCCCAGCTCGCTGAAATTCTGAAATTCGTGCAAGGCCCCGATTTCCCCACTGCCGGCATCATTCACGGCCGCAGCGGAATCGTGGATGCCTACAAAAACGGCCGCGGCCGCTTCATGATGCGCGCCAAGGCCGGCATCGAAACTTTCAACAAAGACCGCAAGGCCATCGTCATCACCGAAATTCCTTATCAGGTAAACAAGGCCCGCCTGGTCGAGCGCATCGCGCAACTGGTGAACGACAAGATCGTGGACACGATCTCCGACATTCGCGACGAAAGCGATCGCGACGGCATGCGCATCGTGGTCGAGCTCAAACGCGACGGCGAGCCGCAGCTCGTCCTCAACCAGCTCTTCAAGCACACCCAGATGCAGGAAAGTTTCAGCATGATCCTGCTGGCGGTGGTGAATAACCAGCCCAAGGAAATGGGGCTGGTGCAGGCGATCAAGCACTTCATCGATCATCGTGTCGACGTGGTCCGCCGCCGCACTGCCTACCTGCTCTCGAAGGCGAAAGACCGCGAACACATTCTCGAAGGCTACCTCACTGCGCTCGATCACCTGGACAACGTGATCACCATCATCCGCGCCAGCGCCAACCGTGCTGAAGCCCGCGAGAACCTGGTCGCCTACTTTGGCGGCAAGAAGATTGACATCAACGTCACAGGCCGCACTCCCAAGCGCGATCCGGAAAAGCCGTTCACCGCGAATTCAGGCTGACGCGATTCTCGAACTGCAACTGCACCGCCTGACCAAGCTCTCCATCGACGAAATCACGAAAGAACTGAATGTCACGCGCGAGCACATTGCCGAGTACGAATCCATTCTGGGTTCGGAAAAGAAACTGCGCACCGTGATCGTGAAGGAACTCGAAGAAGTAAAGAAACTCTACGGCGACGAGCGCCGCACCGTTATCGAAGACGAAGCTGCGGAAATCCATCTGGAAGACCTGATCGCCGACGAGCAAGTCGCAGTCACGGTCAGCCACGGCGGCTACATGAAGCGCACGCCGATTTCCACCTACCGCATGCAGCGCCGCGGAGGCACGGGCCGCACCGGCATGAAGACGCGCGACGAGGATTTCGTCGAGCATCTCTTCATCGCCTCGACGCACGCCTACATTCTGATCTTCACCAACACCGGACGCGTCTACTGGCTGAAGGTGTACGAGATTCCCGACGTCAGCGCTGCCGGCAAGGGCAAACACGTCGGCAACCTGGTCGGTCTGCAACCGGGAGAGACGGTGCGCACCATGCTCGCTGTCCGCCATCTTGAAGAGGAGGGCAAATACATCTTCTTCGCCACGCGCAACGGCCTGGTGAAAAAGACCGAGCTCAAGGACTTCTCCCACGTGCGCTCGAATGGTATCTACGCCATCAGCATCGAGCAGGGAGATGAACTGGTCGCAGCCAATCTCACCGACGGCCAGCAGATCGTGTTCCTGGCCACGCACGAAGGCCAAGCCATCCGCTTCGACGAAGAGGACGTCCGCCCCATGGGCCGCCAGGCATACGGTGTCTGGGGCATCCGCATGGAAAAGGGTGACTACCTGGTTGGTATGGCCACTACGCCCAAGGCCGACGTCCCGGCGAAGGTCGACCCAACGAAAGCGCCAGCGACAGACGCCCAGATAGCCGACCTGGTACCGGAAAAAGGCCGACTGATTCTCTCCGTCACCGAAAACGGCTACGGCAAACGCACCGCTGCCGACGAATACCGCCTGCAAGGACGCGGCGGCTCCGGCGTCATCAACGTTAAGACCACGGAGCGCAACGGCAAAGTCGTAGGCATCGCGCAGGTAACAGAGAAGTCCGAAGTCATGCTGATCAGCCAGTACGGCAAAATCATCCGCATGGATTCAACGACCATCCGCGAATCCGGCCGCGCCGCACAAGGCGTGCGGCTGCTGCATCTGGAGCCGGGTGACCGCGTAGCGGCGGCTGTGGTGCTGGCGCCGGGAGAAGAGCCGGTTAACGGGGGAACATTGCTGCAGTAAAGTGATTGTGGGGTGTGAAGGATTGTGTGGTCGCGGGCGACTCTCCCGCGAAGGGATGCGAGAAATCGCATCCCTGTCTTTTTGGAATCTTACTTGCCGGCGGCTGCGGACACTGCCCAAGGCTTCCCATCAAAGTAAGCAGGCAGTTCCAACCCAAACAACTTCATCACAGTCGGTGCGACATCTACAATGGCGGGCTTTTCAATCGCAATCTTGCGGTTTGAAAATAGCACGCCCGGCACCAGCCGTGGGTCAACGCAGTGATCGCCGCTCCAGGCTTTGAGGTTGTCTTCGAAAATTGCGGTGGTCACTTTGCCCATGACCGAATCCCACGAGGCGCGGAAGCCTTCGCCGTAGCCGACGATCAAGTCGGGAGCGTTGTCGACATACGGACCGGCATAAACGGCGTCGCAGTCGAACATGCCGGTGATGCCGACTTTGCCTGAAGCCGGATCGACCAGCCCGTCGAGCTTTCCGCGCAACTCTTCTTTTAGAGCCTCGGCTTCCGCTCCGGCTTCTACGATGCCTTCGCGCTCGCGGCCTTTGATGTTCATGTAAAGACCATTCAGACCCATGGTGTAGGCGCGGGTGCGCGACCAGTCGACGTCTTCGAACCAGTCCCCACTTTCGCTCTTGCCGTCTTTCAAAACCAGGTAGCCATTCTGATGCAGCCACGCATTCAGATTCATGCAGCGGTTAAACGATTTGAAGCCGTGATCGGAAATCACCAGCAGCAGGGTTTGATCGTCGATCTGCTGCATGACCCGCCCGATGAGCGTATCCATGCGATCGTAGAGATCCTGAATCACGCGCGGCTTCTGGTCCTGCGGCACATCGCGCGCGGCGGGGTGATCCTTGTCGAGGTAACGCCAGAACATATGCTGCACGCGATCGGTGGTGTCGAAGACGCACGCGCACAAGCCCTGCGGAGTTTTTTCGAGAGCGTCGAAGAACATGCGCTCGCGATCTTCATGATTACCGTAGCACTGCGCCAGGAATGCGTTGTCGTCGAGCACTTCTTCATTGAGCGCCCAGGTATCTTCCGCGAGGCCTAAGGTAGCGTAAGGGCCAAACAGTTTTGCCAGATAAATCGAATAAGTCACGGGATGCGAAATCGGGAGGTCGGGATGGCCGGGATCGATGTTCACCGGCGTCACGTAAACTTCGACTTCTGGCGATATTTCCTTTAGATAGAAGCGGCAGATTCCGCGAGCCGTGAATCCCATGCCGGCTTTGAACTTGACCGGAATCCATTCTGAGTACTCACCGACTTTGACAGTGAAGGTTTCAGAATCAATCTCAATTCGGGCCCGGCCGCGGCCTACATCCGGGCGAATCTTGAAATCGGCGCGCAGGTCTCTGCCTGTGCCCAGAGGATTCTCTGGACCAGGAATGTAGGAATGAAATCCGGTTCCGTTGCTTCTCGACCGGAATTCGCACGCCGCCCTCGCGAAACTTGTCGCTGCTGGCCCGCGTGGTGCAGAAGCAAAATGTCCCCTGGCTGCCCTTCAGGTCGGGGACGCACATGCCGGAGAGCAGCACGCCGGGAAACTTTTCCGGCGGAAAAGTTACTGGCACGCGAATGACCGAACAAAAAACTCCCGCCTTGCCCAGCCAGTGCCAGAAGGGCGTCCCTTTGCGCAGACCTTTGACATCGGACTTGCCCAGCGGCAGCGAGTACTTGCCAATCTTCAGATGACGTTTGGGCTCGCTGATCTGTGCCGAGGAAAGATACGGAAGATAGTTCTTCAGATCGCGCGCCAGAAAATCGTATATGTTGTGCTTGCCGGGATTGACCCCGGTCTGAAACGTCGACCACGCCACGGGAGAGATCGCGGGAAATGTAGTTCGCAGCGGACGAAACGTCCCGCTGTCGCGCAGCTTGGTCAGAGTTCGGCAGCCTTCCTTCGCCCATGAAGCGGCTGGCGAGTTCGGGATCCATGCCGTCGAATCCCACGATCACCACGCGTTTCACCTGGGCCTTGCCGTACGCTTTGCGCCGTCGAAACATTCGCAGCAGTTGTCGAATGGGCCAGGTGACCAGGGCGTAGAAGGAATAGAGGAAGGCCACAAAGATGGTCCAGAAAGATGAGAGAACAGCAAACCCGGCGCCCGGGCCCGCGTAAGCCTCGCTGTGCAGGGGAAATAGCAGAACCAGCGCAACGATCAAGAGCGCGATCGGAACAAGGCCGGACTCTCGTCGACGCGATAAAAACTTCATACCTGAATTCCCAATGCACTCTTGAAAATGAAACCTGCAATCAACGACACCACGAAGAACAGGACAATCCAGTTCCATTCCATCCAGGCGAAGTTGATCACGCGTGGGGGATAGCTGATTGCAATCGACTGCACGGGACTATTCTCCGCCAGCGCCGACTCGCCTGAAGTAAACATGCGTTCCCAGAAATTGTCTTTCAGCCGAATCGGGCGAAACCCGCGCCAGTCCTGGTGAAACTACAACTTGTTTGGAAACGGTCTGTCCGGCGGCGGCGATCTTGATCTCGTATTGTCCTTCGCGTTCGGCCACAACGCGCCATACCACTTCGTTATCTTTCGGAATATGAACTGCCGGAGCGGAACTCGAAAGCGCGGGAGGCAATTGCAGCGAAACGTCGTTCAACGCTGCCGGATCATCGACTCGTGCTTCCACCAGGAAACTCTGAGCCGGCTTCAGCGGCAGCCAGCCGAAGTATCGATCTAACTGAACGATCAAGAAAGTGATGGGCAGTATCGCGATCAGGAAGGGGGTAAAGGCAAGTCGCAGATAACTTCCGGTCCCGCGAAGGATCTTTCCATAGGCTCGCATCACTACGGGCAGCTGATCTTGAAACAAGCGAACTGCCAGCAGGTGCGCTTTCAACCGGTCCTTGGCGCGGCCGATGGCCTTTTGATCGGAGGTATAGCGAAACACGATGACCATCAGGAACCCGATGATGATGGAAATTGCAAGGACCATGAAGAGCGGGATGTTTGACGGCATGGGGGACGCGATCATTGAGGTGTTGTCAGCAAAAGAGGATTCTTGCGCCGCGAAAAGTACCTCAGCGGCTGAAGCCGCGTCCTAGCAGGACTTTAATGCAGCGCTGAAGCGCTGCTCCACCCAACGGCTGTCCCCCAAAGCCCTCTCTTGAAACGGCGCACGAGTTACTCGATGTAGCCCAATCCTTGCAGCCGCTTCGTTACCTTCTCTTTGGATTCGCTGCCGCCGCCTTGGTCCGGTGCCAACCGCTTCACTTCCTTCTCAATCGTATGCAGTACGAACTCATCGACGGACGCGTAGCCTGATGCCTCCGCGCACTGTTTTGCTTTTTCCAGCAAGTCGCCTTCGATCTTGATCTTTTGTGAGGACATTCGGCTGTCTCCATTTGTCTGACGGCCTTTACACGTCAGCGGGTGGATGAAAAGACTGAATGACCCATCATACCGCCCGGCTGGGGAATTCCAAATTGCGCAAAGATCGTGGGCGCGATATCGGTCAAAGCCGGATTGGCCGCGTCAATCGGCCGATTGCTCAGCAGCACGCCTGGAACGAGTGTGTAGTCCATACAATGGTCACCGCTCCATGGGTTGGTGTTGTTCTCGAAAACGTCTGCGGGAAAGTTCCCCAGAATCGTTTGCCATCCCGCGCGATATCCGCGGTTGTATCCCACCAACAAATCAGGCCCTTGGGCCGCGTATGGACCTTGATAGACTTCACTCGCCCGGTCGACACGCGTGATCGCCTCGGAATTATTTTGGGGATCGCGTATCCCCTGCAACTTCCCTTTGATTTCTTTTAGCAGCGCATCTGCCGCGCCGCCCGGTTCAACAATTCCTTCTCGCTCGCGGCCTTTCAGATTCAGGTAGAGGCCGTTCAATCCGAGTCCGTAGGCCCGAGTGCGGCTCCAGTCCACATTGGCAAAGGCCAGATTCTGGTCGGGATTCGGTTCGCTCTTCAAGGTGATGTAGCCGTTGTTGAGCAGCCAGGTATTCAGATTGAACGAGCGGTTGTAAGGCGCGAAGCCGTGGTCGGAGAGAACCAGCAGAGTGGTGCTGTTATCCAAGCGCTGCATGACCTGTCCGAGCACCTGATCAATCTGCTGATAGAACTGGGGCAGTGCCGATCCGTACTGGGCCGCGAGCGCAGCGTCGTATTCCGGATGCTGTGGATCGATCAGCCGCCAGAACATGTGCGAATTGAGATCGAGGCTGGAGAAATAAAAGAAGAACAGACCGGAGTGGAACTTGGGAAACTCTGAGTTGAAAATCTGCAGATGTTCCGCCAGGACGGTCTTTGCCTGTTCCAGATATTCCTTGTCGTCGAGCACGCCGGCAGACAGGGCTTTCGTGTCTTCGGAAATGCCCTGAGTGTAGAACTCGCCAATTTCCTCAGAAAGCTCGCGGGAGTAACTCTTGGGAGTGGAAAGCGGCAACGCGGGATCGGCGGGATCGATGTTGATCGGCGAAACGTACAACTCGAATCGTGGATGCGCCTGCTTCAAATAGAACCGGCAGATCCCTTTCACATTCCCGATAAACGGAATCAGTTGGAACTGAATGTGGATCCAGTCGCTCCATTCTCCTTCACGCAGGACAAAGTTCTGATCCTGCACCGCGAATTTGGCAACAGCCTCGAGCGGATCAATAGAGACCGTAAAAGGCTCGAGGGTGGGCGGAGATCCCTTCCGGAAGGTGTTGTCTGGTCCGATCAGTTTCGCTTTCACCTGGGAATCTTCCACGCTGACCGGAACGATCTGTCCGCCCTCAACCACGCCCGCAAAGGTCATGGGATCGTCAGTGTAAAAGGAAAAAGTGCCGTAGCTGCCGCGCAGGTCAGGCGTGCCCATGCCTGATAGTGAGTGTCCCTTGGTTTTGACCGGAGGAAAATTCGACGGCATGCGAAAGATCGTGCTGGGCACGCCGTAGTCGTCCAATGTTTCCCAGAATGCCTTTCCCTGGCGGAGTTGCTCGGCGGTTCCGCTTCCGATTGGAATCACCCAGCTGCCCAGATGAATGGCGTGCTTCGGCGGCTCCACGCGAGACGCGGAGAAATATGGCTGCAAAGTCTTGGGATCGCGGTGGATGAAATCAAAGATGCCGTGTCCTCCAGCGTTCATGCCGGTGATCAGGTTCGACCAGGCGACCGGACTCTGCGGCGGAATGCTGGTGGTCAGCAGCCGGAACGACCCTTTCTGTGCGAGAGCAGAAAAGTTCGGCATCTTGCCTTCGGCTATGAATTTCTTCAGAAGTTGCGGATCCATGCCATCGATGCCCAGGATGATGAGCTTCTGATCGCCCTGCCACTTTCTGGACTGGCAGGAAAGCGACAACGCGGCTGTTGCGCAAACCAGCAGACAGAGGACAAGGTTCCGAATTCGCAACGAGGGCAAGGTAGACTGAGTTCCTCGCATCCATAATAGTCGATGCGTAGTGGCCGTGCGTCGCGGGCGCCCCGCCCGCGTCCTTCTTCTCGAAGGCTGCGTTAAACTTAATCCTATGTTCCGGCGGATTTTCCCCGCACTCTGGTTTGCTCTTTTCGTTCTGTTGCCGATTTCAGCCTTGGCAGCTGGCAAGCCGAATATCATTCTCATTACACTGGATTCAACCCGCGCGGATCGCATGGGCTTCCTCGGCGCGAGGACAAGGGTTACTCCGAACCTCGATGACCTGGCCCGCCAGAGCATGGTCTTCGAGCAGGCTTATTCTCAGGCGCCGTCAACGGTGGTCTCCCACGCAACTCTGCTCACCGGAACTTATCCGCAGACGAACCACGCCAGCGAGTTCGGCGCGAGGTTGGCCGCCGCTCTGCCCTTCCTCCCGGACTTGCTTCGCACTGGCGGATATCGCGCAGCTGCCATTGTCGGCTCCATCGCTCTTGATCCGAAGAACGGATCGGCTCCCGGCTTCGATCGCGGGTTCACTTCGTATGACGCCGGGTTTCAGCCCGATCGTGCAGATGGTAAGAGCAGTTCGCTGAATCGACCCGCGGCGCAGGTTGTCGCCCGCGCCACCGCGTGGCTGGCCCGCAACTCCAAAGGCCCTTTCTTTCTCTGGATACATCTGAATGATCCGCAGGATGCGTCCGGAACTTCCTACAACGCCGCAGTAACCTCCGCCGACGCCGCAGCCGGCAAGTTGATCGCGACGCTCCGCGCCAGCAAGGTGTACGACGATGCGTTGATCGTGGTGGCGGCCGATCACGGCCAGAGCCTGGGCGCGCATGGAGAGCAGACTCACGGAGTATTTCTCTACGATGAAACCATCCATGTCCCGCTTTTGTTGAAACTGCCGCAGAACCAAAGCGCCGGAAAACGGGTTGCGGTACGAACTCGACTCGTCGACGTCGCTCCCACGATTCTTGAAATCGCCGGTCTGTCGGTTCCATCGCAAATGCAGGGGCAGTCTTTGTTACGAATAACGAAGTCAAATACCGAACAGCCTGTTTATTCAGGCAGTACGTTTCCGCAACAGGCATTCGGCTGGAGCGCCATTGAGTCCTGGCGAGCGGGCAAATATCTATACATCAAAGCGCCGAAGCCGGAGCTCTACGATCTCTCGGCCGATCCTGGCGCAAGCCGCAATTTGGCGCAAACATCCAAAGCAACGCTGGACACCATTGCCGGCCAGCTGGAAGCTTTCGACCGGCGTTTCAGTGCGGCAAGCAATACTTCAAGCGGCCCAGAACTGACTTCCAGCGAAATGCAGAAGCTGGCGTCGCTGGGATACGTTGGCCTGCAAAAGTCATCCGCTCCGGCTGGCACGGCAGCGACCGGAGTCGATCCGAAAGATGCAATTGCATCCGCCAATAGGGTTTTATCCGCGCTGGCGCTGCTGAACAACGGTAAGCCGGAGAAGGCTGCGGCGCTGGTGCAGCCGCTGCTGGCCGCGAACTCCAAAATGTATCTGGCGCAGTTCGTCATGGGAGCGTCTTTGGCGCGGCAGCAGCAATATCTGCAAGCCATCGAGTATCTACGTCACGCGATCGAGCTTCAGCCCGACTCGACTTGGGCGCATTTTCAGATGGGTTCGAGTCTCCTGAAGACTGGCGACTACAAGACTGCGGTCATTCACCTGGAGATTGCGTCGAGCCGTCTGCCCGACTTCCCGAGGGCCCATCTTCTCCTTGCTGAGGCCTACGACCATGTGGGCAGGACCGAGGATGCCAAGCGCGAACGATTGCAGTCTGCGGCGGCTGGGCCGGCCAAGCCGTAACCCCCGTAACTGATTACGCCAAAGGTTGTCTGGTTTTGCCCCAATTCGATAATGTCTATTACGTTTGTAGACTTAAAGTGGAATCCTGACGTATACTATTTCCCAATGGTAGCCAACCACATCTCCACGGCTTGTATCTGTACGTGCTGTTGCTGCGCATGTTGCAGCCACCGTGGGCATGGGGATGGAATGTAGCCGAAGCAAAACATTCAATTTCTCAAGCGGCCCACGAATCTGAATCGTGGGCCGTTTGCTTTTTACGTCCAGATTGTCGGGTTCGTCGCGCCGCCTGAAACTTTAAAAGGGGAACTAATGCGGAACAAAGTTTTGGTGGTCTTGGGGCTGCTGCTGGCGGGACTCGTGGTCGCGTTTTCGATTCAGAGCCGGGCGCAGGGTGGTGAGGTCTCGTTACTGAATGTCTCTTACGATCCGACGCGTGAGCTCTATCAGGATTTCAACCAGGCCTTCGCGAAATACTGGAAGGCAAAAACCGGCCAGACCGTCACGATCGAGCAGTCTCACGGCGGTTCCAGCAAGCAGGCCCGCGCCGTCATTGACGGGCTGCAGGCCGACATTGTGACGCTGGCCCTGGCTTACGACATTGACGCTATCTCCCAGAATGCCGGGCTATTGCCTGCGGATTGGCAGAAGCGGTTGCCGCAGAACAGCACACCTTACACCTCGACAATCGTTTTCCTGGTGCGCAAAGGGAACCCTAAACACGTTAAGGATTGGGATGACCTGGTGAAGCCGGGAATTTCGGTGATCACGCCCAATCCGAAGACTTCGGGCGGCGCCCGCTGGAATTACCTTGCCGCATGGGCCTACGCGCTCAAGCAGCCGGGCGGGAACGAACAAAAAGCGCAGGACTTTGTGAAGCGTCTGTACAAGAACGTGCCGGTGCTGGACTCTGGGGCGCGCGGATCAACGACGACTTTCGTGCAGCGGGAGATCGGAGACGTCCTGATTGCCTGGGAAAACGAGGCTTTTCTGTCAATTAAGGAGCTTGGACCCGAAAAAGTCGAGATCGTGGTGCCCTCGCAAAGCATCTTAGCTGAGCCACCCGTCTCGATCGTGGACAAGGTCGTCGACAAGAAAGGCACGCGGGCCGCGGCCCAGGCGTATCTCGAATATCTGTACACGCCCGAGGGGCAGGAAATTGCGGCTAAGAATTACTACCGGCCGCGCCTTGATTCGGTGGCCCAAAAATACGCGGCGACGTTTCCAAAGATCAAGCTGGTGACCATCGACGAAGTTTTCGGAGGATGGCAAAAGGCGCAGAAAACGCATTTTGCCGATGGCGGCGTGTTCGATCAGATTTATCAGCCCAATCAATAAACTATGGCGTTCACTTTCAAGAAACGCAGCAACCTGCCGGGATTTGGACTGGCGCTGGGATACACCGTGTTGTATCTCAGCCTCATCGTCCTGATCCCGCTGGCTGCGACGTTTCTGAAAGCGTCTTCACTCAGCTGGGACCAGTTCTGGCATATCGCCGCATCCCCTCGCGCTGTGGCTTCCTATCGCCTGACCTTCGGAGCGTCGCTGATTGGCGCTCTGATCAATTTGGTGTTCGGAGTTCTGGTGGCGTGGGTACTCGTGCGCTATACGTTTCCTGGTAAGCGTCTGTTCGACTCGCTGGTGGATCTTCCCTTCGCTCTGCCGACTGCTGTCGCCGGCATTGCCCTGACCACGATTTATGCCCCCAACGGCTGGCTGGGCCGGCCGCTGGCTTCACTCGGAATCAAGTCTGCCTACTCTCCATTGGGAGTTGCTATCGCGCTCACTTTCATCGGATTGCCATTTGTAGTGCGAAGCGTGCAACCGGTCCTCGAAGATATGGACAAGGAACTGGAAGAAGCTGCGGCTAGTCTGGGAGCCAGCCGCTGGCAGACTTTTTACCGGGTGGTGATGCCTACGATTTTACCCGCTGCGTTGGCTGGTTTCGCCATGGCTTTTGCGCGCGCCGTCGGCGAATACGGCTCTGTCGTGTTTATCTCGGGAAATATGCCGATGAAGACCGAGATCACGCCGCTGCTCATTATCACCAAGCTCGACCAGTACGACTACGCTGGAGCAACTGCCATAGCAGTGGTCATGCTGGTGTTCTCTTTAATTCTATTACTGCCAATTAATCTTTTGCAGAAATGGAGCAGCAGTCGCGAGGAAAAGACCACTGCCCTGGTGGCAGACGAGACTGTGTAAATGGCGACGACGCTTCCACTCAGCACTCGAGCCCTTCAGCCGGACCGGCGGGTAGCAACCGCGGCGACGGGTGAGTCCGTGCTGGTGCGCTGGGTCTTGATAGGTGTTGCCGTCTTATTTCTCGGAGTCTTCATCTTCCTCCCGCTGGCAATTGTGTTTTCTCAGGCTTTCGCTAAAGGGATTTCTGTCTATTGGGCGAGCCTGGTGCAGCCCGACGCGCTGGCCGCGATTCGCTTGACGTTGTTGGCCGCGGCTATCGCCGTTCCGCTGAATGTTGTTTTCGGAGTGGCTGCGGCCTGGGCCATCGGGAAGTTTGAGTTCGTCGGGAAGAGCCTGTTGATCACCCTGATCGACCTGCCGTTCTCGGTTTCACCGGTCGTGTCAGGATTGATCTACGTCCTGCTTTTCGGCCTGCAGGGAGTTCTGGGGCCTTGGCTGGCGCGGCATGATCTGCAGGTGATCTTCGCGGTGCCGGGAATCGTTCTGGCCACTATCTTCGTCACCTTTCCGTTTGTGGCCCGCGAATTGATCCCTCTGTTGCAGGCGCAAGGACAGGAAGAGGAAGAAGCCGCGCTCGCTCTCGGTGCTAGTGGCTGGCAGACTTTCTTCCGCGTGAGCCTGCCTAACATCAAGTGGGGACTGCTCTATGGCGTGATTCTTTGCAATGCCCGTGCCATGGGTGAATTCGGCGCTGTATCGGTAGTGTCAGGGCATATCCGTGGACGTACCAATACCATGCCGTTGCACGTTGAAATTCTGTATAACGAATACCAATTCTCGGCCGCCTTTGCCGTGGCGTCCCTGTTGGCCTTGCTGGCGCTGACTACCCTCTTCGTCAAGACGATTGTTGAGTGGAGAGCACGGCGTCAGCTGGCGGAATCTGCCCGCTGGGACGGAGAAGAGCAAACCGCATGAGCATCGAAGCGAAAAACATCACCAAGAAATTCGGACAGTTCTCTGCGCTCGACAACGTGAATCTCACGATTCCCTCGGGCGAGCTTGTCGCGCTGTTGGGTCCGTCTGGCTCCGGAAAGACAACGTTGCTGCGTATCATTGCCGGGCTGGAGTTTGCCGACTCTGGCACCATTCTTTTCGACGGCGAAGACACCACGCACCGCAACGCCCGCGATCGCCGCGTCGGCTTCGTCTTCCAGCATTACGCGCTCTTTCGACACATGACGGTTTTTGAAAATATCGCCTTCGGACTGAAAGTTCGTCCCCGGAATGTGCGTCCGTCGAAGGAGCAGATCCACGCCAAGGTTCATGAATTGCTTGGGCTCATCCAGCTGAAAAATCTGGCCGGACGCTATCCCTCGCAACTCTCCGGAGGCCAGCGGCAGCGAGTCGCGCTGGCGCGCGCGCTGGCAGTCGAACCCAGCGTCCTGCTGCTCGACGAGCCCTTTGGATCTCTCGACGCGAAGGTCCGTCTCGAGCTACGCCGCTGGCTGCGCCAGTTGCACGACGAAGTTCACATCACCAGCGTGTTCGTTACTCACGATCAGGAAGAAGCGCTCGAAGTCTCAGACCGCGTAGCGGTGATGAACGAAGGCCGTATCGAGCAGGTAGGCAGCCCGGACGAGGTTTACCACCATCCCGTCACGCCCTTCGTCTACAACTTCCTCGGCAATGTGAACTTGTTCCACGGCAGGACTGACGACGAAACCCCGGCTATCCACGATGGAGCCACGGGAGAGCTTGTCTATGTGCGTCCGCACTTGCTGGAGATTCAGCGGCAGCCCAATGGCGGAAGTGAGTTTCGCGCCATCATCAAACACATCAACTCGGCTGGTCCGTTAGTGAAGATTGAGGCAGTCAGCGAATGGGGAGCGCCGGTCAAGGTCGAGATGTCCCAGGAAAAATTCCGCGACCTGCATCTCTCAAAGGAAGAAACAGTTTTCATCGTCCCCAAAGAGCTAAAGGTGTTTCAGAAGAAGGCGATCTAGTCTGGGAGCGGCAGAAGCCGCGTGGGGACAGCCGCCCTGGGCTGTCCGGCGGAGCGAAACTCCGCAGCGTCTGGTTTTGGTCCCGTAGGGACCTGCGACAGTAGCCCGCCACTTCAGTTGCGGGTATTCTGATCCACCCAGCGTGTGCCGTGGGCACACTTGAAATGATTACCCACTGAAGGGAAGTATTTCAATCGTCCCTCCGGGACGGGCATCTTGCTGCTCGCCTACCCGGCGTTGAAACGCCGGGCTACTATCAGACGTCCCTCCGGGACGATTCGCGCATAATTCGGAGGGTGAAAAACGAAAGGCGTCAAGCTGCGCTCGACTGGGCGGACGAGGGCGTCCGCCCTACGTGGTTCGTGGGACTACAGTCCGCGATGGCCTCGGCCGGCCTGGATGCGCAGCAGCGCCGCAATCAGCGCATCAACGTCCTCGCAGGTGTTGTAGAGCGCCAGTGACGGACGCACCGTGGTCTCAACTCCGAACCTGCGCAGGATGGGCTGAGCGCAGTGGTGTCCGGCGCGTACCGCGATCCCTTCCTGGTTGAGCGCCTTGCCAACATCTTCGGTGCGGAATCCATCCAGCACAAAAGAAAGCACACCTGCCTTATCTTTCGCGGTCCCAATGAGATGCAGTCCGGGCACAGTCAGAAGCCCCGCAGTTGCGTAGGTCAGCAGATCGTGCTCGTAGCGTGCGATGTTCTCCATGCCGATCTGGTCAAGATAATCGAGAGCGGCGCCCAACCCTACGGCGTCGGCGATGTTGCCTGTACCGGCTTCGAAACGCGCGGGTGACGTGTTGTAAATCGTCTTCTCGAAAGTTACGTCCATGATCATGTTGCCGCCGCCCTGCCAGGGCGGAGTGTTGTCGAGGATGTCGGCTTTTCCGAAGACGACGCCAATACCAGTCGGCGCGAAAATCTTGTGGCCGGAGAATACGAAGAAATCACAATCGAGCAACTGAACATCGATGCCCATGTGCGCGATGGACTGTGCTCCGTCCACCAGCACCTTGGCGCCGTGGCGGTGCGCCATTTCGACCATTTCTTTTGCCGGTGTGATGGTCCCCAGCGCGTTCGACACCTGGCTGAAGGCCACGATGCGGGTGCGAGGCCCCAACAGCTTTTCGTATTCTTCGAGGATCACCTCGCCGCGATCGTTCACCGGCGCTACCCGCAGCCGCGCTCCCTTTTCGGCGCACAGCTGCTGCCACGGAACAATATTGGCGTGGTGCTCCAGCCAGGTGATGACAATCTCGTCATCTTTCTGGACGTTGCGATTTCCCCAGCTCTTGGCGACCAGGTTGATGCCCTCAGTCGCGCCGCGCACAAAGATGATCTCTCGCGTGGATGACGCGTTCATGAAGCGGCGTACTTTTTCCCGAGCTCCCTCATAGGCGTCGGTCGCTCTGGCAGCAAGCGTGTGAGCGGCACGATGGATGTTCGAGTTCTCATGCCGGTAGAAAGAAGAAACCCGGTCGATGACCGCATTCGGCTTCTGCGTGGTGGCCGCGTTATCCAGCCAAACCAGCGGCCGCCCGTTGACCTGCTCTTGAAGAATCGGGAAATCTCGCCGGATGAAATGGGGATCAAACGGCTGCGCCGCCAATCCGATGTCGGGCACGACATCCGGACGAAACTCAAACGACGCAATGCTAAGCGGCGCTGCAGCAGATTTGTTTTCTCCGCCCGGGAAATAGGCCGACGTTCCCGGTACCGTTGGTACGGATACTGCGGCCGGAAGGGAGCTAGGATCAGTCGGCGGAGAAGACAGCAACACTGGAACTCCGGGTACCGACTGCATTCCAGGCACGCCGGCGGGCACGCCGGAAAGCGGCACGCCCGGGAAAGAAAACATTCCTGCGACATCCGGAAACGATGGCGCGGTCGTCAGTGGCGCAGCTTGGTCGAAATGGAGGAAGTAGGCGGAAGAATCCGCCATCGGCAACGACGATGTAGTAAAGCCGGGCGCAAATGCCGGAACGCTTCCCAGCGATGCTGGAATCGCACGCAGGTCCGCTTCCGTTAGCGGCATGCCCGGAGTTGTCGCCGGCATGCCGGGAACGCCGGGCATTGCTTGCGCGCCCGGCACGCCGGGAAATAAGAACGCGTCATTCAGCGACGGGAATGACGGGGTTGCGTTGAGCGGTGACGTGCGGTCGAAAAAGTAACTCGTCGATCCGGGCACGGCCGGAGATTGAGGAATCTCGGAAAATGGTTGAGCGAACGCTTGCGGGTTGGCTGGAACGTCAGTCGGCGGCGCAGCTAGCGATGGAGTTACTGGGGCACCGCCGGGGGTGGCACGAGCGAGGGCGCTCGCGTCTACATTTGGTGGGAAAGCGCTTCCCGGCAGGGCTGCGAAGAACTCATTGGCCAAGCGCGCAATGACCGCGGGATCGGGCAGAGCGAACGTTCCCAGTGACGGATTCTCACTGGCTGTTGCACCCGCATCGGCGGTCTGGCTTAGCGCCGCTGGCTCCGCCGGTCTTCGCTCACTCGTACCTGGATCACTTGTACTCATAGTATTGATCCACGCTGACATTCTCGAGTACGCCGACTGCATCCTCCGTGAGAATCGCCAGTGAGCAATACAGCGAGATGAGGTACGAAGCGACCGCTTTGTGATTGATGCCCATGAAGCGCACCGACAAGCTGGGTGACACTTCACCCGGAATGCCGGGCTGGAACAGGCCGACCGCGCCCTGCTTTTTCTCGCCGGTGCGCAGCAGCAGAATATTTGTCTTGTCTCCCTTTATCGCGACCTTATCGGATGGAACCAGCGGCAATCCGCGCCAGGTCAAGAACGGAGAACCGAACAGGTTCACAGTCGGCGGAGGCACGCCCCGGCGGGTGCATTCGCGTCCGAAGGCGGCAATGGCCCGCGGGTGGGCCAGAAAGAATGCCGGCTCCTTCCACACGCGCGCGATTAACTCGTCCAGGTCGTCGGGCGTGGGCGCGCCTTTGCGGGTCTTTATCTTCATCGAGTCATCGATGTTGTTGAGCAGGCCGTACGACGTGTTGTTGATGAGCTCGCTCTCCTGCCGCTCCTTGACCTTCTCGATGATCAAGCGCAGCTGTTCCTTAATCTGATCGTGAGGGCTGCGGTACATATCGGAGATGCGAGTCTGCAAATCGAGGACGGTGGTCACCGCGCTCAGCGTGTATTCGCGGGGCTTTTCCTCGTAGTCGACGTAGATCTCGGGCAGGTCGACATCGTCGTCCGGGCTGCACTCAATGGTGCGGCTGCCAGGACGCGACGGAACGACTTTGTTCACCCGGTACGTGCCGGCTTCGACCGGGACCCACTGCAGGAAGTTGACCAGCCAGCGCGGCGAGATCGCCTGCATCATGGGGACCGTTTTGGTGACGGTCGCTAACTGGCGCGCTTGTTGTTCGTTCAGGGTGTGACGGACTTCCGCTTTCTCGGCCATGCCATTCGCTCCTCAATATTAAGCAGACCAAAAAGTGTAACACTCCGGACCTCAAGTTTGAGACCTCGCTATTCGCAAAAAGCTGTGCGTATCAGGCGCCATCGGGCTTGCTTTGCAGCAGATTCTGGATCTTCGCCAGTCGCTCTTCCGCGCGCTGCGCCGACGTACCGTTCTTGTGGCTCATCATGATCAGCTTCACCGAAACCAGAAACACTCCACACTCCTGCAATAGTTCGTGACTGAATCCTTTGACGAAGAGTGCGATCACAAAAAGCACCAGTGTGAGGACGATGACCACAATTGAAAGGGGATCCAAAAAGCTGGACGGTTCGTTGGACATTCCTTCTCTCTCCTTCATCTAGTCGAGCAGGCCGGCTTCGCGAAAATTGCTCAATGTACGGTCCTGCAAGGTTATTTCGTTACTTTTGTACTCTTTTTCACTGCGGGCAAGGGCATAGACACTATAAGGCGGGACTTTGCGCCGCCGACTCATGAGCCAGGATCCATACAAGGTATATCGGACGATCGCGCGTTGCGGCGGCGTGCTGCTCACGCTGCTGGGCGTTCTGGTGCTGCTGGGATGGTTGTGGAAGATTGCGGCTCTGACCACCGTGCTCCCCGGGCGCATCACGATGAAGCCGAACACGGCCCTCGGCTTCGTTTTTCTCGGCATTGCGCTTTTCTTGTTGACTCGATCCAAACAGACTCGCGGCACTCAACTGGGTTGCGCGGTCTCGGCCTCGATCGTCGTTTCGCTGGGACTGCTCACGTTGTTCGAATACCTCTTCCACAGTGATTTCGGAATTGACCAGCTGCTGTTCAAGGATCTGGTTCAGATACCCTATCCCGGCCGGATGGCCCACATCACGGCTTTCAGCTTTTGCAGTGCCGGACTCAGTGTTCTGCTGCTGGCCTTCTCCGAGAAGCAAGCCAGACTCTCTCAATTTTTTGCGGTGATCACCGGGCTGGGCGCCCTCTTTGCGATCATTGGATATCTCTACGGCGTCCCCGTGCTGTACGGCTCGGTGGAATACACATCCATGGCGCTGCACACCGGGATTGGATTTCTGGTCGGATGCCTCTCAATTCTGTTCTGCCGCGCGGACCTGGGACTGATGGCGGTGCTGACCAGCCCTTATCCGGGCGGTTGGCTGGCGCGTAAGCTCTTGCCCGTGGCGGCATTGGCTCCGGCGGGGTTGGGAGCCCTGTGCGTCCATAGCCAGCTGTTTTCTAGTGACGTGCGGCTGGGCATTGCGAGCCTGGTAGTGGCCCAGATCGTGTTGTTCGCAGCTCTGGTATGGGGCTTGGCATTTGTGCTCAATCGCGCTGAGTCCGAAAAAGAAGTTGCCCAGGAAGCTCTCGCCCGCTCTGAAAAGCTGTTACAGCAATCACAGAAAATGGAAGCGATCGGTTTGCTCGCCGGCGGCGTGGCTCACGACTTCAACAACCTGCTTGCCGTAATCAATGGTTACAGCGACCTGCTTCTGGAGCGCACGGATCTTCCCTCCGCCGATCGCCGTAGTCTCGAGCAAATCAAACAGGCCGGGACGAGCGCCGCTTCACTTACCCGGCAGCTCCTGATGCTCAGCCGTCAGCAGGTGGTCGAACCGGTCGTTCTGGATATCAATAAAACGGTTGGCAATCTGGACAAAATGCTGCGACGCCTGATCAAAGAGAATATCGAATTCTCTTTTGTCCTCGACTCCCAGTTGGATCGAGTGAAGGCCGATCCCGGACAGATCGAACAAATCGTTCTGAACCTTGTGGTCAACGCACGCGATGCCATGCCCAACGGCGGATCCCTGCGTATCCAGACGAAAAATGTCGAGAGAGTTGTACCGCAATCGGGACCGGAAGCGTCGCCCAGCCACTTCGTTTTACTCGAAGTCACCGACACCGGCACCGGCATGGACCAGAAAACCCAGGCCCACATCTTCGAGCCATTCTTCACCACGAAGCCAGTGGGCAAAGGAACTGGGCTCGGATTGGCGACGGTCTATGGAATCGTAAAGCAGAGCAGTGGTCACATCGAAGTCCAGAGCGCGCTCGGTCGTGGATCGTCGTTCCAGGTTTATCTTCCGGCCGAAGTGCAGGCATGTGCTGCGCTCGAACCGGGAAAAGAAGCCGCTGAAGCAGTTTTCTCCGGCGAAACGATACTGGTCGTCGAAGATGCAGAGCCGTTACGCGTCCTGATTTGCGAAGCCTTGAAAAGCTCGGGTTGCAATGTTCTGTCCGCGCCCGAAGCCCAGGAAGCTCTACGGGTCCTTAACCAGCAGAAGGGTCTGATTCACATGCTGATCACGGATGTGATCATGCCCGGAATGAACGGCCCGGCGTTAGCCAAACAAGTCCGCGACCTGCGTCCTGAAATCAAGATCCTCTACATGACCGGATATAGCGGCGAGTTCGTCCGCTCAGACATGTTGATCCCGGGTGTGTCGTTTATTCAGAAGCCGTTTACCCCGGCCGATCTCCGCCGCAAGATCCGCAAGATGCTCAACGACAAACCAGCCGCAAGAGCCACTGCCGCGGGCAGCACAGGCTCATAGATCACCACAACTCACGTAGGGGCAGATGTCCTCATCTGCCCGGCGGAGCGAAGCTCCGCAGTTTTGAGGCGGGGCAAGAATCTGTCGAGCTGCGCTCGACTGGGCAGATGAGGACATCTGCCCCTACGTGGTTCGTGGCATTATCTAGACCATGCCCGAGGTCCACTGCAAGGCCGTATTATTCGACTTGGATGGCGTACTGATCGATTCCACTCGCGCCGTTGCCCGGGTATGGCATCACTGGGCTGTGGAACATGGCTTCGATCCTGACGAAGTTGTCACGCGCGCCCACGGCCGTCCAAGCCTAACCACGGTTCGCGAATACCTGCCCACTGCCGATCACGCCGCTGAGAATCGCGAGGTCGAACGGCGCGAAATGGCTGACCTCGAGGGCGTGGTTCTGCTTCCAGGCTCGTCGCGGCTGCTGACGGAATTGCCGCCGGATCGCTGGACCATCGTGACCTCATGTACTCGTCCGCTGGCCGAAACCCGTCTGCGGGCGGCGGGTCTCCCCATTCCCAGACTCATGATTACTTCGAACGACATCATCAACGGCAAGCCGCACCCTGAGCCGTATCTGAAAGGCGCCTCTGTTCTGGGATTCTCCGCCGCCGATTGTGTGGTAGTGGAAGATGTGCCCGCCGGGATTCGCTCGGGCAAGGCGTCCGGTGCCAGCGTGATTGCCTTCCGTACTACGGTCGAAGAGCGGGAACTCGTCCCTGCAGGCGCCGACTGGGTGCTTAACAACTGCGCGTCGATTGCCGTCTCAAACAAGAGCGCAGACCTCACGCTCAATCTGAGCGATCCACCACGAATCGCGTAGGGGCAGATGTCCTTATCTGCCCAGTCGAGCGAAGCTCGACAAGCTCTTGCTTGCGAAACCGCGGAGCTTCGCTCCGCCGGGCGGACGAGGGCGTCCGCCCCTACCTGGTCTGTAGCGCACCCGGCTTCGGCGGTGGGATAATGCCGACGAGGACATCCCCATGACTGATCCCAAGTCAGCACTTACGCGCCGCGAATTTCTGGAAACTGCCGCAGGTGTTACCGTCGCCGGTAGTCTGCTGCCCCGAGTCTTTGCGGCTGAAATCAAGAACGGCATTCCCTATCGCACGCTGGGTAACACCGGTGAAAACGTGTCGTGCATTGGTCTGGGCGGATACCACCTCGGAAAGCAGAGCGACGAAAAGGAAAGCATCCAAATTATCCGCACCGCGCTCGACGAAGGCATCAACTTCCTCGACAACTGCTGGGACTATAACGGCGGCGCCAGCGAAGTTCGCATGGGCAAAGCCCTGCGCGACGGATACCGCAAGAAGGCATTCCTGATGACCAAGATCGACGCCCGCACTCGAGAAGGCGCGACGCGTCAAATCGAAGAGTCATTGCGTAGGCTTCAGACCGACACCATCGATCTCCTGCAGTTCCATGAAGTGATCCGCGACAACGATCCTGAACTGATCTTCGCCGCCAAGGGCGGGATGGAGGCGGTTCTGGAAGCCAAACAAAAAGGCAAAGTCCGCTACATCGGTTTCACCGGACACAAGAGTCCGGAGTTTCACCTCAAAATGCTCAACGCCGCCTTCGCCCGAGACTTCACGCTGAACACGGTACAGATGCCGCTCAACCTGATGGATGCCCACTACGACAGTTTTGAAAAGAAGGTTCTCCCCGTCCTGGTGAAACACAATATCGGTGTGCTGGGTATGAAGCCCATGGGCGACGGCCTGATCCTCAAGAGCAAGACGGCGGAGCCGGTCGAGTGTCTACATTACGCCCTGACGCTGCCTACCAGCGTGGTCATCACCGGCTGCGATTCGCTTCCCATCCTGCAACAGGCGTTGAAAGTAGCTCGAACCTTCAAGCCTCTAAGCCAGGAGCAGATTGCGGGTCTGTTGGCCCGAACTTCGCCCGTGGCCCAAAAAGGCGAATGGGAGCTTTACAAGACATCGCACAACTTTGACGGGACGTATCAGAACCCGCAGTGGCTGGAATAGCCGCTACCTCCTGGCTAAGTCGGGGTGTTTGAACTCTTCGATTGATGAATGTAATTGGATATTTCAGCAGTTATCGTTCAGCCAGGCTTTAGCCTGTTCGAGGGAGCAGCTGGTTGCTATGCGCACTTCACGGATGGCCTCCATCCGGCGACCGTCTCTGGCGAGTGACTGTATTCGGCCTCGAACTTCAGGAGAAATCTCCTTCAACCGCCGTGCTGCCTCCGGGCCGTCTTCGGTCAAGTTGTATCCTAGGGCAATGCCGCCATCCTTCTCCATGAGCCAGAGACTCAGCCCACCGACCGTGGACCCTTCGGGTGGATTGCTTCCCAATCGGTTTACGTAATGGGAAAGGCGCTGTCTTGCTTCTGCAACGGTGGCGTCGAAATCATTTAGTTCTTCAGCCCCAACGCCTTTGAGAATGTCGACGTGCCAACCGTCATGGGCCTCGTAGACGATCGCCACGGTTGCCATACTCTCGTCGGAAATCTCGCAATCAGTCCGACACTTGTCGACGTTGCCGCATACCGTTAAGAAGAACACGGGAATCCTCGGTGACGAATACGATAACTGTTGGAATTAAGAACGCGTACACCTAAGACCGATTTCAACGAGTGTAATGCGACGTTACACCAGGATTTTATTGAACACCGGCTTTCACACCAACCATCACAACTTCTTAAGTTCCTCCGCTAACTGCGAAGCCCGGCGCAACGCCGCGACTTCTTTCTGCAGACGATCAATCTCCTCCTCGTTTTCCCGCAGATAGTTCTGATGCCTCTCTTGGAGGAGTGCCAGGTTACGGCTCGCAGGGCGGGGCGGGGTTGGAAGCCAGTTATCGAATTCCACTCCAAAGCAATAACCGTCCCGGCTGCGGATGGTCCCTTTCACCCGCGAGTAGGGCGCGGGCAACTCGACTTCCACGGGATCCCCGGGATGCAGGTTAATACCGGCGTACAACGCCAGGCCGCCTTTACTGATTTCAGTGAGGCGTCCCGGGACGAAGACTTTGGTCTCCCCATCGCGTTGAATCACAAAGACTTGCAGATCTACTTGTTTTCGGGGCCAGCGACGCGTATTGAGGGGGGAGGGCGCCATTCGGAGAATAGGGTTGAGATGTCTACTCCCAGTATGGAACGGGCTCCCCGAGAGTAGGAGATTACGGAAGTGGTTGTCTCCCCGCTCAAGTCTTACGCCGGTGGTTGCTTTTGACCGGAGTTCTGGACGAAAATCCCCTCGGATTTAAAGGATCTTTGCAGATCGTTGAATAGAACGTTCAGCGGGCGACTGGCCTGCAAGGAGAGCATATGAACAAGATTGTGCTGGGGCTGGTAGTCGGCGGAATCCTGGGTATCTTTGACGGGCTCAGCGCCTGGTTCACACCGGCGGTGCGAGCCCAACTGCTCGGCATCGTGATCGGGTCTACAGTGAAAGGCCTGATCGCAGGCATTCTCATCGGCTATTTCGCGAAGAAAGTGAACTCGCTGCCGCTGGGACTTCTTTTTGGGCTGGGGATCGGCCTGCTGCTGGCATACGCGGTCGCGGCCATGCCTAACCCTGAAGGCAAACACTACTATTTCGAAATCATGCTGCCCGGTGGAATCGTCGGCATGATTGTTGGCTATGCCACCCAACGGTTCGGGCAAACTTCACAATTGGCCCGGTAGTCAGCGCAACACCTTAAGTCAGGAACCACGAAGGACACCAAGGTCCACGAAGGTAAAAGCAGTTCAAAAGGATTCCTTCGTGAACCTTGGTGTCCTTCGTGGTTCAAGAATTTGGGCCCTCCGTCCGAACGCGGTAAAGTAGCGGTCGGGTATGGCCACTCATCAGGATCAGGAAAAAGAAGCTGCTGCCCGCGCCAGCGTGCGCTTTGTGCGCGATGGTGACATCGTCGGCTTGGGGACGGGATCCACAGCTGCTTACGCGGTCCGTTTTCTCGGCGAACAAGTCCAGGCTGGGCTGAAGATTCGCGGCATTCCCACCTCGGTTCACACTCAGGAACTAGCGGCCAGTCTGGGCATTCCTCTTACCACGTTGGACGAAGTGCAGCAGATCGACGTCACCATCGATGGAGCGGACGAGGTGGATCCTCAACTTCGCCTTATAAAAGGCGGAGGCGGAGCGCTGCTGCGGGAGAAGATCGTAGCTTCAGCGACCAGGAAGCTGGTGATCATCGCCGACTCGTCCAAGCAGGTTTCGATGCTGGGAAAATTTCCGGTGCCGGTGGAGGTGATCAAGTTCGCCGAGGCGCTGGTGGCCAAAGAGATCGCCGCTCTGGGCGCCGCGGTCACAACCCGTGTGGACCCCTCCGGCCGCAAGTTCATCACCGACGAAGGCAATCACATTCTTGACTGCAACTTTGTCCAGATTCCCGATCCACCCGCGCTGGCGCGCAGTCTCGAATCCATGCCTGGAGTGGTGGAACATGGACTTTTTATTGGAATGGCAAGTATCGCCTTGATCGCTAAGGGCGATCAGGTTATGGAATTGCAGGGAAAGAAGAGCGGCTAGCCAGCAATCTCACGCAGTGCGGCCAGAAATCTCTGTACTTCCTCGGACGTGTTGTAGTGCGCCAGGCCGATGCGGAGAAAGCCGCCGTCCTTTTCCACATCGAGCCGCTCCGTGAGATTCAGTGCGTAGTAGTTGCCGTCCCAGGTGAAAA
The DNA here is from genome assembly GCA_963741105.1 of Terriglobia bacterium. Lineage (GTDB taxonomy): Bacteria > Acidobacteriota > Terriglobia > Terriglobales > Acidobacteriaceae > JAIQFF01. The sequence goes on from CAVUGT010000013.1 coordinate 177,527, forward strand.
AGCCGCGCTCGCCTAACTTCGTGGCCAGTTGCAGCGGAGTCTGCCCAGCGATACGCACCGCAACCGTAGGACAACGCCGCTCCATTTTCGCCAGATCGCGAATGCCGTAAAACTTCAGCTCCGGAATGTTCAGCAATCCGGCAATCAGAGTTTCGGCCAGCCCATGTTCGTGTTGCTGGATGGCGCCGTAAGCCGCCAGCAGTGCGGCGCGGCGACTGGAAGCCGAAGGTTCCACCTGTCGCCCGAGATCAGCGAGATAGTCCACGCAGGCTGTGATGCCGGCGATGCATTCATGATTCAGCGTGCCCCACTCCCACCGGTTGGGCACGGCGTTGGTGTTGGCACGCACCTTGTAGGGTTGCAGGCGCTGCAGGTGCTCGCGCTTGCCGTACAGGATGCCCATGTGCGGTCCAAAAAATTTGTAGCTTGAGCACACGAGAAAATCACAATCGAGAGCGCGAACATCAATCGGACCGTGTGGCGCATAGTGGACCGCGTCGATGTACGCCAGCGCGCCCTTCTTGTGGGCCACCCGGACAATTTCCTTCACGTCGTTGATAGTGCCCACCGCATTTGAGGCATACCCGACAGCGACTACCCGGGTCCGTGTGCTGATTTTTTGCTCGAGGTCGGTGAGGTTGAGGGTGCAGTCGTCGTCGTTGATGTCGACGAAGCGAATGCTCACGCCACGCTCTTCGAGCGCGCGCCAGGGCGACACATTGGCATCATGATCGAGATGGGTGAGGAGAATCTCATCGCCGGGTCCGAGTTCGCGGCCGATGGAGCGGCTGATGGCGAAAGTCAGCGTGGTCATGTTGGGGCCGAAGACCACCTCATCCGGATCGCTGCCAAAGAAATCCGCCATCGCGGCGCGGGCATCCGCGAGCATCGCGTTGGTACGTTGGCTGGTCGCGTATGCGCCGCAGGTGTTGGCGTTCGAGTTCTTCAGGTAATCGCTGATGGCGTCAATTACACGCTGCGGAACCTGGGTACCGCCCGGCCCATCAAGGAAAACTGCCGGCTGTCCCGCAACCGTCTGGGACAGTGAAGGGAACTGAGCGCGCACCCGGGCCAGATCGAGCGCAGTAGTAGTGTCGGTCGGTGCAATAGGCATAGGGTTTGAGTTCGTAGCGCCGGCGTCCCGCCGGCTGTCCCGAGGGCGTTCCACCCTCGGAGGTCATCAGGCAGCAATCATCAGCCCATCATGGTCGTGTGTTCCGGCTGGATCTTATAGATCACCCGTGTCTCGGTCGGCTGCCGATACGGATACTTGTCCACGCCCAGATACTTCTTGGCCATCTTGTCGATGTGGTCATCGGCGCCCTCTTCAGTGATTTCAACCACGCGCCCGCGTATTTCGAGATAGCGGTAGGGATTATCAGGATCGACGATGGCCAGCGCCACGCGCGGATCGCGTCGCACGTTGCGGTCCTTCTGGCGGCCCTTGGCGGAATTGAAGATGACCAGATCGCCTTCCAGATCGCACCACACGGGAGTCACTTGAGGGCGGCCGTCGGGCATCAGCGTGCCCAGGCTGGCGAAAGCCCGCTTGCTGAACAGATCACGATACTTGTCGGGGATGGCTGAGGACATGAGTACCTCCTGAAATAATGACCTGAAACTTTGGTCTGGAGATTATAGACGTTCGGGGCCGCGTGCCAAGGCCTGAAATCTGCGCGGGCTCTGGCTTTGTATCTTCGGGAAACTCCATTAGACTACTAGCCATTTCAGGAACGGATCCGCAAGCACTCACGCGCACGAACCTATGAACTCAGGTCGAACCTTTAAATCTTTGCTCTTGTTGACTCTGTTGTTTTGCAGCGCTCTGGTCGCCCAGACCTCACCGCCTCCCACCGTCGTATTCATGACCGACTTCGGCGTGGTCGACGACTCGGTCGCTCTCTGCAAAGGCGTGATGTACACGATTGCGCCTGAATTGCGCATCGTGGACCTTACCCATGAGGTCACTCCGTTTTCAATCCTGGACGGCGCCCGTTTTCTTTATGGTGCCAGTCCTTACTTTCCCGCTGGCACAGTGTTCGTGACGGTGATTGATCCGGGAGTTGGAAGCACACGCAAAGCCGTGGTAGTGAAGTCGAAGCGGGGACAGTACTTTGTCCTGCCCGACAACGGCCTGATGACGCTGATTCAGGACCGCGACGGAATCGAATCAGCGCGTGAGATCACGAACCGTGACTGGATGATCGGCAGCGCATTGTCCTCGACGTTTCACGGACGCGACATTTTTTCTCCGGTCGGCGCTCACATCGCCCACGGTGAGGATTGGACCAAAATCGGACCCGAACTGCCGGTGAACAAACTGGTGCGCCTCGATCTGGTGGCCCCGAAGCTTGACGATCATGGGCTGAGCGGCGAAGTGATCGCGACGGATGGTCCTTTCGGGAACCTGGTCACTAACATCAGCGGCGAAGATTTTCTCAAGCTGAGCTATGGACACGGACAAAATGTCCACGTCACCATCGGCAAAACGGAAATGAACATTCCATTCGTCCGAACTTTCAGCGACGTGCCGCTGAAGAAGCCTCTCATCTATATAGATTCGCGAGGCAATGTAGCTTTGGCGGTGAACCAGGGGAGCTTTGCGTCGACATACTCCATCAAGCCGCCCGTGCCGATAACCTTCTCACGCGCCGGGAAGTAGGTATTAAAAAAGGTCTAAAGGGTGCCCCGTCCAAGCTTCGCTTGGGCGGGGTTTTGGTGGTTTCGGAAAACTAGCTCGAAGAAGCTGATGACTCCGCCACATCTTTCGCCATCTCCGGTAACACGGCCCTGATCAAAGCCACAAAATCTTCTTTCACGCGCTCCCCGGTCTCAAGCACTTCCTCGTGATTGATCACCTGGTCAAGAATTCCCGCAGCCATATTGGTCACGCAGGAAATCGCGAGAACCTTGATTCCCATATGGCGCGCAGCGATGACTTCAGGGACGGTCGACATTCCCACCAGGTCGGCGCCAATCGTCCGCAAGTAGCGAATTTCAGCCGGTGTTTCATAATTCGGTCCCAGCAACCCCGCGTACACGCCCTGGTAGAGAGTCTTGCCCGCTTTCTTTGCCGCTGCCAGCGCGATCTCGCGATAAGGCTTACAGTAGGCCTGCGTCATGTCGGGAAAGCGTGGGCCAAAGCGCTCGTCATTCGGACCAGCCAGCGGATTGTCTCCCTGTAAATTGATGTGATCGGTGAGCACCACCAGAGCGCCCTGCTTGTATTCCAGGTTGATGCCTCCGGCCGCGTTGGTAAGAATCACGGACCGAATGTTCATGCAGTCGAACACCCGCATGGGGAAGGTGACTTCCCTTGCGGAGTAGCCTTCGTACAGATGCACGCGGCCCTGCATGACGGCGACGGGAACGTCCGCGGCATTGCCGATGACCATCTGTCCGGCGTGTCCAATGGCGGTCGAGCGGGGAAAGAATGGAATATTCGCGTAGGGGATGCGAGTGGCTTCGGCGAGTTCGTCGGCGAATCCGCCCAGACCCGAGCCCAGCACCAGGGCGATCTTGGGACGGAGAGCAGTTTGTGAGAGCAGGAAGGTCGCGGCTGCCTGGGCGTTGTTAAAGTCTTGGGGTGTGCTCATACAAGGCCATTTTTAAAACCAGTTGTCAGTTCTCGATTTCAGTTCTCAGTCAGAACTTCTGTTCGAATTTTGCGAACTGTTCTTCCAGCTTCCACTGTACGCGGGCCCGCTCGTTGGCATCGAGAAATTTCTGGCACGCGGCGGAGGCCTTGCCGGATGCGGCACAGGTGCCAACCGGACGATCTTTCTGAGAGTCCGAAAGAAGACTCTCTCCGGGCAGAAAGCTGTGTTCCAGGCTTTGCCGCGCCAGCCGTTTCAAGTCTGCATATTTCAGATGATAGGTTTCGGCGGCTCGCACGTATTCGTGCGTCATGTCCGATCGCGATACGCCCTGATCATCGGTCGCCAAAGCGACAGGCACGCCATAGCGCAAATAGACCGGCAGGGGATGCTCATCGCCGCGCACGCCTAGAATCACGTCATTCGAAGTCAGGCAGATTTCTACGAGCACCCTGCGGCGGGCCATTTCTTGTAGCAGTCCAGTGGCGTCGCGTTCGTTCATCACGCTCACGCCGTGTCCGATGCGCCCTGCGTGGCCGGTCTCGACCGACTGGCGAATGTGGAAGCTCAATCCTTCTGGCGGAACCAGTCCCATGGCGAGCTCTCCGGCATGCAGACTGATGTGTACCTTGGGATAAACCCCGTGCAGATAATCGAGCATCTTCATGTGCAGCTCGAAATCGTGCATGGGCACATACCAGTCCTCGGGCATCACTAGATTTAATCCGACGAAGCGTGGATCGGCCTGCGCCAGTTCAAAGCCTAGAAGAATCTGCGCATAGACCTGCTCCTTCGGCAGCCCGCGCAGCACCTGATACAGATAGCGTACCGTCACGCCGCATCCCGGCTCCGCGTCGGGTGACCCGCAATGCAGCACCTGGCGCATCTTGGCTTCGTCGCGATCCAGTTGTTCGTGAGTGGCTGCGACGATATCTTTCAGGCCGCCGGCGAGGAGCGTCTCCCGGAGCTTGGAGAAGTCGTCATTCCATCCAACTTTGGCTCCCAGCGCGGGCGCCAGCATGCCGTCCGCGGTATGCATGAGTTCCAGATATTGCAGATGGTCGGCGGCAGCGCGTGCCAGCGGCCTCGGCGATGGCGTCGCCGGTGTGATTTGTCAGGGCCGGAATAAATTTGTCGAAGGTGGCGAAAAAGTGGTCGTGGCCCGGCTCCTCGCCGCTCCGGTTCCGCATGGACCAGGCATCAACAATCGAGTTGTATAGAACGTGATCCTGGTAGGCGCAGCGAATCGCTGGCTTGCTGGAAAAGCGGTCACAGGCATCGTCGCAGGGAGGCGCGATCAGCACGGACGTCGTGCGGTCCACGCAGAAGCCATCCTGCGCGGCGAAGTCGATGAAGCTCTCTGCATAAATCGCCCCAGCCAGGTGGACATGCAGGTCCCCGCCCTTAGGCATATCCCGCAGAAACGCCAGCAGAAGCCCCGGTTGGTGTTGGACCGAGTCGAAATACCGCGCCGCCCGCTGTTCCGGAGTCGAGCCTTTCTGCTGCGCCAGACCGTTGAGCGCGCAAAGAGTAAGCGCAACCATCAATAATCCAGCGATTCGTTTCAAAGGATGCTCCTCCGCTTGGAACGGCATTCTACCCGATAGGAAGTTCTTTGCGTCCTTTGCGGCTTTTCAAAGGAAATCCGCAAAGATCGCAAAGGGAAGCCAATTCGAGATGCGTAGACTCGGCCTCCAGCAATATTGTTCCGCGATTTTAACAATTCAGTCATTCGCATAAATTCGAGAGTCGTCCGTCGCGATCTCCAAAAATGCAGGGCCGGCACGAAACCTGGCAGCACTTTTCAAACGCTGCACCACTAGCGCTGCACGTGCCTGTGGACGGCCTGCACTCGATTGATTTTCAAGGAGATAAACCAGCTCATTTTTTATTGACTCTAAAAATGAAAGGAGTAAAAGCAATCTCGTTCTTTGACAGCTTCTGAAGTTTTCCCGGTTGGTGCGGCGTCCGGGGCTCAAGCCAAGTCACTCTCTGCATCGCAAGATGACGGAGGGAAGGCGGGTGAGGGTCTATAGCAAAGCGCTGGTCGAGGCGAACAAGAAGATATGTTGAAGGCAGGATAGAGTCCTGAGGCGTTAGGCAGGTTTGTCCGGTTGGCGGTATGCCCGGAGCCCAAGCATGATCGCGCGGAGCAACCCGCAAGGGTAGCTGCGAGAGCAGGTCGGTGAGGGTCTAAAGCGAGCTACTGGCCGAGACGAATGGGCGTAACACCACCTCAGGGCTCTTAATTTTTTGTCCGCTGCTTTTACCCGCCAGAAGCAATCAAGGTCCCTGCACTACTTGCAGCTTCGTCCCAGGAGTCAAGCGCGCCCGATAGATACTGTTCGTGGCTTCCACTTCTCCGACAGCGTCCACATTGAGGTCATAGTTCCCCTGCGGCAGGTTTTCTGCGAAGGGAATTTCAAACTCATCGGTGTTTTTCTTCAGATTGAAACGCTGATACCCGACTGCCGTCGCGCGGCCCGTCTCGTCAACGGCCAGAGCCACAAAGGTGAAATCGAAATCGTCCCCGGTCTGGTTCGACACGCGGATGGCGGCTTCCAGACGATGGCCAGTGATTTTAGGTTTCTTACTCCACTCAACCAAAAGGGGAGCCACCACGTCGAGGGTGTACTCCTTCTTTTTCTGGGCGTTGGGCTTGCCGCTGTCGGTGACCGTGACCACGAAGTGAAAGGTGTCCACTTCGGTGGGAGCGCCGCTGAGTGTCCCGTCAGGAGCCAGCTCGACGCCAGGAGGCGGCGTTCCCGAGGTCACCTCCCAGTTGAGAGGTGTAATGCCGCCTTGCGCCTCCAGCTTGAAGTGATAGGGCCGGCGCAGAAATCCCTTGGGCAGAGGATCAGTCTGAAACACGATTGGCTCGCCCGTAGCCGCGCCCTGCTGCGCAAGGGACGATCCAAATAGAGCACAGGCCAGGAACACCGATCCTGCGAGTTTCAGACTCATACTGCCTTAGATGGCACTTTAACACTGGACGGAGAGCTCGGGCCTGCCCGGAAGGACAATGCCGTGATCCCGTATACGGGACGGGCGAGACGCCCGTCCTCCATTTCTTCCACGTTGCCAATCAATTCCCTAGGAACTCCTCCACCGACTTCTCGAACATTCCCGGCTGATCGACGAACGTCATGTGACCGGATTTCGGCAGGATCACCAGCTTCGACCCAGCAATCTTCTCGTGCATGGTCTGCGACATCGAGGGATCCGACTCGTCGTGATCGCCCACAATCAGGAGGGTAGGAACTTTAATGATCGACAGCTCGTCGGTGTATTCGACCGACTTCAGGTTGCCGTCAATCACGAACTCTCCGTGCGATCCCCACATCTCGCGGTAAAGGTCCCAAGACATTTTTCCGTTGTCCACCGGGTCGTAATTCGCGTCCGGGTGGTTTTGATAGATATAGGGAAAGTAGCCATCGCCCCAGGCCGCAGTCATGTATTCGCTGGTGTAGCGATTCCTTTCGTAGTCCTTGCCGTGACCGTACAGGCCTTCGGCTTCCATCTTGTTAATGCGCTCAAGCACATCCGCCGGCATGTTTTTCTTCATGCGCACGAAAACTTCATTGATCGCTTTGGTGCTCGAGAATGTGCTGGCCAGGATGAGATGAGAAAGATTCTTCTGATATTTCAGCGCATAAGCCTGTGCCAGCACGCCGCCGTAGGAGTGTCCCAGCAGGCTGATCTGATTAAGGTGGAGCGCCTGGCGCACGCCCTCCACATCCTCCACCATGTTTTCGACGGTGTAACCCGACGCGTCGTCCAGTCCCTGCGAGTGCCCCGATCCCCGCTCGTCGATGAAGATCAGCTGGTAGTGGTGGGCCAGCGGAGTCAGATACGGCAGAAAATAATCGTGGGAAGCTCCAGGCCCGCCGTGCAGAATCAGCAACGGTTTGCCATGACCTAAAATCTTGTAATAGATCATGAGGCCGTTGCCGTCCACGTAGCCTTCGCGAATGGGGTATACGTTGGCGTTCGGGACCGAAGAAGGACGTGAATTTTGCGCGGCGACGAACGTTGCCGGAACCGCCAACAGAATAAAAAGCTGGAGCCATGCGAGAGGTTTCATGGTCGCCCATGCTAACCTCCGCGACGTGCACAGGCAATGGGGCTCACTAGGGGTTTGGGCAGGCCTGTCTCTACTTGGCTAAGGCGGCGAGTATCAGCTTTTGATTTTTCAGGATTTCCGCGAGCGAAGCCTGGTTCTTCTTGATGATGCCCTGGTTGGACAGGATCGTCTTTTGATTCTTGACGATCGAGAGTTGATTGGCCAGGATCGCTTTCTGGTTCTTTACGATGGTGCCTTGGTTGGACAGAATGGTCTTCTGATTCGATAGAACTCTGGCGTCCGCCATGTGTTGATTCTCCTTTTGATTTTTCCGCAACAGTTTATCACTTGCACTGCGGTTCCATGGCTCCCGCTGATCTACACTAGCCTCGACACTCTATGCCGACGGGTGCGCCATGACACACATACCTTGGCCTTTGCGGGACGTCACGCTCAAGGTACTGAATCTTCCTCTGCAGGCCCAGTTCTATCAAGAGTTCGGACTGCAACTGCTGGATCGCTCGGAAGGGCACACAACTTTCGCCGTTGGCGACGCACGCCTTCGATTGAAGCTGTTGACTGATGGTGAGCGTCGTCCACCTCGGACCGCCGGCTTGTTTCACTTCGCCTTGCTGCTGCCCGACCGGCCTGCTCTGGGCTCGTTTCTGCGTTACGCGCAGGGCAAGCCGTGGCAATTCATGGGTGCCGCCGATCACCTGGTCAGCGAGTCCTTGTACTTTTCCGACCCTGAAGAAAATGGAATCGAAGTCTACGCCGATCGTCCGGCAGAATCGTGGCAGTGGAACGACGGACGCATCAGCATGGCCACACTCCCGCTGGATTTGAGCGAGTTGGCACGATCTTCAGGGCCTGACTGGCAAGGATTTCCCCTGGGGTCCCGCCTCGGACACATGCACTTGACGGTCGCTGACCTAAATCGCTCGCAGGCCTTCTATGAAGAGCTCGGCCTGCATCTGACTCTGGACTGGGGCGCGTTTCGCTTCATGGCATGGGATGGCTACCATCATCATCTCGCGCTCAATCTGGTCGAGGGACGAAATGCGGCGGCGGTGACGCCGAACATAAACGGCCTGGAGTCGTTTTCGGTGGAACACGACACCTTCTCGCACGGATTGGTCGATCCCAACGGGATCCAGGTCAGCAGCGCACAGGAACTCGCTCAAGCCGAATAGCGCTCTAGCCAATGTTAGGTAGAGACTGTTCCCCTGTCCTCGAGATTCGGCGCGGCGGTCTCGGGCTTTTCACCCCGATAGACGCGCGCAATGCCGCGCACTAGCCGGCGTAACGGCAGCCCACCCTTGATGTCCGCAAAGAAGATCTCTCCTGACTTGGTGCCGCGATAGAACCAGCGCTTCAGCAGCGCGAGATGCTCCATGGTTTCGAGAGCGCTTTTCGTTTCTGCGGGTGGAAGCGTCGCCAGCGTCGCTTGTATCCGGCTCTCCATTGATTGCGATTTGGTGTGCTCCGTCGCTTGGATGGAAAAGGTGAGAGGCCCGCTGATCAGTCCCCGATCGATAAAGAAAAACACCACCGACTCGGGGATGGCTGAAGGCTGCACCATGATCGCGGTGAGCTGATCGATGCGGTGCACGATCTCCGGAAGCTGGCCAAGTGCAGGTTTGAGCTTCTCCACTCGGGTGTGCAACGCTGCCGCGTTTTCGAATTCCAGGTCAGACGAAGCCTTTTCTCGCTGCGCGGTGATCTCTCGTACCAAAGAGTCTCCGCCGCTGTCGAAGTATGCCTGCACGCGGCTGACTTCCGCTCGATAGTCATCGTCCGTGCAACCTTTGAAACAAGGCGCCAGACACATATTCATCTCGGAGTATATGCAGCCGGGAAAGGCGGGATCGGGATGAAGGTCGTCCACGCAGCGCCGCATCTTGAAGAAATCCAGGGAATCGTTGGCAAACTTTTCCGCCGCCGCGCGCGATGCGAACGGCCCGTAATAAAGGGAACGCCCGCCCAGCCGGCCGAGTCGGGTAGTGATCGAGGCGCGCGGGTACTCGTTCTCCATGTGCAGCTTCAGCAGTGGGGCATAACGGATTCGCAGCCGATCTGAATATGTCTTGGGAAAAGCCGAGCGCAATACGCGGTACAGAAGAAACCCAGATTCGAAGTCAGAGCCGGTGGCGGTGAACTCGACCGAGCGGACGCGGTCGCGCAAGTTCAGCCTGCGAGTCTGGTCAGGAGGCCCGAGCAGACGGTGCAGCCGGCGGCGTAGGTTGGCCGTCTTGCTGACATAGGGTTCCGCCTGAGGGTCGTCGCCGCGCAACATAAAGACTGCCGGTGCACTGGGCGCGGCGGCAAAAACTTCCGCATCGCGGTCCGGGATGAACTCGAGGCGCTCGGTCAGCACGAGGTCATTCTAGTTTGAATTAACCACGGAGGTCACAGAGACACTGAGGAACTTCGGCCACGGATCAACGCGGACAACACGGATCCAAAATCAGAAGCAGAAATTAGATTTTTCTAGGATTTAGATCTTAATCCGTGAGAATCCGTGAAATCCGCGGCCGATTTTACCGAAAGCTGGCACTGCGGAATTTCTGCCGGAAATCTTCGCCTTCCATTTTGATGATGCGGCACATCTCGTGCAGTCGGGAGCGCATGCGCTCTCCGATGCGGTCGCCCAAAGTCTCACGGCGAGTGGATCTCTGGGCTCGAGCAAACTCTGAGGCCGAGTTCACGTACGGTTCTTGACCCGCATCGTCTGAAAAGTTTGTGGTGATGATCGTGGTGCGCTTGTCGTTGTAGCGGGTGTTCAGGATCAGGCTGACTGTGTCCCAGACCCACTCGGTGGGCTTCACCGCGCCAAGCTCGTCGAGTACCAGCACCTCGGTTTCGAACACCGGGCGCAGGACGTCCAGTTCAGTCGCCTTCACCGAATCGTTGTAGGAATTCTGTATCTTCTTCAGCAATTCGCGGTAGTCGTAGAACAGGCAGGCGATGCCTTTGCTGAGCACCAGCTCCTTGATAATGCCGACCGCGAGATGAGTCTTACCAACCCCGATACTGCCGATCAGCAGCAGCCCAGTGCTGTCCACCGGATACTCTTCGACGAACTTGCAGGCCGCCAGGCGCGCCGCCGCCAGCGCCCGGTGGGGCCCGTCAAACTCGAAGTTCGAGAGCTCGCAGTGTTCGTAACGCTTGGGAATGCGGGCAGCCGTCAGCAGGGTCTGGGTGCGCGCCTGCCGGCGGCAGTCACAACGGGATACACGGCGCTCGGAGCCGATAACGACTGCTTTCCAGCCCGTACCTTCACACAGAGGACAAACGTCCGCGACAACTTTCATGACCTGGGTATTTTTCCTTCTCTAAACTGTGCCTCGCGGATTCGTTTTGTGCAAGTGCCAAAGCCGGTGGGTCTGTGTACATCCTGTGGAGTTGGGGACCACCTTGTGGAGAGCTGAGGAAATGGAGGCAAGGAGTGTGGACGAAACCAGTCTTCGTTGAAAACCGCTCGCTGCGTTACGCTGCGGTCGGGATGACAAAGGATCGGATTTCGGCGGCCCGCCGACACTTCAAAGGCATGGTGACCCAAAATCGGCACGGGACGCGGATTTCCACAGTTGACAATCTCTTCGCGTGGTAGCTAAATAAGGCCGTCGGGTTTCCCCACTCAGCGAGTGTTCATTCGTTCCTCCCCTGTGCGCGCTGGGGGACCAACGAAACCTGCCAGGAGAGAAGATGAACAAAGCCGATCTTATTGACCGAATTTCAGCTAGCTGCCACATCAGCAAGGCCACGGCAGCCACGGCTATCGACACCACTGTCGACAGCATCACTTCTGCTCTGAAAAAAGGGGATCGGGTAGCGTTGATTGGTTTTGGCACGTTCTCTGTCTCACAGAGAAAAGCTCGCAACGGGCGTAACCCGCAAACGGGCGCCACTATCAAGATCGCTGCTCGGAAAGTCGCCAAGTTTTCTTCAGGAGCCGAACTCAAGAAAGCGGTTAACCGCGGCAAGTAGGCCAGATTTAATCTGAAAACTTTCAACGAACGGCAGGAGGTCGGTCCTGCCGTTTTTTTATTTGGCACCGACTGTGTGGGGACGGATCGGAGCCTGCCCTGAGCGAAGTCGAAGGGACCCGTCCGGGCCGAGCAAGGCTCGGCTAGGTTTTAGTCGTCAAGATTGAACTACGCAATCCGAGGGCGAGACGCCTTCGAGACAGCCGGCGGGACGCCGGCGCTACCAGAACCCAGCCCTCCGGGGTTGCTGAATCCTGCACTAATCCTTTAGAATCTAATGTCTCGAACAAGTTTGGAGACCCCATGAAGGCAGCAATTCATCCCAATTACAACGAAGTGCGCGTTATGTGCGCCTGCGGCAGCAGCTTTACGACCCGTTCGACCCATAAGGGCGATATCCACGTGGAAATATGCTCTGCCTGCCACCCTTTCTTTACCGGCAAGCAGAAGCTTATGGATACCGCGGGACGCGTCGAGCGCTTCCGCCGCAAGTACGCGAAGGCCGAGCCGGCAAAGAAGTAACTGCGGCAGTTTCGCGGATCAGCACGGATTTTCGAGCCCCTGCTTCGGCGGGGGCTTTGTTTTTGGCGGGCAAAGGTAGAATAAACACGTGCGCAAGTATTGGGACAATTCGGGGCCCGGCGCGGGCGAGTCGCCTGCGACCACACAAGCCAGAGCGATTACGCCTGTTCCATCGTCTTTGACGATCGGCAATGTGCGCATTGCTCCTGCTACCGTGCTGGCTCCCATGGCTGGGGTGACCGACACCGTCTTTCGCCGATTCATTCGCAATCTGGGGGGATGCGGGCTCATCATGACCGAGTTCACCTCAGCCGACGGCATCCTGCGCTCCAAGGACCGCAAAGCCAAGCTCTACCTGCATTTCTACGAGGACGAGCATCCCATCTCGGCCCAGCTTTTTGGCAGCGATCCCAAGGTGATGGCCGAGGCCGCCCGCATGGTTGAGGGCCTGGGCTTCGACCTGGTCGACTTGAACCTGGGGTGTCCGGCGAAGAAAGTCGTGAAGTGCAACGGCGGCTCCGGGCTCCTTAAAGACTTGCCAGCGATCGGAAAGATCTTTGAGGCGGTACGGTCCGCTGTCACGATTCCGTTCACGGTGAAGTTCCGTGCTGGATGGAACGACGACAACATCGTCTGCGTCGAGCTGGCAAAGATGGCGGAAGACTGCGGCTTGTCGGCAGTGGCGCTGCACGCCCGCACCCGCGAGCAGGGCTACAGCGGCCAGGCCCGCTGGGAGTGGATTGCTGCAATCAAGGACGCAGTAAAGATTCCGGTGATAGGGAATGGAGACATCCGCACCCCAGAAGATGCCTGCGCCATGGTGGCTCAGACAGGATGCGATGCGGTAATGATCGGACGGATGGCGCCGGCGAATCCCTGGATCTTCCGCCAGATCGAGCAGTACACCGCCGCGATTGGAAATGGCCATGTGGGGCCGGGTCTTCGACCCGGCCAGGCCGAGCAAAGCTCGGCTGGTCTGTTTGAACCCTCTGCCGGGCTTCGCCCGGCCCAACCGGGTCAGAGACCCTGTTCCACACAAAACGATTCAGCTCGCTACGACGAGCCCACCGAAGCTGATCGCTACCAGATGATTCGTACGTACTTTGAAATGTTGATCGAAGAAGAGATGCCGGGCGCCGAGGGCAAGATGAAGCAGTTCGCCTCATGGTTCACGCATGGCGTTGCCGGCGGCGCTGCCCTGCGCAAGGCCATCTATGAGTCGAAGAGCCGGGTAGAAATCCTGTCCAGCGTAGAAGCCTTCTTCGAAAATCGCCTCAGTTCGTGTGGCGCGGGCGCCCCCGCCCGCGAGGTTTTGACGTCGATTCTCTGATGTTAGCTTTTTGCCCGCCTGCCTTTTCGCTTCCGTCCTCGACCTTCTTCTGCCAACTGCACCTGGTGAGCCTTGACGATCGCCATGATCAATCCGGGAAATCGCTTGTCGATTTCCGCGCAGCGAGACGTGTTCCGCATCTCGACCCCCACGCGTTCCCCTCGAATCAGGCCTGCTTCCCGCAGTGCCTTGAAGTGCTGTGAAAGTGTCGATTTAGGTATGGCCTTTTCGCTGATCTCCGCAAAACCCGAACAATTCTGTGGACATCCCGACCCCACGATCTGGGCGAAGATAGCTACCCGCACCGGATCAGACAGCGCGTGCAGGATGGCTTCGACCGTCACATCTTCGATCGAGGGATGAAATAGAGGTCGCATCGCTTCTAATCTTAGTCTCACTTGGCGTATTGTTCAATAGTTCATATGTTCAGAACTAATGAATCCTGGCAGTGCCGGCCCACATCTTAATCCGGCAGCACTGAATCAGGGCCCGCGCAACCCAGGCAGGCCACAACTTTTCCGGGCAACGCATTTTTGAAAGGAACCGTATATGAGCAAGCTCAAAGGTAAGGTCGCAGTGGTTACAGGCGCATCCAAAGGCATCGGAACCGCCATCGCAAAGTCCCTCGCTGCAGAAGGGGCTTCTGTAGTTGTGAATTACGCTTCCAGCAAGGCTGGCGCGGACAAAGTCGTTGCTGCCATCACCGCAGCCGGCGGCAAGGCTGTCGCCGTCGGCGGAGACGTCTCCAAAGCCGCAGAGGCCCAGGGCTTGATCGCCGCCGCCATCAAGAACTACGGACGTCTCGACATTCTGGTGAACAACTCCGGCGTCTACGAGTTCGCCCCGATCGCCGACGTGACCGAGGAGTCATTCCACCGGCTGTTTAACATCAACGTGCTTGGCCTCCTGCTGACTACACAGGCAGCGGTGAAGCACCTGGGAGAAGGCGCGAGCATCATCAACATTGGTTCTGCTGTCAGCCGTATCACGCCTCCGAACAGCTCGGTGTACACCGGCACCAAGGGCGCGGTCGACGCGATTACGGGGGTGCTCTCCAGGGAACTGGGATCGAGAAAGATCCGGGTCAACAGCCTCAACCCGGGGATAGTGGAAACCGAAGGCACGCACACCGCGGGGTTCATCGGATCCGATTTTGAGAAGAACGTAAACACCCAGGTTCCGCTTGGCCGCACCGGCCAGGTCGGCGATATTGCTTCCGTCGCTGCCTTTCTGGCTTCGGACGATTCAGCCTGGCTCACCGGGGAGCAGCTTATTGCGTCCGGCGGCCTGCGGTAAAAGTCCTGTCATCCTGAGGGAGGAAGCGGGGCCCTTCGCTACGCGAAGGGCTCCCGCCGAAGGACCTTTACCTCTGTGATGAGGTGGAGCAGCGCTTTAGCGCTGTATGAGTGTTCCTAATATCTGGCGGCTTCAGCCGCTGAGGTACATCTTCCAGCTTCAGGTTGATGTATGTACTGATGGGCTAAAGCCCCGCTCATTGGGTTACGAACATTGCAGGGCTGAAGCCCTGCTCCACCCGCCCACGGGCCGGGAAGGCAAAAAAGGCGAGCTGCGCTCGCCCGCACGGGCGAGGGCGCCCGCGCCTACACGTGCGGACACCATTTCGCCTATGTGGTCATTCCAACACTGACTCACGCCTCTGAGAGGTGTGAGCCGTGCTGGAAGTGGTATTGCAGTATCTTCGCGGCCAGAGTGGGGCTCACGGTACTGCCTTCAGACCTCGCCGTGCGCACCACCTCACCCCGGCAGACCACTTCTGCCGCGGCTAATCCCGCGATCTCAGCCGGCAGCACGAGGTTGATCTCGAGCTGCGCGTTGGGAGCGATTGGTTCTTCCGCCTGGAAGAGCATTCCCGAGCGGCTGATGTTTTCGGTTGTTCCCTCACGCCATCCACTTTCTCCGACCAGCCGGTACTTCATCGGCAGGTGAAGATCGAAGCGGGTTGCGCGGAAGGGGGAGGACACTTTGTTACGGCCACGTGCAATTGGAGCTGATTGAGCTAAACGAGCAGACATTTGTATCTCCTGAGGGAGTGGGGTATCGAGCATCTCCCGCACCTTGGATCTGAGTGCGGAGAGGGTAAAGGGCTTCTGGAGCAGGGTGATGCCCTCGTCCAGCGTGCCGTTGTGGCCAATGTGATTCTCCGTGTAGCCCGACATGTACAGCACTCTCATCTCGGGACGAGTAGGAGAAAGTTTGTTGGCCAATTCGCGCCCGTTCATCCCCGGCATGATGACGTCCGTCAACAGCAGGTGAATGGGGCCTGGGTGTGCCTGGGAAATCTTGATTGCGGCGGCGCCGTCGGGAGCATCGATCACGTTGTATCCCTGGTTTTCCAGAGACTGACGCGCCAGCCGGCGCAGGTTCTCTTCATCTTCGACCAGCAAAATCGTTTCGTGACCCTTGCTCGGCTGGTCCTGCGCCAGAGCGGGCTGTGTGGCGAGTACTTCTCCAGTGGCGCTGAAGCGGGGCAGGTAAATCTTGAATGAAGTGCCTTTGCCGGTTTCGCTGTACAGCCAGATGTAGCCTTCGCTTTGCTTGACGATGCCGTAGACCGTAGACAGCCCGAGTCCCGTTCCCTTCAGTCCCTTGGTCGTGAAGAAGGGCTCGAAGATGTGAGCCTGGGTTTCGGCGTCCATGCCCATGCCGGTGTCGCTGATGGCGAGCATGACGTAGTCTCCGGGCTTCACCGGAGCGTGGAAGCGGGCGTAGTTCGCGTCGAGGGTGACATTGGCCGTCTCGATGGTCAGCTTCCCGCCCTTCGGCATGGCGTCGCGGGCATTGACCGCAAGGTTCATGATGACTTGCTCGATCTGTCCGGGATCGGCTTTGACCGCGCCAATTTCCTGCCCCGGAACCATGACCAGATCAATGTCTTCGCCGATCAGCCTGGTCAGCATCTTCACGTTCTCGGAAACCACGCTGTTCAGGTCCACGATCTTGGGATCGAGCATCTGCTTGCGGCTGAAGGCGAGCAATTGACGGGTGAGAGAGGTGGCGCGTTCGGCGGCGTTGGCGATCTCCCGTGTGTGTCCTCTCATTTCCGGATCGTTGCCGATGCGTTCCAGCAGGAACTCGGAGTATCCCGAGATCACCATCAGCAGGTTGTTGAAGTCATGGGCGATGCCGCCGGCCAGCCGGCCTATGGCTTCCATCTTCTGGGCCTGGCGAAGCTGCTGCTCGAGAGCGCGGCGTTCGGTGACGTCCTCGGCGAAGAGTTCGAAGAAGATGGTATTTCGTTCGTCGCGGAAGGCGCGTCCAGAGAGGCGCACGCTGACGATGGTCCGGTCATTGCGCAGCCAGTCTCCGGCCAAACCCTGGAATTTCTCCAACAGACGCAGGTAGTCAGCCAGGACAAACCACTGTTGTGAATCGGAATACAGGTTGGCCAGGTTGCGGCCCACAAGTTCTGCGGCGGAACCGTATCCCAACATGGCAACCAGCGCGGGGTTCACGTCCAGAAGAATGCCGGCCGAATCGCAGCGGCACACCCCGTACGGAGCGTGAGTCACTAGCGACCTGAAGTTGACTTCGGAGCGGCGCAGTCCCTCTTGCGCCGAGCGCAAGGCGGCGTTGAAGGAACAAATCAGTCCGGCGACGAATACAAAGAGCGCGAGATGAATGATGGCCCGGCGATAGTCGGCTGGGCTTCGCGCGCCAGCAAAAGAAAAATACGCGCTGACGGTGAGGGCAAAAGAGGTTGCGACCACGCCCGGCTTCCATCCGCCATACCAGGCGCTGACCATGATCGCGACCGCGAACACGACCAGACGGCTCTCCACAACGTCGGCGAGCAGGAAGGCTGGAATCAGGGCAAGAATGATGCTGAGAACAGCGACGCCGTATCGGAGGACTGGGGCCCGAGCCGGAGTGATGCTGCGTTTGCGAAGTAGAAGGGGGAGCTTCGCTCGCATGAGTCAAATTTAATTCCCGCAATGGGATAGCGCGAGTTACGGGAGTTCATACAGCGATGTGCCAATCGGCCTGACCGTGCGAATTGTGAAGCGGAGGCAACCTGAGAGGGTCAGCGAGCAACGCGATTTTGGGAGTTTCTTTGCAAAGGACGCAAAGGGTCTGCTACACCAGACTTGCACACAAGCGCAGGAAACCGGAAACTATGGGCCCATGAATATTGGCCTCTTCGGCGGAACCTTCGATCCCATCCATCACGGACATCTGGCCCTGGCGCGCGCCGCGAAAGAGCGCTTTGAACTGGGACGCATCTACTTTGTCCCCGCCAATGTTCCTCCTCACAAACAGGAGCGGCCAATCTCTTCGTTTGCTCACCGCTATGCCATGGTGGTGCTGGCCACGGTGGGCGAGAAAGCGTTTGTGCCGTCGCTTCTGGAGGCTCCTGGCGTAGTGGCGCCTCCTGCTGCAAAAGGGAAAGCCTCAAAAGAAGCGGTCCCCGGCGCGAACTACAGCATTGACACGGTAAAACGCCTGAAAGAATCCTTGAAAAAAATCGACCGGGTATTCTTTCTGATCGGCATCGACGCCTTCGCCGAAATCGCGCACTGGCACCAAGCCGAAGCCCTGTTTCGCGAAGTCGAGTTCATCGTGGCCAGCCGCCCCGGATATTCCCTCGCGGACGTAGCCAACGCCCTACCGGAAAAGATTCGTCCTCCGCAATCCGTCAGCCAGCCTTTCGCCAAACAACCCGCCAAGGGAGACCTCGTGGTGAGTGGAGCCACCATTCACCTCCTGGAAAATGTGCACCAGTCAGTCTCCGCCACGGCGATCCGTGAGGCGGTGGTAGCGAAGAAGCCGCTGCGCAAGTTCGTGGATGCGCCCATCGAGGAGTACATAAAGAAGGAAGGACTGTACTTATAGTCGTCGGTCATCGGTCGTCAGTCATCGGCCAATCCATACTTTCTTGGTGGATTGTTGTTCCTGCGGCCGATGCTGCTGCGCGAAACCTCAGCTACAATGGAATGGCTAACGACCGACAACCGACGACTGAAGACTGCGAATCACGACTGAATGATAAAACTACAGGTCTCCGAAGCCATCCGTGCCTGCCTGGACAAAAAGGCAGAAGAAATCACCATCTTGGAACTGGAAAAAGGGTCGGGAGCGTTCACCGACTACTTCGTAGTGTGCAGCGGTACCAATCCCCGGCAAGTCCAGGCCATTGCAGACGAAGTGGAACTACGGCTGAAGGGCGCCGGACTGCGGCCGGCCCACACCGAGGGCTACCGGCAAGCTGAGTGGGTCTTGATCGACTATGTCGACTTCGTGGTCCACGTTTTCTCGGAGAAGGCGCGCAAGTTTTACGACCTCGAACGGCTCTGGAAGTCGGCCCGCCGCATGGAGCCAGCCGAATTGGTGGATGCGAAACCAAAACGGACGGCAGCACGCGGAGTAAGAAAAAAGCGAGCCTAGCCAGGGGGTTGTCCTCTGTGTCCTCCGTGTCCTCTGTGGTTAAATCCTAGCTGTGAAACTTAAAGTTGCCTGGATCGGCAAGACCAAAGAACCCGCCATCCAGTCTCTGACCGATGAGTACCTAAAGCGTGTGTCGCGTTACGTCGAGGTCGAAGGCTCCTCCCTCAAAGACGAAGAAGCGCTATTGAAACTCTCTGCCCCGAATGCCCGTCCCCGCCACACATTGGTTCTGCTCGACGGACGCGGCAAGCAGCTCTCGTCGGAAGAGCTGGCAAAATTTCTAGGCGACTATCAGGATCGGAATCCCCTGGCTCTTCTGTTTGCAGTAGGCGGAGCTGACGGCTTCTCGGATCAAGCTCGCCAGGCGGCCACACTGGTGCTTTCGCTGGGCAAGATGACGCTGGCTCACGAACTGGCGCGAGTCGTTCTGCTGGAGCAGCTGTATCGTGCGTTCACCATCCTAAAGTCTCACCCCTATCATCTCGGACACTGAGGAAATCCACGAATTCAGGCGTGTACCTTCGTGACGTTCCCCTGATTACCCGTGAGGTTTAGAGTCGGGAAGTCAGCAAAAGATCGCTGGGTATTCAGCCCTCCCCTTAAAGGACTTTCGAAATGAAGAATCCGTTTGAAGTGTTGAAGACCAAGGAAAAAGAAGTCGCCCAGGTCAAGAAAGAGATCAATGCGTTGCGGGTTACCATCCAGTTGATCGGGGACGAGAAGTCGCAGATATCCGATCCCAAGGTGGACCTTCGCTCCGTTATTGAGATGCCGTAGGTTGCGTTCTCCTCGTTAGACCCCTAGAAGACAAGAAGCACGGGCGCAGCGGCCCGTGCTTTTTCTTTCGCCGCACTTTTCCCATTTAGTATCAGCGATATAGACCATCTTCAACTTAACGGCGAAATCTAAAATCCGCCTTTTCCAAGGCGTCATTCTGGGGCTTTAGTCCCGAAGGATCTTGCGCGCATCGCTACGGTCGTAGGCCCGAGCACTTACGCTCCACGCAAGATGCTTCGCAAGCTCAGCATGACGCCATCCGAGGGCTGCAGGTTTCCGGGGAGCTCGTCTGCACGAGCGGGACGCTCGCGCCCACATTCGCCGGAACAGGTACAATCAGAGATTCGCCGGTATGTCGGACATCCGCCGTGGTCTCATCATCGTGAATACCGGTCCCGGCAAGGGCAAAACCACCGCCGCCATGGGGACAGGGCTCCGGGCGGTGGGCCAAGGCATGCGTGTCCTGATGCTGCAGTTTTTGAAGGGATCATGGCACTACGGCGAACTGGACGCGGTTCAGGCCTTTGGCGACAAGTTCGTCATGAAGCAGATGGGCCGCGGTTTCGTGAAAGTTGGAGCCGAGAAGCCCGACCCGGAAGACGTCCGCATGGTGGAAGAAGCCTGGACGGAAGCAGCCCAGGCGATTAACTCCGGCACTTGGGACTTGGTCATCCTGGACGAGATCAACTACGCCATCAGTTACGGCATGCTCGACCCGGCCAAGGTAGTAGAGACTCTGAAGAGCAAACCCGAAATGGTGCACATTATCTTGACCGGCCGGAACGCCCATCCGACAATTGTCGAGGTCGCCGACACCGTGACCGAAATGCGCCAGGTCAAGCACGCGTACGAAAAAGGCGTAATGGCGCAGAGAGGGATCGAATACTAAAGAACCGTCGTCAGTCCTTAGTCGTCAGCCTTGGGCCGGCCCTAGCTAGCAAAGATTTCGACGTGCGGCTGAAGACTGACGACCACTGAAGACCGACGACTGATTTATGGCATGGTTCAAGCGACAAGCCGGTGAGCTGGATACTTCGGGCGAGCGCAAGGTTCGCACCGAGGGGCTGTGGGTGAAGTGTGACACCTGCCGCCAGATCATCTGGAAGAAGGATCTCGAAGAGAACCTCAATGTTTGTCCCAAGTGCGACCGGCATTTCAAGATCGATGCGCGCACCCGCCTGGCCCAGCTTCTGGATGACAATGAATACGAGGTTTCCGACGCCAACCTGGCCTCGACCGATCCGCTGAAGTTTGTGGACCTCAAGGCCTACTCGGCGCGCCTGAAGCAAGCCCAGGCCGACACCGGGCTGAAAGACGCGGTGATCAATGCCCGCGGCAAGTTGAACGGGCGCACGGTAATCGTCAGTTCGATGGAATACGCCTTCATCGGTGGAAGCATGGGAGCGGTCGTCGGTGAGGCCATCACCCGAGCTATTGAGCAGGCTACCGAAACAAAGGCGCCCATCGTCATCGTGTCCGCTTCGGGCGGAGCCCGCATGATGGAAGGCGTCATCAGCCTGATGCAGCTGGCCAAGATTTCAGCCGCGCTGGCGCGCTTGGATGAAGCCAAGGTGCCGTTTATCTCCATCCTTACCGACCCGACGACTGGAGGCGTGACAGCATCATTCGCCATGTTAGGCGACCTCAACATCGCTGAACCGGGGGCCCTGATCGGATTCGCTGGTCCCCGAGTGATCGAGCAGACGATCCGCCAAAAGCTTCCCCAAGGCTTTCAGCGCAGTGAGTTTCTGCTAGAGCACGGCATGCTCGACGCGGTCGTCCACCGACGCCAGCTGAAGTCGTATATCTCGCGGGCGCTGGACTTCATGGACCAGTCTGGAAACCAGTCGTCAGTCGTCGGACGTCAGACGTCAGCTTAAACCCAGCTGTCAGCTCGGCCGTCAGCTTTCAGCCAACCCGGTTTCATGTCCGTTCGAGGTCTCTTCATCCACTTTGACTGCAGTCCGGTGGCAAAGCTGAATCCAAAGCTGCAAACTAACAATCTGAAAACTGATAGCTGAAGGCTGAGAGCTTGTCTTTGTCCTACCAAACCGCCATTGCTCGCATGTTCGCCTTGGGCCACGAACTGGCCCAAACGCCTTCGCACAAGTTCGATCTGGCGCACATGCGCGTATTGCTCGGGGCGCTGGACAATCCGGAGCGGCGTTTCCCGAGCGTGCTGATCGCCGGAACGAATGGCAAGGGTTCGACCGCCTCGACACTGGCGTCGATTCTGCAAGCCTCGGGATCGCGCACGGGGCTTTATACCTCTCCGCACCTGGTTCGGATCAACGAGCGCATTCGAATCGATGGACAGCAGATCAGCGATGACGACTTTGCCCTGGTCCACGACCTGGTAGATCGCACGGCAGAACGTCTGGTGAGTGAGAACGAATTGCCGTGGCATCCCAGCTTCTTTGAGATGTTGACCGCGATTGCATTCGAGCATTTCGCGCGCCGGAGGGTAGAAATCGCAGTGCTCGAGGTTGGAATGGGCGGGCGCCTGGATGCGACCAACGTGGTGGAGCCGCGAATCAGTGTCATCACCGATATCTCACTCGACCATCAGAAATACCTGGGCGATACCGTGGCTGAGATCGCGGCCGAGAAGGCAGGAATTATCCGTCCAGGCGGAGTAGTGGTCACGCTGCCCCAGCAACCCCAGGCCAACGACGTTATCGGGAACACGATTCTGGAACGGGGGGCGCGGGCAGTGAATGCGGTGCCGTATGTGCCGCCGGTGAGTCCAGCCAGCAGCGAATACCGTGCGGACAACGCGGCCAAAACACCTGTCTCCCGCTATCCCATGCAGGTAATGGGCGAGCAGATCATTGTCGAGACTCCCCTGCTGGGGCGGCATCAGTTGAGAAATGTCGCACTGGCGATTGCGGCTGCGGAGGAGCTGGGCCGACAAGGCTTTCCGGTGACAGCGTCCTCGATCGAACGAGGCATTCGCGAGACGCACTGGCCGGGACGATTCCAGGTGCTCCCCCCCAGCGGCGGCCCGCCCGAGTATGTGTTTGATGTGGCCCACAATCCGGCCGGAGCATGGGCGCTGCGGTCGACGCTGTCCGCTGGATATCCCGATCGCTCGCTGACTTTTATTTTTGGCGCGATGCGGGACAAAGCCATCGGCGAAATGGCTGAGATCCTCTTTCCGCTGGCAGACAGAGTGATTGCCACTCGCGCCGACAATCCCCGCTCGGCCAGTCCCGAAGAGATTCGGGAAGCGGCCTCTCGGACGTCGACCCAGATCGAAGAGGCCACAGACGTCGCTGCCGCTATCGAAATGGCAAAAACCGGAGCTCGACCAGATAGCGTGGTGGTTATTACCGGATCGATATACATTGTAGGAGAGGCGATGCGACTGCTCGGCGCGCGCATCTAAACAGGCAGTGCCATCCGTGAAAACACCGTTCGAGATGGATAGCCCGACGGAACTGGCGGAGACAGCCACCCCGGCGCAACCGTTGACTGTGGCCGATTCCCGGCACTACGGTTGGCTCAGCCGCCTGCGCTCCTATTTCATCTTCGATCCTCTCATCTGGATGTACACCGTAGTCCTCGGAATTATTTCCGTTCCCGTGTCGCTTTCTGGAAATCAGGGACGCATCCTGCATGGCTTCGCCCGCTTCTGGTCCTGGCTGATCATGAAGACGATTGCCTCGCCCACAAAAGTGACCGGGCTGGATGCGGTCGATACTTCGAAGCCCCAGGTCTACGCCGTCAATCACGCTTCCGCGCTCGATATTCCTGTGCTGTACGTGTATCTGCCCTTTGAGTTCCGTATTGCGTTCAAGAAAGAGCTGCTGGCCTATCCGATTGTGGGATGGCATCTCAATCGCTCAGGGCAGATTTGTGTCGACCAGCAGAACCCCGCGAGATCGATCGGCAGCATCCGCGCTGCACTTAAGAGTCTAAAAAGTGGTATGCCCTTCGTGATTTTCCCCGAGGGCGGCCGCACGCCCGACGGTGAAATCAAGCCGTTCTTGCCGGGTGCGTTATTTCTGGCCATCAAGGCGCAGGTGGATGTTGTGCCGGTCGCGCTGGTGGGAACGTTCGAACTGCTGCCTATGAACACTTATCACATCAAGTGCCGGCCGCTGGAGATGCGGGTAGGTAAGCCCATTTCAACGGAGGGCTACACCTTGCGCAATATGGAGGAGCTTTCGGATCGGGTGCACCGGGCGGTGGAGGATCTATACAAGGGATCTGTATAAAAACCAGATCTCACTTTCTAAATCTCAGTTCTCAGTTGGTACATTAGCTGGCAGCTTCGACTGGTTGCATTCGAAGTTCTTCTACTTTTTCCGAGATCGCGTACTTCAGATCGTCGATCCCTTTGCCGGTCACGGCTGAGATCGGATACAACTCCAGCTTTTGCTTCTTGCAATAGCGTTTGAGCTTAGCCAATTTCTCTTTGTTCGCAACGTCAATCTTGGAAGCCACCATGATCACCGGCTTGTCTTCCAGATGAGCGCCAAAGCTGGCAAGTTCTTCGGCGATCACTTCTACATCTTTTACCGGATCAGGCCTTCCGCTGGAGTCCGACACGTCCACCATGTGCACCAGCAAGCGGTTGCGTTCGATGTGTCGCAGGAACTGCGTGCCTAGTCCGGCACCGGTGTGCGCGCCTTCGATCAGCCCGGGAATGTCCGCTACTACGAAGCTTTTCTCATCTGGTGGTTGGCCAACAACCGCCACGCCGAGATTGGGTTGAAGGGTGGTGAAGGGATAGTCCGCAATCTTCGGCCTGGCCGCTGAGATGACGGAGATCAACGTGGACTTGCCGACGTTGGGATAGCCGACCAGTCCAACATCGGCCAGAAGCTTTAGCTCCAGGCGGAACACGCGCTCCTCGCCGGGCCGCCCGGGTTCATGCTCACGCGGGGCCTGGTGAGTCGAGGTCGCAAAGCGCGCATTGCCGCGTCCGCCCCGCCCGCCACAAGCTACGACAATGCGATCGTCGGAGCGAGAGAAGTCATGTATCTTCTCTCCAGTTTCGTCGTCGTACAGAATCGTACCCACCGGAACTTTCAGCAGGACGTCCACACCCTCACGGCCGGTGCGGTTGGAACCTTCACCGTGGCGTCCGCGTTGCGCCTTGTACTCAGGGTTGAAGCGGAAATGCACCAGCGTGTTGTGGCGTTCGCTGGACTCCATGAT
Source organism: Terriglobia bacterium (assembly GCA_963741105.1). GTDB lineage: Bacteria > Acidobacteriota > Terriglobia > Terriglobales > Acidobacteriaceae > JAIQFF01. The sequence continues at coordinate 202,373 of CAVUGT010000013.1, forward strand.
GACATCGCCGCCCTTGCCACCGTCGCCACCAGACGGTCCGCCGCGCGGGACGAACTTCTCCCTGCGGAAAGCCATACAGCCATTCCCACCGTCCCCAGCCTTGACCCGAATTTTGGCTTCATCTATGAACACAGTTGTCAGTCGTCAGTCGTCAGCCACCACAAACCACGTAGGGGCGGGTGCCCCACCCGCCCAGTCGAGCAAAGCTCGGCAGAGAATCGCTTTCACTGAAAGCAGAGTTGATAGCTGACAGCTGAAATAAAAATGCCCCGGCCCGCGCCGAGGCTTTGGCCGCGTGACTTCTCAGGCGACCCTGCTTTGATCTTCGGACTGCTACTTCGCTTCCAGCGGCTCGACCATGACAAACTTACCCATCGAACCCTTGTCCATGAATTTGATGCGGCCGCTGATCTTGGCGAACAAAGTGTCATCTTTGCCGCGCCCGACGTTGAGACCGGGTTTGACCCGCGTGCCGCGCTGCCGCACGATGATCGTCCCGCCGGGGACAACTTGTCCGCCGAAAGCCTTGAAGCCTAATCGCTGCGCGTTAGAGTCGCGTCCGTTTCGTGAACTGCCTAGACCTTTTTTATGTGCCATTGATTTTCAGTTTCCAGTTTCTGGTTTCTTGTTTCAAAATCTGGCGTTACTTTTTCTTTTTTGGAGCTGATTTCTTGGGTGCTGCCTTTTTAACCGTAGCTTTCTTCGCCGGACTCTTCGCTGCTTTCGCCTCCGCCTTCGGAGCTTCTTCTGCTTCCGCCTTCACTTTCTTCGGCTTTGCTTCTTTCTTGGGAAGCGCCGGAGCAGTGAATTTCTGCCCGTCGAATGCGATCTCTGTGATGCGCACTGCCGTGTATCCCTGGCGATGTCCGCGCAGTTTCTTGTACTGCTTTTTGCGCTTGTAGTGGAACACCAGAATTTTCGCGCCGCGGCCCTGCTCCATCACCTCGCCGGTCACAAGCGCTGAGGATTGCGGGCGGCCGATCTGACCAGCCTCTCCGGAGACGGCCAGCACGTCGTTGAACTCGATCTTTCCGTCGGTGCCGTTGCCCTGGTTCTCGAGCCGTATTACATCGCCGGGCGCCACCCGGTACTGTTTACCACCGGCGCGGATGACCGCGTACATACTTATGCCTCCGTCCAATCTTGTGCCCGTCGCGCCTGGCGCGATTGCGGGGAACCTTCTGAATTTCCTGTGCTTGCTTTCCGCGTCGGCGCTTTCGGCAACGAATGCGGGGCGGCTCCAGAACGGAACCGTGAGTACAGGCAAACTCAACTATTTTAGCGTGTGCTGTGGAAAAGCGTCAAACTGGCTCTCCGGGTTCGGAGTTCCTTCGTGGACCTTCGTGTCCTTTGTGGTTCATGAATTTGCAGGCCGCCGCCCGTCGGTGGAGCTCAAAAGGGCCACTGGCTTTGAGCTTTCCGCCGTCCTATGCGACAATTCCTCGCCATATTGGAGGAACTGCAATGCACAAGCGCTTCTTACTGACCCTGTTGTGTGTACTCGCACTGACCCTTTCCAGCTTTGCGGCACACAAGCCCAAGAAGAAGGTCGTCCCGCCGACTGCCCCGGACAAAGCCTATCTGCAGAAGATTCTCGACGGATGGGGTGCCGGGAACGTTGCCAACATGGCCCAATACTACGACCAGGGCGACTACAACTTCTTCGACATCGCTCCCCTGAAATACAGCAATTGGGGTGAGTATCAGAAGGGCGTCACCGAAGTATTGAAGGCATATAAGAGCTTAAAGCTCACGCTCAATGACGACACCCAGATCCACACCGACGGCAATCTGACCTGGACCACGAGCACGGTAAAGGAAGACGCACTCACCGCCGCTGGCAAACACGAAATGGCTGTCCTGCGCTGGACCTTAATCTTCGAGAAGCAGGCGGGCAAGTGGATGATCGTGCACGAACACATGTCCGAGCCCTTGCAGTAGCAAAAGGAACGATTCCGGACGGGCGGAGCTCGTCCGGATTTACTCAGTAAGCCTTCGCAAAGAAGTAAACCGTCATCCCTGTTCCCACAAGAATCACAAACCCTCGTATCCACGCCTGGGGTAGTTTCTGCGCGTAATGCGCCCCGAAATATCCGCCCAGCAACGCGCCGATAGTCATAACGACGGCTTGCGGCCAATAAATCGCCCCTTTTAAGACGAACACCAACGCGGCTATGCCGTTGATGGTGATTCCGAGGATGCTTTTGAGGGCGTTCATGGCATGGATATTCGTCATGCCGACAGCCGCCAGCATGGCCAGATTGACGATGCCAATGCCGCCACCAAAATAGCCGCCGTACACAGCCACCCCCAATTCGAAAATGGACGCTCCCACGATGGCCGCTACGGTCGCGTCGTGCCCGACGCTCGAAACCCGGTTGCCTGCCAGGTGTTTACCGAAGGTGAATAGTAGCGTTGCTCCCAGCATCAACCAGGGCAAGGCGCGCATAAAAGTATGTGCTGGGGTGCGGAGCAGCAGAACAGCACCCGCGATTCCGCCGATCAGGCTGGTGAGCAGCAGGGGCAGCAATACCCGCCGGGGCACATCAAGATGGTTGCGGTACGCGCCTCCGCTGGCGGCCGCGCCGGTCCACAGCGCCAGTGTGTTGGTGGCATTCGCCGGGATCGGCGGTACGCCCATGAACAGAAGCGCGGGAAAAGCAACGAAGCTGCCTCCGCCCGCGACCGCGTTCTGGGCCCCGCCAAGAATGCCGGCGACAAGCAGGACGATGGCGTGATTGAGCGTCAAGAATAAAGGTTTATCACAAGCACGAAACACCTGGTCTGTGGAATCAGCTTGCTACCGTTTCCTGGGCCGGGCCGTCTGATCGCAAGCACTTCTGCGGAGATGCAATGACGCAAACCTTGAGAAGCTGCAAGATAATCCTGGTCCTCCTCGCCCTCACGTGCCTGGCTGCCGCCCGGCAGAACAATGCAGCCCAACCGAAGCCCTGCTCAGAACCGGAACAGAAGCAGCTCGAATTCTGGGTCGGCGACTGGGAGCTTACCTGGCCCGGAAACAATCCTGGCGAAACCGCGCACGGGACGAACAGCATCAAGCGAATCCTCGATGGCTGCATCGTTCAGGAGAATTTCTCGGGTGGCGATGCCATGCATTTACGGGGACAGAGTGTTTCTATTTTCGACATCCGCGGTGGTAAGTGGAAGCAAACCTGGGTCGACAACGAAGGCGGCTACCTGGATTTTGTAGGCGAATTCAAGGATGGACAGATGGTGCTAGCTCGCGAGGCTGCTGGTCCCAATGGGACTAAAGCTTTGCAGCGCATGGTGTTCAAGAACATTGCACATGACGAGTTTGACTGGAGTTGGGAAGGATCGAAAGACGGCGGCAAAACCTGGACAGTCCAATGGCCCATTCACTACAAGCGCAAGTTCTAGCGGAGGAAGCAACCGCCGTTGGCCGTGTGGGACCGGGTCTCCGACCCGGTCGAGCGGTGCGAAGCGCCGCAGAAGGTCTCCAAAAAACAAACTGCGGCCCTTCAGGCCGCCCGACCGGGTCGGAGACCCGGTCCCACACAAATCGTGTCTGCCGAGACTAGTCGCCGGTGGCTGCCGCGGCTCGTGACGAAACGCGATCGCGAATGTCGCGGGCCTTGCTGGCCAGGTTGCTGCGGGTTTCTTCGCCGCTTGCCGGAGCCAACAACAAACCTACTCCAATGCCGATGCCCAACCCCAACAGGGCGGCTGCGGCCGTTCCCAGAACGTTGCTGTCTTCGCCCCGGATAACGTCACTCGCACGGCTGACGCGGTCAGCTGCGGTCTCATATGTATCTTGTGCTTTTGAGCGGAACTCTTCCACCGTTCCACCCATGCGATTCCGCCACGAATCGAGTAGATATACGCCCGTCCCCAGCAGAATATTTAGAAGAACTTTATCTTTACGTGATCCCATTTTCACTTCTCCAGACGAGCAATACTCGCCAGTATCAAGATGCAGAAAACCAGCTTGCGGTTGGTACTATTCTCGCACAGGACCGGGAACACGTGTGAGGTCTGAGCGAAACACGCATCTTTTCGATTCCTCAATCCGGACTCTCATGGAAGAGTGGCGTATGACTTGGTAGCGCCGCCCTCTGGCCGGCTGTCGGGTGGGCGTCCCTCCCACATCTGCGGACCGGGGGGGCGCCAACGTCACAGTTCATTTATCCGGCCATGGTGTACAGCATGCGCATGTCCCAGTCCGCCAGGTCGGTGAGCTTGTGATTGCCCAACATCCACTTGCTGCCGTTGGTTTGATTCGAGATCCGCTTGACCAGCACGCAAGGACACCCACGCGCCCGCAAATCAAGCTCTGCCGCCTTGAAATCTCGGGTCGCAAGGTGATCCCGAGTCTCTTCCGATAGGGTTGCAGACCATGCGAAGAATTCCCGAAACCGTCCACGATCTATGGCGGCGTCCAGCAATTCGGATCGAATTGCGGCCGAAGTGCCCTCGAGATCGACGATCCTGACCTTGGATGGATTCGGTGTAGTCGAATGCTCGCACTTGAGCACCAGATACCCCTCCAGTTGTGAGGTTCCCCAGTACAGAAAACGGTAAATACTTAGAGGGTTTCGAAAGCGCCAGGCAAAAAACTCGCGATCTCGCACGTGCCGGATACGCCCGTCATGGCCAAGGCGGTTCACCAGTGCGGCCATGGCATCGGGACGCGCCTCGCGCTCGATTGAGATCGCATTCGCCTTTTGCCGGGATGACATTCGATCAAGGTGGTTGAACGGATCGCGCTCTGCGGGCGACCGGAGAAAAATGCTTTCCGCATACCTACGCCCAAACGCCGTGCCCTTCAGCAACCGCCGGCCCTGCCGGGCAAGGTTCAATCCTGCCTCCAGACTGATGGGTTCAAGCGGGCCAGCACTCTGCCATCCCATGGCGAGTGAACTGACAACGGTGACCGGGCTCCCGGTCAGGTTGAGGACGTACTCGTGACCGCTTTTAGCCAGATCCTCGAAAGCCGCTCGCATGATCACGGTGGAGAGTCTGCGGTTGCGTTGGCTGGGCACGATCACCGCGTCATCGGCCACCAGTAGTGAATGTGTTTCCCGCGGCGACCCCAATTCCCATTTGGACGGGTAGAATCCTCGCATACCCACCAGTTCGCCGCTACGAAAAGCGAGATAGATCACCGGCTCTTTTGCGTAAGGATTTTCTTCGTACTTCCACTCTAGATACCGCGCCGCCAGCTTGGAATCGCTGCTCCAGAGATGAGTTTGCAGCTTTGCCACTTGTGACTTGTGAGTCGGGCGATAACGTACGATCTCGTACTCGTCCGCCATCCCCGTCGTCTCACCGGCCACGATTCTTCTCCACAAAACTGGTGATGCTGGTGACGGTATCCAGTTCGCTGGCCAGATCGAATTTCGTAGGATCGACCGGCTTTCCCACCTGCTCTTCGATCCAGAGAATCAATTGGTAGAGAGCAAGAGAGTCAATGATGCCGGAGCGCACGAGCGAAGTATCGCCATCCCAGTTTTTCGGCAGGGTCAGATTCCAACTCTCGATCAGCGCGATCACATCATCACGAGTTGACACCTTGAACTTCGCTCCCTGCTACAGAATTTGCCAATGAAAATTTCAAATCTCTCAACGCATAAGCGCGCGGAAGTCGATGGTCTTGAAACTCGCGCATCGTTCCGCGACAGTACTGCGGTTCACCTTGCCGCGCGAGGTCCGAGGAATCTCGTCTACGATGTACCAGCGCTGGGGTAACTGGTGTTTGCCCAGGTGAAATGTTGCCCACTCGTAGAGGCGACGCAACGCGGCTTCGTTCGTGGAACGCAGCACCACCGCGATACCCACGTCCTCGCCCTGGAGCGGTTCCTCGAAAGCAAAAGTACAAACGTCGGTGGTTTCCCCAAAACGCTCGATCACGGCATCGATATCGCTGGGATAGATCTTCATCCCACCTTTGTTGATCTCCTCGCGCTCGCGCCCACGCAGGTAAAGAAAACCGGTCTCATCCACGAGACCGATATCGCCGGTTACAAACCATCCCTGGGCTACCACTTCACGAGTTAGATCGTCACGATCGAGGTAGCCTCGCATGAGGGCCGGCGTGTTCACCCATACGTAGCCTGATTCTCCCGGTTTGCAGGGCTCCGCGAATCCGGGCGCGACGCCTGTGCTCTTGCTTTTCAAAATGCTGATGACGCCTCCCCATGCTTCCCCGATCAGGCCATCTTCGGGAACGAAATCCGGGACGGTGGTTCCAGCCAGCCAGCTTCCAGTTTCCGTGATGCCGTAAGCATTGAATACCTGCTGGGTTCCACTCCATTGCTGTACTGATTTCCAAAGCGCGGCCGAAAGCGGCGCCGACCCGCAGAAAATTCGTTTCAGCGTTCGCGACTGCGGCGGTTTCGTGGTCTTGAGCGCCAGCTTCCAGATCGGCGGCACGGATGACATGAAAGTGATCGCATTCTGATCGAGAATCGCTCCCAGCCGCATGATCACATCCGGCCGAAATGGAGGGCCGACGAAAAGATGCTGTCCCGAAAGCCAGGGGAAGAGGCAGTTGCAGATAAGTCCGTGGCCAAAATGAGTGGGCAGAAGACAAAGAGTGCGGCAATACGAATCCAGGCCAAGGCTCTGACGCAGGCTCATCCAGCGCGCCCGCAGCGAACGATGAGTGTGCACCACCCCTTTTGGTTTTCCGGTCGTGCCTGAAGTGAAGAGGATGAGAGCTTCGTCATCAAGCAGGAATCCAGCGCTTTTCTGATTGAATTGCGATGTTCTTGAAACGATCTTCTCGTCCCAGCCAGTCAACACCGTAACGCCCAACGCAGCGAGAGAAGCGGAAAGTCCGCTCTCCGGCTCGCCCTTCCACACCGAGAAGCGCGGTTTCGCTGCGCCCGCAAGAGTTTCTACCTCGAAGGCCGTCAACCGGCCATCGATCGGAATCGCGCAGCCTCCCAGTTCCCAGACGGCGAGGAGATCAACAAAAAACTCGAGCGTGTTTCCGTGATGCAGGAATGCCCGGTCGCCGCGCTTGAAGCCGAGCGCAGCGTAATGTTCAGTGCGCTGTCGGACCAGCGAGAGAATGTGGGAAGCGTCCCAACTCCGTCCTTCCAAGTCGGATAAAGGCCCGACAATTCGATCCAGAAACATAAGGTCTCCGAGCTTTCGCGGTTCTTCCGGGACATCCCATGCGCCCATCTGCTCGGCGTCTGCGGCCTTGCTGCGATTGATCCCCGAGCGAGTAGTAGCACAAGCATCGGAGCCTCGCAAGCATTGCATCGCATAGCGGAAAGAGGCGCTCTCTCACAAAAAGTGCCCGCAAGAACCTTCACTTTTGGTTACGGTCAGTGGCACTTGGGGCTGCATAAGTTTTGCGCTACCCAAACCAGCCTACTGTTGTATAGTTACGATTACTTGCTTTTGCTTTCGTTATCCTGACGTGGCCGCTGGCGCTTTTTAACGTGTATGCGGCAGACCGGAGAGGGATATGAATCGGACGGCGAAATGGGTGCTTCCATTCTTTCTTTATGCCTGCACTTCCTGGGCTCAGACCACAGCCCCATCATCCGATCAGTCCCAGATCGGCTACAAAGCCGCCGCTGACGCGGATCAAAAGAAGACGCTGCTGCTCAAGGATTTTCATCCTGTCTCCATGTTGCACGTGCCTGTGCACCAGGTCCCGAAAGCGAAGTTCTACGTCATCGACGTACACAATCACATCAACGACGCTCTCGGCATCGACGAACACATGGACCCGAAACGCGTCGTCGAGATCATGGACGCCACCAACGTAAAAACCGTGATCATCCTGACCGGCTTGTGGGGCGACAAATTACAGCATGTCATCGATGAGATGGTGAAGCCGTATCCGGGGCGGTTCATCGTCTTTACCCAGATCGACTGGAGCAGAATTGACGAGCCCGATTTCAGCCAGGCGATGGTTCGCCAACTGGACGATGCCGTCAGCCGCGGCGCACGCGGGCTGAAAGTATTGAAAGACCTCGGCCTTGGTGCGCGCGACAAGAACGGCAAACTGATCGCAATCGACGATCCGCGGATCGATCCCATCTGGCAGGAGTGCGGGCGTCTGGGCATTCCGGTTTCGATTCACAGCGGCGATCCCGAAGCCTTCTTTCGTCCCACCGACGGCACGAATGAACGTTACGAAGAATTGAACGAGCATCCTGATTGGAGCTTTTCTGCTCCGGAATATCCCAAGCTTGATCAATTGCTGGAGGCGCGCAATCGCGTCTTTGCCCGGCATCCCGAGACCCGTTTCGTTTCCTTGCATATGGGCTGGCCGGAGAACCTGCCCTGGGTGGCGCGCATGCTCGACGAGCATCCCAACGTGATGGTGGAGTTCGGAGCGCGGGAAGCTGAACTGGGACGGCAGCCGCGGCAAACTCGCGAGTTGTTTTTGAAATATCAGGACCGCGTAATGTTCGGCACCGACAACGGAATGGATGAGGAGATGTATCGCAATCTCTTCCGCTGGATCGAGACAGCCGACGAATCTTTCGATCCGTGGGGATATCCGGGGCAGGGTCGTTGGGAGATTTACGGCATGGCGTTGCCGGATTCAGTGCTGGAAAAGATCTATCACCTGAATGCGGAACGCATGTTCAAACAGTTCAAGGGATTATCCAAGTGATCATCCGAGGGAGCGAAACAATGAAACCGGGACTCACAAGAAAATCGTGGTTCGGCGCTATTCAGGCCGGCAAAATGTTGTCCTTGTTCGCGCCGCTGCTTTTTCTGAGCGCCAGCTGCAGCCGTCCACCGGCGAAAACTGAAACTCCCGCGCCCGAGCCTTCACAGATCAAAGTCGAAGTGAAGCCTGGCGGACCGATCATCCTGACGACGAGTTCTGCCGAGTTCCAGATATTGCCTTCGGGTTACATCCAGGCGTCGCTCCTGAAGGGCGATCAGAAGCTCACGCTCGACCAGCCAAGCGCCGGGGCGAGTGACGTTCTGATGCAGGACGGCAAACCGGTGCAGTTCGCTCTGGATCTCTCGGCCGCTAAAGTTGTGGACAGCCCGGGCAAGCTGGGCCGCGGCAAGCGACTGGAAATTCCGGCGCATGCGCAGGATTCGTCTGCCTCTAATATTCAGCGGACGCTTCAAGTCGAAGTCTATGACGCATTTCCCAATCTTCTGCTCTCCAGCGCAGAGTACAAGAACGCTGGTACCGCAGATGTTCACATCGATCGCGTGCTCGAGCAGCAACACAAATTCGACGCCAGCCTGGCGGACAAAAGGGCACAACCGTATGACATGTGGAGTTTCCACGGCGCCAGCTACGACTGGGGTAAAGACGATGTCATAAAGCTCGGCCGCAACTTCGCCCAACCGAACGCGATGGGCGCGGACGTGAAAGGCGGCTATGGTGGCGGCATCCCGGTGGTTGCCGTCTGGACGGGTTCAGTCGGCGAGGCGGTTGGCCATGTGGAAACCTTGCCGCTCACGCTGTCGATTCCGGTCAAGGTAGAAAAAGATGGTGTCAACGCCAGCATCGACATTGCTGCTGACACCACGCTCAAAGCTGGAGAAACATATTCCACGCCGCGCAGTTTTGTTTCCGTCTACTCCGGCGATTTCTACGAGCCGCTGCACCTGTGGTCGAGCGTGTTGCAGAAAGAAGGGTGGGAAATCCCCAAACCGTCCAGCGAAGCCTACAACGTGAGCTGGTGCGGATGGGGTTACGAATTCAACGTCACTCCCGCGCAGATGCTAGGCACGGTCCCGAAGTTAAAAGAATTCGGCATCAAGTGGGCGACGCTCGACGATCGCTGGTTTGATACCTACGGTGACTGGAATCCCCGCAACGAGACATTTCCGGGCGACTCAATCAAGAAGATGAACGACGACTTCCACAAACAGGGAATTCTGGTGCAGCTATGGTGGTTGCCGCTGGGCGTGGAAGACGGCCAGGGCCGGTGGGAGTCGCACAAGTACATCGTGTCCAAGATTGTGCAGGAGCACCCGGAGTGGCTGATCCTCGATAAAGAAGGAAAGCACGCCCGCATGACGCGTGATCTGGCGACGCTGTGTCCGGCCGTGCCTGAGGTGCAGGCGTATTACAAGAAACTGACCGAAAAATTCATCGGCGAATGGGGCTTCGACGGTTCCAAGCTGGACAACATTTACAGCACACCCATGTGTTACAACCCGGCCCACCATCACAAGTCGCCTCAAGACTCTGTCAACGCCATGGCCGACGTGTACAAGACGATTTTCCAAACCAGCCGCGCTCTCAAGCCTGAGAGCGTGACCCAGAGTTGTCCTTGCGGCACGCCGCCATCACTGGCCTGGCTGCCATTCATCGATCAGGCGGTCACCGCGGATCCCGTGGGCGCAGTGCAGGTTCGTCGCCGCATCAAGATGTACAAAGCGCTGCTGGGACCGGAATCCGCGGTCTATGGCGACCACGTCGAGCTTTCCACCATGGATCGCATCGGTAACAACTGGCGCGAACACGGTGAAGACTTTGCTTCGACCATCGGTGTGGGCGGCGTGGTCGGAACGAAGTTCGTCTGGCCCGATGCCGGCCCAAAATTCAAGGCCGTGGCGCTGACTCCCGAAAAGGACGCGCACTGGAAGAAGTGGATCGATATCTACAACCAGAAGATGCTGTCCAAGGGAACGTTCCGCAATCTATACGTCTACGGATACGACTCCCCGGAAGCCTACGCCATCGAAAAAGACGGAAAGATGTACTACGCCTTCTTCGCCCCTGGAAACGGTCCATGGAAGGGCGAGATCGAACTGCGCGGGCTTACTCCCGGCAGCTACCACGTCCGCGACTACACCGACGGCAAAGACCTGGGCACCGTAGAAGCGGCTGCGGATTTCGCCCCCAAGCTTAAAACGGACTTCAAAGACCATCTGCTGTTGGAGGTCGCGAAGTAGCGGCCAGCGTTTTTTGCCAAAGTACCGGAGGGTGGAGCAGGCCTTCAGGCCTGCATATACCGCTTCTTGTGTGTTGGGCTTTAGCCTCCGAGGTACTCAGCGGCTGAAGGCGCTGCACAACACTGCACTTCTTGCAGCGCTAAAGCGCTGCTCCACCCACGGCTGGTGACGACAGTCACCTGCCCCCGATGCCTGGTTAAAGTTTCTAATCCAAGCCGCCGATAAGGGCTTGCGATCATGGGCACCCAGGCACAGGCAGCTTCCGCGCAGAAATCCATCCCTTATGTGGCCCGGCAACCGATCCTGGCCTCGGATGAGAAGGTGCTGGGCTACGAGTTGTTGTTCCACCAGGGCCCGGAAGATGAAACTCGCGTCGCCTCCGACGTCGAAGGCGTGACCAGCGCCATCATCGATACCCTGAACGTAATCGGGCTGGGCGTGTTGTGCGACGGACACCGCGCCTTCATCGACTGCACCCACCAGATGTTGTTGATGGAATACTTCTCCCTGCTGCCCCCCGAGGTTGTAGTGGAAATTCAGGAGAGCGTCCCTGCCGACGAAGCCGTGGTTGCGGTCTGCCGGCGGCTCAAAGACGGCGGCTACCAGATCGCTCTGGATGATTTCGTTCCCAGCGATGCCCGGCAGGCCCTCGTCCCTTACGCGGACTTCATTAAAGTCGATATCAAGAAAGTCTCAACCGCGGACAGCACGGCGATGGTTTCCCGCTACGCCAGCAGGCAATGCCGCATGCTGGCGCAAAGAGTCGAATCCCGCCAGGATTTTGCCACTGCAAAGAAGAGCGGCTTCACGGAATTTCAAGGATACTTTTTTCACCAGGTCGAACATTTGCGCGCCCGGCAGATTCCAGCGAGCCAGGCCACTTACTTGCGCCTGTTGCGAGCCATCGCAAAGACCGATGTGAATTTTAGCGAGATCGAAGACCTGATCAAGCGCGAACCGTCGCTATGCTATCGGTTGTTGCGCTATATGAATTCGCCTTTGCTCGGCCTGACGACACCGGTTCTCTCCATCCGGCACGGTTTGAATCTGCTGGGAGAACGGGAGTTGGTTCGCTGGATCCGAATGGCTACTGCCATGGTCATGGGCCAGGACAAATCTTCCGACCTGGTTTTGTCATCACTGGTCCGGGCGCGTTTCTGCGAGCTCATCGCTCCCAAGTTAAGAAATGTTAAGTCGGATCTCTACCTGATGGGGCTGCTGTCCTTGATGGGAGCGATTCTGGAAGCGCCGATGGGGGTCATTCTCGAGCAGTTGCCCCTGGATCCCGACACCAAGGCACAACTGTTGATTGGCAAGACGGGCGGCAGGACTCCGCTCTCTCCTGTCTACGATCTCATGGTTGCGAGAGAGGCTGGCAATTGGGAATTGGTCACCAAGCTGGGCAAAGAACTTAACCTGTCGCTGTACTTTATGTCTGAAAGCTACAACGAAGCCATGCGCTGGGCCCACCAGGCCACCAGCGTCGTTCGTCCCTCGAAGCCGTAAAGCCCACCTAACGCTACAAATCGTTCCCGTCTGTTGTGCCTATCCGCCATGTAGGCGCAGAAAGCGCTCTCGATATTCCTTGTCGCGGAACGCTTCAGTTCCTCCCGGAAGAGTTACTGACAGCGCGCCCGCGCGGTTGCCACTGGCCAGACAAGTGGGCAAGTCTGAACCTCGCAGGTATTCGTGCAGAAAGCCAGCGTCGAAACTGTCGCCGGCGCCTACCGCGTCCACCGCAGTTACCTTCAACGAAGGACTGGTGAAGCGTTCTTTACCACGCTGAGCCAGCGCGCCTTCCTGCCCGAGTTTCACCACAACCAGTGGAACCATCTCAGCAAGTTGCCGAATAGCGGCTTCCGGATCGTCTGTTCCCGTGATCCTGGTGGCTTCCCGCTCATTAGGAAGGAGCACGTCGACGTACTTCAACAAATCTTTCAAGACCCCGCCCCAGAGATCTTGCGGATCGTCATTAGTATCGAGCGATATAGTGAGGCCTGCCGCCTTGAGCCGACGAAACAGTTCGACCAAGCTGGGCTGCAAGCCCTGCTGAAGATAGAGTGACGAAAGATGAAAGTGACGGGAATCTGAAAGATATTCGAAGTCGAGATCCTTCAAAGAAAGTTCGGCGATGGTGCCGGAGTAGGTAAGAATGTTGCGCCAGCCAGTGTGATGCAGAATGACGGACAGTCCCGTCGTGGTGGGCCCGTGTTTTCGCCGCACCTGTGAAACGTCTACGCCACCTTCGGCCAGCCGGTCGAGCGCGATCTGTCCCAGCGAGTCTTCCCCAATCAGTGACTGGAACCCCACGCGGCTTCCCAAGGCCGCCAGGTTGTGGGCCACGATGGCCGAAGAACTGCCCAGCGTGAGCATCATGCGATCGGCCAGCAGTTCCCGCTCAGGCGCAAGTTCTTCAGGCAGACCATAAAGAATGAGGTCGAGATTCAGTTCTCCAGCGAAAGTGACGTCAAATCGGGGCATGCAGGCCTTTGATCAAGAATGATTTGAGTGAAGATCGACGGTCATTATAGACGGAAGAAAGAGTCAACGATGATATGGGTGCCCCGCTCAACCTCTGCTTCGGCGGGTTTTCGGCAGTGCCACCATCATTGAGCAAACCAAGTGGATGTTCGGCAGCGCCAAACAGAAATCCAGCATCGAAGTGCCATGCAATTCGATCTACGCCAATTTCCCGATCCCTCGTCGCCGCCGATTGATGAACCGCCGGCCGGCCCGGATAACATTCCGGTGCGCGAACCCAATCCGATTGAAAATCCAGACGTGCCGGTGAGCGAGCCTGATCCAGCCGAACCAAATCAGATTTGAGGGGAGATGAGAAAAAGCAGAACGTGGTGGACCCGGAGAGACTTGAACTCCCAACCCCTGCGTTCGAAGCGCAGTGCTCTATCCAGTTGAGCTACGGGTCCATACTGCCGACTGGCGAATGCCACTAACATTGTAGTGCAGTGACCAGACCTTCGCCCACCACGTAGTTCGTGAATACTCGACAGGATTAAGATTGACCTCGAGGTAAATCAATGTCCGGAACTGGAATGCCCGAGCCCTGGCTGCGAGGCACGTTGCAAGACATTCCCGCAGTGCAGCGGGCGGTCGTCCACGCACTGGAACTGGCCGGGGAAGATCTGGAGCGCTGGTGCGGCAACTTGAGCGACGAGCAGATCAATGCGAGTCCGTTCGGATTGCCTCCAGTCGCGTTCCATCTGCGCCATATAGCCAGAAGCCTTGACCGGCTTCTGAGCTATGCAGAAGGACGAAGTTTAAACGATGAGCAATTGGCAGCGCTGAAGGCCGAAGCAGATCCCGGAGCGCGGCGGAATTTGCTGTTCGAAGAGCTACGCTCCGCATTGGCGCGAAGCATAAGCCGGGTACGCGCGGTCGACGTCGGGATGCTCGAACAGAGCAGAGCCGTCGGTAAAAAACGGTTGCCTACGACTGTTGCAGGCGCGCTGGTGCATGTTGCTGACCACACCCAGCGCCACGTCGGACAGGCCATCACCACGGCCAAAATTCTCCGCGCGCAAGGCGAAGATGGGTCGTCCGGGGCAGATTTCTAAGTAATCGATAACCTAGCGACCGTCGCTCAATAGCGATGGTATGATGCTGCCGCAACAAGGCACTCTGATAAGAAGTCTGCAGTACGCCAGCGAGGTCGAGTCCAATGGCAATGGTAAACATACCAACCTGCACCGGCGGCGTTGGCTCCGCCACATCGAGCAATAAAGTCGCGCTGACGGTGGTGACGACTTTATTTTTCATGTGGGGATTTCTCACGGTTCTGAACGACGTGCTGGTGCCCCATCTCAAGTCCGTCTTCGATCTGAATTACACGCGGGTGATGCTGATCCAGTTTTCTTTTTTTTCCGCCTACTTCATCTTCTCAATCCCTTCCGCCAAGGTTATTGATTGGATCGGCTACAAGAAAACAATGGTCGTGGGCTTGTTCACTATGGGGCTGGGATCGCTTTTATTCATCCCGGCCGCCAGCGTGCCTTCGTATCCGTTGTTTCTTGCGGCCCTGATGGTTTTGGCCGCCGGGATCACAGCCCTGCAAGTCGCCGCCAATCCTTACGTGGCTGTGTTGGGGCCTCCCTAGACTGCGTCCAGCCGCCTGAACCTGGCGCAGGCCTTCAATTCTCTGGGGACCACAATTGGGCCTTATCTCGGTGGAATGCTGATCCTGAGCGTGGCGCGGCAGAGCACGGATACGGTGCGACAAATGTCTCCCGACGCGCTCCGGACGTATCGCATCCACGAAGCGGCGTCGGTAAAGCTTCCATATCTCATCATCGCCCTGACGCTCATGGCGCTGGGCGTCGCCATCGCCATGTTCAAGCTGCCGGCAATGCCGGAGGCTGAACGGCACAGCGCCACTGGGCCAAAACAAAGCCTGTTCAAGTATCGCCACCTGGTTCTGGCGGCGGTCGGGATTTTCGTATACGTGGGCGCCGAAGTCTCGATTGGAAGTTTCCTCATCAACTATTTCACCCAAACCAACATCGGCAACATTTCGGAACTCGAAGCCGCCAAATACGTGTCGTTTTATTGGCTGGGCGCCATGATCGGCCGGTTTATCGGTTCCGCGGTTCTTCAGAAAGTTCGCACCGATTGGGTGCTCGGAGCCGTGGCGTTGATCGCGAGCTCTCTGGTCGTGACTTCCATGCTCACCTTTGGCCACGTCGCCATGTGGGCCATCATTCTCGTGGGTTTGTTCAATTCCGTGATGTTCCCCAACATCTTCACCCTGGGAATCGCCAAGCTGGGTCCGTTGACCGGCGATGGCTCCGGCTTGCTGGTCATGGCTATTGTCGGAGGCGCGATCATTCCGCTGGTGCAAGGCGCGCTGGCGGATCGCATCGGAATTCATCACGCGTTCATCCTGCCCGCCATCTGTTATCTCTACATTGCGTATTACGCGTTCAGAGGATCCCGGCCTGTGACAGCTTAGTGTAGGCGCGAGCGCCCTCGCTCGTGCGGGAGCTACGCTTGTCCTGGGCTGTCTTCGTAGCCGCACTAGCGGGACGTTCGCGCCCACATCCACTACGCTGCGTCAATCTGGCAGTAAGTGATATCCTTCCCGACCATGGCCGTCACCATGCAGGACATCGCGAAGGACGTTGGAGTTTCGGTGGTTACCGTCTCCAAGGTCCTGCGTAATAAGGGTGAAATCAGTGCCGCCACCCGGGCTCGGGTGTTGCGGCGGGCAAAGGCGCTGAACTATCAGACCAACTGGATTGCGCGCAGCCTGGTAACCCGGCGCACCTTCACCATCGGACTTTTGCTGCCCGACTTCACTCACCCATTTTTCGCGGAAATTGCCAAAGCGATTGCCGAAACCGTGCGGCCACATGGTTATCACGTCGTCATTTCGTACTTCGAAGAGAATCCGGAGTTGGAAAGAAATGAAGCCGAGTCGCTGCTGGCGCGACAGGTGGACGGTTTGATCCTGGCCTCGGCGCAGACAGGGTCCAAGGCTTTCGCTGATATGCAAAAGCGTAAAGTTCCGTTTGTTTTGATCGATCGTCCCATCGCTGGAGTGCAAGCTAGCTTCGTCGGAGTAGATAACCACGCCATCGGTCAGTTGGCGACGGCCCATCTGATCAAGCAGGGTTGCCGTCGGATTGCTCACCTGCGTGGTCCGGGAATCGGTATTGCCACCGGACGAATGCAGGGCTATCGCAGCGCGCTGGCAAAACGTGGCCTGCCGTTCTATTCCGGCTATGTAGTCGACGCCGGCTATCACGACGACTCGGGCCACGACGCGATGCTAAAGTTGCTGAAGAAGAAACCCGTACCAGACGGCGTTTTCTGCTACAACGATCCCGTGGCGATCGGAGCCATGCGGGCAATTTCCGAAGCGGGACTGAAAGTTCCCGATGACATTGCCGTGGTTGGGGCGGGCAACGTGCACTACTCAGATTTTCTTGCGGTTCCACTGACTACCGTTGACCAGGGAACGTGTGAAATCGGCCAACGCGCTGCCAACCTTCTGCTTGAGCGCATCGCGTCCAAGGGTTCACTGCGTCCGCGGAGAGTCTTGATCGTGCCCAAGTTGGTGATTCGGCAATCGACCAAACGTCCGGTTGCCGTTCTATCTAGGGCGAAGTAAGTTTGTTGCTTGAAAAGTTCCAGAGGACGGAAAGATTCATGTCATTCAAAACCAGAATCCTGATTCTCACGTTGGGCCTGCTCGTCGTCCCATCTCTGCTGGCCGCACAGGAAAGCTCGCTAGCTGCTACGCCTCCGATGGGATGGAATAGCTGGAACAAATTTGGCTGCAACGTGAGTGAAGACCTGATCCGGCAAATGGCCGACGCCATGGTCAAGTCCGGCATGAAGGACGCTGGCTATCAGTACGTCGTCATCGACGACTGCTGGCAGGTGGAGCGCGACGCCGCCGGCAACATCGTCCCCGACTCCAAGCACTTTCCCTCCGGGATCAAGGCGCTCGCGGACTACGTGCATTCCCTCGGCCTGAAGTTCGGAATCTACTCTGATGCCGGGGTCAAGACTTGTGCCAAGCGCCCCGGCAGTCTGGGCCACGAGTATCAGGATGCCTTGCAGTACGCCGCCTGGGGCGTCGACTACTTGAAGTACGACTGGTGCAACACTTCTACTCAGGATGCGCAGGCTGCCTACGCGCTCATCCGCAATGCGCTGAACTCCACCGGCCGGCCGATTGTGTTGAGCATCTGTGAATGGGGAACGGCCAAGCCCTGGCTCTGGGGCAAAGCCGTTGGGGGAAATCTTTGGCGTACCACGGGCGACATCCGCGACCAGTGGGAGAGCAAAGACCACCACCATCTCGGCATGCTCGATATCCTCGACTTGCAGGATGGACTCGACAGTTTTGCCGGCCCCGGCCACTGGAACGATCCCGACATGCTCGAGGTCGGCAATGGAGGCATGACCACGGAAGAGTATCGCGCTCACTTCAGCCTGTGGTCCATTCTCGCCGCGCCGTTGATAGCAGGCAACGATTTACACGATATGAAACCCGAAATTCACGACATCCTCACCAATAAAGAAGTGATTGCGGTAAATCAGGACGTGCTCGGCAGCGAAGGCCGGCGAGTCCTCAAAAATGGCGACCTCGAAGTATGGGCCAAGCAGATGCAGGACGGCAGTCGCGCCGTAGTTCTGCTCAATCGGGCGGTCTCGGAAAAAGAGATTAGTTTCTCCTGGGAAAATCTGGGCTATCCCAGTCATCTGAGTGCCAGCGTCCGCGATTTGTGGAAATCGAAAGACCTGGGGCAGTCCAAGGGGAAATTCTCCGCAACCGTTGCCCCGCATTCCGTCGTGATGCTGAAAGTTGCGCCATAAAAGATTTTGTCAACTGAGAAGCGAGAACTATGAACTGATTATTTCTCCATACAGTACCTCCCACAGCACCCTACAGACTCTCTCCGATGTATTGCTATCTCGCAATCGTCTACGGTTGTGGTGTCGTCAAACAATCATCGTGGAGGAATCTTATGGATAAGGATCGAGTGGAAGGCAAAGTAAAAGACATCGCAGGTCGCGTGGAACGCCAGGTCGGCGAATGGACCGGCGACACAGAAGCGCAAGTCAAAGGCGCGGCCAAGCAGGTTGAAGGAAAAGTCCAGAACGCCTGGGGCAAAACGAAAGACGCAGTAAAGAAGCCCAGTAACACTGAGACCGATGTCAACGATCAAGCCGCGCAGGACGAAGCCGAACGGCGGCGAAGAGATCGAGCAGTCAACGAGTAGACCTGCCGAAAAAGTCGGTAGACGTTGAAAAAGGGGAGCCATTGGGCTCCCCTAATTGCTGCTCCGAGCTTGTTTCGCTGGTTCAAGTGTTCGGACCAGCGCCGCGCTCAACTCATCCGGAAGAAAGCCGAACGGGCCCGGCTTGCTCTTGTACGCAATCCTTCCCTGTCCGTCGATCAGATAAATGCGATCGGGCCATCCGGTGTAGGCCTGCTCGGTTGAATTGCCGAACTCGTCGAGCACGCTGGGAAACTTGATACCCAACTTGCGGACGCAAGCTCCTGCAATGAACGCCCGCTCTTCTTCATTCTTGGGACTGGCAAACACCACCTGATCTTTAATATTGCTCTGCATCTGCCAGACGTCGCTGGGATGTGCTTCCGTGATGTACACCACCAGAAACGCCACGCGATTCTGGTACTGCTCGTAAAGTTTGTTGAGGGCAGGAACCTCCCGCCGGAATGGCGGTCAGGTATAACTTCCGAAGACGAGCACGACCGGTTGCTGCTTGTTTAACGTGGACAGCTGTACCCGTTCAGTTTTGTCCAGCTTGAGCAGGGAGAAATCCGGCGCCGGATCGCCAACCTTCAGATGTCCCGCGCGCGCCCGCATCCAAAACGTCTCAAACGGAAAAAGAAGAAAGGGGACCGGTCCAGGCATTTTCGCCATGACACGTCCGAACTTCTCCGGAGGCTGGTTCATGGCCCACCAGATGTAGCTTCCGAATGCCAGGTAGACGACGACCAGCACGATAGCGGCGATTAACATTCGTTTACGGGCGGTGGGGCCGGGTTTTAGACGCGACTTTAACGTGTCCCATCGCATGGCAGCGAACACTCTAGGGGCCAGTGGCGGCTACGGCAATAGTACAGAAATACTAGCACTGCCGTGGGCTTGCGCTAACGCAACGACCGTTTTCAATTCTTAAACTACTATGTTCTGGAGCACGGGCGTTCGTCGAGTTGCGTGCTGTTCCAAACGACTAATCTTTCTGGAGTGATTTTGAATATGGCGATTACCGTCCCCTTCAACAACCTTATGAGCGTATTAACTCCTCAACAATTTCGAACCGCAATCCTGGTGACGATTGGCCTGAAGAATGGCGAGATTGCAGAGTTCCTTGGCACTACCGAGCATGTCGTCAAGAACATATTGAGAGCTATCTATGACCGTGCCGGTTGCTGGAACAGAGTCGAGTTGGCGCTCAGGTTCGTTTGTGAATCGGAGAGCAGCATGTATGACCAGAACAAGATCAAAAAGGAGATAGCAGAACTGGAGACGAGAGCTGCCCAGATACTTCACTCCCGTCCGTGGGAAGCCTTGATGCAGGCATGAGTGCCTCTCTGCACTTCGCCTTTCCTGACCGTAATTGGGCAACTGTTGTAAGCAGGCGATTACACCACCTATGGCGTGCACTTGGTACGATGGAACTCAGGCCACCTTGGGGCGGCCAGTCTAGCTCCGGAGCCTTTGTCTTGCTTAGGTCGCCAAGAAATCTTTGCATCTTTCTTCTGCTGACACTGACCTTACCCGGTGAACTGATGTCCCGTGCCGACGCCCGGCCAAAACTGGAGGCTGTTCCGGAGGGTCCCTACCAGCTGCATTTGTTTCACACACATACTCGCGAGCGACTAAACATCGTCTACCGCAATGGTGAAGGTTACGACCAGGAATCTCTGGCTCGTCTAAACCGTTATCTGCGCGACCACCGCAATGGAGAGGTTCACGAGTACGATCCCCAGGTATTCGACCTCCTCCACGATTTGACTACTGCACTCGGGAATCCCGACCTTGAGATCGATGTGATCTGCGGCTACCGCACACCATGGAGCAACGAATTCCTCCGCACTCATGGACACGGCGTGGCCCGTCACAGTCTCCACATGCAGGCGATGGCCATCGACATTCGGGTGCCCGGGATTCCGACATCACACCTGAGGGATGTTGCCCTGGCGCTGCATCGTGGCGGTGTCGGGTACTACGCAGCTTCAGATTTCGTGCATGTCGACGTGGGGCGAGTTCGGCGCTGGTAGTAGGGAGCCAGAATTACGGGTAGGGATAGCCCTTGGCGAGCGCCGCCGCCAGCTTGGCATCGTGCCCGTAAATGTCATCGCTGAAATGAACTTCACCGTTCTCATAAGCGAGTGCCGTCCCGTACACGATGAAGACCGGGACGCGCTTCACCAGGTTCACGGTGACGTCGTCTTTTCCGCTCTGCATTTCTTGCTGCACTCGCTCCACCGTCCAGCCGGGATTATTGCGCAGTACCCATGCGGTGAGTTCTGCGGGCTTTTCGACGCGAATGCATCCATGGCTAAAGTCACGGCGGGAGCGTGAGAACAGAGTCTGCGAGGTCGTACTGTGAAGATAGACGTTGTTCTCGTTGGGGAATATCAGTTTGACCAGGCCCAGCGCGTTGGAGGGGCCGGGCTTCTGCCGCACGGCTAGCTTTCCTGCCCGCAGTTGCGCCAATACTTCATCGGAAATCTCTCCTGAGGTGACTACCTTACCGTCATACGTCGTGACCTCGTAGTTCTTGCGGGCAATGTAGCCGCGATCGCGCTGGATCGCGGGAACAATTTCGCCGCGGAGAATGCTGGGAGGAACGTTCCAGTAGGGGCGCAGGACAATGTAGCTCATGTCGCGGGTGAAGACCGGCGTTTGCGTGCGCATCGCCTTCCCCACCACCACTCGCATGTTCATCACCACGTTGTTGTTTTCGTCGAGGGCGCGCAACTGAAAATCGGGGATATTCACGACGATCGGCGGCGCGGAGAAACTCAACGGGTAACCAGCGCCAACGCTCTAACGTGAGCTGGAGTTGGAGTACTCGATCCTGCAGCGGCACATTCAGTTGTTTGATTGTGGTGGGACCGAGGCGGCCATCGTCATCGAGGCCGTGGCGGCGCTGGAAGTGTTTGACCGCATCGACCAGCGGCCCGCTGTAGGTTTGAGTTTCGGTGGGAAGAGTAGCGTTCGCCGGCAGGTCGCCCACGAGTCGCAAGAAACGGGCCAGACGGGGCACGCCCAAGTACGACTGGCCCGGTTCGACTGGCTTCGTAACGGCAGGAAGCTTTTCCCCATCGTCAGTGCGAGCCAGTTCGATGTAGCGCGCGAGCGCCTCCTCGGTCCGGCGATAGCCGGTAAATGGAGGTTCCATCTCGTCCAGGACTGCTCGCACGTCCGAAGCGGTTATGATTCGGTCGCGTAGAAACTGGGCCAGGTCGTACTTTTTCTGTGCCACGCTCAATCCGAACTTGAAATGTTGTGGATTGATCCGTCCGATGCGCAGGTCGGACACATAGCGCATGGTGCAGACGGTGAGCGCCACGTCGAAACGTGCCACTGCCGGGCCACTCGACGAGCCTGGCAGCGTGCGGATTCTCTCCTTCCACCGCGATGCGTCGTAATCCTCCCGGTTAAGACCTTTCGTTCCGGCATCTGTAAAACGCTCAATCAGCGACAGGGCTTGCGGTATCGGTTGCGATCCCTGGATCCAAGCAGGAGCGTATCCCGTCGGCCCGTAGAACTTCTGGAGCGAGTCTTGATAGTCGTTGAAGTTCGGCCAGCGCATGACCTCTAGTTTTCCGCTCGTGACCAGATTCTGAATGTCGGCTTGTTGCCCGGTACTGAGACATGCTAGGGACACGACAAGAGCAGTGATTTCCCATGCGAAACGGATCCGACGGCAAGCAACGCGCACTCGTAGCCCCCTTCCAGGTTAACGGCTCTTGCGCCTTGAACCAGGTGAGTCAGCATTCACAAGCTTCAACCCACTTGCCTCCCAACCCCACATCCTGTTGCGAGTCAATCAGACGCAGTCGAGCGGATGGGTGCAATCTACAAGCAATTGTTCACCCTGGTAACTGGCAAAACCGGCAGTTCACACAATGATTGTCTGAGCGTTGCTTGATTTATGCCCGGAGCACAGCCTACTCGGAAGTAACTGTTGTAAACAGGCGTTTACACCAACTAAGAGCGCTGCTAGGAAGGGAATGACCTCTAATAGGCGAATTCGGGCTCTTCTGTTCAGTAAATCAGCTTCAGCGAAAACTGTATCTGCCGCGAAGGCCCCGCAGTCTTGCTGATAACCCCAAACCCGCTTCCACGAAGAATGTTGGACGGCAACCCGAAATTCACCAGGTTGAAAACGTTGAAGAACTCTGCCCGAAATTCCACTGTGCCCAACTCCGAGTTCCCGCGACGTCCGAACGGCGTGTCCTTGATCAAAGCCACGTCGTATTGCTGAAAGCTTGGGCCGCGGAAGGTGTCTCGTCCGAGCGTGCCGAATCGGCCGTGGTTGGGGCCGGTGCCGCCGGGAACGTTAATCGGAATCGAAAAGAATGAAGTGTTGTCTGGGCCGCGGCCAAAATAGTCTTCGCGCACCGCACCGCTGGTGGAGAAATGCGGTTGCTCCACCAGGTCGGGACGGTCGGTTCCTCCCGCTCCGACTCCGGTTTGCTGTACTCCGGAATAAACCGTGAAGGGTGCGCCGCTGGTCAGCGTGGTGATATTCAGGAATTGCCATCCCCGGGTCAGGGTTCTTCCCAAAGGACGCAGAAAACTGACGTGGTCGAGCGGCAGCACCTGGATCAGACTCAACGTGAAAGAGTGAGTCGCATCGAACGTCGACGGACCTTTTTCCGCTCCGGGATTCCACGGATTCTGCGGCAGGGTTTGCAGTACGACACCGGCGCCCGCGATCAGCCCGCCCAGCACCGCGCTGGTGTCGTCGAGGGATTTCGAATAGGTATAACTGGCTTGCAACCCCAGGCCCGCCCGCGCCGAGTTCTTGCTGACGCTGCTTTGCAGGGCATGATAGGTGGAGTGCGAACGGCTGGTCATCAGACTCTCCGGGCCAAAACCTCCGATCGCTCTTCCTGTGGAGTCGAACTGAGTGAAAGGTGCAAAAGCAGGATCGGCGCCGCCGTAGCTGTTTGGCGAATAAATGCTGGCCAGGTGAACCCCGGCCGTGGCCACATACGCAGCGCTGAACTTGAAATCTCTGAAATCGTGGTCGATGCCTGCGGTGTAGCTCTCGATGTAACCGTTGCGGAAATTCTTTGCCAACCCAGTCATGTTCAGCAACTGGACCTGGTTTCCCGGAGTCAGAGCCTTCAAGTCATCCTGGTAACGTTGCAGATCAACCTGTGTATTCGGTGCCACATGATTGGCATCCCCGTTGGGGAACAGGAGCTTTCCCGTCGTGGCGTACGGAGGCGGAAGATTTACCGGAACGACTGAATTCTGGAAGGGCACAGGAACGCCAGGCAATGCACTAGCGTAAAGTCCGGTGGCCAGAGGAATCGCGCCTGTGAGGAAATTGTCCTGCCAAAGGTTCGGAACAATGCTGGTAATCGCGCCACCCGCGTGCAATACAGTATGGCTGGTGACGGCGTAGTCCAGCGACGCGCGCGGTCCCCAGCCGCCCCAATCCATGTCGTAGGGAGGCTGCGGGTTGTAGTAGAAAGGCTGCTTCGCGGTGTGGTCCCAGTACGGAACATCCTTCCCAGCGGCGTCGACAAATCTTGGAATCGACGTACGGTTCTGGGCCTCGTGAATGCGGCTGTTCACTTCGTAGCGCAACCCATAGTTCAGAGTCAGGCGCGACGTGGCTTTCCATGTGTCCTGGAAGTAAAAGTTGTAGGCCTCGCGCCGCACTGCAGCTTCATCGAACTTGTCGCCCTTCGGTGTGACTTCTGCGGCAGCGATGACCCCGTATGAGTAAGGACTAGCGGTCAGCAATCCGGTGAGCGAATCCGGCAGCGGGTCTCCCGGCTGGATATCGTGTGTACCGCTCGCTGAGGTGATCAACACCGGGGAATACGCCGTGCCTCCTCCAAAACTGTAAATCCCGTTCGGATTGGTTCCGAAGATAGTCGCGTCACGATTGAAGCGGATTTCCGCTCCAAACTTGAAAGCATGGTTGGAGTGCACGTAGCTCATGTCATGTTTGAGTTGGTAGAGATTGCCGTACGATCCGAAGATCGAGCCTCCAGCCGAGTTAAAGCCCTGAAACAGTCCATCGCCGAAAGTGATTGCCGGCTGGGTGTGATTGATGGCTGGGAAGAAGGGCGTGCTGCGTATGTAGCTGAACGCGGTATCGGAAATAAAATGCGGAGAAATTGTCCGCGAATACTTCACGCCGGCGTTGCGCTGGTGATCGAAGAACTGCACTGCAAAGCTGGGATCAATCGCAGTCTGATCCGGATTCGTCAGCGGGCCGGTTACCTGGTTGAAGCTGAACCTGGTCAACAGCGAAGCCTTTTCGGAGATGCGGTGGTCGACTCGCACTGAAAACTGGTCGGTGCGGGTATAAATCTTCGAAGAGGCGGCATAGGTCCGATCCCCGTAGGCTCCGTTGGGATCATTGGGCAAAGGATAATGCTCCAGCACTGGAACGATGGCCGGATTGACTGGGACCGTCAGTGTGTCGCCGGGAAAAGTCTCAGTGTCGATCCCCTGGCGCTCTGCGGCGGTGGGGACGGGAAACACCTGCGTGGTCCCGAGCACCTGGCGAAATCCCTGATACTGACCGAAATAGAATGTGCGGTTGCGTCCATCGTAGATTCTCGGAAGCACCACCGGCCCACCATTGGTAAATCCGAATTCGTTCCGTACAAACGGTGGAATGCGGCGTTCATCGGCCACGCTCTTGTGGTCGAAATAGTTGCGGGCGTCGAAGGCGGCGTTACGGGCAAATTCAAAAAAGCTGCCGTGAACCTGGTTGGTGCCCGACTTCGTAATCACGTTGGTGAAGCTGGCGGCACCGTGCCCGATCTCCGCCGACATGACGCCAGTGTTCGACTGCACTTCCTGTATCGCGTCCACATTGAAGTTGGAAAAAGTAGCGCCGCCCATCTCTGGATCGGTAGTGTCGAAACTGTCCAGCGCGAATACTGTAGCCGTGCCCCGCTGTCCGTTCACCGCGAATTGCTGCGTGAAGTTAGCGGCGCCATTGGCATCCGTCATGGTGCCGGCTGCCAGTAACAGCAACTTGCTGAAGTCGCGGGCGTTGAGGGGAAGACTCGAAACTTCTCCACTGGAAAGGCGCTCGCCGCCGCTGGCTTGCGCCGAAGATTCCTCGGAGACGGCAGGGACGACTCGGACCTCCGCGGTCTGGGAAGACAGTTGCAAGGAACCGGTGGACGGAATTCCGTCCACAACCAAGATCGGGACAGAGGAATTCCAGGTCTTCCCCCCGCTCTCGACTGAAAGCCGGTACTCGCCAGCGACGATTTCGGAGAGTATGAAATCACCGGCGGCCGAAGTCGTGCTTGCGTAGCGATGGTCCCCGGCCATCGAAATCAATTCTATGTGGCCCGCGACCACAGTTTTTCCGGCATCGTCGCGCAACACGCCATGCCACGATATGCGGGCAAAAGCTCCGGCAATCGACCCAGCCCCCAGCGCGAGAATTACCAGCAAAACACGCAGAATTTCCCCAAGACGGATGGTCATTGCCAAGGATTATAGCCGGGCAGCGGATGTGCCCGTCTGGCCTTAGAGGTGCTGCATGAGTTGTTCGGACTCGCGATGGCCGAACTGCAGGAATAGAGTGGCGGCGGTGTTCTTCAATTTTCCGTAAGCCGGTAGTCCGCTTATTCCGGCACACTTCCGGCAGTCCGTGACCAGCGAAGTTGGCAACCATCGTGACGGCCCCAGGGAAAGAAGGACCCAGACGTTCAACCACATCCTGGCAGACAGGGCATAGATTCGTACATGTACAGCATCACGATGAAGTTCCGAGGCCAGTTCCTCGTTCGTCGTATTGCGGCTCACTTCGCGGTCAGCCCACTCAGCCAGAACAGCGGCGTTGTTCGCCATTCTCCGGAGATACTCTCTGGCCAGATCGAGACGCTTTCTTTGCAAAGCGCTGAATTCAGCATCGGAAAAATTCGTGCGCAGGAAAGACGCCTCGCCGGGATCGAAGAGGAGTTCGATCTCATCCAGATTGATGGGCTCAAGCAGCGGAATCAAGTCCTGAATGGTTCGTTCGGGACCTCGTCGCGCAATCCGGAAAATTACCACCGAAACTAAAAATACGATCGCGGCGACGAAGGCATAAATAATGAAATCGGCGATCATAGTTTCCGAATTCTCCTCACTACCTCAGCATGCCGGGCCAGATCTTCCCGGCTCATGGGTGGAACTCCATCTCTCTCAGGCTCCCGGAACTGTGGGCTGGCAAAAAACCATAACCAAAGCACGATGGT
Source organism: Terriglobia bacterium (assembly GCA_963741105.1). Classification (GTDB taxonomy): domain Bacteria; phylum Acidobacteriota; class Terriglobia; order Terriglobales; family Acidobacteriaceae; genus JAIQFF01. The sequence continues at coordinate 229,218 of CAVUGT010000013.1, forward strand.
GAAAATATATGCTATCGGAACGCCCCGGATGATCAGGTCATTCAGTTTTGTTCCGAATTCAGAACGCAAAAGGCTGGCCACGAGGACATAGGAGGCATAGAGCCCGAACCCCGTAACAATCCCCAGCGCAGGTTGGCGCCAGCGCGCGCCAGTAAGCCAGACCAACAGCCACATGCATACAAAACAAACACCCTGGACGAGACGCACCCCGAATGTAATCGCCAGGGCAGCCACGGTTATCGGCTGGTCCTGGGCTGAATTTCGGTTGGCTGCAGTATGCAGAACGGCTACTGCAATCGTAATCAGCACTGCCAGAGGAAACAAGGGCCTGAACCACCAAAAGCGAAGATAGTTACGAAACATGGAGCGGAATACTTCGTACAGCGACATCAGGCCGAGCCCGGCGTACACGATCTCGCCGCCCCAATACAAGTAAAAGTAAAGACTGAAAGCTTGCAGCGTCGCCAGCCGGGCGATTGTGGCCGCGACCGAAAATGCGGTGTAGATCACGAACCACGGATAGCGAGAGGCGACACGTTTGCGGAGAAGCAAGAACAGCAACACAGATTGCAGAGCAATCGGCAGCCCGAAATAGACGATGAATCCGCTGGGCAACATGGCTTGTGAGCAGCCAGCTTAACCCAGGCTGCTCACAAGCCGACAGTCGCTGATCAGTTTCCTGCCGGTTGGGATTAGTGTCCTCCGCCACTGCAGGTTTTCTGCGGGCACAGGGGAACGGGACCGCCACCATCAGCCAGCACCGGTGTGGCGAAACTTCCAAGTAGCAGCAACAGAGTGAACGCGATTCGAAGAGCAGTTGTTTTTTGCATGGTGAATCTCCTTGTTGAGTTTTTTGGTCGAGGCTCTGGCTTGTGCACGCCCCGATTTGCAGGAGCAGAATAATGGGTGCTGGGATTTCGTGAGGAGAAAGCTGCGGTTTGTCCGGAAAGCCGACGAGGGGATGTTGTGTGGGGCGGGCACCGTCGCCCGCCGCTTTTGACCTAAGTTTGGGCAGTCCAAACCTTAAAAAAGGAAGGTACCGAACACTCGGTTAGATCTTCAAAATCTCAAAATCAAGGCCAAAAACGGCGGGTGGGAGCGCCCGCCGCACGCAGCCGTCCTACGTCCTTTTGGGGCCGACGCCCTCCTCAAACCTGCGGTATATTAGCCATTCCACGGTTTTTCCTGCCGGTTGGGCCCTTAGAATGTCGCAACGCTACCAGACCGTATCTGCTGCTCCGCCGGACGCTGCCCCGACCATGGAATCGGTCTCCTCTCATCGTTATTTCGTCTATGGAATGACCCTGCAAAGTGAGATTTCCTTGGCCCTCCCGGAGCGGGGATACGGCGGGCTCGGCCAGATCGAACTCCGCATGGCTCCCGCCGCTTATTTTTCGGCCGCAGCTCGCCTCCTGGCTCGTCATCCGGATTCGGACTCTTTTTACCAGTCGATTTCTCTGCGCGACGGTTCTACCTATGTGCGTTGGCAGGGAGTAGGAGAATTCCTGATCTCTCCCGACGGTGGTCGAATCACGGGGCGGCAGCATCGTCGGGCGCACACGGAATCCTTTCAGGTGTATTTGTTGGGACAGGCTCTCTCGTATGCGCTGGTCAAGCGAGGCTTTGAGCCGCTGCACGCGACCGCGGTTGTGGTCAACGGGGCGGCGGCCGTTCTTCTGGGCAACAGCGGCTTCGGGAAGTCCAGTCTGGCGGCTTGCTTCCTCGAAGCTGGCTACGCGCTTCTGACCGATGACTTGCTGGTGCTCCAGCCTTATGGCGCTGGTTTTAAGGCTTATCCTGGACCTCCACGGATCAAACTCTTTCCCCGGCAAGCCCGGCGATTCCTGCAAGAGAGAGCTGGCGGCATCGCTATGAACAGGGGCACAAAGAAGCTGATTCTCCCGCTCGACTCCGCGCGGAGCGCTCCCGGGCCAGTGCCGCTGCGGGCGATTTACATGCTGCTGCCGCCCGGTTCGAAGGTTCGCAGCCAGAATGTCCACATCAAGGCCTTGCCTCCCCGCCAGAGTTTCCTCGCGCTGGTAAGAAACACATTCAACTATCGCGTTGTGAACCCGGCACGTCTGGAACGGCAGTTTGAAGAGTCCGCTCTGCTGGCTGGCAGGGTGTCGGTAAGAAAAGTGTCGTATCCCCGGGTTTTGTCCGGTATTTCGAAGCTGCGGGATGCCCTCCTGGCAGACCTGGACTCTATCGCGGCTCGGCAGGCAGCATGAGACGACTGAAACGGTTCTTCCAACTTACAAGGGTTGAGAGACGCATCCTGATGCGGGTGGGGCTTGTGGTCGGAGTGACCCGGGCCGCACTCTGGTTCTTGTCTGCGGACACCGTGCGCAGGCTTTCAGCCAGAGTTGCGCGTGGCACAGCCGGCTCCCTGGACCAATTGGTTTGGGCGGTAAAGACGGTAAGCCGCTTTCTGCCACATGCTACCTGCCTTACCCAGGCGTTGGCTGCGCAGGCCCTGCTGGCCGGGTCCGGGGTTCCCGCCCAGGTAGAGATCGGCGTCGCCAAGGATGACTTGCACCGCCTGCAAGCCCATGCCTGGGTGGTCTGCTACGGCCAAACGGTGTTAGGCGAGCGGGAGGCAAATCACTACAATTCCGTCATGAGTTGGGGACCACAGGAGTAGGCCCAATGCCGATCCCGTTCACATCCCGTGTCAACACCGCGCCCGATGTGATGCTGCGCGTCATAGGCGAGGAGGCGGTCATCCTGAACCTGAAAAGCGAAATCTATCTCGGCCTAGACCCCGTCGGCACCCGCATGTGGATGGTTTTGCATGGCGCTCCTTCCATTCAGGCTGCCTATGAGTTGTTGCTCGCCGAGTTCGAAGTCGAGCCCGATCGTCTGCGCCGCGACCTGGACAAGCTTCTCGACCAGATGCTCGAGCAAGGCCTGATCGAACTGCGGCCCGTCGAAGCTGCTTAGTCGAGAGAACCTAGCCGAGAGAAAATGAAAAGGCACCATGGAGACGGGAAGTTCCAGAGAACTGGAAGGGCACGAGTTCACTCGTGCCGCCGCGGCGCGGATAAGGTAGCGCGTTAGCGCCTGAGGTTTGCTCTCCGCAACGGTTCGAAGTTTCAATCGCATCCAACAATTACGGAATTCTGAATGAGCGGAATCGTCGGCATCGTACATTTCGATGGAGCCCCAATTGACTGCCATCTACTAGGACAGCTGACCGCGTCCCTGGCCTTCCGCGGTCCCGACGCCCAGGAAATCTGGATCGATGGCCATGTCGGCTTTGGCCACACGCTGCTGAAAACAACCGACGAATCCGAGCACGAACGCCAGCCCTTTACCCTCGATGGCAAGCTTTGGATTGTCGCGGACGCCCGGGTGGATGCGCGCGGCAGTCTGGTCTCGCAACTGCGTGCCCACGGCCACCAGAATCTCTCGAGGGACGCTACCGATGTCGAACTGATCCTGCGCACCTACCAGACTTGGGGCGAGAGTTGTGTCGAGCACCTCCTGGGCGACTTCGCCTTCGCCATCTGGGACAGCCCCCGGCAGCGACTCTTTTGCGCTCGCGATCACCTGGGAGTCAAGCCGTTCTTCTACGCCCGCATCGGTGAAACGATCGTTTTCAGTAATACTTTGGATTGCGTCCGCCAGTATCCCGCCGTCTCCGACCGCCTGAACGACCTCGCCATCGCTGACTTTCTGCTTTTCGATCTGAACCAGGACCCGGCCACCACGACCTTTGCCGACATCCAGCGCATTCCGCCCGCGCACTCAGTCATATGGTCGACCGACGCCACCGAACTGCGCCGTTATTGGACCCTTCCCATCGACGAGCCTGTTTATTTTCGCGACGATGACGACTACGTCGACCGCTTCAGCGAATTGCTGGAGCAGGCAGTCGATGACCGGCTTCGCACAAAAAGGGTCGGAGTCTTCATGAGCGGCGGCCTCGACTCTCCGGCGCTTGCCGCGACCGCTTCCCGAATCCTATGGTGGCGTTCATCCGATTCCGAGGTGCGGGCCTTCACCACCGTGATCGATGGATTTGACGGTGACGAGCGCTATTACGCGGGGCTGGTAGCGGAGCACCTGGGCATCCCAATTCGCTTTCAAGACTTGACCGGGAGCGCGATCGATCCCAACTGGGCGAAGACCTCTGTCCGCACGCCGGAACCGGTCAGCGATCCAATGAATCTTGTCTCCGACCGCCGGGAATATCAGTTAGCCGGCGAGTACAGTCGCGTCTGGTTCTACGGGGAAGGTCCGGACAATGCGCTCCGCAACGAGTGGAAACCTTATTTGTCCTATTCGTTACGGCAACGGCACTTTGCCCGTCTTGCCAGGAACTCTTGGGAACTGGTGGTCAGGTCACGGCGTATTCCGTTCTTGCGCGGAATTCTGGCGCCGCTAAAGAACCGCTGGCAGGGACATTCGGAGAAGTCGGGATATCCGCAATGGCTCAATCGGGAGTTTGCCACTCGCCTCCACCTGTGTGAGCGCTGGGAAGAGCAAGAACGATCACGGACAGCGGCATTGCGTCATCCCCTGCGCCCCGAAGCTTACCGGTCGTTCGATGGGCCGATGTGGGAGCATCTGTTCTCGCAGTGCGACGCAGCGAGGGTGGGCGCTGCGATCGAGATGCGTCTGCCGTTCGTCGACTTGCGTTTGCTGCGCTACATGTTTGCGGTTCCGGGACTACCCTGGTGCCGGGACAAGTACCTGGTGCGCCGTGCTATGCGGAACATGCTGCCCCACCCTGTGCTGGAGCGTCCCAAGACACCGCTGAACGGGGACCCTCAATGGGAAGCCGCGCTGCGCTTGGGATTGCCGCCGTTGCAGCCAACGCCTCAATTGGCCCAATACGTTGATCTAAGCGTCGTGCCGGATCGGGCGAACCGAGATATGATGCTGTTCTGGGCCGATTTGCGGCCACGAGCCCTCGACTACTGGCTGCGAAATTTGCCGGTCAGCGTTCCCGCTAGGAACCCACACGGCCAAAACCGGGAGGAACAGGATCGAGAACCGGACTCTGAGGGAATACTGCCAGTTGCCAGCTAAGTGTGGATTTTAGGGCTTTGTCTCGGCTTTACCAGTTTCATGGCAGCGACCGAGGCCAGGCTGGAGGTACAAGATGAAAAATAAAAACGAGCTAGCGCCGCCTGACCCCAATCGACCCAGGAAACCTTACCAGCAGCCTAAACTGCAGGTGTACGGCGACCTAAGAGACATCACGCACAGCCACACAATGGGCATGAATATGGATGGCGCGATGATTATGGGTCTCAGTAAAACAAACTAGAGGATCGTTCGCGTGTATTTCGTTAGCTGCCTACGGGCACATGGTCACCGACAAGGGCCGTACCGATGCTTACGCTCAGGCGCTGCAACGGGAGATCAAGACCGGAGACGTAGTAGCGGAAATCGGAACTGGAACCGGAATATTCGCCCTTCTGGCTTGCCGGTTTGGCGCACGACGTGTCTATGCTTTCGAGCCCTCCGGGATTATTGAACTCGCGCGGGAAATTGCCGCAGCCAACGGGTTCTCCGACCGCATCGAATTCATCCCCAAAATGTCAACCGACAGCTCGCTCCCCGAGCAGGCGAACGTCATCGTTTCAGACATCCATGGTGTCCTGCCTTTTTTCGATCGCGGATTACTCTCTCTTATCGACGCCCGGCAACGTTTTCTGAGCCCGAACGGTCGCATGATTCCGCGTTGTGACACACTCTGGATCGCCGGAGTGAAAAATCCGGAACTCTACCAGGAACACCTGCACCCATGGAACGATAGGCCCTACGATTTCGACATGACCGCAGCGCTTCCGCAGACGGATCAATGCCATGGAGCAGTGCTACCTGACTGCCGACCAGCTTTTCCTCGAGCCTCGGTGCCTGGCCACGATCGACTACCAGACCCTCCAGCAACCAAACCTGGACGCGTCGGTGTCATGGACTGTCGATCAAGCCTCACAGGGCCACGGCATCGTTCTCTGGTTCGATTCAGTCTTAGCGGATGAGATTGTGCTCACCAACCGGCCGGGCGCTTCGCGTCTTATTTACCGGCAGCAATTCTGCGCCTGGCCCTCCCCACTCGATGTCTGTCCCGGGGACACGGTGACGGTCCGAGTTTCCGCCCGGTTCGTGGGCAACGACTACGTGTGGCGCTGGGACACTCAGCTCGCCAGCAAGAATTCTCCCGACGGAGCACAGCAATTCCGACAGTCCACCTTCTTCGGCTCCGACTTTTCCCTGATGGAGTTGCGAACTTCAGCATCGCAATTTCAACCCAGGCTCAATGAAGATGGGCTCATTCATCGTCGAGTCTTGTCGCTGATGGAAGGCGACATGTCGCTCGAAGCCATCGCCAGCCAACTGGCAACCGATTTTCCCAGGCGTTTCCCGCGCTCGCAGGATGCGTTCAATCTAGTGGCGTCTATCTCGCGCACTTTCGCCACGCCTACGGTCTAGCGAGACCTGTCCGTTCGAGGGATTTTGCTCACGCCTTCACGCCTCTGGCTCCAGTTCAGCTCATAGGGGTCCTTCGCGGAAGTTCGCTTCGCGAACCCTCACTCCGCTCAGGATGACAGCGCATTTCCGGTCACTCGGGCGACTCCCATCCGGAGAAATCGCCAGCTCCATTTGCAGCTCAGGCGTAGCGGTCGAAGTATGTAGTAGAGAAATGTCAGTGACGATGGCAGGCTGATGAATCGATAGTCAGCCAGCCGGGGGACAAAAAATGTTTGCATGTACCAGCGCAATCTCTCCGATCGGCGTTTGAGCAGACGGGGATAGAACAGCGTTACCCTCCACGATTCCGCCGGCTCTTCCCAATCAGGAAAGAGGCGCACATCGGCGGGGAACGACGACGAACGGAATTCATCCGGCACGGGTGTTCCGAACAGCCGCGAACAGGCCGCCAGAGGTTGGTTCAGCGACGGCTGCAAGTTCGTAGTCCGCCGCGTATTTCCTGACCTGTTTCCAATCTACCGGGATCGAGACACAAAGTTCGTGAACGTCAGCCAGCCATTTAAGCGTGTTCCACTTGTGGTAGGCGGCATGAAACGACAGGTAGAGAAACTGCCATTCCGGAGTCAGTTGCAGAGCCTGGACTCCGAAGAAATCCGTCAGGTTGCGCTCGACTCCATAACTCAGCCATCGCCGCCGCGTCTTTTCTCCGAGTCTTGCAGGAGCGTCCAGTGAAGTTCCACCAGATAAGTCAGCGGCTCTCTTTGCGCAACCAGAGAGCATTCCGCAGTTGTATGAAGCTGGTGTCTGGCGAAGAATTCTTCGGTGAACTGGCTGGAGTATCCGTTGGCGAGGATGACGCGTCTCGCCCGCACGACTTCTTCGGCTGGAACAAGAATGTCGATGTCGGAACAGACTCGTGCCGCCGGATCGCCGAAAAGTGATTGCGCCAGCGCCACGCCCTTCAGGGGAATCACTCTGATTCCAGCCTCTCCGAGCAGTCCGAGCAGTCGGGCCAATTCCTCGGCCATCAACTGATTGCGCACTGCGTTGGCCAGGTACAGGCTTTTTAGTTCGGACTGCGCCGCCTCGGGCACATCGGGGAAGCCAAGACTCAATCAGGCTGCGATACAACAGGGGATAAACCTGGTGACTGTAAGCGCGCTCCAGGATCCGGGACCAGCGTAGAGGGGTCGCGAGCAACTCCAGAATGCGTTTCCGCCCTTCGGGGATGAGTTGCCCGCGGGCCAGCAGCAGACAGAGTTCATCCTCGGGAGTCATGGAGTGGACCGTGGCGGGTGTCATGACCTCACGCCTGAATTCTGCGGATGGGCTGTGATTCGCCGTGTCCCGGACATCGTACACTCAGGGTATACGATAAAACATGGCAACCAGCGCCTTGGCGGTTGAAGATCTCGTGAAGTATTTCCCGGTTCCACAAACGGGAGTGCGGGCTTTTCTCAATCCCTTTTCGCCCCTGACCCATCCTGCGTTGCTGGGAGTTTCTTTCCGAGTCGAGCCCGGCGAAGTCGCCGCCTTGATCGGCGCCAACGGCTCTGGCAAGTCCACGCTGTTACGCATCCTGGCGACGTTGCTGGTGCCAACGCGCGGCAGGGCGCGCGTCTCTGGATACGACGTCGAACGTCAAAGCTCGCAGGTCCGCGCCCAGCTTGGTTTTCACTCGGCTACCGACGTTGGCTTCTACGAACGTCTGACAGCGCGCGAGAATCTCCAATTCTTCGCCGCCATGAACAATCGCTTCGACGCCGACGCAACTCGCCGTCTGGGACAACTGACCGAACTGATGGGGATGAGCGGATTCATCGACAGCCAGATGCGTACCCTTTCCACCGGACAGGTACATCGGGTGGCGCTGGCGCGGGCGATGATTCATGGCCCCAGCCTGCTCCTGCTCGATGAGCCGACCCGCAGCCTCGATCCGATCGCCGCCGCCGAGTTCCGCAGGTTCCTGAAAACTGAACTGGTGGAACGCCAGGGCACGACGATTCTTTTCGCATCGCACACGTTGGCGGAAGTCGAGCAGTTGGCAGATCGCGTCGCTATGCTGGATAAGGGAAAAATGCTGGCATGCGATTCCCCGCGCGGCTTACGCGCTGCCACCGGAACGGCGACCCTGGAAGAAGCGCTGGAAAAGCTGACTCCGCCCGGCTTCATGGCCGAGGTGTCCTTGTGAGGTCACGGCAAACGCTGCGCAAGCTGCTCGCGTTTTTCCAGCGCGATGTCGCGATCGCCCGCAGCTACCGTATGGCCTTTGTACTCGAGATTCTGGAGGCCTTCTTCGGCGTCGCGACTTTTTATTACCTATCCCGCTTCGTCTCGAATGACGAACTTGCCCACGCGTTTCCCGCAGGCACTGATTACTTCGGCTTCGCTCTGGTCGGCTTCGCGTTCTTCGACTACCTCACCGTCTCCATGAGCGCCTTCGACGACAGCATCACCGAGGCCCAGCAGAACGGAACTTTGGAAGCCATGCTTGTCACCGAAACGCCGCTGACCATGATTCTGATCGCGTCCACGGCATATCCGTTCGTCCTGCTGGCCATACGGACGGTTATCTATTTGGCGTGGGGAGTGCTGCTCTTTCACTTTCCGATTCATGAAGCGAACTGGCTCGGTGCGGCGACGATCCTGATCGTATCGATTCTGGCGTTCGCCGGTCTGGGAGTGATTTCGACCAGCTATCTTCTGTTATTCAAGCGCGGCAATCCGGCGCGCTGGCTGATCGTGGGAGCATCAAGTTTGCTGGGCGGGATGATGTATCCGGTGTCGGTGCTGCCCATGCCGCTGCAGTGGCTGGCCCGTCTGCTGCCGGTCACGTACTCGCTGGAAGGCATGCGCCAGGCGTTGTTGGCCGGGGCCGGCTTCGCGCAACTATGGCCGGCAGTGCGCGCTCTGCTCCTGTTCGCCGTGGTCTTACTGCCACTTTCATCGATCGTCTTCGCCTGGGCGCTACGCCGCACAAAAATCACCGGCACTCTAACCCACATGTAAAGAATTTGCGAGAGCTTCCGAGGGTTTTGTCTACGCCCCACCTCGAAAGATCGAGTACTGGTGCGTGCCGCTAATCTTGGTAAATGAGTGATGTTCACTTACGACATGCTCCAACAACGGATTGTGATAGAGCACATAAGCAACCCGTGGATGTTGGCTCAACGATCGATCAAGATTGGCCATCATCGCTATCAATCCAGGCTCCGGCAATGGGTTAAAGAGATACAGCACCAATGGTTCGTTCGGAAAAATAAACTTACGGGCATCGCCGCATACTGCCTCAGTCGCAAAGCATCGCTGCGAATCGTTTTTGTAGGCTCTCAAGTTTTCCTGCGCCACACTATCCAGAGCGGGGAGTAGTTCGACTCCCAGGATGCGGCGAAACGGATAATCCGCAGCCATCAACAGCACGCGTCCTTTGCCCGAACCCATATCAATGAAGGTGAACTCCTGAAAATCAATGTGCAGGCTCGCCATGATCTCCGCAAAAAGTGCAGGCTCGGTGGGCTGATACGGAGAATGAAAGTGCCCCAGCAAACGCTCGCGCCAGCCGACGGTCGCGCCGGTGGTATTTACGCGGTGGTCCCAGTCGTATTCCGCATCTCCGTAACGACTGCGCCGTTGCGCCGGCGTAGATTCGCGCACGAAGTCCCCGAAGTGCCTGGCAAAACTCCGTAGGGTTGTCCAGAATCCATGACGCGCTCGATTCTCCTGCCATGATTGCCTCATGGTGGAAAGCAGGCCCGGATTTCGAGGAGGGGACATAGCTTGTGCCACGTCAGTTGGAGTGGGGAGGTACGGGAAGTCCTGCCCATGCATTCAACAAGCCCAGGCTCTCGCGCACCACGGACAAGACATCCCGCGTGTTGCGCCACCAGTGATCGGGGTCGAACGGATCTTCGTGGGCAGCATGAAGGATGGCCTTAGGATCATTTCTCGCGAGTTTCTGCCAAATGGTCCAAACCCGTCGCGTGTGTTGCGGTGAAGTGACAAAGATGACGCTGGTTTTTCCGTTGCGCCGCAATTCGCCTGCTGCTTCCTGCAGCTCCTGCTCCGTGTTTACGACAGGCCCGGGCAGAACATGAATCGCATTTTCGGGGACGCCTGCGTGAATCAGTATCTGGCGGTTGTACTCTTCTTCTCCCACGAAGCGAATTCCGAGTTTTTCCAATTCGGCGGAAGGATTGTCCGGCCGGCTGAGCCACACTTCAGGTGCGTAGCCTTCGGCATAGACCTTGCCGCCTTCCGCGGCACGTTGCGGCATTCCTCCGCCCAGAACAAAAATCACATCTGCATGCGCGAGAGGATCCTCACGGTTGAGCCACCGGCCCGCCCTCCGAAACACAACCAGTCCGGCGATCAGTATTATCAGGATGAATACGCCAAGCCGGACTCGCTTCATGCCAACATCTTAAACTCTGTATGAACCACGTAGGGGCGGACGCCCTCGTCCGCCCAGCGGACCGAACTCCGCATAGTTCGGGCTGCCACCAAGTCAGCTTCGCTCGACCGGACAGCCGAGGGCGGTTGTCCCCACGTGGCCAGCGGCAATACCCACGTAGGGGCAGGTGTCCCACCTGCCCAGCCGGGCAAAGCCCGGCGATGTTCGGACAACCCTGGCTCGCTGCGCTCGCCCGCCCGGACGAGGGCGTCCGGGCCTACGCATGTTTTTAGAAGTGGAAGCCCAACTCGGCTGTCAGCGCCCGCGGCGTAACGTAATGCGTTCCGCTGAACGTGGACAGAAAGTTATAAAGGGCCACTCGGTTCGTTAGATTAATTGCCGTCAGACTCAGACTCCACTTGTAACGCTCTCCGCGGAAGAGATTGTCGTCACCGACAGCCAGGTCAAACAAGTTACGCGGAGCTACTCGCGGCGGATTCGTGTCGTCGTTCTCCGTCCCCGGCGCGGGTAGCTTGATCAGAGTGGAACCATATTGTCCCGCCGGACAGCTCGCAGGCAAAGCCACCGTCGGCGTCGCGTGCAGGCTTCCGCAGAACAGTCCTGCCTGGAATTGCTGATCGGCGGTAAGACCACTCAGATCGACCGACGTCGCGTCAGACACGGGCACTTCGCCCGCAACCAGTCCGCTGTCATAGCGCCAGTTGAAGCCCACCCATGGACCCGTCTTCCACGGCTGATATTGCACGTGCGTCGTCTGGTTGAACTTTTCGTCGTGATCGATGCGGAAAGCCGTGAACGCCTCGCCTACAGTTCCCGAGGGAACCGCGCCGGCCCCGCCGATCTGAGGAGTAAAGAAGCGCGCCGCGACGCTGGAGAAGACCATCAGCGCCGAAACTCCGTGGAAGTCAGGTACACTCACGCGCCCGGCAAATCCGGGAATCTTGGAGTTGTGCCATTCAATTGGAAACGTAATCGGAGTGCTTCCCAGGACGCTGAAGTCGTAAGCGTTGTGCGTGTACTTCCAGATATATTCTCCGGAGAACACAACGTACTTCCCAAACGCCTGCTGCAGACCGACATGAAACTCATTGCGCCAGCCCGGAGCAAACGGAGTGGCCACACCCGGTGTTGCGCAGCCCAGCAGAGAGGAGAGAACCAGCGAATCGCATCCCGTACTGGCCAGCACCAGGTTTTCGTTGAAGGGAGTCTCCAGCACTCTCGCGTAAGAAACGCGGAGTACGGTATTGGTTTTCTTCACGTTGTAAGCGACGCCGAGTCGCGGTTCAGCTTCACGATGAGTCGTGAGTCCGTTGTAGATATCGCCGCGCAGCCCGAGGTTGAGCGACCAGCTTCCCTTGGTGATGGTGTCTTGAACGTAGAGAGCAAGCTGTTTGACGTCAGTATGTCCGTTGAATCGGAACAGGCCGGCCGCGGATCCGGCGCACCCATCCCCGTTTGCGGGCGTTGGCCGAGTCAGGTCAAAGCAACCGAGCGAGTTGAAGAAGTCGGCATTCGAAGTAAACGGCGCCGGGTAGAGGACGGGGTTCGTCGAAACTGCCGACCCACAATTCGCAGGATCGTTCAGTCCCGGGCTGCCGATCCAAGGCACCGCGTTCCCATTGGCATCAAAGCAGGGAGAATTAAGCGCTGGATCGACAATACCGAATTTGGTGTTCTCATCGAGAAACGTCTGTTGATAGGTGGCGCCAGCTTTCAGATTGTGAATTCCCTTCACCCACGAAATATCCGAGCGTAGCCCTGCGTTGGCCAGCGTCCGGTCCTGAGAGACGCTTTCCTGTTGAATGGCCCCGAAATCCGAAAACGGATTCTGGCTGGGATAGTAGTTGTAGTGGTCTCGCCGCACGAATGCGCCCAGCGTGAACACGGTATTGGGATTGATCAGCCGCGTCCACGACGGAGCGATATTAAAAGTCTTGATCTGCGAGCGCTGGTCGGTCTCCGCGACCGGATTGCCCACGACCGGATCGATCACTCCGACGTTGAGATTGTCGAATGAATTCGGAGTCTGAAACCATGAGCGCGTAAATCCCAGGTTGACGTGGACCGAATCCACTTTCGAAACTTGAAAGTCTACCCGGTCAAACACGTTCTCTTCGTTCCCTTTGTCGTGAAACACCGCAAATTCGGGCGGATCGAGAAACCGCCCGCTGTTCAATCCGCTGGCGGAAATGAAATTCCCCCACTTCTGGCCGCCATAGCCAAGGTTGATGCCAAGATCAGCTGTGCCAAAGCTGCCATACGAAGTGGTGATGCTGCCCTTGGGCGAAGTCATACCCTGCCCCGAGCGGGTAGTCACATTGATTACGACGCTGGTCTTCTCGCCAAACTCCGCCGGCGGCGCGCCGGAAATCACTTCCATCGATTCGATCGAGTCCAGCGGAATCTGGTTAGAGAAGACTTTGCTCTGCTGATCGGTGATGGGCTGGCCATCGACCGAGAAGGAATTCTCCGCGTGATCTCCCAGACCATGAAATAGACCGTTGGAATCGGCGGCGATACCGGGTGACGATAATGTGACCAGCGAACTTACCGACGAAGAACGGCTTTCCAGCGGCATCTTGTCGAACAATCCGCGATCCACATCGGTGTGGAACGTGGAAGTCTTCTCCAGCAGGTCCTCCCCGGCGCCTTCCACGGTCACGGTTTCATTTGAGCCTTTGATCTCCAGGGTGACGCTGACCGTCACCGGCACAATCGAACGAACGTCCACATCCTGAGAGGAGGGACTGAAACCCGGGCCGGTGACCGTGAGGTGATAAGGATTGAACGGAACATTCGGGATACTGAATTTCCCCGCACTGTCCGTGGTAGCCGTGCGCTCAAAACCGCTGACCGGATTGCGAATTTCCACGATCGCGTTGGGAACGACGGCGCCAGTCGGATCCACCACAGTTCCCGTGACGGAAGTCGAACTCCCGCCGGATTGAGCGTACGCATGAATGCCAAAGGTCAAAAGTGAAACGACGATATAAGTCGCGAAACGCGACTTCAGATATGAAGCCAGCATGATTCCTCCAAAAGTCTATGAAAAATGAAAAGAGGTGCGCATTACGCGCATGGGTGTCTCGATCGGCTCTTTGGATTTTCTAGACTGCGGGAGGCGGGCGAACGCTGAGAGCGAACCCGATCAGGCGCTGCTTGGAAGAAACCGGCCCAGACTGGGAAATCAATGCCCGGACAAATGTCTGGTTGGGTAGAACCGAGGTGGCGGTGAGAGAAGCCGAATGCGCAGTCGCGCAGACAGTACATTTCACTGCATCGTTTGCGCTCGAGTGATGGTGCGCAACCATTGCCACCGCCGAAGACAGCGTCAGCAGCAGACAGAGCAGCGCAACTCGTTTCGAGAATGACCGCATAAACACGACTACAGTCTGATAAAAATCTACACTGAAATTAGAAACATGCGCAACCCGATTCCCTAAACTGAGGTAACAAAGGGGTTAGGCAGCGCCAAAAGGCACGTGGGGACAGGCTCCGCCTTCGGAGGGGCAAGGCTTGCGATTATGCGATCACTAGATGGACCCCGACCCGCGTAGGTGGTCGGCGCTCTTTGGCGGAGTTGTCCACCTTATGATATTCGATCCCGTTTCCTGGTAGTTGCTCGCGGCGGCACCGGCTGCGGCGGCGGACTCGCCAAAGTCCGCGTACCCGGTATGTGTTCTGTACCCCATCGCACAAGAGCGCGCAGGACGTTCCTCAGGGATTGTCCCTTTTCCGTTAGCCCATACCTGTAGCGCACAGGATGCTCTTGATACGCAGACTTAGAGATGAGGTGCGCCTCTTCCAGTCTTTTCAGGCGATCGGCAAGAATGTTGGTAGGGATGCCTTCGGGCGAATTCTGCAGCTCTCCATAGGTCACATTACCGCGAAGCAAGTCCCGAACTACAAGCAACGACCACTTGTCGCCAACCAGGTCAAGCGTGCATGCGACAGCGCAGGGCGAGCGCAGGAAACCGTGCGCTTCCATTTTCGGTTTTGTCTTACCCGGGTTATTTCTGGAGCTAGTGACTTGCATACTGCAAGTTAGTATGCTACGTTTTGATGTAACTTGCAAAATGCAAGTCACTACGAGAGGAGTGGAGTCATCATGGAAAACACCATCACATCACGCGTCGATCAGCCCAGAGTTCCATCGGTTTTCGGTACTGGAGCTTTCGTTACTGTCTTCTTTTTGGCTTGGCTGGCGCTCATCCTTGTTCTGGGTGCGCGCGGTGTGTTCGCCGCGCCGCGAGGGGCACCGCCGCTCGCACTACTAATTGGCCTAATGACCCCCCTGAGCCTGTTTATCCTTGGATATCGGACCAGCCAGCCCCTGCGAGACTTTATTCTTTCAGTTGACCTCCGCCTGATTGTGGGGATCCAGGCGTGGAGATGGGCCGGCTTTGGGTTTCTGACTCTGTACACCTATGGAGTCTTACCTGGAATCTTCGCTTGGCCTGCGGGGCTGGGCGATATGGCGATTGGCTTGACTGCTCCATTGGTATTGGCTAACCTCCTGCGCCGGCCCAATTTTGCGGCGAGCAAGAGCTTTGTGGCATGGAATGCTTCGGGCATTTTGGACCTGACGGTGGCCGTGAGTATCGGGGCGCTCGTCCCGCTACTCGCGCCCAATTTTTACGGAGCTGTTTCAACAGCTCCCATGGCACAGTTGCCGCTAGTACTGGTTCCGACATACCTGGTTCCGACATTCTTGATGCTGCATTTGACTGCGCTGCTACAGGTACGACGTCTCGGCAGAATGAGCAACGCGCTTATTACACAGACGTCGCAACGCCGAATTCCGCTTGGGGAGGCATAACACCTATTGCCGATTCCGGGCAGTCTCTGAATCTGCACGTGCCGGATCGCGAGCCGATGAGGGCACTTCAGAAGGAATTTCTTAAGTGGGCACTTTTTGGGAGCTGTCCCGCGCGGTTTATCAAGGCCGCTTGAGATGAATCTTGCCGCGGAATGAACGCAACTCGAAGCGTGATCCCGTAATCATGCCAGGTTTCAGCAAAAGGTTTCCACCACCGCCCGAGGCAAAACTATTGGCCACCGGGAAATCCGGGTCGGACTGACCCTGAACGGAACGCGCCTTGATATTGACCCAGGCATTGGCGGGAATCGAGATGTTCAGGTCGCCCGAATGGCTGGTAAGCAGGTATTCCCCCATCCGGCCGGGATCGCCATCGTAGGAAATTTGGCCGCTGCCTGAGTTCACCTCGATCGAAGGCCCGGTAACATTTCGCATTTTGACGTCGCCGCTTACTGAGTGAATATCCAGGTGGCTGTTACGAATGTCGGTCAAAGTAATTGGCCCGGTGAGAGTTTTCACGTGCAGATGAGCATCGCTGATGTCCGTAACTTCCACAGAGGCTGAGGCGGCTTCCAGAATGACATCGCCGCGCAATCCCTGCGCCCGCAAGGTTCCATCGGACGATCGCAGGCTGACGAACGCATCCGCTGGCACCATCACGACGTAATCCACCTGGTTGGTGCCCTGGCGAGTGGAGACGGACCGCAACTCGAGCCGGTCTTCATGCTGCTCGTTCACCAGGCTGACCGCGTCGGAATGCGAAATTACCTCGACTAGAACTTGCCGGCTTCCCGAAGGCTTGACCGTGATCGGTCCATAATTATTGGTGATCGAAACCACCGCCTTCGGGCCAACAGCGTAAGTGAATTCCTTTTTGTCCTGTGCCGCGGCGGAGAGCGCCAGCAGGGAGATAACAATCACCACCCCAGTTTGAACCTCGATCACGTTACGAAGACTCATACGCCCCCCATCCGCTCAGCCGGACACACGAACTCGAACCAGTGCAGTTATAACCGTCCTTATGGATGCTCTGCAAGGTGGTCCTAATTGGCTAGATGCATATCGGGGCTCTGCAAGAGGCCTGCCCGAAGACAAAATTCGAGGTCCAGAGCAAAGCCGGCCTTGATACCCCTACCTCGGTTATGACAGGCCGGCGGCCGAGCCGAATTTCAACTGCTGATCCTGCTAACATCGCTGGGATGCTGGAGTTGTCCACCTCGGTCCAATACATCAAGGGCATCGGCCCGCGCCTGGCCGAGGTGTTGGGGGCCAAGGGCATCCGAACCGTCGACGACCTCCTGCATTACCTACCTTTTCGCTACGAAGATCGGGTAAATCCCCGTGGAATTTCCGAACTTCGCGTAGGGGAGATGGCCACGGTCATTGCCGAGGTCCGGACTTCAGGCCTGTTCCGCACCCGCCGCATGCCCATCTTTCAGATGACCGCCGGCCAGGGCCGAAGTCGCCTGAAGTGTATCTGGTTCAATGGCACCTACCTGCGCGACCGCTTCAAGCCGGGCCAACTGGTTGCTCTCTACGGCAAGGTGGAGCAGGAACGCCGTGGCGAAATGCAGTTAGTGCAGCCGCAGTTTGAGATTCTGGGAGACTCTTCCGAAAAGGGCGAAGCCGGGGAACAGAAGGCCGCCTCGTCGCTCGAAGTCGGCAGGATTGTCCCCATTTACGAATCAGCCGGGCAAGGCCGCCTGACCCCACGCTGGTTTCGGCGCGTCATTCACGGCTTGTTGGAGAATATCCCTCCCCGGTTGACCGATCCAATTCCAGCCGTCGTGCGCGAACACCTGAGCCTGATCCCAGCTCAGGACGCTCTGCGGCAAGTCCACTGGCCCGACCCCGGCGAGAGCTTCCCGGACCTGCAGGCCGCCCGCACTCCAGCGCATATCCGGCTGATCTTTGAAGAACTTTTCTTTCTTGAACTGGGGCTCGAACTCAAACGGCGCGAGCAGAAGGCACAGACCGGAATCGCGTTCAGCCTGGACAATCGCGTCCGCGAGGCGATCAAAAAGATTCTGCCTTTCCATCCCACAGCCGCGCAGAAACGGGTGCTCAAAGAGATAGCCTCGGACATGGAAAAGCCCTTCCCCATGCGGCGGTTGCTGCAAGGCGATGTCGGATCAGGCAAGACCATCGTGGCCTTCGAGGCCGCCATCATCGCGATGGAAAACGGGTACCAGGTGGCGCTCATGGCGCCCACAGAAATCCTTGCCCAGCAGCATTATTTTTCCGCCCGCAGAATTCTGGAGAACGCTGGATACCGCATCGTCCTGCTGACCGGCTCAGTCGAAGAAGATCGCAAACGCGAAATCCGCCGCCACATCGCCCAGGGCAACGCGCATTTGGTCATCGGAACCCATGCCTTGATCGAACAAAGAGTTGAGTTCGCCAAACTGGGCCTGGTCATCGTCGACGAACAACACCGCTTCGGCGTAATGCAACGCTTCAAGCTCATGAAGAAATCCGCAGATGATGGAGGCGGGAATGGCCACGTAGGGGCGGACGCCCCCATCCGCCAAGCCGAGCAAAGCTCGGCAACCTCGGCAGAGCCCGACGTCCTGGTCATGACCGCGACTCCAATCCCGCGCACCCTCGCTCTGACCATCTACGGAGACCTCGACATTAGCGTCCTCGACGAAATGCCCCCGGGCCGCACCCCCATCGTTACCCGCCGTATCTCCGACGACCGCGCCGACGAAGTCTGGCAATTCGTAGGTAAACAGGTCGCCGCCGGCCACCAGGCATATGTCGTCTATCCGGTGATCGAAGAAAACGAAGAAACTGAACTCAAAGCCGCGCTCAAAATGCACAAAGAGCTCAGCAAAAAGATATTCCCCGATCGCCGGGTAGAACTCCTGCACGGCCGCTTGCATGCTGACCAGAAAGAAGACGTTATGCGCCGCTTCCAAAAGGGTGAAGTGGACATTCTGGTCTCGACCACGGTCATCGAAGTCGGCGTCGACGTGGCCAACGCCACAGTCATGGTGATCGAGCACGCCGAGCGCTTCGGCCTCTCGCAGCTTCACCAGCTCCGCGGACGGATCGGCCGCGGCGCCGCCAAATCCTTCTGCATCCTCATGACGGGCGGAAAAATCTCCGAAGACGGCGAACGCCGCCTCGATGCCATGGTCCGCACTACCGACGGCTTCCAGATCGCTGAACTCGATCTGGAACTACGCGGACCCGGCGAATTCTTCGGCACACGCCAGGCCGGTATGCCCAGCTTCCAGGTCGCCAACCTGATCCGAGACCGCCAGCTCCTGGAAGCCGCCAAGCGGGAGGCCGCCGCCGTCCTCGCCGGCCCTAACCAGGAAGTCTCAAAAGAAGAAATCGACCGCGCCCTGCGCCACATGCGCACCCACTGGCAAAAAACCTACGGCCTGGTAGAAGTCGGATAAGCCTGTGTGGTCGCGGGCGACTCGCCCGCGGCTTTTGACTTTGACTGCTTACAGTTGACGCCAGCCTTCGGGCAAAAACGGGAAGGGCACGAGTTCACTCGTGCCACCCGGGTCTGACTAGGAAGCGCTTCAGGGCCTGAGGTGAGCTTTCATCGCAAGACAAACGCCGTCCTCCCCCCCGCACTTTGGCTTTGGGCCTGGTTCCAGTGTCGCCCGCCGGACAACCCAATTGACAACGCCTCCATAAATCCAGAATCTGTCTCGTCCCGTATTTGATGTGGGCCCAGAAATCACATCTCTGTCACATCTCTGAAGGAGACAATTCCGCTATGCCAAGCACATTTCGGCAGTCCCTGCTAATCGCGCTGATGCTGGGATTCATCCCGGCCGGTACCTTGACCAGCTTTGCCGTTCCACCCACCCCGGCCGCACCTCAGGCCGCAGCTGCCCAAGACTCGCTCTACAAACGCCTGGGAGGCTACGACGCCCTGGCCGCCGTCACCGACGACTTTCTCGGCCGCCTGCTCACCGATCCCAAAGAGAGCCGGTTCTTCGTCGGCCTCAGTACCGATTCCAAGACCAAAGTCCGGCAGCACGTCGTGGATTTCCTCTGCGTAGCCACCGGCGGCCCCTGCAAATACACCGGACGCGATATGGAAACCGCACACACCGGCCTCAACATCACGGAAGAAGACTGGACCATTGCGGTCAAGGCCCTGGGCGACACGTTGAATAAATTCAAAGTACCTGCCCGCGAACACGGAGAGGTAGTAGGCGCCATTGCCCCGCTGATGAGCAAAATCGTGGGACGGTAAAATAGCCAAACAAAACGTAAACCACGAAGGACACGGAGGACCACGAAGGACTTCCTCTTACTGCGAGGGTTCCTTCGTGGTACTCCGTGTCCTTCGTGGTTTACGCCTTGACTTTGGTTTCCAGCGCGCCGGATGGGATAATCGTTCCCGGTGCCGACATCTTCCAAGACCGATCTTTACCGCAAACTTCCATCCGTCGATGAGTTGCTGCGCCGCCCCGACCTGGCCGCAATCGTTGCCAGTGAGGGCCCGGCGGCCGTGATCGACGCTGCCCGAGCCGTCCTGGCTCGCATGCGCGCGGAAATTGCAGCGGCGAGATTGGACGCCGCCGCAGTCGACCTCGCACTCTCCGGAATATCCGGCGCAGTCGAGCGTCAGGTGCGGCAATCGCTGAGCTACTCGCTGCGTCCGGTCATCAATGCGACCGGCGTCATACTGCACACCAACCTCGGACGCGCCCCGCTGGCGGCATCGGCGCTGGAACATGTTCAAGACGCAGCCTCCGGATATTCCAATCTGGAGTTCGACGTAGAAACTGGCGAACGCGGCAAACGCGATGTCCACGTCGATCGCCTGTTTCGCAAACTATTGAATGAAGGCTTCGCGGGCGAGAGCGCCCGCGCCACACCACCAGACATCTCCACTATCGTCGTCAACAACAACGCAGCCGCAGTCCTGCTGGCTCTGAATACCTTTGCCGAAGGCGGAGAAGTCATCGTCTCGCGCGGAGAGCTGGTCGAGATCGGCGGATCATTCCGCATCCCAGACGTGATGTCGAAATCGAACGCGACCCTGCGCGAAGTCGGCACCACCAACCGCACTCGCGTAGCCGACTACGAACGCGCGATCAACGAAAAGACCCGTCTGTTGCTACGTGTCCACCGCTCCAACTTCGAGATCACAGGATTCACCGAGCAACCGGGTATCGAGGAGTTGGCGGCGCTGGCTCGCAAGAAAAACATTCCGCTGATGGAAGACCTGGGCAGCGGCGCGCTCTTCGATCTGCGTTCAATAGGAGTAAGCGGCGAACCCAGCGTGCTCGACAGCTTGCGCGCCGGCGTCGACGTGGTCAGCTACAGCGGAGACAAACTGCTGGGCGGCCCGCAGGCAGGCATACTCAGCGGGCGAGCTGATCTCATTTCCCGCATGCGCACAAATTCCCTGTTCCGCGCCCTTCGCGTAGACAAGCTGACCTATGCCGCGCTCGAGGCCACGCTGCTCGCCTACGTGAAACAAGACCACAACGCCATTCCCGCGCTGCGCATGATGCATCTGTCCAAAGACGAAATTAATCATCGCGCGGAAGTTGTTGCCGGAAGTGTTCGGTCATCGGTGTTGAAGGTTGAGATTATCGACGGAGAATCCGTGATTGGCGGGGGCGCAGCACCTTCGGCAACATTGCCTACCCGCCTGCTGGCCGTGACCCGGGAAGGCCTGAGTGCGGATGAAATCTTGGCACGCCTGCGAGCCTCGGAGTCGTCAGTCATCGCTCGCGTGGAAGAAGGACGCGTGCTGCTCGATCTGCGGACGGTATTCCCCGAGCAGGACGAGAAGGTGGTCGCGACGCTCCGAGCGCTCTGAAAATAATTTCAGATTGCTGATTTTAGATTTCAGATTGAACACCAGTGACCGGTGCGCTGACAACGCAAATCTAAAACCTCCAATCTGAAATCTGAAATCCTTTGGCGACTCTCTACACTATCGGCCACTCCACGCGCTCGATCGATGAATTGATCGAAGCCCTGCGCGCGCATTCGATCGCCACACTCGCCGATATCCGCTCTTTCCCGGTGTCGCGCCGCCTGCCACACTTCAACCGCGAAGCGCTGGAGAAGACCTTGCCGGCGGCTGGAATCCAGTATGTCTGGATGAAAGACCTGGGCGGGAGGCGCAAGACAATCCGCGACGACTCTCCCCACATTGCGCTCCGCAACTCCAGCTTTCGCAACTACGCGGACTACATGCTCACCGATCAATTCCGGCACGCGGCCGAGTCACTGGTGAAGATCGCCGAGCAATCGCCCACGGCCTACATGTGCGCCGAGCGCGTCTATTTTCATTGCCACCGCATGCTGGTCTCGGACTGGCTGACCGCCCACGGCCACGAAGTCCTTCACATCGACGGGACGGGCCAGGCAAAACCGCACAAGTTGCTACCCGAAGCCCGCGTAATCGACGGCGAGTTGATCTACCGCGGAGATCTTCTGCTCTGACCACAGATCCCCTCGAAAGGGTGGCCCGTCCAAGCTCTGCTTGGGGGATTTCGCGGACACCGCCCGGAAACCGTGAGAGCGCTACAATCGTTCCATGCCTCCGCGGATCGCCATTCCATTCCCCCACTCCGAAGATGCAGAGTATGCCGGGCGCGCTTTCCCGCAATACACGAAAGCAGTCGAGATGGTGGGCGGAGAGCCAATACGCATACCCCTGGATCAGCCGCTCGCAGACGTCATGAAATTAATCTCAAGCTGCAATGCGGTGCTCCTCCCCGGAAGCAAAGCGGACATCGACCCAGCGAAGTACAAGGCCGCAACCGATCCCAGGACCGCTCCCGCCGATCCCAGCCGCGACGCGGTTGACGAGCTGTTATTGCAGGATGCCTACAAAAAGCGCAAGCCCATTCTCGGGATCTGTTACGGACTGCAAATTCTGAATGTGTACCGCGGCGGAACGCTGCTTCAGCACATCGAATCACCGGTGAATCACGAGGCAGGGAAGGATGTCCGGATTGCCCACGATGTGGATCTGGACCCCGGCTCGAAGCTGGGCAGAATTATCGTTCCGCACACAAATGGAAAAGATGTTTCCGTCGCGGTCAACTCGAGTCATCATCAGTCGGCGGAGGTCATTGGTGACGGACTTCGCATCGTCGCCCGCTGTCCGCAGGACGGAATCATCGAAGCGCTAGAAGGCACCGTCCCGGATCATTTCGTGGTCGCTGTGCAATGGCACCCGGAACGTTCAAAGGAGCATGACGAGGGCTCGCGGGCAATCTTCCGTGCACTGGTCGAAGCGGTTGGATAAGTTCAGAAAAGTTGTACACGAGCGAGAACGCTTGTGCTTACAGAATCAAACCCGTTTCTTCGACGCACGTTTCGCAGCTTTTTTCTCCAGCAGAACCACGGCGTGCGCGATCGCGGCATTGTCCGTCCCCATGCCTTCCGGAGTCTTAGCCTTTACTCCCACGCAATCCACGGGGATCCCCAGTAGTTTGGCAACGTGAGTTCGAATTGCAACCGCATGCGGACCAATCTTGGGCGCAGCCAAAATCAAAGTTGAATCCAGATTGACTACTGCATACCCGGCGGCGTGTACACGCTTCACAGCTTCCGCGAGGAAAAGCGCAGAGTCCGCCCCCTTCCACCTCGGATCCGACGGCGAAAAGAGCGAACCAATGTCAGGAGCTGCAACCGCACCCAGCAATGCGTCAGTAATGGCGTGCAACAGAACGTCTCCGTCAGAGTGTCCGCCCAAGCCTTTCGGATAGGGCAGTGTGAGCCCCCCAATCTTCAGTGGAATCCCGCGCTTGAATTCGTGAGAGTCCCATCCGTAGCCGATGCGAGTTTCAGGTTTCAAAGTTTCAGGTTTCCAGTCTGGTTTGCTTTACCGTTTCAGGAAAAACTCCGCCAGCTCCATGTCCGCCGGCGTAGTGATTTTGATGTTTCGCGGAGAGCCCATGACGACGACAACTTCATGTCCCGAGCGTTCCACCAGCGACGCCTCGTCGGTGCCGAGGAATCCGTCCGCTGCCGCTTCATCGAATGCTTTTTTGAGAACGTCGTAACGAAAGCCCTGCGGCGTTTGCGCCATCACGACACGCTCGCGCGGCACCGTCGCTGTGATGATAGCGCCTTCAGATGTACGGTGTACTTCCTTGATCGTGTCCATCGCCGGCATTCCAGCGATGGCTGCACCATACTTACGAGCGGCCTCGATTACGTCGTGGATAATTTCTTCAGTCACGAAGGGACGCACCGCATCATGTACCAGAACAATGTCGTCCGCATTCGCGGCGACTGCTGTGATCGCGTTGGCGACGGATTGTTGGCGATGCGCGCCGCCTTCTACCAGTTCGATCTTCTTTTCCGAAAGATCTTTGTCGGCCTGCAGTCGGGCCCGAAAGCCCGCGATCTCGTTGGCACGCAGGGCCACATAGATCGCCGACACTTCGGGACTCGCCGCAAACTTGCGCAAGGTGTGAATGAGTATCGGCGTCCCACCGATCTCGGAGAACTGTTTCGACGCCGCTGGCTTCTTGCTCCTGGCATCGGGAGCTGGGGTCATGCGTGTCCCCAAGCCTGCCGCCGGAATAATCACTAAGACCTTCATCGCGGGCTGTAAGTATACGGGCTGGAGAGAGTGGGTTCAAATGCAGCCCGGGGACTGGCGCGAAGGGTAATCACCAGAGGCCACCTAGGGACAGCCACCCATCGGGATTGGTGATGAGCCGTCCCGTCGGGTCGCGGTGAAGCGCGCTCTGGAAGGAGCGAAAGAGCACACTGGAAAATCGCGGCGAACCTTGAGCGAACCGTTTTCTCCATTCGAATCGAAACTTGTATAATCCGCCGATGCAAGGAATACCGTGGAGCACAATTGCGCTCGGGGCGCTGTTGCTGATCGCGGCTCGCTCAACAGGAGGACAGGAAGTGAAATCTCCACAACCTGAAAAGTCGAAGCCGCCTGCCAAAATAGAGCAGCGCGGGCGCATCGTTGGAATCGGCGGTGTCTTCTTCAAATCTGCTAATCGTGATCAGATGCGCGAATGGTATTCGAAGCATCTGGGACTCGCTGACAAAGGCCAAGGCGTGATGCTTCCGTGGCGCGAACACGACGACCCGCAAAAGGAACACGTTACAGTGTGGACTGTTTTTCCCGCCTCCACGAAGTATTTCGATCCCAGCCCTGCACCGTTCATGATCAACTACATCGTGGACGATATGGATGCTTTGCTCGACCGCCTAAAGCAAGAGGGAGTAAAGATTGACGACAAACGAATGGATGAATCCTACGGTCGCTTTGCCTGGATCTATGACTCGGATGGTAACAAGATAGAGCTCTGGCAGCCGCTGCCCGCAAAGCCCTAAGTTCCACTGCACTTACTCAATCGGTTTTCTCTAGTCGAGCTTTGCTCGACTGGACAGCCGATGGCAGCTGTCCCCACGTGGTTCGTGGCTGGCCTCTGCACGAGGGGGCGCTCACGGCCTACGTTCCTGTCTAGGGTGTTTACGGTATGACATTTTGCCAGTTTCGTGAAATTTTTGCCGGTGCAGATCTTCCGCGGAGTTGCGACCTTCCAATCTGCTCGCTTAGTACAACCACAAGAGACGATTAGGGCACCTAAGCAGCGGTCAGATCGGCCCTGGAAATGCTAACAACCGGACAGGGCCATGCTTGGGGGCACTATGAGAAAACAGCAACGTTCATGGTTTTCGTTAATAACTTTCTGTGCGATCACGGTGCTGATCGTCGCACTCGGCTCCGCGGTGTTACTGGCGGGGGCCTCAGTGGCTTTTGCCGTTGCCCATCCTTCGCCGGTTGAGAATGTTTCCAGCGACGAACCTGTTGTGTTGCCCGCGGGTGCGCAAGCGCCTGCCGCTCCGCCCCTCGATGGCGACGGCAACGCCGCCCCCTCAAGTTTTTCCGGCATGATTACCGATGCCCGCTGCGGCGCTCGACATCGGAGAAATTCAGGCAAGACCTCTGCGGAGTGCGCGCGTGCTTGTGTGCGGAATGGTTCTCACTATGTGCTGGTCGATGGCGAGAAAATCTATGCGCTCGAGGGAGATTCAATTCAACTGGAGAAGGTGGCGGGGGAGAGAGCGAATGTCTCAGGCATCCTCAAGGACAACACCATCACGGTAAAAGGCGTCACAGCGGAGCCTTCGGAGTGACCTCAGGCCCGGTATTTTAAACTCGCAGTTATTCCGCTGGACGTTCCACCATCATCGTCTGCGACTTCTTGGGATCGACACTAGGCACCGTTGCTACTGGCGGTACTGAGGGCACAGCCGGGACAACGTTTACTCCGGGACGCGATTCAGTGCGGCTGCCCGGCCGCTCATCCCATTTCCCAAAAATCATCTTGCCTGCGGTAGTTTGCAGCACTGAAGTGACCGAAATGTCGATCGTCTTCCCGATCATCTTTCGCGCATTGTCCACTACCACCATGGTTCCGTCATCGAGATAGGCCACGCCTTGGTTGTATTCCTTGCCTTCTTTCAGGATGAAGACTTTCATAATCTCGCCGGGCAGCACAATCGGCTTCAGCGAGTTGGCAAGTTCATTGATGTTCAGCACGGCCACGCCCTGAAGTTGCGCAACCTTATTCAGGTTGAAGTCGTTGGTAATGATTTTGCCTTCATACAGCTTGGCCAGTTCGATCAGCTTCAAGTCGACTTCGCGGACCGCGGGAAAATCATCTTCGACAATCTGAATCTGAAGTGTTGGAACTTTCTGTAGTCGTTGCAGAATGTCGAGACCGCGACGTCCGCGGTTCCTCTTAAGTGAGTCGGCCGAGTCCGCCACCAGTTGCAATTCGCGCAGCACGAACTGCGGCGCTACGATGATGCCGTCGAGAAATCCGGTCTCGGCAATGTCCGCAATGCGGCCATCGATGATGACGCTGGTGTCGAGGATCTTGTAGCTCTTCTTGCCTTGCTTCTCGCCGCCGAAAATACCGCCCAGAGCCGCAAGATTCAGCAGGTCGCCCTTGTTGGCTCCCACCACCAGGCCAACGTAAGACATCAAGAGCATGACCAGGATTTGCAGAAAACTCTGTGTGTGTCCAGGAACGACGCTGTTACGAATAACCAGAGAGAACAGGTAAGCGCCGAAAATGCCCAGCACGCTGCCGACTGCCGCGCCAATCAGGCGCGTCAGGCTCACTCGTCGCAGGCGTGATTCGAAGAGGACGACCGCCAGCCCAATGATCGCCCCCACCACAGCATCCAGCCGTGAAGGCAAGCCAAAAGGTTCGATCAGATAGCAGGTAACAGTAATAATGAGGACAAATAGAAAACGCACCAAAACCAAGTCCACCGAAGGACCTCCCCGGAACCCGCTCGCAGACGCCTCCGCAAACGAGTCTCCCCACTGGTTACCCGGTGCTCCTGAAAAGCGGTACCAGTGATCTGTTAAACGGAGCCTATGAATTGAATATAAAGAGCGCTCCGACCCGTTCCATCCTTACCTTTTCAGCCGGTCAGGAACGGACATCCCCAACTACGTTACGCAGAGTATATACCTGCCACCCAAGAGCGGTCATCGGCCTGAAACGGCTCTCCCGATCTCGTATGCAGAGGGAGACCTGCTGGTACACTTCCTCTCATGAAAGCCCTTGTCATCAGCCGTTTAGGCGCCCCCGACGTGCTCGAAGTACGCTCTGTGCCGGAACCCGTGCCCACTTCAGGGCAGGAGTTGGTGCAGGTACAGGCTGGTGGGATCAACTTCGCCGACATCATGAGTGCCCAGGGCGGCTATCCCGGAACTCCAAAACCGCCGCTGGTCGCGGGGCGCGAATTCTGCGGAACTCGCATCACCGACGGCCAACGCGTCATGGGATATGCACAGTGGGGTGCATTTGCCGAACAAGTCGCCGCGTCTTCTCAATTGCTGTGGCCAGTACCCAAAGGTTGGAGTGCGGAAGAAGGCGCCGCGTTTCCGGTCAACTATTTCACTGCTTACTTCGCTTACTGGAAAGCGGGCCTGCTCGATGCTGCGAGTCACAAGACTGCGCCGCGCGTTCTCATCCATGCCGTGGCTGGGGGAGTAGGAACGGCCGCCGTGCAGATCGGAAAGTTGCTCGGCATCGAGATGTACGGAACTTCTTCCTCGGAAGAAAAACTGGCGCGGGTAAAAGAGCTCGGAGTGCAACACGGAATCAATTACAAACAACGCGATTACGCAGAAGCAATCAAGGAGATGACGAACGGCGAAGGCGTCGACGCAGTCTTTGAAATGCTGGGTGGCGAGCACACCACAAAGAGCGTGCGCTGCCTCCGTGATTTCGGCCGGGTCATCGTCTATGGCGCAGCTACAGGGCAACCTTCAACCGTGGATGCGCGAATCCTGTATGCGAAAGGCGCGAGCGTGCATGGGCTGTGGCTGACCTACCTGTCGGGGAACCGCGCGTTAATGAACGAAGCCTGGACACATCTTTCGGCATGGACCGCAAACGGACATTTGCGACCCGTAATTGGCCACGTGTTTCCTTTGGAAAAAGCTGCCGAAGCATATCGGTTACTGCTGGAGGGCAAGAACTTCGGGAAAGTAGTTCTCAAGCTGACCTGATGAAATCGTCGCGATCGGTCCGCTCTGATTGCGATAGGGAAATTCGCCCGATAGAGATCCGCGTTTGCTGAAAGCTAGCGGACGTGCTCCCAGACCAAGGTTTCGTCTACGAGTTCACCGCTGACCGACTTGAATGCAGGTGGAGTAAGGCGAAGCCGTCCGCCCGCGAGCGCGAATTTTCTCTTCCATGTCTGTCCTACATAATTCGGCGCCGACGCGAGTTCTGGATGGTGCACGATGTAGCCTTCGGCTTCATGGACCTCATAAGTTCCAGCATAGGCGGTAAACCCGTGCTCTATCGTCGATATCGCCTCAGATGCAGTAGGGTGGTCCTCGTCTTTCCATTTCGGAAGATCGGGATTCATGATCTGCACACCGACATGACCGGTCTTATCGTAGGAGATATAACCGATTGCGTTGGGACCGAAATCGGGATCGGCAGTCGTGGTTCCATTCGGGCGTTTGACTTCGGTCCGCACAAGTCTCCACAGGCCGACAAGTTGACTCGCGGCGCCTGGGGACTGTGTTTCAGTCATGCAGGTTACCGACAGGGAGAAAACCACAGCAATCGGTAGAAAGTTTCTCATCGCGTCACCTCACGTCTGAGTTGGGAGATGATCTCACAGAATTTCTCCCCCGCACACTAGACAAGACAAATCCCTGTTCTGTTAAGCCTTTCGAGATCGTAAAGGATGCTAACAACCTTGCGAGCACCTCGTCCAAAGATGTGCAGACGAAATCCAGTGCAATGGAACTTTTCAAAGATGCACTGCGTATATCTGCCAATGATTGAAACCGGGGCCTGAGGAAACAACAACGGAACCGGTTTTAGAAGGAAAAACTTTCAGGGGTTAAAGGGACTGGCTCACGCTCGGTTTGGCGGCCCAGGTGAGCGCAATCCCCGCAGCAGAAAGCGCACGGTCTTGCGGCCGGGCTCTTTTCGCTTAACCCCGAGGCAGCATTTTAGGCCTTCGACGGCAAAACGCAAGGTTTTCCTGCCCCAGGCAAATCCAGCCGCCCCGAACCGGTTCCCGACGTATCGGGAAAGAAAAAGGAGTGACATGACCGTATCGAAAATCTCCAAGGGCTTGCTGCTGGGTCTTGCATTACTGCTGGCGACAAGCGTGTTTGCGGCCACCAACAAGGGTTCCCTGCAGGTAACCGATCCCCTCACCGTAAATGGTAAGCAGCTGCCTGCCGGCGACTACACCGTGAAGTGGGATGGCGCGGGACCGAACGTCGAGCTGAATATCATGCGCGGCAAGAATGTCGTCGCCACGGTGCCCGCCCGAATGGTCGACCTCGAACAGTCTCCGAACCGTGATTCGCTGGTCACCAATGTCAACAGCGATGGGCGCAAGTCGCTGAACGAAATTCGCTTCAGTGGGAAAAAATTCGCCCTGGCGATCAATGCGGAATCCGCCAAAGCAGAATCAAACGGAACTACGAAGTAAAGATGATTTTCGAAAAAAGGGCGGAAGCCGAAAAGCTTCCGCCCTCTTTTTCTGAAGACTGACGACCGACGACTGAAGCTTGTCTCTCAGTATTTCGGCATCTTCGGATCCACACGATCCGCCCAGGCCAAAATTCCGCCAGCTAGGTTGTGCACTTTCTTGAATCCCGCCTGGCGCAGGAAATCCACGGCCTTGGCGCTGCGTACGCCGGAGCGGCAGTGCGCCACGATCTCCTGGCTGGAATCCAGTTCGTTCACGCGCTTCGGCAAGTCACCCAGCGGAATCAGATGTCCGCCGATGTTGCAGATCTGGTATTCGTGCGGCTCTCGTACGTCGAGGACGAAAAGGTCCTCGCCCGCGTCCAGCCGCTTCTTCAATTCTTCTACCTGCACATCTGACGCTAACGTTTCCACTGGCTTCTCCTCACCGCGAATTCCGCAAAACTCGTTGTAGTCGATCAACTTCGTGATCGTCGGATGAGTTCCGCAAGCCGGGCAATCCGGATTCTTGCGCAGCTTGAGTTCGCGAAACTTCATGTCCAGCGCATCGATCAGCAGCAGTCGTCCGATCAGCGATTCGCCCTTGCCCAGAATCAGCTTGATCACTTCGGTCGCCTGCATCACGCCGACCAGCCCGGGCAGAATGCCCAGCACTCCACCTTCGGCGCAGGAAGGAACCAGTCCCGGCGGTGGCGGTTCGGGATACAGGCAGCGATAGCACGGACCTTCTTTGGTGGCGAAAACGCTGGCCTGTCCTTCGAAGCGGAAAATCGATCCATAGACATTCGGCTTGCCGGTCAGCACGCAGGCATCGTTCACCAGGTAGCGCGTAGGAAAGTTGTCGGTGCCGTCGGCGATGATGTCGAATTCGCGGAACAATTCCAGTGCGTTGTCGCTGGACAGCCGCGTATCGAACTTCCGGATATTCAGAAACGGATTGATCGCCTTCAGCTTCTCTGCCGCCGAATCCAGCTTCTTGCGTCCCACGTCAGCGGTGGAGTGAATGATCTGCCGCTGCAGGTTGGTGTAGTCCACGACGTCGAAATCCACAATACCCAGCGTGCCCACGCCCGCCGCGCCCAGATACAACGCCAGCGGCGACCCCAGGCCGCCCGCGCCGATACACAGCACCCGCGCAGCTTTCAGCTTGAGCTGCCCCTCCATGCCGACTTCGGGCATGATCAGGTGGCGCGAGTAGCGCAGAATTTCGTCGTTGCTCAGGGTAACGGCTTCGGGTTTGACTTCAAGTGTTGTGGCCATAAAAACCTCTAAATTTGATGAATTGCCGGATTCAAGAAAAGACGGACGCGGACAGCTATCGACAGAAGGGACAACAACAGCGGCGTACTGTGGTCTTGGGCATCAATTCGAAAGTCCTGAAATCAGGCAATTCGACAATCAATTCCGGCCTCCCGCGATGGAAGGCACTATCGAAATACTATCACCGTCCTTGACCGCCGTGGCGTCCTTCTGCAGGTAGCGGACGTCCTCGTCATTGAGGTAAACGTTCACGAAGGCGCGCAGTTTGCCTTCGTCCGTATAGAGGTGCCGGCGCAGGTCGGGATGCTGCGACACGAGATCGGACAGCGCATCACCAATGGTGCCAGCCTTCACATCAACCGCAGGCTGCTTGCCGGCATACTGCCGCAAAGGGGTAGGTATGTGGATCTTGGGCATAGGCTATACATGATGCCACAGGATGGCCCGGAGATTCATGGGAGCGTGTTGTGTGGTAGCGGGCTACTTTGAATCATATCGTTTTGGGTTTGACAAGACGGTATTAGAAATCCGTTCGGCTTGTTCGGAAAGGCCAACTTTGCTAAGCAGCTCAATCAGTCGATCACGGCTCCTAAAACTAGCTGCGGCATCCCAAGCGCCCAGAAGCCCAGCTTCATAAAGGCGTTCATTCACGGTCATACCGCTGTAATTGGGTTTATTCTTCAACCTGCTCTTCCGCCCTCCGCTGTTCGTAGGCTTCCTAGAAAAGCGTCGGACAAGAGTGTCCGACCCACACAAACACAGAATCACCCTACTTCAATTTTCTCGCCGACCAACTTCTTATCGCTCTCATCCATACCAGTCAGCTCGAACGAATTCGTCAAGACGGCCTTGCCCTTCTCCACGCTGGTGATGACGTAAGAGCAGCCAAACCAATGCGCCTCCGCAAGATCGGTCGATGACCACTGCGCCGGATGATCCGGATGCGAATGATAAAAACCTATTATGTCCTCGCCGCGCTCACGCCCCTCCCGCTGAATGCGGATCAGGTCCTTGGGGTCGATGTTGTAGCGGTTGTGTGCCGAGTCGGTCCGCGTGTTGCCCGCTCGCGCCATTGACGTCACGGTCCGCACACCGTTGTCGTCCATCTGGCCCAACAGTACACCGCAGCACTCATGAGGATAAGTCTCCTCGCCATGCTGACGAAGGGAAGCGTAGGCGGATTGAGGAACCTTCAACATAATTTCAGATTGTAGATTTCAGATCTCAGATTTAAATTCCAGATCGTCGACGTCGGATCGTCTTTCAATCTGCAATCTAGAATCTCCAATCTGAAATCGCTTTCCTATCCTTCTTCCCAGAATCTCTCACTCAAATACTTATCGCCCGAATCGCAAAGAATAGTGACAAACACCGCACGCTCGCCTTTTTGCAGTTTCCGCGCGACCTGCAGACATCCCACCACCGCCGCGGCCGCCGAAATCCCCACTAGCAGTCCTTCTTCGCGCGCTAGCCTCTTAGCCATGGCGTAGGACTCTTCGGTCGAGATTCCAATGTCCTCATCGGCCAGTGTCGCGTCATAAATCTTTGGGATGATCGCGCTCGCCATGTGTTTGGCGCCCTCGATTCCATGGAACGGAGAATCCGGCTGCAGTGAGATACAGCGTATCGCCGGATTCAGTTCCTTCAACCGCCGTGTATTACCGACGAAGGTCCCGCTGGTTCCCATCATGGAAACGAAATGGGTTACTAGTCCTTCTGTCTGTTGCCAGATTTCGTTGGCTGTGCCATGGTAGTGAGCCTGCCAGTTGGCATCGTTCGAATACTGGTCGGCGTAAAAATATTTGTCGGGATCTTTGGCGAAGAGTTCGCGGGCAGTACGAATCGCGCCGTCAGATCCGTCGGCCGGATCGGTATAAATAATGTTCGCGCCGTAAGCATGCAGGATGTGCTTGCGTTCGATCGAAACATTTTCCGGCATGCACAGCGTTACCGGAAATCCTTCGGCCGCCGCGATCATTGCGTAAGCGATACCGGTATTGCCGCTGGTGGAGTCGAGCAGCGTTTTGCCGGGTGCGAATTTTCCGCTAGCGCGGGCCTGGGCGACGATGTTCGAAGCGGCGCGGTCTTTCACCGATCCACCGGGGTTGTACCACTCGGCTTTGCCCAGCAATTCGATTCCGGGCAGATCGCGAGTCAACCGCTCGAGTCGCAGAAGGGGAGTGTTGCCGATAAGTTCGAGGCTGCGCCGGCCGAGCAAACGCGAATGATTCGCCGCGCTTGTAGCAGGTGCAGTGGTTGAGGAATCAGGCACTTCCGTCGATTTGGCTGAAACTGGCTGCATTACAGTCGGGACAACGCCGTGACTATCGTAATGTACCGGAAACGCGATTTACCGGCTTGTAACGGTTGATTGGATTATAAAAGAGGCTGCTTCGATCCAGCCAGAACGCGGAATTGCACTCTTTCCAGCAAATCCGCATCTCATGGATTGAACGGCAGAGCTAAAAAGGGGATTGGGAATCCAAAGAATGGCAACTAAGGTAGAGCAGCGAAGTTACGAAGAAGCGCTTAGCTGGCTGCGCGAGCACGGTTTTGATCTGATCGAGGCTCCCGGCACGCAGGGACGCGTGTTCCTGAGAAAGTACAACGTTTCCTCCGCCATCCAGAAAGACGGCGACGATGCCGTGAAAATCTTCGCCTACCCCGGCTACCTGATCGGCAGCGAGATCTCCAAACTGGTCAACCGTGGCTACCAGCAGTTTCTGAAAACCGCCAAGACCGAAGTCCCCGCGACCGCCGACCACCTGAAGGCTCTGCAGCAATTCACTGAAGAATTAAAAGAAGGCCTCGGACTGCCAGTTCTGTACAACGAATCCCTGGGCACGGTAAGCGAGTCGTATCAATACGACCGTATTAAAGATCGCGACAAGCCCACTGCCGACCGTCCCAAGCGCCCCTGGGAAAAAGCTGGAAAGTTGAACGCAGCCGTTGCAAAAAAAGGCCGCGCGTAAACCCTATCAGCATCTGTGCTGACCGCGTTCGCCTGTGCGAAACTACGCGCAGGAGATCCGCATGCGAATCGTCTTCCTGCTACTAGCTCTCAGCGTCCCCCTCACCGCGCAAAGCTCACCCGTCCAGCAAGTCCTCAATCAGCAACAAGCCGACTGGAACGGGCATGACCTGGAAGCGTTCATGTCAGGCTACTGGAACTCTCCGTCGTTAACATTTTTCGGCGCAAAGAAAGCGTCCGGCTGGCAGGCAACACTCGATCGCTACCGCAAAACCTATCAGGGCGAAGGCCATGAGATGGGAAAGCTGGAGTTCTCCGATCTGCAAATCGAGGAACTCTCCCCGAACGCGGCATTCGTCCGAGGAAGTTGGAAGCTGACGCTGTCCGATGGCAAAACACCACACGGACTCTTCACCTTGATATTCCGCAAATTCCCCGACGGATGGAAGATCATCCACGATCACTCGTCCGCCGAAGAATAAGCAGACTACATATGCATGTCATCCCGAGTGCCGCTCCAAGCCGCGCTCGCGCGGCGAGGACAAGTCGAGGGACCTTGTGTTTGCACCTGTGTGGGCGTGCGTCCTCGCCCGCTGCCTTTGATGGCATTTACTTCTTTACCCGCACCTGCACCCGCGTCCCATCCGGCAACTGTCCGCCCAACAACTTGATGACGCCGCCCTGCACCACTCCTTCAAATTCCTGCGGCGATGCCGGAACAGCCGCGGGCGAGGGCGCCCGCGCTGCACGACCCATACCCTTGTCCATGGCGGCATTCGCCAACTCATCCGCTTCGCGGTTGTGCTCGCGCAGCGCATGATCGATGGAGAACCACTCCAACTGGGCAATCAACTCCTTGGCGCGACCGTGAAGTTCCTGCAGCGTGGAGTTCTTCACTTTGTAGATGCCCTTGATTTGCCGCACCAGCAACTCCGAGTCGCTCACCAGCTTGAGGGCTTTGGGTCCATGCTCAACGGCATACTCCAGCGCCGCAATTAGTCCCTGATATTCCGCGAAGTTGTTGGTCTGGTGGCCGAGATATTCACTGAGCGCGGCAACTTTTCGCCCCGCTTCATCCTGAATGACCACGCCATAACCGGCGGGCCCGGGATTACCGCGCGCCCCACCGTCGCTGTGAGCGATCAGGTAGTGCTCAGGTGTTTTGGCATGCGCAGAAGAAAATAGATTGCGCGAGGGATAAGAAGGCATCAGCAAAGTTTACAACGGTGTGTGTGGGGCGGACACTTTTGTCCGCCGCTTTTGACTTTGAAGTTGGCGTTGAACTGGTGCGAGGGAGTTATTTCTTAAGCCGCAATATCAAGTCAGAATCGGCGACAAGAATGTCCGCGCCCCACACCAGCCAGGAATCTATCTTCCCGCCGCCAACCGCGTCGCCAGCCGCTGCGGCAAGTTGGCGGCCACGATTCGGTCCTGGGCCTGCTTTAGGTTGTAAGGTACGCGACAGAAAGTCACGATGCGCGCGTCAGAATCAAACACCGCAAAGGCCGCCCGCCAGTCCCCGTCCCGGGGCTGTCCCACCGAGCCTGGGTTGACCATATAGCGCATACCTTCTTTCAGCGGGAACTGCGAGGTTTCGCTTTGTCCGACAGTGTTGTACTGCGGACGAAAATAGTCACTGGCCACATTGTTGGTATTAAAACTTCCCTGCAGGTGGGTGTGTCCGAAAAATGTCAGAGGCGTGTTCGAAGTGAGCAGCGGCTCAATCGCGTCCCTCAGTGTGACGACGTATTCGTCTTCATCCACCGGAGAACCGTGGACAAACTGGATATTCGGCAATTCCCCGGTCTGGATCGGCCCATGAGGTAGGCCCTGCAGCCACTTCAGGTTCTGCGGAGTGAGCTGGTCGCGGGTCCACAGCGCCGCCAGTCCAGCGATGGGATTGAAGTCCTTCAAGTCCATGGCGCCGCTGGCCGCCTTGTCATGGTTGCCGCGGACGAAAATGTGCCCCAATTGACGCACCCGATCGATCACCTCGTTGGGGCTGGCTCCGTAGCCAACTACGTCCCCGAGGTTGACCACCATGTCGTAGGGTGGCGCTGCCGCCAGGCATGCTTCCAGAGCTTCGAGGTTGCTATGAATATCGCTTAAGAGAAGGACGCGCACAGTTCACCGAACAAACTCGCGATTATAGACCTGTCTAGCCGAACTGTGGGCTGAAATGTAGGCGCGAGCGCCCACGCTAGTGCGGCAGCACCGGGAATGCTTCTGCACGAGCGGGACGCTCGCGCCTACATCAACGCGTTCACCACCGGACACCGAGCCCAGTGTCCAACAGAAACTTCCACCAGCGCCGGCAAACCGTGCCGACACTCCTCCACCCGAAACTCGCAGCGCGGCTCAAAAGGACATCCCGGAGGAACCGCGTGTAGCGACGGCACGGTGCCTTCGATCGTCTGAAGCGGTCGCTCGCGATCCGTCTTCAGCGTGGGGACGGCATTCAGCAATCCCTGAGTATAAGGATGCGCCGGCGACTGAAATATATCGCGCTTCGCTCCCAATTCCACCAGGTTGCCGGCATACATCACTGCCACCCGGTCGGCAACTTGTGAAACGACAGCGAGGTCATGCGAAATAAACAGCATGGTCAGGCCAAACTTGGCCCGCAACTCCGCCAGCAATTCAAGAATCTGCGCCTGAATGGTGACATCGAGCGCGGTGGTAGGCTCGTCGGCGATTAACATTTTGGGATGGTTGACGATCGCCATGGCAATCATAACCCGCTGCCGCATCCCACCCGAAAGCTGGTGCGGATAATCCCGCGCCCGTCGTTCAGAATCAGTGATCCTCACTTCGTTCATTGCCACGACTGCCCGCTTCCAGGCATCGTCTTTCGGGACCTGATGATGGGCCAGCACAGCCTCCGCGATCTGATCGCCCACGCGCATGACGGGGTTTAGCGCCGTCATCGGCTCCTGAAAAATCATAGCCAGTTGAGATCCCCGCAAAGGACGAATCGCCGAATCGGACATTTGCAGCAAGTCGTGCGTACCCGAGCCATTGCCGAATCGAATCTCGCCGCGAACCCGCGCGTTCGGAGGCAACAGGCGCATCAACGCCAGGGACGTAACAGACTTTCCAGAACCCGATTCGCCGACGAGTCCCAGGACTTCGCCGGGCTCGAGTGAGAAACTGAGATCGCGAACCGCTGTGACTACGGCTGGGGCAGCCGGCGTTCCGCCTTGGCCTGCGCGGGGAAATTCGACGGTCAAATTCCGGACATCCAGCAGGGCGGCCACTTCGAGTATGTTAGCAGCGCAGGTCAGTTGGGACTAAAGACAATTCGTCGCTCGTGACTGCCGTGCAAGACACCGCCGCTATTCCTTTGCTCGCCCCGTGGCGTGTGCTATAACGTCTCGCGAATGTCCACGCTGCGCCAGGGATCGATTCGGCTGTTTCGCTTTGCCGGGATTGATGTATTCCTGCATTGGTCCTGGTTTCTCGTGGCAGTATTTGAAATCAATGGCCGGGCCGGAACCTATTCCTCGATCACCTGGAACGTTCTCGAATATGTGGCGCTGTTTCTTATCGTGTTACTTCATGAATACGGCCACGCGCTAGCCTGCCGCCAGGTTGGCGGGACGGCTGACCATATCGTGCTCTGGCCGATGGGAGGCGTGGCCTACGTGGATCCACCACCGCGGCCCGGGGCCACGTTGTGGAGCATCGTCGCTGGGCCGCTGGTGAATGTAGTACTGCTTCCGATCCTGACGCTGCTGGGCTGGTGGGGCCGGTCGTCGGGCTGGTCGCAAGCGATGCCCAATGCCCACCAGTTGCTGCGGGCGGTCTGGTTCATCAACCTTTACCTGCTGCTGTTCAACATCCTGCCAATTTATCCCCTGGATGGCGGGCAGATTCTTCGATCCCTACTTTGGTTTCTCATGGGACGCGCCCGCAGCCTGATGGTAGCCGCAATCCTCGGCCTGATCGGGGCCGCCGGATTCGTAGCCCTTGCGGTTTGGATCCAATCGCCCTGGTTCGGAATTCTTTCTGTTTTTATTCTGATGAATTGCTGGAGGGGACTGGGTCAGGCGAAAGCATTGTCGCGTCTGGCAAAGTTGCCGCGGCGTGAATGGTTCGCCTGTCCCCGGTGCAAGACCGCCCCGCCGGTAGGAAACTTCTGGAAGTGTTCGCAATGCGGCCAGCCATTCGACACGTTCGAAACCAATGCGGTTTGTCCGCACTGCTCGACCCGCTTTGCTGTCACCAAGTGTCTGGACTGCGGCGGAACGCACGCCATCGGCGAATGGAGTGTTCCTTACCTCGTACCTTCGAAGGCCTGAACCTACTGCCCCAGAATCAGCGGCAGCCCATTCTTCGAATTCCCAATCACCACCACCTTGGCGTTCGCACTCTTGGCCAGAGTCTCGGTCGCCTCTATGCCCTTCCACTCCAGCAACTGCGGACTGATCCCCTGCGCCACGATCTGCTGGAAGTCGCGAATACCGGCGGCTTCAATGCGCTTGCGCTGAGCTTCCTGGGTTTCTTTCTGTAACCGGAAATTCATCGCCAAAGCTTCCTGCTCGGCCTGTTGCTTGGATTCGATCGACGACTTCAAAGTCATAGGCAACTGAATATCGCGCAGAAGCACGCTTTCCACCAGCAGTCCGCGCTCCCCGAGTTTGGTAGTGAGCTGGTCATAGATCTGCTTGGCCACCATCTCGCGCTCGCCGGTATACAGCGCGTTGGCAGTGTGCGAGGCCGTCGCCTCTCGGATGGCCGCCCGCAAATTTGGTTCGATCAGCACGGTCATGTAATTAGGCCCAATCTTCTGATAAACCTCAGCGGCTTTCTCCGGATTGAGATGGTAGATGAGTGAGGTGTCCAGATTCATCACCAACCCTTCGCTCGAAGGCACGCTGGCCGATTCCTTGAGCTCCTGAGTTCGAATGGACAGCTCATGGTTGGCCTTTAAGGGATTGATCAGATGCATCCCTTCGGGCAGCACTTCTCCGGTTACCCGTCCGAACAACGTGAGCACCCCCACGTTGCCTGAATCCACGCGGGCCACGGCGCCAAACAGCAGAATCACCAGCACAAACGCAGCTACACCAATCCCAAGCAGCCGCAACACCGAGCCAGGGTTCGAGTCGATCACACGGCCATGAGGCTCATTGAATATCGTCATAGAGATTCCTCCCCGCGGGCGATTGTACTGCCAAGCCAGTAGGAGGCTAAGTGCCCGCCACGACACACACAGCGTTGATCGGAACAGCCCACGTAGGGACAGGTGTCCCACCTGCCCAGCCGAGCAAAGCTCGGCAAAGCTTTGTTTCGCCGCATCAAACAACATCCAGAAAAATCAGAACCCTTGTCCCACTTGATTTCTCCAGAAATTTACACAACAACAATGCTCGCAACGCCAAACATCAAACGGTTCATGCAATCCGAAATTCCCAAGAAATCGCGATATCCGAGGAGTTGTAACGAATTCTTATAGAGACTCGATGCACCAATTCCGGTCACCCCCTTGTGGAGAGGCTGCACTCGCTTGCATACAAACGAGATAAATCCACTCATTTTTAATTGACTATAAAAATAGAAGGCGTAAAAACAACCTCGTTCTTTGACACGTTCTGAAGTTTACCCGGTTGGTGCGGCGTCCGGGGCTCAAGCGAGGTCACTCTGAAGCATCGCAAGATGAGTCAGAGAGGGTCAGCAAGGGTCTATAGCCAAGCGCTGGTCGAGGCGAACAGGAACACCCGTCAGAGGCAAGATAGAGTCCCGAGGCGTTAAACAGTTTTTCCGGTTGGCGGTAAGCCCGGAGCCCAAGCAAGATCGCGCGCCGTCGTCTTCGCAAGGAGACCACGAATGCAGGTCAGCAAGGGTCTAAAGCGAGCTACTGGCCGAGACGAACAGTTTCAACACCACCTCGGGACTCTTAATTTTTGCCTGTCAGCCTAAAGTGTCATCCCTTCCTAGTTCCAAACCCATTGTGATCCCGACCGGAGCGAAGCGCAGTGGAGGGATCTACTATTTGCCATTTTCTTGAGAGCGGATTTCGGGAAGGGCACGACTTCAGTCGTGCCGCAAATCTGCTAAGCCACGTCGGCTTCAGCCGCTGAGGTGTGCTTGTCGAGTTTGAACCCGGGGTACGCTGAGGAGTATCGATATTCCATTGGGCATTCGACCAACCCGCGCTTCACCGGGTTCTGATGGATGTATTCCCGATGTGTTCCAAAATCTTCCGCATCGCGGATGCGATGGTCGGTAAATCCTCTTTGCCAAACGCTTCCGCCTCGGGACGCAAGTCCAAAATGCGTGCGAGTATCCTCCCTTGATGAGTTGGACGGCGCGCTCCAACGTAAGATCGCGCGGCGGCGTCAATAGCAGATGCACGTGTTCGGGCATCAGTACGAAGGCGTGGAGTTGAAATTTTTCTTGTCGTCTGTAGTCGTAAAGTGTCTTCAGGAAGAGTCTAACGTACGCTTCGACGACGAACAGTCTTCGGCGTTCCCGCGTCATGAACGTGACGAAATATGTGCCCGGCGGGGATATCGCGCGAGGTAGGCTTCACGGCGAAACCTCAGCGGCTGAAGCCGCTAGGTTCCCAGCCTACGGCGGCACGAGTGAACTCGTGCCCTTCCCGAGTCGAAAAAACGGAGTAGATTGTTCTATTTTGGGAAATTCGTGCGAGTCGACGACGTCCGAACCGCTACAGGGGAAGGGCACGACTTCAGTCGTGCCGAAAAAAAGCCCGACCGGCTACGGCTTTAGCCGCTGGGGTCTGCTGGGAGAGCCGCGCTTACAGCGGAATATTCCCATGCTTCTTCAACGGATTCTTGTCCCGCTTGTTCTCCAGCATGGCCAGTGCCTGAATCAGCTTCTTGCGCGTCTCCCGAGGCTGGATGACTGCGTCCACATATCCCCGCTCCGCCGCCACGTACGGATTGGCAAACCGCTCGCGGAACTCTTCGATCTTTTTTTGGCGAACCGTTTCGCGATTGCCGGCCTGCTCTAACTCGCGCTTGTAGACAATGTCCACCGCGCCCTCGGGTCCCATGACCGCGATCTCGGCCGTCGGCCAGGCGTAATTCACATCCGTTCGGATATGCTTTGACGCCATCACGCAATACGCTCCGCCGTAGGCCTTGCGCGTAATGACGGTGATTTTCGGCACGGTGGCTTCGGCATACGCAAACAGCAGCTTGGCGCCATGCTTGATGATCCCGCCGTATTCCTGGGTGATGCCGGGCAGAAATCCCGGCACATCTTCAAACGTAATCAGCGGGATGTTGAAGCAGTCGCAGAAACGAACGAACCGTGCGCCCTTGGTGGAGGCATTGATATCCAGCGTCCCCGCCAGAAACGCCGGCTGATTGGCCACGATCCCTACCGAACGCCCATTCATCCGGGCAAATCCGACGACGATGTTCCTGGCGTAGTGCTCCTGCACCTCGAAAAAATAGCCATCATCTGCGACGGAGTGAATCACGTCCTTGATGTCATAGGGCAGGTTCGACTCGTTCGGAACGATGCGATCCAGTGCCTCATCGGCGCGGTCGATCGGGTCAGTGCACGCCCGCCGCGGCGGATCATCGATATTGTTGGAGGGAAGAAAGCTCAGCAGCTCGCGCACCATCGAAAGACATTCCGCGTCGTCGTGCGCCATGAAGTGCGCCACGCCGGAAGTTTCGTTGTGCGTATGAGCTCCACCGAGCTGGTCTTTTGTGACCTCTTCATGCGTCACCGTCTTGATCACGTCCGGCCCGGTGATGAACATGTACGAAGTCTTTTCCACCATCAGGATGAAATCCGTGATGGCCGGCGAGTACACGGCGCCGCCCGCGCACGGCCCCATGATCGCGGAAATCTGCGGCACCACTCCGCTGTAGAGCGTGTTGCGAAGAAAAATGTCGGCGTATCCCGCCAGCGAAACCACGCCTTCCTGAATGCGGGCCCCGCCGGAGTCATTCAAGCCAATCAAGGGCGCGCCCATCTTGGCGGCGAGGTCCATGATCTTGACGATCTTGGCCGCATTCGTTTCGGAAAGCGATCCGCCAAAGACCGTGAAGTCCTGGGCGAAGACAAAAACCAGCCGTCCTTCGATGCGCCCGTAGCCCGTGATGAAGCCATCGCCGTAATACTTTTGCTCGGCCATACCGAAGTCGGTCGAGCGGTGCGTGACCAGCTTGTCGGTCTCTTCGAAGGTGCCCTCGTCGAGCAGGAACTCAACCCGCTCGCGGGCCGACATCTTGCCCTCTTTGTGCTGCCGGTCGCGGCGCTGCTCGCCGCCGCCCTCCGCAGCCAGGCGATCACGCTTCTTCAGCTCTTCGAGTTTCTGTTCCAGGTTCATTCGGCCTCAGACCTCGGACTTCAGACCTCGGATCTCAACACCATAGGCTTTGCTGACGCCCGATGTCCGATGTCCGCCGCCCGGTTTAATCCCCCATGCCGGAGCCAATCGGCTGGTAGCGATACTTCTTGCCATCCCAGAAAGTTGCGGAGGTCATGCGGTCGGCACCCGTCTCTTCCGCATAGATAGCCATCACAGACTTCTTCCTGACTTTCAGCTTCTTCACCGCGATCTGCTTGAAGGGCAAATTGATGATCACAAATTTCGCCTTCGGCTCAGCCGCCCGCCAGGCTTCTCCGCCAGTCCCGTGGATGACCAGCAGCACCAGCCCTCGCAGGGCGGGGTCCTCAGAGGCAAACTGGCTGGTGATCTTGGTGTTCCCATATCCGAAAAAGGTGTTGTAGGGATCGACCACCGTGAAATTGTCTTCTGCCTGATCGGCCAGCGGGTTGGTGCAGCGAGCAGCCACTACCAGGTCTTCAACGCCGTCGCCATCGAGATCAGCCTTCAGCTGCGGTGGCCCCGCGATCAGCTTACAGGTCGATCCGAACTGTTTTTGGATGAAGTCGTCGTCGACAGGGGCGGTGGCCGGCGGTTTGGTCTGCTGAGCCAGCGCGATGAATGACAATGCGAAGCAAACAACAATCAGCCGTAAACAATACGAGAACTGCATGGTTCTACTGTATGCCTGTTCGGAAGGCGAGAGTAGAGACAGAGTAGGTGACCCGACGAACCGAAGGGACAAGCAGGAACCATGTGGGTCCGAGGTCCCTTACGGCCATTGCTATTTCCTGAAATGTTCCCAGCCCTGGGGCGTCAATTCCTGCTTGCCCCCATCTTCATCTAGAAGCCAGACTTTCCGCCCGCGCGTTACCACGCCAATCTCTCGAACCCCAACTCCCGCAATCCGCGACGGGACTTTCTTCCCGGCAGCGGCCGTAAACAGCAATTCGTAGTCTTCCCCGCCATGCAAGGCAAACCGAAGATCAATCTTCTTGGCCACCGGAATAGCGTCGCTCTCGATCTCAGCGCCTACCCGGCTCTCCTCGCAAATGTGACCGAGGTCGGTCGAGAGTCCGTCGCTGATATCGATCATCGCCGAAGCCAGCTCTTTTTCACGGAGAAAGCGCCCGACCTCAATGCGCGGCATGGGATGGAAATGTCGCCGAAAATCTCCAATTCGAATTTTCTTCCCGCGAGAAAGCAAATCAATCGCGGCGGCGGAAGCTCCGAGTTCTCCAGTCACGTAAATTCGGTCCCCCGGACGCGCCCTTGAACGCAGCACTGCCTTACCGTTCGGAACCGAGCCCAGCACTACGATGTCGGCCAGCACGCCGCCGGGCGATTGCGCAGTATCGCCGCCGGCCAGACTTACTTTGAACTTGCCAGCCAGCTTAAGCAGACCGCGGAGGAAACCGTTCACCCAGCTTTGTGGTAAGTCGCGGGGCAGAGCGAGGGAGAGAAACACGGCCAGCGGCTCTCCTCCCATGGCTGCTATGTCGCTAAGTCCACGCGCGAGGCAGCGGTGACCCACGCTCTCCGCGGGGTGCCAGGCCCGCCTGAAATGGACATCCTCCAGGCTGAAATCAGTGGTAATCAGGGCTTGGCGACCGCGAGGAATGGGCACCACCGCACAGTCGTCTCCCATTCCAATTCCACCGCGAAGCTCTGCACCATGCGATCTGGCGGTTTGGGCTCGAAGGCTGCGGATCAGGGCTCTCTCAGGCAGGGGCACGAGGCCTTCAATATACAAGTTTCGATGTAGATTCGGCCTTGCTCGCTCGTCATCTAAATTTTTAGGGAAAACGATGGCACCCGGGAAAGGCGTACAATAGAGGACCAGGCAGGGTACACATTACCCTCCCTCCTAAAGTCACCACCGAGTAACAGGTCCCTAGGGGCAGTGCCCCGCACCCGTCGTTGGTAAGCCCCAAAACGTTGACACGGGGGAACCTACTTTGTTACCGTTGCCAAGCTGATTAAACAGACAGGGCCGAACTAAGTGCTGCATCCAGTAGGGATTGCAGACAAAGAGAATTTTGGCCGACCCGGTTCCGGTAGGTTTCGGGCGCGTAAACAGCTCAGTTCCAAGATGGGAAGCTGGCCCGAATTCAGGAAATGGCGTTAGGGCTCTCGTAACCGCGAGCCGCCCTTTTTGAGCCGATCCTGATTACTAACGGAAGGAAAAAATTGCAAAAACGTTTCTACATTCTTTTTGTGGCACGCGGTGACGACGGTCAGATCCGTAAGATCCCCATCCCCGTTCACTACCTGTACGTCTTTCTGGTAGGTGCGTCGATCGTGGGTCTGAGCCTGACCGGTATCGCCAGTTCGTATCTGCGCATGCTGCTGAAGGTGTCGCATTACAACGAGCTTCGCACCGAGCGCGAAGACCTGAGGAACCGCTACTCCCGGCTGGAACAGGTGGCCAAGGAGCGTGACATCCAGGTAGCGTCTCTGGGTTCGCTGGCGGGTGAAGTTTCGTCTTTGTACGGTTTGAAAGCCGATCCGAACCTGGTGACAGCGTCTTCGGAAAACGTCGGCGGCGCTCAAGTCGTCTCGTCGCTCGACCAGCTCTATGCTCTCAAGACCTCGGCGCTGACTGGCGCGACCATGACCGGCCTGTCGTTGGGACTTACGCGCAACGTTACTACGGCCGACTGGCTGCGGGCGAATTCA
Source organism: Terriglobia bacterium (assembly GCA_963741105.1). Lineage (GTDB taxonomy): Bacteria > Acidobacteriota > Terriglobia > Terriglobales > Acidobacteriaceae > JAIQFF01. The sequence continues at coordinate 274,086 of CAVUGT010000013.1, forward strand.
GCTCCGAATCTCTGGCCGGTTGAAGGCCCAGTAACTGGCTCCTTCGGTGAACGCATCGATCCGTTCAACGGTGAAGGCGCCTTCCATAGCGGTATCGACATCGGATCAACTGACGGAATGCCGGTCGTCGCACCGGCCGACGGCGTCGTCACCTTCGCCGACTTTATGGGTGGATACGGTCGCGCCGTCATGATCGACCACGGCCACGGCATCACGACTCGCTACGGCCACCTGGCCAGCTTTGCGGTCATGACTGGCCAGCACGTACACCGCGGCGACACCATTGCCTTCGTCGGCGAGAGCGGACGCAGCACCGGTCCTCACCTCCACTACGAAGTCCGCATCAATGATACCCCGGTCAATCCTCACAAATATCTTCGCCTGACAGTCGCAAACGTAGGCGGATTCTCAGCCGGAAGCTAACCAAGATTTTTCAACTGAGAACTGAGAACCAAAAACTAAGAACTGCTTTTCCCAACCACTTCCACGGAGTAATCGTGGAAGTGGCGAACGGAGACGCGCGTGAAATGCCTCGGAATTTGACCGTAAACAAATACGGAAGCAGCGCTGAAGAAAAAGAGCGACTGAGGAGAAGCTATCGCCCGGTTCGCGTGTGGATACTCTTCGTCGGCGAGTCTCCGCCGGCATCAGGACGATTCTTCTACCAGGCGGACTCCGGGCTGTACCGAGCCATCCGCAACACGTTCCGCGCCGCGTTTCCTACACTCCACGAGGACGACTTTCTGCATTCGTTTCAGACCCTGGGCTGCTACCTGGTCGACCTGTGTGGCAAGCCAGTTGACCGCCTGAGCACAGCCAGACGAAATGATGCTTGTCGCGATGGAGAAGTCCACCTCGCCAGAATGCTCAAGGAGCTTCAACCCAAAATCGTGATTACAGTGATTCGATCGATTTCAGCCAATGTCAGGCGCGCCCAGGCAAGCGCAAAGTGGAAGGGGCTGCATGTGGAACTGCCATATCCCGGTAGATGGAAGGAACATCGGATCGCGTTCGAGGACACGCTCAAGCCCGTCCTGCGCAAGGAACTGGCTCACGAGAAATCTTACGGAAAAAACGTAAGGACTGTAGTCCGGAAACTAGAAACGAGAAACTCCCGGACTGTCCTGCGCGCTACGGCCCGGTGAAGCAAACCACGCTTGCAGTCATTGTGCCCGTCACGATGGCCCCGGACGACGATACATTCCCGATACTATGGTTGGTCGTGACCGTTGCCGAGATCAGAGTGTCTCCGCAGGCCTGTCCGGTAGCCGTGATCAGCCCGGTCGCGGCATCGACTGTCAACATATCTGGCGTATTCGAACTCCACACAACCTGGTTCGTGACGTCCTTCGAAACCGGCGGATGTATGTAGTTCCCGATGGCTCGAAGCTGCACGGTCGCGCCTGCATTGGCGCTTACCGGGATGTTGGGCGCGCCGAAAGTCTCAGTTTGGGGTTGAACAGATATGGAAACCAACTGTTGCTCGTGTCCACAGCCAGTCAACCCGATCACAAAGGCGACAGTTGCGAGCCCCAGGCAGAATTTAGACGTCAGGTAATTCATTCACTTCTCCTGATCGATATGGCGAGCCAATATAGGGAACTTCCCTGAAATTCAGGGTACCCCTCCCTCATTCCTTCGTTCTTTCGAGAGACAGGGTGGGGGAAACTGTAAATGAAAAACAGGAAACCGGAAACCAGAAACTCCTAACTGCGTTTCAACATTTCCACCACGCGATCAAAGTCCTCAAGAGTGGCGTATTCGATCACAATCTTCCCTTTTCCCTTGCGGTCGCGAATACGTACTCGCATTCCCAGCACCCGCTCCATCTCGGTCTGTGCCGCGCGCACATTGGGATCGACCCAGCGGGCTCGTTGTGGCGTTTCTTCTTTGACCATCGGGATGTTGGTGCGGTCGACCAGTTCTTCCAGTTGTGTCACCGACAGATGCTTCTTGATCGCCTCGTCGGCAATGGTCGTAATCAGATTGGAATCGAGCAGCTGCAACAGCACCCGGGCCTCGCTGAAGCCCAGACGTCCTTCCTGTAGATGCTGCAGCACCGCCGGCGGCAGTTTCAGAAGGCGCATGTAATTCGAGACCGACTCGCGCGAGACGCCCACGCGCTGTCCAATCTGTTCCTGGGTTAATCCGAAGTCGCGGCTTAATTTGGAAAACGCGGCCGCCTGCTCGACACAATTCAGGTCTTGCCGTTGCAGGTTTTCGACAACGGTCATTTCCGCGGCTTGCTGATCGGAAACGCGGCGCACAATCGCAGGAATCGTGCTCTTCCCCGCCAGTTTCGAAGCCCGGCAGCGCCTCTCTCCAAGAATGAGAACGAACCGTCCATCCGCACCCGGACGCACCACGACGGGCTGGACCACGCCGTTGGCTCGAATCGAATTCGCCAACTCTTCCAGGGCCTCGGCGCTAAAATGAGCGCGCGTTTGATAAGGATTCTCTTCGATCAACTCGATTGCAACCTGAACTACCGCGTCCCGAACTTCAGACAAAGGCGGCGGAGGTAAGTGTGGCGCGGGCGCCCCGCCCGCGAGGGGAACTGGAGGTGCAGCTGCAGACGAGGAAACTACCCGCGGTCCGCCCGGCAGCAGCGATTCCAGTCCCCTACCCAAAGCTTTACGCTTCTCCGGAACTGTCTTGTCGACTTCAGCTACCGCTTTCTCCGCTGTCGTTGTCATAGTCCATCCCGTGTGTTTGTAGATCGGGCATCAGCGCCCGCGTCTGTGTTGTGCAGTTCGTCTGCGCGAATCCGTCGGTACCGCAAAACCAGCATCGCCACTAAATACACCAAGCATCCGACGGCCACCAACCATGTGTCCCGCAAATAGGGGCCGAAGGTTGTAGTTCGGCCAGGCCTCACCAATCGCACGAACCAGAGCGTCGCCTCGCTCATCAAAAGCAGGGCAAAAAAGGACCTTAGTATCGAGCCGATCGAGGGTGGCGGAAGAATACCCGCTCGCTCCCGGCGCTGTTCCTTCCTCCGGCGTCTTGCTTCGGTAGTGCTCACGTCATCACTGCATTTTCGGCTCTACAGCAGTCCCGACTCGATCATTTTGTAGATCGACAGTAGTCAATCTAATATATCGATAAATATCAATATACTATGCCGTCTTGTCCATCTCCTGCACCGAGCCCTCTGTCTCCACCGGCAAGTGGTGCGCAATAATCTCCTTTGCCAGCCGTATATAGCTCTCCGCCCCTTTCGAGCGCGGATCGTAGAGCAATGCAGGACGTCCGTGGCTCGGCGCCTCCGCGAGCCGTATATTGCGTGGGATCGTGGTCTCGCAGAGCTTGTCGCCAAAGAACCGTTTCAACTCCGCCATGACCTGCTGTGCCAGGTTGGTACGTTCATCCAGCATGGTAAGAACCACGCCTTCGATGGCAATCTCAGGATTAAAGCTGCCGCGAATGCGTTCCACGGTATCCATCAGCTCGCTGATGCCCTCTAGGGCGAAATACTCAGCCTGCATAGGGATGAGAACCGCATCAGCCGCGACCAAGGCATTGAGCGTCAGCAGGTCGAGTGCAGGAGGACAATCAAGCACGATGAACTGAAACCGGTCCCGCAAGACAGAAAGCGCATCTCGCAGACGGAATTCGCGTCGTTCTGCCTCTACAAGTTCGATATTCGCGCCGATCAGATTCTTGTGAGCCGGCACGATCCACAGTTGCTCCAGCTCAGTCGCTTGAACGGACTGCTCAGGACTGGCCGCCCCCATGAGCAGATGGTACGTAGAGATCCGCTCCGGATCTCTCACCAGGCCCAGTCCGCTGCTGGCATTTGACTGCGGATCGCAGTCCACAAGAAGTGTGTTGACTTCAGCGGCCGCAAAAGACGCGGCCAGATTGATGGCGGTCGTAGTCTTGCCAACGCCGCCCTTCTGGTTGGCTACAGCAATAATGCGTCCCATTTAATTGTAGGAGAACCCAGAGATGTTCGCAGAATAGGCCGAAGCGATCTGTGATTGCAACGACGTATTTTGGTGCAACGAGGAAATCGCGCGATTTATTGAATTGATTGAGGATCGGAAGATTCAAAGCGCGAGTTTCCACAGCGTGTTCCACGTGGAACAGAGAATCCGGATTGAATGTTCCACGTGGAACAAAAGGTGTCGCGCATCAGCGTGATTCTCCTGCATGGCCCGATGGATGGTTGAAAGATCTCATTTACGGATCAGGGTGATCAGTCGCCACCAGCGGTTTTGGACCGCTCGCAGCTCCACTACTCCTAACGGTTCAGGCCGATCGAAAGCTTGGCCACCTTCGCCCACCGAGAAGGTGGACGGTGTGTTCCCCACGCGCTCTTATTACTCTTAACCAGGCCGAGTGGAGCTAGGCAAACATCTCCGAACTCGATTCGGCGCGGACCGCAGATTCGGAACGACGTATCGGCGGAGAAGGGCGAAAGCCAAAATGTAGGCACATTTCCCGGAAAATGTTCCACGTGGAACATCGCTGCAGACAACTCAGAGCGGGAAATCCAAATCAGCCACCCAGGTTCGAGGGTACTCCACTAGTCGCCATTTACAGCCATCATGCGCGTTGCAGCACTAGCATTATCAAGAGTAATTACCACTTTTTACTATCTTGGTTCGTCGCGTTTATAAATTAGATTCGTAACAGAGAAGGACCGCAATCCAAAAAACTGATGTTGCGGCAGATCATCTACTTTTACGATGCAATTGAGTGATATCCGACCACAAATGCCGGTTCTTCGTCCAGGCAAGACCATTTTTACTTTAGAAACGTTTACTATTTTCCACTTTACTCTGATGTATTAACCGCTATGGTTCTTGGTTCCGATCATAACGCTCCTCTGAGACGAGAGAGGGAGCGCAATCGGCTCTTCCCAGGTCATGCCGGAAACAAGCTCTCGAACTTTTCCCACCTGGGCCGCCCCAACCAGGACCGCAAGCCGACCCTGAGAAGCCACCAGCCCGGCAGCGACCGGCAGGATTGTTTCAAACCGCTCTACAGCTCGCAGCGTGACGACCTCTCCCTTGGTGCCTGAAAAGGACTCCGCGCGCCCGGTAAATACATCGACATTTTCTAGTCCAAGTTTGCGGACCGTCTCCCGCAGGAACGTTGCTTTTCTCTGATTCGATTCGATCAGCGTCAGGTGGATCCGTGGTGCCCATATCTTGATCGGCAGGCCAGGGAAACCGGCGCCAGAGCCCACGTCGATGACATGCAGAGTCTTTCCGATTGAATCAACTGGGACGTCGGAAAACAAAAGCCGAGCAGCAAAAATCGATTCTCCGAAGTGGCGGGTGACTATCTCTTCGGGCTCGCGCACCGCGGTGAGATTTATGCGTTCGTTCCAGTGCAATAGTATATCGATGTACATCGATATATATTTTAGCTGTGCATGGGACAGTGAATCCGCCCTTTGGGCTCCGCCGGCCAGAAATGGCTCGAGCAACTCGGCAATGCGGGTTTCATTCAACTGCATGAGAGAGGAGATTGTAGATGTCGGCTGGAAAATCTTAAACTCGAGAAATCTTAAGCTCGAGAATAGTTCGGCTGGACGTACAGAATGAAGTTCTCATCGGACGACTTTTTCGATAGCAGCGCGAAGTTCATCGTAGGGCATCGCTCCGGGATGGTAGAGGGCCACGCGGCCGGCGCGATCGAGTAACACCAGAGTCGGCGTGGTGCTGGCCCCATACAGATTGAAGTTTTCTTTGCTCACAGGGACTGGAACGCCTTGCAGCCCGGGATAAAAGTGCTGCCACACTCGCTCAATGTAGGGCAACTCATCTTTCGGCGCGGAATCTTCTCCCTGCGCACAGTAGCCATATAGTTGGGTTGGGGCGAACAGCATCAGTCCACGAGCGCCGAACTCCGAGTTCAATCGCGTGATGATTGGGCCTTCAGCCTTGCAATCGCTACACCAGTGCGCCCAAAAGAAAAGCAGCACCGGAGAACCGTTCAGCTGGGCAAGAGATACCGGCTTTGGTCCCAGGTACTCAGCGATTTTGAGCGGAGGCGCCGGCTGTCCGGCGAGGCCGAGAAGATTCAGATTTTTCTGTAAACGAGCGCGAATCGATGTGTTCCGATACGTCACCACGCTACTGCGAAGCAAGGCAACTGCCTGTGGCTGCTCTCCCCGCGCCGCCAGCACTTGTGCCCTCACTTCGAGGGCGGCGCCGAGCGCGGTAGGCAAATGCGGCTCGGCATCGAGCGGACGCTTGGCCAACAGCTCACGCGAAAGGCTCTCAGCTTGTTTGGCATAAGTTTCTGCGCGATCCAGTTGGTGCGCCTGAAGACTGGCGCGTGCCATCCATGAAATGGCTTCAACATAATCGGGCGTTACACCCTGGCTTGCGCGATAGCTCTTTAGCTCAGCTTCTGCCGAGGAAACATTACCCCGGAAAAGAGCTTCGCGGACATCGTCTGATATTCCGGCGAAGGCGGTTGAGAAGGCGGTTGAAAGGAGTAGCAGAATGGCAAAAAAGCGGGAACGCATAGCCTGATGATAAACCTTGAGCAGGAATCTCGGCCTGGCGTGGCGCTTCGCGCCTAGGTCAGCTGCTCTACCGCGTTGACTGAATCGACAAACTGGAAGAACTGCTCGACCCGAGTGACTTTCAGCGCATTCCGGACTCGTTCGCTGGCGCCGACCAGGAATAAGCTGCGGCCGTCCTTCTGATGAGTGACGTAAGCTCCGACCATCGCTCCTATTCCGGCGGAATCCACGTACGGAACATTAGTGAAATCCAGCATAAGCACGCGAGACGTGTCGGTGCGAACCCGGGATTGAAAATCGAACAGAGTACTCATGGTGAGAGGCCCAGTCAGGCGCAGGATGCGCTGTCCATCTTTTGGGCCCGGGATATCTTCAATGACGAGAGGGTCCTGTGGCATCGGGAAATATTAGTCTTGGCAACTGCGGGAAGTGTTAAAGCAATGTTAATTTTGACGAGATATCGACGCTGTAGCTCGACTGCGGGCGTCTGTCACATTTGTCCGCAATGGGCGGCCCGCAGGCGTCGGAGGTCAGTTAACATAAGTGCTTAGGAGAACACCATGCCCCTGAAGGTCGGAGATACAGCCCCGGATTTTGAGTTGCCCGCGGTCGAGGGCGAACGCCATCTGAAGTTCAAGCTGAGCGATTTCGCCGGCAAGAAGAACGTAGTCGTGAGCTTCCATCCGCTGGACTGGACCCCAACCTGTGCCGCCCAGTTGCCGGCCTTTGACACTGACCGCGACAAATTCGCCGGCCTCGATGCCCAGGTGGTCGACATCAGCGTCGACTCGATCCCCAGCAAGATTGCGTGGCAGAAAAAAGAAATTGGAATGATGCATACCCCCATGTGTGCGGATTTTTATCCCCACGGCGAGGTCTCTGAAAAGTTCGGGATTTTGCGGAAGGAACAGCCGTTTCCCGGTATCTGCGAGCGTGCCGTGTTCATCGTCGACAAGAAAGGGAAGATCGCCTTCGCCAAGGTTTATCCGTTGGATCAGGCACCGAACAATGAAGAGCTGCTGACGGCGCTGAAAAAGATTGAAGCATAGGGGCCAAACCTAACCAGAGAGTTCGCCAAGGATTCCGAAAGGGACGCAAAGAAAAACAATTGGCTTTCCTCGGGGTCTGCCGTGGTTTAACTGGTAAGTCGCCCTCGCGACAAAACCACCCCCAGCACCAGCAAACTGAAAACCGAAATCACGCCCAGCGATGCCACGCAGTAGATACACCACACTCCGAGTAAGTCCTTCTCGATGTGAGCCAGGTAGAGTGAGAATGCCAGCGCACCCAACGACAGCGGCAATAAAGCCATATACCGTCTCTTGAAAGCCAAAATGCCCAGAAGGGAATAACCCACCATCCCGATGGCTGCAACCGGCACTCCCAATAGCACCGCATAGGGACTGTGGTTCACAATCCCACAGTCCCACCTTTCATTGATGCTGCAAGGCGACGTGTCAGTCCGGTAATGCTCGCGCAACGCCAAAGTTGAAGCCACAATACCGATCACGGCCAAGACGATCAGAACGAATCTCATCTGCTTCCATCTCTCCAAATTGTCTGTCGCGCTGACGCCCGAGGTCCGATGTCTGTCCTAGAAGTGGAATCTATACTTGACCTGGACCGAAATCTCGCGCGGGTTCACATAGTGGGTTCCGCCGAAAGTATTGCTGTTGTCGAGCAGATACCGATGATTGGATAAATTGAGCCCAGTCAAGCGGACATCCCAGTTCTCACCAAACGATTTTCCCAGCGACAGGTCAAAGGTTTCATGGGAGGGAAGATGTTCCGGTCCTTCGCCATCGACGAAGCCCGAGCCATAATTCGCGTTGAAGTCGGCCCACAGCCGCCAGGGCAAAGAAAGATTCACGCCGGCTGAAAGTGTATTGCGCTGGTCATGATCGAGGAAGAAGTAACCTTCGTCCGGAGGTTCGAAATCGGTAAGCCCTCCGGTTACGCCGCCCGCTCCTTCCGCGTACTGGTGAGAATAGACGGCGTGAAACTGGGCGCGTCCAACGATACGAGGCGAATTCGCGGTGGCTTCCCAGCCACGAATGCGGGCGCGATCAATGGTCAAAGGAAAGAAAATGTTGGAGTTTCCGAGGATGTCGTGATCGAAAAAGTTCTTTGCTCCAGTGCGGAAGTTGTAGACCTCGAAGGTCCAGCCTGCCAGAGGGAATGGTTAAACCGAATTCGTGCTGCTCATCGCGTTCGCCACGCAGCGGCAGAAAACCAAAACCCTGTTGTGCCGCCTGTTCAAGCAGCGGACCATTCACGGTGAGCAACGGTGGAGCCTGATAGTAGCGCCCGTAGAATCCACGCAACACCCAATTGAGTTTCGGAATACGGATGGCAGCGCCAATGCGCGGATCGACCGCATTCTCGCTGATGGTCGAACCGAAATGTGTCAGCCGCACTCCGCCATTGATGGTCAGCCAACTAGTTAGTTTGTATTGGTCTTCCAGAAACAGTGCTTCCACATTGCCCCAAACAATTTCGCGCTGGCTCAGCGGAGGATTGCTGCCATCGCTGGTGACAACGCCAAACAGTTGATTGTCGCGTGCTCCGAATACCTGGAACCCAGCCCGCGCATTGTGTTTGCCGTGATTGACGGCCAGCGAAACCACGCCGCCGAAGTAGTTCGAACCACGATCATCCTCTGGAATGACGACGTCAGGATCGGGTTCGCCCACATAACCGCCGATGTAGTGTGCGCGGTTGAAGTGGTAGAACGGCGAAACAGTCAGCACCGCCCCCGGATCAAGCGTATGCAGCCAGGAAAAGTTGACCAGGTCATCGCGCTCGTCTTCCACGTCGCGAATACCGAGAGCCTGCTGATCAGGATCGTTGGGCACCTGATAGTGGTCGCCCCGCGCGGACGCCACCAGGCGAAGCTGATCGTTTGGTGTCTTATTGAATGTCAAGGAAGTGAAGCCGCTGAGCCCGGCGCCCATATCGTGCAGCACCTCCGTGCTGCCTGTCTCCAGCCCGAGATCGGTGCGGTTGCCGGAAATGCTGCCGTAGTAAGCGAAGCGGTCGGAGTGGTCGCCGATACTGAACTGGTCTTCAGTTCGATTGAAGCTGCCATAGCTGGCGACCAGCTCCGCCTGGCGGTCGCGCTCGAATCCCGGAGCGCGTAACCACGTTGAACACGCCGTAGGTTCGGTCACCGTATTCGGCGGAGTAGCCGCCACGTCTGCACTTCGAGGTAATCGATGTCCTTAGGATCGAATTGCGGCCCGACATTGGAAGCAATATTCGTGTTAGGGACGGGCACGCCATCAATCAGCCACGAGACCTGATGTCCGCCACGAATGTGGAGTTGATCGTGGACCATGTACGCGCCGGGCACGTAGTTGGTGATCATGTTCAAGACTGTTGGTCTGATCCGCGCCAGGAGTTTGCGCAATCTGCCGCCGGCTCACCAGGGTGGTGGTGGAAGAAGATTCGGTGTTGATCGCAACCGAAGTGTCTTTCACTTCAACTGTCTCTTTGGTCTGGGCGACTGTAAGTGAAAAGTGCAGCCGGGCGTCGCGACCCGAACTGAGAGCGAATTTCTGTTCCTCGGAAGCGAAGCCGGCAAGTTCGACTGTTACTCTGTACTCGCCGAGCGGCACCGCGTCGAAATGGAATTCGCCCGCGCTATCGCTGGTGACCGACATGGTCCACGCCGAGTTAGCCGCGCGGAGAGTGACCTGCGCCCCCTGCACCGGACGGTGCTGCGGGTCATGGATCAAGACCGTTGACCGTGCCAAAAATAGTAGCGAACGCGGTCAGGCTGCACAGCAGCGTTACGACAATCAGGGTTCTCTTGTAGGTCATGGTCTTCTCCGATTCCCAGGGTCTAGCGCTGGCCTGTGAGGTCTCCGCGCCGATTGCGACTTCGGCGGCATGCAGTGTGTTGTCATGGCTGTGAGCGTGAATCACCACGCGACTCCCCACTTGAACGTCTTTAACGTGGCTGCGGCGTCGCCTTTGAGGAACTTGGTTTCGCCGTCGAACTCCACGGTCTTGATCGCCCCGTCGCGGGTCTTCACCGACAGGGAGTGCTCGGTCACGGCTGTGACCGTCCCCAGGACGTGTTCCATGCCGCCATGAGCGAAAGCCAGTGTGCTTATGATCAATGTGCAGATAAGAGCTGCAGTCAGCATCAACGAGTGCTTCTTCATTACGGTCTCCTTAAATTGAATCATCGTGGTTTCTGGGTCGCATCTCCAGCCGGCCCGCCGTTCAGGAATTCCTGCTCTTCTCTTTCTTCTTCACGCTCGGCGTCGCTCTTGGGATTGAAGTGCTCCATGTCCCGAATTTCTTCAGCCGAGAGATTCGGCAGATGGCGAATGAACAACACCAGCTTCCAACTGTCCTGATCGTTGTCATTGGCGGCTTCGCCCCAGGCTGGCATGCCCGTCCAGCGGATGCCGTTGTGAATGATGTAGTAGAGTTCTCCGTCGCTGAGCCGCTGCGTATCCTCCAGCCGCATGTCGGGCGACCGCGGATACAGATTCCTTCCCATCTCGGTGTTACCGCTGCCGTCGTTGCCGTGACAGGAGGCACAGTGATCGGCAAAGTGCCGCGAAGATTCCTGTAGCAGCTCTGGCGAACTGGTGAATGGATTCTTGCGTTGTTTGGCGTTCGATGGGTACCGATAACGAACGGAAACTCCGGGCGAGTACAGCTTCCACTTTGCTAGGCGTCTCACGCGCACCACAGCAATGCGGAATCAGGCCGGAGAACCAAAGGCCCGCTGCCAATAAGAGAAGAACAATCGAAACAACGTAACGCACACGGAACATACCGACTCACCGACAGGAATCTTGTACCGGCCGGACAGCAATGCTTCTCCGCCGAAAGGCGAAAGCGATCCAGGAGAGAAGCCCAAAATGTCAGAGGAGATTTACTAGCTGAGCGGAGGGCCGCGGACGGGTTGAAGAGAGTTGCTGTAATCGCTATGCAGAACCGCGTGCGAAACCGGCGCCAGGTAGGCCAGAGGCGAGTGGATGTTCGAGTTAAGTCCCGATTCCAGTTCGGCCCAGTGCGCCGTCGTCACGGGAGGGCAGCAACTACGATTTTGGCTGCCCACCGCCTGCAAATCGCGGCTGCTGGAGCCGTGACTGTGCATTGGTTTCCGCATGCAGCAGGCATGCGGCAGAGGCGCCGAGACCGCCATGGCCACCGGGACAAAGATCCCCGCCAGCAGCAGCACAAGCAACAATCTGGCGGTCAGGCGATGCATGATCAGACGAGACAATCATCCAGAGCATAGATGACGCAAGGTCACCACGCAAGTCAGCAAATGTAGGCGCCGAGCGCCCCCGCTCGTGCCTACATCCACAGAACCCAACGTCCACCGCCGGTGAACGCGATGACCAGGTTCATCACCACAAACATCAGATCGTAATGCCAGCCGGAATTCTTCTCACCCCAGAATCCGGTGTGCCACACGAAGATCTTCTTCTGGATAGCTCCCATCATGATCAGGATCAGGCCCAATGCAGCCCACTGAGTCAGCACCCCGAACATGACGCCAAGGCTCCCGGCCACTTCAGCCGCACCGAGAAAAATCGTAAAGCCCTTGCTCATGCCGATACTCTTGCCGCGCGCTTCCGGGTCCTTCAGATGACTCCATCCGCTATTGATGAACACGACTCCCACCATCAGCCGCAGAAGTAAGAATCCAAGATCCGCGAATTGGGTAAGTTGCGGGAACATGCCAGTCCACCCAGCCAATACAACTCGTCAAAGATGCTACGCCTCAAAGGCGTCTGACGCGACAGTTTGGACTACAGAAGCCAAATTTTGTTGTACCCGCGAATCGATACACTGGAAATCACAGGGCCGTCTAAGGCAGCATATCGACCATGATCACGATCGTCCTGCTTACTATTTCAAACATCTTCATGACCTTCGCCTGGTACGGGCATCTGAAGTACCGTCAGGCGCCATTGTTCAAAGTCATCCTCATCAGTTGGGGAATCGCATTCTTCGAATACTGTTTTCAGGTTCCCGCGAACCGCATCGGATCATACGAATTCACCGCGGTCCAACTCAAGACGATTCAGGAAGTGATTACCCTGACTGTCTTCTCTGTATTCTCGGTGTGGTACCTCGACCAGCCCATCAAGTGGAACTACATTTTGGGATTCGTGCTGATCGTCGCGGCGGTGTTTGTAATCTTCAAGAAGTGGTAGCAGCGCGTTCAGGGCCAGACGCTCGGAGCCAATTTGTGGCCGCGCAGAATCGCGGCCGAAATCTCCTTCAGAAATTTGCAGCAAACCATAGCAGTCTGACCGTGCACATCGCGTGTCGGGTTGTACTCGACAATGTCGGCGCCGACGACTGGAACCTTCAATCCCTGAATGCAGCGCAGCACCTCACGCACTGACATCCCTCCCGGCTCATAGTTTGAGATCCCGGGCGCGAATGCCGGATCGAGCACGTCCACGTCAAGCGAAATGAAGAGCGGCCCCTCGAACTTCAACTCGGCAAAGCGGTCGAGATTCCGCATGGTGATCACTTCCACGCCGAACTTATCCGCCTGCGCCAGTTGATGGCTATTGATGGTGCGCACGCCCACTTGCACCAGGCGCCGGGCCAGGCGCTCTTCCATGATGCGCGCAAAAGGACAGGCATGAGAAAGCCGGTTGCCATCAAGTTCGTCGTAGAGATCGGGGTGAGCGTCGAAATGCAGAATCGTCAACTCAGGATATTTCGAATGAAACGCCTTGATCGTGGGATACGTCACCGAATGATCACCACTCAAACAAATCAGCGGATGGCCCAGGTCGAGCGCTCGCTTGACTGCGCCTTCAATCGCGAAGGCCGCGCTGTCGTCATCCGGGATCGCGACATCGCCGGCATCGTGAAACGAACCTTTTCGTCCCAGGTCGATGCCATCCTCGGTCCACAAATTGCTGGACCCAGAGTAAAACTCTTCACGAATGATTTTCGGTGCTTGCGCCGGGCCGCGCAGGTACGAAGAATTCGCGTCAAAAGGAATTCCAAGAATAGAAATTGCTCTCACCACCTGACCTTCCGGCTCGGGGCCACTCATAGGTATTCAGTTTAGCTGGCAGAACTCACTTGCTACTACCCGACTGACTTGTCACCGAACCTGAGCACTCCCAACACTACGTTGAATCTGCGATACAATTCGGCGCCGTGATCTCTCGCCTCCGGGAAAAGTTCTTCATGAAGAGACTCTTTGCATGCATCATCCTCCTCGCACTCACCTCGACCGCGATTGCCGGCATGACTGCAGATTCGAAGCAAGTCGCGGAGACGGAGAACATCTATGCCGATCTGAACGACGCTCATAGCATCATCGCCACGATCGATTCCGGCTTGTTCGCAACATATCGCGGCAAGGATCGTGCCGCCTGGGACCAGATGTACCGAAAGAAGCGCGAGGAACTGACCAAAAGTCTGGCGAAATTGCCTTCTGCAGGGTTATCGGAGAACGACGCCAAAGCCGTCGATACCATGCGCACCCACCTGAAGTCTTTGCCTGAAAATATTTCGGCCCTCTTTAGTCCGCAGGGCAACTGCCAGGACGCGGGAAACAAAAAGCTGGATTACGCTGCGTTGCGCGCGGCGTTGGACGTCTGCTTTGTCGAGATCGGCAACAACCTCAGCTTTGAAGGCGGAAAAATCAATCGAGTCTCGGGACTCGACTTGTTGCATCAGATCGAAGAACCGGAGCGACGCAAGGCAGTGTTCATGGCCTTCGCTCCGCTATGGCAGGCGATCAACGGTGGCGATGAACCGGATAGCCCGTATCGCCGCATGATTGGGATGGCCGCCGCCGATGCCGCGGAACATGGCTCTGAGATCGACGTCGCGGCCCGCGTGGTCGGAGTGGACACGACCGAAGTCGAGCGCTGGCTGGTGCAGATTCTGGAAGCCTGGCGCCAAGTCAGCGGCGATCACCTAGTGGAGCCCTGGGATTTTCGGTATCGGGGCGGGCAAGCCGACCGCATGCTCGCGAGCGCAATTCCGCGCGAGTCGTTGCAGCCCATTAGTTTGCGCTTCTACCGCGACCTGGGGGCGGACATCGAAAAATTGGGTACGGTATATGACCTCGAGCCCCGGCCGGGTAAGGCAGCTCTCGCTTACACGGATTGGATCGTGGCGGGCCGAATGGTCAACGGAGCGTGGCAGCCTACTATTCCTCGTGTCTCCGCGCCTTACGCGCGTGGCGGCTTGTTCGTGTTGAATGAACTGGTCCACGAAGACGGCCATGTTGTGAACTTCGCTGCCATTCGCAACCGTCCCGCCTTCGTCGACTGGCCCGGCGATCTTTTCGGAGAGGCCTTTGCCGACGTCCCCGCCTGGAGCACTTACGAGCCCGCCTGGCAGCGCAAGTATGTGGGACGCGATGCGCCCGAGCAGGCTTCCTTGCGGGCCCTATATACCGTAGTCGTTTTGGATGTCGCCTGGGCATTGTTCGAATTGCGAATGCTGCGTACCCCAGCCACGGATCCGAATGCTCTATGGACCGAAATCACAAACCGGTATCTTCACATCGTGCCGCATCCCGAGCTGTCGTGGTGGGCGCTGCGAGTCCAACTCGTGGACATGCCCGGCTACATGGTGAACTACGGTTTTGGCGCAGTGCTTACTGCCGACATGCGCCAACACATCCGCGAGGCTCTGGGCCCGTTTGATACCGGCGATCCGCGCTGGAACGGATGGCTCTCCGACCGCCTGCTGCGATACGGCTCGGAGCGCGACAGTGGAACCTTGCTGCGGGACTTTCTGGGACGGCCAGTTTCGCCGAAAGCCTTGCTCGAGCAAATCCATCGCATCGCGCCCGCGACGAACTAAGCAGGATGCTGCGCGGCGGGTCAAGCTGCAGAACCCTCTCGGAGCTTTCGACGATGTGAGCCGTCCCTGATCCGGAATGTATACTTCCGTTAAATTCGCGGCTGCGAACCCTGCGCGGTCCAAAAAAGGGGCGTAATAACAACATGAACGAACCATCGATAAACGAACCATCGATAGAAGCCATCATGCAGGTCGGCCTGGGGTTCTGGGCCTCGAAGACGTTGCTCAGCGCAATCGAGATGGAAGTCTTCACCGAACTCGCCGGCCATGCCGAGGACTTGAACTCGCTGCAGGGACGTCTGGGACTGCATCCCCGGGGAGCGCGTGACTTTCTGGATGCTCTGGTCGGGCTCGGTTTTCTGCAACGGGCCAACGGCAAATATTCCAATACTCCCTCCACCGACAAATTTCTCGACAAGCACAAGCCAACCTATGTCGGCGGCATACTGGAGATGGCAAATCGCCGGCTCTATCCATTTTGGGGAAATCTCACGGCCGCGCTTCGTACCGGGGAAGCACAGAATGAAGGCAAGGGCGGCGGACCCAATTTCTTTGCGGCGCTCTACGCTGATCCGGAAAACCTGAAGGGATTCCTGAAGGCCATGACCGGGATCAGCACAGCAGCGAACCGCCTCATCGCCAGCAAGTTTCCCTGGAAGAAATACAAAACGGCCGTGGATGTGGGCACTGCTCAGGGAGATCTGATCACGCAAGTCGCGTTGGCGAATCCCCACATCGCGGGGATCGGCTTCGATCTGCCGGAAGTGGCTCCGACCTTTGAAGAGTACGTCGCCGCCAACGGACTGGGCGGACGAGTCGTATTCGAAGGCGGCAGTTTCCTTGACCGCGACCTGCCCAAGGCCGATGTCGTGATGATGGGACACATCCTTCACGACTGGAATCTCGACGAAAAGAAAATGCTGCTCCGCAAGGCCTTCGCTGCAATTCCGCAAGGCGGCGCAGTCATCGTCTACGAGAGCATCATCGACGACGACCGCTCCAAAAATGTCTTTGGCCTGCTCATGAGCCTGAACATGCTGATCGAAACCCCGGGCGGTTTCGACTATACGGGCGCCGATTGTATGGGCTGGATGCAAGAAGCCGGCTTCCGCGAGACTCGCGTCGAGCACCTGCTTGGCCCGGATTCGATGGTGATCGGAATCAAGTGAGGCGAAATGGATAGGAGCCAGACCGCGGAAGCCATCTCGGGCAGAGCCACGGGAGTTCTATTTTTCGCCGGATTCGGAACCTTGTGGTTCTGCACGGGCCTTGCCGCCATGCATCGTCTCAATCTTGGAACAGGCGCGATTGCAGCCCTCATTCTGGCCGCCCTGGTAATTCCAGCGTTATGGGTTTTAAAGCGAGCGTCGGGCTTACCCAAACAAACCGCGAATCCGGAGGTCGAAGCTCAAATCAGCCGCACCTTCAACCGGGCCAACACAGCTCAGTGGATCGCGATCCCGGTTGCCGTCGTTCTCTTGAACATCGTGCATCAGGCCGCGTACATTGTCCCAGCCAGTCGCCACCATAGTCGGCCTGCATCTCTTTCCCCTGGCACGTGCATTCCGGTATCTCATGCACTACGTGACAGGTGCCCTGCTGGTTCTGTGGTCGGCCGCAAGCGTATTTATTTTGCCCCGCGAGAACGTTGCATCAGTCGGCGCCTTGGGGACGTCAGCCATCCTGCTGCTCAGCGCTGCCTACACCCTGGCCAACGCCGCTCGTGCGGCCGCATCCCTCAGCCGTTAGGTCACTTCCAAAGAATTCCTCTGTGCCTCTGTGTCCTCTGTGGTTAAAGAAATTCCAACTCCCTTGAGCCCCCAAATTCCGCTGTGGTAGCATCCAAACGCTTTGACAGGCCGCCGGGCTTCGGTCTATAAGTTGTCCTCTTCTTTGAGTGTCGTATGAGCCCCCTTCTTTCTCAAGGAGCGAACCCGTGAAGGTTTACGAAGGCGCGAATATCCGCAACGTTGCGGTCATCGGACACGGCCACGCAGGCAAGACTTCCCTGGTTTCAGCCATGTTGTACGCGGCCGGCGCGAACCAGCGCCAGGGCCGTGTGGACGACGGCACCTCGACCACCGATTACGACGAGGAAGAAATCGCCCGCAAAATGTCGATTTCCGCCAGCCTCGCCCACGTGGAGTGGGGCAAGACAAAAATCAATATCGTAGATACGCCGGGCTTCAACATGTTCGTCCACGAAGCCAAGCTGGTGCTGCCGGTCGTCGATGCCGCGATTGTGGTCGTCGATGGCGTCGCCGGCGTCGAAGTCGTGACCCAGCGGGTGTGGAACTATTGCGAGGAATACCAGACTCCGCGCCTGATCGTAGCCAGCCGCATGGACCGCGACCGCGCCGACGCCGACCGTGTTCTGGAATCCCTCACCAATGCCTTCGGCCGATCGGTGATTCCTCTCGAGTTACCCATCGGCAAAGAGAAGAACTTCCGCGGAGTAGTCGATCTGGTCACGCTGAAGGCGTACAGCTACGAACTGGGCGGCAATGGAAAAGGAAAAGAAATTGAGATTCCAGCCGATATGAAAGACGAAGCCCAGGCCCAGCACGAGAAGCTGGTGGAACTGGTGGCTGAAGGCAATGACGCGCTGCTGGAAGAATTCTTCGAAAAGGGAACTATCCCTGAAGAAGACCTGATCCCAGCGCTGCACAATGCCATCCGCGAAGACAAAATCTTCCCGGTCATCTTCGGTTCCGGTCTCGGCAACATCGGCGCCGATCGCGTAATGGATTTCATCGTCGACTACACGCCCGCGCCTTCAGAGCACGAGTGGGTGCAGGGCGATCCCGCATCGTCCAGCAACGGCGAGCCGCCACGCCGCCACGAGACCGATAGCGAGCCGGTGTCGCTGTATGTTTTCAAAACCGTGTCCGATCCCTTCGCGGGACGCATCTCCTATTTCAAAGTCTTCTCAGGCGTTCTCAAAAACGATGCGACCTTAGTGAACTACAGTCGTAGCTCTCAGGAAAAGTTCGCGCATATTTCCATTCTGCAGGGAAAGAACGCGGTGCCGGTGACCGAGTTGCACGCGGGAGACATTGGAGCGGTCGCCAAACTGAAAGACACGCTCACCGGCGACACCCTGGGCGACAAGTCAGCGCCCATCCTGTATCCACGCGTGAAGCTGCCCGAGCCCGCCATCACTTTTGCCATCGAACCCAAGAGCCGCGCCGACGAAGACAAACTGGGCCCGGGCATCCACAAACTCATGGAAGAAGACGCCATGCTGCGATTCTTCCGCGATGCCCAGACCAAAGAGTTTCTCATCGCCGGCACAGGCCAGCAGCACATCGAGGTGGTCGTTTCCAAGATGAAGAAGCGCTACCACACCGAGGTCGTGCTGAAAGCCCCGAAGGTCCCGTACCGCGAGACCATTCGCGGCAAGGCCGATGTGCAAGGCAAACACAAGAAACAGACCGGCGGACACGGCCAATACGGCGATTGCAAAATCAAGATGGAACCACTGCCGCGCGGCGGTGAATTCGAATTCGTCAACGACATTTTCGGCGGCTCGATTCCCAAGAACTACATTCCCGCCATCGAAAAGGGAATCAAAGACGCAGCCGCCCGCGGATATCTGGCCGGTTTCCCGGTAGTGGATTTCAGGGTGATCCTATACGACGGGTCTTATCACGATGTGGACTCAAACGACATGTCATTCCAGATGGCCGGCCGCATCGCCTTCAAAAAAGCCATGGAGGTAGCAAAACCCACACTGCTCGAGCCGGTCATGGCGGTTGAGATCACGGTTCCCGACGACTTTGCCGGCAGCATCATGGGCGACCTGAACAGCCGCCGCGGACGCATCCAGGGCATGGACAACAAGGGTGGCAACACGGTGGTGAAAGCCGAAGTGCCGATGTCCGAAATGCTCACTTACGGCGTCGATCTCACGTCAATGACGCAAGGCCGCGGCAGCTTCAATATGGAAATGCATCACTACGATGCCGTACCGGGGCTGCTGCAGGAAAAGATCGTCGAGAAAGCCAAAGCCGCACGCGGTGATGTGAAGGAAGAAGAAGAGTAGATGGCTCGCGTAGGGCGGGCGCCCTCGCCCGACGCTTTTGACTTACTTCGAATGTCCGACCCACACGCCTTGATTTGCATCAATGGACGCTGAGCGACGCGCTCGGCTTGAACTCAATCGCGGGCAAGAGCTCGAGCTTTTTCTGCATGGTCTTGAATCGGTCCTGCGAGCGCAACGCGTCGAACTCCGCATCGGACGCGAGCCAGTGCACGTCTCTCCAGCCGCCCACGATGGCCTTTCCCAAACAATCGAGCGCGATTTCCGGCTCGCCCAGCCGCGCATAGGCGGCGCTGGCGGCGTAATACAACTGCCCGATAAAGCCTTCCCAAATCCACGATTGAGGAACCTGAACAATCTCTTTCAATAGCGGACCAACTTGCTCCAACGACTCTCCTGCTCGCTTGCGGTCACCTTGCGCTGCATACACCGCGCCCATCCCCGCCTGGGTGCGAGCGAGCACACGTTGTCTGCCCAGCATGCGGGGATATTCCTTTACCAGGCGGGAAGCTCGGCGAAACTCGATCAATGCTGCCTCAAAATGACCGTCACGCCGGAGCAGGTCCCCAAGACCGCAGGCGGTCAAGGCGAGGAATGCTTCGCGGTAAACGTGATCGCAGGATTCGAATGACGCAGTGGCAGAGGCGTAGATGTCGCGTGCCTTTCCAGTGTCACCGCGACGCTGGATAACAGTCGCCAGGACCATCTCCGACCCTATGAAGTATCCGAAACCAGGCCCGCGGCGCTGGACTTCAAGACCGCTCATGAGATATTGCTGCGCGTGGTCATATTCTCCGCACATGGTCGCCAGTTGACCGAGACAGAGCCAGCTTGCTGCCCATCTGGGATCTGCCACAGTCGCATCCAGCAGATGTGTCACCGCGGGCTGATAGCCGTTGGGGTCGCTCTCCGTTGCCACCATGTAAGAGGCTCCGAGAAAATAGTGGGCCAAAACCAGGTCCGGTTGGAGTTCCACACCCTTGCGGCCAGCAGCGATGGCTTGGGCAATTTTCCCTTGACGCATGTAGGCATAGCTTAGCCAGGTGTGTGGTTCACCGATTTCGTGGTCCAGTTCGATGGCGCGCTCGGAATAGCGTGCCGCGTAGTCGAGGTCTGCCGGATCGGTGCGGTGAATGTAACGCATGGCATGTGTCGCCCCCAGAGCGGCATAGGCCAACGCATAGTTTGGATCGAGCGCGACCGCGCGCTCCAGATGCTGGCGGGCGCGCTCCACAGATTCTTTTCCGATGGCGTTAAATTGCAGGCGCCCCTGCGCGTATTCTTCGTACGCTTCCAGGTGGAGCGTTTCCGGTGGCGCGATTCGCTCCATCGCACTGCTGTCCACCTTCACTTCGAGGGCAGCCATCACGTCCGCGACCACTCGGTCCTGCAATGCGAACACATCTTCCCAGCTGCCGTCTATCTTTGCGGTAGCAACTTCATCGCCGGTCGCTACCTCGATGACGCGGGGCAGGATACGGATCCGTTCTCCTGCACGTTGATAGCTTCCCAGCACGAGCCAGCGTGCATCGAGCTCTTTGCCTAGCTCAATCAGTTGTGAATGTCCCGCATCAGGAAGGTTATGGCGGCGCGCTGCTTCCTGTACTCGAGCGCGATTCACTACACTCACGAGCTTGAGCCTCTTCAGATCGGTAGTGAGGGTCTCGGCCAGACCAGTGCCCAGCCAGTCTGCCCCACGATCGTCGGTGATGTTTTGGAAATTCAGCACCGCCAGTACCGGCGCTGCTTGCGCTGCACCGGATTGGGAGGGCGCACCGCCAGCAACTTCTCGCAGAGTTTTCGAAAGATCCGAGGCGCTCTGCGGGCGCCGGTCAGGATCAGCGGCGATGAGGCCCATGACAAAGCGGTCGAAGCTGGCCCCGATCAGTGGATTGCTGTTTTTGGCCGGCCGTGCCTGTCCGCTCAGAATCGCGCTGACCAGGGCATGCCCGTCGAGGCCCTCGAACGGCAACCGGCCGCACGCCATCTGGTAGAGCACAATGCCAAAACTGTAGAGGTCGCTGCGGCGGTCCGCTTCATGGCCACGCAACACCTCCGGCGCGCAGTAGTGCAGAGTGCCCATCCAAGTTCCGGGAGCGGTTACGGCCGAGCGGGTTTCGTCCTTGCCTTCCAGAACCTTGGCCAGCCCGAAGTCGAGCAGTTTCACTCGCCGCTCAGGAGTCACCATGATGTTCGCGGGCTTGATGTCACGATGGAGAATGCCTCGACGATGCGCGTGCTCCAACGCGTCCGCGATCTGGGTGGTGTAGTCGATCAGACAGTCCAGTGTTAACGGGCCGGCGGCTAGCTCTTCCTGCAGGCTCCGGCCCTCTACATATTCCATGGCCAGATAGCGAACGGCGTCCGCCTCGCCGATTTCGTAGAGGACCGCAATCCCGGGATGACTCAGCGCGGCCACCGCGCGCGCTTCTCGTTCGAAGCGCGCGACCCTGTCCTCGTCGCGAGCGAATTCCGTGGGCAGGACCTTGAGAGCGACTCGGCGTCCCAGACGGGCGTCTTGCGCCAAGTACACCACTCCCATACCCCCTGCCCCGAGCTTTGCCAGGATCTGATAATGCGCAATCTCGTGTCCGGGCATCGGCAGAAGTCCTTATAGTCAGGGCATGGTAGGCCCCGTCCAGAGGCAAGTCAATGCAGGAGGCACGCTTCGAAATTGTGTGCGGGTCACAAGCGATTTCAGGCGTGCGAGATGTATGTCATTGATAAATATATATCTTGCGATATGTTCTCAGAATGAGAATAGCGCCAAGTTTCCCGCGAACGCTTCTCCCACATGTTCCTGGAACAGATACCAGATGATCATCGTCCTGACGATCACTCCTAAGCCGGCTGAAGCCAGCTTAGCGATCCGAAAATCGAAGACGGCGCTGGACACGCTGGGCACTAGCATCACTAGGCCGATGAGGGAGAGAACAATTGCTGCCCAACGAGCCCACCGGTGCAGTCGCCAGAGCCCGAGAGCGACGGCCACTCCGACCCCGGCCACCAGAAGAAACATGTAAGGGCCGGCGAGCTCCAGCCCGCCCAGTAACTCCGCTCCCGCCGACATCCCGACCGCTCCGGGACGGACCAGCATGGTCAGTCCCACCACCAGCAGATACGCTGCGGCCAGAAAAAACGCAGCTGCCACCGCAGTCACTCCGGCGGGGCGCTCGACCGTCATTATTTCTTTTCTTCCGGCTTCTTCTGTGCCGATGGCGGCACCAGGCCATTCAGCCGGAGATACATCGCGGCGGCGCCGTAGTGGTCAGCCCAGCTGCCGGCGAGAGCCAGCGCCGCCCATGCACGCGGCTTCGTCTTGCCCGCGAAATCCTGGATGGGATCGCCAAGCTTCGCGTCTTCAGCTTTGGCGAGAGCGGTTCCGCAGAAATCGAATGACGCCTTTACTGCGCCGACAAGTTTGTCCTTGGTGTCGCCTTCGGTGACCTTGTCGACCTTTGGTTCGGCCACGTCGCCAACCTTCGAGCAAAAGAAATAGTTGGCTTCAGCGATGTGCGCCGCGAGGTGTCCGAACGACATCTGGTCCGGTGTTGGCTTGGCGCTGAATTTGTCTGCGGGCATCTCTTCAATGGCTGCCACTGTATTTTTCTGGCGGCCAGCCAAAGAATCGCGCAGCACATCAGTCACAGGATTCTTGGACTGTTGAGCGAAAGCTGCAACGGACAGCAAGATTACGGCAAACGTCAATTTCATTGTTGCCTCCGAAAACGGACTCAAGGATAACCCAAATAAGTAGCGCCGGCGCTACACCGTGATTTCCGGAGTGGCTCCAAGCAAACTGCGCGTGTACGCATGTTGCGGCTGCTCGGTAATCTGCCGTGCGTCACCAACCTCAACCATCTTTCCGCGATACATCACTGCGATCCGCGTCGCGAGGTAGCGCACCACCGGCATGGAGTGCGAGATGAAGAGATAAGTCAGTCCAAACTCACGCTGCAGTTGAGCGAGTAAGTTCACAATCTGCGCGCCGACGCTGACGTCGAGCGCCGAAACCGGTTCATCCGCCACAATAAATTTCGGACGCAGCGCCAACGCGCGTGCAATTCCGATGCGCTGCCGCTGTCCTCCGCTGAATTCGTGTGGGAATCGCGGCAGGACCGACGGATCAAGACCGACCGCGCCGAGCAACTCAGCCACGCGAACACGCCGCGCCGTCAGCCCCATCGACTCGTGAATCACCAGCGGCTCGCTGATGATGTCTTCCACATTCATGCGGGGATCGAGTGACCCAAACGGGTCCTGAAAGATGATCTGCATGTCGCGCCGCAGGCGGCGCATCTCGCGATGGCTGGCGGCCAGCATATCGCGGCCTTCGAAGCGTATGCTGCCGGAACTCGGCTCGATCAGTCGCAGAACCAGGCGTCCCAGCGTGCTCTTTCCCGATCCCGATTCGCCTACCAGGCCTAAAGTCTCGCCAGCGTGAATGTCGAGCGAGATGTCATCTACGGCGCGAACACCGCTTGGGGAGCTGGCGCCAAACATCGACGCGCCCGTGGAGAAAACTTTCGTCAGATTGCGAATTTCAACGAGAGGCATAAGGTTCGTTGATTGTGATCGCTACGATTCGTGACCATAACAAAAATGGGAAAGGCACGAGTTTACTCGTGCCACCAGAGTGAGCGCGCGAGCGCTTTAGCGCCTGAGGTCGGCTCCGTCTCGTGTGGGCGCGAGCGTCCCGCTCGTGCGGCAGGGTTCACGGAGCAGAAGCAACACCTCAGAGGCCAAAGCCTGCAAGTTTTGCCGCGCTGAGCGGCACGACTAAGTCGTGCCCTCCCCTTGTCTTCGCGGGACAGGCTCGTAGTGCTGAACCCCAGTTATGCGTGCACCGGCGCTGCCTTGCTCGCAATCAACTGCCGCAGCACAAACTGCAGGATGCCGCCATTGGCGTAGTATTGCGCCTCCTGCGGAGTGTCGATCCGCACAAGAGCGTTGAACTCCTTCTGACCAGCGCGCACTTTTAACTGCCTGCCGGGAGCAAATTTCCCCACCAGATCTTTTACGCCCGAAATCTCAAAGAATTCTTCGCCCGTCAGGTTCAGCGACTGCGCGCTTTCGCCTGCCAGAAACTGCAAGGGCAGAATTCCCATGCCGACCAGGTTCGAACGATGAATGCGTTCGTAGCTTTCCGCAATGACGGCACGCACGCCCAACAGACGCGGTCCCTTGGCGGCCCAGTCACGTGAGGAGCCTGAGCCATATTCTTTTCCAGCAAGAATGACCAGCGGCACGCCTTCCGCGATGTACTTCTCAGACGCCTCGAAAATTGACATCTCTGCGCCATCGGGCAAATGACGGGTGAACCCGCCTTCGAGCGTGGGGACCATCTTGTTGCGCAGCCGCACGTTGGCAAAAGTGCCGCGCACCATGACTTCGTGATTGCCGCGCCGCGACCCATACGAGTTGAAGTCGGCAGGCTTTACACCATGTTCGATCAGATATTTTCCGGCGGGACTGTCTTTCTTGATCGAACCGGCAGGAGAAATGTGGTCGGTCGTAACGCTATCGCCCAGCACGGCCAGTACTCGCGCACTCTTGATGTCCTCGACCGGCGCAGGTTGAAGGGTCATGCCGTCGAAGTAAGGGGCTTTGCGAATGTATGTCGAATCTTTTTCCCAGGCGTAGGTTTCGCCTTTCGGTACAGGCAGTCCACGCCACTGGGGATCGCCCTCGTAGACTTCGCCGTAGCTTTTGGTAAACATGTCGGACGAAATAGATTTCCGAATCGTCTCTTCCACCTCACGCTGCGGCGGCCACAAATCCGCCAGATAAACCTGCTGGCCATCTTTTCCCCTGCCGATAGGATCTTTGCGCAAATCGAGATCAATGCGTCCCGCCAGCGCGAAAGCCACCACCAGCGGCGGTGACATCAGATAGTTTGCGCGCACTTCGGAATTAATTCGCCCTTCAAAATTGCGGTTTCCCGAAAGTACCGACGCCACCACAAGATCCTTCTCGTCGATGGCCTCGGAAACTTCTTTCGGCAGCGGCCCCGAGTTTCCGATGCAAGTCGTACAGCCATATCCCACAATATGAAACTTGATTTTCTCGAGATACGACAGCAACCCGGCCTTCTCCAGATAATCGCGGACCACCTTCGAGCCCGGGGCCAACGAAGTCTTGACCCAAGGCGGGACGGTCAATCCCTTCTCAACCGCTTTCTTTGCGACCAGGCCGGCGGCCACCATCACCGAAGGATTCGAAGTGTTGGTGCAGGATGTAATCGCGGCAATCACCACGCTGCCGTGCTGAAGCGACTTCTTCACGTTGGCGGTGACATGTTCTTCGTGCAGAGTATCCTGAGTTCCGACAGCAGTCGGACTGCCGCCTTCCTGCTCCCAGCGATCCACCTGCTTTGGAACGCTGCCCGAAGGCGCGCTCCCGGAAGCAACCGCGGAGGGCGGCGCCATCTTTGCCGAAGACTTCGGCTTGATCAACGAAGGCAGTGCAACGCGGAAGGACTCTCCTGCCTGCGAAAGCGTGACGCGATCCTGCGGACGCTTCGGCCCCGCAAGGCTCGATTCGACCGTGTTCAGATCAAGCGTCAGCAGTTCGGAATATTCAGCCTCGGGAGTTTTCTCGTCGTGGAACATGCCCTGTTCGCGGCAATAGGCCTCGACGAGCGCAATCTGTTCTTCAGACCGGCCGGTAAGCCGCAAATAGTTGAGACTTTCTTTGTCCACCGGGAAGATGCCGCAGGTGGCGCCGTACTCGGGCGACATGTTGCCGATGGTGGCGCGGTCCGCCAGCGAAAGCTCCGGCAGTCCCGGACCAAAATATTCGACAAACTTTCCCACCACCCCATGCTTGCGCAGCATTTCGGTGATGGTGAGTACGAGGTCGGTGGCGGTCGCGCCCTCGTGGAGATGGCCCGTCAGTTTTACTCCCACCACTTGCGGGATCAGCATGGAAACAGGCTGGCCCAGCATGGCGGCCTCGGCCTCAATTCCGCCGACACCCCACCCGAGCACTCCCAGACCGTTAATCATCGTGGTGTGCGAGTCAGTCCCAACCAGAGTGTCTGGATACGCCGTGCGCTTGCCGTTCGCCTCTTGGACGAATACGACGCGCGCCAGAAATTCCAGATTCACCTGATGCACGATGCCGGTATCGGGCGGCACAATGGCGAGATTGCGGAAGGCAGTCTGTCCCCAGCGTAGAAATGCGTAGCGCTCTTTGTTGCGAATGAATTCGAGTTCGGCGTTGAGTTGGAAAGATTGCGGCGTGCCGAATTCGTCTACCTGCACCGAGTGATCGATGACGAGTTCAGCCGGCTGTAGCGGATTGATCGAAGTCGGATCGCCCGAAAGCCGCGTCATGGCATCGCGCATGGCGGCCAAATCGACTACCGCGGGAACTCCGGTGAAGTCCTGCAGCAGAACCCGGCTGGGAGTGAAGGCAATCTCCTTATCGGGCTTCGACTTGCTGTTCCATGCAGCCAGCGCCTTGATGTCCTCCGCGGTGACGTTGCGGCCGTCTTCGGTACGCAGCAAATTTTCCAGGAGAATTCGGAGAGAGTAGGGAAGATGCTTGGTAGAAACGCCTTTTTCGTCGAGAGCCTTGAGACGGTAAATCTCGTATTCCTTGCTGCCCACACGCAGGACCGAACGGCTGCCAAAACTATTCATGGATGATTGCCTTCCTCATCTCTAGTTTAATCCTTGTACTGGAAATTTGCGCCGCGCAGGACCATCCGCGCACCACCACGAACCACGTAGGGGCAGGTGTCCCACCTGCCCAGCCGAGCGAAGCTCGGCAAGGTTTTGTTTGCACCACGCAAAAATCTCGCCGAGCTTTGCTCGCCCGCCCAGATGAGGACATCTGGGCCTACATGGATCGTGCCTCTATCCCCGCCCGCGCGCCGCTTCCACCGCGCGCAACACCGCCTGGGCTTTATTCATGCACTCGGCAAACTCTTTCTCCGGATCAGAATCCGCGACAATTCCCGCCCCCGCTTGCAGGAACGCTTTCTTTCCCTGCATGAGCATGGTGCGGATCGCAATGCATGAATCCAGGTTCCCATCAAAATCCGCATACAATACCGCACCGCCATACACGCCGCGCCGCGTCGGCTCCAGTTCTTCAATAATCTGCATGGCGCGGACTTTGGGCGCGCCGCTCAGCGTGCCCGCGGGAAAGCATGCCGCGAACGCGTCGAGTGCGTCCAGATCGCCGCGCAATTTGCCTTCGAGCGCCGACACGATGTGCATCACGTGCGAATAGCGTTCCACGTACATCAGGTCTTTCACTTTCACCGAACCGTATTCGCTGACACGTCCTAGATCGTTGCGCCCCAGGTCGACCAGCATCACGTGCTCGGCACGTTCTTTCTCGTCATGCAGCATCTTCTGCGCCAGTTGTTGGTCTTCGGCTTCGTCGCGGCCGCGCGGATGCGTCCCGGCAATCGGACGATATTCCAGCTTCGGTCCCGTCACCCGCACCAGCATCTCCGGAGACGAGCCCAGCACATGCGTGTCTCCCATCCGCAAAAAATATAAGTAAGGAGAAGGATTCACCGTGCGCAAGGCGCGATACACATCGAAGGGCGCAACCGACGGCGTGAAATCCAGCCGCTGCGAAAGCACCACTTGAAAGATGTCTCCAGCGGCGATGTATTCCTTGGCCTGCTCGACGGATTTGATAAACCGCTTTCTGCTCGTGCCAGCGTGAACTTTCAGTTTGCCCTTCGCCGGACGCGCGGTTTTGTTCCAGTGCGCTGGTCGCAATCCTGCCGCCAACTTCTTTTCCAGAACAGCAATGTCCGCGGCTGCCCGGTCATAAGCCCGTCGCGGACTTTCGCGTGAAACATCGGCAGTCGCGATGATGTGGATCTGGTGACGCAGGTGATCAAACGCCAGCAGGCGGTCAAAAAACATCAGGATGCAATCAGGCAGCGAAAAATCATCCTTGGCATGCTCGCCAATCTTTTCCAGCTGCCGCACCGCGTCGTAAGCGAAGTACCCCACCGCGCCCGCCGTGAACGGCGGCAACCCCGGCACCGCCGCGGAACGATGCTGCCGCAGCAATTCCTTGATGACGTGGATCGCGCTGCCCTGCCGCTTCTCCTTCTTCTTGCCACGCTGCACTTCGATGTCGCCGCCGCGCGCCCGTACCTGCATATAAGGACGCGCGCCTAAAAACGTGTAGCGCCCAATCTGCTCGCCACGCTCGACCGACTCCAGGAGGAAGGCGTCGGGCTCGTTCTCCGCAATCGCGAGAAAGGCCGACACCGGCGTCAGCAAGTCGGCCGCGACCGATTTCACCACCGGCACCAGGGTGGCGCTCGCGGCGAGCCGGGAAAATTCCTTGTAGTCGGGACGAAGTGTGGATTGAGTCATCTGGCTGAGTAATTATAGAGAAGGGTGTGGCATGACGTGGAGCGGTTCCAAGAAAAGGGTAGCGCGTAGCCTGGTTCGCATAGCGATCAGGTCGGGTTGCTAGAGATAACACACATGGCAATGTTCAGACATGGAACGAAAGCGGTAAGAGGTGTCCTTTCTCTAAACTTCCACACGATCCCGACCGACAGTGGGTATGTCCAAACCGACAAAACGAAAGGTACGTTGTGAACCCATCTCCGGCATCGAATGCCATACCCGATAGCGGAGCTAGGATTAGCCACTGCAGCAATAAGAATACCCATAAGAGAAACAAGAGTTCTTCGTATTGGAAATCGATTTTCACTGGCGACTTGTTTCTCTGAACGCTTCGAGGATAAGCCATTTGTCAAATCAACCCGAGCGGGAAGACCTTGTAGAATCAGATTGAGCACACATCCGGATTCTTATGCCCGCAGCCCTCCGCCGTCCCCCTGGTCCCCCGATTCGCCGCCTCATCGGAAATTTTCCGCTGTTCAGTCCCGATCCTTTGGCCGTCTTTACCGGATGGGCCCGCGAATTCGGCGACATCTTCTATTACCGCGCCGGATGGATCCACGTGTACTTCCTGAACCATCCCAGCCTCATCGAGTCGGTGCTGGTCTCGCAGTCGCAGAATTTCGCCAAGGATAAAGTGATTCAGAACAGCCGCTGGTTTCTGGGCGAAGGCCTGCTGACCAACGAAGGCTCAGGATGGCTGCGGCAACGGCGCCTGGCCCAGCCTGCATTTCATCGTGAACGTATGGCGTCATACGGTCCACGATGTCTGCCTTCACCGAAGAAATGCTGACCACATGGCAGAGATGGCGAGGTCCGAGATGTCCATCAGGACATGATGCAACTCACCATGCGGATCGTAGCCAAGGTCCTTTTCGGCGTGGAAGTAAAAGCAGACACTGAGCGGGTCGCGGCCGCGCTCAACGCCCTGATGCGCCATACCTCCGGGGGCCGCATGATTCTGCCTCCGGTCGTGCGGCATGTTCCCATCCCGTCCATGATTCGGGTCAAACGTGCGGTTCGCGAACTCGACGAAATTGTGAACCGCATCATTCGCGAGCGGCGAGCCAGCGGACAGGACACTGGCGACCTTCTCTCCATGCTGATGGCCGCCCGCGACGAAGACGGCAGCGGCATGACCGACCGCCAGTTGCGCGACGAAATCCTAACCTTTCTTTTGGCTGGACACGAAACCACAGCAGTCTCACTGTCGTGGACCTGGTATCTGCTCAGCGAGCATCCAGAAATCGGAGAGAAACTTCGCCAGGAATTGAGCCAGGTTCTTGGCGGACGTACACCGCAACTGGAAGACTTGTCGCGTCTGCCCTATACCGACAAAGTAGTGAAGGAATCCATGCGTCTGTACCCTCCGGCGTGGAGTTTGGCCCGCACCACCATCAAAGAGCTGGACCTCTCTGGCTACCGCATTCCGGTCGGATCCAACGTCGTCATGAGCCCCTGGATCATGCACCGTGATCCGCGCTTCTTCGAACAGCCCGAAAAATTCAATCCCGACCGCTGGACCGCCGACCCCACCCAGCGCCTTCCCCGTTTCGCGTACTTTCCCTTCGGAGGCGGCCCGCGCCTGTGCATCGGTGCGTCCTTCGCCATGATGGAAGCAGCATTGCTCATGGCGGCCATCGCACAGCGTTTTCAGTTGCGCCTGGTTCCCGGACATCCCGTCGCCGCCCTGCCCAGCATCACGCTTCGCCCCAAGCACGGAATGATGATGTCGTTGTCGAAAATCTGACGGCTTGCGATTCCGAAAGTAACTACCCCGAGTAACCAGCGAATGAATTGACGGATGCCCGCAACCGTTGGAAGATGGCGATACAGCTCAAATCTTTAACGGGGACGTATGCGTATTAAGTTCTGGGGCGTACGCGGATCCACGCCGACTCCCCAGTCCGAAAACCTGCGTTACGGCGGCAACACCTCCTGCGTCGAAGTTCTCGCGGGCGAAAACCGCTACGTCTTCGATTGCGGTACTGGACTTCGCGCCCTCGGACAACATCTCCAGCGCGAATCCGAAGGCAATCCAGTTCGCGCCCACATTTTCGTCTCCCATTTTCACTGGGACCACATTCAAGGCATCCCTTTCTTCGGCCCGCTCTACGAGAACCCTGAAAGTTGTTTCTCCTTCCACTCCTCCAGCCGCTCCCGCACTCTGAAGCGAGTCATGGAAGAACAGATGGCCGCCCCGTATTTCCCAGTTGATATGACTGAGATGAAATCTCAGCGCGGCTTCTACAACCTGGAACAGGGGCGGGTGCCGCTCGAGGATGTGATGGTGGAAGCCATGTGGCTCAACCATCCCCAGGGCTGCATGGGATACCGCCTTGAGACGAAAGATGGCGTGCTGGTCTACGCGACCGACAATGAACCCGGCGATCCGCTCTTCGATAAGAACGTCCGCAAACTCGCTGCCGGCGCCGATGTGCTGATCTACGACGCGCAGTATCTCCCCGAAGAATACGAAGCCCGCAAACGCGGCTGGGGACACAGCCACTGGCGCGAAGCCATCAATGTGGTGATGGAAAGCGGCGCGAAAGAATTAGTCCTCTTCCACCACGATCCCGACCACGACGACGCCTGCATCGACAAAGTGGTGGAAGAAGCCCGAAACCACTACCCGAAAGTGCGAGCCGCAGCCGAAGGTTTGGAAATCAAGATCTAAGGCCCCGCAAGCTAATCATTTCCAAATGAAAGCACGAACCACGTAGCATGAAGGATAAACCCAGTTACAGCGGTATGACAGTGAATGAGCGTCTTTACGAAGCTGGGCTTCTGGACGCTGGGATGCCGCAGCTAGTTCCAGGAACCGTGATCGACTGATTGAGCTGCTTAGCAAAGTTGGCCTTTCCGAACAAGCGGAATGGATTTCTAATGCCGTCTTGTCAAACCCAAAACGATATGGTGCAAAGTAGCCCACTACCGTGGTTCGCGGTAACTTGCCTCGCCGCCCCGCCACTGCATATACTTTGAACGTTTGCCCGCCCTCTCCGGGATGTATCGCCCGGCGCCGGCCAGCATCTCAATGTCTGACCGCACCATCGGAGACCAGTCATGGCCATAAAGACCATATCCCTCGAACAGGAAATAAATCCGTGGGAGGCACAAGCCGCCCGTTTCGACTTTGCCGCCCAGAAGTTGAACCTGGATGAGGGTTTAACCAAGGTCCTGCGCTATCCGACCCGCGAAATCATCCTGCACATCCCGGTCATGATGGACAACGGTCACCTGGAAGTCTTCACCGGCTTCCGCGTGCAGCATTCCATCGCCCGCGGCCCGGCCAAAGGCGGTTTGCGTTACTCGCCCGATGTCACCTTGGACGAAGTTCGCGCTCTGGCCAGCTGGATGACCTGGAAGTGCGCGGTCGTCAACATTCCCTTCGGCGGCGCCAAAGGCGGAGTGATCTGCGATCCCCACAAGATGTCGCAGGGTGAACTGGAGCGCATGACCCGCCGCTACACCGCGGAACTGATCGAGTTCATCGGCCCGGAAAAAGACGTTCCCGCTCCTGACATGAACACCAACGAGCAGACCATGGCCTGGATGATGGATACATACTCCATGCACATGCGTCAGACCGTGACTGCCTGCGTCACCGGCAAGCCGATCAACATCGGCGGCTCCCGCGGACGCCGCGAAGCCACCGGACGCGGCATCATGATCGTGTGCGACGAGGCGGTCAAGAAGCTGAACCTCAATCCCGAGACCACCCGCGTCATCGTGCAGGGCTTTGGCAATGTGGGATCGAACGCTGCGCGCCTGATGGCGGAAGCCGGCTACAAAGTGATCGGAATCGTTGAAGTAGATGGTGGCCTGGTCAATCGAGATGGCATCGATGTGGAAGCGCTGTGGGAGCACCGCCAGCGCAATGGCAGCATTCACGGCTTCAAGGGAGCTTCACAGGAAGACCCAGCGGAGCTGTTGGTGTCAGAGTGCGAAATCCTGATTCCGGCTGCCACTGAAAACCAGATCACCAGCCGCAACGCCGACCGCGTCAAGTGCAGGATTCTGGCCGAAGGCGCGAACGGTCCAACCACCGCCACCGCCGATGAGATTCTTGCCGACAAACGCGTCTTCGTGATTCCCGACATCCTCTGCAACGCCGGCGGCGTCACCACGTCGTATTTCGAGTGGGTGCAGGACCGCCAGGGATATTTCTGGAAAGAATCCGTCGTCAACGAGCAGCTCGAACACATCATGAAAGGCGCATTCGAAGATGTGGTGCGCTTCTCCGAAACTCACAACGTCAACAATCGCATCGCCGCGTACATGCTGGCGATCGATCGCGTCGCCTATACCATCCGCCAGCGCGGCATCTACGCCTAAGAGAAACAATGTAGGGCGGGCGCCCTCGCGCGCCGCTGTCGAAGTTGATTTTGTTTCCACGCAACCGAAGCCAAGGGCAACAGCGGCGGGCGATGGCGCCCGCCCTACACGCTTGCCCTGAGGTTGACCCCTAACAGTCGAAGTGTCATTATGGTCGCCGCTCCGACCCGGCCGGGAAGCACCCAGCGCCCCTGAGGTAGCTTCCGTATTGAGTTACGGCTGATCCGGATGAAAGAGGAAATCATGAGCAGACTGCACACCAGGCTCGGTACGTGGACAATCACGCTCTGCATGTTCTTCGTGCTGACTGGGATTTCCGCCCTGGCCAAGCCCCAGGCGGCCTCCCCCGACGATCAAACTTCTACTACAACCACCAAGAAGAAAAAGAAGAAGGCGAAGACAGACGCGACCGCCACCGCGGACCAGTCCACGGCAGCCGCTGCGGATACTTCGACTACCCCGGCCAAGAAGTCACACAAGAAGAAGGCCGATGCCGCAGCCACTGATTCGACCACCGCGGCTTCGACTGACGCTACTCCTGCCAAAAAGACGAGCAAGAGCAAGAAGGCTGCCGCAGATAGCGCCGCCGCAGCTCCTGCCGCGGACGCTGCCAGCACGGCATCTACTGACGCTACTCCTGCGAAAAAGACTCGCAAGAGCAAGAAGACAGCCGCTGCCGACAGTACCGCTGCAGCCGCGCCAGCCGCAGCACCGGCCGCTACGCCTGCTGCTGCGCCAGCAGCCGACGCCTCTGCCACTCCGGCGAAGAAGACTCGCAAGAGCAAAAAGTCGGAGATGGCTGCCGGCGCTCCCGCAGCAGCCACCCCGGCGGCCAGCGCCGCGCCCGCAACTCAACCTGCGGCCGCACCGGCGCCTGCTGCTGCTCCGGCCAATTCTATGGCCGCCTCTTCAAAGCCTGCCTCGGCAAACTCGATGGCGGCTCCAGCGACCAAAGCGAGTACGAAGGCGGCCGCAACTCCCGCCGCTTCCGATCCGCAGATCGCATCCGCCAAGTCGAGCGGCATGGTTTGGGTCAACACCGATAGTGGCGTCTACCACAAGGGAGGCCGCTGGTACGGCAAAACTAAAACCGGAAAATTCATGAGCGAGGCGGATGCCAAAGCCGCCGGCTATAAAGCATCCGAGAAAGACTAAGGACTAAGGAGAAACTATGAAGAGCAAGCACTTGATTACTCGCATTCTGTTTTCACTTTTCGCCATCGCCCTCCTCACCACAGTGGCAGCAGCTCAGGCCGCTGCGCCCGCTAAAACTTCCAAGCCGGCCAAAACCACTTCCGCCATGGCGGCTCCCGCGGACGCTGATCTGCTGGACATCAATTCAGCTACCAAGGACCAACTGGACGCGCTCCCCGGCATCGGCGAGAAGTATTCGCAGAAGATCATTGATGGCCGTCCCTATGCCAAGAAGACGGACTTGACCCGCAAAAAGGTCATCCCCTCCGCTACCTACGCCAAGATCAAAGACAAGATCATCGCCAAGCAGAAGTAGCCGGTATCTCACAGAGCGCCGGGAGCACAGGCTTCCGGCGCAATTTTTCAGCAGTCAGCTATTAGGAGGTTGTATGAGTTTCTTGGAAGATATGGCAGGTAAGGAAATCAGCGGCATGCTGGCCAACAGTTCGAATCCGCTCGCAGCGTCAGTAATGCAGATGATTAACAGTCAGCCCGGCGGACTCTCCGGCCTGGTACAACAATTTCACGACAAAGGCTTGGGAGGCTTGGTGAGTTCCTGGGTCGGCACCGGCCAGAACCTGCCCATTTCCGCCGACCAGCTACAACATGTTCTGGGCAGCGAACAGGTCAAGGAACTCGCGGCGAAGGCGGGCATTTCACCCGATGCAGTCACTTCCCACTTGTCACAGTTACTGCCCGGACTGATCGACAAATTGACCCCCAACGGGCAGGTTCCTCAAGGCGGTTCGTCGATCCTCGAGGAAGGTATGGGGATGCTCAAGAATCTGGGACTGGGAAAAACTGGCACCGAATCCTAATTACAAGCCACGGGGGCAGCCGCCCTCTGCTGTCCCCGTAGTTTGTGGTGCTACTCCCTTTTGCTTCATTGATTCCCCATGCCGGGTAGAGGATAATAAGTTCCTGTCAGCCTTTCTCAGCCTGCTGCCAGCCCGTGCCCGCGGTGAATCTGCCTAACTCCATCACGCTGACCCGCATCCTCAGCATTCCACTGCTGATCTGGCTCCTTTCCACCAACCATTTTCATGCCTTCGAAGGGGAGCAGGAACTGCTGGCGTCCGCCCTGTTCATCGCCGCCTCGATCACGGATGGCATCGACGGATATCTGGCCCGCCGCCGCGGCCAGATTACGACCATGGGCATCCTGCTCGATCCTCTGGCCGACAAACTGCTGATCGCCGCAGCCTTCATCTGTCTCGTGCAATACAATCCCAGCCTGGTTCCCGCGTGGATCGCGGTCGTAATCATCGCGCGCGAATTTTTGGTCAGCGGCCTGCGTTCGATTGCCGCAACCGAGGGATTCACCATCGAAGCCAGCGATCTGGGCAAGTTCAAAATGCTGGTGCAGATCGTTTCCGTGGTCGCCGTTATCCTGGACCACCATTGGAAAGAGTGGCCGGTTGGTCCTTATATCTTTCCCGTGCACTGGATTGCGATCGTTGCTATCTGGTTTATGGTCTTTTTGTCGCTGATCTCGGCCCTGGATTATTTTGTCGCCTTCTGGTCGAAGATCGATCGCCAGGTGGTAAAGAGCCGTCGCCGCGCGTTCGTCCTGAGCCGGCGGAGAAAACGCGATGTACCCGCCACCTGATGATCGATCCACTCGCCTGATCAGTCTTTCCGGTAGCGCCCAGCCCGACGAGTTCTCTTTGGAAGAGCGCGCTCTGCTGCTGCAGTTGGCCCATGAATCCATCGCCGCAACTTTCGAGCGGCGTGAAATATCACTGGTTCCCCCGACCGCGCACCTGGCCGAACCTCGCGGCGCCTTCACGACCTTTATTACAAGAATGCTTTGCGGGGATGCGTAGGCTATGTGCTGCCGATCAAGCCGCTCTACGTGACAGTGGCGGAAACCGCGCGGGGCGCGGCTTTCGAGGATGCTCGTTTTTATCCTGTAACCCGGGACGAGGCCCTCGAACTGCAAGTCTCGCTCAGTGTGCTATCGCCGCCCCAGCTCATTCAACCAGACCAGATTGAAATCGGCCGGCACGGCTTGCTCATCAGCCTCGGTCCGCATCGCGGCCTGCTACTTCCCCAGGTGCCGGTTGAACACGAATGGGATCGGAAAACGTTTCTCGAACAAACCTGCAGAAAAGCCGGCTTGCCTCCAAATGCCTGGCAAGCCGGCGCCAAGATGGAAGCCTTCACCGCCGAAGTCTTCGCTGATTCCGATTGAAACATTCACGCCAAAAAAAAATCAGGGAGGCCGAAGCCTCCCTGAAAGTTTGTTGCGAAGAAAATTACTGCTGATCGAGTTCGACGTGATCGCCGACGTGCACATCTTCCAGCGAGAACACGATCATGCCGGTTGCGGTCGTCGATGTTGTGTTGATGACCACGATCTCTCCCACAGCCCGCCGCGGCATGTCCGCTACACGGATGGAAGGTCCCTTGGTCTTGCTGAACATGTGTCCTTCGATCGAAGGTGGGTTCCTCTGCGTGTCGTCGGTGGTGGACGCCTTGAACGAAAGCGAGTCCACGGGATCCTGCAGGTCGGCTTCATACGTCCGCACCGCGCGGAAGTAGTCGCCTACTTTCACTCCCTGATTGCCGCCGACGTTCATATAGATTTTCGCGCCGTTGCCCAGCAGCAGATCGAAATCCTTGGCCAGCACGATACGTCCGCTGGCTTTTCCGTTGGTCGGCATGAAGCGGTCAAAGCGCTCCGGCAGATGGAATGAGACCGCCGGCTTTTCCGCGAAGGGAATTGCGTAGTCTCCAGGAACCATCGGCTCGCAGCTGAATTCAACCCGTGCAATCGCCATCTTGCCGCGGGTGTCCACGATGCGGACCCGGCCCAGTTCAGAGTAGGGCTGGCCCATGGCCTTCAGCATGGCATGCTGTCCGGCGAACAATTCGTATTTGTTGGGATCCACCAGCTCGCGCACGATCTCGTACTGCTGGCCTGTCTGATAGCCGTCGCCAGCCAGAAAAACGGTGTCGTTGGTGGCAAACTTGGTGGTGTTGGGGCTTTCCAGTCCGCCTGCGACGAACTTGGTGTTCGGCTGCAGGTCTTTGCTGACAAAGCCGCCGCAATAGAGATCAGCGTTGGTAGGGGTCTGCACCCGTTCGATGGGAAAGGTGCCCGTCGTAATCTCTGTGTTCTGAGGAGCAGCCTGGTCTCCTGAAGAGGAATCGGCTTGCTGCGCCGCTGCCGCCACCGTCAAGCACAGTAACAGCAACAGTCCTGTTTTCTTCATGTTACCTCCGAAATCAAGGCCGGGCCCCTGCCGGCTTTCTCCCGCTAACTCAAGGCAATAAAAGGGCTTTCAAGTCGCACAGTAACAAGGGGATAGGGGGCGGTCAAGGTTACGCTGGTGTTATCGTGGGTACGTTAAAAAGTTTGTGTTCAAGTCTCTTCCCATAATCCGTTGTTGCATCTGCAATTACGCGCCTGTAATATCCCCAGTCGTTCTCCGATCATGACTGCTGCCCCTAACAGCTATATCGCCCGGCTCCTGCCCTTGCGGCTGCCTCGGGTATGTGTGGCGGTAACCGACTCCGATCCCACCGCTCTGGTCGACAAAGCCGAAGCTCTGATTCGCGATAACACCTTTCTGGAGTTCAGGTTAGACTACCTGGCCAAGCCATCGCTGGGTCTCCCCAAGATTAAGCGTTTCATGGAGTACCATCCCCACGTCACTGCCATCGCCACCTGCCGGCGCACGGCCAGCGGAGGCAAGTTCAAGGGCTCTCTCCCGGCGCAGCTAGATATTTTGACAAAAGCCAGCGCATCCGGCTGCCAGTTGCTTGATATTGAGTTGCAGAGTGCCGTCAAAATCAAGCCCGAACAAGTGCAGCGTCTGCGAACCAAATCGGCGCTGATCCTTTCCTATCACGACTTCCGGGCCACCAAGAATCTGGAACTGACACTGGAAAAGATGGTCAAGTTCCCCGCCGACTTCTACAAAATCGTCAGCACGGCCACGACGCTCTACGACAACGTGACCATGATGAAATTTCTGGAGAAATTTGGCGACCAGCATTCTCTCGTCGGCCTATGCATGGGCGAGCAGGGCATCATCAGCCGCTTGCTCGGAGTGCGAGCGGGCAGCGTGTTTACTTTCGCTGCCGTCAGTCCGGATGAAAAAACCGCGCCCGGCCAGACCACTGCCCAGGAGTTGCGCAACACCTATCGCATCGAGCAGATGGACGCAGCCACGAGAATCTACGGTGTCGCCGGCGATCCCGTCGCGCACTCTCTTTCGCCCGTAATCATGAACGCCGCGCTGCGCCGGGAAAATGTGAACGGCGTTTATCTTGCTCTCCATGCCAAGACGCTGAAAGACCTGCTGGGGTGTGTCCGCGACATTCCGATTCACGGTCTCTCGATCACCATGCCATACAAGGAAGCCGTGCTGAAGCATCTCGACAACACGGATTCTCACACCACCAAAATTGGCGCGTGCAACACCGTGGTGCGCGCGCAGGACGGGAAACTTTACGGCTTCAATACCGATGCTGCCGGAGTGGTTCGTCCACTGGAACAGCGCATCACGCTGGAGAAAGCGAAGATCCTCGTGTTGGGTGCGGGTGGCGCGGCGCGCGCCGCCGTCTTCGGGCTCAAAGAACGAGGAGCGGAAGTTTACATCTTGAATCGCACCGCCGGTCCCGCGCAAAAGCTCGCCCATCAAGCCCGGGCAAGAATCGCCAAGCGCGCTGACCTGAAAAAGCTGAGCTTCGACGTCATCATCAACGCCACGCCGGTCGGCATGGGCAACACCAAAGAGTCTCCACTGCACGAGAATGAGATCAATGCCCGCTACGTCTTCGACATGGTTTACGATCCCGCCGAGACCCGGCTCATGAAGATGGCCAAAGAGCGTGGCGCGGAAGTAATCCCAGGCATCGAGATGTTCGTCCATCAGGCCGCCCGCCAATTCGAGATCTGGACCGGCAAGCCCGCCCCCTGGGACGACATGCTGAGGGTAGTAATGCTGGCCCTGAACGAACGCACCGCAGCCCGCCTAACTCCAAAAACCACGTAAGCGTCGGCCACCACAGCCCACGTAGGGGCAGAGCCCGGCAGAGGTCTTGATTCATGTGCGTCGGAATCCAAAGGCGAACTACGCCCGCCCAGATGAGAACATCTGGGCCAACGTGGATCGTGGCGACCAAAAAAAATGCGCCGGTCCCGTATGGGGCCGGCGCTTTTCATTCGCTCTTAGTAAGGTTTGAAATCCTGCCAGTACGTAAGGTTGACTACGTCCTGCAACATCGGAGTGCCTGGCGGCAGTTTCGTCGGATCCAGGAACGCGGTGTCGAAGTAGTAGTTGCGCGGTGGCGGACCGTAAACCAGGTTGCAGCACTTGAAGGTGCCGGTGGCGTACTGCGAGTAATAGAGGCTGACCAACGATCCTCGATAGAACAGTCCGCCGGATCCGCCCCAGGTCTCGATGTAGCGCAGGAAGTTGTGCACTCCGCCGTCGGTGCCGAAGTCCTGCCCCGTGCCCGCCGGTTGTGGGAAGTTGATGTTCTTTCCGCCTGCAATGGCCAGCCGATAGTACGTAGGCGTGTTAGGCGCCCGTCCCCCCAGGTTCATGGGGTTCAGCATACTGTTGGTATCGGACCAGTTATTCGACAGCACAGTCACTGCGTCCGCGATCACCGCGGCGGCAGAGTGGTTGATGTCGGCGGGTGCAGCTGGCGGAGGATTGGTCCAGAAAGGATCGGTGTTGTCGGAATTGTAATTTCCCTGGATGTAAACCGGATTCTCCGATGCGACCGTAAAACCACCGAGACCCGTATCTGGGCGCACCGGCAGGTTGCCCAGCCCACCATCCACTAGCTTCAACGCGTGGCGGGCACCGGTCACGATGTTCTTCCGGCCGCGAGCAGAGCAATCGACGGCCTGATAAGGATTGCCATTTGTCGCACCGGCGGCGAGCCCGAAACCATTACCCACATTAACCGTACCCCACACCGAAGGCTGGGGGCTGATGGCTATGTTCTGATCAACATCCTCGGCTGCTTCCAGCACGCCATCCGGGGTTCCGGTAGGCGAGGCGGAGTTGATGACGTCTTCGAATCCATATTCTCCCGACGTGATGTTTCCACTGTTGGGGTCGGGCCGCATGCCGCGGCGGTCAGAGAAGTACACCAGATACCCGTTCTGGCTGCTGTACGAGACCAATGGCCCGCTTCCTCCGGGGACGGTGCCGAGCAACCACTTGCGAAAGTTGCCTACGTCGAACTCAACCGCATTCATGATGCCGTTGACGTAGCATTGCGGATTGGCCATGCCCGCGGGGGCGGCGTCGCGGGGGAAGCCCTCGCGTGGATCGTAAAGGTTGATCGGGTACCAGCTGTACCGTGAAAGAGTGCCGCCGTCGAAAATGTTGTTGGGCGCGTCGACTGCGTCGGCTGTGCTGCCGTTCGCATTGCGGTCAGCCTGTTCCTGGAGTATCAGAATCGCGTTGGGATGCACCGGGTTCGAGCCCGCTCCGCCCCCCACCGGCTGGGTGGGAGAAAAAAGTCCGCGACCGAATCCGAGCTGCAACCACTCCGTCGTGACTCCGACCCAGGCGCCAGCTGCGTTTAGATACTCCACTCGCAGCCACCCATCCACCAAATTCCAGGGTCCAGCGGCCGGGCACGGAGAGCCGGTCGGTACTACCCATCCCGCGTCTGTTGCCGTATTAGCCATGGCAAGCCTGGTGGTGCCCAGCGCTGCGCCACCAACGCCTTTTACCGCAATCGCCAGACCATTGGGTGATGCCACACAGCCGCCGGCGGTCAAATCGATATCTTCCGGCAGAACGCCAGGCCGGTCAGGATGCAAATCGGCTTGAGTGCTGGCCAGCAGGACGCGAAGAGTAGCTTTGTTGTACTCGCGCGACGATCCTGTCGCCGTGGTCGGTGCTTCTCCAAATGGAGCTTTCCGAATAATCGCAATCTGCTGCGCCGAGCCGTTAGCACCCTGCACGAACGGAAGCGTGAGCGGTTGCACTGCCATCGAGGTGTTGTTGCCAATCCATCCGCCAAAGGTAGTAGGAGAAACTGTTGTGGAAGTGTTCGTCCAGACCGCGACGTTGGTCTGTGTGCCTGCGGCAGGGATACCCGCGCTCCAGCTGGCCAGAGGTACGCTGAATTTCAGACAGTTGGCACTCGCAATTGCGGTGGCGACGTTTCCATCGCAGCCATGGTTCTGGTTGAGCACATAGACGGCACCCGTATAGTTGGCATTGGTGAGGAAGTTGTTGGCCAGGCGGTCGCGAAGGATTTCTTTTACCGCGGTAACCTTGTCATCGAGAATGAGGTTGTTGCCGTTGCCCTCAGCCAGAAACAGGTTGCCATTGGTGTGCACTCGCCCCGCGAAGTTGAAATTGGGGCCAGCGAAGTAACTTAAGTCGCTGTCAGAAAAAACACCAAACTGGAATACCGGGATGAGCGCCACTTCCACGCCCCGCGTCATATTGACCGATGCGCCGCCAGGCCGTGTAGCGCTGACCTTCAGCGTCAAGGGAATGATTTCCGCCGTGAGTCCCGCGTTTGTCCCGGAACTGATGACGCTGACGCTGGCCTGCGGGTTGCCGTTGGCGTCGGGCGTCCAGGTCACGCTTTCCTGGTAATTCATGGAGCTGATCATGCTGGGGGTCGGCGGATTATTGGCCAGTGCCGTGAGCTGCGCCGGCGTCGGGGACTGCGATTGCTGGTACAGCGCGGCCAGATTCGCCGTGAGCAGTTCCATGCCCGATTCGGCGCCGTAGTAAGCGCGGTTGGTTTCCAGATCGTTGTTTCCAACCTGACCGGCGCCCTGGACCATAAACAGCAGACTGATAGCGATACCGGACAACAGCGCGAGCACCAACAGACTGGCGACTAAAGTAAATCCCCGTGATCGGCCCTTAATGCTACGCATATTGATGATCTCCTGAAACTACAGCTCTCTCTCCTCAAGTTACGATTTCTAGTTGTAGCGGTCTTTGAAGGACAGGCTGCGCGTGCTCACGGACGTCGTCAAAATCGTGCTTCTTGACTTGTTGCCGAAAGAGCTGAGCGTCTGTCCCATCACCTGAAGGTTCACTTTATTGATCTGGCTGGGGGAGAAAGGGGCCACCAACGGATTGGCGATACCCGAGCAGTTCGGACCGTTCGTTCCATCACAGACGTCATACGTGACTTTCAGGTTGATAATGTTGTCGGCTACCGGCACTGGTTTCTGGCCGTTGACTTGGCGCATCAGGCGCGGGGGCTGGCTGGTCGCCGCAGCCGGAACCTCGATGAAATAAGTGACTGCCCAAATGCGGGTACCGATAGTAGCTCCGCCACCGATGATGGATTTGATGTTCCCGGTGGCTGCACCCGTCTGGTTGATTTTCAGCGGGTCCCCATTGGCGAAACTGATATCGGTGCTGGTACCTGCTGTGGGTGCGATACCCGTAACTTCGCCAACCGCGCTACCCAGATTGTTGGTGAACAGGATCAAATCTCCCACCTGAATTCCTGTGGGAGACTGGATGGCTGGAAAACCCACCGGCAGAGGCAATGGTGACGTAAACGTGACTTTGTCTCCGAGCGGGTTCGCGGCTGGGATCGCGGTCGTGTACTGGTTGAGCGGAAAGGCGTAATCAGCGTAGACGACTGTGATCGCATCCGACGTGGTTCCCGTGGCCGCGATGGTGGCCGGTCCGCCGAGTTCGATACCGTTGCCCGCTCCCGGAGTGATGCCGAACATGAACTTGTTCGGATAGCCATTGTTGGCCAGCCACGCTTGGCTGGGATCCACGGCGAAGAACGAAGCTGTCGATCCGGCTCCGGCAGGCAATGACAAACCACCAGAAGGCAGGCCGGAACCAGCCATGCTCACGTCCTTGGCCATCAGGTTCAGCGTGGCGCGGACGCTTTGCTGCATTTCCGAAGACTGCGTAACCAGGCGCGTCGCATCCATACCGTTCTTGAACAGCTGCGTCGTGGCAGCCAGAACGATCAGGCCCAATGCCATGGCGATCAGCAACTCGACCAGACTGAAGCCGCGGATTTTTGTTTCAGTGGATCTCATCTCTCTCCTCAGCGGAACGAAGCAATCAAGGCCTGCACCTGATAGGTCTTGAGCCAGCCCTGCGGTACCGGGTAACGGACGCTGACTGTGATCTGCCGCACGTTGGGGTTTCCCGGCACATCAGCAATTTGCACCTGCCGCGTGAAATTGCTCAGGTCAATCAGTACGTCAGCGGTTGTATTCGTGATCACTCCGCTCGCTCCCGGCAAACGTACTGGGGTAGCAGTAACGTCGTCGCCGGTGTTATCCAAACCGTCCGGACCAGCGTCCATCATCGGCGTGAATCCCACCTTGAATATCCCATTGCCCGCGCCCACGTTCTGGATTTTGTCAAAGGTGATCTGGCCGGTCTGGCGCGCCGTGTAAATACTCTCGACCGCCTCTGCCGCTTTCTGGCGTGCGATGCTGTCGTTCTGCACCGAGGTAGTGTTGCCGATCGCCATCGCAAAAGTTGCCAGGACCGCCAGCAGGCCAATCATCAGCACCACGATGGCGATGAGGGTTTCGAGCAAGGCAAATCCCTGTTGCCTGGACTTTTTGGAAACCGACGCGTACTTACTCTTGCTCATTGTTGAAACCATTTTGGCCCTCCCCCGCTGGCCAGAAGGCGCCATCCTCGGATTCTTCCTGTCGCTCCGTACAGAGTCACCGCGCGTGAGCTGTAGAGGTCTCCGGGTCGCGCCACGTACACAATTCCACTGTTCCAGCTTCCGTTGACGTCATGCGCTGAACCATCGGGCATGAACATGACCTGGTTTTTGATGGCGCCGGCCACACCTTGATCGAA
This sequence comes from Terriglobia bacterium, assembly GCA_963741105.1. Taxonomy (GTDB): domain Bacteria; phylum Acidobacteriota; class Terriglobia; order Terriglobales; family Acidobacteriaceae; genus JAIQFF01. The sequence goes on from CAVUGT010000013.1 coordinate 318,168, forward strand.
ATCGATGGCCACTGTTGCATTGCCAAAACCATCTGGCACGGTTGCTGCGCCATTCGGCATCCCAGCGATCACCGTCATCTGCATGTCGGTGGGCAATTTGTTTATGGAAATCTGAGCGGCCGCGGAGAGGGCTGTGCCCGCGTCCCAACGAAAAATCTGGACGCTCTGCGCGGTGGGTGCACCCAGCGGTGTCAGAGCGCCTGTAGGTGTGGTCAGGCCGAAGCACACGATGTATTGCTTGCGTTCCGCGATGGCGCGCTGGCGAGCCACTCGAAGGGGCATCAGCACATCCTGATAGGCTTGATTGACCCGAGCGTCCTTCAGGGCCGGCTGTATCGCCATGAAACCTATCCCGGCCACGATCATCATGATGCAACAGACGATCATCATTTCAAGCAGGCTGAAGCCACTTTCTCTGCTCGGTGTGCCGTGCACGAGTTCCCTTTTGTGATGGCGTTTCATTTCCCGGCACAGCCTCCATATACCGCAGACTTGGCGGACAGCCCTGAACCACATTTGTTGGGAGAGAATGGCCGGAAGGGGAACTCCGGTGCCGCTATCATCGTAGGAGCAACACCAGGCACGGTCAAAGTACGAGAGTCACACGTCGAAGGGTCGTAGTGGCACACCTTCGTAAGTAACCATTGCGTGGTTACTGAAGTTCACAGGAGAAACGGTGCGCACTTTCAGTTTTGCGGTTTAGGCAAGCTTGTATAAAACAACGGCTGGAATGCCGGGGCGCTGCAGCGTCACGACACGGCCCGGGCGCGCTGCACCGACTCTTCGACATATGGAGATGAAAGTTGAAGCCGAGATGGCGCCGGCAGCGGCAACTTCGCAGACTCGTCGATATATACGCGGGCGGCTTTCAGCAACTCCCATATATCAACACAATAAAGGATGCAGAGGCTCAGGATTTTTGCGGCGTGTCGTGGCAGTTTCCCCATTACTTCGTAGTCCGACAGCATCCCTAAAGCGATCTGATAGTCCGGGTTTCCCATGATGCGAGCGATGGTGCGCGTGAGTCCGTGTGCCGACCTGAAAGTCAAACCGGTGCGTCTGCGCGAGATGCGAAGCACATCCGATAGCGTCTTTATTCCTACTTCCCGGTATTGCGCTCCGGTGAAATGCGTCCGACCACTCGTATCCACCATTCCGAGAACTCGCGCCTCGGTCGGCAAGCGAAGCGGCCAGCATCCCCAGGGCGCGCGGTTCGGCAGCAACACAATGTGCTGATCATCGATCCATCGCAACTGGCAACAGGTGAGCCCGCCGGGCAGCTCGACCAGCCACAGGCGGTCGACGGTTGACGGATGATCGATTGAGCAACCCTCGCCGTAGGAACGATCGCCGTATAAGCGATCGATACGTACGATGTTGCCCGCGGAAAGCATCGGGCAAATCTCGGCATCGCGCGAACCAATCTTCGCGAACTGATAACGGCTGCTGCCCCAGTGAGGCGACTTCGAACCCGAAAACGTTTCGTGACCGTGATAAACCTGTGGCAGAAAAAAATCACCGCCGCTCTCAACCGGCGTAACCAGCACCGTGCGCTCCGTGTGCAACCGCATTTGCAACCGGGGAATCTGGTGCGGATCAAACCCGAACAATCGCAACCACTCGACAAAACGGTATCCCGTGCTCTGGCTCAACGCCGCGATCTGACACAGGTGGGGTGTAATACCGATGCGGAGTTTGTACAGGAAGGTTGGAGGGATGAAATATGACGAGCTGATACCGAATCGATCGCGGGTTGCGGCGGAAATGCGGGCGATGGTGTGTCCGCTTTGGTACAGAATATTTCGGACATTCTCGGCACGTGCCTGCCAAACCCATTGCACTGGGTCATCCTCGGCGAATTCGATTCTGCGGAGGCTGGGTCCGGCACAAGGTGTCCGAAACAGGCCGCGAACCGCGGCGGTAGCGCTCATTCATCGATACTAGCTCGACTTTTGCTCTGCGAATGGTGGACCCTGCTACCTTGTTTGATGCCCCATGGCATCTCCAAAATTTTCCCGAGCACCCATTCAAGCAATTAAGGCCGTCGGTATACCGACGGCCTCTGCGGTCTTAAGAGCTGGCGCTGACTTTATCCAGGTTGATGGACCGTAGTACGCACAGCGATTAAGAGCTCATGAATGGCTGCTTAAACACACCTTTAACTCCCTCTGGGGCAATGTGCAATCCCGTCGGTATACCGACGGCAAGTAAGTCAGAGCGCACGTTTTTCGAACACTTCAGATTTCCTTCCTCCCGAAAAATATGGTTCATCCGTGGGGTTGTCCTATCCCCCGGAAGGAACTCTCAATGAAAAATATCGCTCGTCTGTTGCTTGCAACCCTGGTGTTGTTGGGTGCGATGTCCACCGCGTCATTTGCCGACGGCGGCGCTCCGGCACCGATGTGCTCGCCAGGGCACTGCCCGGGAAAATAGTCTCTCGTCGTAGAAAGAGAGCTGAGTCCAAAACCTCTTGTGGGTCGTATGGTTTGCGCGTAGCCTGCCAGTGCGGCCCATGCATTTCTCCCACCTGCTGACGTCTGCCCTTTGGTTCCTGCCTTTGGCGTTGCAGTGTGCGATCGCCGTGAGCATGCTCTATCACGGCTTGGCCAGACAATTCCCTTTTTTTTTCAGCTACAACTTATTCTTGCCCGCGCGCGACCTGGTCCTGGTGTCTCTTCCATACGCAGGGAATCTCTATTCCACCGTTTATTGGTGGGGAGATGGCATCGCGATTTTGTTGGCCCTGGTGGTGATCGTCGAGGTTGCCTTTCACCTGATCGGGCGTTATCCATTCCTTCGATTTCTTTTCAAAATACTGCTAGGTGTTGCTGCCATCGCAGCTATGGCAGCGCTGCTTTCGTTCGTATGGACCAGAGGGCCGGCAGGTGCGGATGTGGTCCTGGAATGGATCATTTATACCGAGCGTTCCGTCCGTTTTCTGCAAGTGTGTCTGCTGATTCTGATGACTGCACTGATGTCCCGCCTGGGTCTTACCTGGCGAAACTACACCCTGGGAATTGCTGCCGGCTTCGGCTTATATGCAGCCCTCGACCTTATTCTTCTGGAGCTTCGCGCCCACCTGCATGCCGTTACAGACAGCTCTTTTGTATTGTTGAGGTCTGCAGCATATAATCTCGGCGTCTTGATCTGGGCCGCTTACTTTCTTCTGCCCCGGGGCCGGCCTCCGGTCAATCGACTGCCAGACCACGACTTGGACCAGTGGAATGATGAGTTGAATCAGAAAGTTGATAGATGGTATCGACGCTAACAATTCTGTTCGTCAGTGTCTTGTCGCTGTTTCTGGTGTGGAAAGTCCTTCGTCCCAGCTTCCCTCAGGTGAAAAATCTGGAAGATTGGGAAGCCATGAAACACGAAGTGGATCCCGATGTTTTCCGTCTTCTTCTCGACCCTGCCGAAGAACAATATCTTCGCCGTTCATTTCGTCCGCAAGAATTCCGTGCTCTGCAAAGACGGCGCATGGCGTTGGCGCTGCATGCGATTCGGCTGGTAGGAGACAATGCCGGGATGTTGATGAAGCTGGGGCAACTGGCGAAGTCGGAAACGAATCCCGCGCTTACAAAGGAAGCTGAGGATTTGATCTATGGCGCGCTTCGCCTTCGTGTAAACTTATTGCTCGTTCAGCCGTATTTGTGGTTGAAATGGTTGTTTCCAGGTTGGACAGGAACGTTTCCGGCGATCGAAATGTCGTATGAGGAATTGCTCGCTTACCTCAACCGGATTCGGCAACAACGGCAGTTGGAACTAAAGCAAGGTTTGATGGCAAGCTGAGCATAACTGCCGGTCGTTGACTTCTGCGGTTTCCATTAAAAGTTGGCTATTTGTTACAGTACATGTGAATTTTTTTCTTTGACGTTTAGTGTCATCTGGCATTTCAGCGGAAACGTGAGCGCCACTTCATGAAGCCGCGAATACCGGTTGGGACAGGAAATCACGGCCACTAACATGGACTCGGGTAAATGGATCAGGGAACTCCGCGACGAGCGTTTTGTTAAGTCCAGCGACATCGAACGCATCAGTCGTTCGATTGCTGACATCAAGGGCAATGCTGACTTTTACGTTTCACACTCGACCCTTGCCGATATAGAAACCGGCTCGGTCCCCAGCATTCACAAGCTCTTCAGTCTCGCCGCTTGTCTCAAAGTCTCGCTCGAAGAACTGCTGCAGGTTTTCGGGATCGATTGCAATGAAGTGCGCCACTACAGCGGCGAGATCGAAGCAGGCTCGCCCCGGTTCGAAACCGCGGAGTTGCGCGAACCCAGCTTCCGTTTTCAGCTCAACTTCGATACCAGCTTCAACAGTCACGAAACCAGTCTGCTGAAATTGAATCCTCAGGAACTCGCCACACTTCCTCCGGCTTTGCGCAAGCGCCTTGATCCGCGAAGATACCGCTACGCCGTGGTCGGTCTGAAGGACGACACGATGGGCGAGTTGATTCCTCCCGGTTCCCTGGTTGAAGTGGACGTCATGCAGAATGCCGTACAGGTGTTTGACTGGAAGACGATTCGTGAGCGCCCCGTATACCTGGTCTGGCACACCGACGGCCACAGTTGCTGCTGGTGCCAGTTGGAGGGAAAAGAGCTGACTCTGCTGCCGTATCCGCTCTCCCGCCAGCCAGTGAGGCGATTCAAAGTGCCGCGAGAGGCTTCTGTGATCGGCCGGGTGGTGAATGCTTGGCTGCCCTTCGAGCAACAACTACCTAATGGCGGGGCGACCCACTAGAACTACTGTCGCTCCGCTATTTCTTTGCCCACAACATCCAGGGCGATCCCAATATTAAGGAAGTAGAGTTCCGAGGACGCAGCCAGCGCTCCGACCGGAACCGTGGCCCGGTACGCTTGCAGCGACCGCCATGTCTTCAGCACGGTCACAATCTCGCTGCGGGTATAGCGAATATATTCCTGCAACTGGGTCACATATTCCGGTAGACGCGTGGTCAGCAAGCGGCGAAATACCTGCTCATGGCAAGTCCGGAAAGCTCGGTCCGCAGCATGCATGCCTCTCTGATGAGACAGCTCGGGATGCAGATACATCCCGCTGTTGCAGTCCCGCAAGGACGCCAAATAGATCATCCTGGTCAGGTCGTTGGGCAAAGCTTCCAGCACCGACTCCCGGACATAGTCTGCCAGTTTGTCGGGGTAGGGCGCGTCAGGGAATTCGCTGAATTGAGAAGACGACGGAGGTAGGAATTCCGGAGACAGTAATTCAATGGACGTTTCGGGATCAAGCCGGTGGTGCTCGGGCGGAGTGGCCATTCGATTTATCCAGGTAACAATGAAGCAGTAAACTTCAAGCGCCGAGGCCCGACCAGTTCCCGTCAGAAGTGGTTGCTTGTCTGACCGGCCAGTGCCGTGGTTCCAACCGTTGGAGTTAATTGTACTCCGGCGGCTGTGGCTTTCAAGCTAGATTCGTCGTTTCCCTGTACTACAAATGGACGTGGGGGCTCTGTCCCGGATTCTTACGGTGCGGTGGCGGACCCTTGATCACCTGGACCTGAAATTGGACCGGCAGTTTCTTCGGCGGATAGCAGGCGGCCTTGTCGCAAGCCTGGTACCTGAGCTCTCCCCGGATCATGTACTTGGCTGGAATTACCTCTGCCAGCGGACGTACCTCAACTACCACCGGAAACTCGCCCGAATAGACGCTCAGTTTGTCCTCCGGCGCAAAAGTGAAGCTCATCTCGGTACCCGCGGGATAGGTGACTCTCCCAATCACGATGTCTGTTGGGGCGCTCAGCTTGAGCACAGTCGGAATCAGGAACTCAGATTTGGGCTGGTTGGAATTCACGTGAAAGCCCGAGCCGACGCGAAAACGCAGATTCACCGGATTCGACTTTCCCCGCGTGACCGTCGCGACGGAGACGGGTGCCATCGTGACTGAGGGAGATTTTCTTCCAGGAAGGTCCTCGCCTCCCGATGGACCCTCCTGCGCTGCCGCCAGCGCGGCCAGCACGACCAAACTCGGAGCGAGCTTTCGCAGGGTGCGCATCAATAGAGATGATAGAAGCGTTACTCGTCCCGGGATACGTTACTTTTGCGCCTGTACTGCCTGGCCTTCGGCCAACGCCTTCTTGATGCTGTCCTCGATCTCGCCCCGCCCTTTCAGGCCAAAAACCTTGTCGACAATCTTGCCGTCCCGTCCGATATAGAAGGTTGCAGGCAGGAACTGCACTCCGCCGTAAGCGTTTCCAACTTCTTCCTTCCCCACCAAAATGGGATAATTCACGCCCAGGTCGTGCGCGAACTCACCGATTTCCTTGGGGCTGGCATCGTCCATGGCGACACCCACGATCTGCAGTCCCTGCGGTCCGTACTGCTTTTGCAGCTCGGCGAACCATGGCATCTCGATCTTGCAAGGCTGGCACCAGGTCGCCCAGAAGTTCAGCAGAACGCCCTTACCCTTGAAGTCGGAGAGATGCACGGTCTTTCCGTCGAGCGTTTCCAGAGTGAAGTCCGGCGCCGCCTGGCCATTCATGCTGGCGCCGGCTTTGACCGTCTGGCCGGAATTCCGCCGCGCCACCTGAAATCCCACGACAAGCATTACGGTCACCACCATGGCGACCACGATGATGACCACTGGATCGCGTTTCACGACAGACTCCTTATTCACAGTGCGAACCGGTTCAGGAACGATAGATAGTTAGAGATGATAGTGAAGCGCCCAAACACCAGCAGCAACCCGAGCACGATCAGTAATCCGCCGCTGGCCACTTCCAGAGCATGCATGTGCATGCGAAAACGCTTGTAAAACTTGAGAAAGCGCTCAATACCCAGCGACGTCAGCAAAAACGGCACAGCCAATCCCATGGAGTAAACCGCGAGCAACAGAATTCCCTTGGCCACGGAATCCTGAGTCGCCGCGAAGCCCAGGATGACGGCAAGGATCGGTCCCACGCAAGGCGTCCAGCCAAAGGCGAAAGCAAAGCCAATCAGGAAAGCTCCCCACGGTGTGCTGCCGCCTTTGACGCTGTGCAGTCGCGCGTCCGTGTACAGAGCTTTGATTTTGAACAGTCCGGTCAGGTGCAATCCGAAAACAATAATGACTACTCCAGCCACTTGCGCCAGCACCGATTTGTAGCGCGCCAGCAACTGACCGACTTCGGTCGAGATCGCCCCCAGCGAAATGAATACCACGCTGAAGCCCAGAATGAAGCCAATGGAATTCAGCATCACCCTGCCTAGCAGGCGGGATTCCTGCGCTTTCAGCTCTTCAACTCCAGCCCCCGAGATCAAAGAGACATAGCCGGGAACCAGAGGCAACACGCAAGGCGACAGGAATGAAACCAGTCCTGCAACGAATGCGGCGAGAGGAAGCGGAAGGTTAGACATCTGTAATTATTGTACCTGCTGCCCTGAACCAGCCCTAGTCAAACCGGAACCACCACTGGTTACGTGGGGACAGTCGCCCTTGGCTGTCCCCGCGTGGTTCGTGCTAGCTAAACAGATACGCGGGCCCGGTCAGAGTTACAGCTATTTGCTCTTGCTTGCGGGAGGCGCCAGCTCCGGCTCCGGTGACGCGATGGCCTTACGGATAAATCCAGGTGGAATAGCTGCGGTCAGCACCGCACGATCATTATTCTGCTCGATTTTCAGTCCGTTGAAAAATGCCTTCATGTCAGCGTCGCTGTTCGGCGCCGAAACCGTTCCCTCGGCCGTATGGAAAAGTTGAAGAAAAGTCCCCCATTGCTCGGTCAATCGATGGGCTTCGTCTTTGCTTCCGGTAAAAGCCTCTGCCCGGAAATTCACTCGTCCCAAATAGCGCGCCGACGCAACAATAGTCGCCGGCTGAGTAAACAGCGCCGAAAGCGGACTTTGGCTCGGCAGTTTGTTTGCCGGATCCACCTGAAAGATCGCCCATCCCAAACTCACCAGCGGAACGTACTTGTAATACCGCCGCAGTAGCGCCGGCCCGCCGAAAGGCGAAGCTACTTTTCTCGACCGGTCTACGATGCCGCGAATCACCATCGGATCATCGTGGTTCGACGCGGCCACGGTGTCGAATCCCAGCACCGCCACCCGCAAAGTCCGGCCTTCGAGAGGAATGTTGTAAATATCTACCGAACGATAGTTGTCCACCGACCCCGCGATCTTGGCCAGGTATGCCCGCAGCCGCGCTCCCTCGATCCTGCCCACGAAGACTTCTGAAAATCGGGGCGGTTCGGGAGGTATTGCAGTGGCTTTCTTCTTAGAAGGATAGTGAATGGCAAAAGCTGCCTGGTCCAGATCGCGCTCGAACTGAAATCCGGTCGCCTGTATGAACTGCTCGTATTCTGCTTCGTGGGGAACGTCCGGCAACTGTCCTGCCATGTTGGCGCGCCGCGCGCGTTTCAGATTGACGTACAGATATCCGTCCGCGCCGGGAAGCAAGCGGGCAGGTTCAGGCGGGGCATGCTTGCGCAGCACAACGGCGAGGGCGATGGCCGCTCCGACCAGCACAACGCCGAACAGAATGGGAAGTCTGCGTCGTATCCGCATGAAGTACGACCGTCGCGACGCGATCGCCAGCGATGATCAGGGAGCAGTAATCATATCAGGTTGAAATGATCTTCTGGACTCTCGAGGGTACCCCGTCCAGGCTCCGATTGAGCGGGGATGTTGAAAGTCAAATTCAAAGGCGGCCCCACGCGATCATTGCAGCTTGGCGTATTCGCCCTTTGCTTCCTTCAAGATAGGAACATCCAAGTCAGCATCTTTCCAGGCCGCGAAGAAGTCCTGATAAGCCGCCTTGGCCTTCGCCTTGTCTCCTTGCGTCGCGTATGCCCGCCCCAATCCCAAACGGGCCAGGGTAAAGAGCGGCATGGACGGGGCAATGCCGCCATGGTCCAGAATCTTCTGATACTCAGCCGCGGCTTTGGCCCCGTCATGCAGGCGCAGATACGCTTCCCCGCGCACATACATGGGCCAATAGATGGCGCCGTTTGGCGGCCCGCCAAGTTCGTACGGAATCGCAGCTTCCAGAGTGCTGACCGCTTGCGCGGCCTGGTTGGCCCTGATCTGGTTGGTCGCCCGTGCCACCGGCAGCCAGACCGAGTTCAGCAAGGTGTCTGTGGGAAATTCCTTGGCCAGTCCGTCCATCAGCTTCTGCGATCCCGAGGCATCGCCAACCCGGGCGAGTCCGTAAATACCGGCTATTCGTGTATCGCGATCATTCGAAGCGGCCAGCGCCTCTGATGCCGCCTGCCGGGCCAGTGCCGTGTAACCAACTTCGGCAAGGCAAGACGAATCCGTCTGGCGAAGTCCTGCTGCGAGTTCTTTAAGTCCGGAGTTTTGAGCTGAAGTGATCCCCTGGGCAAAACTTTGCCGGGCACTCTGAATCTTGCCCAAAGAGCATTGCCCCATGCCTTCGATCACTAGCATGATGGGCTCGACCGAGGGTCCCTTTCCCAAGTCGATCGCTTTCTGCATCCCAGCCTTGTCGCCGCGGGCGAACGCCATTGTGTAGATCGAGAACGCATCTGTTGGAGATCCCAACCCTTGAGCGGTGGCTTGAGCGATAATCGCACCGGCTTCGTCGTAGCGACCGAGACTCTGGTAAGCATCCGAGAGGTTGGAATAGAGAGAACTTATCCTTCGGGTCCAGGCGCATGGCTTCGCTGGCATTGGCCAGGGCTTTTTCCGGCTGTCCCGCTACCCGGTAGAGCAGCGCCAGGTTGTCCCACGGCACCGTTTCCCGCGGATAGGTCTGCTTCCACTGCTCGTAAATCGCCACCGCCTTATCCAGCTCGCCGGTGCCTTCGCTGTAGTAGTGAGCCGAGATGTAGAGCTTCTCGCGTTCGCTCGCGCGGTCTTTCAGTTCGAATGCCTTGCTCAGGTTCTCCTGCTGCTGTTTGGTCCGGCTCAGGTTGCCGTAGACCACGCCCAGAGTGGCATAGGCCATGGCGAAGTTCGGATCCAGTTCGATGGCGCGCTGCAGATGCGGAACCGCTTTCTCGTCTTCCAGCTTCTGGTGCTCGGCCTGTCCCAGGGTGAAGGCCTGCAGCGCCTCCAATGAAGATGTCGTGGCCTGCTGCAGCGGCGTGGCAAACTTCTGAACTGACCCGATCGACTCGCCCAGCTTCTGGCGCAGATCGGACGCCGCCTTGTCCAGAGACTTCAGCACCTGCTCCTTGCTGTCCGCCTCCACCTGCGCCCGAGCCAGCGAATCCCCGTTCTCCGCGTTCACCGCGTTCAGGTCAATCACGTAGTGGCTGCCCAGTCCTGAAATCGACCCGGTCAGCATCGCCTTCACGCCCTCGCGAACGCAGATCTCTCGCGCCACATCATTGGTGATGCGCTCGTCCGGAGACCTTCCCATGAAGCGCAACGCCTCGCGGATTCGCGACTGCGGCAAAACGTTCAGATAGGGCGACTGCTCCAACTGCACCGCCAGCGCCTGCTTCAGCGATCCGTCGAAGACGCTGTCGCCGGTCGTGTTGACGAAGTCAGTCAGCAGGATGGAATCTTTCTCGGTTAGCGTTCGGCTCCGTCGCGAATAGAAGAAGTATCCCGCCGCGATCACAGCCAGCAGAGCCACCACGGGGATGGCAATCTTCCATAAGTTCTTGTTCCCGCGAGTGTCGGCGGCCACCGCTGGCGCTGAGATGTGAGAAGCCGGCACCCGAGCAGAAGATGAAGCTGGCCGCGCTGACGCCGCAGATCCCGACGACGACCCCGAGCCCGGCGCTGGCACAACCGCAGAAGAAGAAACCGGAGGATCCTGCGCCGCCGGGATGCTTCCGGAACTGGCGGCTGCGACCGCTCGGCTCGTGTCCGTGTCCCGCTTCAGCCGTTGCAGATCGGCGCGCATGTCGGCAGCATGCTGGTACCGCAGGTTGCGGTCCTTTTCCAGCGACTTATTAAGGATGCGCTCGAGTTCCGAGGGCAGATCAGGATTCAGCCGGATGGGCGGCGTAGGCGGCCTCTCCAGAATCGCGTTGAAAATCAGCGCCGAAGTATCGCCGCGGAAGGGCAGCGTGCCGGTCGACATTTCATACAACACCGAGCCAAAAGAGAACAGGTCGGTGCGCGCGTCCAGATCCTTCCCCTTGGCCTGCTCGGGAGACATGTAAGCCACCGTCCCCATCGTCGATCCCGGACTGGTCAGGTGGTCTTCGCTCACGGCTGTCGCCTGGGAAAACCCCGCCGCGGCCTCACTGCTGCTCACCGCTGTGACCTTGGCCAACCCAAAGTCGAGAATCTTGGCGTGCCCGCGCTCGGTCACGAAAAGATTGGCCGGCTTGATGTCGCGATGGATGATGCCCTTGGCATGCGCCGCGTCCAGCGCATCGGCAATCTCGATGGCCAGCGCCAGCAGCGTGTCCAGTTCCATGGGACGCCCGGCGATCATGTGCTTCAGCGTCACGCCATCCAGATACTCCATGGCGATAAACGCCTTGCCGTTCTCCTCGCCAATGTCGTAAATGGTGCAGATGTTGGGATGGTTCAATGCCGAAGCGGCCTGCGCCTCCCTCTGAAACCGGCTGAGCGCCGACGCATTCCTGGCCACTTCATCAGGCAAAAACTTGAGTGCAACAAACCGGTGCAGCCGCGTGTCTTCGGCTTTGTAAACCACACCCATCCCGCCGCCGCCGAGGCGGTCAACAATCCGGTAATGCGAAATGGTCTGCCCGATCATGGTTGTAGCCCGAACAAGCCTGGCGAAACAATAAAGATGAGGCTGCCATGTTAGGTAAGGCGCGGTAGCAAGTCAACGTGGTGTAGGGTAGGTGTATGGCGACGGCAAAAGTGCTACACCCACCTTTTTCGTGATGCATAAGAAAAGCCCCCAAACAAATGAGGGGGACTTCGCAGGTTTACATTGGTAAGGTTGGAACTTATGCTGCCTTTGCCATATTCATGATTGGTAGCGGAATGCGGACACGTCTCGACCGCCCTGACCTAGCCTCGGTCGCGTCCACAAGAACAACGTTTTCCGCAACAAGAATCGGCTCGCTGACCAACTCAAATACTTCCCCGTATAGCTTCATTTGATTCCCTTTGGTGAAACCCAATCGCTTTAATTTTGCGGAGAGATGGATTTGTTTCTCTGTCATAAGAGAGCCTCAGCGCTGTTGTCGTTCGTTTACGAAGAAAGCAAGGAGAAAGCACATTATAAGCGTTCCGCATTCATTTCCCTGTGAGGCCAATCACGAAGCCTTTCAGTTCCAAACAAAGGACTTGTGGCTCCGATGTGCCGACCGGCGGCTCGTTTACGTTTGGATTGTTTTAACTGACAATCTCTCGCGCCGCGATACGTTTCGCTGCAGGCGCACCGCTTTCCACTAGTTGTCGTAACTCGGCTTCGGGAATCGCAAATTCCCGAAGCCACAATTCAAACAGACCAGAAGCTTTGGAAAAACCCAAACTATGGGTTTGTCCAGTCCTTCGAGTCCAGGGAAGTGAATCGCAATCTCACCATTGAACCTGCTCCCTGTATGGCATGAGCTGCAGTGGGAGCTGCACTGGGAGCTGCATTGGGCTGACATGACACACCAGACGGGCGCGGAGGTCGGTGCAGTGAGAGGCGTCACGGCAGGCAGTGAGCGTCATCACAGGTAAGTGCGGGTTAACTGTTGAGAAATCGCCATAGTACAAGTTCGCGCTTTCCTTTCGCCTATCTGCCGAACAAAAGGCGCAAAGTTGCGATAATGCCTGATTGCGTCAATAATCCCGCGCCCGTTCCGCGCCCTCCAAAGAGCCTAGCGCTTGGATGTCCGATCCTCAGGCACAGGGATGCTGAACATTACCCGATAACGTCGGTCTACCTACCAACGTTTTCAACGAGTTATCGATTTGCGAAGCATCACAGCTTTCTGTGATGCACATCACGGCGGCCACCTCACGGACGTGTTCTCATGAACTGTGATCTTGACGAACTCCTGCAATGAAGACTGGCTCCAACACGGGTCGAATTTGTGAACGCGGGCTATTGCTGCTGGGTTTACTGCTGCTGGCCATGTTGGCGCTGGCTCATTTGCATCGTTTCATCATGTTCCATGCGGAGATGACGAGGTTCGAGGCTAAACAGCTTGAGTCCGCCACGGAACGCGATGCAACAATAGAGGAGGTCAATAGCGCAAATCGCAACAATGGCCTTGATCAGGCGCGGAACACCGAATACTCACTCTGGTCACTTCAACGTATTGAGTCGTATCAAGCCAGTCTCAGCAAGCCTGTTGGATCCCTTGCTGTCTTACGGATTCCCAAGCTGCATCTGGAAGTTCCGGTGCTGGACGGCACCGATGAGTTCACGTTAAACCGTGGAGTCGGAAGAATTGCTCGCACCTCATTTCCAGGACAGGACGGGAACATCGGTATCGCTGGGCATCGGGATGGATTCTTCCGCAGTCTCAAAGGAATCAGCACGGGAGACGCTATCGAGTTGGTCACGACATCTGGAACAGATGTTTACACAGTGGATCGGATCCGCATTACCAACCCAGCCGATGTCAGCGTACTGCAGGCCCGGACGAGGCGTTCGCTCACTCTAGTAACGTGCTATCCGTTTTACCTTGTGGGCCCAGCGCCAAGTCGCTACATCGTCGAAGCGTCTTTGAAGCAATGAATGCGTGAAGCATTGAGCACAAAACAAGAAATCAAATTGATGAAAGGAGAAAACAATGAGGCAATCCAAGTGCACATTATTCAGCTTGGCGTTCGCTCTACTAGCGTTTCTTTGCGCTATAACTGTGGGCATCGCAGCCCAAGATGTAACACATCCCTCGACAACGAAAACAACAGGACCATCATCGCACGCGGTTCAGCAGACTCATGTCCAGAATGCGGAGGTCATCCACGTTTCAGGTCATGAGATTGTAGTGGAACTCGAGAACGGACAATTTGAGCTGTTGAGACTGCCCGAAGATTTCACTTTCCTTATTGATGGCAAGCACCTGAGCGTGCATGAACTGACGCCCGGGACAAAGCTGTCTCAGGAAATTCACACGGTTACTACTCCGGAAGAGGTCACTACCCTCAGGACGGTGAATGGCAAGGTGTGGCACGTCAGCGCACCGCATGTGACCCTGTCATTCCCCGATGGCGTAAACAAGCAGTACACAGTGCCGGACGGGACCGTATTCAATGTCGATGGTCAGGAAAAATCGGTATTCGATCTAAAAAAAGGAATGGAGATTTCAGCAACGGTGGCGACTGTTGCCCCTCAGCAAGTTGTCAGCACACATACTGTTGTCACCGGTCAAACGCCTCGCCCGAGGCTAGCGTTTGTAGGGCCGCTGCTGCTAGTCGAACCGACTGTGGAGGCCGCTGCCCCGACCGTTACCGCCGCTGTCGAGGAACCAACTGTGCAAGAACTCCCCAAGACTGCCAGTCTTGTGCCGTTAGCAGGACTGCTTGGTTTCTTGTCCCTGGCTCTTTATGCAGGTCTAAGAATTCTCCGCAGAAATACTCCGTAACCTCGTAAAGAACATGACAGGGCGGTGAGTCCCACCGGCTCACCGCCTGTCACTGTCGAAACTGTTAACGTCAACTACGTCTGGCCACCGGCCGCGCTGGTCGTGGCAGAGCATGACCCGGCAATATGTCGGTACGCCCGAAATTAGCCCTAAACAGTCAGCTTGGGAATTTTCATTTCTTCCCAAAGATCTTCTTCTGCAGATCCGGCCCGAACTCGTTAACGAGTTCGTCAATCATGCTGAACGGAATGGACATCGCGACCCGAGAGAATGTGGCACCAACACCGCGATTTTCCTCAGGATAGTAGGCATTTGAAAGGCTGCTTGTCGCGATGCTGCCCAGCATCCCAGACCAATTGAAGGCGCGCTCGCCTGAATCTTTGTGCGTCAATACGGGTCGGATGAGCGCATGTCCCAGGCGTTTTTTGAATGGTCCGGCGCCCAGGCGATAGTAGCGCGGATCTTGATGCAAGACAGAAGGAAACAGAAAAGTTCCAAAGAACCCGGATGCCGTTTCATCCGCCAATCCGGCGCCGAATCGCTTGCCGTAGCCGGCAGCGCCCTGGCCAAATTCGGAAGGATCATTGTTCGCCTGCGCGAGACCGGCCTCGAAAGCTACCCAGCCTATAGTGAAAGGATCGGTCTTATCCTTTACGAACAGTCGGAATTTCCCATAAGCCGTGAGCGGACGAGCTGACTTGCTGTCAGCGACGGTGTAGGTCGGGAGAATCCAGAAGAGGCGGGGATGTTTTTCTCGGTTCCTGACTCTTTGCAGGAGGAGCTTGCTGAGCCACTGGAGCGGTCTGCCAGGCCAGACCGCCTGTGTACTTTCCGGTCGAGTTCCAGTAGATTCCTGCGCCCGAGAAACGCTCGCCGGGAACATGGATAGAAGCAGTATGAAGAAGAGGCTCCCCCGCATTGGTTTTCCCAAGTCTCCACCCAAAGACTAGCACCCCTGCGGCAGGGCTCCACAACCTAGTTGGTGAAATATCGCCATTACTGACCAAGGGCGTAAGCGTCGCCCCCTTCGCTTCCGAACAACCTACCCAAAGCCGCCAACACTACTAGGCCGACTACGAGGATGCACGCCCCAATACTTACAGCCTTCAAGACTCCCTTTGATTCTTTTCCTGGAATCGGGTCGGGCTGCATGCGGGCCGCACCCTTCTCTGCGCGGGCAAAGGTCATCACTATGGGATGGAGCTGGTGGACGATTGCACGACGTGCGCGCTGCACAAAGAAGGGTTCTTTTGTCAGATGGCGCGCGATTCTGTCGAGGCTTTCCAGAAAATCAAGTTTACAAGTTCGTATCCTGCGGGAGCCGTGCTCTTCGTGGAGGAGCAGGTTCCGCGCGGCGTATACATGCTTTGCACAGGCCGCGTAAAGCTGAGCATGACCTCATTCAAGGGGAAATCCATCATCGTGCGCGTCGCCGAAGCGGGTGAACTGTTGGGTTTGCATTCCACCATTTCTGGCAAGGTTCACGAACTCACGGCAGAGACTCTCCAACCCAGCCAGGTGGACTTCGTCCGGCGAAGTGATTTGCTGAATTTATTGCGCGAGCACCCGGATGCTGCAGCTAGCGCCATGCGGCAAATCAGCAACTCTTACGGCGGAGCATGCCACCAAATTCGCTACCTGTCCCTGACCTCTTCGGCGACTGAAAAAGTAGTTTGCTTCCTCCTCGAATCAGCGGCCCGTGGTCAAGAATTGACAGTGGTTAAGGTCAGAGGAGTTTGCGTGTATTAGCCGTCTGTCATTCCCCACAACACTCGCTCGAAGGATTGTTGGCGTAACATCAATTACACTCATCATCCGACCGGGAGCCTGTCCGAGGGAGCCTCGGCAGGTCAATGAGCGTAATCTGTCTACAACAATCCACCAACTTGGCCCAACTCACAGATCAGCGTGATCGGCGTCACATTACAAGCGTTACTCGGCAGGGTAGTCTCAAACGTCCTTAGGGGGCTTTATGCCTTGTGTATCATGCGCGTCAAGCAATCAGGCGGATTTTGGTGCTGAGATAAATATTCATTTCCCGGGCCTCAGAAATATCGACAGACCAACCGTCTGGGCATTCCCGAAGCTTTTGGTCTGCTTGGATTGCGGCTCTTCACGGTTTACGCTTCCAAAAACAGAGTTGCGTCTACTAAGAGAACCCATGACCGATGAACTGCCTGCCCTGACGAACGGCCTCCAAAGCAGGTAGCAGGTCGCTTCCGGCTTCTGTCTTAACCACGTAGCCCTGTGCTCCCGAGTCGAAGGCTTCTCGCATCACGTCAGCGGAAGATTCTTGGCTCAGGAAGAGTATTTTGCACTCGGGAATAAGCTTGTGAATTCGTCGAGCGGCTTCAATTCCATTCAGTGTAGGAAGCCCGATGTCGAGCAGGATCAGGTCCGGTTGCAATCGTTCCGCTTGCTGGGTGGCTTCTAAACCATCTGACACTTCGCCAACGATTTCCAGCCCCGACACTTCCGCCAGGACGGAAATGAGCAGCCGCCGAAAGGGCTCGTAATCCTCTACGACCAGAACGCGGGACGAGTGGAGCATGTGTCTTTGTCTCGAACTAGCGCTCATTACAGCAGCGTTCCTCAGCAAAGGAAACTAGCAATACTAGTCGGGACAGTAGAATACTGTGCCAGTGGGTTACCTGTCGTAATATCGCCATTACACGCATTATAAGAGGGCGTCCCTTTAGGAGTAGGTTATGAGCGCAAGCATCATTCCCTACGAAAGGAACACCCTTCATGAATAGCGAAAAGTATATCGGGATGGACGTGCACCAGGCCACTATCTCGGTGGCGGTACTGGATTCCGCAGGCAAGCTGATCATGGAATGCATTCTGGAAACCAAGGCGGCGACGATTCTGGAGTTCATGCAGGAATGCGTGGAACTCTAGCGGTGACCTTCGAGGAAGGAACTTGGGCCGCCTGGTTACACGATCTTCTGAAGCCCCATGTAGCCGAGCTGGTAGTCTGCGACCCGCGAAAGAACGCTCTGTTGAAGGACGGCAACAAGAGTGACCGGATCGACGCGCGCAAGCTGGCCGACGTTGTTACGCGGAACCAACTCAGCCCGGTGTACCACGGCGAGACGGGCGTACGAACCTTGAAGGAGCTAGGTCGGAGCTATCTGACGATCGCAAGGATCTGACCCGAGTGATGAGTCGGATTAAAGCGCTTTATCGCAGCTGGGCGATTCCCTGTGGCGGCCAGACGGTCTACGCTGCTCGTCATCGAGCCGAGTGGCTGGCGAAGATCACGGAACCCGGAGTTCGTCGCCGAGCCGAACGACTCTACCAGCAACTGGACATGCTGCAGCCCTTGCGCAAGCAAGCGCGCCGCGAGTTCGTGGCGGAGAGCCGCAAGCATGCCATCGCCGTGAAACTACGCCAGATTCCTTCAATCGGTCCGATTCGCGCCGCCTTGGTGGTGGCGCTGCTGCAGACACCGCACCGTTTCCGCACCAAGCGACAGCTCTGGGCGTACAGCGGGCTCGCCGTGGAAACCCACGACAGCGGGGAGTACCGCTATGTTCGAGGCGGACGGCGACGTTCAAGAAACGAGATCTCCGTTCGCGGTCTGAACAAGGACCACAATCGCGATCTGAAAGGCTTGTTCAAAAGTGCGGCGATCTCGGCCAGCACACGGCCGGGCCCACTCCGCGATTTCTACCAGGCTCACTGGCGAAAGGGATGCGGCCAACGATGGCGCGTCTGACGCTGGCGCGGAAGATCGCGGCCATTACGCTAACCATATGGAAGAAAGGAGAGAACTTCGACGCTGACAAACTGAGATCGCAAGCAGCTTGAGCGGCTCACGGGAAGAGCCTTCCATCTCCGGGATCTTTTTCCGGTGGTGGCCGGTGGGTTCTGGAGACGCTCGGGTTCGAGGGCGAGCATCAGTCAATGCAGTAGGCGCCAGTGCCTGTGGCACTGAGCCTCTCTGTTAACGCTATGCCCTCTCGGATAACCAGAAATAGCGATAGGCCACGAGCCGCGGATAGAACCATGGTTGACACCGTACAACCACGAGTGCTTGCCAGTTTCAGAAACCGATCGGCGTTGTCGCTACTAGAGAACATGCAGCTGCTGAGAAGGAGCAAAGCAAAACCCGAAACCACAGGGCAAGACACAAGACTCGAGCGTCACTCCTATCTGACAAGGGACTGGATGCTCGCGAACCATGAACTCGCGCTTCCGGTGGAGGGAGAAGAATGTTCTTGACATCCCCTTTTATAGAACTCATTGACCGGCACTCTTCTACTCTCGTCGTGCCCTAGCGTATTATTCCAGCTCCAGATTTGCTCCCACTCAAACATTTTTTTTGGCCAGAGCCGCGCCAAACCAGCGCCAGCTCAACTCAACACCAGGGCCCAACTTAACCCCGCGGTGTCGGCGTCAGTTCCAGCTCAGCGTCAGCACAAGCGAGCAGCAGCAGCAACTGAAGTGTGTACACTTCGACATCACATACACATATACCCGTCAACGTGGTGTAGGGTTAGGAGACAGAGCACTTTGAAACGACAAATCGTAATAACTAAGTAGTACAAAGCTGACACTGAGACGCATTTTCATCAGGAGATGCTGCTTGCAGCGTGACGCACGGGCGTTGATCTGCTCTGGTGCTGGTTTGCGTTGAGTTGGCGCTGGCGCGCTCTGGCCAAACAAATTATGTCCGGTTGCAATCGTTCCGCATGCCAGACGTCCTGTGTTCCCTCATTGCTGCACTTTTGGGCAAACACAACATTGCCCTGGCGCAACGAACAAACTACCCCGTTATGCGATCCTTCTGAAACGTTGGATTCAGCAACCTGTCGGTGATCCGAGGTTCCAGGCTGGAATCCAGCATTCTTCCGTTCCACTTCCTTAAGATTAGAAAGAGAGTGCTTTGGCTACATCCTCAATCCGCGTTCTGGTAGTAGATGATTTCGAACCTTTTCGGCGGATCGTCTGTTCCGCCCTTCAGAATGAACTGGAGTTGCCAACCATCGTCGAAGCAGTTGATGGAGTGGAGGCGATCGAACTGGCGCAGGCACTGCAACCGGACTTGATCCTGCTGGATATTGGACTCCCGAAGCTCAACGGAATCGAAGCTGCACGGAGAATCCGGGAGCTTGCCCCACGATCGAGGATCCTATTTGTCAGCCAAGAGTCTTCCGTCGACATGGTGCACGCGGCTTTCAGCGTAGGCGCATCGGGCTACGTCGTTAAGATGGATGCTGGAAGCGAGCTCCTGACTGCTGTGGTCGCTGTGCTTCGAGGCGAGAGGTTCGTCGGGAGCAGATTTGCAGGCCACCGTTTCACAGGAGCTCCGGATGGACGAACCTCCGGAAGCGCCCGAGGCAATAAGGTTGTCGCACCCCTGCAACGGCAAAATATAGAGATTGCCAGCCGTCACGAGGCGGGGTTCTATTCCGACGACGCAAGTTTTCTGGATGGCTTCACTCAGTTCATCGGAGCCGCGCTCGAGGCCGGGAACGCGGTGATTGTTGCTGCGACTGAGTTACACCGCGGCAGCCTTCTACCGAGATTGCAGGCTCGTGGCTTGGATATTGGTGCCGCGATTGAACAGGGGAGATACATCTCGTTGGATGCTGCCGACACGCTCTCGACATTCATGATCGACGACCAGCCTGATCCGGTTCAATTCCTGAAGGTCGTAGGTAATCTCATCATGGCAGCGGCCAAGGCTGCGAAGGGAGAGCGCCCCCACGTAGCAGCCTGCGGAGAATGTGGGCCTCTCCTATGGGCGAGACGTAATGAAGAGGCGGCGATTCGCGTCGAACACCTCTGGAACGAGATAGCCAAGACATACAATGTGGACATTCTGTGTGGGTATCCACTGGGCAGCCTTCGTGCCGAACAAGACAGCCACATGGAACGAATCTGTGCAGAACATTCAGTCGTTCATTCCCGGTGAAGAGAACTGTCTTAAGCGGCCTCGGGCTGGCGCGTTTCTTTGCAGATGGGAGTGTGCATGGCTGGGAGGCATCTTTAGGTAGTACAAAGAAAATCCTGCAAGCAGTAGACCAGCTCCTGCGCTGATTCGCCATCTCTGAACAAAGGCACACGTAACTGTTGTAGACAGGCGATTACATCAACAACCCGATCTTTTGGTGTAGATTCGCATCATTGCGCCAGAGCAACGAATTCTTTCCCTTCCCTCGATAGAGTTCTTGTGTTCCTGGCCGGCCCGCTCTAGGTGCACTGGAGTGTGCCGAGACCGATGCACGGTCAGGAACACCTCCCCCGGTAAGAGGGACTGCTGCGCGACGCAGAGTTGTAAACGCCTGTTTACAACAGTCAGCTCTTTTTGGGGGATCGGCCTGTAAGAACTCCCAGTTCTACCTTCCGCAAGAGCCCCGTACGATGGCTGCTGGCTCGAACAAGCCCATGACACCCAAGGTCAAGGAAAACAAAGCGTTCGCTGACTGGTTCCGGGATTGGATCGCGGTAATCCAGCAAAATTGTGAATCTGTTGAGCGCATACTATCCGAGAATACCGCTAGAGCAGACGGGCAAGAACATTCTGACGGCGCACACTTGTTTGGCCCAAAACCGCGCGCCGTACCCGGTAGGCACGTCGCTTGAGGAGTACCCAGTTCGATGAGCATTTCCCGTTCGGAGAAGAGCCAGAGGAGCACCGCAGGCGAAACCAACCTGACACCCTCTGTGAAACCTTAAAACGCCTGGGCTATTCTCAAAATAATCAGGTGAAGCTCTACGGAGAGGTGTTTGAGTTGGTGTCCGATCCGGTTGCCGTCAGTGAAAATTTCGTGTTTGTGGACGCACTGGAGCGGAAATCAGGTCAAGTCAGGCGCGTCCGCATTCCACTGACTATCGTGCAGAAGGCAAGAATAGAACGTCGCGCAGCGTAAGCGGGGCACGACAGTTCACGCTAGCGTGCGTCTCCGTTCAGGGAGCGATTCCATGCATTTTTTTTGGGCGCTCAGAGGGGCGAATTCCTGTGCCCAAATCGCGAGACAGGCTGGAAAGGTTCAACGGCGGAGTTACCAATCGAGATCGCGAAGGCCAGGTGGACCTTCTGATTCACGTCAGAAAGATGCCGCCGCAGTCTCGGTTGTAGGGTGTAATCCGAGAATCCGATTTACATTCGTCATCTTCAATACTTCTTCCACATGCCCGGCAGCGCCAGCCAATCGCAATTCTCCTCCAGCGTCCTTCACCTGGCCGGCAGACATCATGATGATTCCGATCCCAGTGCTATCAATATGTGTCACGCCGGTTAGGTCCAAGATAATCTTTTTCCGCTGCTCACTCACCAGGCTGCCCACGGCCCATTCCAGATGTTGGCTGTCCCTGCCGATTGTGATTCTTCCAGTTATTACCAGTACAACAATGTCAGGTTGCATTTGCTTGGTCTGAATGTCGAGCATGAACCAAGCTCCTTTCCAATCCCTTGCACTTGCTATCTTGCTCGTACGCTCAATGAAATCCACTGAACATAACGACATCGGTATGGTTGTAGTGAGATCGGGTGACGGCGAAGTTTTGGCCGTCGCGTGAGTAGGGCGAGATGGTTTGGCCGATCATGGTTTGGCCGATCACTGGGCCGAAATCTTACGTCTGCGAAACAGGCAAGTCAATGAAAGCTGTGGACTAGGCTATCGAACAAATCTGTGTGACCTGGATGGGAGAACGAATATTTCCGCGTACGGTGGATTGCAGGCAGCTCAAGGCCTACTTGATTTCGCGCAATCGGCCGGTGCTGACGTCATAGACGAACCCTCGCACCGAGATCTCTTTGGGAATCCATGGATGGGTACGCAGTTTCTCCAGTTGGTGACGCACGTTCTCCTCGATATTCTGAAAGGCAAAGAAGAACGCCGGAGAGATGGCTGCCGTCCCGGCACGGTTCTGGATTCTCGTGCGTAACTCCTGCTCGCTAGTAAGCATCAGGCCGCAATCGGTGTGGTTGATGACCATGATTTCTTCGGTGTCCAGCAGGTAGTGCGATACCAGCAGCGAGCGCAAGCTATCGTCCGTCACAATGCCGCCCGCATTGCGGATGATGTGTGCGTCTCCGGTCGACAGCCCTAGAGTGCGGATAGAAAGCCGCGTGTCCATGCAAGTCAGAATGGCAAGCTTGCGTGCCGGACGCGGAGTCAGGCGGCGCAACTCGTGGGTACGCGAGTAGATTTCGTTTGCTTCCAGAACTTCGTCGATCACGCTCAT
Organism: Terriglobia bacterium; assembly: GCA_963741105.1. Lineage (GTDB taxonomy): Bacteria > Acidobacteriota > Terriglobia > Terriglobales > Acidobacteriaceae > JAIQFF01. The sequence goes on from CAVUGT010000013.1 coordinate 340,777, forward strand.
GGCCAGCCCAGTCTAGCAAAGCTTGAGAATGTTCGAACTCATCACTCAGTTCATCGTTGCTGTCGTACCATCAAAGAGCCCGTGCTCAAAGAGCCATGTTCAAAGAGCCACGGTCAAAAGAATCAATGATCATCAAAATATTCGCCGATAAACTTTCGCTCGGCCGCGCCGCAGCTCACAAGGCTGCTGATGCCATTCGCCAGGCAATCCAAAAGAATGGCCAGGCGCGCGTGATCGCCGCCACGGGCGCGTCCCAGTTTGAATTGCTGGACGCTCTTACCAGCCTGCAGGGCATTGCCTGGGAGCAGGTCGAACTGTTTCATCTCGACGAATACATCGGATTGCCCGCGAATCATCCCGCCAGTTTTAGAAAGTATCTGCGCACCCGGTTGATCGATAAAGTTGGGATCACGCATTCTCATCTCCTCGATGGGGAACGGGACCCGGCAGAAGTCATCCGCGAAGTCGGGGGCGCGCTGCGGAAATCGCCGATCGACATTGCCCTGGTAGGGATCGGAGAAAACGGCCACCTTGCCTTTAACGATCCTCCCGCGGATTTTGAAACCGAGGAGCCTTACATAGTTGTCACGCTCGACGAATCCTGCCGAAAGCAGCAACTGGGCGAAGGCTGGTTTGCGGATCTCTCCGAAGTTCCGCAGCAGGCTATCTCGATGAGCGTCCGCCAGATCCTGCAGGCACGGGAAATTATCTGTTGTGTTTCTGACGAGCGAAAAGCGCAAGCCGTGGCAGCTTGCCTGGAAGGTGAAATCAGTCCGCTGGCGCCCGCGTCGATTCTGCGCACCCACCCCAACACGACGATCTATCTGGACAAGAGCGCCGCCGCACTGCTCATTTCGACAGCGACGACGTAGAGAAACAGCAGCTGCGATTGCAGACTTTAGATTGATGATTGCAGACTTAAATACCCGGAGGCCGAGGAATTTCAATCTGAAATCTGAAATCTACAATCTGAAATCCGGTATTTCGTGACTTACTATCGCCGGTCGCGTCCCCAGGCCTCTACTTCGATAAAACTGCACCACTTGGCCGGGTCCGCAGGTACAAGATTCCTGATCCGCAACCAGGAGGCACGTCTCTTCTTGAACGCAAAATCCTGAAATCCGGCAGACGATCCGATTTGGAGGGATACGTGGCTTCCATCGGAAAATTCAACGTCCGCGCTCTTCCAATAACTGTCGTGCGGGAAATCTGCCCGTACCATCAGGCGGACCTTGTCCAACTCGACAGTCCGGCCAAAGTCGAGCTTCCACCACAGGTCGGTGCGCAGTTGCGGTCCCCACGACTGGTAAGGCCACACGCCGTGATGGCCATTTTGTGTGACTCCGTCAATCGCATTTCTCGATTCGAAATCGAACAAGCTCCGCGAAACGCTGTTCGTGGTGGAGTGAGGGAAGATCTGTGGCGGCGCCTGCTCGGTTCCACGCACATCGCACGGATTCAGCGCGAGGTTGCGATAGCCTTTAAGTTCTTTTTTTGTTAAGGCGCGAACCGCCACGCGATGAGATTTTCCGGCAAAAGTCTCGGGTGCATAGGCGCTCCCCGTCTGCTTCTCTTCAGTGCCGTAAGGAACCTCGTAGGTCACATTTCTCGGATCGGACGCGAGATAGACCATACACTCGGGCATGTGCTCGTCCGGTCGCACCGCCATCCGCTGCGGTCCGCCGAAAACTATGCGATCTCCGGGCTGGTACTCGCGCTCCATATCCAGCACCGCCGAACGTTCCTTCCCCGCCGTCTCATGGATGTTGGGGCCTGCGATTCGCGTTCCTTGCGCGTCCTCTACCTCAATGCGAAATTGCGTTTTGCCATGACTCGGAACTTTGGGCGACTCTTGACCGAAAGCAAGAGGTCCGCATAGAAGCAATCCGGCCATAGAGACGAAAAGAACCGCAACCAGTTTCGCGTTTAGGTACAAGTGAGACCTCTATGTCAACCAAAGCTGACCATGCCAGCTATGCCTACGGGCACGTATTATACGGTCCCTGGGATGGGTGATCGGAATGTCTTTGCGCCCTTTGCGGTTCAAGATTTTGATCTTCCCATTCGCCTGGCAAGGACAAGATCCTAAACCGCAAAGTTCGCCAAGAAATTCCGCAAAGTACGCAAAGGAAACCACAGTGAAATCGGGGCGCTCTCGGGCGGGACTAACTCCCCGTCCCCAAATTGACTTGCCCCCACCTACGGCCTAACATTGACGCCACATGCTGGGCCAGACAATTTCTCATTACCGCATCGTTGAGAAGCTGGGTGGCGGCGGAATGGGCGTGGTTTACGAGGCGGAAGACCAGCGCCTTGGCCGACGAGTAGCCCTGAAGTTCCTTCCCGAAGAGCTGGCACAGGATCCCCAGGCGCGCGAGCGTTTTCAGCGGGAAGCGCGTGCCGCATCTGCTCTGAATCATCCCAACATCTGCACTATTTACGACATCGGAGAGTATTCCGACCGGCTTTTCATCGTCATGGAATGCCTGGAAGGCACGACGCTGAAGCAGCGCATCGAGGGCAAGCCCATCTCCCTCGAGAATTTTCTGGACTTCGCGGTGCAGGTTGCGGACGCCCTCGAAGTAGCGCACGCAGCCGGGATTGTCCATCGCGACCTGAAGCCCGCCAATCTTTTCCTGACCAAGCGTGGACAAGCCAAGGTGCTGGATTTCGGATTGGCCAAACTCTCTGCCGGGCAGCTGCCTCCGATACAAACCGGCGGCGCATCCATGGCCACTATGGCCGTCGACGCTGCCCATCTCACCAGCCCGGGGAGCGCAGTCGGCACCGTGGCATATATGTCTCCGGAACAGGCTCGCGGCGAAGAATTGGATGCCCGCACCGATTTGTTCTCATTCGGTGCCGTGCTCTACGAGATGGCCACCGGGCGCCAGCCGTTTACCGGCAACACGTCGGCGATCATCTTCGACGCCATCCTTAATAAGCCCCCGACTGCGCCGGTCCGCATCAATCCAGACCTGCCGGTGCAACTCGAAGCTGTGATCAACAAGTGTCTGGAGAAGGACCGCAGTCTGCGCTATCAGACCGCTTCCGATCTCCGCGCCGATTTGCAGCGCTTCAAGCGCGACACGCAATCGTCGAAAATCGCGGCAGTTTCGGTCGCGGCGGCTTCGTCGGTTATGCCGGCATCCAAGTCGAGCCGCTGGCCGATGCTCGCAGGGATGGTTGCTGCTGTCGTCATCGCGGCAGTACTGGCAGTCGGTTATTTTGGCGGGTGGTTCACTTCCGCGCATCCTTATTCGCAGGCAGAACTGAAGCCCCAGCAATTGACCGCCAACTCGATCGAAGACCCGGTCGCTACGACTTCGATCTCGCCCGATGGGAAATATCTTCTTTATGCCGATCTCGAAGGCATGCATCTGCGTTTGATCGCCACCGGAGAGACGCAGTCGCTGCCCATTCCAGACTCATTCTGCTTCCGTTGAGCGCGCATCGAATGGTCCCAGGATGGGACCAAATTGCTGGTCAGCGGCCCTGTCGCGCAGGAAAAGCAAGGCATTTGGGTGATCTCGGTCATTGGCGCCACGCTGAAAAAATTGCGTGACGACGCCTACGACGCGTCGCTCTCGCCGGACGGATCGCAGATCGTCTTCCGCGATTCGACCACGCGCGATACGTGGCTGATGAGCGCCGACGGTGGCCAGGCCAGGCTCCTGATCAAGCGCGAAGAAGGTTACCGCTTCTTCGCGCCCACCTGGTTCCCTAACGGCAACCGCATCCTCTATCTCAAACTTCGCACGACAAACGGCGAGACTACGATCGCGCTCGAAAGCCGTAATCTCAAGGGCGTCGATCCTGTTGTCCTGCTTTCGGACCCGCGTCTCACGGATTTCACCTGGGGACAGAACGGAAGGCTGATCTATTCCGTCCGCGAGTTGCCGCCCAACCAGTACGATTCGAATCTTTGGGAATTACGTTACGACCCGGACACCGGCAAGCCGAAGGGAACTTCGCGGCGTCTCACCGACTGGACTGGTTTCTACTTTGGCAATCCGCAATTGACCGCGGACGGAAAGCGCTTCGTCTTCCTGAACGGGAGATCGCAGAGCGATGTCTACATCGGAGAGCTGGCCAACGGCGGAGCGGAGTTGAGAACGCCCCAACGTGTGACGCTCGATGACCGAGTCGACTGGCCCGGCGGATGGTCCGCCGACAGCAAGACAATGTTCCTCTACTCCGATCGCAACGGAGATTTCGATATCTACAAGCAGGGCGTGAGCGAGCGCAACGCCGACCCGATCATCACCGGACAGGAAGAAAAGTGGGCGCCCCAGGTCAGTCCGGACGGCAAGTGGGTGCTCTATATGCAATGGCCCAAGCCGGTCGAGGGCAAACCGGTGGCCACAGGAAAGCTGATGCGCATTCCGCTCGCCGGCGGTCCGGCGGAAGCGGTCATGGATGTCACTGGACATCCCGTGATCCTCACGGGTACCGACCCGACGAATTCCGTCGGAGGCTATCCCAGCTTCCGCTGTCCAATGCATGCGAGCACCTGTGTACTCGCCGAATCCGGAGAGAACCAGATTGTCTTCACCGCTTTCGATCCTGTGCAGGGACGAAAAACCGAGCTCGCAAAAGTTGCGGTTGATCCGGACGCCGCGAGTTGGGATCTTTCTCCCGACGGCACGCGGGTTGTGATTTCGGTGTTCGATTACAAAGCCGGAGACCTGCAGATCGTTCCGCTCAACGGAGGAGCGCCGCAGAAAATGTCAGCCATGCCCTGGACGGAACTGGTTACGAGTGCGTGGGCGGCGGATGGCAAGAGTCTGTTTCTGGCCAGCTATTCTTCGCGAGGAACATCGATTGTGCGTATGCCTCTCAGCGGCGAACCCAAATTGCTGTTCAAACAACCGAGTTGGGATATTTTCGCGCTCGCGCCGTCACCCGACGGCCATTACCTGGCGTTCGGTCCACTCAACTCCAACTCCAACGCTTGGACGATTGCAGCGTTTCCGGTGAAATGATTGCGTGGACAGTGTTCGCAGCGCTGATACCCCGGACCGGTGCTTGATGCATCCAAACGTTTTTAGCCCCAGCGCTGTAGCCGAGGTCACCATGAGATTGCTTGGACTCTCCATCGCCGCGTGTTTGTTGTCGGCTGTTGTCGTCGCTCAAAATCCGCCGTCTGGTGAGACCCTGACGGCAAATCCTGTCTTCCAGAAAAACTGTGCCAAGTGTCATGGCAAAACTGCCGAGGGTCGTCACTTCGGTGGACCATCCCTCTTCTTGGATAAGCCCGCTTCCGTCGACGACCTCCGCAACATCATCGCCAACGGTAAAGGCCGCATGCCCAAGTACACCGATAAGCTGACATCAGAAGAGATAGACACGCTGGTCCAGCAGATCGAAGCTTTAAACAAGAAATGAGTGAGTTTTGCCCGACCGCGAATCACTCAGAACTGAGAACCATCAACTAATAACTGGGAATAAAATTCCCCAACGCTACCAGTTGGTGATCGAGCCATCCGGACGGAAGTAGGTTTGAGCCCGAGCCGTCACCGGTTCGGTAATTTCAGCAATCTTGGTCAGCTGTTTGAAATCCAGTTCAACCCCCAGCCCAGGCCGCTCATTGGGATAGAGCTTCCCATTCTTGAAATCGAGACACACCGGCAAGTGGGGCAAGGTGCGTCCTTCATAGTTGTATTCCATGAGCACCGGTCCGGAAAAAGTTCCCAGAGTGTTGACCAGCGCCGCGGTCGCGATCGGTCCGGTGAAGTGCGGAACGATACCGACAAAATGCGTTTCGCAGATGGCGGAAATCTTCATCATTTCAGTAATACCGCCGACATTTGGCAGGGTGGCGCGAACAAAATCGATGTCGTGGTCTTCGACAAGTTTGTTGAAGTCCCACCGGTTACCCCACTCCTCCCCCGCTGCCAGCGGAACATTCACCTTTCGGCGCATGATGGGAAGGTCCTGCAGGAAGGCTTCCGTGCGCACCGGATCTTCGACGAAGAATGGAGCCAGATCTTCAATCAGATTGCAGCCGCGAATTGCGTCGGAGAGGTCGAAGCGCTGGTGAAAATCGATGACCCAGTCGCCGTCCCTTCCGACGCCCTCTCTCGCCTGTGCACATTCGTCGTGCAAATGAGTAAGCCGCTCCCGCGTGTGGTAGGTGGTGTTTGCAGGAGTGTCGACCGCGCCGAAGCGGAAGGCGCGATAGCCCGCGGCGATCGTGGCATGAGCACGGTCCTTGATGCTCATACCCTCAGTGATGCCCGGAAGAATGCCGGCCGTGTTGTAACACTCGCAATAATTGCGCACCATGCCGCCGAGTAATTCATGCACCGGCAGGTTTTGCACTTTCCCCTTGATGTCCCACAAAGCAAGATCCAGTGCGCCGATGGCATGAGTCTTCTCGCGTCCCGCCGGATAGAAGAACGCGCGGTTCATGTCCTGCCAGAGCAGTTCGATATGCTGCGGATCGCGGCCGATCAATCTGCCTGCGGATTGGGAGAGCATGTCCTTCGACCCGCCTTCGCCGATACCGGTAATTCCTGCGTCAGTTTCGACGGTGACGACCACATCACTCTGATTAAAGAGCGGGTTCGGATTGGGCGGCAGGTAGGCTCGCACCCGCGTGATCTTCATCTTCGGCAGGCTGGCGAAAGCGGGCAACGTGCCGACCGCGCCCAAGATCGCAGCGCTGGCCAACGACTTGATGAAAGAGCGTCTCTTCATGGTCTGCTCTAGCCTCTCTATGACAAAACGCGTTGCCATGTTAGGTGCCGCGAAGCTGGCAAGTCAACGCGAAGGCGGGATAGTGTGTAGGTGATGTCACAATGTACACATTCGCATATCTCGCGTTGTGATATCGCCAGTGTTTATACGGCTGCGGACGCTATGACATGCGTTTCACCCGCGTCAAATGCGGGGATGCTCATGTTTCGACATTCGGTGACTGTCAAGTCAGAGCTTTAAGGGATTCAGCAGGGATCACGCCGTAGTCCACAGTTTTTGTTGTGTTCTCAAACTTATCCGCGCCCGTGGCTGCGATGCCAATTACACGGTTCCGGGAATCGAGTACTGGTCCCCCACTGTTCCCGCTGACAATTGGTGGACTGATAAGGATTCTGTTCTGTCCGAGTCGGGTATCCATGTTCTCTTCCGGCGCTACCAGATGCGTTTCGGTGCGTCATTTACGGATAAACGGGGGTGTTGGCGTGCGCCTATTTTGTTAGCCATTGCGCGTAGGCACAGATGTCGATCATCGGAACTGTGGCAACGCTTTGAAGTCTGGTGATGAGCTCAAAAAGGAACGCTGTTGCGGGCTTCCCTTTCTCTGTGAATACGTACTGACCCGCAGTGATGCAGCTGAACGTACCCTGCGCCGCAACGCAGCCGATGTCAAGCCGTCCGTTGCCGTTGTCTGTCTTGAGCGATTGGATAAGTGGCTCGCCTAGCGCGGGATTCCAATCGCTTTCGAAGGTAACCAGGCCTCCAATAATTGCGTGCAATGGTTTTGCAGGTAGAGTCCCGCTCGCCGTAGGTATAGGAAGGCTTGTTCGACGAAGTCTTCTCACACTCGAAAGCTTCTCTTGCGCATATCTAACCTGAGCAGCATTTATGGTCTGTTTCGCTTCAAAAGCGGCATACACACTCTCAGCTGGGACAATTTTCTGACCTTGATAGTTAAGAATGAAAGGCGAATATTGGCGGTCAAAAACGACTGCATCAAGCTGATCACTAAAAGCACCACTGCTATCAACAACATGAGCCTTCAGTGCTGAATAGCGCTTCGGGAGATAATTATCGAACAATTCAAGCCAGACACCCTCGCTAGCATCGCCTTTCGCGTTCGGATGACCGAAAGTTTTTCTCGCGATCGCTAAACGCTGCTCAATGTCGTCATGAAGGCTGGCGAGGATTTGTGGTAGAGACCACGTCATGTGACAATCTCATTCCAGTTGTTCGCGCCCAACGCCTGTTCGGCAAGGGCTTTAACTTTATTTTTCTGTGCAATTGTAAGGTCATCCGACACAATGTTGTTAGTATTCGCGGGATCAACAACACGCGCCGTCGTAAATCGATCCCGCAGATATTGAAATGCCCTCCATACATTGCCAGACAAGCTTTCCGAATGCTGTCGTGGCAACGCATCGATCACCATTAGCTCCAGATAGAATGACGGGAAATCAGCCTGTTTCTGCTGTCGCCAGCAGCTTGACGATTCGCATCTCGTTCTGTCGACCGCTCCAGATTACATGGTTGATGTGTGTGACGACATTCGTCTTGGTCCAAGTGTCCGCCCGACGACGATAGAGGCTATGATCGTTTCCAGCGGTTCCTTGGCGCTTGCCCGGCACAAGATCTACCGAATACCCGTTTACCCGAACGTTAAGGGAGACATTTTGCCGGGTTGGATTGTAACCGTTCGCTTTCATTGTGTTGAATAGTTTCTCGTAAATTTCTCGTAGCGTTTCCGTCGTCTGCTCTGATAACGATATGAAAAGGTCGATATCTGTTCCACTAATGTTTGCGGTACCCTTCATGAATGAACCGCTTGGATGCACGCTGATCAGCTGATTGCCAGCCCACCGCTGAATAATCGGATAAAGTACGCTCTGCACACTACGCACTAAAGAATGCGGACCGGTATCGACAGCCTCGCGATTCAGGATATTTATTAGGTACTGATCTGCAGTCATGATCGTCGGTACGCTTCGACCATTCTCTCGTATTCTCGCAATCTGGAAATGCTAATCCTGTCTCGTCCGCAGATTCTATCCAAGATGCGGCGGCCACACCCGAACCGGACAAGTCGTCGGATGCCGATTTTCTTGATCCTTCGGATCAATCGCTCGCTTGGAAGAACAAGGTTGGCATTCTCTTCCTCTTCCCCAGGTTGTTGGTATTCCAAAGGCGCAAACAACAACGATTCCAGATTATCGCCTTCCTCCCAGCGGCGATCACTTTCCTTACCGATCCGACGGTGTCTCCCCGCTATGATGTGCGAACGCCCGAGCAGGCCGCGCGTCTCGGCCGTGGAAGGCTCCCCGTCAGGGCCGAGGCTCTTGGCTTCAGGATGCTGCATGTAGCGATAGAACAAATTCTCGAAGGTCTCAACGACTGCTTTCTTCCCGTACTCAGTCGACGTGAAAGATGTGATGAGCCCGTACATCCGTCGATCTTCCGGGTCACCAATGTTTATGCATCTTGAGCGATTCCACTTCCTTTGATCTGATTCGAATGGTGCAACCAGCCTGAAGTGTTTTGGACTAACGTTCGCTGGATAGCCACCGCCCGCTAAGACTGGGAGCAAGAAGAAGTTGAACGCGCGGAACCCTTCCCACTCGCGAAGGCTTTTCAAAACATTGAAGGTCGTGACGGTCATTCGCATCATCTGTGGTCGTTCTCGCCAGTCAGGAGCTTTTCGGTAGAGCTTGAGCGCTATTCTGAGCAGGTATTCCCAGAAGTCGTAAATCCAACGCGGAGCTTCGTGTTCGTCATGCCAGCCCTTGGGTGAATCAACAGGGGGGGTAGAGGTATCCCAGTCCGTGGCCCTTGGGATCAACAATGGAGACATCATTGCCCGATCGTTCATACAGCGCGTAGCGCTTCGCGGCGATAGAGAAACCGAGTAGCTGTCTCCTTGCAGAGCTCGGGTCAGCGTTCTCAAAGTTGGCGTCAACGAGATTCAGAATAGAGCCGGGGACCGCAGCGCGATTGTATGGATTGAGCTCCTCAAACTTATCTGTGATTCCCTGAACAGTACTCCATGAAAGGACCCTGATTCCCTTACAGCCCGGAACGTGGCGAAGAGATCCCCTTTTTTTCGAACTCACAATAGCCAGGGCATCGGTGTCCGCCCATGCGTGAGTTCCCCCGGCGTTTGTGACTGATTTTTCAAGCATCGCGAGCAGCAGTCGTCCGCCAGCGGTAATCAGCGAGGCGAGATAAGGGGCGTACCAGTGGCCCTGCTTTTCCTTCACATGAACTCGGTTGGAGGGTGTGAATTCGTCTTCTCCCGAGTAAACATGAATCTCGACGGGTCGTCGCTCTGGTGTTGGCTCAGGATTAATCTCGGCGAAAAATCCGTACATCGAATTTGCGAATACTTTGAGCCAGTATTGAAGATCCTTGTCGGATTTGTGCAGCTTTCTCTGTTCAATCGTGAGCTTGAACAAATCGTCTTCGTACGGGTCTATTTCAACCATTCCACGCAGGTTCACCGGCTGCATTTGCAGCTGCTGTCCACGTGGCGCGATGCGAATGGCGCGAATTACCTCAGGGGCGCTACCAGTTTGGATCGCTGAAGCAATCAGGTCCGGTCCGGCAATCCAGATTGGCTTTGAGGATGTTAGATAGTTGTTCCCGATATTCGGTGTGCTTCCGTTGTACATCGTTCTGACTGGAAGGATGTGCTTGTTGGGCCTGACTAGTGCGAAGAACCGCAAATCCGGCCACAACCTAAGTCGAAAGCACTTATCGAGAGTGATGCTGCTTACCAGTTTCCTCACATGCTGGGTTGCGTTGCGGAAACGACAGGCTCTTGGCCGTTAGAATGTCCCAGAGTCCGAGCAAAACACATGTGCTCGGGTATTCCGAGGTGAAATCAACCGGCACAACCGGCACCTCCTGAAGGCGTATTCGCGTTTCCGATCTGCCACCCATAAAACTTCCCATGGCAATGCCAAGGTTTTTCAGGGAGACATCAAATTTCTCCTCCGGCGGTTCAATGTTCATTGCCTCCAGGTAACCTTTTGCGATGCTCGCGGGCGAGTAGGCTCGGTCAGGCGAAATTGGGATCGGGTGCAGATCGAATTCCTGTTTCGCGGCGTTCAGCAGGGCTGCTGTGCAGCGCACATCCTGACGCGCGTACCTGATTTCCTCAATCGTCACCTTGCCGGTCGGTGTGTGGTCAAGTTTCTGCGGCAGATTGTATTTCTTGAAAGCCTCCAGTTCACACGCTTTCTTCAAAGCAAGGGGCTGATTAAACAGCGCAAAAAGAAGGGTACGCAGATCAAGAAATCGGGACTTGTTGATCTCCGTTCGCTTGGCTTTGCCCTTCTTGGGGACCCACTCCGCAGTGAAGCTGATGAAAGATTTTTTGCTATCGATGGGATCGATCAGAACTCGCGGATAATGAAGGTTTTCATTTCCATCTTTGTATCGAACGAGGACGAGCGACCACTCATTCTTCTTGCCTTCCGGCCAGCTCAGAGCCAAGCGCGTGAGATCAAAGGGAAGATTAAAGCCAACAATCAAAGCACCCTTACGCGCATACCGGTAGAAAACTTGTTTTACAAATTGTGATCGTGGGTGTAGTGGGAACCGAGGGGGGAACGACTTTACTTCGGTGTCGGCTGTATGAACATATCTCTCCAGAACGTCGCGTTCGCGCGCTGCTAGATCGTCGTCGACGAACGCTCCTTCCTCTTCGAGCTGATAGGTATCACCTTCCAGCCTCAAAACGCGATAGAAGCCGAAGGTCAGGCCCTGGACGGTATCGATGCGGGTTTCGCAATCAAGAACAACGGCGTATTTCGGCCACTTCTTAAGGTTGCGCCGAGGACGTGGCCCCCGGCGCTTCCTTTTACCTTTTTTGCCTTTCTTGGGATCTACAACAACCGTATGAGCACGAAGAAAGATGTCATGCTTGACTGGCTTTGGAATCAAGATTCGAGTCCAATCCGGCCACCTCCAACTTGAAGATGGCGTGGGGATGAACAGGCGCAAGTTTCGCCTCCCGCGCGTAGGCCATGGGCTTCGACGCCTAATCGTGATTGGGTCGGACGGGTTTGTCTCCTTGTCGGCCCTCAAATGGCTCAGTTCGCAACATGCAAGCTTCGTCATGCTAGAGAGGGATGGAAAAGTCCTGGTCACGACAGGCCCGGCCTATCCTACCGATGCGCGACTGAGGCGGTGTCTACAGGCTCTCGCGCACTCGTCTAGACTTAGCGTTGACTATTGCGCGAGAGTTGATCAGCCGAAAGCTTGCTGGGCAGGAACACGTAGCGCGGAACATGCTGCTAGATTCCCCAAACCGCTGACAAGATCGCCCATCGTCGTGAGGAATTGAACAGCGCTGAGCACCAGAAGAGCATCAGCGTCAAAGCAGCACACGCGGCCGGCTATTACTGGGCTGCTCATATCGCACTCTACCCGTCAACTTTCCCCGCAAAGATGAAAGCCGCATCCCGGAGCACTGGCGTTCATTTGGGAACCGCGCTTCGGCACTGACTGGATCACCCCGTCGCGCAGTTAACCCGCCTAACGCCATCCTTAATTACCTCTACTCCCTCCTCGAGGCCGAGTCACGCTTGGCCTCTAGCCGTAGTGGGCCTTGACGCCTGGAATCGGAATCCTCCACGTTGATGCTCCCAATCGCGACAGCCTCGCCTGCGATCTCATGGAGCCGTTGCGAGCACAAGTAGAACTCTTTCCTAGTTCGTTGGCTCACAACGGGAACGCTGAAACGCGAATGGTTGGCATCGAACAAGCAGACGGAGCGTGCCGACTTACTGGTCTTTTTACGGCGTATCTTCTCCGAGACGGCCCCTACTTGGGCACGTGCGGTTGCGCCGATAGCGGAATGGATCGCGCACACGCTTTGGTCGGGTATTCGTAAGCCTAAGTGCGAGCTCAACCTGGCAACGCGGCTGACCCAACGTGAAAAGGTCAGAGGCCAGAGGGGAACGAACACTTACCCCACAACGAATCTCCAATCCGTCCTGCGAACGTCTGTCAAGGGTGTGGCGCTCCAACCAAGCGTGGTCGGAGTTGTCCGAAATGCGGACGCGAGATATCTAGGGAGAAGTTGATAGAGGTTGCCAAGATTGGTCGCATCTTCGGCCACAGCCCGGAGTCTCGCAAGAAGCAATCTGAGTCGCAGCGGCGTCACGAACTGGCTAAGCGAGAGTGGCGTTTGAAGCCGAAGTCTACCATGGCCGGTTGAGCAAACGTATATCGAGAAAATTCAACCTAGACTACCGTCAGTGACAATTGCCAAGATTGCTCTTACGTTAGGGATTTCAGAACCCTATGCAGCGAAGGTCCGAGCCGGGAGATATCGCCCACACCCGAGGCATTGGCAAGCTTTGGCGAAGCTTGTCGGCGTTGACTCCGCCGGTCAATGAGTATCATGGCGATATATCGTCAACAACCCATTTCCCAAGGGTTGGTGCGCAGCAGGCACACGCTCTCTCAAACTATTGGAAGACTTCTACTGTAGTTGGCCCACCCCCAATAATAACTACCGTCTGGAAGAGGGGGCAGTGTGCCCATCACGAGGGGCCGTCATTGTTGCGGTGGGAGTGGAAATCCCGGTCTGGGGATCGTACACCTCAGCGGTCGTGCTACGGCCATCAGCGGTCGCGCTACCGGAACCCCACGGTTGACTTTCGGTAAATGGGTGAAGCGCACGCAGAGTGCAGAATATGGGCGCCGTGACCGCCGTGACCCTAGGCTGCATGGGCCTCACGTAACAACGATCATTGTGTGCTGCCCGCGCGGTATCAGTGGCTCTGGCTCTGCTGGAGCGTTCTTTCAAATGGTCCTGATTCTGCCAGAGTTTTAGAAAAGAACTGATCTGGTTTCTTGCCACTCGGTTCCTTGACCGCCTCCATCGAATCTACGGAGAAGACCTGAAAGTCAGCAAAGGTGTGAACACGCTCATAATGGTGTCGGTGATTTGCAATATAGATCGAATTCCTGTCTGGCAGCCACAAGCGAATGTGCTTGGCTGGGAATTCTACCGGTGCATAGGTGATGACCTGGTGCTCGCGTTGAAGATCGATTTCAGAAATTGGATTCACCAAATCTGTTTCTAGTCGCAATACGTTGTAGCCATCAGTGGAAATCCAAGCTCTCCCTTTAAGCCTGGGAAGGTGGATGGATCCCCCTTTTTTGATGGCCGTGAATGCCTTATTGGGATCATCGCCCTCAACGAAGTGCACTTGCCACGCAGGCGATTGTTGCAGATCGGTCAACCCTTCACACTGGAATTCGAAGTTCCCAATGTGACTCGGATGGAAGATCAGCGCGAAAACCGCAGCCCCAGAATCAATGATCGCCGTTTGTTGGATTCCACTTGCCCCCGCTCGATATTCCTTGATGATTGGATAAGCAGATGAAGTCTCTTCAACTTCAACAACGTAATTCATAACCTCCGTACCCGAACTGTGCCGCTTTCCATTCCGATCAATTTCAATTTGCTCGATCTGTTCGCTCGCACTAAAACGTCGCAAATTTTCGATCAGGTCCAGCGTGTGACTGCTTGCTTGTTGCAAGATCTGCGGGAGGGGGCAAGTACTGGAATTGCTTAGAACTCGGGGCACGCTTGCATCAATGTCGGGCGGTGCCCACCGATTCGATGCCGAATCGGCTTCGTCGCTCGCCTCTGCCGAATCTGCGCCACGAACCGCGCCCGTATGTCTTTCGAGATTCGAGAGGTACTGCTCGACCATTGCAGAATCCGACAAACTATCGGTGTAGTTGAGATACGCGTGCAAGTTTGCAGCTACCTTCGTGAAGTCGCCCTTTGCCTCATAGATTTGAGCCAACACGAAGTAAATGCGTGGCTCCCGATGTTCCCTATCGAGCTCAGCCGCCCGTAGGCCACTCTTTTCCGCTGCAGCGAGATTGTGAAGGTTCAAATTGGCGGCAGCGTGGTACTCGTAAGCAACGAAATTGGTGGAAGCGTCGATCTCCAATACGCGTCCGCTCAGCGCCGATACTTCATCCCACAAATGTTCTCGCATGGCTATTTCGGCAAGACAAAGATACGCAGCCGCATAACGCCTATTAATGCTTGTCGCATGAGAACAAGCAATACGAGCGTCCTCTGGTCGCTGCTCCTTGGCAAGTAATTGGCCCAGCGTAACCAACGCGGCGACGTATTTTGGATATTGGCGGATAGCTTTCCGAAAATGTTGTTCCGCGTCAGCGGTTCTCTTCTTCTTCAATGCCACGCAACCCTGCCAATACTCATTCCTCGCCTTGGCAGTACGTTCCAATTCCTCAACGCTAATAACGGGATCCGTGATAAATGACAGGGGAGGAAACAGGCAGCTCGCCTCTGGTTCGGCAATCTTTTTGCCTTGCACGACGCTGTCGCGAGCCCCATTCCGTATCGCGACCCGGTTCGCGGTATCGGCGATCTCCTTGGGAATATTGCTTATGTCTCCGGCAGGTGCGCCGGGAGTATTAGGTAAAGGCATCGTCTGCTGCGGGTAGGCTGACGAAATTGGAAAGACGAACAGAGCGGCGACACTGAGAAACCACCGCCGCATCGGTCCCGAACGATCGAACCAAATGGGTCAGGAATCGCAATGACAGCCTCCGTATCTATCGTGACAAAGTCACTGGCGCAACCGCACGCCGACCAGGTCTCGACGAATTATTGAAAGATTGTCGTCGCCGAGCGATTACGCTTCTATTGAACCTTGACTTGGAGAGTTGTGGAATGCTCGGTAGGGGCCGATGTGCCTGTAACCGTCACGGTGTAGTTCTGAGACTTAGGGCCACCAATGTCACTTCCTCCTCCACAAGCGATTTGAACGAGCAATCCAGTGAACACAAGTCCGCTCAAGAGCAAGCCCATCAGTCTTCTCTTGCTCGAAATACCATTGAGCCAAGAACCGGTCACCGCAATAGCCACCAATGGCAGCCACAGAAGGCGAGCCTCCACTGATCCTGCGGATGCAGTGGATCCCATAGCGGAAGCAGCGGATGTCCCCGCGCTGATGATCAACTGCGCCGTGCCTTTTCCGCTCGCGTCGAACGCAACTGAGTTCGGATTGAACGAACATGCCGGCGAACCTGCTTGCACGGGTTGCACGGAGCAGGTGAGTGATACCGGATTGTTGAAGTTGCTGAGCAAGCTTAGTGTCAGTGTGGAGGTTGCGCTTTGTCCGCCGGTGAGAGTAACCGAACTGGGTTGGGATGCAGAAATCGAGAAATCTGTGCCTGTGTTCAACATGACGCTGATACTATTTGAACCGATGGAGACGAAGTCGAAAAACATCAAGTCCGGGGCGTGGTCACCGTTGATGTCGGCTACCAGCGCGAATCTAACCTCGTTGCTGCTAGCGCCGACGGCGGTAGGCTGGTGAAAAGTTCCATCTCCGTTGCCTCCCGAAATTTGGACCTCGACACCTCCGGCGTTGGTGCCCGCTATCGTTGCAAGATCGAGTTTGCCATCCCCATCGAAGTCAGCCATCCCGCGCACCGACTGATCGAGGGCGACTGGAGGTTGAAATGTGCCATCGCCATTCCCTAGCCACAAAGAGTCGTCGCAGGAGCCCGGCCCCTGAAACGGGAAAATATGTAACGTGCAGCTTTCCCGAACAAGATCCAGTTTGCCGTCGTTGTTGAAATCACCTGTCCCTGTAAAGAAGACGAAGGGAGAACCACCCAAAAATACCTCCGCCCCTTGCCGGAAAGTGCCGTCACCATTTCCTAGCAGAAGATCGAAGGAAGGTTGGGAAACACTACCAGGTCTTTTTTCCCATCATGGTCGAAATCGACCACGGTCAAAGGGCTAGGACCCGCAGCTGTCGGATAGGCGACGGGCGATTGGAAGGTACCATCGCCAATTCCCATAAGGACAGAGACCGCATGGTCGGATGACACCACCAGATCAAGCTTCCCATCACTATCAAGGTCGGAGGCGAGGGCCACTAGAGGATTCTTGCCGGGCGTCAGGGTCTGCCCTTTGTGGAATGTGGCATCACCGTTGCCTAGGAAGATTGTGACGTCGCCATTGTCGTTCAGGGAAGCATCACCATGGCGAACCAGCGCCAGATCGTCCTTGCCATCGCCGTCGAAATCCCCCGCGACAATGCCGGCGCAGTTCTTGCCGGCCGCAGTGTTCATGGCGGTCTTGAAGGTACCGTCGCCGTTGCCGAGCAGAATACTAATGTTGCCATCATCATGGACCGAAGGGTCACCGTAGTTGACCACTGCGAGATCCATTTTGGCGTCGCTGTTGAAGTCTCCGGCCGCCACCGCGCTGGGTGTTAAGCCCACCGTGTAGTTTTGGACGGGCTTGAAAGCAAAAGTCGAAGATCTTGCGTCCAGAGTCACCAGGGCCAGCAGTCCAAGCACGAATCCTGCTTTACGAAAAACGACCAATTTGGAACTCCAAAATGTATCGTCCGTCACGACATATCTCCTTCTCCACGCATAGCCTGTTGTTCGTGAACTCGTTTGTCTCCCAATGACTGCGTAAACAGATCGCCGGGAAGGGCGGTTGCTCCCCGCCCCCCGACCACAGCGCTTTTTGGAGTCCCTTCCCCCGCTGGACTACCGCGCCTGTGGTCAAGACCTTAAGCATCGGGATCCTGAAAGTCATTAGGGAACGATTAAGGAATTTGTAAGCTTTTATTGGGCAATGCCTTACGAGCCTCTCGAAACGGAGATGTAATTAAGAGGTATAATGCGTCGCCAGTACGCCTTGGAGTCGGTTGTGGATGGCAACTTCCGTATCGGTTCCTGGCTGGTAGAACCTGGCCTGAATAGCATCTCCCGCAACGGAACGGGCGCTCAGCTCGAACCGAAAGTGATGGGGGTTTTGGTGTGCCTGGCAGACTATGCCCCGGAGCCAGTCTCCAAAGAAAAGCTACTACAAACGGTTTGGCCCGACACCTTCGTTGGCGAGGGCGTGCTGGCGCGTTCGATTTTCGAGCTTCGCCGAGTTTTTAAAGATGAGGCTAAAGAGCCACGCGTAATTCAAACCATCGCTAAGAAGGGGTATCGGCTAGTGGCTCCTGTGCAACCTTTGAACGGGAGCGCTGGGGGGAGCTCACTGGCGGTACAAGAGTTGGATTTGGCAGTCGCGCCATCCGGAAACCAACAGCACCGGTTTTGGGTTGGTGCGCTGTCTTTGGCAGTGGCAATAATGCTATTGCTGGGCCTCAACATAACTGGCACGCGAGAGTGGTTGTTCGCTAGAAGAAGTTCACCTCCGATCGAGCTGTTGGCGGTCCTGCCGCTCGTGAATCTCTCCGGCGACCCGGGGCAGGAATATTTCGCCGACGGCATGACCGAAGAGCTCATCACCGAGCTTTCCCGCCTCAAAGGGACAAAAGTAGTTTCCCGTACTTCCGTCATGCGCTACAAGAACAGCAACAAGTCGCTACCAGAGATTGCGCGGGAACTTCACGTCGACGCAATTGTAGAAGGGTCGGTGATGCGCTCCGCTGACCGGGTGCGCATTACAGCCCAACTGATTTACGCTCGCACGGACACCAACCTATGGGCCGAAACCTTCGACCGTGATGCCAGGGATGTGCTCGCGATGCAGGCAGCAGTGGCGGGCGCGATCGCCAACAAGATCAAAGGCGGGATGCTATCGAGCGGAGCGCTCCAATCAAAAGCACCGCGTACAGTAAACCTTAAAGCCCACGAAGCTTACCTTCGGGGTTCGTATGAAGATAACATCGCCGGGATCCTGTCAAATCACCGGGGTATGCAGCAGGTTTCATACGAACATCACCGGCGCGCGGTTGAATACTACAAGCAGGCAATCCGGGAAGACCCTAGCTTTGCCCCAGCCTATTTAGGGCTGCCTTACGGTGACTCGATTGAGGAAGACGAAGCCGCCGCGAGAAAGGCGATAGAAGTCGATGACAGCTTGTCCGATGCCCACCTCATTCTAGGCGCAATCAGACTTGTGCGGGACCACAACTGGCCGGAGGCAGAGAAGGAGCTAATGCGGGCGATTGAATTGAGCCCAAGCAACGCGGCCGCCCATCAAGGCTATGCTTATTTTCTGGATGCTGCTGGCAGGCTGGACGAAGGCATGAGAGAGTTTCAAACTGCGCAGCAACTCGATCCGGCCCACGATCACATGGCTGCGGCCTTTTACTCTCGCCGCCAGTTTGATCGCTTGATCGAGCTGGAACGCGATTCGTTGGATCGAGATCCCGACCCTGGGAGAAGCGCATACGATTCTGCCGTCTCGCACAAGACCTTGATGGTCGCCTACGCTCGGACGGGCAAACAAAAGGAATCGATCGAAGAATTCCGCCAGGCTTTGATTGCTTACGGATACGATGATCTGGCAGAAGACCTGCGCCGTGGGTACTCCCGTGGGGGATATCGGGGCGCCTTGCAGGAATGGCTCAAGGGTGAGCAAAAACAAAAGCCTGAGTTTCCATTTCCCTGGGTTGGTGCTTACGTCCGCACGGAACTCGGAGAATACGATGCCGCGCTGGCCTGGCTGCCCAAACTGGAGCCCAGTTGGCAAGTTCTTGGCTGGCAGGACGCTAACGTCTTTCCCAATCTTGTATCGCTGCGCATCGAACCGATGTGGGATCCGCTTCACGCTGATCCGAGATTCGATAGCCTCGTGCGGAGCGTGGGCTTTCCGCAGTAAGATTTCGCGACTATGAGGACCCCTGCAAAACTCGGGCGGTCTTTCGTTGTCTGCTGCTTCCTCGTCTGCCTGCTTTGCGGTGCGCAGACCCAAACCACCGCACGGATTGCCGGCAGCGTTCGAGACTCGCAGAGTGCGGCAATCGTGGGGGCCGAGGTGGCCGCAGAGAATCTCGCTACCGGAGAAAAACGAACTACTGCCACGGACGCGTCCGGTAATTACGTTCTTGTATCGATCGCGCCGGGCACCTATCAGATCAACATCTCGGCTCCAGGATTTGCACCTTCACGGCTCAGCGATATCCGGGCGGGGATCAGCGACCCTGTCGCTATCAATGCGGTCCTGAGAGTTGCCGGCGCAAATGCCCGGATAACCGTCGATGATTCCCCCCCTCTGATCCAATCAACCAGTGCGGAGATCGGAGTTTCCATCGATGCGCAAACGCTCTCGGCTGTTCCGCTGCCGACCAGGAACTGTCTGCAATTGGCAGCGCTCTCGCCCGGCGTGAGCACGCCTTTGACCAACAATAATGCCATTGGACGCAACACGCCAAACTTTTCCGTGAACGGCGCCCGCACGTCGCAGAACAATCTCCAGATCAATGGAGTGGACGCCAACGATGTCTCCGCGCACGACCTGAATGCCGTGGCGGTGCCCGCACCCGAAGCCATCGGGGACCTGGTAATGCAGACGTCGATGTATGACGCTTCAACTGGGGGCGCGGGCGGCAGCATTCAGGTGGTGACCAAAAGCGGCAGCAATCACCTGCATGGGACAGTTTATGAATACTTTCGCAATTCAGCCCTCAACACTAACGATCCCAACCTGAAAGCGGTGGGACTGGGACGTCCGGTGCTGCGACGCAATGTCTACGGCGCAACCATCGCTGGACCCATCCGGAAGGACCGGGCTTTCTTTTTTCTCTCTTATCAGGGGACCAGGGAATCCAACGGGGCAACCGAACAGAGCTTGTACAAGAGTGTCTTGATCGCCAATGGATTGACCAACGACCGCTCGGAAGCGACTCTGCTCGATACCTTCCAGGTGCCATCGATCGATCCCATTGCGCTGGCGTTGCTCAACACCAGGCTTCCGGGTGGGCAGTTCCTGATTCCTACTCCGCAGATTGACGGCCGAGTAACCGGCACAGCCGTGTCCACATACCGAGAGGAACAGTTCAATACCAATTTCGACTACCGCTTTGGTCCGCGCGACTCCATCGCCGCGAAGTTTTACTTTGCCAATGCGCCGCAGTTCTATGCCTTGGGCGGCGCCACCTTCAGCTCGGGATCAGGACTGCCCGGTTTCGGTACTGAGCATACGATTAACAATCGAATCCTGTCGCTGCAGGAGATCCATACTTTCAGTCCGATCACGGTGAACGAGGCCCGCTTCGGCTACAACTTCATTCGCAGCGATGAAAAACCCCAGGAATCAGTCCGGGATTCGGACCTCGGAATTCATCGCCCGACGGCTGACGCCTTTCCTGGACTGCCGCTCATCCTGCTGGCTCGCGACTCGGGCGGAGGCACGATCGGCTCTTCTCCTATCACGGTTCAAGGCACATCGCCATCCCTGTCGGTAGTGGACACTTTGTCGCTCCAGCGTGGCCGGCACAGTATCCGCCTCGGGGGAGAGTTTCAACACTACCGATGGGACGCCCGCGCCAATGGGAATGCCTATGGGGAGATCGATTTTCCGACCTTCAACGATTTTCTGACCGGGACCAGTGACTTCTCCCTGATCGGAACCGGCCTCGAGCGGCGCAACTTTCGCGCTAGCGACTTCACCGCCTTTGTGCAAGATGAGTGGAAACTTTCGCGCAAGCTTTGCATCAATCTGGGAATGCGCTACGAACTGGACCTGCCGCCCTATGACACGGAGGGCCGTATCGGTGGCTTCGACCCAACGCTCTACCGGCCGCGCATGGAGGTGCAAGATGGACTTCCGGTGGGACCACCGGCATCTGGAATCGTCATGGCCGGAAACGCGCTTCCTCAGTACCTGCTGCCGGATGTTCCGAGGGTTGGTAAGCGCATTTTGAACAGCATCGACCCAAACAATTTCGGGCCGCGCTTTGGTGTGGCTTGGTCGCCGCTCAGTTCCGAACGCCTGGTTCTGCGTGGTGGCTATGGGATTTTTTATTCGCGTCCCTCGTTTATCTACCTTGGCCTGGATTTTTTTGCGCCCCCATTCTATGCCACCTCGCTGTCGTTTGGACAAACGTTGGCGAACCCGTTCCCGACTGCCATTCCGCCGAATCAATTTCCGGTGCTGCAAACCTCAATTCCATTGAGTGCGAGCGTGATGGATCGCAACAACCGGACGCCGTACTTTCAGCAGTTCAATGCCAGCGTGAACTATGAAATCGCCCGGGACACCGGTTTCCAGATTGCTTACGTAGGCACTCGGGGAGTGCGTCTGTTCCGGCAGCTGGCGATCAATCAGGCGCGCATTGCCAGCACGAACCATCCCATTGTGAACCCGGTTACAGGTGAAATCCTCACGACAAATACGGACGACAATGCTGCGCTCCGCGCACCGTACCAGGGCGTGGAGACGAGTCTCTTCAATCTGAATCAGACCAGCGCACAGTCCACCTATCACTCCATGCAGGCTTCGTTGAACCACCGGTTTTCGCATGGCTTCGAATTCCAGGCTTCTTACACATTTTCGAAGTCCATCGACGATACATCGAACGCTGGCGGCGGCGCTCTCCCAGACGGTTCGCTCGACACTCGCAGCGCTCTCGACACCGGCGGCGTATGGGGCAATCAACTGGCTCGCGGCGGCAACCGCGGCGTCTCCGACTTCGATCGCACTCATCGTCTGGTTGTTGGCTATATTTACGATTTGCCAAAACTGTCACATGCCGGAACTGCAGCCGCGCGCATTTTGCTCTCCGACTGGCAGGTGTCGGGAACTGTTGTTGCCATGTCGGGTCTTCCAGTGGACATTATTGATCCGGCTGCGGGCTCACTCTACGGTTTGGCAGGCACGCGGCCCAACTGGGCCCCAGGCGGCAATCTCAAAACCGCTACCCGCAACGTTCCACCGGGCTACTACTTCAACCCCTTTGCCTTCTCGTTGCCTATCGTCGCCCCCGGAGAATCCATTCCCAGCGCTCATGACTCGACGGCAATCGCTCCCAACGGAGGAACCGATATCGGAAATCTGGGGCGTAACCTGTTGCGCGGCCCCGGTCAGAACAACCTGGACTTCTCCATCCGCAAATGGTTTTCACTCGGTGAATCGGAGAATATTCAGTTAGCGGGAGAGTTCTTCAACGTGTTCAATCACGCCAGCAGAAGCAACCCGATCAGCGATATCATGGCCGGTGAGGCCGATCAGGCTGGCCGAATCCTTCGCCCCGCAGACTTCGGTCGAATCGTGAGCTTCGATTCCAGTCCGCGTATCGTTCAGTTATCTCTCAGCTTCACTTTCTGAGCGTTGCGACCCTGATTGTCGTAACATCGCCACTACACTCATTGACCCTTCCGGGGAGAGGTTGTGAGTGTAATCGCCTTCCATGAGAAGGCCGGTCGGAGTCAAGTCGATTCTTCGTTGTTTTTATGGACAAAGGTTTTTCTCCCGCCGAGTGGCCACTGTCGCCATGCTTCCATCCGCACTCTCGAGGAGCGATCGTTTCGCTCGGTGCATGTTGGGCGTTCTCGGTTCAGCCGGTGCTGCCATCTGTTTGGCGCCCCGTCGTTTCACTTAAGTGGAACGTGGGCCAGGCGATTAACGCAGTCACCGGAACTCGGCTTTGGGCTTTTGTCTTTTCTCTTCCTGGAACGAGGTCGATTTTGTTTTTGCCGTTTGGTTTTACGCGGCTGCGGCCACGTTCGTTTGGCTGCTGTTGTGCAATGGTTCGTACACTTCTCCGCTCACCCACAGGTGATGCAGTAACACCGCCAGCTTTCTCGCGGTCGCAACGATCGCTCGCTTCTTTCCGTTCCTTCCGCCACGCTCCGCCAGTTTCAGGCCCCAACGCCGCAGGTCACAGTCCACCCCGAACGGTCCCAGAATGTGTTGCGCTCCCTGTACCAGCAGCGTTCGCAAATACGGGTCCCCTTCCTTGCTGATATGCATCTGCGGCTCGCTCTGTCCCGAGTTCCGGCGTCCCGGTTGCAGTCCCAGATAGCAGCCCACGTCGCGGCTCTGATGAAAACGATGCGGGTCTTCCAGCGTGAGCAAGAACGTCAGCGCGATCAGCGTGCCTACGCCCTTGATCTGTTTCAGCAGCGCCACCTGCGGATAACTCTGTTGCGCCAGCTTCTCGATCCGCTCGTTGTACTCCACGATGCGTTCGCTCAGCGACTCCAGTGCCGCCAGCAACGGCTGCAGTGCGGCTTGCAACTCCGGACTCAGTCCCTCAGCTTTTTCCGGATTCATGTTGCGCACGTTGCATCCGCGTAGTCGTTCTCCGTAGCTCTTGGCCAGTCCGCGCGCCGTGTTCACCAGTGCCGTCCGCGCTCGCACCAGTCCCGCTCGCGCCCGGATCAGGGTCAGATCCGCCTGCGCCTGGGCACTGCGATGTTTCACCGGACACAGTAACTCGGGATCGATCCTAGCCAATCGCGCCAGCGTCCGCGCATCCAGACGATCGTCTTTCTTCCGGCTCTCTCCGATCAGCCGCACCTTGCGGGCATTCGCCACGATCACTTCGTGTCCCAACTCGCTGAGCAAGCGACTGATCCAGGGCGAATGCGTCCCGATCTCCAGCGTGATCCGGCTGCGCGGCATTGCGCCGAAGACTTCGCCGAGAGCTTTCGCAGTCGTGCGCACGCGCTGCTCCAGCTGGATCTGGCCCGCTTCGTCCAGTACGCAGTACCAGCTGTTGCGATCTCCCAGATCCAATCCGATAGTCAGTTTCTGCTGTGAAACATTCTTCGTCTGCTGCGTCCCTACGGTGCTAACCTTCTTCATTGCCGGTCTCCTTTTTATCTGTGCCTTGAGCACGTCGATAACTTGGGAGCGTACAGCATCCCGTCCGGAGACCGGCCTTCTCATCCCATCTGTTTTCGTCAACGACCCAAGTCACCAAAGAGATAATCGTATTGTGTCGCTCACGCAGGGTCGCAAGACCCAGTTCCCAGCGCGTTCTCTCAAGAAGAGGGGGCAGCAGCAATGCATACACTAAAGTTAATGCGCACGGTTTTGCTCTGTGGTTTGTGCCTGTTCGTGGCGTGCGGCAGCGGATCTACCGTCGTTTCTCCGGCGGGTGGGACGGAAAAAGGTAATACTCGAAGCACGCACGTCGCGGCAAGTTGCAAGAGCAACTCGGAGTGTACTTCTGGACAGCGCTGCGGCTTCACGAGCGACGAAGAGCGCGGCACTTGCGTCGTGGAGAGAGCGGGTGCATGTTTCGACCCGGGCGGGCGCTGCGGCTGCGACGGGCAGCCTGTCGATCTGTTTTGCGGCAACGGCTCAACTACCGAATTCGCATCGGCGCCGGTGTGTTTCGTAGGAGGTTGTCCGATTGCCTGTAGTGACGGAATCAGTTGCCCACCTCGTCTCGTTTGTCAAAGGGGTTTCTGCCGACTGCCGCAGGACCGTGAGCAAAAGCCAAAGCTGCGACCCTGATTAAGCCTGGCAGCCATCAGCAACTGGCGTAACATCGCCATTACACGCATTGAACCGTACCGCGTGAAAGACGCTCTCCGGGCCTGGATGTAATGTTGCATCGAGGCTCCGCGCGGCTCAATCCAGCGCGCGGTTCCCCATCCGCATCTCGCATCTCGCTCCATCCCCGCATTTGACGCGGGTGAAACGCATGTCATAGCGTCCGCAGCCGTATAAACACTGGCGATATCACAACGCGAGATATGCGAATGTGTACATTGTGACATCACCTACACACTATCCCGTCAACGCGAAGGCAGGACAAATGGGTTAGCGTAAGATCGTGTGCCCGGCACCTAAGGAGACAACTTCATGAACCGCGCCCCCGATCCCGCCAAGACTCGCCGAGCCTTCCTGCGCATGCTGGCAGCGAGTCCGCTTTTGGCCACTCCACATCTCCTTGCCGGTTCTCTCAAACCTCTGCTGGCCGCTCCCGAGATAACCCAGTCAGCATTTTTGGGATGGCTCGACGCCTTCCAGCAAAGTGAAGACGTCATCACGTCCCTTGACCAGGCTTTCAATGTGATGGACTTCGAACCTGCCGCCCGCAAGGCCCTGCCTCCGGCTCACTGGGGTTATCTGTCCACCGGCGTGGACGACGACGCCACGGTGCGGGCCAATCACGAAGCCTATTCGCGGATCGAGATTCGTCCTCGACGTCTGGTCAATACCTCCAAGCTCGACATGTCGGTGCGTCTTCTCGGCACGACGTGGAGCAGTCCCATCGTGATTTGCCCAGTCAGCGGCCTGAAGGCGTTCAATCCTGAGGGAGACATTGCCGTGGCTCGTGCTGCCCGCACCCTGGACCATCTGCAGATGATGTCCACTGTCGCAACCTCCTCTATAGAGGATGTGATGGCCGCCCGTGGCGCGCCCGTGTGGCAGCAGCTTTATCCCACTAATGTCTGGGAGGTCGGACGCGCCATCGTGAAACGCGCCGAAGCCGCCGGCTCTCCCGCCATCGTCTTCACCGTCGATCTCCAGGAAGGATCGAACCGCGAGACCCAGTTTCGCGGCCAGCGTGTCGACAAGCGCGAGTGTCCCGCTTGCCACCAGAGCACCTATACGGGCTCCGCCCGCGGCAGGCAGGGCGGCGCGTCGGGGGCCTTCGCGGGATATGTGGCGCACAAGCCGATGTTCGATGGCCTCGACGTCTCGAAGCTCACCAGCGTGTGGCCCAATCCCATGGATTGGGATCTCCTGAAACGGCTCCGTGACACAGTCACGGTCAAGCTGCTGGTCAAAGGGATCGTCACCGGCGAGGATGCGAAGATTGCGCTCGAGCACGGCGTCGATGGCCTGATCGTTTCGAACCACGGCGGACGCGCGGAAGAAACTCTGCGGTCCACAATCGAATGCCTGCCCGATGTGGTCGAAGCGGTCAACGGGAAGGTTCCGGTGATCGTCGATGGAGGCGTCCGTCGCGGCACAGACATCTTCAAGGCGCTCGCCTTAGGCGCAACTGCGGTCGGCATCGGCAGGCCAAGCGCCTGGGGACTGGCCGCATTCGGTCAACCCGGCGTCGAGGCGGTCCTTACTATGCTGCGCAGAGAGGTGAAGACCATCATGCAGCAGGCCGGCACAGTGTCGATCGACAAAATCACGCGCAGCTACATCGTGCCGCGGCCAGCGTAAGTAACGCCGAACAAAGCCGCTCCCGAAGAGGCACGAAGCGGTGGCAAGAAGCTCTGCCGAAAAGCCGCGAAGCGGCGCAAGAATAAAGCCCCGGGCGCAAGCCCGGGGTGTAATCGAGTAATGACGCAAGCCCCGAAGGGGCGAAAGAGGTTTTGGGGAACTACTTCTCGACGGCGGCCGAGCACTTGTGCGCATTGAATTGCTGCTGAATCACCGCCTGCGCCCGTGACTGCTGCCCCGCCGGCTGGTGCTCCGACTGGAACTGCACTTTGCAACTCTCGCAGATTCCAATCACGGGAACGTTCTTAACGCGTTTGATGATGCGAAGATTGCGCTTGGGCATAAACCAGTCTTTCACAGATCGCACAAGTGTGGGGCGGGCGCCCTCGCCCGCCGCCTTCGACTTTGATCTTCTTGCTTCTAGCTTCCCAAAATGAGGACCCAGACCCAAGGCCAACTTCAAAAGCGGAGGGCGAGGGTGGCCGCCCCACACGCGAATCCGCCCTGCCCCTTGCACGCAAAATGCCGTTATGGTAACTTTTAGAATTGTCCCGGACATCAGGAAGGGATCAGAGGGTGTCTTGTCCCCAAAAAGGGACAAGCGCGATCCAAGACCTTGCTGGCGTAGCTCAGTTGGTAGAGCATCTGATTTGTAATCAGAGGGTCAGGGGTTCAAATCCCTTCGCCAGCTCCAGCATTGGTTCCGGAAGGCAGGATACGCTAGGGCAGGATACGCGGCGCGGCGGCGGCTTGACAGATTTTTCCAACGGCACTCCATAAGGGAATTTTCCAAATGTGGTGTTTGCGTGCGATGGCATATTCGCGCGCATTTCTGTTCTTCATCTTTTCGATGGTTTCGAATCGAAGAGTCCGTCTGCAACGATCTTCCGTAGCGGTGAATGTCTGCGAGGAATGCCGGATGAGCAGGTAAGGCCGAACTGTTCTGCAGTTCTGCACAGGTGGGTGAGTGGTTAAAGCCAGCAGACTGTAAATCTGCCCCTCCTCGGAGGTACGAAGGTTCGAATCCTTCCCTGTGCACCAGAGACTTGAAATGAATCGTCTCTACTTGGCGCTGGCCGCCTTCGTTGTCCTGGGAGTACTGGCGTGGACGACGCTGAGTGATCCGCGAATGCGTTTCGCCACGCTGGCGGTTTTGGCGATGTTCGCGTTAAAGACCTGGCTGCGTCGCAACGACGTGATGCATCCGGACGGCGAGAGCGAAACGGAGCAGTAAGCGTCGGCTGAACCAGGCCAGGAGTTTGCTGAGGGCTGACGGCTGATAGCTGAGGGCTGGTTTTAGCCGATGTAGCTCAGTTGGTAGAGCACTCCCTTGGTAAGGGAGAGGTCACCAGTTCAATCCTGGTCATCGGCTCCAGAGTTTCAACGGTGATGCCGAGATGAATATCTGGGTACCCGGTTTTGTTGTTTGGCTCATGTTGCTGGTTGTGACTTTTCGCTATTGCTCGGGTTGGCGTAGCCGCATGTGGGCGTATGGCCTTGCGCCGATAGGCCTGTTGCTATGGATTGCTCCGAACGTGGCCTTTGGGAGTACAAACGCTAAAGATGTTGGGCAGACTATCGCCACATACGGTTTTTGGAGTGCTGCAGTCTACCTTGTCGGTCTATTGATCGCGGAATTGGTGAGTGGCAGCAAAGAGAGAGCTGACAGCTGATAGCTGAAAGCTGGGTTTTGGCGGGAGTAACTCAGTGGTAGAGTCACAGCCTTCCAAGCTGTTGGTCGCGGGTTCGATTCCCGTCTCCCGCTCCAGATATTCTGACGCAGGGTGCGTGTGATGGTGAGCTTTGAGCCAACTGTCATAAGAGTCGAGAAAGAACAGGAATTTGGGGAACTGAAGGGCGCGATCAATCGCGCACTGGCGCCCGAAAGGGTTGAAAAGTTCCTCAAGCGGGTGCGCAGAAGTGGCGCCCGGATACGCGATCTGGAAATCATCGTCGCCAGGGGCGTATTTGAAAAAGTGGATGACACCCTGGCGAAACTGGGAGCGCAGAAGCTGTACCAGGCGCTGACCGTTTCCGACCAGGCGCAGATGCGGGAGTTCTACTTGTCGCAAGTAGAAGAAGTAGAACCCACAATGCGGACCAAGTTTCAGCAGCTTTATCGCTACTACTGAAGGAAGGAACCAGCGAGCGAGATATGGCGAAAGAGAAATTTGAGCGAAATAAGCCGCACTGCAACGTAGGGACGATTGGTCACATTGACCATGGCAAGACCACGTTGACGGCGGCTATCACCAAGGTGTTGTCCAAGCACAACCCCAAGATCCTGTTCCGGTCGTTTGACAGCATCGACAACGCTCCGGAAGAAAAGGCGCGCGGCATAACCATTGCCACGGCGCACGTGGAGTACGAGACGGCGAACCGGCACTATGCGCACGTCGATTGTCCCGGCCACGCGGACTACATCAAGAACATGATCACGGGCGCGGCCCAGATGGATGGCGCGATTCTCGTGGTTGCTGCGACCGACGGTCCGATGCCGCAGACGCGTGAGCACGTGCTTTTGGCCCGGCAGGTCGGTGTGCCTTACATCGTGGTTGCGTTGAACAAGTGCGATGCGGTGGATGATCCCGAGCTGCTTGACCTGGTCGAACTCGAAGTACGCGAGTTGCTTAAGACCTATCAGTTCCCGGGAGATGACGTGCCAGTAGTCAGGCTGTCGGCTCTGGGCGCGCTGAATGGCGAAGCCAAGTGGGAAAAGCAGATCGACGAGCTGATGGAAGCGGTGGACAAGAGTGTGCCGCAACCTGCACGCGAACTGGACAAGCCGTTCCTGATGCCGATCGAAGATATCTTCTCGATCTCAGGCCGTGGCACGGTGGTCACGGGCAGAATCGAGCGCGGCAAGGTGAAAGTTGGCGAAGAAGTAGAAATCGTCGGCTTCCGCGACACCCGCAAGACGGTCGTGACCGGCGTCGAAATGTTCAAGAAGCAGCTGGACGAAGGTCTGGCGGGAGACAACGCCGGACTGCTGCTGCGCGGCATCGCGAAAGAAGATGTGGAGCGCGGCATGGTGCTGGCCAAGGGTGGATCGATCACGCCGCACACCAAGTTCAAAGCTGAAGTCTACATTCTGACCAAAGAAGAAGGTGGACGGCACACGCCATTCTTCAAAGGCTATCGCCCGCAGTTTTATCTGCGGACAACGGATGTGACCGGAGTGGCGGAGTTGCCGGCGGCGACCGAAATGGTGATGCCGGGCGACAACGTTCAGCTTGTAATCGAACTGATCACGCCAGTGGCCATGGAAAAGGGCTTACGGTTTGCCATCCGCGAAGGTGGGCACACAGTAGGCGCTGGAACCATCAGCGAGATTATTCAGTAGGTTTGGTTTGGGAAACGAACTGAGGATAAAAACCAGTAATCAGTTGCTGGTTCTCAGTTCTCAGATGGTTCTGAGCTAGAAGCTAAGAGCCAGGAGCTAGGAGCGGTTTTATGCCCCGAGAGATCATTACCTTGCAGTGCGGCGATTGCAAAGAGCGGAACTATTCGACTACCAAGAACCGGAAGACGATGACCGAGCGACTGGAGCTGAAAAAGTTCTGCCGCATTTGCCGCAAGCACACGCCGCACAAGGAAGTGAAATAATTGAAGATTCGGGATTGAAGATTTCAGATTTTTCAATCTGCAATCTGAAATCTCCAATCTGCAATCAAAACAGGGGCGTAAGCTCAACGGTTAAACTGTCGGTCTCCAAAACCGAACTTGGGGGTTCGAATCCCTCCGCCCCTGCCAGTTTTTTGGGCCGACGAGATAAGCAGTAAGCGGTTGAAGAAGGAAAGCGGGAAAAGGCCATGGCGAGCATTGCGGAACAAAACGCGCTGACGGCGACCATCAGGTCCTGGCCGGAGCGGATCAAGACTTTTTACAACGACGTCCGCACCGAAATGAAGAAGGTGACCGCCCCTTCCCTCAAGGAAGTGCAGTCGACGACAACCGTCGTGATTGTTACGGTTTTCCTGTTCGCAGCCTACTTCTGGGTGGTGGACTTTGTGATCGGGCGAGGGATTGACTCAGTGTTCCGCTACTTCGGGCATCACTGAGTTCAGGAAGGAACCAAGTGTTGCAGCAAACCAGTACAGAACCCTCTATGCAGGACGAAGAAAAACACGAGGCCGGAGCAAGCGGAGAAGGTGCTTTACCCGACGCGACCGGCGCCGCCGAGTCTCCTCGCAATCCCAATATGAAGTGGTACATCATCCACTCTTATTCGGGTTTTGAGCGCAAAGTGAAAGAGTCGCTGGAGTCGCGGGTCCAGGCCTTCGGGCTGCAGGACAAAATCGGCAAAGTGCTGATTCCGACTGAAGCCGTCACTGAAGTCCGCAACGGCAAGAAGTACACCGTAGAGCGCATGTTCTATCCCGGCTATGTTTTGGTCGAAATGGACATGAACGACCATGTCTGGCATGTGGTGAAATCCACGCCGCGGGTCACAGGATTTGTAGGAACCGGACAGCAGCCGACGCCGCTCTCGGAAGAGGAAGTCCAGCACATCGTCTACCGCGTAGGCGAAGCCAAGGACAAGCCCAAGCTCAAAGTCAAATTCGAAAAGGGCGAGACCGTACGGGTCACCGAGGGTCCGTTCGCCAGCTTTGCTGGTGTTGTGGACGACGTCAACGAAGACCGCGAGACCTTGAAAGTGATGGTTACCATCTTCGGACGGTCGACGCCGGTGGAGTTGGAATTCAATCAGGTTGAGAAAGTCGCATAGGAAACAGTTTCTGGTTTCCGGTCATTAGTTTCTGGAAGGCGAAAAGAGATCATGGCGAAGAAGGCAACAGGTTCGGTAAAGCTTCAGATTGCTGCAGGCAAGGCTACGCCTGCGCCCCCGGTTGGACCGGCTTTGGGCCAGGCGCAGATCAACATCATGGAGTTCTGCAAACAGTTCAACGCCCGCACCGGCGCGAAGGAACTCGAAGGGTTGATCATCCCGGTCGTGGTGACCGTTTACAGCGATCGTTCGTTCACCTTCATCACCAAAACGCCTCCGGCGTCGATCCTGCTGAAGCGCGCAGCCGGGATCGCCAAGGGTTCTGGCGCTCCGAATAAAGACAAAGTTGGTAAAGTCACTGTCAAGCAGATCGAAGATATTGCGCGCCAGAAGATGCCGGATTTGAATGCGGCATCGGTCGAATCGGCAATGAAAAGCGTTCGCGGTACCGCCCGCTCCATGGGTATTGAAGTAGTCGGCTAAGGACGGAAAGACCCGGCTCGGGAAGGGCACGACTTTAGTCGTGCCGCTAAGCAGCGAATTTTTCGGGGGCTGTAGCCTCACGGCAACACAAGTCGAAAATACTACGGTCCATCGAAACAACGCTGGACGGTGGGAGACAGGAAAAGCAAATGAAAAAAGCAGGAAAGAACATCACCAAGGCGCGCGCCGCGGTAGAAGCGCGTCCTTACCTACTGAAAGACGCGGTACCGCTGCTGCAGAAGGTCAAATTCTCCAAATTTGACGAGACCGTGGAAATCACCATGCGGCTGGGCGTTGATCCCAAGCATGCGGACCAGATGGTGCGCGGGACGGTCGTCCTGCCCCACGGTCTGGGGAAATCCAAGAAGGTCCTGGTGATCGCAAGCGGCGACAAAATCAAAGAAGCTCAGGACGCGGGTGCAGATTACGTTGGCGGCGAAGAGATGGTCGAGAAGATCAACAAAGAGAACTGGACCGACTTCGATGCCCTGATCGCCACTCCTGACGTGATGAAGTCCGTCGGACGCTTGGGCAAAGTCCTCGGACCAAAAGGCTTGATGCCGAATCCGAAGACCGGAACCGTCACCTTTGACGTGGGCAAGGCGGTGCAGGAAGTCAAAGCCGGCAAAGTCGAATTCCGCACCGACAAGACCGCGCTGGTGCATGTGCCCGTAGGCAAGATTTCCTTTACGCCCGACAAGCTGGTCGAGAACGCTACCGTCGTTATCAGCAGCGTGATCAAAGCCAAGCCGACCGTGGCCAAGGGCAAGTACATCAAGGGCTGCTACCTGAGTTCGACCATGGGGCCGGGGATTTCGATTGATACGGCCCAGGTGGAAGCGGCGGCGAAAGCTTAACTGCCGACCTTGCTGGTCGGCCTGACCGAGTCAGAGACCCGGTCCCACACAGACATCGAAGAGGGATTGAATCATGGCGGTTAGCAGAGCGAAAAAAGTCGAACAAGTCGAGAAGCTGGGAGCCGAGTTGAAAAGCGTCTCCAGCCTGATTATCTCCACCTACAGCAAGCTGACGGTGGCCCAGGATTACGAACTGCGAAAGACCTTGCGCAGCTCCGGAGCCAAGTACCGGGTGGTGAAGAACACCCTGGCCAAGCTGGCGGCTAAGGGAACCGCCGCGGAAAGCGCGCTGAGCGAGCTTTCCGGCGTGACCTCGCTGGCTTACACCTCAGGCGATCCGGTGGCGCTGGCCAAGGCGATCTCGAAGTACGCCAAGGACAATCCGGAATTCACCTTCAAGGCAGGCGTGGTTGAAGGCCGCGTGATCTCGATCAAAGAGATCCAGGCGCTGGCCACCATGCCGTCCAAGGAAGAGATTTACTCCAAGCTGCTGTTCCTGATGAGCGCGCCAGCGCAGCGCCTGGTCACGGTGATGAACGCCGTCGGCAAGGACCTGGCCGTGGTCATCAATCAGGGCGTGGAGAAGAACAAGTTCAAAGAGGCCTGATTGCTTTGGCCGAGAGTGGCCATGTGGCCGCGGGCGACCCGCCCGCGACGGACGGTTCAATCGGCACGGGCTCAAAAGTTCTGATGGCAGGTGAAAGACGCGGGCGAGTCGCTCGCGGCCACGCTTGCCCGGATAGAGATCAAGAGCGGGGGTTGCGCGGTCCTGACAGTCGTGTTGTCTGGCACGGCGAAAAGAGACTGAGCGCACTGGAAACCAAGCTCGCGATTAACGCAACAGGGATAGATAAACAGAAAATTCGAGGAGACTAGACAAATGGCGGATCTGCAGCAGTTGGAAGATCAAATCGTAGGCTTGTCGCTTTTGGACGCGGCGGCCCTGGTAAAGCGGCTTGAAGAGAAGCTTGGCGTGTCGGCAGCGGCAGCAGCCCCGGTAATGGTGGCGGGTGGCGGCGGAGCCGCGGCAGGCGCAGCACCGGCCGAGGAAAAGACCGAATTTGCCGTCGTTCTGACCGCGGTTGGGGCCAATAAGATCAATGTTATCAAGGCCGTCCGCGAAGTCACCAGCCTGGGCTTGAAAGAAGCCAAGGACCTGGTCGATGGCGCTCCCAAGACCATTAAAGAGGGCGTCAACAAGGAAGAGGCGGAGACCATCAAGAAGAAGTTCGCTGATGCTGGCGCGACCGTCGAAGTGAAGTGACGCAGTTTAGCCGGGCGTCCGAGCCCGGCTGGCGTCATCCTGAGAGTTTTTGGCGAAGGATCTCTCCGTGGCAAGCCGGAGATCCTTCCCCAAACGGGCTACTTGGCGGCAATTTTTACTGGTGAACCCTGGGAGGCGATGGTAGCATCTATATATCGTCTGCTTCCCACTTCACGGGTACGGCGACTCTCCACTCCAACGATCCGGGGAAGCGGAGCTGAGTCGCACAAGAGTTGGCAAACTGTTTCGCTAACGGCGGAACGGAAACAGGCCTGAGATACTGGCGCGGAAAGAAAAAATTCAACTGACGCAATGCGCCGCAACTGGCGCCCACGGGGAGCTATGTCCCCGAGGGCGTATTCGTGTCTGTAGTGCACTCGCTCGGTGACCGTACATTAGCGGGTCTTGATTGACGATCTGCTCGGACGGGACCCAGTCCCGTCGCCACGCAACGTGCCTTTACGCAGCCAGCAGCTGCGCTGAAAGTTTGGAGCCTCTGAATGTCGAAGAACAACACCTACCGTAAACGATTTGATTTTTCAAAAATTCCAGCCACCATCCAGATCCCGAACCTGATCGAGGTTCAGAAGCGCTCCTACGAACGCTTCCTGCAAATGGACCGGTTGCCCAGCGAGCGCGACGATGCCGGCCTGCAGGCCGTGTTTCAGTCCGTGTTCCCCATCAGCGATTTTCGCAACGTCTCGCAGTTGGAGTTTGTGGACTTCGCCATCGGCAACTGGGAGTGCAAATGCGGGCACCTCAAGGGTCTCCATCACCTGCGGACCACTTGCAAAAGCTGCGGCTCGACTGTCATCACCGACCCGTTTCATCCCGGCGATGTGCTGTGCTCGAAGTGCGGCACCTACAACGCGAACACTCCGGACTTCTGCAACAAGTGCGGCGATCCGGTCGGCCTGCAGCTGAAGTATGACGTGAGCGAGTGCGAAGAGCGCGGCATGACTTACTCCGCGCCGCTCAAAGTCACGATGCGCCTCACCATCTTCGAAAAAGACGCTGAGACCGGTACCCGCTCCATTCGCGACATCAAGGAACAGGAAGTCTTCTTCGGCGACGTTCCCCTGATGACCGAAAACGGAACGTTCATTGTGAACGGCACCGAGCGCGTAATTGTCAGCCAGTTGCACCGTTCGCCTGGCGTGTTCTTTGAAACAGCCAACAACCGCACCTATTTCCTGGGCAAGATCATTCCATACCGCGGATCGTGGGTGGAATTCGAATACGACCAGAAGAACGTGCTGTACGTCCGCATCGACCGTAAGCGCAAATTCCTCGGCACGATCTTCTTGCGTGCCCTCGGCCTGCGTTCCGGCGAAGACATTCTGCGGACGTTCTACACCGTCGACCGGCTGGCGATTCGAGACAACAAACTTTACTGGACGCTTGATCCCACCAGCGACAAGCCGACCAATCTGCTGGGTATGAAGCTGGCCCACAGCATCAAGTCGAAGTCGGGCGAGGAAGTCGCTCACTCGGGCCGCAAGATCAATGCGGCCACGCTGAAGGAAATTCAGAAAGCGAAGATCAGCGAGATCGAGATTGATGTTTCGGACCTCGAAGGCGCATGGGTCGCCAGCGATGTCGTCGATACCACCACCGGCGAAGTTTTGCTCGAAGCCAACTCCGAGCTGACTGCCGACAAGGTTTCGAAGATTCTCGAGTCAGGCGTGGTCGAGCTCAACTTGTTCTTCCCTGAGCGCGACGACGTAGGAACTGTCATCTGCCAGACCCTGAAGCGCGATGCGGTGAAGACCCCGCAAGAAGCGCTGATCGAAATCTACCGCAAGCTGCGCCCCGGCGATCCGCCGACGCTGGACACGGCGACCGCCTTGTTCCATGGCATGTTCTTCGATCCCCGCAAATATGACTT
This sequence comes from Terriglobia bacterium, assembly GCA_963741105.1. GTDB lineage: Bacteria > Acidobacteriota > Terriglobia > Terriglobales > Acidobacteriaceae > JAIQFF01. The sequence continues at coordinate 376,600 of CAVUGT010000013.1, forward strand.
CTCGCGGGTAGGACGGCTGAAGTTCAACATCAAGCTGTTCGAGAACCAGGACGCCAGCAAGCTCGACAACCGCACCCTCGAGCCGGAAGATTTTTACGGCACCATTCGTTACCTGCTCAAGCTGCGCAAAAACATCGGCGCCGTGGACGACATCGATCACCTGGGCAACCGCCGCGTTCGCGCGGTCGGCGAACTGCTGGAAAACCAGTTCCGCATCGGACTGGTCCGCATGGAACGGGCAATCAAGGAAAAGATGTCCGTCTACCAGGAAATGTCGACGGCCATGCCGCACGACCTGGTAAACGCCAAGCCGGTGATGGCTGCGATCCGCGAATTCTTCGGATCGTCGCAGCTCTCCCAGTTCATGGACCAGACCAATCCGCTGTCGGAGATCACGCACAAACGGCGTCTCTCCGCTCTTGGGCCGGGCGGTTTGTCGCGGGAACGCGCAGGATTCGAAGTCCGCGACGTGCACCCGACGCACTACGGACGTATCTGCCCGATTGAAACGCCTGAAGGTCCGAACATCGGTCTGATTTCGTCACTGAGCTGCTATGCCCGCATCAACGACTACGGCTTCATCGAATCGCCATACCGCCGGGTCAAAGGCGGACGCGTGCTCGACTACGTCAGCATCGTCAATGCCGGCGACAGCGATCACAAAGTCGGCGACCACATGGAGAAGCACGAAGCCGAAAAGCTGAATAGCGACCTGAAAGACAAAAAGAAGCGGAACGCTGAACTCGAGCCATTCTCCTTCTATCTTTCGGCGTGGGAAGAAGACCGCCACACCATTGCCCAGGCGAACGTGGAACTGGACGACAAAGGCAAGATCGTCGGCGACCTGGTCAATGCCCGCAAGGCCGGCAACTTCGTTCTCGTAAGCCGAGACGAAGTTGATTACATCGACGTAAGCCCGAAGCAGCTGGTTTCAGTGGCTGCCTCGCTCGTGCCCTTCCTGGAGCACGACGACGCTAACCGCGCACTGATGGGTGCCAACATGCAACGCCAGTCGGTGCCTCTGCTCCGCGCCGAAGCTCCCATCGTCGGCACCGGAATGGAAGGCGTCACTGCTCGCGATTCCGGAGCTGTGATTCTGGCCAAGCGTAACGGCATCATCGATTCCGTCGACTCGGAACGCATCATCGTCCGCGTCGAGGGCGAACATCATCCTGGACAGCTCTCGCGCGAGGTGGGCAGCGACATTTATCAGCTCACCAAGTTCAAGCGGTCCAACCAGAACACTTGCATCAACCAGAAGCCGATTGTGGAGAAGAACCAGCGCGTCACCAAAGGACAGGTGATTGCCGACGGTCCTTGCACCGATCATGGCGAGTTGGCCCTGGGACGCAACGTCCTCGTCGCCTTCATGCCATGGCGCGGCTACAACTTCGAAGACGCGATTCTGGTCTCCGAAAAGCTGGTGAAAGAGGATTACTACACCTCGGTTCACATCGAGGAGTACGAAATCGAAGCCCGTGACACCAAGCTCGGTCCGGAAGAAGTAACGCGCGACATTCCCAATGTCAGCGAATCGATGTTGCGCAATCTGGACGAAGCCGGCGTCATCCGTATCGGGGCTTCCATCAAGCAGGGTGACATTCTGGTCGGCAAAGTCACGCCCAAGGGCGAGACTCAGCTCACCCCGGAAGAAAAACTGCTGCGCGCTATCTTCGGCGAAAAGGCTGGCGACGTGCGCGACGCTTCACTCTACTGTCCGCCGGGAATTGAAGGCGTGATTGTTGACGTCAAGATCTTCTCCCGCAAGGGTCAGGAAAAAGACGAGCGCGCCAAGTTCATCGAAGGCACGCAGATCGCGAAGTTGGAGAAGAACCTTTCGGACGAAATCCGGATTCTGACCGACGAACGCCTGAAGCGTCTGGAAAACATTCTGGGCGGCAAGGAAGTGCAGGCCGATCTGCACGACGAGCGCACCAACAAGCGCCTGCTGACCAAGGATACGGTTCTTGATCGTGACACGATCGAGCGCATCTCTACCCGCAACCTGAAGCGTATTAAGTACGCCGATAAAGACCCACGGGTGAATGAGCAGATCGACGAGATCGAAGAAATGACCTCGCGTCAGATCGACGTGCTCAAGAAGATCGTCAACGAGAAGAAAGACAAGCTGACCAAGGGCGACGAACTGCCACCGGGCGTGATCAAGCTGGTGAAGGTGTACATCGCCATGAAGCGCAAGCTGAGCGTGGGCGACAAGATGGCCGGTCGTCACGGTAACAAAGGTGTGATTGCCCGCATTCTGCCTGACGAGGACATGCCTTACCTCGAAGACGGTACGCCGATGGAGATCGTGCTCAACCCGCTGGGCGTTCCTTCCCGTATGAACGTGGGACAGATTCTCGAAACCCACCTGGGATGGGCCGGTCACGAACTGGGCAAGAAGATCACCGAGATGCTCGCCGAGAACACGAAAGAGGAAGCGATCCGTCGCGAACTCAAGGCGCTGTTTAAGGACACGACGCTGGCCGACACCATCTCCGAACTCAGCGATGAGGAACTGATGGCCGTGGCTCCCAGCCTGAAAAAGGGCGTGTTCATGGGCTCGCCAGTGTTTGACGGCTCGCGCGAAGGCGAGATCAAGGCACTGCTCAGGCAGTCAGGCTTGCCGGAATCGGGCAAAACCTATTTGTACGACGGAATGACCGGCGACAAGTTCGAACAGCCCGTCACCGTCGGCTACATCTACATGCTCAAACTCTCGCACCTGGTGGACGACAAGATTCACGCGCGGTCGATCGGTCCGTACTCGCTCATCACCCAGCAGCCGCTGGGCGGCAAGGCGCAGTTCGGCGGTCAGCGCTTCGGAGAAATGGAAGTCTGGGCTCTCGAAGCGTACGGCGCGGCGTTCATTCTGCAAGAGCTGCTTACCGCGAAGTCCGACGACGTATACGGCCGCACCAAGATTTACGAGGCCATCGTCAAGGGCGAAGCGGCCATGGAGCCGGGCGTGCCGGAATCGTTCAACGTGCTGATCCGCGAATTGCAGTCGCTCTGCCTGGACGTGGAGCTGATCAAGGCCGGCGAGAAGAAGCCGGTGTTGAGCGCGGCAGCGGACTAAGAAAGCTATCAGCCGCCAGCTCTCAGCTTTCAGTCAAAAGCGCTGAATGCTGACGGCGTAGCAAAATTTTAGAAACAAGTTTTGAAAAAGTGAGCCTGCGGGAAGTTGCTCCCCATCCTACAGGCCAGAGACGTGAAGGGGATTCGGACCAGACAGGAAACTGGAAACCGGAAACTCGACACTGGTTTCGGGAGCCGCGTAGCGGCGGCGTACGACCGCGGGAAAGCGGAGGACCACCTTGTACCGTTCTAGCCCCTTTGACATGGCAAACCCGATCGCTGATTTTGATGCCATCCGCATCAGCCTGGCCTCGCCGGAAAAAATCCGGAGCTGGTCGCATGGCGAAGTGACCAAGCCCGAAACCATCAACTACCGGACCTTCAAGCCGGAGCGTGATGGCCTGTTTTGCGCGCGCATTTTCGGTCCGGTAACCGACTGGGAATGCCTGTGCGGCAAGTACAAGCGGATGAAGCATCGTGGCGTCATCTGCGACAAGTGCGGCGTGGAAGTCACGCTCTCGAAAGTACGGCGTGAGCGCCTGGGTCACATCGAGCTGGCTTCTCCCTGCTCGCATGTGTGGTTCTTCAAGGGACTGCCCAGCCGCATCGGGCACCTGCTCGACATCTCGCTGCGCGATCTGGAGTCCGTTCTGTATTTCGAGGCTTACGTGGTGGTCGAGCCTGGGGATGCACCGGTAAAAGATCACGAAGTCATCAAGGACGAAGCCAAGTACCGCGAACTGGACCAGCAGTACCGTCCCGCGGGCTTCAAGGCCATGATGGGCGCCGAGGCCATCAAGGAATTGCTGAAGCGCGTGGAAGTGGAAAGCCTGTCCGGCGAACTGCGCGAGAAGATGAAGCATGAGAGCTCGCTGCAGAAGCGGCTCAAGTATGCCAAGCGCCTGAAAGTCGTTGAGGCCTTCCGCAAGAGCGGCAACAAACCGAACTGGATGATTCTGGATGTCATCCCGGTCATTCCGCCGGAACTGCGTCCCCTGGTTCCACTCGACGGTGGCCGTTTCGCGACCTCCGACTTGAACGATCTGTATCGTCGCGTCATCAACCGCAACAACCGGCTGAAGAAGCTGATGGACCTGCACGCACCCGAAGTCATCGTGCGCAACGAAAAGCGCATGCTGCAGGAAGCAGTAGATGCACTCTTTGACAACGGACGCCGTGGCCGCGTGCTGCGTGGCGCCAACAACCGTCCGCTGAAGTCGCTGTCCGACACGCTCAAAGGCAAGCAGGGACGCTTCCGCCAGAACCTGCTCGGCAAGCGCGTTGACTACTCGGGACGTTCGGTCATCGTGGTCGGTCCCGAACTTAAGCTGCATCAGTGCGGTCTTCCCAAGAAGATGGCTCTGGAATTGTTCAAGCCGTTCATCTATCACCGCCTTGAACAGACCGGACACTGCACCACCATCAAGCAAGCGAAAGAGATGGTCGAACAGCAAGAACCGATCGTGTGGGACATCCTGGAAGAGGTCATCAAAGACCATCCGGTGATGTTGAACCGCGCTCCTACCCTTCACCGTCTGGGCATTCAGGCTTTCGAGCCGGTGCTCGTGGAAGGCAAGGCAATCAAGATCCACCCGCTGGTTTGCACAGCGTTCAACGCCGACTTCGACGGCGACCAGATGGCGGTTCACATTCCGCTGTCTCCGGAAGCCCAGGTTGAAGCCAGCGTGCTGATGCTGTCATCGCACAACATTCTGTCTCCCGCCTCGGGCCAGCCGATTACGGTTCCGACGCAGGACATGGTGTTGGGCCTCTACTACCTGACCAAGGGCAAGCCGGGCGCCAAGGGCGAGGGGCGCGCGTTTGCCAACATCGAAGAAGTGCTGCTGGCGCTCGAAGCGGGCGCGGTGGAAACTCTGAGCCCGATTCGTCTCCGCTACACCGGCGAAGTCATTGACCTGATGACCGCGTACGACGATCAGGAAATCATCCACACCGAGCCAGTGAATTCGGACCGCGGTTTCCTGAACACCACTGTGGGACGCGCCATCCTGAACGATCACCTTCCCGAAGGCATGCCGTTCATCAACGGGTTGCTCAAGAAAAAAGGTATCGGACAGCTGGTCACCTATTGCTACCTGCGCTTCGGCCTGGAAGTCACAGTCAAGATGCTGGACGAGGTGAAAGACCTCGGATTCCGCTACGCAACGAAGGCGGGATTGTCCATCGGCATCGACGACATGGTCATCCCGGACAACAAGAAGATGCTGGTAAAGGACGCGGAGAAACTTGCCGTGACCGTGCAGCAGCAATACCTGGACGGAGCCATCACCAACGGCGAACGCTACAACAAAGTCATCGAAATCTGGTCGGCGATTACGGAAAAGGTCGCGGACGAGATGTTCGGGCAGATGCAGCAGCGCGACAAAGAAGGCGCGCTGAATCCGATTTACGTCATGGCCGACTCCGGCGCTCGCGGATCGAAACAGCAGATTCGCCAGCTCTCCGGTATGCGCGGACTGATGGCCAAGCCGTCGGGCGAAATCATCGAAACCCCGATCACGGCCAACTTCCGCGAAGGACTCACCGTGCTCGAGTACTTCATCTCGACTCACGGCGCCCGAAAAGGTCTGGCTGACACGGCGCTGAAGACGGCCGATTCAGGCTATCTGACGCGGCGTCTGGTTGACGTTGCTCAGGACGTAATCATCAGCGAATACGATTGCGGCACCGTGGACGGCATCTACGTTGCTGGAATCGTCGAAGCCGGCGAGATCATCGAGCCGTTGCGCGACCGCATTGTGGGCCGCGTATCGCTCGAGAAGATCAAGGACTACGACGGCGGCGTGATCGTCGACATCAACAACGAAATCACCGAAGACCTGGCCAGCGCGATTCAGGCTGCCGGTATCGAACGGGTGAAAATCCGCTCGGTGCTGACTTGCGAATCGAAACGCGGAGTCTGCGTGATGTGCTACGGACGCAATCTGGCGTCGGGCCGGCTGGTCGAACTGGGCGAAGCCACGGGAGTCATCGCGGCGCAGTCCATCGGCGAACCCGGAACTCAGCTCACGATGCGTACCTTCCACATCGGTGGTACGGCGTCGCGAGTGTCCGAGCAATCGCGTCTTGATGCCAAGAGCAACGGCATCGTGCGCTTCATCGGACTGCAGACGGTCAAAGCCAAGTCGGGCGATCTGGTGGTCATGAACCGCCAGGGCTCGATTGCGGTGGTCGACGACAAGGGTCGCGAACGCGAGCGCTATGCGGTCGTGTACGGCGCCAAGTTGAAGGTCAACGAAGGCGATCAGGTCAACCTCGGACAAGTCATGGTCGAGTGGGATCCTTACACCTTCTCGATCCTGACCGAAATCGGCGGAACGATCCAGTTCAAGGATCTGCAGGAAGGGGTCACGCTGCACGAAGAAGTGGACGAAGTGACCGGATTGTCGCGGCACGTCGTGGCGGATTCGCCCGACGAGAAGCGTCAGCCGGCCATCGTGATCAAGGGCAAGGCCAGCAAGCGCTACCTCATGCCCTCACGCGCTCACCTCATGGTGCAGGACGGCGACACCGCTCACCCGGGCGATGTGCTGGCCAAGATCCCGCGCGAAACCACCAAGACCAAAGACATCACGGGTGGTCTGCCCCGCGTGGTCGAATTGTTCGAAGCGCGCAAGCCGCATGAAACCGCGGTCATCAGCGAAATCGATGGCACGGTGAAGTTCGGCGAAGTCTCCAAGGGACAGCGCAAGATGTACGTGGTCGCCGACAACGGCACCGAAAAGGAATACTCGGTACCGCGCGGCGTTCACATCAACGTGCAGGAAGGCGAACGGGTCAAGGCGGGCGAACCGCTCATGGACGGTCCGCTGAACCCGCACGACATCCTGGCTGTACTGGGAGAAAAGGAACTGCAGTCTTACCTGGTGAACGAAATCCAGGAAGTGTACCGGCTGCAGGGCGTGAACATCAGCGACAAGCACATCGAAGTGATCGTTCGCCAGATGATGCGCTGGCGCAAAGTGGAAGACGTTGGCGATACGCAGTTCCTGCTGGAACAGCAGATCGACAAGTTCCGCTTCGCGGAAGAGAACGAGCGTGTGATTGCGCAGGGTGGACGTCCGGCAACAGGCCGGCCGCTGCTCCTGGGTATCACCAAGGCTTCGCTCTCGACCGACTCGTTCATCTCGGCGGCGTCGTTCCAGGAGACCACCCGAGTCCTGACCGAAGCATCTATTCAGGGCGCGGTCGACCACCTGCGAGGACTGAAGGAAAACGTCATCGTGGGACGGTTGATCCCTGCCGGCACCGGCATGGAGTACTACCGCAACGTACGGCTCTCGCCAGAGATGGAAGAAGCCGCAGCCAAGGTCCAGGAAGAGGTTTCACAGGCCTACGAGGAAGCCGAGCGCGCGCTCGAGCTGATGCGTACGGAAGGCGAAACCGAGGAACTGACGGCTGAGTAACATTCCGGAAGCAGGGGGCGGCTGGTCCGCCCCCGCTTACCCGGTTTGCGTTATACAATTCTGCGTCCTTGAGTTCGCGTCATAGAGCCCCCATGCACGCTAACCCAGAACGATTGCTCGATCAGGAACGTAGCAGCACTTCGCAGTTGCATGCATTGCCCCGGCGCAATACTCTTGGGCCATTCATGTTGCGTTTCCTGCGCCTGCTTCGCCTCGCCTTTTGGCGCGCGTTTCAGCACGACGCGTTCGCGATCGCTAAAGCGGCGGCGTATTCTTCCATTCTCACGTTTTTCCCTACCCTGCTTCTCATTGGCTCTGTGCTGGCAACCTCTCACCGCACCGAAGCCTACCTTCGCGAAATCTCTGACGCCGTGGGCAAGATTCTTCCTGCCGGCGCCGCCACCGCTCTGGCCTATCTGAGAGGCACAACCCAGCGATCGGTTGGCGTTTTGATCTCTGCTTCGCTGGTCACGCTGTGGACCGGATCAGGCGTCATGATCTCCTGGATGGAAGGCTTCCGCCGTTGCTATGAGCTACCCAAAAGCTGGGGGTTGGTAAAAGAACGGATGATTGCGTTTTCGCTGGTCATTCTTGCCGGCATACCGCTGACCTTCTCCACCATCCTGGTAGCCTTCGGCAATCGCATTGAAACCCAAATCCTGTTCCAACTGGGACACGAGTTTGGTCCGTTCATCCTGCTCATGTGGACATCCATCCGCTGGCTGATCGCTGGGCTGACCAGCATCGCGGTGATGGCCTTGATTTATCACAACGCAGTCCCGCGCACTCAGCCCTGGCACAGCGTGATACCCGGTGCGACTCTGGCCTCGGCCCTGTGGTTTTTGGCGACCACTCTATTCGGCTGGTATCTGCAACGCTACGCCGACTACAGCATCCTCTACGGATCGCTGGGTGTAGGCATCGCCCTGCTGGTGTGGATGTACATGATCTCGCTGGTGGTGCTGGTCGGCGCGGAATTCAATGCCATGCTCTTCCCGCGCGCCAGATTGGGAATCGAGCTGATCGAAACCAACGCGCATCTCAGGAAGCCCTAAATATTTTCGCCACAGACCACGTGGGGACAGCCGCCCTCGGCTGTCCGGCGGAGCAAAGCTCCGCTATTTTTGGTTTGGCCAAACATCTGTCGAGCTTCGCCCGATTGGATAGCCGAGGGCGGCTGTCCCCACGTGGCTGGTGGCGGTCTTCTGCACCGGACTCCCACTCTTCCATTTACAATAGTTGAACTTTGAAAACAGGAAAGCCGGATCTCGTCTCAGGTGATTTGTCGGCAGAACTCGCCGTCGCCACCGTCCGTCGCGCCAAGATTATTTGTACCATCGGGCCCTCGTGCAATACCGAGGCCATGCTGCGTGAAATGATGCGCCTGGGCATGGACGTGGCCCGGCTGAATTTTTCCCACGGCACGCATCCCGACCACGCTCGCAATATCGCCCGCCTGCGACGTGCGGCCAAACAGGAAGGTCGCACCATCTGCATTCTTCAAGATTTGCAAGGTCCCAAAATCCGCACTGGGCGATTGAAAGACCACGAGCCCGTACTGGTCAAGACCGGGTCGCTGGTCACGATTACGCCGCGAGATGTCCCCGGCACATCCCGTCCTGATCTCGACAACATTTCAAGGGCTGGCGCACGAAGTACGGCCGGGTTCGCGCATTCTGCTCTCCGACGGATTGATCGAACTGCGAGTCACGCAGGTGCGCGGCAGCGACGTGGAATGCGAAGTAGTCAACGGCGGCATGCTGGGCGAGCACCAGGGCATCAACCTGCCGGGAGCGGCGCTATCCATTCCAGCGCTGACCACCAAAGACCGAGCCGATCTCGAGTTTGGCCTGACGCACGGTGTCGACATTGTGGCCCTGTCCTTCGTGCGCTCGGCTGCCGACGTTCGTAGCGTAAAGCAGATCATCTCCGAGCGGCGACTCGAAGTTCCGGTGATCGCCAAGCTGGAAAAGCCGCAGGCATTAAAGCGGCTGGAAGAAATTTTCGAAGCCTCGGACGGCGTGATGGTGGCGCGCGGCGATCTGGGTGTGGAGATGCCTGCCGGAAAAAGTCCCAGTGATCCAAAAGTATGTCATCCGGCGCGCGGCGGACTGGCGCAAGCCGGTGATCATTGCTACCCAGATGCTGGAGTCGATGATCGAAAATCCGCGTCCGACCCGGGCCGAAGCCAGCGACGTCGCCAACGCCGTGTTCGACGGCACTGATGCGGTGATGCTGTCGGCCGAGACGGCCACCGGCTCGTATCCGCGTGAAACCGTTGCGATGATGGCCAAAATCGTTGTGGAAGCGGAAAGCAATATGGCGGAATTCACTCAGCCGCGCCGCCGCCAAGCCAGGCGTCTCTCCATTGCCGAGGCCATCTGCGAATCCATCGCGCACGCCGCTGAAGACCTTCACATGGGCGCGATCGCGGTATTCACCGAGAGCGGAAACACCGCACTGCTGATCTCGAAATATCGCCCGCTGGCTGAGATCTACGCCTTCTGCCGCACGCAGGTAGTCTGCAATCGTCTGAACCTGCTCTGGGGAGTGCAGCCAGTTGTGCGCGATCAGGCTCTGACTGCGGAAGAAATGTTGCTGGCGGCTGAGCAGGAATTGCTACGCCGCGGACGGGTAAAGACCGGAGACGTGTTGGGCGTCGTTGCAGGAACGCAGATGGCCTCGGGATCGACCAACTTTATGCGCCTGCATCTGGTTACGCCCGAGGAAGAGCACGGACTCTCGCGTCGCAAACTTCGTCGAAAATCGCGACGCAAGCGATAGAGATTAAAGAGGGAAGGGCCCGAGTTTACTCGGGCCGATCGATTGCCGAAGACGTGGCGCGCTTTAGTGCCAAGAGCTTCGCTTCCCCCTGGCGTCACAACTTAGCGGCCAGCCCATGAATTTTATAAACCCAGTTGTAAGTTGCTAGTTCTCAGTTCCCAGTTCGCGAGCTCTTGTGCATGACGGCCGCCCAGCGTTTTCACGATGACTCCGTCGATCCGCCAGTCCGCGGATTCCTTCATCGGCCCGAACATGGCCCGGGCACCGGGTTAGTCCTCGCGCATGGCGCCGGATCGAATTCCAATTCTCCTCTTCTGATTACTATCGCCGGAGCATTCGCCGACGCTGGATTCACTGTGCTGCGCTGCGATTTGCCGTTTCGACAGGCTCGTTCTTACGGTCCGCCACGCCCAGGCGGCGCTGAACGCGACCGCGATGGGCTCAGGAACGCGGTAGCAGCTCTTAAGACACTGGGTTGCGAGCGGATGTTTTTGGGTGGGCACTCTTATGGTGGGCGACAGGCTACGATGCTATGCGCCGAAGAGCCTGATCTCGTCGGTGGACTTCTGCTGCTTTCTTATCCGCTGCATCCCCCGCGTAAGCCGGAACAGCTTCGAGTCCAGCACTTGCCTAAGTTACAGGTGCCGGCGTTGTTTGTACATGGGACGCGGGACCCCTTTGGTTCGATCGAGGAGATGGAGTCGGCGTTGAAGATGATTCCGGCTCGGACGGAGCTATTGAAAGTCGACGGCGCGGGGCACGATTTAGCATTCAAGGCGAAGTCGATGCCGGAAGCATTGGTTGGTGGAGTGGTTCGGGCGTTTCAGAGTGTCTTTAAGATGAGTCCGTAGAGATTGACGCTTTGCACGAGCGTGGGCGCTCGCGCCTACATTGTGACCGATCCAGGACTCGCCGGTGACACCCCTTGTTCCAACTGCCTGCGATATTCGTCAGCATCAAACTGACCTCGCGAAGAGAAAATTAGGCCGTCGTCGCTGAACTGCCAGGTCTCGAAACCACTGATCCGAACCTGATTCCCGGTACCTCCCGGTGCTGTGTTCGTTCCGGTCAACGTCCAGTGGTATTCGGTGCTGTCCCCCTTCATCAGGACTTCGTCCAGCACTACCTGCATATCAGGAAACGCAGTCATGAATGATTGAGCAAATTGTGTGATTGCGCGACGTCCCGTCGCCGGAGCGCCATCGTTGACTGTGAGGGAGCCATCCACTGAATAGAAGGCCGCGACACTCGCCGCATTCTGGCTGCACCACGCGGCCGTATAGCGACTGGCGAAGTCGAGCAATTGATCCTCTCGCATCGTGCGCTCAGTTGACCCAGCCAGATTTCGAGCCGCCGTTTTTCTTTTCTTCGTCAGGAGGGATGTAGTTGCCCTGCTCGTCGAACTCTACTGTGCGGTTGTGTTTGCGCATGTAGACTTCGAATTTCCGGGCCGCACGGCGGCGCTTCCAGCGGTAGTACTGGTTGCGCAATCCAAAATATCGCTCTGACAGGCCCATCTTGGGCATACCGCTGCGCGGGACAAACTTCACATAGATGTACCCGAAGAACAAGCCGCCCAGGTGGGCGACGTAAGCGACGTTGCCGCCACCCTGAATGGCGAAGGCCAGGGTTACCACGATCAGAATCGCAACGAAGTATTTGGCCTTAAGCGAAATCGGAAACGGAATCATCAGGATTTCGTTCTCGCCGAAGACGATTCCGAACGCGATCAGGATCGCGAACACTCCGCCCGACGCGCCCACCGTGGGGTTCGAGGGATTGCCCAACACGTGGGTGTAAGAAAGCACCGTGGTGGTTAATGCGGCGCCGATCACACCGAAGGAATACAGTTCGATAAAGCGGCGTGTGCCCCATGCGCCTTCGAAAGCGGAGCCGAACATCCAGATGCCCAGCATGTTGCCGAACCAGTGCCAGAATTCAAAATGCAGGAAACTATAGGTTACGAGTTGCCAAAGCGACCCGTGGACAACGTCCTGAGGTACGAGCGCCAGGTTGTCCCGCACCCAGCGGGCGACGTCGATCAGGGTCATCCCGAAGAGTTCGAGCAATAGGAATACGGCGGTGTTGATCGCAAGCAGCCATGTGACCGCGCGGGTAAACGGCGGCAGGCTCAGCGTCATTTCTCGGCTTCTTGCCACAATTGGCTCCGTCAGCAGTTCTAGCTAATACTGTCTCATCTTTCGGGCTGGGGCACCACCGCCAGGCTGCGGTGTCCTGAGCCATCGACCGAACGCACTGCGAAGATCACATTATCCTTCGACATCGGCAGGGTGGTGCGGGTTACATTTCCGACCGGCTTGGCATGCTCCCATTCCGGGCTGGCCGTGTCGCGCCAGAGGACTTCGTACGACGTGCTGCCCGGCGAGGCTTCCCAGGTGAGCGTCGAATTGTTCTCCAGTTCTTTGGTTTGCATACGGACCTTGCCTGGCGGGGCGGGGCCCGCCGCCAGCGACGCCAGTGTCGCGGCGTTAATCCTTGCCACATTCGCAACATAATCAAAGTTGACGAACCGGGGCAGATCGCCGAACTGGACACCGTTCTCCTCGCGAACATTCTGGTGCTGGTGGTTGTAGTCTTCGCGGTATTCCGTGAAGCGGACGGCGGCATAGCCTTGCTCATTGAACGAAATATGATCCCCACCTCTCAGATAGCGGTCGAGGCGGAATATGAGTAAAGGCTTGGCCGCGGTCTGATAAGTGCCCCCGACTTCAGCTATGTAGCGTGCCACCTGGCGTGAGGCCGAATCATTCTCGCCGCCCAAGTTTTGGATCCGGCGCTCTTCAGCGGCAGTAGCGGCCAGCGGCACGCCCTCGGAAAAAACACGTACCACGCCGGGATCCTGCTGCGGACTGCGGTCGCCGCCCACGATGTCATTGTTGAGTGCGGCTTCGATGTCCCAGCGTTGATCTTTCGCCATCTTCGCGAAGTGAGTGCTGCCGTTCAGTCCCTGTTCTTCGCCGGCTACAGTCAGAAAAATAATGGTTCCTGGAAATTTTATCTGGCTGAGGACGCGCGCACATTCCAGGCTGACGGACGTGCCGCTGGCGTCGTCGTTGGCGCCGGGAGCGATGCCGGTCGCGTCAAACGTATCGCTGTTGCGCGAATCGTAGTGGCCCGTCACCAGCACAATGCGTTTTGCATTCTCCGGATCGGTGCCCTTCAGGACCGCATAAACATTGGTGATTACCGTAGGCTTGGGAATCCGGTCCATCGGGTTTTCGGTGAAGCTGTCGGTCTTGACCTCAAGACATCCACCGCAGGCGCGCGAGTAACTTTCGAATTCGCCTTTGATCCACTCGCGCGCTGCGCCGATACCGTGGCCAGCCTTGATGGAAGCTGGATCCTGCGCCGAGAGCGTGAGGCGAGTCTGGAAACTCACCAACTTTTCGATGTTGGCCTGGATCCGTTGCGCCGAGATTTTGGTCAAGGCGTCCGCAATTTGAGGATCCGCAGGCGGTTTCGGCTCAAGCGCATCCGCTTGTGCAAAGGTGCGGTAGGGTACGGACACGAGTGCCGTAGTCAGTATCGCGAGTATTAAAAAATTTCGAGAAGTAAACATGATCTCCACAGGGTAAGCTTGTGCCAGCAAATTTTCTTGGGGCCAGCCACTTGACTCTGGCACCGGAAAAACTAAATATTAACAGGAGCACTCTTACTACATCCGTCCAGCCCCGGAGGCCGATCGTGATTTATTGTCCAGAATGCGAAACCAATCTCGATATCGACGAAGAAGAGGTCGATGAAGGCGAAATCGTATCCTGCCCCGAGTGTGGCACGGATTTCGAAATCGTCACCGTCAGCCCCATCGAACTGAAGCCGGTAGAAGAGGCCGTCATCGACGAAGAGGAACTTGAGGAAATGGGGGACGGGGACGATTCCTAGCCTTCCCTGCATGCCCGCAGTTCGCACACGGATCAGCCTCAGGTTCTCGACCGCCGTTCTGTGCTTCGCCGCCCTCCTCGTATCCGCTGGCAAGGTGTCCGCCCAGCCCGCGTCCGCCGATCAAAGACCAGACAAGCCTTATGCCCTCATTTTCGGCACGGTCTGGGGACCGGATGATCGCCCGCTCTACGGCGTGAAGGTGAAGATCCGCCGCGCAGATCAAAAGAAGCCCCACTGGGAGCTGATTTCCGACCACCACGGAGAATTTGCCCAGCGTGTGCCCCCAGGGCCAGCCGATTACCTGGTCGGGGCTGACCTGAAGGGCTATAAGTCACCGTCTGGCAAGGAGTTACATCTGGACGCCGAGGTCAAGGTGCACGTGGATAATGATGAGCGTGAAGATACCGGTTTGCATCTAAAGCAGTAGAGCGTTACGGCTAGTGGCACGTTTCAAGGGGAAACCTATGAAAAGGCACGGTGTAGTAGCGCTAACGGTTCTAGCGATGGTCCTGGCGGTTGCCAGCGTTGCTGCGTTTGCCAAGGACAAAAGTGGCGACGCCGGGCGTCTGCTGACGGGAAGAGTGGTCGACAAACAAGACGCTCCGCTTGGCAGCTCGGTGGTGTACCTCGCCAATACCCGCACTCGCGCGGTCAAAACCTTCATCGTCGGTGCAGATGGCATGTACCGTTTTCCGGCGCTCTCGCCTAACGTTGACTACGAGGTCTATGCTCAGTTCAAAGACCGCAAGAGTGACACCAAAACCGTAAGCCAGTTCGACACCCGCCCAACGGTAAACATCAACCTGAAGATCGATACAAAGTAAGTGTAGGCGCGAGCGCCCCGCTCGTGCGGCAGCACCACGAACCACGCGGGAACATCGGTCCCCGGCTGTCCAGTCGAGCGAAGCTCGACAGATTTTGTTCTTCCGCAAAAATAGCGGAGCTTCGCTCTGCCGGACAGCCGAGAGCGGGTGTCCCCACACGTTCCGTGGTGATCCCGCACGAGCGGGGCGCTCGCGCCTACATTTACCGTTGCCCGCCCATGGCTACATTCAGTAGCATTCTCCTGCAAGATCCGTATGAGTCGATCCGATCCGACGGGCGCATTGTTTCTGGGTACGGCAGCCGGAGTCTGGATTTTCTTCAAAGGTTTTCGCGTCTTCCGCGAATTCAAGATCGTTGCCGACACGCCTTGCATGCCTATCCGCAGCATCCCCATGGGCCTGGTGCAGGTGCGCGGACAGGCTCAGTCCGATCAGCTGATCCCCAGCCCCATCACCCACACGCCATGCTGTTTCTACCAGGTCAAGATCGAACGCTACGAAACCGGCGAGCACAGCGGATGGAAACACTACCGCACCGAAATGGACGGCGCGAAATTCTACCTGCAAGACCAGACCGGGAAAGTGTTGGTCGATTCCTACTCAGCCGAATACGATTTGCCGGAAGGCCCTCCACGAGAAGTGAGTAGCGAACACCCTCGCGCCGTTGATGGGCACCGGGGCCAGCGATCAGGAACTGCTGCAATTCGTGGAGAAAGCGGGTGTTCGCAAGTTTGCTGGCACGGTCGAGCATTGGCTGGAAAAGAAGGGCCCGCTCGACGATCCAGCGCACGAGCAGGGTAGGCAGACTTTGCTGGACATTGCCCGCATGGTGCCGAAGGCAATGGCAGATGGCGGGGCAAGCCTGCCGGGGAAGATCCCGGCTGTACTGATCGACAAGATCATGGCATCCCCTCCGCTGGCGGATCCGAAAAAAGAGGAGCAGCGGCAAAAGTTCTTACAGCAGATTCGGGAGCACGGCACGATCCCCATGCCGGCTATGTCCGTCAATTTTTCTTCTTCATCGGCCACAGGGCGTTACCGGCTGCGCGAGGCACTGATTCTGCCCGGACAGGAGTATCACCTGACCGGTACCTGCGTGGAGAATCCGAATCCGCGTGATGGACATGACAGGAACATGATTGTCCAGGGCCAGAACGAGAAGACATTTCTTATTTCCTGCAAACCGGAGCAGGAAGTGCAACAGGGCCTGCGGAAACGGGCGATGGGCATGGTGTTTGGCGGGGCGGCGCTGACTTTGTTCTGCTTGGCTTTGCTACTCTGGCATTTGAATATGTTTTAGAACGCTTAGAACGACGGGTGTGGGGGAAGAATGGGCTTCAGCATCGTAGCGCTTACGTTCATCTTTTTCGTTGTCGCGGGAATGCTGCTGTATTTGATCATCATGTACAACGAACTGGTCCGCTTGCGGAATGACAACGACCGGGCTTGGGCCAATATCGATGTGCTGCTCAAGCAGCGCCGCGACGAGATCCCCAATCTCGTGGAGACGGTCAAAGGCTATATGCAGCATGAGCGCGAGACCCTGGAGTCGGTTACGCAGGCGCGAGCGGCATCCATGAACGCAGCCAGCGTCGGACAGAAAGCGCAAGCCGATCTGATGATGACGGGTGCGCTGCGTGGACTATTTGCGGTGGCGGAGAACTATCCGCAGTTGAAGGCGAACGAGAATTTCCTGAAGTTGCAGAACCGTATTTCGGAACTGGAGGAAAAAATCGCGGATCGCCGCGAGTTCTTCAACGACGATGTAAATACCTACAACACCCGCATCGGCCAGTTGCCGGAGGTTTTCCTGGCCAACATGATGGCCCTGAAGCCAAGAGAATTTTTCAAAGTGTCAGACGAAGACCGCAAGCTGGTGGAAGTGAAACTCAACTAGTTTTATTAGTCTTGTCATCCTGAGCTTTCGAAGGATCTCAGGCTGAACGAACGTGTACCGGGCAGTATGCGCACTTCACGCTGGATCCTTCACCCGGCTGAAGCCGGGCTCAGGATGACGCCGAGCATAAAAAGGAAAAGCCGCCATTTCTGGCGGCTTAAGAAGAAAGCGGGCGAAGGCGCCCGCTCGACACAATCAGTTATTCTCCCCACCAGCGCGCTTCCATGACATCAGCTCGCCGATGGTAGATCCGCCGGTGCTTGATACCGGCTGTTTGTAAGCTTCCACTTCAGACCGCGAAGCTTCCTCTCCGACTGCCTTGATGCTCAAGCCGACTTTCTTTTCTTCCTGATTCATCTTGATGATCTTGAAGTCATGCTCGACTCCAGGTTCGAGAGTCAGGGGCTGGCCGTTTCCATCCACAGCTTCGCTGTTGTGGCAGAGACCTTCGATGCCTTCGGCGATTTCGACAAACGCGCCGAACGTGGCCACCCGCAGGACTTTGCCGTGCAGCACATCGCCCACGTGATGGGTTTCGAAGAAAGTCTCCCAAACGTCCGGCTGCAGTTGCTTTACGCCCAGCGAAAGGCGGCGCTTGTCCGGTTCAATGGCCAGGACGATAGCTTTAACGCGGTCGCCCTTCTTCAAGATTTCCGAAGGATGCTTCACACGCTTGGTCCAGCTCAAATTGCTGACGTGGACCAGCCCGTCGATACCTTCCTCGATCTCAATGAATGCGCCGAAGTCGGTCAGGTTGCGCACCCGGCCTTCCACGGTAGCCCCGACAGGATACTTGTCATGCAGCGCGTCCCATGGATTGGCTGCCAGTTGCCGCATGCCCAGTGAAATACGCCGTTCCTGCGGATTCACACTGAGTACCACGCAATCCACCTGATCGCCAACGTTGACCAGCTTCGAGGGATGCTTGATGCGCTTCGACCACGTCATCTCGCTGACGTGGACCAGGCCTTCAATGCCCTGCTCAAGTTCGACGAATGCGCCGTAGTCGGTGACGCTGATTACGCGTCCGCTGACGTGCGCGCCGACCGGATAGCGGTGCGTGGCATCCAGCCATGGGTCAGGGGTGAGCTGCTTGAATCCCAGCGAAACCCTCTGCTTGTCTTTGTCGAACTTCAGCACCTTTACCTGAATCTGATCGCCGACATTCACCAGGTCGCGAGGATGTGTGAGGCGTCCCCAGGACATATCGGTGATGTGCAACAGACCGTCGATTCCGCCAAGGTCCACGAAAGCCCCGTACTCGGTGAGGTTCTTCACCACGCCGGTCAGGACTGTGCCTTCTTCCAGGTGCTCCAGGGTCTTGGACTTCTTTTCGTTCTGTTCCTCTTCCATCAGCTGCTTGCGTGAGACGACGATATTGCCGCGCTTCTTGTTCAGCTTGATGACAGCGACTTCAATAATCTCGCCCTTGAGGACATCCAGATTGCGGAGGGGACGCAGGTCAGCCTGGGAGCCGGGCAGAAACGCCTGGGCGCCGAGGATATCGACCGTCAGTCCGCCTTTGATGCGCTCGATCACAGTGGCCTTGATCGGCTTCTTCTCGTTGTGCGCCTTCTCGATCTCGTCCCACGCCCGCAGCCGCTGCGCCTTCTGGTGGGAGAGGTTGATGTACCCTTCCTCGGTCTCGCCCTTGTCGCGCATTACGGCGATCTCGTCGCCGGGCTGAAAGCGCGGTTTGCCGGAGGCGTCCATTACCTCGGCGATGGGGAGCATGCCCTCGGACTTGGCGCCGATATCCACCACGACATGCGTGGCGGTAATCTTCAGCACGGTGCCCTTGATGACGTTGTCCTCGCGGGCGGCTTCCTCGGTCTCGGTAGTGAAGTTCTCGAGTGCGGAGGCGAAGTCTTCGGTGGATGAGGATTGTTTGTCGTCCAGATTCTGGGTCGAGTCGTGGTGCGTCGAATCGGCTTGAGCAGACTGGGTCGGTTGGGGGGAGACGCTGTTTAAGGTCGAGCCCTCCGCGGATTCCACGGGTCGATCAACAACAGAAGTCGAGGTCGCGGAATCCAGGTTTTGGGCGTTGTTATCGTCAGGCAAGTTTGATGGCCTCTCTCGGGTTTTCCACGCACGGGTGCGGGGACGGGATGCGGGGCGATTAGCGGACGGCTGGCGTTAGTCTAAGGTTGTGTTGAGCCCGCCCTGGCGGACGGACTGGAACAATCCCAGCGGTCGGACGTCTCTAAGCAAACCCGCGTCCAAAGGGAACACTTCGAGTGTAGCAACCGCTTCCGAACAGTGTCAAACAACAAAAGCAGCTACTGGCTTCTGGCTCCTAGCTTCTAGCTAACACAACCGCGTAGGGGCAGGTGTCTCACCTGCCTTGCCGAGCGAAGCTCGGAAAAGGTTGGAATTAGCTAGAAGCCAGCAGCTAGGAGCCAGAAGCGTTCTTCTGCTACTCTGCCCACCCATGGACTACCTTTGGACGCCCTGGCGCTACGCTTACGTGGCCGGCATCGACAAGACCTCTGGCTGTGTCTTTTGCAATCTGCCCAAAGCCGGGGATGACGCCAAAGCCGGCATCGTCCATCGCGGACAGCACTGCTATGTCGTGCTGAACAGCTATCCGTACACCGCCGGGCACGTAATGGTCGTCCCCTTCGCCCATCTGGACGAACTGCAGAAGCTGCCAGTAGAAGCGCGCCCACGAGATGATGGACCTGGGCCAGCGCATGGAGCGGGTTCTGCGCCAGCTCTACAAGCCCGACGGAATCAACCTGGGGATGAACATCGGGAAAGCCGCCGGAGCCGGGGTAGCTGGACACATTCATCTGCATGCCCTGCCCAGATGGGTGGCGGATGCCAATTTCATGACGGTCGTAGGCGAGACCCGCATCCTGCCGGAGACTCTCGAAACCACGTACGCGAGGAATTAAAGCGGCGATGCAGGAATAGTTGTTGTGTGGGATTTTGAGCTTGTGTAGGACCGGGTCTTCGACCCGGTCAGGCGGCCCGAAGGGCCGCAGCGCTTTTCGAGGAAGACCATCTGCGGCGCTTCGCACCGCCCGACCGGGTCGAAGACCCGGTCCCACACAAGCCCAAGATACGCAGGGCTAACCGAGCATCTCCCGCAACTCTTCTTCGCCGATTACCTTCACGCCCAGCTCTTTCGCCTTATCCAGCTTCGACCCCGCCTCATCGCCCGCCACCACGAAATCCGTCTTCTTGCTGACCGACCCGGAAACCCTGCCGCCCGGCATCCTCGATCATCTTCTTGGCTTCGTCGCGCGTGAGATGAGGCAGCGTCCCGGTAAGCACGAAAGTCTTCCCCGCCAAAGCCGTGCCGCGTTCTCTCTTCTTCCCGGTGAAGGCGACTCCGGCCTTGCGTAGCTGCTCGATCAGTTCGCGGTTCTTGGGCTCCTGGAAAAACTCGACCATGCTTTCGGCGATGCGCGGGCCGACTTCGTTGACTTCTTGCAGTTCCTCTTCGCTGGCATTCATCAGTGCATCCATCGATCCAAAATGCTCGGCCAGAAACTGCGCCGTACGTTCGCCGACGAAGCGGATGCCGAGGCCGTAAATCACGCGTTCCAGCGGCAATTTCTTGGAAGCTTCGATCTCATCGAGCACATTCTGCGCGGATTTGTCGCCCATGCGTTCGAGAGAAAGCAGATTTTCTTTGGTCAGCTTGTAGATATCGGCGACATTCTTCACCAGCTTTCGCGCTCGGTGAGCTGAGTGACCAGCGCGTCGCCCATGCCTTCAATGTTCATAATGCCGCGAGACGCGAAATGCAGAATGGTCTCGCGCAGCTTAGCCGGGCAGTTGGCGTTAACGCAGCGATGATCGGCTTCGCCCTCGGTGCGGACAACATGGCCTCCGCACACGGGGCATCGCTCCGGCATATGAAAGGACTTGTGTCCGCGGGGATGGTCCTTGTCCTCGACCACGCGCGTGACTTTCGGGATCACGTCGCCGCCACGCTCCACTTCCACCCAGTCGCCGATCTTTACGCCCAATCGCTCGATCTCGTCCATGTTGTGGAGAGTGGCGCGGCTCACGGTCGTGCCGCCGATCGGAACCGGCTTCAATGCCGCAACCGGCGTGAGTTTCCCAGTCCGTCCGACTTGCACCAGAATATCTTCAATCTTGGTGATGCCACCCCTCGCGGCATATTTATAAGCAATCGCCCAGCGCGGCGCCTTGCCCGTGTATCCCAATTCCTGCTGCAGGGCCGTGCGATCTACTTTGATCACGATGCCGTCTATTTCGTAGGGTAATTTTTCGCGCTTGGGTTCTTCCTGCCCGATGAATGTCCAGATCTGGTCAAAAGTTTTCGCTAGCTTGCGGGACTTGTTCACCTTGAAGCCGGCGGCGTCCAGTGCGTCCAAGGTTTCCCAGTGGCGGCCAAGAAGAGTGCGGCCGTTCTGCAGCAGGGCGTAGGCGAAAAAATCGAGGCGGCGTTGTGCCGTGATGCTGGGCTCAAGTTGCCGGACCGTACCTGCTGTGAAATTGCGCGGGTTGGCGAATGTTGCCAGTCCCTTCTGCTCGCGCTCGTCGTTCAGCTTTTTGAAAGCCGCGATCGGCATCAGCATTTCGCCGCGCACTTCGAAATCAGGCGGAATCCCGGCCTTCTTCAGTTTGTCCAGCGGAATGGAAAGCGGAATCGAACGCACGGTGCGCACATTCAGTGTGACGTCTTCGCCAATGCTCCCGTCGCCACGCGTAATGCCACGAACCAGCTTGCCACCCTCATAATGCAATGCCAAAGACATGCCATCGAGCTTGAGTTCGCAGACGTAGTCGATTTCGTCGCGTCCGCTGAGTTCGTGCACGCGGCGCTCCCAGTTGCGGAGGTCTTCTTCGTTGTAGGTGTTGTCGAGCGACAACATGGGCGAGGAGTGCGGTGCCTTGAGAAATCCCTCCTTCGGCTTGCCGCCGACCCGCTGGGTGGGAGAATCCGGAGTGATCAGCTCGGGATGATCTTTTTCAAGTTTCTGCAGCTCAATCATGAGCTGATCAAATTCGGCGTCTGAAATCTCGGGGCCGTCGAGCACGTAGTAGAGATATTCGTGGTGGCGAATTTTCTCCCGAAGCGCTTCGATCCTTTTTTCAATTCCCTTAGGTGAGGCAGGCATGACTGGGAGATTATATTCGGGAAGAAGCAAGGACTGTGTGGGGACAGATTGTGTGTGGGCCGGACACTCTTGTATGCCGCTTTTGAGGTTGAGCTGGCAAAAAATGCGGAGCTTCGCTCCGCTGGGGCGGACAAAGGCGTCCGCCCCCATGTGGCCGGTGGAGAACTAAGAATATGGCGGTGATTGAAACCGAGCGGCTACTGCTGCGGGAATTCGTTCCCGAGGATGTCGATGCGCTGGCGTCTGTCATCTCCGATGCCGAGACGATGCGTTTCTATCCCGCGCCCCGCGACCGGCCTGGAGTCGAATCATGGATCGAGCGCAACCGCCGCCGTTACCGCGAAGACGGGCACGGACTCTGGGCCATGGTCTTGAAATCCAGCGGCGAAATGATTGGCGATTGCGGCCTGGCCCGCCAGACGGTTGACGAAATAGACGAAATTGAAATTGGCTACCACGTCCGTCGCGATATGTGGGGCCGGGGCCTGGCCCCGGAGGCAGCGGCTTGCCGCGACTATGGTTTCGCGCATTTGGGAGCCGGACGGCTTATCGCGCTCATCCGGCCGGAGAATCTGCCCTCGAGGCGCGTGGCAGAAAAAGTCGGTCTGAGTTTGTGGAAGGAAGTGCTCTGGAGGGACTTGTCGCACTGCGTGTACGTGGTTCGCAAGACATGAGAAATCGTGTGGCGCGGGCGCCCCCGCCCGCGGCTTTTGACGTTGAATTGGACGAGCGTGCGGAGCTGCGCTCCGCTGGGCAGGTGGGACACCTGCCCTTACATGGTTGGTGATCGCTTCTACACCAGATCCTCCACCTTCAACTTCACCGGACCGCCCTTCCATGATGCCTGGAACTGCTTCTGCACGAACCCGGCATCGTAATTCCGCTTTTGCGCTTTCAGTGCCGCTCCCAGGCCGAACAGCGAACGCGGATTGCGCGGATGCCGGTCCAAATCTTCGCGGAAGACTTTTTCCGCGCCGGTCGCATCTCCGTTCATCAGAAGCGCCGCCCCCAGCGACTCGCGCACGGGAAAGAACCAGTCTTCAGGCTCGTTGTATTTCAGCGAATCCTGCACGCGAACTGCTTCTTCCAGTTGGGCGATCGCGGAAGCGTTGTCTTTCTTGGCAAGGGCGATCTTCGCGCCCAGCACATCCCGTGCGATCTTCAAAACGTCTTTTGTTTTGTTGTTGACCGGCATGGCAAAGATGACGTCATCCGGCGTATTTTTCTCCGCGTCGGCCACTACTTGATAATCCGCCTTCTGCCTCGGTCCGGTTTGCCTTTGGCGGCCAGGGCCATGCCGCGGGCGAAGTGCCAGAAGACAGTTTCGGTCTTCATTTCCGCGCTCGGCTTCGGCATCTTCAAAATGTCATCCCACCTTCGGAAGCGGACATCGACCGCAATGGGGATCGTCACAAATCCCTCAAGCGGTGGCATGTCTTTCACGTGCGGCCTCACGTGATCGGCCAGCAGTTGTGCATTTCTGATGGCTTCGGGATAGTCGCCGTTCATGGCGGAGCACATGGCGATGAAATGCAGATTGTGGCTGTAGTACATCATCGGATAGAGGCCTTGCGCGCCGCTGGCCTTGATGTACGCCCGATCGGCGATGGCCGCCGTCTGGTTGGTTTTGACCGCCGCTGCGTAGTCTCCGGTGCGAATGTAGACGTGGGCGGGCATGTGCACGATGTGTCCCGCCGCTGGCGCCATTGCCGCCAGTCGGTTTGCGCCCGCCAGTGCCCGTTCCGGTGAGGCTGAGGCTTCCACCGCGTGAATGTAGTAGTGGATCGCGCCCATGTGATTGGGGTCACGCTTGATCACGGATTCGAGCGTGGCTACGATTTCTTCGGTGCCAGCTTCCGGCGTTCCGTCCTTATGCCACAATCCCCACGGATGCAGGTTCATGCCAGACTCGGCGAACAGCGTGGCGGCATCCAGATCGTCGGGAAAATTTTTGACCACCTCGCGCATGGCATCGTGATAGGCCTCGGCTGCCTGCCGCCGGTCGGCCTTGGGATCGGCGGGGAAGCGCAACGCCATCGCCTGAATGTAGGCTTGCTCGACTGGCGACGCGCTGGTTGAGAGATCGACGGCTTTCTGGATAGCGTCGTGGGCCGCCGCGAAGCGCTCGTCGCTGGCGGGATCGTTATAGTTCGGTCCTACAGCTTCGGCCACTCCCCAGTGGGCCATCGCGAGTTTGGGATCAAGATCGGCGGCGCGCTGAAACGAACGCGCGGCTTCATCGTGATTGAAAGCATAGATCAGCCGCAATCCCTGATCGAAGAAGCGTTGTGCCTGGGCGTTGCTGGTGGAAACCGGGTGATGCAGATCTCCCAGCCCGGTCATAAGGGTTGCCGGCTTTGGTTTGGGTGGGGATGAATGTTGGTGAGCAGTCGCAGGAGTCTGACCGGTGGCCAAACCGCAAAGCAAGCAGGCGAACAGGATCGAAAGCCAGGTTCTCATGGCAGTTTCCTCCCAATTCAATTTGAACGATTCCGCGCGCGAAGGGGCCCCGAGCAGGGATAGCTTAGTAAAAATGCCCGGAAGGTGCAAACAGGTTACCGGAGCCCGTCAAAGGGCCGGTATCCTTCCAGTACAATCCATCTGATTCCCAGTTCAATCCTGATGCGCAAGGCCCTTCTCCTCTACAACCCGCTCTCCGGCTCGCGCCGAAAGCGGCGGCTGGCAAACGTTCAAGCAGCCTTGGCTGTGTTGCGTCACGCCGGAGTCGAAGCCACTGCCGAGCCTACGCGCGGACAAGCAGAAGCGGGCGAGCAGGCACGCCAGGCAATTGCCGAAGGTTACGACACTATCTTTGCCTGCGGAGGCGACGGCACCGCGCACGATGTGTTGCAGGGAATGGTGGGCAGCGACGCCGCGCTTGGCATCATTCCTCTCGGGACAGCCAATGCGCTGGCACACGATTTGCGCCTGCCCCTTTCCGCAGCCGGGGCGGCACGGGCGCTGCTGAATGCGAAACCCCGGCGCATTGCCCTGGGTTGTGTGGAATACACCGGACTCGACGGCAATCGTGGATCACGGTTTTTCACTGTCGCGGTAGGTATTGGCGTTGATGCGCACCTGTTTTACAAGCTGAATGCACGGGTGAAGGGCCATCTGGGCATGGCGGCGTATTACGCGAAAGCCACGCGGTTGTGGCTGACTCATCCCATGGAGAAGTTTGCCGTCGAAGTCGAGGAAAGTACGCTGGCGGAAGTTTCACAACTGCTGGCGGTCCGCATACGGAATTTCGGGGGCGTGTTGCGCGAACTGGCGCCCGGGGCGTCACTCGATCGCGATGATGTCCGTGTGGTGCTCTTCCGCACTCGTAGCCGCTTGGCTTATCTGCATTACATCGTACGCGGCCTGGTGGGAGCGAGATGGCGAGTTCGTGGAATTGATTTGGCGCACAGCCTGAAGATTGATTGCCGTCCGCTGGCTCGCGATGGTGCAGCCTCCCGCGTCTTCGTTGAAGCCGACGGAGAATTACTAGGAACGCTTCCGGCGTCGATCAGCGTAGTGCCAGATGCGCTGACATTACTAGTGCCTGACAACCAGCAAATGTAGCGCCGGCGTCCCGCCGGCAGTCTGGGCGGCGTCTCGCCGCCCGGCATAGTTCCGGTGTGGCGCGGGCGCCCTCGCCCGCGGCCTTTGATTTTGACGGTTGCTGCGGAGATCGGAGGGCGAGACGCCCTCCGGACAGCCGGCGGGACGCCGGCGCTACTTGGCGCCTAACTGCCTGAGGCGAAGTTTGGCTCCCGCCCAGGCGCCGGGCATCGCCGTGATAATCAACGCCACCGGATACCAGTGCGGCCCCAAAGTAGGCTGATGATTCCATGTCACGACAGCGCCAGCAATGCTCAGCGCCAAGCCGATGGCCCCGCCAATGAGTGAATGCTGCATGGGCTTGTGCGGCGCCAGCAACGCTGTGACGTAGCTGCCGAGCACACCGTAGATCGTGCGATAGACCGTCGCGAGCCCAAAAAGCCCGGATGACATGACCTGTCCGTTAGTCGGAAATATCCCGACTACGCTCAGCACCTTGTCGGTGCCAATCGAAAGGATAACGACGACCACAAAGCCCGCCACAACAGCGCCAATGCTTCGACTCATATGGCGCGAAGGCGGAATCTGGATCTCATTCATAGATTCGCTCTCAGAAAGAAATGTGTGGTCGCGGGCGACTCGCCCGCGGCCTTTGAATTTGATCTTGCTGTTGACTCGCCCGAGACTTTGACTTCGCTTGGCGCGGATGATGGCTTATCCTAAGCCTTCGCGTCAAGAGGGTGAGCCCTCCGGACAGCCAGCGCTACAATAGCCATTGGAACCTGTCACTCACTTTCTTACCGGAGCCTGCCTCGCCCGTGCCGGATTCAACCGGAAGACGGCGCTGGCCACCGCCACGATGACGCTGGCGGCCGAAGCGCCGGATATCGACATCCTTGGCAATTTCAAAGAACCGGTTTTCGGTTTCGCCCATCATCGCGGCTTCACACACTCATTTCTCGGCCTGCTGCTGGTGCAGGCACTGGTCGTGCTACTGATCTATGTCATCTGGCGCCTCCGCGGACGAAAGGTGAAAGATCCCAATCGTCCCCCGCGCTGGGGTTTGCTGTTCCTGTTCGCGTATATTGCCGGGCTCACCCACATCCTGCTCGATTTCACCAACAATTACGGTGTCCGCCCGTTCTGGCCTTTCTGGGAGAAGTGGTATTCGTGGGATATCGTGTTCATCATCGAGCCCCTGCTTCTCATCCTTCTGATTGGCGGCCTGGTCGTGCCGGGTCTGTTCTCGCTGATCAACGACGAGATCGGAGTACGCCGCCAGGGTCCTCCTGGACGCATCGCCGCGACAGTCGCGTTACTGGGCGTGCTCCTGGTATGGGGCGTTCGCGACTATGAGCATCGACGCGCGATCAACGCTTTAGATTCCCGCCTCTATGACGGAGACGACCCGGTGCGTGTTTCTGCCTTTCCCTACTGGCTGAATCCGTTCCAGTGGTATGGCGTGGTCGAGACCCCGGCTTTCTTCGCCACTATGCAGGTGAATTCTTTGGTCCCCGATGTCGACCCCGAGGGCCGCATGCGGATCCAGCGAAAGCCGGAGGAAACTCCGGTGACGCTGGCGGCCAAGAGCAGCGCTCTAGGACGGGTCTACCTCGACTGGTCGCAGTATCCCGTTGTGGAAACCGAGCAGACCGATTCGGGGTACATCGTTCGCTTCCACGATCTGCGCTTTGACTATCCCGGTCAAGCCCGCCGGGCAGTGCTCAGCGCCAGCGTAGAGCTGGACCGGAATTTGAAGGTAGTCCGCGAAAACTTCGGATCCAGCGGCCGCAAACCATAAATGTGTCTGTGTGGCGCGGGCGCCCCAGCCCGCGGCCTTTGACGTTGATCTGCCTTTGACCTCTTCACTTACCTTCACACCCAGGCGGGCGAGGGCGCCCGCCCCACACAAAACACAACCAGGACCTGCATGCTTGACTCACCGCCCCTCCCGGGCCACAATCATTACTCGATATTGCTGAGGTGATCATGCTGGCTTACCTGTTCCTGGCGCTTGCCATCGCGGTTCGGTTCATACCCCATCCCTGGACATTCACTCCGGTAGCTGCGGCTCTGCTTTTCTTCGGAGCTCGCGGATCGCGCCGCTTCCTGTGGGTACCGCTGGTGGCAATGATGGCCTCGGACGTCATCCTGACCGAAGTGGTCTATGCCTACCCGTTTGTTTGGGACCACTTCGTGACCTGGGCCTGGTACGCGGCAGTGTTGTGGTTGGGAACCCGATTACGGACGAACGCCAAGCCGCTACCGGTCATTGGCGCGGCCTTGGCCGGTTCAGTTTCTTTCTTCGTGATCAGCAATTTCGCGGTATGGGCGGCGTATGACATGTATCCCAAGAACTTCAGCGGGCTGATGACATCCTACACGCTGGCAATACCGTTCTTCCGCCACGCACTTGAAGGGGACCTGCTGTTTACATCCGTGTTTTTTGTGACGCCGGTTGTCCTGTCAGCTCTTTCCGAAGCCTTCGGCCACGGCGACCACCCAGCCGCTGCTTAGACGAACCCTGTAGGGGCAGATGTCCCCATCTGCCAGTCGAGCGAAGCTCGACAAGATTTTTCCCGACATTAAGAAGCGCGTCGCTCCACCGGACAGCCGATGGCTGTCCCCACATAACTTGAGGTGACTCCCGCACGAGCCAGGACGCCCGTGCCTACATCTTTCTCTTCTTGAGAAAGATCCCCAGCCAGATCGCCAATCCCACTCCCACCGCTGCCAGCGCCCACGGCCAATGCTCCCGAAAAATGGCCCCGGAGATGTGCACGAACTGCGGCCCGAACATCAGAGTGAGGATGGACAGTGTCAAGAAGCGCACGAATCGCCCGGCAAAAATGGCGACCAGGAAATGCGTGAGCTTCATCTCTGAAACCGCCGCCGCCAGGGCGAACAGCTTGAAGGGAGTGGGAGGAGGCAACATCGCCGGAAACATCAGGCTCCAGAAGGGATGCTTTTCGAAAGCCTGGTGAAATTTTTCAAAACGCTCCGGCGAGATGCGCTTGCGCAGCAGTTCTTCGCCGCCCAGATATCCGATTCCATAAATTACGATGCTGCCCAGTGCCGATCCCGCGGAAGCCATGAGCACATAGAGCAGAAACCGGGAACGGTTCTGATAGACATACGTCGCAACGATCGGGTCCATCGGCAAGCCGAGGGCGGCGCCGTCGAGAGCGGCGATGGCAAAGACGCCCCAGGCCCCCAGCGGCTTCAGCACTGCCCAAAGAAACGCCGTGTAGCGCAGGAATATGTGCTTGATTGTGTTCAAGTCGTAAGACTAGCAGTGTACGCGAATGAGCCTTGATGTGGGCGCGAGCGCCCACGCTCGTGCGGTAATCACCACGAACCACGTAGGGGCAGATGTCCCCATCTGCCTGGTCGAGCGAAGCTCGACAGAGTTTTTACGAACCCAGCAGAGCTTCACTTCGCCGGACAGCCGAGAGCGGCTTTCCCGACGTAGCTTGTGGTGACTCTCGCACGAGTGGGGCGCTCGCGCCTACACTAAACCCTTACGACTTGGGAAAATTCGGGTCAGCTTTCACTTCGTTGATCTGCTTGGTATGCCGTTCGCTGTGGCCGGCGACGAACAGTACCCACTCGTAGCCGTCAAGCTTCTTCCCCATGGGACTGTCGATGGCATGCTCGCGCAGATCATCGTGCGTCTTCAGGAAAGCTTCGGTCTGGGCGCGAGCATCGGTGAAATGCTTGAGTGATGCCTGCGGCGACCCGTAACGGTTGTTAGGCCTGATTGGTTCGGGTGCCTGAGCTTTCTTGCTGCGATCGGGAATTTTCGCTACGACCATGTCGTCGATGGCCTTCACATCATCGCCCGCAGGACGCGCGGGAGCTTTCATCACCTGGTTGCTTACCATTGCCATCAGATAATCCTCGGCGGCAGCGATGTGCTCCACCACTTCGGCCACGGACCACCGGTCCGGCGCCGGTTTGAAGTTCCACTGCGCTTCGGAGAGACCAGCGGTCGCGTCCAGCACCGCTTGCTTCGTACTTTCCAGATACTGCATAGCTCGGTCGCGGTCGGCCGCGGTGAGGGTCTGAGAGAAGGCTGAGGTTGCGACGCAGAGAAAAACAATTGCGACAGTCAGAAATCTTTTCATGGTGTTCCTAATCCTCCGATTGAGCACTTCAGGGTGCACAAGGTTCTATTCAACGGACGGGAAATTTTCTTTAACAGGCAGGGGCCGGGGCCCAGTCATGGTACAGCAGGAGACCGAAAAAGTGTGGGGCGGGCACTCCTGTCCGCACCACACAATCACGTCATGTGTGTGTTGTGTTTCCTGCCAGCAACTCCAATGCATGCGGCAGCAGATCGACCACCGCTTCCAGTGACTCGGCCGCCCCGCGAGGACTTCCGGGCAGATTCAGCACCAGGGATTTCTCGCGCACCCCGCAGACCGCCCGGCTGAGCGCTGCCAGCGGAGTCTTCTTGGATCCCTCTGCCCGCATGCGTTCCGCCACGCCTTCCAGCAGGCGCGTGCAAACCGCGCGGGTGGCTTCGGGAGTGACGTCGCGTTCGGCAATTCCAGTGCCGCCGGTGGTCGCGACCAGGTGGGCATTGCCCGCGAGGCGGATGATTGCCTCTTCGATCGCAGGCTGTTCGTCGGCCACGACTTCTGTGGCGACGATCACAAAATGTTTTCGTCGGAGAATTTCCGCAACCGCCGGCCCGGAAAGATCGGCGCGCTCGCCGCGAGAGGATGAATCGCTGACGGTGAGGACCGCAGCCGTCATCGCTTCAGGAGTCGAGGAGGACATCTTCCTCTTCTTCCTCGGCGCCACCGTCACCTTCGTCGCGCTTCGACTCATCCAGCATGCGCAGGCCTTCCATCAGCAGGCCCTGCGTGTTCAGGGTCGTGGTTTGCTTGCTGGTCTTGCCGTCGAAATTGATCTGGAAATTGCCGCCGGTCCAACCCAGCACTTTGAAGACCGCCTTGTCGCCACTGAGCGAACCGTAGGCGGCATGCGTTACCTGGCCCTCGCTGAAATACATTTCGCATTTGTCGCGTTCGTTGGTCAGGGTGAGGGCGCAACTCTTGCGTCCCATTTCGAGTGACTGCACCAGGTCAATCACGTTCATCTGCGCCAGACTGCCGCGCAACACGCCGTCGGACGGTGCGGTCTTGGCCATCTTCTCCAACGCAATCTTATCGATCACGCGCTTGATGCGTTGCGTGGCTTCCTTCAGGAAGAATGGCTTTTCGACGAAATCATCGACCGGATCCTGACTGGAAAGCTTCTCGGTAATGTCGGCTTTGCTGGCCAGCAGGATCACAGCAATGCCAGCCGTCTTGGGACGACTGCGAAGCCGTTCCACCAGTTGATGGCCATCCATGCCGGGCATGCGATAGTCGCTGACCAGCAGATCGGGAGGGTCGTCGACCGCTTTGAGCAGAGCGTCAGCGCTATCGGTCGATGTAGTCACGCTGGCCAGCGCAGTCAGGGCTCCGCGCAGCAGTCCCAGGATCATGGGATTGTCATCCACCAGCAGAACTTTGACGCTATTCGGCATACCAGGCTAGATCTTCTTGCGGACGCGGGTGTAGTTGCCGCTCTTGCCTCCGGATTTGTGTTCCAGCACGATCTCCCGGATCTCGATTCCCTTGTCCAGTGCTTTACACATATCGTACACGGTCAGCGCGGCCACGCTGGCCGCGACCAGGGCTTCCATTTCGACTCCCGTAACCGCCGTGGTAGTAACACTTGATGTAATAGCGACGCCATTTTCGCATAGCTGCAAGGTCACATCAACGTGCGAAAGCGGCAAAGGATGGCACATAGGGATCAGATCGGATGTCCGCTTGGCCGCCATGATCCCCGCCAGCCGCGCCACTTCCAGAGGGTCGCCCTTCGGATTTTTGGGAAGAGCCTTGAGCACTGCCGGCTTCATCAAGACGAAGGCGCTGGCGGAAGCCTCCCGCTTGCTGGGAGGTTTCGCGGAGACGTCCACCATCCCCGCGCGCCCGGAAGAATCGTAATGAGATAGTTTTCGTGCCATTCGGAAAAGCTATCTTACACGCGCTAAAAAAATGTGGGCGCGAGCGCCCACGCTCGTGCAGTAGTCACCACGTACCAGGTAGGGGCCAGATGTCCTCATCTGCCCGGCGGAGCGCAGCTCCGCTATTTTTTTGGTTCCAACAAAACCTTGTCGATCTGCGCTCGACTGGGCAGATGAGGACATCTGCCCCTACGCAGTCCGTGGCGCTACCTCATCATGACCGCTACCAACTCGCCGGGCGGAATGGTCTCCCTGTCGGGAGGAATCACTACATAGCAGTTGGCTCTGGCCATCGACGCAATGTCGCCCGACCCTTGCCAGGCCGCCAATTCCACTTCGGCGCCTTCAAACTCTCCCGAAAGTATCGCCGGCAGAAATCGCTTCAGCCCGGTTTTAGTTTTTATCTCCGACTGCAGGCGCGCTTTCAGAAACGTCAGCTTGCGCGGGGACATGCCAGCCAGGGCATCGATCACGGGGCGTGCGAAAAGCTCGAATGTCACCATGGTCGAGACCGGATTACCCGGCAGTCCGAAGAAATAGACCTGAGCCGAGGCGACTCTACCGAATACAACCGGTTTCCCGGGCTGGATTTTTGCTCCCGTGAAAAAGAACTCTGCTTTGAACTCTGCGAGGACTTGTTCGACGAGATCATACTTGCCCATCGAAACCCCTCCGGCCAGGAGGAGCAAGTCGGATTCAAGGCCGTCTGCGATGAGTTCTCGCAGGCGCTTGGGTTCGTCGGGAGCGATCGGCAACAGAATGGGCTCTCCGCCAGCGGCCGCCACCTGCGCTGCCAGCGAATACGAGTTCGAGTTGCGGATCTGGGTGGCCGAAGGCGGAACGTCGATGTCGACAACTTCGTCGCCTGTGGAGAGGATCGCAACTTTCGGCTTGCTGTAGACCAGCAGCCGGCTCTTGCCCACTGACGCGGCCACGGCAATCGCAGCGTAGTCCAACCGCGCTCCCGGGGACAGCAAGCGCTCACCCCGCTTCGCCTCCGAGGCCACGGGAGCGATGTTGTCGCCGGCGGCCACCGATTTCGTAATCTTTACGCGCCCCGCATCCCGCGAGGTGTATTCCACCATCACCACGGCATCGGATCCCTTAGGCGCAGGTGCACCCGTCATGATGGCCGCGGCCTGGCCCGGGTTCAGCGTGGGGATGTCATCGTTTTTCGCTCCTGCTTTGATCTCTCCAACCACTTCCAGATTCGCAGGAAGTTGGGAGAGATCGGCAGCCTGGACCGCAAAGCCATCGCGCATGGCCCGGGCGAAGGGCGGGAAATTACGATCGGCGACGATGGGCTCGGCCAGAACCTGCCCAGATCCTTCCAGCAACTCGACTAACTCCTTGCCGTGGGGACGCAGATTCGCCGCGTGCTCTTCCACAAGATGGCGCGCATCTTCGAAGCTCAGAACCAGCGATGTTTCGTCAGCCATGCAGGAGCGATGATACGACAGCCCGCCACCACGAACCACGCGCCACCACGAACCACGTAGGGGCAGATGTCCTCATCTACCCAGTCGAGCGCGGCTCGACGAGGTTTTTTCTTATCTGCAAAATCGTGGAGCTTCGCGCCACCGGCGGACGAGGGCGTCCGCCCCCACGCGTTCATTACACTTCTCTCGTATTGTCTCCGCTGGTAACCCGATTCCGGTTGCCATTGAGCATCTACCCGCCTTCTAGGACAATCAGTTTGCGGATTTTTCGACCCTGGGAGAGAACTGTGCTTGGCCGACGTGTGCTCGGGATCGGGCTGGCAATCGCGACTTGGATGACGGCGGCCAACGCTAAAGACATGGCGCTGGTTTCCAATAAATCCAATGGCGTGGCCGCCGTCAGCATGCCCGAGCTGGTGAAGATTTGCAAAGGACAGACTCACCGCTGGTCGTCCGGGAAATCTGTGATTTTCTTCAGTCTCAATCCCGCGTCGACCGAGATGAAGATGGTGTTGGAAAAGGTCTATGGCATGTCGAGCGATGAGGTTAGCACCTTGATCACAACAGTGAACCATGGCCGGGCAAATCATCCCGCCATTGTGGTTGTAAATTCCGACAAAGCTCTGGTCGAGGCAGTTGAATCCACACCCGGAGCCGTAGGCTTGGTCGATGTGTATTCGATTACAGGAGGCGTTACTGTTTTGAAGGTCGAAAACAAACTTCCCCTCGAAGCAGGATACCCATTGCATGGAAACTAGCACGCATATCACCAGTAGCACCGCCGTCCCGGCACGATGCCGGGGCTACCGACAAACTCCACGGGCAGCCATTTGACTCACACTGAATTTGATTCCCGGACTTCGCGCCGCTTTCCCCGCTACCCGCTCGACGTGCATCTGTCGGTGAACGTCTTTCGCTCGGGAGAAAACGTGTCTTTCTGGGGACGCACCAGCGAGCTCGGAGAGGACGGCCTCGGGGCGACCCTGACCGGCGAACTCGAATGCGGAGAAGTAGTCTCCATGGAACTGGCCCTGCCCATGGCGCTACCCATCAAATTTCGCGCCTTGGTCCGGTATCGCGACGGCTTACGTCATGGCTTTGAATTTCTGGCCCTGAGCGCGGCCCAGCGCGACGAGGTCCGGCGAGTCTGCGAGGCCCTGGCCGCAAAAGCCTAAGACCATCTCAGTCCCCGCGTGGTTCTTGCCATGGTTCGGCGGGAATAAGTACGTTCGAATCAGTTCCCTTAGGTTTGGCCGCCAGGCAAGTCCCATGCAACTTTTCCCGCCCGAATGCGTCCTACTTAACAGAAAATAGAAGAGAAGAATCCAGTGGCGCCGGTTTGTGCGTAAACCTGTCAGGGAGTTCCGATCATGCTGATCAAGAAAGCCGCCGACATACCCTCTTCCGAGATCACCCCGAAGAGCCTGTATCTGAACCGGCGTAGGTTCCTGGCGGGGACGGCGTTCGCAGGCGCCGCGGCCGTAGCGGCGGGCGTAGGGTTACACGAGATTGTTTCGCCGTCGGCCGCGGCAGAGGCCAACACCAAGATTGACGGCGTACAGAAAAGTCCGTTCTCCACAACCGAAACGATCACTCCCTACAAAGACGTCACCAACTACAACAACTATTACGAATTCTCCACCGACAAGTACGAGCCTGCCGGTCTGGCCAAAGGTTTCAAAACGCGTCCGTGGACCGTGACCATCGACGGTCAGGTCAAGAAAAAGCAGGTGCTCGATGTGGACGCCATCATCAAGATGGCCACCCCGGAAGAGCGCATCTATCGTCATCGCTGCGTGGAAGGCTGGTCGATCGTGGTGCCGTGGGTGGGATTTTCGCTCAGTGAATTAATCAAACGCGCCGATCCGCTGCCCAAAGCGAAGTTCGTTGAGTTCACAACGCTTTTTGATATGCGCCAAATGCCGGGGCAGCGCAGCAGCGTTCTGCAATGGCCATACGTCGAGGGCTTACGGATGGACGAAGCCACGCATCCGCTGGCGCTGCTGTGTTTCGGTATGTATGGCGAAGTACTGCCCAATCAGGATGGCGCACCGCTGCGCATGGTCATTCCATGGAAGTACGGCTTCAAGAGCATCAAGGCCATCGTGCGGATTCGTTTTGTCGATAGCCAGCCCGTCAATACCTGGAACGTATCCGCTCCCCGCGAATACGGGTTCTACTCCAATGTGAACCCGAATGTGGACCACCCACGATGGAGTCAGGCGACAGAACGCCGCCTGGGAGAATTTCGCAAACGCCCGACACTGATGTTCAACGGCTACGATCAGGTAGCGTCGCTGTATTCAGGCATGGATTTGAAAAAGAACTATTAGGCTCATGAGTTAAGAAGATCCTATGGTGCGATGGTTCAAACCGGTTGTGTTCCTTGCCTGTCTCGGCCCGCTGGCGCGGCTGGGATGGAAGGCCTACACGGGACGCCTTGGTGCCAACCCCATCGAGGTTATCACCCACTCCACCGGCGATTGGATCCTGATCTTCCTGTTGGTGACGCTCGCGATTACTCCGCTGCGCAAACTGACGGGGCAACTGTGGTTGATCCGTTATCGCCGCATGTTCGGTTTGTTTGCTTTTTTTTATGCCGGGCTGCATTTCACGACGTACATCTGGCTGGATAAGTTTTTCAACATGCACGAGATCTGGGCGGACGTGATCAAGCGCCGCTTCATCACGGTCGGCTTTACTGGATTTGTATTGCTGATTCCGCTGGCCCTGACTTCAACCCAGGGCTGGATACGCCGTCTGGGCGGCAAGCGCTGGCAACTTCTGCATCGGTTGATCTATCTCAGCGCTATCGCCGGGGTAATTCATTACTGGTGGCTGGTGAAGGCCGACGTCAGCAAGCCGGCGCAGTATGCCTTCGTGTTGTCTCTACTACTAGGTTACCGGGTCGTAGCGTGGCTGATGCGAAGGAATAAAGAACGCAAGACTGCTTCGACTCTGATTCGCAGGACGCCAGTCGCTGAGGCATAGGCTGGTGGTACGTACAAAAGCGGACCTGGCGGTGACAACTTTCTCCGCCAAATTGTGTTAAAGACTGGAAGGACTGGTCTTTCTAATTTTTTACTGCGTTATAAGGAGTCGTGCCGCTCACTCTGCACAATTGTCTATGAGAACTTCATATTTGTTCCTGGGCCTGATTGCGCTTCTGTTTTGTGCCGGTTGTGGAACCGGTAGTAGTGGTGGTGGTGTTCCGGGCTTCATCCCGAAGGGAAATTTCTCCAACGCCAGCCTCAATGGACAGTACGTCTACCAGATCGAAGGCTACGATTTCAGCAGCAACCTCAATGGCGTGCCGTATCGTGAAGCGGGCGTATTCACCGCCAATGGCAGCGGCGCGATCACTGCCGCGACCGACGATTTTTCCGAAGGCAGCAGCGTAATCAACACCATCAGTACGGGTACGTACACCATCCGCAACGACGGCACCGGCAGTTTGAGCTTTAATAACGCTCTCGGAACCATCAACCTGGCCGTGACCTTGGTCAGTGCCTCGAAAGTGTATCTGGTAGAGGGTGACACGCCTCTGAACGCAGGCGGCCTCGCTGAGAAGCAGGATTTGACCGCCATCGCAGACCCGCCCAGTGGAACGTTTGTTTTTCGTGAGCACGACATCAATGCCACCCAGTCCGTGGCCAGCGTGGGCGCTTTCACGGTTGCCGGCGGCGTTGTGAGCAACGGAAACGAAGACGTCAATCGCGGCGGGACGTTAAGTTCCATGACTTTTACCGGCTCTTTCAACTCTCCAGACTCCACTACCGGACGCGGCAGCGGCACCTTCACCGACACCACTCCGTCGACATCCAATTTTTTCTACTACATCGTTGATGCCAACAACGTGCGCTTTCTGTCAGGTAACGTCGGAGTCGTAGGATCAGGCCGCGCTGAACTCCAGACCGGCACACCCGCCCTTTCCGGCAGCTACGCGTTCGGCAGCCGAGGCGATACCACTTCCCTGAACGGCGTGAATATGGCTGGACGGTTCACCGCCAACGCTGGTGCGATCACCGCCGGCGCCCGCGATTCCGTGCAGGACGGAAACTCCGTCGTAAATGTCAGCTTCACCGGAACCTATACCCAGGCCCCGAGCGGTCGCGCAGTACTGAGTCTTAGCACGGTTGCGAACAACAGTTTCATCGTGTGGATGGTCAGTCCCACCCGAGGTCTCTTTCTGGTCAACGATCCCAGTACTGTTCAGGACGGGAGCCTTGATCTTCAGCAGGTTGCGTCATTCTCGAATTCCACCATGAACGGTCAGTTCGGCTTCGTCATGAACGGATTCGACGCAGGCGGCGCAAAAGACCGTGTAGGCACGCTGCAATGGGATGGTTCGGGAAAGCTGATCCTGAACGAATTCACCAACGCCGCTGGAGTCATCAACGTGCCGGTGATCCTGTCTGGAAACTATGCAGTGTCTGCCAACGGCCGAACCGGGGGATCGCTGGGTTCCCTCTCCAACAACCTGATTTTTTATCTGGTTTCAGGCAGCGACGCCTACGTGATTCAGAACGACAGTGGAGTAGAGATCAACGGCACCATCAGCAAGCAGCAGTAGTGACTAGATTTGAGATTGTAGATTTTAGATTTCAGATTTGGGTCCAAAGACACGGGCTGCATTCTGAAATCTAAAATCTGCAATCTCAAATGCTTTCTTAGCCTCTTTCGTAAGCGTGCTTCTGTTCCAACTCAGCCAAGGCAGCCCGCATGTCCGCCTCAAACTTCTCGGCCTGTGCCATCAGAGACGCGTTGGCTGAAGCCCACTCGCCTTCGAGCGTCAGCAACTCCTGGTCCCGCATCTTTTGTGCGACCTCGAGCAGGTGCGTGGGGGACGTCTCCAGAAACAGCGCCTCCGTAGGATCGCCAATCCAGACGGGACCTCCAGCGACTTTGGTTTGCCAGTAGACCTTGCGCGCCACGAGAAGCGCCGCGTTCTCGTCGGTCGCCTTGCCAAACACCCACTTGTTTCGTTTGAAATCGTAATAGCGGCTGGAGAACTGTACCGGCACACGCTTGCCCGATTTCAGAAACTCAATCTGCCGGCGATCGACTTCCTTGCGCAAGGCATTGATCACCGGAGCCTCAATGTCGTTCGGTTCAAGCGACGGCATCACTTCGTACACGGTGGCGGACAGGTTCACCGAAACCGGCGCATGCAATCCTTCGGAATTTTCGAGCGCGATGTCGGCGTGCAATACGTAAAAATCCGCTCCCGACGTGGATTTGCGAAACGGCCACTCGAGTTTGAAAGACAGTGGAAGCCCACTGAGGCACACGTAGACCTTCTTGTCCTGCGTCCTGCCAGCTTGTAGGGGACTGTTCATAATGAGATTGATTCGGGATCTGTATTTTAACCGTGGTCACTCCACTTTAGGGTTCAAAACCGGAAGATATTCGCTCTGACGCGTTGAATACTTTCTACCAGACGCGCGCTCATGTTCCACGGTAACGGCGCTGATTCGTAGCGATAGTGGGGCAATGCGGTCGTCTTGGACGTAACTCAGAGCGCCCGTCTCGAACTGACATCACCACGACCGGTGTGGGGACGGGTCTCCGACCCGTCCAGCCCGAGCGAAGCTCGACAAGGGGTAGTTTCTCTCTATGAACTCCCACTTCGGCGGTACGGAAGTCAAACGTGCGGGCCTGAGCTCGCCATCCGAGCCTTCCAGTGCCTGATCCGTCCCACAAATTGCAAGCTTGGTTCGTCCCAATTTTCAATGTCATGACCTGGGAGGCAAGCGGCTTGGTTGGCGCCGGCCTCCGGCCGGCCCGATAGGCGGGCGAGACGCCCGCTAGGTAGTCGGAGAAACGCACGCGCCACTTTTTATTCCCACTTCAACATGAGAAATCGATGAGACAGGAACCGCCATGCCATATCGAGGAGTATTCCATCCCACCTGTTTACTAATCAGATTCCTATCGACAGAGATGCTCTGGTCAGAGAGCCAGCAATAGAAAAGGCGGCCGAAATGGCCGCCTCTTGTGAATCCTGCGAGCGCTTTCGCCCGTCGATGAGCTATCGTCCTGAGGCCGCACCTGCCGCCTGCGGATACATCGACGCAATCTTCTCCAGAAGGGCGTTCATGCTGCGCCCAGTCTCCAGGGTGGCGTCGACGGCAGGATGACCCTCTCCGTCCGTGTGCGTGACCAGCACGTGGGTTCCCGGCTTCGCCTTCTTGACCATGTAGGCCAGGTGGTGGCGGTCATTCTTGGTCAATGTGGGGCCCAGGATTACGAGATCAAATGCTCCCTGTTTCAGGGTGTCCTGCACCTGGTGGCGGCCTTCCGCCTGGGTAACCTGGTGGCCTGCCTGTTCGATCGTTACTGCCTGTTTAGCGAGGACTTCTGAATCGCCTTCAGCGTACAGAATCCTCAGTTTTGAGTTGGACTTCGCAGAGTTTGCCATAGTGGAATTTGGGCCGGCCTTTCAGTTCCCGGCTGACCCTGCCACGTTAGCAACGCGCTGACACCCTGAAAACGTCACCTAAGGCCAATGAGAATTACTCAGCGAACATAGTCCGAACGAGACTACCCAAAGGTGGGGTAAGAAATAGCTCGGCGAATCGCTGAGAAGCGAGCCAACTCATTGATTAAAAGCCCAATAGATTCAACTCTAGACGTGCTGGAGGCCGAGGTCCGGCGTCCGCCCTACTGTCTAAGTCCCATCCAGCGCTCCGAGAGCACGATAGAGTTTCCTGGATTGTGCGGGTCGAAGCGGACGGAGGTGGGAAGCCCGAGTCGGCAGGATTGCAGGTTGATAAGCTGGCGAAGATAGGTCACGTCTTGCGAAGCCTCGTACGAAACTCCGGCAACGTCGTACTGGTAGATCAGGAAGGTTGAGGACCGATCACTGCTTCCCGGCATCTCCTGAACATCGATCACGGTGCCGTCCGTAATCCTGCCAACCTTGTCGAGCCATTCTCTGCGTTCCCGCTCCAGATCATCGGCAGTCTTCGGCTTGCGGCGCAAGAGGAAATAGGCAACGGCCAGAATCGCCGCAGCGACAAGGATCAAGATATAGAGACGAAATGGCATCATGAGTTGGCGGAACGCCCGTGGCACCAACAGAATAAAGCCAGATGAAGAATAG
Organism: Terriglobia bacterium; assembly: GCA_963741105.1. Taxonomy (GTDB): domain Bacteria; phylum Acidobacteriota; class Terriglobia; order Terriglobales; family Acidobacteriaceae; genus JAIQFF01. Next base: position 416,724 of record CAVUGT010000013.1, read on the forward strand.
GCAAAGTGATTCAACGTGGACGTGTAGGGCGCCCTCGCCCGCCGCCTTTGATTTTGTCGTTGTTCTTGCCCTCAGAGAATTCAAGGTCAAAAGCGGCGGGCGAGGGCGCCCGCCCTACATTGACCATACGCAGCGGCCGCTAGTAGCATTCTCGTGTCGTCTTATCAACAACTCGCGGGCTTTACATCAATTCGCGCTGCCCAGTACACTACTCGTTCCCTTAAACATCCAGGAGGTGGGATTCATGGCTGAAGAAAAGAAAGAGATTGTGGAGAAAGTGAAACAGATTATCTCCGAACAGTTGGGCGTCGACGAAAACGAAGTCACTCCCAGCGCGTCGTTCGTCGATGATCTGGGCGCAGACTCGCTCGACCAGGTCGAACTGGTCATGGCCCTCGAGGAACATTTCGGAGTGGAAATCCCCGACGAGGACGCCGAGAAGCTTCGCACCGTCCAGGATGCCATCGCTTACATCGACAAGCACGCCAAAGTAAGCAAGTAGCAAACTCGCACGGCCAGGTTTGTCGGCCGGTGCCGTTGTTGCTCGAAGACTCTCCGTAGCCACCCGGAGGGAATTCGTGGCCGTACCTGTTTCCGTGGTCAGAAAAGTGATGGCAGGCGAGGAGAGCCTATGGCAGCCGTTGACGACAAAGTGAAACAGATCATCGTGGAGCAGTTGGGTGTGGACGAAGGCGAAGTCACATCGAACGCTTCTTTCGTCGACGACCTCGGCGCCGACTCTCTCGACACCGTGGAACTGGTGATGGCCTTCGAAGAAGCTTTCGAAATCGAAATCCCCGACGAAGACGCGGAAAAAATCCGCACCGTGCAGGACGCCGTCGATTACATCGGCAAGCACGCGAAAGGCGGGAAGTAGTTGGGACGAAGGGTTGTAGTCACCGGAATCGGCCTGATCTGTGGAGTGGGTAATACCGCGGAAGAGGTGTGGGCCAAACTTCTGGCCGGCAAAAGCGGTGTGGCCCAGATCACCCAGTTTGATGCCACTCAGTTCGCCTGCCGTATCGCCGCTGAAGTCAAGAATTTCGATCCCCTCAAGTTCATCGAAAAAAAAGAACTGAAAAAGATGGGGCGCTTCATCCACTTGGCTCTCGCGGCCGCGGATGAAGCCATGAAAGGTTCGGGCCTCGAGGTTACGCCCGAAATTTCAGAACGTGTCGGCGTGCATATCGGATCTGGCATCGGCGGATTCGACGTGATCGAACGCGAGCACAAGAACCTGATCGCTGGTGGTCCGCGCAAGATCTCCCCGTTTTTCATCCCGGCAGCAATCGTCAACCTGGCTGCGGGACACGTCAGCATTCGTTATCACGCCCGCGGACCGAACGAAGCCACCTGCACAGCCTGCACCTCGAGCGCTCACTCCATCGGCGACGCCTACAAGATCATCTCGCGCTGCGACGCAGACGCGATGATCGCAGGCGGCACCGAAGCCGCTATCACTGAAATGGGCGTGGGCGGTTTTGCCGCTATGCGCGCACTGTCCACCCGCAATGATGATCCCGAAAGGGCCAGCCGGCCGTGGGATTCAGGACGCGATGGATTTGTGATCGGTGAAGGCGCCGGCATTCTGGTGCTGGAAGAATTGGAATTTGCCCGCCGCCGCGGTGCCCGCATCATGGCTGAAATCGTGGGTTACGGCATGAGCGGAGATGCTTATCACATCACGCAGCCCGCCGAAAATGGCGACGGCGCGTACCGGGTGATGTTGAACACACTGCGCGATGCCAAGGTGCAGCCCGAGCAGGTGCAATACATCAACGCCCACGGCACTTCAACCGATATTGGCGACAAGCTCGAAACCATCGCCATTAAACGCGCCTTTGGCGAGCACGCTAAGAAACTGGCGGTGAGTTCAACCAAATCGATGACCGGGCATCTGCTGGGCGGCGCTGGCGGCCTGGAAGCAGGAATCACGCTGCTGGCGCTGCGCGACCAGATTCTGCCTCCGACCATCAATCTGGAAAATCCCGGAGAGGGCTGCGATCTGGACTACATCCCCAATACAGCTCGCAAAGCCCAGGTGGAATACGCCATGTCGAATTCATTCGGCTTCGGCGGAACCAACGGCGCCCTGTTGTTCAAGCGCTGGAGCGAGTAATCGGGGAAGTCGCGAGTTTGCTGCTATTGCCCCCGGTGCAAATGAGTTTTGATCCATTGCACCACTCCCGTCGGATGCACTTGGTCAGAGTGATTTCCGTACCACAAAACCAATCCACCCACCGCCAGCATTAAAAGCAGCACGGCGTTGAGTACAAATCGCCGGCGAGGGCCCTGCTGCCCTAAAGCCGGGGACACGGGCACATCGCCTGCCGGTTCTGTACTTTCCGCTGCTGCAACTGCCGGGGCTGATTTTCGCGCCCGGAAACTGGCCAGCACCAGCATCGCATTCGTGATCAGGATGACCGCGAATGCCAGGCCCGGCACGAATGCGAGTCCGGTGCCCCGCTGTTGCGCTACCTCGAATGCCAGGACCACCGTGATCAGTCCTCTCGGCATCACCCAGAAAATCAATTCGCGATGATGCGCCGCGATGCCGCGCCATGCCCAACGGCTGGAATGAATGGCCAGCCAACGCGCCAGAAACAAGGATCCCAGAGTCCCCACCATCAGCAACGGATGCTCGCGAAAAATTCCCAGCTCTGCGACCGCGCCAATCAGCACAAAAAAGAAAGTGCGCACCAGGAACGCAAGCTCGGAATGAAACGTTAGCAGCGCCTGCTGGGACTCGGCCATTTGTGTCACAGGCAGAGACAGCCCCAGATCGGGATCGACGCCAGGAAAATTCGATAGCGTCAGCCCGAAGGCCAGAACCGCAATCAGACCGTTCGCGCCCAGCGCTTCCATCCCCGCATAGAGGACCAGAACGATCGAAAACGTCAGCACTTGCCAAAATCGCTGTTCCGAGAGCACACGCAACAAGCGCGACCACAAGATGCCCGCCGGGATGGTAAAGAGAAGCGCGATCCCTACTTGGTTCAACAACCCATGCGCCAGTCCCTGGGCAACGGCCCCGCCCTGGCTGCGCATTCCAAGCAGCAGTCCTACGGTAAGCACTGCCAGCACATCTCCCCAGGAGGCCTCCAACATCAGGGTGACGCTCACGGGTTCCTCTGCCTGGAGTTGCTTTAGCACCGGTAGCACCACCGTGCTGCTGGTGCAACCGAGTGCCGCTCCTACAAGCAGTCCGTCAGTCCACGCCAGGCTCAGACCCTTGACCACGATGACCGCAACCAGTGCCGTGCTAAAAATGTAGGCCAGAGTGGCTAGAAGAAAACTTCCCGGGAAATGCTTTATGGTGTCGCGAAGATCGAGTTCGAGCCCGCCTTCGAAGAGCACAAGAATGATGGCCAGAGTTCCAAGCAGATTGGTCGTCTTAGCCAGCGTGCCGGCTTGCACCAGGCCGAGTCCGGGTCCGAGCAGGACGCCGAGCATCATCAACACCAGCACATCCGGGATGCGAGTCAACCCAAAGACCCGGTTGGCCAGGAAGGCCACCACCAGCAGACCGCCGACCAATCCCAGAATTACAGCTGATGACATTCCTGCTCCATCGTCCTAATGCAATGCGGGCTTCAATTGTTATTGGAAACGATCGAAGAGCTCTGGAGAGCGTACGTCAGACGTCAGACCTCGGACTTAGGCAATTTGTAGCCGAGGTCTGACGCCCGAGGTCCGAAGCCCGAATTCAGACCAGACCTGCCCGGACATCTTATCGCGTGCTACTCTCGTCCTCCGGACGAAAAACTTGAAGGGGAAAAATTTGCATTGAGCTTGCCTGAACAACTCGTGCCGGTTGCGTTCAGCCTCGCTGCGGCGTTGTGCTGGGGGACGAGTGACTTCAGTGGCGGATATGCCTCCCGGCGCTCGGATTCCTTTCTGGTGACTGCGCTTTCGCACGCTGGCGGCTTTGTCCTGATGCTCAGTCTCGCGCTTGCGACCCATCCCGATCTTCCGTCGCGCGCCAGTCAACTATGGGCTGCAGCGGCCGGAGCCTCGGGCGGGCTCGCTCTGCTTCTTTTCTATCGAGCTCTCTCGCAGGGTATGGGACTGGCCGCTCCGGTGGCCGCTGTTCTCGGGGCGGCCATTCCGGCAGCATTTACCATCATCACGCATGGTCTGCCGGGAAAACTTGGCCTCGCTGGGTTTCTTCTGGCTGGGATTGGTATCTGGCTGATCTCGCGCCCCGATGGTTCGGCTAACACTGGCGGTGTTTTCATCGCCGCTCTGGCGGGAATCGGTTTCGCCGGATTCTTTCTCTGCATCAGTCGCACGGGCGACAGCTCTCCGATATGGTCGGCCGTATTTTCCCGTGTGGCGTCTTTGCTGCTGGTCGGGATGATTGCGTTGTCTCGCCGGCTCAAAGGCCCCCTCCTTCGCAGCGATGCAACGGTCGCGATCTTCGCCGGATGCCTTGACGTCACAGGCACCGCCCTGTTCATTCGAGCCAATCAGACTGGAAGGTTGGATTCAGTAGTGGTGCTGTCGTCCCTCTATCCAGCGTTGACGGTGTTGCTGGCAAGGTTCTTCCTGAAAGAACAATTCACCTACTGGAAAACGGCCGGCATCCTGGCGGCGGTGGCAGCAGTCCCCTTAATCGCCCTGCAATAAAAATGTAGGCGCGAGCGCCTTCGCTCGTGCGCCCGTTTCGATGCAGTTTCGTTTCTAGATGCCGTAGGTCTGCTGAACCCAAGATGATCGATAGGCCCGGCACGAGCGGGACGCTCGCGCCCACATTGATGCTTCCGCGCTGCTATAATCAAGAATTGCGCTCATGCCTACGAAGCGTCTGATTCGCTCCACCACAGTTCTTAGCGTTCGCCGTAACGGTACCGTCGTCATGGCGGGAGATGGCCAAGTCACGCTTGGCGAAGGCGTTATCAAGCACTCTGCCAAGAAGATCCGCCGCCTGTATCAGGACAAAATCCTGGCCGGCTTCGCCGGATCCACAGCCGATGCGTTCACCCTGTTCAGCCGTTTCGAATCAAAGCTGGAGCAATACCACGGCAACCTGGGACGAGGCGCCGTCGAACTCGCCAAAGACTGGCGCACCGACAAATTCCTGCGCCATCTGGAAGCCCTGCTGCTGGTCTCCGACAAAGAGCAGACATTCCTGCTGAGCGGGCAGGGCGACGTGATCGAACCGGACGGCGGTATCGCGGCCATCGGCAGCGGCGGCCCCTATGCCCAGGCAGCGGCCCAGGCCCTGGCCGAGCACACCCAGCTGTCCGCCCGCCAGATCGCCGAAGAAGCAATGAAGATTGCAGGCAAAATGTGCATCTATACAAATGACAAGGTAACGATTGAGGAACTGTAGGTCGTGGGTCGTTGGCCCTTGGTCGTTGGCCAAGACCTCAGAACTCGACCACGAGCGTGGACAGCAAACGGCCAAAGACCAACGACCAAAGACCGACGACTGAATTATGGCTATCTACCTACCCGCCACCGCTGAAGAAGAACAGATCGCTCTCGACGAACTCACTCCGCGTGAAATCGTCGTGGAGCTGGACAAGCACGTCGTCGGCCAGAAGGACGCCAAGCGCGCCGTGGCCATTGCGCTGCGCAATCGCATGCGCCGCCAGAAGCTTACGCCCGACCTGGCGGAAGAAGTCATTCCCAAGAACATCATCATGATCGGCCCCACCGGCGTGGGCAAAACTGAAATCGCCCGCCGCCTGGCCAAGCTGGCGAATTCGCCGTTTCTGAAAGTGGAAGCCTCGAAGTTCACCGAAGTCGGCTACGTCGGACGCGATGTCGAGTCCATGATTCGCGATCTGGTCGAGATCGCCATCGAAATGGTGCGCGAAGAAAAGCTCGAAGACGTTTCCGACAAAGCCGAGCTCAATGCGGAAGAGCGCCTGCTGGACATTCTGCTTCCGCCTCCCGCTCCGCGCCCTGCCGAGGGCTCGACGGGCGGGATGGTGCTCGAAGGCACATCAGCGTCCCCAGCGAGCAACGAATCGCAGACCCGCACCCGCGAAAAACTTCGCCAGCAATTGCGCGAAGGCAAACTCGACGACCGCACGGTCGAAATCGATGTCCGCGAACGCAATTTCCCGTCCTTCGAAATCATCTCCAACCAGGGCGTCGAGGAGATGGACGTCAATCTCAAGGACATGTTGCCCAACATCTTCGGCCAGCGCACCAAGAAGCGGAAGATGAAGGTCAACGAGGCGTTCGAATATCTGATTCAGGAAGAAGAGCAGCGCCTGATCGACATGGACCAGGTCACGCGCACCGCCATCGATCGCGTGGAAGATTCCGGCATCATCTTCCTCGACGAGATCGACAAGATCGCCGGACGCGAAAGCGGCCACGGTCCCGACGTTTCTCGCGAAGGCGTGCAGCGCGACATTCTGCCCATCGTCGAAGGCACCACGGTCAACACGCGCTACGGCATGGTGCGCACCGACCACATCCTGTTCATCGCCGCCGGAGCGTTCCACGTTTCGAAGCCCAGCGATCTGATTCCCGAACTGCAGGGCCGTTTCCCCATCCGCGTGGAACTGCAATCGCTGACCATGGAAGACTTCATCCGCATCCTGACGGAGCCGAAGTCTTCGCTGGTGAAGCAGTACATTGCACTGCTCGAAACCGAAGGCGTGAAGCTGGAATTCACCCGCGAAGCGCTGGAAGAAATCGCCCGCTTTGCCTTCCGCGTAAACGAAGGCACGGAAAACATCGGCGCCCGCCGCCTGCACACCATCATGGAACGGGTGCTGGATGAAATCAGCTTCGACGCCCCTGACAAAAAAGGCGAACACATCAAGGTCGACGCCGATTACGTCCGCAAGATGCTGGCCGACATCGTGAAAGACCAGGATCTGTCGCGCTACATTCTGTAAAGGCCATTAACCATAGAGGACACAGAGGACACCAGAGGACGATTTTCTCTGTGTCCTCCGTGTCCTCTAGTGGTTAAGATGTGTCGAAGACATGAAAGCCATCGACCGCCCTCGTCTGAAGTCCCTCATGCAGCGTGAGCAGACGCGCTTCGTGAACGAACGCCCCAAGTCCAAGGCCTTGTTTGAACGCGCCGGCAAATCTTTATTGGGCGGCGTGCCCATGAACTGGATGATCAAGTGGGCCGGCGCTTTCCCGCCGTTTGTTCGCGAAGCCCAGGGCGCGCACTTCTACGACGTCGACGGCCACCGTTATATCGATTTCTGCCTGGGCGATACCGGAGCCATGACCGGACACTCTCCCTTCGCCACGGTCAAAGCTGTCGAAGAGCAGATGAAGCGCGGCATCACGCTGATGCTTCCCACCGAAGACGCAATTTTTGTCGCCGAAGAATTGCAGCAGCGCTTCGGATTGCCCTACTGGCAATTCGCTCTCACCGCCACCGACGCCAATCGTTTCGCCATCCGCCTGGCGCGCCAGATCACAAAGCGTCCCAAGATTCTGGTTTTCAACTGGTGCTATCACGGCACGGTCGACGAAAGTTTCATTACCCTGAAAGACGGCGTCGCGCAAGCTCGCCGCGGAAACATCGGCCCACCGGTCGATCCGTCCGTCACGACAAAAGTAGTTGAGTTCAACGACGTTGCCGCTCTGGAGCAGGCGCTCGCCCCCGGCGACGTAGCCTGCGTCCTGGCCGAGCCCGTCATGACGAACGTCGGGATCGTGCATCCCGATCCTGGCTACCATCAAGCGCTGCGGCAGCTCACCGAAAAATACGGCACCCTGCTCATCATCGACGAGACTCACACCATTTGCGCCGGACCCGGTGGCTACACGCGCGCCGAAAATCTCGACCCCGATTTCTTCATTTTCGGTAAAGCCATCGCCGGCGGAGTTCCGGGCGCAGCCTACGGATTCACCGCACGAAGTTGCGCAGATGATCGCAAAAAACCAGAACCTTGAGGACTGCGACACCGGAGGCATCGGCGGCACGTTGGCCGGCAATGCGATGTCCCTCGCTGCCATGCGGGCCACGTTGACCAAGGTCCTCACCAGGGAAGCGTTTGCTCGCATGATTCCCCCGGCTGAACGTTGGGCGGCGGGAGTGCAGAAGGTGATCACCGAATCCGGCGTTCCCTGGCACGTTACTCGCCTGGGCTGCCGCGCCGAATACCAGTTTTCTCTTGCTCCTCCCAAAAATGGCGCACAGGCCCACGACGCCATGGATTTCGAGCTCGAACGCTTCATGCATCTCTACGCTATGAACCGAGGCATTCTGTTGACTCCCTTCCACAACATGGCGTTGATGTCGCCCCAGACCGATCCGGATGACGTCGATCAGCACACTCGAGTCTTCCGCGAAGCGGTGAAAGAGTTAGTCGGATAAGGTACGGATCTGTAAGAAACTCCAGTTCGTCGCCGCCGAAGAATTTCCGCGCCTTCTGATACCCTGTTTGTTCTCGCAATGAAGCGATCTGACTGGAATGTTCTGGCGTGTGTGCTGGGCAGTGCCGTGCTTGTTTCCTGCGGCGCACCCGGCGTTCCCATTCCGCCATCTCTGGAACTCGCCAAGCCTGTCACCGATCTGCGCGTCGCCCGCAAAGGCGACAGAGTCTTCCTCGCATGGACGGTGCCCGCGAAAACCACCGACCGCCAGACCATACGCCACCCCGGCGAGACCTTGGTCTGCCGCAGCCTGAAAGTGCCCGTGACCGATTGCAAGAATCCGATCGCTAAAATTCCGGCGAGCCAGTTTCCGCTATCCAGTTCGGCAGCAACCCAAAAAGGCGCACCACCCGCGAAGGTGGAAGCCAGCTATACCGATACCCTGGCAGAGGATCTGCAAGAGCAGGATCCCGCCACCATGATTACCTACGCCGTGTCGGTAGAAAACGAAAGTGGACGCAGCGCCGGCCTCTCCAATCAGGTGCAGGTGCCGTCCGCGCTGACGCTGCCCCCGCCCGGAAATTTCCGCGCGGAAGTCAAAAGCGATGGTGTATTGCTTTCCTGGGACTGTCCGCATGCCATCGCCGCCGATACGATTACCTACAAAGTGCGCATCTATCGCCGCGAACAGGGAAAGCAGGCGGGGACAAAAGTAAGCGACGCGAATGTTTCGGATTGTTCGTCGACTCCATCGCCTGATTTTCTCGACCAGACTTTCGAGTGGGAGAGGAGCTACGAATACCGCGCCACGGTTGTCACGGACGTAGCCGCACCGGGCAAGCCTGAAGTTGAAGTCGAGGGCGATGACACACCCATGGTCGCCGTCTTCGCGCACGATATTTTTCCGCCAGCCGTGCCCACCGGCCTCCAGGCTGCCTTCTCGGGCGTCGGACAGTCGCCTTTCGTCGATCTCGTCTGGTCTCCCGACACCGAAGCTGATCTGGCCGGTTACAATATTTTCCGGCACGAAGAAAATCAACCGCCGGTAAAACTGAACTCCGAACCAGTCAAGACTCCGTCGTTTCGAGACTCGAATGTTCAGAGCGGGAAGAAGTACTTTTACTCAGTGTCGGCCTTCGATGAACGCAACAACGAAAGCGCGAAGTCCGAGGAAGCAAGCGAGCAAGTACCGTAAAGCTATCAGCTCTCAGCTGTCAGTTTTCAGCCACGAGCGTCAAAGTATCGTATTAAGTGCTGTGCTGAGTCTTTGGGACAACTGCCGTGTTTGGTTTCACTGAAAGCTGATAGCTGAGAGCTGACAGCTTGTTTTCGAGGACACATGAAATATTGCCGTTTCCAACTGAACAATCAGGCTCACTACGGACTCATAGAGTCCGTAGCCGGCGCGGACCAGATTACGCGTCTCTTCTTAAGCGCTCCCCAGGATACGAACGGAGATCTCGAAGATGCCCCGACGCGCCGCATGGACCATCTCGCGATGGCGGAGGCTAAGCTGCTCCCGCCCGTGAGTCCGACGAAGATTATTTGCGTCGGCCGCAACTATCGCGAGCACGCCGCCGAGTTGGGCAATGAAGTTCCCGCCGAGCCGCTGATTTTCTTCAAGCCGCCATCTTCACTGCTTTCCCCGGGCGGGCAGGTCCGCAGGCCGAAGGTTTCCGGGCGAGTGGATTTTGAAGGAGAACTCGGTGTAGTGATTGCCAAAAGATGTCACAAGCTCGCAGCCGGCGAAGATGTTCGCCCCTACATCCTCGGCTACAGCTGCGTGAACGACGTAACCGCGCGTGATCTGCAAAAGAAGGATGGCCAATTTACCCGTGCCAAAGGCTTCGACACGTTCTGTCCAGTTGGTCCGCTGGTGACTAATGAAATCGATCCCTGGGCAGGAATTGGCGTGGAAACGAAGGTGAACGGCACGGTCCGTCAGCAAGGCAACACGCGGGATTTCATTTTCCCGCTCGACGCCATCATTCGTTATATCTCCCAGGTCATGACCCTGATGCCGGGAGACCTGATTCCCACCGGAACACCCCAGGGTGTCGGCCCGGTCGTTGCCGGCGACACCATGGAAGTGACAGTCGAAGGAATCGGAACCCTGATCAGCTCTGTAATCGAAGAGTAGTTTGATGTAGACGCGAGCGCCCACGCTCGTGTCACCAGCGGCTAGGGTTCGAATAACGACTACTGCCCAGAATACCGGTCCCGCAATTCCGTCTGACGGCTGGCCATCGGAATCTGTCTTCCATCGATAAAAACTCTCTTCACATCCGTCTTGACGTCGAGCGGGTCGCCATTCGAGACCACCACGTTGGCCGTCTTCCCGACATCGAGTGAACCCAGCCGATCGGACACACCCCATATTTCAGCAGGAGTCAGTGTGATGGCCCGCAGCGCTTCGTCGTGAGGCAGGCCGAACGCGGTTGCATATCCCGCCGCATACGGCAGGTTGCGCACGGCGTGAGCGTCATACGAGGCGAATGCGATCTTCACTCCGCGTTTGTTCAGTTCAGCAGGCAATTTGTAGACCGCATCGTAGCGTTCAAAGTCTTTCGGATCTTCATAGATCGGGCCGACGATGACCGGAACGTTCAGGCTGGCGACGTAATCGAGCACCCGTTGCGAGTGGCTGATGTGGTTGAGCACAAACTTGAGATTAAATTCCCGGGCAAGACTCACAGCGGTCTGCAGGTCGCTGGCATCCTTCGCCGCCAGCACGATTGTCTTCTTACGTTGCAGATAGGGCACCAGCGCTTCCAGTTTCAGATCGTGCTTCGGAGGCGAGGGCGAATCTTTCTTGCCGTCAGTTTTCGTCGTGTCAGATTTCTTGCGCTCGTACTCAGCCCACCGGTCTGAATAGTCGCGGGCATCGATAAACGCCTGCCTCAGTTGAGATGCCAGCCCCATGCGCGTCTGCGGAAACTTTCTTTTTTCCCACGACTCGTTGCGCCGCTGTTCACCAGTAAAGTTCAGGGGCATGGCGATGTCCCGTTCCAGCAGCATGTCGTTGGCAGACTTACCGTCCAGCTGAATAAAAGAATCCTGACCGGGCAAAGTGTCCTGGGTCTGCGGCGCTACGATGGCATTGGTGATCCCATTCAGACACGCGACCGGAATCAATTCCGACTCTGCATGGAAGGCGTCATACACATGCATGTGCGGCATGATCTCATCGCTGGTCTCGATCAAATCGTTGGTACTGTCCTCCGCGGAAATCTCCGTCAGTCCTAGATAGCTTTCAGAATCGATCAACCCGGGATACACCGTCATCCCGGCTACATCGATCACTTCTGCATCCTTCGGAATCTTCACCGAACCGCTTGTACCCAGCGCCGTGATCTTCCCAGCAGAAATCACCAGCACACCGTTCTCAATCGTGCCGTGAGAGATGGTGAGTAACTTTCCACCCTTGAGGACGACGGTTTTTGCCTGCGCCCAAGCGGATCCCGCATGAAGACAGACAGCAAAAGCCAAAAGCAGCTGGCCAACAACCAACGACCAACGGCCAACGACGGTTGCTGACGACTGAAGCCTGACGCCTGACGACTGCTTCATCACTCACCCTCCCGATAATGCGGCATGCCGAAGCCCGGCAGCGACCGGTCAAAGTAGACGTCTCCGTCGATCAGCACTTTATTGGGCAGTCCGAAACTCGACAGCGGATAGCCGTCCCAGAGCACCAGGTCGGCGTCCTTGCCCACTTCAACCGATCCCACGCGATCATCGACCCCGATGATCCACGCCGGGTTGATGGTAATCATTTTGAGCGCCTCTTCTTCAGTGGCGCCGCCGTAGCGCATGGTCTTGGCCGCTTCCTGATTCAGTCGGCGGGCGAAATCTTCGGAGTCGCTCTTGATCGCTACCCGCACGCCTTTGCGCATTGAGATCACGGCGTTCCATGGAATCGCATCCCAGGCTTCTTGCTTGTAGCCCCACCAGTCGGAGAAGGTCGCGATGGCCACGCCCTGCGCCGCGAGATCGCCGGCCACCTTATAAGCCTCGAGTGCGTGATGGAAGGCCCGCACTTTGTATCCGAATTCTTTCGCCATCGCCATTTCGTTCAGAAGTTCATCTGCGCGATAACAATGGATCTGCACCAGCAACTTGCCGCGCAAGACATCAGCCAGGGCCTCCAGTTTCAGGTCGTGCTTGGGAGGCTTGGCATCGTTATCGCCACGCTTGACCTTGGCGTTGTAGTCGTCCCAATCGCGCATGTAATCCTGCGCTTCCACCAGCGCAGCGCGCTGTACCGCGAAATTACCCATGCGCGTTGAGGGCATCTGGTCTTTGCTTCCGTATACGCGTTTGGGATTTTCGCCGCTGGCGAACTTGATGGAACGCGGCGCGCCGGGAAAGAGCATCGCGTCGCGGGTGGCCCCGTACTTGTGCTTGATTACCACAGCCTGCCCGCCAATCATGTTGGCTGAGCCGTGCAGCAGCAGCGAAGTAGTGACGCCGCCGGCTAGTCCGCGATAGATGGCCTTATCCTGATAATCGAACGCATCCATCATCATCATTTGCGGCGTGACCGGACTGGTGGCCTCGTTCACGTCATCGTCCAGCGCTATGTGCGAGTGCGAGTCGATGATTCCCGGCGTGAGGTATTTGCCGCCCGCATCGATCACGGTGGCGCTGGAGGGAGCGTTCACATCCTTGCCGACGGCTGCGATCTTTCCATCCTTAATGTAGACGCTGCCATTCTGAATATTGCCATGGGTGACGGTCATGACCACGGCATTCCTGATGACAACATCGTTGTGAGCTACGGGAGCAGCCGGTTGCTGCGCGCAAACGTGAAGCGACACTCCGATGATGGCAAGGGAAAATAATCGGATAACTCGATTCATCGAGACAACTCCTGCGTCTCCGCGTTGTGGAAACACGGAACGGGCGATTCTATGAGTGGATGCTCATGGCGTCAATCGAAGAGAGAGCTTTGGTGGTGTCTTAACTCAGTGTTAAGACACTACCGAGAGCTTTCTAAAACGAAACCAGCGTCATCCTGAGCCCGGCTTCAGCGGGTGATGGATATTGCGCGCAGCTTTTCTGAAGCCGCCGGGACGGGCGGAACTCCCGCCCTCCGTGGACCACGCGGTATCATGAACGACGCTGACCAACTCCTTCAGAGGACACAACACGTGAAGCTCTTGTTATGTTCTATTTTGTTCTCGATATTCTTGCTGCCGGCCCAGGCTGCCGACTGTCCCAGCCATCAGGGTAAGGAAGCCGATATCCTGGTTCAGATCGAACAATCCTGGGCGGCTGCGCTTGAATTGCGCGACGCCGATGCCGTCGGCTGGATCCTGGCCGACGAATTCCAGGACGCCGATCCCAGCGGCGCGCTTCACGATCGGGCAGAAACTCTGGCCCAGATTCCGCATCGTCGTCCCGGCAAAAATATCCTCAGCGAACTCAGGCCGCACGTTTTCGGTGATTTCGGCTACATTCGCGGCCTGGCTACGCTGGTGGACGCGCAAGGCAACACGATCGCCAGAGTCCGGTTCACTGATATCTATGTTTATCGCGATCATCGTTGGCTGGCCGTGGCCGGCCAGGAAAGCATGCTGCCGGCAGAGGCGAAATAACTCATGCGAGCCGTGGTGCAGCGAGTAAGCCGCGCCCGCGTGACCGTGGGCAACGATGTGGTAGGCGACATTGGTCGCGGACTGCTCGTTCTGTTGGGAGTCGCACGAGAGGATACAGAAACGGACGCCGACTATCTGGCTGACAAGATCACAGGCTTGCGGGTTTTTGAGGACAGCGACGGAAAGATGAACTTGTCCCTGCCTGACGCGGAAGGCAGCATGCTGGTGGTCTCTCAGTTCACGCTCTACGGCGATGTGCGACGCGGCAAACGCCCGTCTTTTGACCATGCCGCTCCGCCCGAGAAGGCGCGCCAACTGTATGAATACTTTGTGGAGAAGGTCCGCGCCGCCGGGATGCGCTGCGAAACGGGAAAGTTTCAGGCGATGATGCAGGTGGAACTGGTCAACGACGGCCCAATTACGATCCTGCTGGATTCATCGAAAGCTTTCTAGAAAGCTGTTCCGCTCCAGCGGGTTCCGGTGTTGCGCTCCCCAGAATCTCAAGAACATCGTTCCAGTTGTGTGCGCGTAAAGGCGCCGCCTCGTTGGCATTGTGCGGAGCCGTAAACAGAATTCCCATACCGCGAAATCCCCTGAAGTGCCGCGAACGGTCGTCAATCAGCACGTCGGCGTTGACGATCTCCTTGTCTCCGCAGAACACAATCCGGCTGGGCGGGATGAAAGGGAAATGCGTTTCCATCCACTGGAATTTGTCCGCGAATGAAGCCGGAACTTCCATGGCTGCGCTGGTAATGTAGACGTCGTGATTTCGCGAGAGCTCCAGGAGCGCTTCCTGGCTACCCTCGATCACCTTCAAGTCGGCGAAGAATCCGTCGGCATGTGGAACCGCGTGGTAATCCTCGCGCAGTTCGGCCGGAATCAGCGCGGCCAGGCCCTTCTTGCTGACCATCTCAGGGGTTAGATTCGCACCCACCCTCTGGTTGTAGTGGTTCAGGTGCTTCCCGAAAGCATCCGCGATGACCTCGTCCATATCCACGGCGATCCGCAGTCGCTTCGCCGCCTTACCCAGTTTACTTTTCGGCGGATTCGCTTTCAGCACAATCGAAATCAGCACAAGTATTGCAGCCATCGCGTTCGCCCAAACCACGGCCACGGCGTGGACTCGAATCCCGTAGGCCAGCCAGAGCAGCACGCCCGTCAGATACAGAAACAACATGAAATAGGAGAGGTCTTCGCCACCCTGCTTGCGCAGCTTTACGATCTGCGGGATGAATGCCCCCGTGGTGCAAATGGCAGCGATGATTCCTATGATGGCGGTTAGCGACATACCGGATACCTCTCTTTCATAGTAGTAGATGATCCGGGAGGTCGATTCGTCCAATGAAATGTTTGGAATCCTGTGATAACTTCTGCTTATGGCCCTTGAAACCGAAGAGTTGGCCTCTTTTGTGGTGCTCGCCGAACAACTTCATTTCGGCCGAGCAGCAACGCGGCTGCACATTTCCCAGCCGGCTTTGAGCAAACGCATCCGAAGTCTGGAGGAGAAGGTCGGCGGGCCGCTGCTCGTCCGCAACCGGCGCGGGGTTGCGCTGACTCCGGCCGGCGCGATGTTTTATAAAGAGGCCCGCAGAATCGTTCACGATGTCGATATCGCATTCGAGGCCGTGCGCGGCGCCACCAGCGGCGAACTGGGCAGGCTTCGGCTTGGCGTCGGCATGTCGACCGTGCACAGTCTGGTTCCCCGCGCGCTGTTAAAGTTCCGTGAAAGCTCCCCAGGCGTTGAAATCGAGATCGCGGACATGTCCACCCTCCGCCAGATCGAGGCGCTCATCGCTGGCCGCCTCGACGTCGGCTTCGTGCGTCTGCCGGTGAAACATCCCCAGGTGGCGGTGCGAAAGGTGCTGACCGAGCGCCTGACCATTGCCACGTCAGAAAAGTTTACCGGGCCGCTGACGATGAAAGGCATTCAGGATCAGCCTTTCATTCTTATCGATCGCGGAGCCTCGGCGACCTATCACGATCACTGCATCAGCCTCTGCGACCGCTCCGGATTCACTCCAAGAATCGTCTACGAACCCAACGACATGTTCACCATCCTCAATCTGGTGAGCGCCGGAATCGGCGTATCACTGGTGCCACGGGCAGCCCGCGCCATGCACGTAAGTGGAGTGAAATTCGCGCCCATCCACAGTTCCTATGCGGAATGGGACATTGGAATGGCGTGGAACAAAAAACTGGAATCGGAAATTATTCGCAAGTTTGCGAATGCGTTGTCAGTCTGAGAAGTCCTAGCTGGTTGCCAGGTCCGCGATCCGCACCGCGTCGGCGCAGGCGCGGACATCATGCGTGCGGACGATGTGAGCGCCTTTCATGATCGCCACCGTTTCGGCAGCCAGAGTCCCGAACAGCCGGTCCGAGACGGCTGGCTCGGTGCCGTTATGCGCCAGGGCACGTCCAATGAAGGATTTTCGTGAAACTCCCACCAGCAGCGGGAAGCGGAGTTGGTGGAACTCCTCGAAGCGCTTGAGCAGAGGATAGTTCTCTTCCCGGTTCTTGCCGAATCCGAACCCGGGATCGAGCACCATGCGTTCACGTTTCATTCCGGCGATCGCTGCTGCGTCGGCGCGTTCCCGCAATTCGCGCTTGACTACCGTCACCACGTCTGACAGCGGCGGCAAGGTCTTCCACTCCTGCGGACGCCCTCTCATGTGCATCAGAATTGCGCCACACTTCAGTTCGGCCAGAGTCTTCCGCATTTGTGGATCCCAGAGAAAGCCGCTGACGTCATTGACGATTTCCGCTCCCGCCTTCACCGCGGCCCGGGCGACGCCCGATTTGTAGGTGTCGACAGAAATCATTGCCTTCGGATTCTTTTGCTTCACCCCCGAAATTACGGGGATGACCCGGTCGAGTTCTTCCTTCTCGGAAACATCTCCGGGTTCGGACGCGGAAGCTACCTTGGCTCCGGGCCGCGTGGATTCTCCACCCACGTCAATGATGTCCGCGCCATCCTGCAGAAGCTTGAGCCCATACTCAACTGCTTGCGCACGATCGAAGTGGGCACCGCCGTCAGAAAACGAGTCCGGCGTAACGTTGACCACGCCCATGATTAGCGTGCGTTTGCCCAACTGCACAGTCCGTGACCCAATCTGCCATTCAAACACCGGACGCATCCAGCGATTCTAAACCCTGACGAATGTGTAGGGCGGGCGCCCCCGCTCGCCGCCTTTGACGTTTATTAATTTGACCCTCGGGCTGTTTCACCCCCGCGACTTCAAAACCCGCGTCCAAGCGGCGGGACAAGAGTCTCCGCCCCACACAATCCCCGATGTACAATTCATTCACGATGCGCCGCATACGCTTCTTAGCGCGGTTCGCCCTGTGCCTGTTGCTATGTACGCAACTGCATGCCGCCTCGCGCAAGCCTCTAGACAAACGCATCACTGCCATTTTGCAATCTGCTGACCTCGCCCGCGGCTTCTGGGGCATCGAGGTGGTTTCGCTTCCCGCCGGCAAAGTTCTCTACGCCCGCGATGCGGACAAGCTGTTCACGCCCGCCTCCAACACCAAGTTGTTCACCACCGCGGCGGCCATGGCCCTGATCGGATCCGACTACACGTTTCGTACAACGGTCGAAACCAACGGTACTCTGGACACCCACGGCCGTCTCACTGGAGATCTCGTGCTGGTGGGGCGTGGCGATCCCAATCTTTCCGGCCGCGAGTTGCCCTACGCGTTGCACACCGAACGCAATGATCATCCCATCCGAGTGCTGGAACAGTTGGCCGACACTCTGGCGCAAAAAGGTGTGAAGTACGTGGACGGCGACATCATCGCCGACGACTCCTACTTTGCCTTCGAACGCTACGGCGAAGGTTGGAGTCAGGACGATCTCGTTTGGGCCGACGGCGCTCCCGTCTCCGCTCTCACCATCAATGACAATGTAATTTTCGTGAACATCCTGCCTGCCGATCGCGCCGGCGATCGCGCCTTCGTCAGCATTACTCCGTTCGCGGATTACTATCGCATCGACAATCGCATCATGACCACGCCCGCCGGCACGGGTCGAAAGATTTTTATCAATCGCGAACCCGGCGCCACTACGCTGACCCTGTGGGGCAACATGCCACTCGGGGACACCGGAGCCAACGAGGCTCTCGCCATTGAAGATCCGGCAGAGTTCGCGGCAGATCTATTTCGCCACCTGCTGGAAGTCCGTGGCATCGCCGTGTATGGCAAGCAGAAGACGCGGCACACCGAGCTGTCCAGTCTTTCGACTTTGACGGTCACGGCTTCCGCCGCCGCTCGCGGGGGCGACGAGTCTGCGCGCGCGTTTCAGAACCAGCCTCTGGTACTGGCGAACTATCAGTCCAAACCGCTGATTGAGGATGTCCGGGTCATCAATAAAGTCAGCCAGAATCTGCATGCCGAAATTCTGCTGCGCCTGCTGGGACGTGAAAAAGGTACGGCAGGGACGGTCGAGGGCGGACTCGAAGTGTTGCGCGGATTTCTGAACCAGGCCGGGATCACGGGCGATCAGTATTCGTTTTACGACGGCTCGGGCCTCTCGCGCCAAAACCTGGTGACCCCGCGCGCCGTCGTCCAGTTGCTGCGCTACGCTGACTCGCAACCCTGGGGCGCAAGTTTTCGCGACACGCTGCCACTCTCCGGCACCGACGGCTCTCTATCCAATCGTTTCAAAAACGTGGATGCGCAAGGCCGCGTCCACGCGAAGACCGGCTCTCTGGGCGGAGTCAAAACACTGTCGGGATATGCCACGACGAATCACGGCCAGGTGGTGGCGTTTTCCATCCTGTCGAACAACTTCAATCTGCCCGACAAGCGCATCAACGAAGTCATCGACAACATCGTCGCCGAAATCCTGAACGACGACAAACCCAAGAAATATGATCAAAATTTGCATGTGTGGGGCGGGCGCCCTCGCCCGCGAACTCCGGGAACCTAGTCGGAAGTTGGTCTTGCCAGCCTATTTTGAGTCAGGAGAATTGGGGTCCTGTGGCCAATAACCGCCTGTTTGATCCTCGTCGTCATCGCTTAGGTGAATGCCTATTACCCCTGCGATGATTGCTACCAAGAGAGCGATCCCGGTTATGACCAATCCTGTGTCGGTGATAGGGGCTAAGAGAGCTACAGCGCCAGCAAGTCCGGCCACTGCCTTGAGTGCGGTTGCGAGCCCCTGTTTCATGCAGACCGGAAATGGTAACACTGGTTGCCACCGCAGCACGGAACCGCCTATCTGGGCCTGCTCTTGGCTTGGCGGCTACGCATCAGACGCGCTGCGCCGGGGCCCGTTCCGGTCGGGGGTTTCCGCATGCCTCCCAGTAGGTCCCTCAAGACTACGGCGTTATTGTGTTCTAGATTTTTCGAAGCAAACAGCAGTGTAAGGTTTCTCTTCCGATGCGCCAGCCGGTAAAGTTCCTCAAGAGACTTTGCTGCCTGGGGCAACGCCAACTCCTTGAGATAACGCTTGCGGAAAGTCAGCCAGCTTTCGGGGCGAGTATGAAACCAGTGCCGCAGTTCGTCCGAGGGAGCGAGGTCGCGTAACCAGGCGTGCAGGGCCGCCCGGTCCTTGCTGATTCCCCGGGGCCACAGCCGGTCCACCAGAACGCGATAGCCATCGCCGTGCGCGGCCGGCTCGTAGACTCGCTTGACTGTGACGCGTTGGATGGCGGCAGCCATGGGTGTGCTCTACTATTGTACTTCTGCCCCAGGGTTGGCATTTCGGCGAACTGCTTTCGAGGGGGCAAATTTAGAAGACCAATGAAAGTTTCTTATTCTGCCGCGCTCGGCTCACCGCTCCGGAACTACTATTCTCTTGTTCTCGCGGCCGCCATCCTGATGCTGGCGATGGGCTGCGACGTGCAGCGCCGCAAGAGCGATGCTGAACTCGGATTGAATGCGCAACAGGCCGCCGGACGCCGGCTCTACGACCAATATTGCGATCGCTGCCACGAACCCTATTCATCTCGCGACAAAAAGGGACGCAGCCTGCAGGGCGTGTTCAAGAAAAAGTTTCTGTCAGAAAGTGGAATGCCGGCAAATGACGAACGCGTCGGCGAAATGATCGTAACCGGCCGGAACATGATGCCGGCCTTCGGCCAAACGATGTCACAGCAACAAGTCCAGGATCTGCTGGCCTATCTACACACCCTGTGAACTGTCACAGACCGTGTAGGGACGGGGTCTCCGACCCGTCCGGTCGAGCGGAGCTCGACAGCGCTCTTGCCGGAAGCAACCTTTAAGTAAGCAAACTTCGAGACGGGTGGAATGCCCGTCCGCCATCATCCAAACGTTTGACTTCATTCCCGCGAGCTAGTAAATTTTCCCAACCACATCAGTTCAGTTCTTTCACAATTTCTTTGGTTCGCGCACCTCGTCACACGACGAGGAGGGAAGCGGGTGAGAACCCCGCGCTGCCGCGCAACTGTAAGCGAGGAAATCGCAGCCGGTCACTGGGGAAGCCCGGGAAGGCCGGTTGTATTTGTCCGGACACGAACGTCCTTACTCGCAAGCCAGGAGACCGGCGTGAACCGTCCACACCAACCCCTTTCGCGTGACAAAGGAGGAGTGCATGCGGTTCTTCGGAATTTTCGTCTCTGTTTTATTCCTGCTGGCAGCAGCGTCGGCTGCCGATTTCAAGGTGAAGGTTGTCGATCCCAGGTCAGCCACGATTGCCGGGGCTCAGGTCGAAGTATTCCGCAACGACTCGTCAACCCCGGTCGATATTCAGACGACTTCGCCAGATGGTTTGGCAACACTTCGTGCACCAGACGATGCTTCCTACCGCGTGCTTGTGCTAGCCGCAGGTTTCGCCGAGCAGACGATTAACGTCTCCTTGCCTGCCGCGGAAACCATCACAGTCGCCCTTCGACTGGCTCCAGCCACGGAAACGGTAAACGTCAGCGCCACGCGCACCCTGGTTCCGGGTAGTGTCGCTGGGGCAGACGTCGAAATTCTGAACTCCGGACAACTGGAAGTCATGCGCCCGGTGGCGGCCGATGACACTCTGCATTTTCTTCCCGGTGCAGTGGTGAGCACGGCGGGACAGCGCGGCGGGCTGTCGTCCTTATTCGTGCGCGGTGGCGAGTCAACTTACAACAAAGTGATCGTCGACGACGTTCCCGTCAACGATCCCGGTGGGATATTTGACTTCGGCGTGTTGCCCCTCATGGGCGCGGACCGGATGGAGTTCGTCCGCGGCGCGCAGAGCACACTTTACGGTTCCGACGCCATGACCAGCGTTGTACAAGTTTTCACCCGCACCGGAAGCACGCGTGTTCCCGAATTGCGCTTCGGCGCCGACGGCGGCAACCTCGGAACCGCAAACGGATACGCTTCGCTCGCTGGCGCTAATGGCCGCTTCGATTACAACTTGTTCGGCGACCAGTTCAACACCATGGGACAGGGCCCGAACGACGACTACTCCAATTCTCAGCAAGGCGGAAATGTTGGAGTGAGACTCACCGATTGGGCAGCATTACGTTTGCGCGCCCGCCATTCCAACAGCGCCACCGGCGTGCAAAGCTATTGGACTTTCAACGGCGATCCCATCCTGCCTCCGGACTTCGACCAGCGCGCGCGCCAAAATAATCTGCTGGGCAGCGCCGAGTTGACCATTGCAGGTCCCTCGCGCTGGCAGCATCGCTTCACCGGCTTCGAGTACGCGCTGCACCGCACCAACATACAGCCCGTCAATCAACCCGGCCGCGTCGATCCTTTCGGCAACCAGATCGATACTCCGTTTCACTCCATCACCAACATCAATCGCGCCGGTTTTGACTACCAGGGCGACTACACCGAACGCAGCTGGGCCCAGACGACGGTGGGATACGAGTTCGAGGATGAAAACGGAACCACCGGCAGTCTTCCCGATTCGTTGAGTCACGGCGTCCGCCTGAACCATGCGGTTTACGGCCAGCAGGTTCTCACGCTCGGGCGTTTGTCTCTCGTAGCCGGGGCACGCTTTGTCCACAACGAGAGTTTTGGAAATAAAGTTGTGCCTCGCCTTGCGCTGGGATTCACCGCCTTCCATGGAGGAAACTTCTTTTCCGGCACGCGCTTCCGTTTCAGTTACGCCACCGGTATTAAGGAACCGAGTTTCGCGCAGTCGTTTGGCAACGGCGGAGGTTTTCCGGTACTCCCCAATCCTGCGCTGCAACCGGAGAAGGCACGTTCTTTTGAAGCCGGCTTCGAGCAGAAGTTTTCCCGGAACTACTCGTTCACCGCGACCTACTTCAACGGCCTGTTTCGCGACAAAATCGATTTCAATTTCCTGACCGGGACCCAATGCCCTCCAACCATCGCGTTTTGCGGACAGTACGTCAACGTGAATGAAGCCCTGGCGCACGGTGCGGAAGTTGAGTTCCATGGACGTCCGCTGGCCAAACTGTCACTGGACGGCTCCTACACTTACACATCGACTCAAATTCTGGAGCAGCCGTTCGCCTTCGATCCGCTGCTTGAGCCCGGCCAGGCTTTGCTGCGGCGTCCCAAACATTCGGGAAGTTTGTTACTGACTTACCTGACCAACCGCTGGGGAGCCAATCTCGGAGGAAGCTTTATCGGCAGGCGTCTCGATTCAGATTTCCTCGGTTACGGCATTAACCACGCGGCCGGCTACGCCCGCGTGGATATTGGCGGATGGTACGCAATCACGTCCCGCATCACGGCCTACGCGAATCTCGAGAACGCCTTCGACAAGGCATACCAGGAAGTCGTGGGATACCCAGCGTTGGGAGCAAACGTCAGAGCCGGAGTGAGATTCAGAATCGGCGGGGACTAGGAAATGCAGGTGTAGGGCGGGTGCCCCCGCCCGCCGCCTTTAAGCTGGAAGCGCCAAAGTGACGACCTGTACAGAATGAATTGTTGCTACATTCCTTCTAGCTGGAATCTCTCACGCGGGCGCGGGCGCCCGCGCCACACGGGTTGAGTTAGCGGTGACGCACCCGGCGCGGTGGTCGGGCCGCAGGCTGCGGACAAGCCTCAGCCTCACCATCGAAGGGAACGGCCAACGGCAAGGGCGCGGCCGATCGCGATCCCTGATACTTGCTCCGCGCCGCCATCAATTTCCCCAGCTCTTCGCTGCCCAAAGGCTTCTGCTGTCCCAACAGATGGGTGACCAGTGCAATCTTGGCGAAATGCTCGACCGTCTCCATCTTCATGTATGCGTGATGCAAGTCAGCTCCATAGGCAACCACGCCATGATTCGACATCAAGAGCGCGTCGTACTGGGGCACAAGAGGCTCGAGCGCAGCTGTTAGCTCCGGCGTCCCCGGCGTGCCATATTTTGCCAGGGGGATGGAGCCCAGCCCGATCACGACTTCGCACACCAGTGGCTGGTTGAGTGCCATGCCTGCGGCGGCAAATCCGGTCGCGGTCGGAGGATGCGCATGCACCACTCCCTGCACATCCGGCCGCAGGCGGTAAATCAGCAGGTGCATGGCGATCTCGCTCGACACATCGCGACGGCCTTCCACGCGACGGCCTTCCATGTCTACGATGACCAGGTCTGAAGGCTTCATCATGCCCTTGCACATCGAGGTCGGCGTGGCCAGAATGCGGTGGTCGTCAAGGCGCACCGAAAGATTGCCATCCATGGCAGCTACGTAGCCGCGCTCGTGCAGCGCCCTGCCGAAGAGGACAATTTCTCGCCGATATTGACGTTCGCTAGGCATCGTTTCAGGAAGGTAGAACGGCCAGCCCCAGCTGTTTCCGCGTATGGTAACTGAAGCGATTGGCGGTTACAACGTCGTTTACAGACAATTACATTCGTTTTTTGAACGGATATGAGCGCCCTATAATCAACCAAAGTGCTGGTTTCCGATTTCAATTTTGTACTTCCTGAAGAACTCATCGCCCAGGAACCATTGTCCGACCGGGCGGCTTCCCGGCTTCTGCATCTGAATCGCAGCTCGGGCCAGTTGCGCGACTCCCAATTCCGCGATTTCCCTGACCTGCTCAGACCTGACGACCTGGTCGTGTTTAACAACACCCGTGTTTTTCCCGCCCGCCTCTTCGGCAGAAGGAGCGGATCAAAAGCCCAACCGCTGAGCGGCTCGAATCCTGCCTCCCGCGATTTTCTACGCGGCCAGATCGAGGTACTCCTGACCCACCAGCTATCGCAACAGCCCAATGAATGGGAGTGCCTGGTTCGTCCCGGACGAAAGATAGGAGTGGGCGAGCACTTGTTCTTCGGACCAGAGGACGAACTGCAAGCTGAAGTCATGGCCCGAGGCAGCTTCGGAGAGCGTCGCATCCGCTTCGCTGCCGTGCCGGACTTTTTTGCCGCCGTCGAACGTATTGGTCATGTGCCCCTCCCACCTTACATAGACCGATCCGACAGTCCCGCCGACCGGCAGCGTTATCAGACGGTTTATGCGCGCGAAAAAGGCTCAGTGGCGGCGCCCACGGCAGGCCTGCATTTCACCCCGGAAATTCTGGCTCGCATCAAAGCACGAGGCATTGAGACTGCGGAAGTCACACTGCATGTAGGACTCGGAACATTTCAGCCTGTCCGCGAAGAGCGGGTGGAAGATCACAAACTGCATCGCGAGGCCTACTCCATCTCCACGGAAGCGGCGTCTGCGATCAATCGCGCTCTGGATGCCGGACGGCGCGTCGTTGCCATCGGAACCACCACGGTGAGAACGCTCGAATATTCCGCCGCGAAATCGGGCCGGGTGCAGGCGGGAAGCGGCGAGGCCGACATCTTCATTTATCCGGGATACGAATTCAAAGTCGTAAGCGCGATGCTCACTAATTTTCATCTGCCACAATCCACGCTGCTGATGCTGGTATGCGCCTTCGGCGGCCAGCAGAAAGTGCTCGAAGCCTACGGCCATGCGGTGGCCGAGCGCTACCGGTTCTATTCCTACGGCGACTGCATGTTCGTGGAGTAGTCAGGCATATACTGAGTTTTGCAGGAAGTGAATATGGAAACTCCAGCGCTGTCGAAACCGCTTCCCATCCAGGATTTTGTAGCGGAGCTGAGAAAATTTCCCGAGCCCGCCTTCACCCATATCGACCAGATCATCCAGTTCTTGCAGAACACCCCGGTCGCACCCGACACGCTAACGCCCTATCTGACCTGGGACCGCCAGCACTACACCCGCAATCTGATCGACAAGACGTCGCTCTACGAACTGGTAGCCATCTGCTGGGAAATCGGCCAGGCCAGTTCGATTCACAATCATCGCGAACAGAATTGCTGGATGGCCGTCCCCATCGGCCGTCTGCGGGTAGAGAATTACCGCACCATTTCGCAGGATCTGGAACAGGGCACCTGCGAGACTCGAAACCGCCGACACCGTAGAGATGAATCCTCGCCAGCCTTGCGCCGTCGATCCTCTCGAGCCCGTGCACCGCGTCTACAATCCTCGTGAATTTAACCAGCGGGCCGTGAGCCTGCACGTCTATTCCCGCCCCTTCGATACCTGCGTCGTCTATTCGCAGGAACAAGGCACATGCGGCGTAATCAAACTCCACTATCAAACCCAATACGGAAAACCAGTAGCCGATTAACTGAGAACCGGGAACCGCGAACTAACAACTGGTCGTCCTGCTAAACTTAGCTCGTTGCCTCCCCGAAGAAAACAATCGACTGCCCCGCCAGAAGCCGCTCCGGACACCCGGCCCGCGCCGCCCAAGCTGACCGTGACCGATGGTCGCCGCATCTTCCTCATGGATGCGATGTCTTTCATCTTCCGCGCCTACCACGCCATGGCGCGGCAGCGCGGCATGACCACCAAGACCGGACTGCCCACGGCCGCCACCTACGTCTTCGTCAACATGCTGCGCAAATTGCGCGATGACTTCTCGCCCGAATATCTGGCGGCGGTGTTCGACGTGGCCGCGCCCACTTTCCGCAAACAGGAGGCGGAGGCCGTTACCAAAATCCGCAAGTTCGATCTGAAAACCCAGACCTTTCAGGAAGTCGAATACCTCGGCTACAAAGCCAACCGCAGCGAGATGCCCGCGCGAACTGGTGCAGCAGGTGCCCTACATCCGCCGCGCGCTCGAGGCCTATCGCATTCCCATCCTCGAACTCTCGGGCTACGAAGCCGACGACGTAATCGGCACCCTCGCCCGTAAGGCCGTGGCGGAGTCCTATCTGGTCTATGTGGTTTCGAGCGACAAGGACATGCTGCAACTGGTCAACGACAAGGTCCTTGTCCTGAATCCACCCAAAGACAATCTGATTTGCGACGCGCAAAAAGTGGAAGAGATTCTCGGCGTCCCTCCCGGACGCGTGGTGGACGTGATGGCCCTGCGCGGCGATTCGGTCGATAACATTCCAGGGGCCCCCGGCATCGGCGACAAAGGTTCGGTAGAACTCATCAAGCGTTTTGGGACGGTAGAGCAGACCCTCGATCGCGCTGCCGAGGTAGAGAAGAAATCGTACCGCGAATCGCTCGAGAACAATCGCGACATCGTTCTCTTCAGCAAACGCATGGCAACCATCGACTGCAATGTCCCGGTCGATCTGAATCTGGATGCGATGCGCGCCGGCGCCCCCGACATCGAAGCCCTGCGCACCCTGTTCACCGAGCTCGAGTTCACTTCCCTGCTGAAGGAATTATTGCCGGTAGTGGAAGTGACAGAAGCGCATTACACCGAGGCTGCATCCCAGGCTGACGTGGAAGCGGTGCTGAAAAAAGTCTCTCCCACCAATAGTCTTTCGGTCGCCATCGAAGCCGAATCCCCTGTCACCGCTGATGAAGACGAGGAAGAAGTAGACGAGCCGCAAGGCAGCATGCTCCCACTCACCGACTGCGGCCCCCGAAGTTGCTCCGGCAAAGAGCATCGCGATTTCCGCGGAGCCCGGCACAGCCGTGACCGTGTCGATGCAGGCGGAGGCAGGTTCGCGTCTGCGTTCCGCGCTGGAGGACGAGGCCGTACCCAAGTCGATTCATGACTACAAGGCGGCGATTCACGCTCTGGAATCTCAAGGCATCACGTTGCGCGGCGTACGGCACGATCCCATGCTGTACTCCTACCTGCTCGATCCTACGTATTCCTCGCACCGCCTGCCCGAGGTGGCGCTGCGCCGCTTCAATCTCAAACTCGGAGGCACGCTGGCCGAATCGGCGGACGTTACCGGCCGTTTTGCAACCGCGCTTCGCCGTGAAATCGAAAACGCCGGATTGCTGAAGTTGTACGAAGAAATCGATTTGCCACTCGTCAAGGTGCTGGCTGGCATGGAGCAGGCCGGGGTCAAGATCGATCGCAAAGTCCTGGAAGAGATGTCGTCGCGGCTGGAGCGCGAAGTCGAGGCAAAAGCCAACGAGATTTATCAGCATTCGGGCTCGCGTTTCAATATCAATTCTCCCAAGCAGCTGGGCGACGTCCTGTTCAATCAGATGAATCTGCCCAAGCCGGTGAAGTACGGCAAGGGCAAGACCATCTCCACTGCGGTCGACGTCCTCGAACAACTAGCCCTGACCCACGATATCGCGCGCCTGGTGCTCGAATATCGCCAGCTTTCCAAACTGAAATCCACTTACGTGGACGCACTGCCCGCACTGCTCAATCCCGCCACGGGTCGCCTGCACACCACATTCGGTCAGACCGGTACGGCCACAGGAAGATTGTCGTCGGCCAATCCCAATCTGCAAAACATCCCCATCCGCACCGAACTGGGCCGCGAAATTCGCGCCGCCTTCACGGTAGAACCAGGCCACGTGCTGCTCGCCGCGGATTATTCGCAGATCGAACTGCGGCTGCTGGCCCACTTCTCGAAAGATCCGCTGCTGGTGGAAGCCTACCGCCGTGGCGATGACATCCACACCCTCACCGCTTCGCAAGTTTTCGGCGTACCGCCACTGATGGTCACCGCCGATCATCGCCGGCAGGCCAAGGTCGTGAATTTCGGAATTGTTTACGGCCTCTCCGCGTTCGGCCTGTCGCAAACCCTTGGGATTGAGCCTCGGGAAGCCAAGCAGTTCATCGACGCTTATTTTGAAAAGTACAAAGGCGTTCGTGCCTTCATCGACAAGACTCTGGAAGAAGCTCGCCGCGATCAGAAAGTAACAACGCTGTTCGGACGCGTACGGCCGATCCCGGACATCAACAGCAAGAATGCCAACCAGCGCGGCTTCGCCGAACGCACCGCCGTAAACACTCCATTGCAGGGCACGGCGGCTGATCTGATCAAGATCGCGATGATCCGGATCGCTGCTGCTCTGCGCGAACAAGGTTTACAGTCGCGCATGACCCTGCAGGTGCATGATGAGTTGGTCTTCGAAGTTCCAGAAAAAGAAGTCGAGACCATGCGTACTCTGGTGCGCGAGCAAATGGAAAATGTCCATCCACTAACGGTTCCGCTTGCTGGTCGAGGTAGGCGTAGGCCAAAACTGGCGCGACTTAGACTAAGCAGTAGAAGCGTAACAGTCTGTGTAGGGACGGGTCTCCGACCCGTCCAAGTCGAGCGAAGCTCGACAGTGTTTTTCCCGACGTCCTTCGAGTCTTAGAGTGAAATTCGGGTCAAGTCCTAAAAACCGTAGCCGAGCCCCGCTCGGCCCGGACGGGTCGGAGACCCGTCCCCACGTGGGCAGTGGTGACCGGCCCGTGGTAGCTACGCTCCCAGCGCCTTCTTGATGGCTCCCGCAATATTCTGCGCCAGCACCTTCATCTTCTCTTCCGACTCGGCTTCAATCATTACCCGCGCCAGCGCTTCTGTCCCTGAATAGCGAACTACTACGCGTCCATTCCCGTCCAATTCGCGTTCGGCGTCGTCGATTGCTTTTTGAATTTCCGGCACTTTGGCGAATGGCACTTTTTCGCGCACCCGCACGTTCTGAATCATCTGGGGAAACACCTTCAGGTCGCCGACTAGCTGGGCCAGCGGTTTCTTAGTGCGCGCCATGGTTTCCATCACGCGCAGTGCGGTCATCAGACCGTCGCCGGTGGTGGCTTCGCCGTCCCGGAAAATAATGTGGCCGGATTGTTCTCCGCCCAGCACGGCGCCACTCTTCTGCATTTCCTCCAGCACGTATTTGTCGCCGACGTTGGCGCGCAGGAGGCGAATGCCAGAGTTGCGTAACGCAATTTCCAGTCCCATGTTCGACATCGTGGTCGCGACCACGGTATCTCCGGGCAGGGCCGCATGCGATTTGAGATGACGCGCCGCGAGTAATAGAACGGCGTCTCCATTCACCACCCGCCCATTGGCATCGCAGAAAAGCGCGCGGTCGGCGTCGCCGTCGAAGGTTACGCCCAGGTCAAATTGACCGGGTTTTTCCGCTACCGCCCGGGCCACGGTTTCAGGATGCAAGGCGCCGCAATTATCGTTGATGTTCTTGCCGTCAGGAGCCGCGCTGAGAAAGGTCGCCTTAATGTTACATAGCCGGAATAGTTCGGGCGCCTCCACCGCGGCTGCGCCATTGGCGCAATCCACTAGCACGCGTAGCCCACTAAGGTCCGCGCCGACGTTCTTCGCCAGCCATGCGATATAGGCGTGGCGCAGTTCAGCCTGGCCGGGCAGACTCGGGCCCAGTTGGAACGATGAATCCACGTGCGCTTCGGGGTTCTGCAGCAGAGCAAAAATTTCCTGCTCGATCGCAATCTCGTGCGAATCCGGCAACTTGTAGCCGTCGCCGGAAAATACCTTGATGCCATTGTCTGTCCACGGATTATGCGACGCCGAAATAACCACGCCCGCTGCGTACTTGCGGGAGCGTGCCAGATAAGCGACTCCCGGCGTGGTAATCACGCCGGCGCTGTGGACTTCAATTCCGCTGGCGGTGAGTCCGTGCGTGACCCGGTCTGCAATCCAGGCGCTGGATTGGCGCGTGTCCTGCCCGATCACAACTCGTCCGGTTCCGCCGGAACGTTTCAGATCATGGCCCAGCGCGCGGCCAATCATGTATGTGCTGTCCTGGGTCAGGGGAAATTCGCCGGCGACGCCGCGAATCCCATCGGTGCCGAAGAGCTGTCGCGTCTGGGTTGTCATGCTGAATTGGAAATGCTTTAGCGGCCGCCGGTTCCGGCAGGGGCTTTTTCCATGATAACCGTGACCCGCACCGGATTGGGGTTCATTACCTGCACGAGGGGATCAGAAACGTAAGCATGCCGCACGAATGTCGCCCGGTCCATGGTGCCGCTAGCGTCGATGGCATCGGTAATCGCGGCCTCGACCGCCGCGACCCGTTTGTTGGGCCCGCTGATCGTAATCGTGGCCGGGTCCGCGTCAATACGCCCGATCTGGTAGCCCGCCGCGAAGTTGCCAAAAGCCCGCGGACGCACCGGAACCTGCCGCGTAAGCCGAGTATCAAAAGTGAGGTGAAACTGGTTCGGAATTACCTGTTCGACTTCAAGGCTTCGGGGTTTATGGACTTGCTGCGCCGTCAGGTCAAACGTTCGTTCCCCCGGTTTCATCCCGCCCAGTTCGATCTCGGCATAGATGTCCGCCGGTTGCAGGCGCCGCACCACTCGCTGCGGACCGCGCACCCGGATTTCAGCTCGCGGAATGCTCTCGGTACTGATCTCGAGGTTTTCCGGAATGTTGCGAAACTCAATGGGGACTTCGACCGCGACCTCTGCCACCGGATCACTGGCCACGGCCAGCCACAACCCCACAGCCAGCGCCAGGGATAACAGCTTGATGCCCAAATTGTGCAGCACGTGCTGCCGGATGAAGTCTTTCATCTAGCGGTCGCCCCCAGAGCTAACTCGCGTATCGCTCACATGCGGCGGAGAAAGTCTCTGCGTGTCGTCCGATCCGGTATCCTCGTCGCCGTTGGTCATGGGCGTAGGCAACGTTGAGGGCGGCACATAGCGGCGCAGGAGTTCTCCAATACGCTCCCGCAGATGTTCCACCGTCAGATCGCGCTCGATGGTTCCACCTACTGCCAGGCTGATGGCGCCAGTTTCCTCGGAAACAATGACCGCAATGGCATCGGTCTCCTCGGTCACGCCGATTCCGGCGCGATGCCGCGTCCCCAGTTGGGTCGAGAGCACAGGATTCATCGACAGCGGCAGGAAGCACGCCGCTGCCGCAATGCGGTCTTTCTGCACAATGACCGCGCCGTCATGCAAAGGAGCGCTGGGACGGAAAATCGTAGCCAACAGATCGTACGAAAGGTGCGCTTCGAGCGGCACCCCGCTCTCGATGTAAGTACGCAGACCAATTTCCCGCTCGATGACGATCAACGCGCCCGTCTGGTTCTGCGAAAACAAATTAGCGGCGAGAACAATGTCGTCGTAAGCGTCCGCTTCCGCAGCCGCAGTCCTGCTCCGCAAAAGCCTGCGCCCCAAACGGGCCAGGGCCTGACGGATCTCCCCCGCGAAAATCACGATCAATGCGAACACGGCATACGGAAGGAGTGTGCTCAGCAACCAGTTCAGCGTGGTAAGTTCGCCCGCGCGCGAAAAATAAAATGCCAGCGCCAGCGCCGCCACGCCTACCAGCATGTAGGCCGCGCGTGTGCCCTTGATCAGGGCTAACAGTTCGTAAATGATGACAGCGACCAGCAAAATGTCGATGACAGAAATCGTTGACATATGCGGCCACGGCCCTACGAAAAACTTCACGTGCTACCCCTCTCCGGAAATGAATCGGTTGTTAAAGTAATGCCAAAACCAATTGTAATCCAGAGGGGAACAAATCACGCTATGTTGATCGAAGTAAAGGATTTGTAAAGAAATCTGCAGTTATTTGCCGTGCATGAGGCTGGAGACAGGACAGGCCATGTGGGGACGGGTCTCTGACCCGTCCAGGTCGAGCGCAGCTCGACAAAGTTCTTAAGTTTGCGCCGCCGCTTTACCTAGGTCTCCGTTCGTCGCTTCACCGTCGCAGTCACCGACCCCTTAGCGAGCCGGGCCGAAATCTCATCTCCAGCCTTCACCTGTTCCGCATCCTTGAGCAACGCTCCCGACGAATCAAACACAAGAGCATACCCGCGATCCAGAATCGCGAGCGGAGAGAGCGCCTCGAGCTGTCCCGTCAATTGGTTCAGCCTGCCGCTTTGCCGCAGCAATACAGTCCGCGCAGTTGCCGCGAGCGTAGCCACGCGAGAATCCAATTCTTTGCGAATACCGCCAAGCATGCGCCGGACATCATAGTGCCGTACTGCCGCGGCCGCTGTTTCCAGTCGCCGCCGCTGCTGCTCCAAAATCTGCCGCTCGGCCCGGTCCAACCGGTTTTTCAGATCGTCAAGTCTCTGCTGACGCCGGTTGATCACATCCACCATGCGTCCAAACGCCCCGTGCTGCGCCAATTCTGTCAGCGCCTGCCGTCCCATCAGCAACCGATAGCGCATGCCGCGAACCAGTCGCTGACGCAGAGCCTCCGCCTGGTCTTCCACTTCCTGCCGCGATCGAATCACCAACTCAGCCGCGGCCGAAGGCGTGGGAGCCCGCATGTCAGCCACGAAATCAATGATTGTGAAATCAGTCTCATGCCCCACAGCGGAGATCACAGGAATCTCAGATGCGGCCACCACGCGAGCCAGCCCTTCGTTGTTAAACGCAGCCAGATCTTCCGCCGAACCGCCGCCCCGCGCCACGATGATCACATCCACGTTGCGCGCCTTGTTGAAGTAGCGAATTCCCGTGCCCACTTCAGAGCTCGCCGCATCTCCCTGCACCTGTGCTGGAAAAATTAGAACACCGACGGTGTGATGCCTCCGCAGAAGAATATTCAGAATGTCGCGTAAGGCCGCCGCTTGAGGAGAGGTAACAATCCCGATCCGCCGTGGCAGAGTCGGAATCGCCTTCTTGCGTCCCGAGTCGAACAACCCTTCGGCTTCAAGCTTCGCCTTCAGTTGCTCGAATGCGATCTGCAAGGCGCCGGCGCCCTTGGGCTCCAGATACTCCGCCGAAATCTGAAGCTCGCCCCGATCTTCGTAAATCGTGACGCGCCCGCGCAGCACCACCTGCATGCCGTTCTCCGGACGAAACCGCAGCAACCTCGCCTGCGACCGGAACATCACCGCACGAATCTGCGAGTTCGAATCCTTCAAAGTGAAATAAAGATGTCCCGAATCGTGCGCCCGGAAATTCGAAATTTCGCCTTCCACCCATGCGTCGCCATACTCGCGCTCAATATGCGTGCGCACCGCCGCCACCAGATCGCGCACCGTCCAAATGCGCCGGTCAGGAGGCTTAAAACTGAATCCGAGTTGGTCGGATAGAGACACTGTGAGGAGTTTATCGCAAGGCCGATTGCTTCCGAGCTGTCAGTTCTCAGCTATCAGCCATCAGCCCTCGGCCTAAAGTGGCGCCCGCCTGTCCAGGACTTAGCCGCGACGCGGCGCCAGAATAAAGCCCACGGCGCAAGCCGTGGGTCAAAAGCAGAACGAGAGCAAGCCCCGCGAGGGCCGAAAGAAACAGCGGCACGGACTCGAGTTCTTACCGCCGCAATCGCCCAATCAAATACATCACCACGGACAACACAACGCTGACCAATATTGAAGTCGCTAAGGGAAAATAGAACGTGCTGTTCTTCCCGCGATAAACAATATCCCCAGGCAGTCGCCCGAGAGGAACGTTGGTCCGTCCCAAAAGCATGAGCGCGAGCCCCGTCACGATGGCCACTGCCCCGATCACGACCAACAATTTCCCCAAATCGCTCATGCAGACAGTCTAAATCGTTCTCCGTGTCCTCTGTGTCCTCCGTGGTTAATGCTAAAATCCGCTCGATGAAACTACTCCGCCACTTCGTCCCGGCGTTACTTCTCGCGGTCGCCGCCGCACAAGCCACCGCCCCAATCATCGAGATCACAGCCGAGCCCAGCCATCACCTGTTGTTCGAGAACCCTTACGCGCGCGCTTTCAAGATTGATCTCGCGCCGCACGCCGCCATGGTCGTGCACCACCACCGCTACGATTACATCTTCGTCGTCCTCGCAGCGTCCAAGATCGAAAATGACATCGTCGGCAAAGACCCCTTCCTGCGCACTTTCCAGGATGGAGAGACCGTATTCGTGCCCGGTCCCTTCGCGCACACCGCGAAAAATCTCACTGACAAGCCTTTTCAGGTCGTCGCCGTCGAACTCCTGCAGGGCGACAAACTCCAGGCCGCCCACAAATGGGACGAAGAACGCGGCCTCCACATCCTCAACGGAGGCACCCAGGACATCCTCTTCGTCAAGGACAATGTCCGCGCCGCTGATCTCCAGCTCAATCCCGGCGGCATCCTGCCGAAACACCATCACAACGGACCGCACGTAGTCGTAGCCATCACCGACCTGCATCTGCGCAGCGACGTCGAAGGCAAAGGCCCGTCGCAGATCGAACTCAAAGCCGGAGAAGCTCCTGGGTCAAAGGCGGCGACACGCACACCGTAACCAACATCGGAACGCAAAAAGCCAGACTGATCACCCTGGAATTTCCTTAGGGCCATCGCTTACAGCCGCATAAGTCAATGATGAGGAGCACATGACTATTCGAAGCGCCGCGCTCTTCGTAATCTCCTGCATCACCGTGGCTGCAGGTGTGGCAGTAGCACAAGCGCCTTCGGACCAGCGACTCTTCAAAGTTGACGCGCAAGGAATCGTGCGCCGATCCGACATTGTCTTAAAGCGGCCGAACACGATGGCCCAGGAGGCGATGCCGCTCGGAAACGGAACTCTAGGCGCTGCGGTGTGGGCAGAAGATGGATTCACCGCCCAATTGAATCGCGCAGATACCCTTCCGCTGCGTCTCTCCTCTGGTCAACTCGTAGTACCGGGACTCGCCAAACTAGCCTCGTCGAGCGCCTTCTATGCAAAACTCAATATGTACGACGGCGAATTTCAGGAGCAAGGCGGCGGCCTCACCGCCACCGCATTCATTCAAAAATCAACCGACGTATTCGAACTGGACGTCAGCGGTGCCGATCCGGCCGTCTTGCAAACGGCGATCCTCAAGCTGTGGGAGCCGCGTCATCCGGTGTTGCAGGCAGCCGATGATTTCGCCGTAATCTCTGAAACCTGGCAGGACACGCTGGAAGCCGGCGCAAGCGGCCAAACATTCGGTTCTCTCGCAGCCGTAAAGGCCGACGCCCACGATGTACGCATTGAAAAGACCTCGCCTCTCTCCCTAGCGGTATCCTTTCATCCTCGAGCCGATGGCACCTTCCGAATCTTGGTTGCGGCCCCAACCTGGCGCGGCGGAGATGCAGGAAAAACGGCAGCTCCACTTCTCAACGCAGCCTCGAAACTAACTCCAGACGATCACAGAAAAGCCTGGCACGCCTTTTGGGACCACGCCTACCTCATGAAGCTGTCTTCCCCAGACGGCCTGGCTGAGTACTTCGAGAATTTGCGGATCATTGATCTCTACACCGCGGCGGGAGAAAGTGCGGACCGCTTCCCCGGCTCGCAGGCCGGCATCGGCGATCTGTACTCTTCTATCAAAGACGCGCACCAGTGGGGACCGTCCGCCTACTGGCACTTCAATCTGCGCATGCAGGTCGCGGCCAATCTGGGAGCCGGCGTGCCCGAGCTCAACCAATCTTATTTCCGTCTCTACCGTGAAAATCTTCCCGCCATCCTGAAGTGGACGCATGACCACATGGGAGGCCGCGAAGGGATCTGCATCCCCGAGACCATGCGCTTCAACGGTCAGGGATACGAGAACGAAACGTGGGTTCAAGGCCCTGTACCCATCAACTGCGGCGAAGACTACAAGCCCTACTACAACGCCCGCACTCTATCGACAGGCGCAGAAGTCTCTCTTTGGATATGGGAGCAATATCGCTTCACCAACGATATGGATTTCCTGCGCGCAAACTACCCGGTCATGCGCGAATCTGCCCGCTTTCTCCTCGCGTATGCGACGCGCGGCAAGGATGGAAAACTGCACACCTACCCCGCCAACGTTCATGAAAACGCCTGGGACGTGCACGATCCAGTCACCAATATCGCCGCCATGCGCGCCTTGTTCCCGGTAGTTGCCGAAGCCGCCAGGCTGCTGAAAGTAGACTCCGACCTGGTAAGCACGCTGCACTCCGCCGCCACTCAACTTCCCG
Source organism: Terriglobia bacterium (assembly GCA_963741105.1). GTDB lineage: Bacteria > Acidobacteriota > Terriglobia > Terriglobales > Acidobacteriaceae > JAIQFF01. The sequence goes on from CAVUGT010000013.1 coordinate 452,562, forward strand.
ACTTCCCCTACGTCCGCACCTCCGACCGGACGACACTGGTAAGTTCCGACGCAGCCTTTGACGACACCATCATTGCGGAAAGCTACGATCCGGCCGCACCGATTCACAACATCGAGAACCCCGCCCTCGAGACCGTGTGGCCCTACGCCCTGATCGGTGACGATGGCCCCATGCACGAGATCGCAGCCCGCACCTTCACGGCCAGACGCAATCAAAATGAAGCCGACTGGAGCTTCGATCCCATCCAAGCCGCACGCTTAGGATTGGCCGCGCAGGTAAAGTCCAGCCTGCGAGCGCTGACCACGCGGTATCAGCTTTATCCCTCCGGCCTGGCGAGATTCTTCGGGGACGAGTTCTACGTCGAACAAATCGGCGTATTGACGGCCGCTCTTCACGAAGCGTTAGTGCAGGATTACGACGACGTACTTCGCGTCGCCCCAGCCTGGCCCGACGACTGGAGCGCCGACGCGACAATCGCCCTTCACCACGGCGGAAAGGCCCGCGTCCTGATAACAAAAGGAAAACTCCAGGCTGTCGCAATTCAGCCTGGCGCCGGAGGCACGCTCCGACTCCGCAACCCATGGCCGAGTCTAAGCGTAGAGATTATCGATTCATCGAAGCCGGACAGGCCCTTGCAGGTATCCTCGGCAAGCATCTTCGAGATACCAGTACAACCGCAGGAGACGTATATCGTAAAGCGAAGCGGGGATCATGGCGATCAAGCGTTGTTCGAGAGCGCCTCTGGTGCCCCCGCAACGAATCCGAAGGTTCTCGGCGCAGCCATTGGACTAACCGCGAAATAGAGTCCTGAAGCGAATGTCATGTAGGAAGTGCCACAGCCCACGTGGGGGCAGGTGTCCCACCTGCCCAGCCGAGCACAGCTCGGCAGGGTTTAGCTCGAGTCACAACGCAAATCTAAAACGTGAGCTTCAGCGGTGAAGCCAGAAGTACATCAGGGCGGCAACCACCAGCAAGGTTAAGAAGAAACGAATGATCGGCCAACTCTTGCTGGCCTCACCAGTGATAGGCGATCCGTCTCCCGCATTCAGAAAACCTCTGCTGTCCGCGCCTTGGGATTGAATCGTGCCGGATGGCTGCAGCTCTTGCGTATTGTTGAAGCCAGTCTTGTCAAAGCCGTTGTTTGTAGAGAAGCTAAATTTACGGTCCACCGAGACCTGTACTTCTCCGCCCTGCGCCTGCTGTGCCAGCGCCTCCAACAGCTCCTTGGGTAGAAAATATTTGCCCACGACGCCCGCAAGCTTTTCCGCAAAAGGATGCGCGATCTCTTTATGCGTAGCTCCTTCGATCGGCGCCACACTTGCGTCGCTGGAATGGAGCGTGAATCCGCCGCCCGGCTTCGCTTCAATGTGGAAGTCGAACTTGAGTTCTTTTTTCCCCGAGGGAAGATTCAATCCAGGAAATTCCGCGGCCAGCGCGGCGTTGATGTTCGCCTGAATCTTCTGCTGCAACTCCCGTCGCGTAGGAGCCTCGAGCGCCGGCAGGCTGGGATCGCTGGCGTGCGCAACGAAGCCGCCTTCAGGCTTGGCCTCGATGCGGTAAGTGAACGTACTGATGATGCGCTTGAATTCCACGGCGTTTGGCGCGATTCTAGCGCGCTCTGCCTGGATGGAAAGAGAAATAGGTGACGAAGCTAGTCGGAAGTCACCTGAAACGAATGTCCCTTGTGATGTTGCTCCCGTCCGGCGAGACCTGGGCGATAGCGAGCCCGACCTGAAGCCTGGCACCGGCTGTTGTAGACCTAAAAAACCTGTCATCCCGACCGAAGCGAAGCGCAGCAAGCGAAGTGGAGGGACCTTGCGTTTGGCCGCTACATAGAGATGTGACGCCCATCACAGACCCACCGCGCACCCAGGCGCAAAACTCGAAGCGAGAAACACAAGGTCCCTCGACTGCGCCCCGGTTCCGCTCCGAGCGGAACCAGTTCTCCGCTCGGGATGACAGTGGATAGATAGTGCTGGCCACTAGCTTTCCAGCTTGTGGTTCCTCTCCGCCTCAAATTCGTAAACACCCCCTTGCGCTTTTCCATATTCATCTGATATAAACAATTCACCGAGAGCAGTGTGTGGCTAGTCGGACGAATTTTGTGAAACTCTCGTCGCTCGTCCGGCATCAAACAAGAACAGGTTAATTCCTGCAAATCAGTCCCGGCCACGGGGCTTCATTCGGGGACAAGGTTCCTCGAAGGGTTTAAGCGTTGTTCGCAAGAACCTCCAAGTGATCTTTTTTCAAACTAATGCTCTTCCGCCTCGGCTTGTGCCGAAATGGCATAGGCGTTGTTTGTAAGCGGAAGATGCGTTTCGTCGCGTGCGCAGAGCTCCTCTTAATGCATTGATTTGAGAGTGATTTAGCTCCCCGGCTGTGGAAAACAGGTGGATATCCTGTGCCAGCATTGGGTTGACAGTGGTCGCGCAAGACGCG
>CAVUGT010000013.1:457500-966045 GCA_963741105.1 Terriglobia bacterium
CGATATTTGACAACTGAATAGATTGGGCAATCTACAAGGCTGTAAATTTTTATGAGTGCCTAGAGAGAAGCCTGCTGGTGTGCGGAGGAGTTTCGCATTTCGGATTTCAAGTTCCGGATTTATCCGGAGCAAGAGATTTGAGATGTGAAGCAGTGATCCCGTGCGAGGAGCAGGCAGACAGGCCCATAGAGTTGAATCGGCGTGTGGGAGAGGTTGAGCTAAAAGCTAATAGCCAAAAGCTAGGAGCTGGCGGCGAAGCCGCCCGTGTGTCGAGTAAATTTTATGGTCAAGCTACTAAGGGCGCATGGTGGATGCCTTGGCAGAAGCAGGCGATGAAGGACGTGGCAAGCTGCGATAAGCCTCGGGGAGCCGCAAGCAGGCATTGATCCGGGGATTTCCGAATGGGGAAACCCACACAGGTAAAACCTGTGTACGACCCAATGAATCCATAGTTGGGTACGAGCGAACCCAGGGAAGTGAACCATCTCAGTACCAGGAGGAAAATAAAGAAACCTCGATTCCGAAAGTAGTGGCGAGCGAAATCGGAATTAGCCTAAACCAGTCATACCTTCGGGTGTGGCCGGGGTTGTAGGGTCGACAACAGTAGAGTTAACAATCCAGTCGTTAGCCAAATCCCGCTGGAAAGCGGAGCCATAGGGTGTGATAGCCACGTAGGCGAAAACGAACTGGACTCGAAGTCGATACCTGAGTACCGCGGAGCACGAGAAACTTTGCGGGAAGCTACGGGGACCATCCCGTAAGGCTAAATACTAGCTTCTGACCGATAGTGAACCAGTACCGTGAGGGAAAGGCGAAAAGAACCCCTGCGAGGGGAGTGAAATAGTACCTGAAACCGTGTGCCTACAAACGGTGGGAGGACTATGCCGCGTAAGCGGAAAGTCTGACCGCGTGCCTATTGCATAATGAGCCGGCTAGTTATTCTTGTCAGCAAGGTTAAGCGAAAGCGAGCCGTAGCGAAAGCGAGTCCTAATAGGGCGAATCAGTTGGCAGGAATAGACGCGAAGCGGGATGATCTACCCTTGGCCAGGCTGAAGGTAGGGTAAAACCTACTGGAGGGCCGAACGGGTGTTTGTTGAAAAAAGCTCCGATGAGCTGAGGGTAGGGGTGAAAGGCTAATCAAATTCCGTGATAGCTCGTTCTCTCCGAAATAGCTTTAGGGCTAGCCTCGTGTGATTTGTCGTGGTGGTAGAGAACTGAATGGACTATGGGGCTTTCCAGCTTACAGAATCCAATCAAACTTCGAATGCCATAGAACAACAAGCACGGGAGTCAGACGGCGGGGGCTAAGCTTCGTCGTCGAGAGGAAAACAGTCCAGATCGCCTGCTAAGGTCCCCAAATTCAAGCTAAGTGGGAAAGGAAGTCGGAACGCCCAGACAGCCAGGAGGTTGGCTTAGAAGCAGCCATCCTTTAAAGAAAGCGTAATAGCTCACTGGTCAAGCGGTCCGGTGCCGACAATATAACGGGGCTCAAGCTTGGTACCGAAGCAGCGAATGCACATCTTTACAGGTGTGCGTGGTAGGAGAGCATTCTCAATAGTTTGAAGCCAGACTGAGAAGACTGGTGGACGGTTGAGAAGAGACCCTGCCGGCATAAGTAGCGATAACGGAGGTGGGAACCCTCCGCGCCGAAAGTCTAAGGTTTCCTGAGAAAGGTTAATCCGCTCAGGGTCAGTCGGATCCTAAGGTGAGGCCGAAAGGCGTAACCGATGGACATCCGGTTAATATTCCGGAACTCCCTTGTATTCGTTATTACGATGGGGTGACGCAGTAGGATAAGCAGGCCGTCCTATGGCTATGACGGTTGATGCGTGTAAGGTGTTCTTCGTAGGAAAATCCGCGAGGAAGTTATCACTGAGACGCAAAACAGTACTCCGTATGGAGGAAAGCTGTTGATTCCACACTGCCAAGAAAAACCTCTAAGGAGAAGATAAGGGATCCGTACCTCAAACCGACACAGGTAGACGAGGAGAATATCCTAAGGCGCTCGTGAGAACAGTTGGTAAGGAACTCGGCAAATTAACCCCGTAACTTCGGGAGAAGGGGTGCCGCATTGGGTGTTAAAGCCCGAAGCGGCCGCAGAGAAATGCGCACTGCGACTGTTTAACAAAAACACAGGTCTCTGCAAAGTCGAAAACGACGTATAGGGGCTGACGCCTGCCCGGTGCTGGAAGGTTAAAGGGAGAGGTCAACCGCAAGGTGAAGCTTCGAACTGAAGCCCCAGTGAACGGCGGCCGTAACTATAACGGTCCTAAGGTAAATTCGAGAGATCGCAGCGACAATGAACACAGGGTGTGAAAGATAAAGTCCAGCTTCTCTGGAAACAGAGTAAGACGAACTGAGCGAAATTCCTTGTCGGGTAAGTTCCGACCTGCACGAATGGCGTAACGAAAGTGCGACTGTCTTGCCGACTGACACGGCGAACTTGTAGTGCCGGTGAAGATGCCGGTTGCCCGCAACTAGACGGAAAGACCCCGTGCACCTTTACTATACCTTTACTATGAACTATGGCACTTGCTGCGCAGGATAGGTGGGAGGCTTTGATTCCAGGCTCTCGGGCTTGGAGGAGCCACCGGTGAGATACCACCCTGCGAGTTCTGTGGTTCTAACCTACTCCCGTAAACCGGGAGAGGGACATAGTAAGGCGGGTAGTTTGACTGGGGCGGTCGCCTCCTAAACGGTAACGGAGGCGCGCGAAGCTACGCTCAGGCTGTTTGGAAATCAGCCGACGAGTGCAAAAGCATAAGCGTGGTTGACTGCGAGTCCTACAAGACGAGCAGGTACGAAAGTAGGCTTTAGTGATCCGGTGGTTCTGCATGGAAGGGCCATCGCTCAACGGATAAAAGGTACGCCGGGGATAACAGGCTGATCGGAGCCAAGAGTTCATATCGACGCTCCGGTTTGGCACCTCGATGTCGGCTCATCGCATCCTGGAGCTGTAGAAGGTTCCAAGGGTTAGGCTGTTCGCCTATTAAAGCGGTACGTGAGCTGGGTTCAGAACGTCGCGAGACAGTTCGGTCCCTATCTGTTGTGGGCGCAGGAGATTTGAGAGGACCTGTCCTTAGTACGAGAGGACCGGGATGGACGAACCTCTTGTGTTCCAGCTGTCGTGCCAACGGCATAGCTGGGTAGCGAAGTTCGGTTGTGATAACCGCTGAATGCATATAAGCGGGAAGCACTCCTCAAGATGAGATCTCCCAACCCGTAAGGGATAAGAAGGGCCCAGGAAGACCACCTGGTTGATAGACGGGAAGTGAAAGCGCAGTAATGTGTGAAGCTTACCCGCACTAATCGCCCGTTCGGCTTGACCATAAAATTTACTCGGTGCATTAAACCAGCTGTCAGCTCTTAGCTTTCAGCCTTCAGCTAGAACCTGAGCTGAATGAAAGCAGCGTTTTTCCAACCCGTCCGAACCTGGACGGAAATGAATAACCCGCTGACAACTGGGCGCCGACGAGTTTGTGAAAGCAAGCTAGCCTTGGTAGCAGTGGTTGAAATCGGAAGTAAACCAAGAAGAAAGTAAGCCACACCCAATCTATTCAGTTGTGAGGCATCGACCTCACGATCTTTGAAAATCAGCTCTCAGCTGTCAGCTCTCAGCTCTAAGAATTGAGACGGCAGTTGCTGGGCGACTGACAAGTTTGCCGCGCATCGGCCGATGTAAGTCAGCGCAGCAACGTTGCTGAAAGCTGACGGCCGATAGCTGACGGCTCCGACTTGTCGGTGATCTTACCGCGGGGGATCCACCCGTTCCCATCCCGAACACGGAAGTTAAGCCCCGCAGGGCCGATTGTACTGCACGCGAAAGTGTGTGGGAGAGTAGGTCGTCGCCGGCTTAAATAAAGGCCACGTTGCGAAAGCAGCGTGGCCTTTTCCGCTTTTGGGGTGGCAATAGACTTGTCGGTTTGGCCGTACCGGAACAACTGGATTGAAGTTGCCGCCCCAGAAAACCGAGTGAGGCTTAGCGCACGTCGAAGATCGTCCCAATTGCCATCCCGAATACACCACCCGATCCTGACCGGGCGATAACGAACGCGAACGCTTGCATTGGCCATCTTGGCATTATTGTAGTTCGTCGAGCCTCTCTGCCCAATGGGTTGCTTCGCGGGATAAGTAGGAAAAACGCGGTTATGTGGGTGCCCAGCTCTAATAAAGTTCGCTTTATATCAATATTCCTTGACGGGATGGAATATGCCCATGGCGACGAAGTGAGTGATGATGGCGGCGAAGGTGGTTCCGATCGCAAAGAGGAGCCAGCGATATCGTTGCCAGAGTTCGCGGAAGCCGGAGGCTTGAGCGAAGATATCCGCGATGTAGGCTGCGCAGTAGGCGATGTTGGCCACGACCGCCAACAGAAAAAGACCCAAAGCGGAATCGAGTGAGAGGACTGCCTTGGATGCGGGATATCCGGCTGCGAAGTGGATGATCACGATGGCAGCGAGTACCAGGTTGTAGGCAAGCCGCCAACGTTCCCAGAATTTGATGGCGTCGGTGACGTAGTCCTTGAAACCCGAGGCGTTCATCGAGATAAGTCTACTTCAGACGGTGGCTTCCGGCACGGCGCAACCACTTACATCCTCAGAACTTGAGGGTGCCGGTCCAGTTTGGCGGGGCTGTATTAAGCGGCGCGGAAACACAAGGTCCCTCGACTTCGCTCGGGATGACAGGTTGTGAGGAGTCGATCGGGGACATCTTCTCGGGATACGGAAGCCCTAGATGGATGCGTTCGTGGAATCCCACTCTTGCGCAAAGAACGCGCAAGAATGGGGCACCCGACGCCTGAACCCGACGGATGAATGGAGCACTCTTTTCCTTTTTAGCGAATCTGAAAAGGTGACGAGCTGGGCACTCGTCGTGTATGCTCCCGTGGGCCGGGCGCAGAATTGAAGTCCCGGCTCATCCTTACTATGTCCACTGTCAATGTAGAGCGTGTCGGGGCTGCGATGAGCCCGGGGAAAAAACTGGGTGCGACTTCCTTCACCGGTCGTAACGGGATTTTGTGTCGCTATTTTTATTTTGCGATGTCGTTGCTGTTGGCGGCGATTGTGGTTAGCGGCTTCAAGCGGACTGTCAACGAGAACCTGTTTCATCCTGCGGTGCCGCGGCCCTTCATTCTCTGGATTCATGCCTCGGCTTTCACCGCGTGGGTGATCTTCTTTATTTCTCAGTCTGCGCTGGTGCGTGTACGCAAAGTAAGTTGGCATCGCTCCATCGGATGGTTTGGCGCTGGGCTGGCGACGGTGATGGTTCCGCTGGGCGTTGTTACCGCCATCGTCATGGCGCGCTTTGACATGGTTCAACTCCATGCGAAGGACGCCGATGCTTTTCTGAGCATTCCGTTCTACGACATGATCGCCTTTGGCGCGTGCATTGCGCTGGCGATTTACTGGCGCACGAAACCAGAGCTGCATCGCCGGCTGATGTTCATCGCAACCTGCGGGCTCATGGACGCGGCCTTTGGCCGCTTTGCCTACCTGTTCGACAATAGTCTCTTCTATCCGTGCCTGGATCTGCTGATCATTCTCGGCGTGGCGCGCGACCTGCTGGTAGATCGGCGCGTCCATAAGGTGTATCTCTATGCGGCGCCGTTTTTGATCGTTGGGCAAAGCCTCTCGGTGTATATGTGGCGAGGCAATCCCGCCTGGTGGCAGGGGATCACGCGCGCGATTCTGGGATAGGCACCGAGTAAACCAACAAAGGCCTTCTAGGCAGCGTTCGTGGAATCCCACTCTTGCGCAAAGAACGCGCAAGAATGGGGCACCCGACGACACACTTGGCGCCAGAAATCCGGTCCGGGACGCGACTTTTGTATCTGGCCTGATCTGCGATACACTTCCGCGTTCAATCTGAATTGGGGGAATTTGTGGCAACGTTTCGCCAGCCAGCGTTTGGTGGTTCATCTGTGGCAGTTCGCAAAGCTCGGGCGGAAGACGCTCCGGTCTGTGGCAGGATCTGCTATGACGCGTTCACGAAGATTTCGACTGAGCACGGTTTCCCGCCTGACTTTCCTTCGGTTGAGGTAGCGGCGGGCGTGCTCTCAATGATGTTTAGCCATCCTGGTTTCTATTGCGTGGTGGCGGAATCGGGCGGGCAGATTCTGGGGAGCAACTGTCTTGATGAGCGCTCGGCGATTGCGGGGGTTGGGCCGATTACGATCGACCCCGAGATCCAGAATAAGGGCGTTGGACGCGCGCTTATGGAAGCCGTGCTTGCGCGCTCTGCTGAACGTGGTTTTCAGGGGGCGCGACTGTTGCAGGCGGCCTTTCACAACCGGTCGCTTTCTCTTTACACCAAGCTCGGGTTTGATACGCGTGAGCCGATATCGGCGATGCAAGGGCCGGTGATCAAGGTGGCGACTCCTGAGTACACCGTGCGTCCTGCACTCCTGCCGGATCTGGAGGAATGCAACCGGCTTTGCCTCTCCGTCCACGGTCACGATCGTGGCGGCGAACTGCGTGATGCGATCGGGCAAGGGACAGCGGTTGTCGCCGTGCGAGACGGGCGAATTGTGTCATATTCCACACAGATCGGTTTTTTCGGACACACGGTCGGCGAGGCGAACTCTGGTGTCCAGGCGCTGATCGCAAACGCTGATGGGTTTCTGGGGCCGGGCATTCTTGTCCCGACGCGGAATGCCGGGTTGTTTCGATGGTGCCTCGAGAATGGACTGCGTGTGGTGCAGCCGATGACCCTAATGACTTTGGGCTTCTACAAAGACCCTGCCGGGGCTTTTCTTCCGTCGATACTTTACTAGGTCCAACTGAGTGGGATCAGGGAAGGTCCCTAATATCGATGTCCGTGGAATCCCACTCTTGCGCAGAGAACGCGCAAGAATGGGCCACCCGATTTGTTTTGGTCACCGAGTTGCAAGCGTGTTAGGGCTGCAACGGAGGCTAGGCATTTATGAATGACGAAAAGTTAGTCAGTCGCGGAAACGCGGCTTTGCTTGGGTTGTTGCTTGCGCTTGGACTGATTGTTGGAGGTTGGGTGCTGGGAGCACAGATCAAAGCGACTCGGTTGAGTGATCGCTACGTGACCGTGAAAGGACTGGTGGAGCGCAAGGTTAAGTCTGACCTTGCGGTGTGGCCGCTTACATATAAGGAGGCGGGAGACGATCTGTCTCTGGTGTACGCGAAGGCGGAGTCCGATAAGAAGACTATTCTGGACTTTCTAGCGGACCAGGGAATTCAGTCCTCTGAAATCGAAGTGGGCGTTATCCGTGTGGTGGACACGCAGGCGAATGAATATGGAGGCTCGACCCGGTCCGCTCGCCGCTATATTGTCGAACAGCAAATCACGGTGCGGACGTCGCGCGTCGACCAGGTTGTGGCGGCGGCGCAGAAAACGATGATGCTGTTGCAGAAGGGCATTGTGCTGAGCAACAATCCGGGCCAGGGAGAGGCTTATCAATTTACCGGATTGAATTCCATCAAGCCGGACATGATCACTGAAGCCACGCGGAACGCCCGCGCGGCCGCTACTCGTTTTGCAGCAGATTCCGGCAGCAAGGTGGGCTCGATTCGGCAGGCGAACCAGGGCGTGTTCTCGATATTGGCTGCCGATCAGGGCGGCGATGGCGGAGAAGGCGGTGGGAATTTCGGCGGCGACAGCAGTGTCATGAAGACGGTCCGGGTAGTGACGTCGGTGCAGTACTATCTCGACGAATAGAGTTTGGGAATAAAAGACCCGCCCAAGCGGAGCTTGGACGGGGCACCCTCGAGTGTCGTAGTAGGAGGATTCTTTGGAGAGGCGGAATTTTGTTGCATCGGCGATTGCCATGGCGGGAGCGGCGTTGAGCGTTGGGAACGGACTGGCGATGGCGTCGGCTTCTCGGGAGTTCTATCAGTTGCGGAAGTACGCGCTGCAGACCGGGCCGCAGTTGGCTTTGGCTCAAAATTATTTCGAGCATGCTTTGATTCCGGCGTTGAACCGGATGGCGATGGCTCCAGTCGGGGCGTTCAAGCTGGATATTGGACCGGAGACGCCGACATATTACTTGTTGATTCCGTCCGGTTCGGTGGAAGCGCTGGTTACGCTGGACTTGAGGCTCGCAGACGACGCGGAGTTCATGAAAGCATCAGCGGCGTTCTGGGGAGCGCCGGCGTCTGGACCGGCATTTGTGAGAATGGAGAGTTGGTTGATGTCGGCGTTCACGGGGTGGCCGAAGATTGTCGCTCCAAAGGGCGAGAAGAGGATTTTTCAGCTACGGACTTATGAGAGCGCGACTTATGCGGGACATGTCCTGAAAGTACAGATGTTCAATGAAGCGGAAATCGGGATCTTTGTGCGGACCGGACTGGCTCCGGTTTTCTTCGGAGACACTCTGCTCGGATCACGAATGCCGAGCCTGACTTACATGCTGACGTTTGCCGATGTGGCGGACCTGAATGCGAAGTGGAATGTGTTTGTGAATGATCCAGCGTGGAAGGAGCTCTCACACCGGCCGCAGTATGCAGATGCGGAGATTGTGAGTAACATCTCCAATTTGTATTTGAGTCCGTTGAGTTGTTCGCAGATTTAGGGCGATGCCAAGCGAACTTACCACTCTATATCGGCCTGTTGGGCAGGCGGAATTCGATCTCATTCGGGCATCTGAATTCCTCAAATTCCCGCCGCGGTTGCCGCAGCAGCCATTCTTCTACCCTGTTCTCAATGAGGCGTACGCTACCCAGATCGCTCGTGACTGGAATACCAAGGATGAAAGTTCAGGATTCGCGGGATACGTATTGCGATTCATGGTACGAACTGAAGTTCTGAGCGACTACGAGATTCATACTGTCGGTAGTTCAGCGCATCAGGAGTACTGGATACCTGCCGAAGAGCTCGAAAGGTTCAACGCAAGCATCGTCGGGACTATCCACGTCATCTCGCAGTTTCTGCGTGAGGTGTGAGCTCGGCGCAGAAACACAAGGTCCCTCGACTTCGCTAGGGATGACAGGTTTTGAAAGTTACGGTAATTGCGGAGGTCACAATGCCTACTCGAACGCTGGACCCGGCTTTCCAAGAACTACTTCGTGGGCGCTACATTGCAAGCCTCGGGACCGAGAACGCAGACGGGACTATCCACCTGACTGCGGTCTGGTATCTCTTCGAGAATGGCTGTCTGTACGTCGCGACGTCTTCCAAAACTCAAAAAGGCCGCAATGTGGCGGCTCGGTCGAAGGCTTCGCTGATGGTGGACGTGCGAAAACCTGGGGCAGAACGCGGAGTCACTGCTGCAGGCAAGGTGGACATGATTTCGGGCAAGCAATCTCAGGAAATAAATCGGCGCATACATAGCCGGTATCTAAGCGCGGCGGCGATGTCCGATCCGCATGTGGGCCCGGTGTTTGCGTCGTTCGATGATGTCACCATACGGCTCACTCCCACTTCATGGATCACATGGGACATGGCGGTGCTTGACGCCCAGGCGCTCGGCGGTCGATTGGGCGGAACGCCCGGATATCTGTTGCCATTGGATTGACGGTGACTGGGCCGCAGCCACAGACTTTGATCCATCGCACATCCCACTCGAATCCTTGGGACCAGGAATGGGCGTCCCCACTTCTCACAAAGTGCGCGAGAAATGGGGCACCGTCTGTTGTAATTTCAGAAAGTCTTACCAGCGGAAAGATCTGAGGCTCAGGAAAGAGGCGCAGAATCAACGTCAAAAGCGGCGGGCGTGGCGCCCGCCCTACATGGCCAGATGGATAAATGTCTTCAATATGGCTTATAAGGTTTTTTAATTAGCCGTGGACTGGGGGTCGCGCTATCCTGCCAGTTGCGAACCAGCCGTACGATCCCCACTGTAGGTCAGATCGATCACATTTAAGGAGATTCATGTCGAACGAACTGCGAAACTTTCTGGCACTGTCGTATGACGAATTGGAAGTATTGAATCTGAAGGCCAAGGAGCAGCGCAAGAACCGCGTTGCCATGCACAAGATTCAAGAGGACCGGCTTAAATATCTGACCGACGAAAAGCGCATCAAGGCGGTGACGGTTCTCTTCAGCGATCTCGAAGGCCGGCTGCACATGCTGGACTACGACAAGAAGTTCCTGATCAAGAGTTGGGACAACCTGACTTTCGATGGGTCGTCGATTCGCGGGTTCACGGCACAGCGGGAAAGCGATTTGCGATTGGGCATCGACTGGTCGGCATTTTACTGGGCTCCAGCCGACTACTTCGGCTCGGGCAAAGTGCTGGTGTTCGGCGACGTGATCGACAAGGGCGGTACACCGTATGCTGCCGACATTCGCGGCATCCTGAAGCTTTATGCCGCTAAACTTTTCAAGGACGAAGGCTACACTCTGAACGCCGCCAACGAGATTGAAGGCTTCCTGTTCAAGGGAGTGGACGCGGAGCGGCGCTACAACGAGACCGGCAAATTCGAGTACGTAAATACCGGTGGCTACTATCACTCGCTGCCTGGCGACCTGTTGCGCACGTTCATCGATACGACTGCTGAAGTGCAACGCGCCATGGGCTTCCAGAACGAGAAAGACCATCCGGAAGTGGCGCCTTCGCAGTTTGAAATCAATTATGGGTACGGTGAAGTGGTAGCCGCCGCCGACCAGATCCAGCTCTACAAGCTGATCTGCCGCCAGGTGGCGACCAATATGGGGTTGACGGCCAGCTTCCTTCCGAAACCGGTAGTCGGCGTGAACGGCAACGGAATGCACACCAACGTGTCCATCAGCAAGGGCGGAAAGAATTTGTTCTGGGACCCGAAGGGCGAAGAGAAGTTGAGCAAGCTGGGATGGTCGTTCGTGGACCGCATCCTCACCCACGGCAACGACATTTGTCTGCTGCTCAACGCCAGCGTGAATGCCTACCGGCGGCTGGATCCGCACTTCGAAGCGCCCAACCAGATCAAGGCGTCGGCGGTGGATCGCGGCTCCATGATTCGTATTCCAATCGGCAACGACAAGAGCATGCGCGTGGAGGTACGCTCGGTTGCGCCGGATGCGAATCCTTATATGGTGATGCTCTCGATCTTCAAGACCGGGTTGGATGGCGAGACGGCAAAGATCAAGAACCTGCGGCAGGCGGAACGCTATCTGCCGGACAACGTTTACGACGCTCTGGCAAATTTCAAGAAGTCCGACTGGACAACCGAACTGCTCGGCGAGGACGTGAAAGGCCGTTATGCGGACTTGAAACAGGCCGCAGCTGATCGCTGTCCGCGTCTGTTGGGGACTTTCGTGAAGGCGCCGGAGGTGCAGTATCACCACGACGTTTACAACCAGTTCCTGTGGAACTTGTTCTAGACTGCGGTTGGAGAAGTCGTGCAAAATCAAGGTCAGGTTCAGAAATGAGCCTGGCCTTTTTCTATGGCATCGGTTTACAAATGTTTGCGGAAATTGACCGTGTCTTTACGCGGTTGGCCGAGTTTCGTCCATACACTAAACTGGGCGGAGGGTATGAGCGCGAAAGCCTATTTGTTGTAAGGAGGATGCACTTGAGGAGAGTGGCAACGCGGATGATGGGAGCGATGCTGTTGCTCTCGGCCTCCAGTTTGCTGGCCCAGCATGGCGGACATGGCGGCGGCGGAGGTGGACGTCGCGGAACCCCTGCGGCCGGAAGCACGACCGACGCGAGTCTGACGGATTTCAACCACGCCCTGGCGGTGCAGGCCACTCCTGACCAGGTGTCCCATTTTCCGGAAATGACCAAGAACACGGAGACAGCAAGGAAACTGGCGCAGGAGCTGTCGCAGTTGAGCGGAAGGGCCGAAAGCGAGGACGAGTTGGCGAAAAAATCAGCCGCTTTGAAAAGCGCAGTGGAAGAAGCGCAAGGCGGGAATCAGGATTTTGTAAAGAGCTTTACCAAGTCACAGAAGTCGGGCCTGAAGGAGTTGGCGAAAAAGCTGGAGAAGGCGGATTCGGACGTCGCGAAGCAGTGGCAGGAGCTGGAGAGGCAGCTTAACGGGGCGAAGACCAACAACGCAGGCATCGCCGGTACGGCTGACAAGTTGGAGAAGGCGCTCGAAGAATTCAAGAACCAGCAGATGAGTGTAGGTTCGGAGATGGGAATTCAGACGCCCGCGACGTGACTGCCATCGGCTAGGGTTCGATTCCCCGCGCCAATGTTTGCATGACTTTGATGGTTTCGTCCCAGCGAGCATCAGGGTCTGGCTCGGGCCAGGCCGCGGTTTGCACGATTACCACGTGCCGCTTGGGATTGACGTAAATAGTCTGGCCGTAAATGCCGAGCGCGGCGAACGCTCCGTCGTCATCGTTGAGCAGCCACCATTGATACCCGTAGCCGAAATTCTGATGATCGTTGGGTCCGTTCGGTTGAGGCTGCAGAACCTTTCCATTCGGCTGGGTTGAAGCCTTGATCCATTCCTCCGGGACCACTCGCTGGCCTCCCAAGGTGCCTCCGTACATGGCCATCAGACCAAATCGTGCATAGTCGCGCAGGCGGACATTGAGAGAGGAGCCCGCGCACATCTGGGCTTGCTTCTTGCTGCGAAACAGAAATGCGTCACTCTCCGGACCGATCTTGCTCCAAAGTTTTTCTTCCGTGTAGTGATTGAGCGTCTGCCCGGTCGCCGCTTCCAGGGTCATCCCCAGCACCTGCGTGTTGATGGTCTGATATTCGAACTTCGTTCCAGGCTTGACCTTCGCCTTGATCGACAGCGCCAGGTCGTGGAAAGACGGCTCACCATGCAGCAGGGCCGACGCGTACTGGCCGATCTCTGCATCAGGATTTGTGTACTCTTCATCGAACTTAACGCCAGATGCCATCTCCAGCAGGTTCTTGATCGTGGTGTCGCGGTATCCGCTACTTTGCTGCAGCCAGGGCAGGTATTTCACGACGGGATCATCCACACTCTTGATTTTGCCTTCGGCGATGGCAGCGCCGACCAGCACCGAGGTGAACGACTTGGAGACCGAATTTGACAGAAATTGCGACTCCCGGTCTGCCCCGTGGAAATACTTCTCCAACAGGATTTGATCGTCGCGCAGAACTAGAAATCCGACCACATAGTTGCGGACAAAGTATTCTTCCAGGGTGTGCCGCTTGTTCGTGTAGGTATAGCTTGCCGAAGAAAGGGCCGCGCCCTCACGGAGAGGAAACACGGGGCCACTGCGACGAATCCAGTCCTGCTGGATATTCAGCTTATCGATGTGGTGGAAGTAATAGAGATTGTTAGGCGAGGAATAGAAGCTGTAGGGATCCACGGCGCGGCGGGCCGCGTCCATCTTGTTGACATCGATCGGGCCGGGAGAGACTTCTTTTGGTTCGCCCTGGGCAGTGGCAGGCGCTCCGCGCATTACCATTGCAGCAAACAGCGCTGCAAGAACGATGACGTGCTTTGCCCTCATGAATGTCCTCCCGTGGGGATCGTGTTGAAAAGAAAATGGACCATCGGGTCCAAAGGCGAGTGACGCGGGCGAATCGCCCGCGTCCACACAATCCACACTTTCCAGCCACACACTCCGGCCAGCTACTCCGTTCAGACTAGAACAACGCTGTCGGTCGACGCTTCCAGCTCTTTCCTTTTTCATTGGCGATTTTTTCCATGTCGTTTACGTAGGCGCCTGCCTGAGTAAGGACATGGTGCAGGTCGTTTCCGATACTGATGAAGGTGAAACCTTTTTCCAGGAATTCGCCTACGCGACTGGTGCCGAAGAGGAAGAGTCCGAGGATGACTTTGTTCTTGCGCGCATGATCAACCAGTTTCTGGGTGGCCGCGCCGAGTTCTGGCGAAGTGTACATGTGGGGGAATTCGTACTTCTCATAAAGCCCCATCGACATGCACAGGTCGTTCTGGCCCAGGAACAGGATGTCGACACCGGGAACGGCAGCGATCTCTGCGATGTTCTCGATGCATGAGGCGGTCTCAACTTGAAGAGCGATGATGCCATTGTTATTGAAATTACCGGCGTATCCCAGAAGTCCGGCTTTGTTCATGCTGCGTTGCGGAAAGTAGACGGAGCGTGTTCCTGCCGTAGGATATTTGGTGCAACTCACGGCCTGGCGGGCTTCTTCGGCGGTATTGATGTAGGGGACGAGAACGCCGTCGGCGCCGAGGTCGAGAGCTTGTTGAATGCCGGGGCGGTCGTCGTATCCGCCGACGCGGACCATGGATTTTGCGCCGCCATTCGAAATTCCCGAAAGCATGGCGGAAAGTTTTTCGTAACCCATGGGGCCGTGCTGGGTATCGACCAGCAGCCAGTCATAGCCGCTGTGAGCGAGTTGCTCGGCGACCGTGGGGCTATGCGCATTCAGGAACAGACCCATCTTGGGTGAGCCTTCGCGCAACTGTTTCTTGAAATCTGCGCCACTGAGGGTGGCATCGGGCATAACGAGTTCCTCCTGAGAGTCAAGTCAAAGGCTCATAGTGTAACCTACCGGGCGCGCTGGGCTGGAGGGGCAATCATGACCCGTGGACATGTGGTGATGGTGTAGCGCGGGCGCCCTCGCCAGCGTGGAAGCGAAATACCGCGCATCTTCGCTCCGAAAGATTGCTTTCTTCAAGATATTTAGGTGTAGCCGAACGCAGGTGAGCCGAACCCGCTCCGGTCAAAAGCCAAGTTCAAAGGCCACGGGCGGGGCGCCCGCGCCACACAGAACGTGACATACGCTACGTTTGTTGGTTTCGTCCGACAGGACGGCCGAGGGCGGCCGTCCCCACGTGGTCAGTGGCGGGCCCGCGGGTTTCTAGTGCCGGTCGTGATCGTGATCGTGGTTGTCGTGATGGCTGTGGCGCCAGTCCCAATATTGCTTTTGCTCGTCTTTATTCAGGCGGCGGAAGTCGCGGTTGTCGCGATGGTTCTCCACGACCCACTGGTTGTAGTAAACCCTCTCACCGCGATCCCAGCGATGATAGTCGTTGTAGTAAGGATCGTGATAGCTGTGTTCTCCGCAACCGATGGTGACCGCGGGCACGAAAAATGCGGCGGCCAAAAGCAGCGAACTGAGATAGCGCGATCCGGAATGCATAGGGGCATGCCTCCTTGGCAACAACGAATGTTCCTTCGAAACTTTGGTGCGGTGGAGCAACGTTGAGTTGCCTAGTCTAGTGCGCCAGAGAGGAGGCTGAGGTCTTTCGTCACGCCTGGGCGGAATGTTGTTGCCTCGTACGTTTCTGATTCGGGGAGGGTTAAGTGAGGGGCTGCGGTTCAGTGGCTTGCCCCGGATCGTGCCGCCCGCGTATGATTCAGCGTCTATGACTCCAAAAACATCTCCACGTCCTGCCGGCTTGCGCGAGAAATCGCAACTGATGTCGGCCTCCGAAATTGAGCGGACTTTGGTCCGGCTGGTCCATGAAATTATTGAGAAAAATAACGGCGCGGCCGATCTTGGATTGGTAGGCATCAAGCGGCGTGGTGTGCCACTCGCCCAGCGATTGGGACAGATGATCACGCGCATCGAGAAGACGCCGGTGCCGGTTGGCACCTTGGACATCACTTTGTATCGTGACGATCTGTCGACGCTGGGGCCGAAACCGGTGGTGCAAAAGACCGAGGTGGGTTTCCCGGTCACCGGGAAGAATGTCATTCTGGTGGACGACGTTCTCTACACCGGACGGACGATTCGCGCTGCTATGGACGCCTTGTTCCGCGAAGGGCGTCCTAAACAGGTGCAGTTGTGCGTGCTGATCGACCGTGGACACCGCGAATTGCCGATCGAGGCTGGATTCATTGGACGCAAGGTGCAAACCTCTGACCGGGAAATTATCGAAGTGAAGCTGCGTGAGATCGACGACCTCGAAAAGGTTCTGCTGGTCGAACGGCAGGACTGATTGCGGGAACCGATTTCAGATTGAAGATTGTAGATTTCAGATTGTTTAATCCCCGATTATTCGGGCTTGATGCGCGATTCGAAAGAGTCAAACTCAAATCTGCAATCTAGAATCTGCAATCTGAAATCTTCAACCTGAAATTCCGGCTGGCTCTGGCATCTCATGAAACTAGGCGCTCGCGGTTCCCTGCTGGGCATTGAACATCTCGGGGCAGAGGAAATTCTGGGCCTGTTGAAGCTGGCCCGACGGATGAATCCGCTTAAGCCGCGTCCTCTGCTGCGGGGCAAGCGGGTGCTGCTTTTGTTTTACGAAGCTTCTACGCGGACTCGTAGTTCATTCGAGATTGCCGCGAAATCGCTGGGCGCGATGACCACACTGGTGCTCTCCAGCGGGTCAAGTATCGAAAAAGGTGAGTCGCTGCTGGACACTGGTTACACGTTGCGGGCAGTGGGTGCCGACGTGATTGTGATTCGTCATCCGCAGGCCGGGGCCGCGGCGCTGATGGCGAAGTATCTCGATATCCCCGTGATCAATGCGGGCGATGGCATGCACGAGCATCCTTCGCAGGCGCTGCTTGATGCTTACACGATTCTGCGTCACAAAAAAACACTGAAGGGATTGCAGGTCGCAATTGTTGGAGATATTTATCACAGCCGGGTGGCTCGCTCCGCGATTCATCTGCTCAGCAAGTTTGGAGCGCGCATCACGCTGTGCGGTCCGGTGGAGTTTTTGCCTGAAACCGCGATCAGCCTTGCGCCGGGGTTGCATATTACGCGCACGGTCGAAGATGCGGTGCATGGCGCTGACGTCGTTCTCACGCTGCGAGTGCAAAAAGAACGGCTGGCGGGGACGAAGATCAGCCTGCAGGACTACATTGCCCGGTACCAGATGACCATGGCGCGGCTCAAGCTGGCTAGAAAAGACGCAATGCTGATGCATCCGGGGCCGATTATCCGCGGGCTCGAACTGACCTGGGAAGTGGCGGATTGTGCGCAATCGGTGATTGTCGAAGAGGTACAGAACGGGGTGCCGGTGCGGATGGCAATTCTGGCGAAGGCGTTGGGGAAGGCGCGATGAGAACATCATTTCACCACAGAGACACAGAGGCACAGAGAAATTCTTTTGTTTTCTCCGTGTCTCTGTGTCTCTGTGGCAAATGCTTTTCGGTTGGGAAGGCGATTTGAATCCAAAAAGAGAAAATTACAGCCTGCTGATCAAGGGCGGGCGGCTGATTGATCCGGCGGCGAAGATCGACGCGACAATGGACGTCCTGTTGCGCGATGGGCAGGTGGCGGAGATCGCGCCGCCGGGAAAGACGCGTGCTACCGCGCACGAGAAGATTGACGCGCGCGGACTGATCGTCGCGCCTGGCTTCATCGATCTGCACGTTCACTTGCGCGAGCCGGGACAAGGGTACAAAGAAACCATTGCGACCGGCACTGCTTCTGCTGCGGCCGGAGGATTCACTTCCGTCTGCTGTATGCCCAACACGCAGCCTGTTGTCGATTCGCCGGAGTGGGTCACATGGTTGCAGCGGCCGGAACGCGGCGCCGTAGTGAACGTTTTTCCGATTGCGGCCGCGACTCATGCCAGCAAAGGCGCCGTACTGACCGACTTCCGCGGCTTGCAGCGTGCGGGCGCGGTGGGCGTCAGCGACGATGGCAAGCCTATTCTGAGCGACACTGTCATGCGGGAGACATTGCGCCTGTCGTCGGAAATTAATTTGCCGGTCATTCAACACGCGGAAGATACGCGCATGACAGATCGCTGCTCCATGAACGACGGTCCAACCGCGTTTCGCCTCGGTCTGCGTGGGATGAGTACGGCGGCCGAGGCTTCGGTTGTGGAGCGTGATGTGCAGCTGGCGCAGCAGTTCACGGGCGCGCGCCTGCACGTGGCCCATCTTTCAACCGCTGATGCGCTCAAGGCGGTACGCCGGGGCAAGCGCAGCAAGTCGCGAGTGACCTGCGAAGTGACGCCACACCACTTCGCGCTGACCGACGCTGACGTTGGCGAGTACGACACCAACTTCAAAATGAACCCTCCGTTGCGGTCAGGCGCAGACCGCGAGGCCATCCTGGTGGGCCTGGCGGATGGGACAATCGATGCGATTGCCACCGACCATGCACCCCACGCGCCGCATGAAAAGATCATCGAGTTCGAGCGCGCAGCCTTCGGCATTACCGGGCTTGAGACGGCTCTCGGCCTAGCTATCACGCACCTTCATCGGCGACACAAGATCCCACTCGGCAGGATTATTGAACTCTTTACTTCCGGTCCGGCGCGCGTGTTCAGCTTGCGAGGGCGCGGCACGCTCGTTCGCGGCAGCCATGCTGATGTGACGATCTTCGATCCGCAAAAGCGGTGGACGTTTGATGCTGCGAAGTCACACTCACGGTCGCAGAATTCCCCGTTTGGTGGGGCGCAATTTACGGGGAAAGTAGTAGCGACGATTGTGGGTGGGCGGGTTGTGTATCGGGCGGACTAATTCGACGCCGAGGCAGTAGGTGGCAAAGAGGTTTCTGAAGGGATCAAATACGAGTTTAACCGAGCTGAGAGCAGCTCGCGTGCCAACCGGAGGCATTTTGCCGTTTCGTCAGGGACTGGTTCTCGGCCGCTGTGCACACTCTTGTTTCGAGTCTTTCTCAGTTCCTGTAGTTGAGAGTAAGTCGCAGCGTCAACTCTGCCTATTAAATTAAGAAACTCAATGACGTGGTCGCTCGTGAATCCACCCTGAGGGGACGTTAGTTTATTGAGTCGGCCGTCCGCAATCCCATGGTCGTGCAAGTATTCGCCCCAAAGCTTTCCCAGAAGATTCTCTATCGCCGTCCAGCCGAGGACAAACGCCTGGAGGCTTTCTCCAGACAAATAATGGGCGCATCCTGCATGCCACAGCCTCAATTGTGCAACCAACGTTTCGTCGTTACATTTCTCCAATACGCTGAACACTCTCCGCAAAGTTATTACTGGCATGTTTTTCTTCGTTGCGAGAATCTGTTTGCTCATTACGGCGGGCCCTCCCCACGAAAGCATGCTACCCGACGCGGAGATCCTGGCAGAACCTAGATCGTAGACTGTCATTGGGATACAGCTATGGCCAAAATATTGGCAAAGTGCCAAGAATGAATTTATCGCTAACAATACCTTATCTTGGTGTGGAGTATCCGCGACGATCATACCCTCGGCGAACACGATAAGGGGGAACTGATCCCAAGAGGAAGTCCACGACTTAGCGCTCAATTTCCAAAGCTCTTGGCCCCTCCACTCATTCTCAACCTTTTGTTGGAAGGTCAGTTGCTGCTCGTCACCAACCACCGTGAGAGGAACAATATTTCCGGCATGGGCTTTCCTTTCGTGGGCGGCTGATCGGAAAGGTTGGGGCAGCGCAACCCCGTGATTCTGAGCGCGGGTTTCCATTTCTGCAATCAGCATCTTTGCGTCGATGTCGCCCGGGCAAGTCCGCGCCTCAAGAATTGCAACATCTGGCGATAAAGAAACCGTGAAATGCGCGGGCTCGTCTCGGCAAACCTGCTCTGCTAGGTTGCCAAATAGCCGCTGCATGGTGTCTTCGATCAATTGATGGATGGATTCAAATGAGTTGGGGGTCCAAGGGTGTCGAATCTGCTTATTTTCAAGAGTTCTCCACTTGTCCGGGAGCGCGTGAAACAGTTCTTGGAAACTTCCTTTCGCGGCCAACGTTATCCGTTGGTCGGGTTCGCCTTCGAAACGCGTGAAAAAAATCACAGTGTAGTTAGGCTGAAGGAACTCGAACACAATTGCCTGAGTCGGCGGTAGGAAAACGTCGACTGCCCTTCTCTCGAGTAACTCCCTGCGCGATGGATCCTGCGCAATAGTGCGGAATTCTGTGATGAGATGAAGAACGCCTGCCAACGACTCCATGCGCTTTAACCCTCAAAATGTACGCTATTGTCCAGTGACCGGTATTAAGGTAAAACCCGCATTTTCTTCCCTACTTGCTTCAGCACTTCCAGCGCCTGCTGCAACTCGTCCTGCGTGTGCGTGGCGGTCATGATGGTGCGGATGCGGGCCTTACCTTCCGGCACAGTTGGAAACGCGATGCCTGTGCCCAATACGCCTTCCTTGAACAGTTCGCGGGAGAAATCCATGGTGAGTTTGCCGTCGCCGATGATGATAGGCGTAATCGGCGTCTCGCTGGCGGGCGTGGTCTTACCTCCGATATCGAAGCCGAGAAGGCCGAGTTCCCTTTTCCAGAAACGAGTGTTCTCCCAGAGTTTGTCGATACGCTCGGGCTCGTTTTCGAGGACATCGAAGGCAGCGATGCAGGTGGCTGCGACTGAAGGTGGATGCGAAGTTGAAAACAGAAACGGGCGGGCACGATGATAGAGGAAATCGATGAGGTCGCGGGTGCCGCAGACGTAGCCGCCGAGGGCGCCGATTGCTTTGGATAAAGTCCCGACCTGAATATCGACGCGTCCGTGGACTTTGAAATGATCGATGGTGCCGCGGCCATTGCGTCCGAGGACACCGGAGGCGTGGGCGTCGTCGACCATCATGATGGCGCCGTACTTTTCCGCCAGGTCGCAGAGCGCCGGTAGCGGGCCGATGTCGCCGTCCATGGAGAAGACGCCGTCGGTGATCAGCAGTCTCTTGCCGGGTTGGTCCTTTATGCTGGCCAGGCGCTCTTCTGCCTGGGCGATGTTCTTGTGCTCGAAGACCAGAATCTTGGCGCGGGACAGGCGGGCGCCATCGATGATCGAAGCGTGGTTCAACTGGTCGGAGATGATGAAATCTTCTTTGCCCAGCACCGCCGACACCGTGCCGGCATTCGCGGCGAATCCGGATTGAAAGACCACGCAGGCTTCCACATTCTTGAAGCGGGCGATTTTTTCTTCCAGCTCCATGTGGATTTTCATGGTGCCGGCGATGGTGCGGACTGCGCCTGATCCGACGCCGTACTTGCGGGTGGCTTCGAGGGCGGCTTCGCGCAGTTTGGGGTGGGTGGTCAGGCCGAGGTAATTGTTGGAGGCCAGGTTAATGACCTTTTTGCCGTCGAAGGTGCAGACTGCGGCTTGTTCATCGTCGAGGACGCGCAGGCGGAAGTGGGTGCCTTTGGCTTTTAGTTCGTTGAGTTGGTCGGTCAGGTAGGAAAGCGGGTTTGAGCGGGCGGTCGTCGTTGCCATCTCTGCTTGGTCTCCGCTAACAGTTTAACTCTAGAACCCTTTGGTCCTGGTCTTCGATTGACAGTGTCCTTTTTTAATATTTTAAAAACAGTTTTCAGTTCACAGTTCTCGGTTCTCAGTGAGTTCGGCGAGGGTTTTCAGGTTGGGGACTTCGAGGTCGGGTTTGGCTGAGGCGGATTTGGCGGCGCCTGATCCGGGGCGGGGCGATGGGCGGTTTACCCAGACTGAAGTCATTCCCAGGGAGCGGGCTGGGATTACGTCGTGATAGATGCTCTGGGCAACGTGAAGCCACTGGCTTGGGGCGACGGCGGTGCGTTGCTGCGCCAGTTTAAACATCGGTAAGGAAGGTTTGTAGGCTCCGGCCTGGTGGGCGGTGACTACGAAATCGAAGGGTACCTCCAGCCGCCGAGCGGTGTAGGCGAAAAGATCGTCGTCAACATTGGAGATTACCGCGAGTTTGTACCGGGACTTGAGTTTTTGGAGGGCCTCGACCGTGTCGGAGAAGGGCAGCCAGTTCGGGAGCGATTCGGGAAGCGAACGAATTTCGGCTTCGGTCGGGGTAAAGGCCAGGCGTTTGCCCAAGCCGCGAACCACGCACTGAAGGACTTCGCGATAGGGACGGAAGTCGCCGCGCTCGGCGTCGGATTCCAAGTTCGGAGTAGAGTCGCAGGAGTTCGGAGTCAGCGACCGTCTTGCCGTGAGCAGCGAGGATGGGGCGAAGCGCGGAGAAGATTCCTGTCTCCCAGTCAATGAGAGTGCCGTAACAGTCGAAGGAGAGCAGACGGAATTGAGCGAAGTTCAGCATGCGAGAGTGGCGCCATACAAAAACGAACCCAGGGCTTTAGGCCCTGGGCTGCATTCTTTGCGACTGGCGCCGAAGGACTACCTTACTTCTATCGACTGTTCCAGCTTGAAGCTTAGTGCGGATTCGGCAGGCAGGACAACGTCCTTGTTGCCGGTGAAAGCTGCGCCGCCGGCGCCAGCGCCGCCGCCGGCCAGGGCTCCGATGCCGGCACCCTTGCCGCCACCCGCCAAGCCGCCGATGAGGGCACCCAGGGCGGCTCCGCCGCCCGCCAGGACGGCCGTGCGCTTGCCTTTACCCGTTTCCGTACGGACTACCGATGAGGTGGAAATGGCCTGATCCGACCCTCCTACGGAGATCGAAGTGAGCCTTAGTTGCAGCGATGCGCCACCTTTGAACCGGCCCAGCGGCTTGGCATCGACCACTGTTCCGGAGGCGCTAGCGCCCGAGGCGATTGCCGTCTTGCCCTCGACCACAACCGGACTGGCCACGGTGGCTGTGAAAGTCTGACCGGCCGTAGCTGATCTTGGAGCCAACCGCTTGTCCCAGACGAACCGTGATCACGGTGCCTGCCGGGACTACCAGGGGCTTTGGCGCTTCGTGCTTCATGCTCGACATTGCGCTGTTTGACATCGCCGAATCGGACTTGTTATCCGATGACGAGTTGGCCATGTTCCCGCTGGGCGCCGACGAATTGCTGTTGTCGCTGGAAGCGGGTGCGGCAGAGCTGGGAGCACTCGAATCTGCCGGAGCGGCTGGTTTGTTGCAGCCGAGCAGAGCGAAAGATAAATAGAGACCAAGGGTGAGTGCAGTGAAACGGCTTCGCATGATTCCCTCCATGTCAGATGGTCGTCAGAGAACAGATTACCCGCAAGTGGGCCTAACCAGATGTTCCAGAACTCAGTCGGCGTAAATTTTATCCTCGATACGCCGCGGATGTCATTGCAGATACGCTTTTATTTCTCGGGCTCGGGTCCGGCAGGCTCCAGACCGGCCAGGATGGCATTGCCATCCGATTCGGTGGCCGCAGGCAGAGGAGAGGCCAAGTCGGAAGCGACCTCATCTTCGATCTCCGGAGTCTTAGCAGCCAGGAACTTTGCCGTATTCAGCAGAGGCCGGCCCAGCGATGGGTTGTAACTGGTCCACGCGCCTTCGGAATCGCCGCCACGCTCGAACTGGGCGCGCATGGCTTCCATCTTGGAGTCGAGATCATCCAGATAGTGCAGCATGAGGGCCTCGGGGAACATGGGCAGCTTGGGCGAGCCGAAGTCGTACTGGCCGTGATGGCTGATGATCAGGTGTTCGATCAGCGTCTTGAGCGACTCCGGGAAATCCGGCAGGCTGCGACAGCTTGGCCTGGAGCATCTCCAGTTCGATGATCATGTGGCCCAGCAACTGGCCGCGGGTGGTGTAGGAAAACGAGCGGTTGTAGGTCAGCTCGTGGATCTTGCCGATGTCGTGAAAGAAAGCGCCGGTGAGCAGCAGGTCGCGATTGATGTGAGGATAGTTCCGGCACATCAGGTCGCAGGAATTGAAAAGCGAGACCACGTGTTCGAGCAGGCCGCCGATGAAAGCATGATGCAGAGTCTTGGCGGCGGGAGCGTTGCGGTAGGCCTCCGCGATTTCCGGGTCGGCCATGAAGGCCTCGACCAGGGCTTTCAGATGCGGATCTTTGAAGGACGCGACATAGCCCGCCAGCGTCTGCCATAACTCGCCAATGTCTTTGGTGGTCTTGGGAAGGTAGTCGGCGAAATCGACTTCGGATTCTCCCAGGCGGCGCAGTTTGTGGATCGTGAGCTGGAAGCGGTTCTTGTACTTGTTGATCAGGCCCTTGACCTTGATGAAGTCGTCCTGCTCGCAGCCGTCGATGGCGTCTTCGACGTTGTCCCACATCTTGGCTTCGATGTGGCCGCTGCGATCGCCGAGGGTCAGAGCCAGATAGGGCTCCCCGCTTTTCTTGGGCTTTACCTGCCGGGAGACGACCACAAAGGTCGATGTGATGATCTTGTTTTCGTGCTGGACGCAATCGGAAACGAAAAATTCCTTCATAGGTTACGGCCTGTCATTCGCTTCCGGATGTTGAGGATCATCCCGCCCACTAGATGATGCCCAACTTTTTCTTCTTTTTCTTGAGGTCCTTGGCGCCGGCTTCCTTGGCGGTGGTTTCGATGGGCTTGGTCTGGTTCGGGCTGGCCCCGGTATCCACATAGCCGGATTTGATGTCGATGTACGCTTCCTCACGCAGCTTTTGCAGGTAGGCGCGCAGAGCAGGCTGGAGCTTCTGCATATAGAGCGCGTCCTGAACCCTGCCCTCGATCTGGCTCAGCGGAGGTACACCGGCCTGCTGATGTTCAGTGACTTTGAGGATGACAAAGCCCTGCTTGGTGCGGATGACGTCTGAAACCTCGCCTGGTTTCATGGCGAAAGTCTTGTCTTCGAGTTCCTTGGCCAGCGTGGCGCGTTTGAAGAATCCGAGATCGCCACCCTGAGCGGCGGTGGGGCCGTCAGAATTCTTTTTGGCGAGGTCGTCGAAGGAGGCGCCTTTGCGAAGCTGGGCCACCAGATCGTCGGCTTTGGCTTGCGCCGCGGCGGTCAACTGCGCTTCATCGGCGGTGGCGTTCTTGTCCTTCTTGTCCGTGGAGACCAGGAGTTCACTCAGGCGGATCTGTTCGGGCTGCTCCATCTGGCTCTTGTGCTCGTCATAGAACTGCTGCAGTTCGTCCTTGCTGACGTTCATGCGGGAGCCGACTTCTTTTGAAATCACCTGCTGCGTGATGATCTGGTTCTTCAGGTTCTGTTTGAAATCCTCGTAGGAGATGCCCTGGCTCTGGGCGGCCTTTTCCAGGTCTTCCATCGAGTCCATGTGCATTTCCTTGCGCATTTCGTCGAGCCGCTTGATCACTTCGGTATCGGCGGTGATGCCCAGGTCTTTACCCTTTTCGAGCAGCAGTTGCTGATCGATCAGGTCGCGGAGAACGTCTTTGTCGCGCTCGGCGATGATCTTTTCGGCATTGGACGGATCTTGCTGCTGAGCTTCCTGCTTGAGGGATTCCTTGCTGCGCAGGTATTCGGCGCGGGTAACAATCTGATTATTAATGCGGGCTATAATCTCCTCGACGATCGTGTCAGCCGGGAGAAGCGGTGGCACAGCGGCAAGGCAGATCAGCAACAACCAGGGGAGTCGTTTTCGCATAAAAGTCAGGGCACCATGCCTCAGGTCAACTTCAAATCGCACGGATAGCTTCCATAAATTGTACCTCTGCCGGTGGGTCCGCGACTACTTATCATGCTGCTGAGAGCTTAGAAAGGCCTTTAACCGCAAAGCCGCAAGGGTTTCCGCAAAGGACGCAAAGGGGACCTTTTTAACTTTGCGGCCTCTGCGGAATTTCTGCGCGATCTTTGCGGTTTAAGATTTTGGGTTCTTCGGCGGGAAATCGGGCGGTGCGTCCCTGTTATCATGATCGGTTTTATGTTCACCGCAAGGAGATCTAAATGCGGCTTTTGGTAGCGTTTGTCCTCATCATTTGTCTCTTCGGATTTGCCATCATTCCTGTCGAGGCCCAGAAATCCAAAGCCCGGAAAACCAGCAAGTCCGCGCCCGGATTGGCGCAGCTGGAAAAGATGACAGCGCGTTTCGCCCCCACCACTCTGCGGGTGGATACCTCGAAGCTTTCCGCGGGAGACCGGCAGGCGCTGGTCAAACTAATCGAGGCGGGACGGATCATGGACGACATTTTCCTGGACCAGTACTGGAGCGGCAATGCTGCCCTCTACGCGCGATTGCAGAAGGAAGCGACGACACCACTGGGTAAGGCCCGGCTGCAATATTTCCGGATCAACAAAAGCCCCTGGTCAATCCTCGATGGTTATAAGGCATTTCTGCCCGGCGTTCCTGCGGAGAAGCTTAAGGGGGCGAATTTCTATCCCGAAGACATGAGCCGGGAAGAGTTTGAGACTTGGGTAGCGACCTTGTCGAAGGATGACCAGGAGCAAGCGAAGGGATTTTTCACCGTGATTCGCCGGAAGACCGGGAGTGATGGGAAAACATTGGTAGGCGGTTCCCTACAGTGAAGAATACAAGTCCGATCTCACTCGTGCCGCCGGCCTGCTCAAAGAAGCAGCCGAACTTACCGATAACGATTCGCTGAAAAAGTTTCTTACATTGCGTGCGGATGCGTTTCTTTCCAATGACTACTATGCCAGCGACCTGGCCTGGATGGACCTGGACTCGCCGATCGACATCACGATCGGTCCCTACGAGACCTATGACGACGAAATCTTTGGTTACAAGGCGGCTTTCGAGACTTTCCTGAATTTACGGGATGACGAGGAGAGCGCAAAGCTTTCCGTCCTCAGCGCGCACTTGCAAGAGATTGAAGACAATCTGCCCATGGATCCGCAGTATCGCAATCCCAAACTGGGTGCAGCGGCGCCGATCCGGGTGGTGGACGAGATTCTTTGCGCGGGCGATGCCAGCAAGGGAGTGAAAACTGCAGCTTACAACCTGCCCAACGACGAGCGAGTCGTCAATCAGAAGGGCGCCAAGCGGGTGATGCTGAAGAACGTTCAGGAGGCCAAGTTCCGCAGCGTGCTGCTTCCGATTGCACGCAAGATGCTCTCTGCTTCGGCCCGGGTCGATGTTAATTTCGAGTCTTTCTTCACTCACATCGTGGCCCACGAACTGATGCATGGACTGGGTCCGCACCAGATTAAAGTGGACGGGCGCGACACATCTCCGCGCGCCGAACTGAAAGAACTCTACAGCGCCATCGAAGAAGCCAAAGCCGACATCACCGGGCTCTTCGCGTTGCAGTACATGATGGACCACGCCCAGGAGATGAAGTTGTCAAACATGTTGCCGTCCGACGATGCGGCACAACGGCAGTTGTATACCACCTATCTGGCGTCCATGTTTCGAACTCTACGTTTCGGACTGAACGACGCGCATGGCAAAGGCATGGCCATCCAGTTCAACTACCTCATGGACAAAGGCGCATTCTCGCAACAGACGGACGGGACTTTCGCTCCAGATCTGAAAAAATTCAAGCAGGGCGTGCGTGATCTTGACCATGATCTGCTAACGATCGAAGCCCAGGGCGATTACGCCGCGGCGAAGAAGTTACAGGATGAGATGGGAGTGGTGCGGCCGGCATTGCAGAAGTCGCTTGATGGATTGCAAGCGATTCCGACTGACATTGACCCTATTTTTGTGACCGCGGATGATTTGGTGCCGGTCCGCGGGACGAAGTAGCTTGGGTCCTTGCCACTTCCTGCACGAGCGGGGCGCTCGCGCCTACATTCTTATGCCTTGGTAGTGCGCACGAGGGCTAAGGCCGTCACGTCGTTGTGGATCGGAGGCTTGCGCATGAACTGCTGCACGTCATCGATCACGGTGGCGCACAGGTCTCTGGCGGACTCATTGGCGGCCTGTTGCAGGCCGGTTTTTACGCGTTCCAATCCAAACTCCTCACGCCTCCGCTTACCTTCCAGCAGACCTTTGGAAACCAATAGAAGTGCGGCGCCGGGGGGCAGAGCCACCAGGGGAGCTTCGCATGTGGCGTGGGAGAAGAGTCCCAGCGGCAGGCCGGTAGCCTTGAGTTCGGTGATGCCGGTCATGTCGCGAAGAAGCCCGGGAGTGTGGCCGGCATTGAAATAACAGATGGTGCCGAGGTCCTCGTTGTAGCAGCCAGCGAAAGCCGGGCAGGAGCGGATTCCCCCTTCGGCCGCCATGATGGCCCGGTTCAGTTCGAGGCAGAGTTCGGCCATGGCGTCGGCTTCATTGACGTCGTCGCCTGAGAACAGTTCGGGAGACCGGGTGCGGAAGGTCTGTTGGGCGGCTGAAACGACCGCACTGTTATCTTCAATGCGTCCCGCCATATCGAGCAGGCCGAAGATCACGCGGCTGGGAGTAACTCGTACGAAATCATGAAGATCGCCTCCCCTGCGCTCACCATAGTATGCGGCGGCCAGTTCGGCGGCATGAAGGTCCGGAACCTCGGCCTGAATCGGTTCCTGGGGCTGCGATTTCCCGTGATTGAAGAGAAAGCTCATCGTGACATTTGATCGGGAACTTAGCACAGAAGCAGTGCCGGGGCAATAATCAGTGTGTGTAGGGCGGGCGCCCTCGCCCGCCCGCTTTTAATGTTGAAGTTGCTCGGAACAGCGATTAGCGACTTTCCTCGGTACGCAAAGTCTCCGAGTCAAAACCAACTTCAAAAGCGGTGGGCGAGGGCGCCCGCCCTACACGGGCCTTATGCCAGGTCGAAGAGCAGGATTTCTGCATCTCCGGTGCCTTTTACCGCCAAGACCTTTTCGTCTCTGATGGCTGCGCCGTCGCCTTGCTTCAGGCTCTTGCCGTTCAGTTCGACCGCGCCCCTGGCGACCTGTAGCCAGGCGTATCGGCCTTTGCCCAGTTCGTGCTTCACTTCCTCTCCGGGCGTCAGAAGCGAGGCGTACAGCCTGGCATCCTGATGAATGGTGACCGAACCATCCTTGCCATCTGGGCTGGCGATCAGCCGCAGCTTGCCCCGCTTTTCTGCCTCCGGAAAGGCCTTCTGTTCGTAGCCGGGTTCATGACCCTGGCGGTCGGGCAGAATCCATATCTGTAGGAGGTGCGCCGGATCGGTTTTCGAGGAATTGGCTTCGCTGTGGCGCACTCCCGTTCCGGCACTCATGCGCTGTCCGTCGCCGGGGCGGATGGTGGAGCCGTTCCCCATGCTGTCCTTGTGCTCAAGAGCGCCGTCCAGGACATAGGTGATGATCTCCATGTCGCGGTGCGGATGCATGGGGAAGCCATGGCCGCCCTGCACCCAATCTTCATTGATAACGCGCAGGGAGCGGAACCCCATAAAGTTTGGGTCGTGGTATTGATCGAACGAAAATGTGTGTTTGGTATTGAGCCAGCCGAAGTCGCCTCCGCCGCGCTCTTCACTGCGTCTGATGTTGATCATGTTTGAAGACCTCGTTATAACGACTATTTAGATGCAGACTCATCGCAAACGATTCATCCGGCGCCGGTAACTGGAGATGGAGAGGGCGCGGGCCGATGATCCTTCTGGGACGGGTCAGGGGTGGTCTGGGTTATGGGTGGAACTCTTTGGGCACTTCTGATGGGGCTGGTCTTATTGGGATGTGGCGGACAGCCCGCGCTTCCTGTGGGGTTCGTCAATCAGACCAAACACTCTGACGCGGAGTCAGCGTTGATTTGGAAGGCGGCGCAGGAGAGTCTCGCCCACGAGGTAGATGTGAACCCGCTGCAAAGATCATCTTCGGGAGCGCCGGCGGATATCCGGCCGGGCGACGCCCGCGCACTGGCGGTGATGCCGCATCAATTGCAGGTAAGCGCCCAGCCGGATGTGTCCTCGAGTGTCTTGCTGGCTGCGACTGGATTAGAGCGGACTGACCCGACCGGAATGATCGCGTGTCCGGAGCCTTGCAATGTTCGCCATGCGGCCGCATATTCTTTTTACAACCGGGACCTGACGCGCTACGCGGCGTCCTGGGAAAGCCAGGGAGAGAGTTTTACGTTTGTACTTGAGTATGAGTTTGAGAACCAGATACTGGCTGCGCTGGGTTACAGCCTAAGATGGCGCTAGTTTAGTTGGGAGATCACGAGCGTGAGTGCTCGCCCGTGCTTTACCGCTTCTTTTCTGATTTCTTCGAGCCTTCTGACTTCGCACTGTCTGTTTTTGCCGAGCTTTCGGATTTCGACGAATCCTCCGACTTGGCTTTGGACTCCTTGTTGGAAGAATCGCCGTTCGACGAAGATGACGCCGAGCCTGTAGAAGACTTCTTGGCGTAGTCGGTGACGTACCATCCCGAACCTTTGAACTGGACGGCCGGGGCAGAGATCACCTGCTCGATGGGGCCCCCGCACTTCGGGCATTTTTTGACGTGGGGATCGGAAAATTTCTGGATGCGCTCGAATCGGTTATGGCACTTCTTGCACTCGTATTCGTAAAGTGGCATGGACTTCCTGAGACGCTCCTGAAAAAGACCGTTGAGACCACAGCCTCCAGTACGATTTGAACCGAAAACTGAGATCTGACAACTAAGAACCGACTCATTGATTCTAGGGTTTGTGCACGCCTGCGTCAATGAACCAGCGGTCGTATAGACATCCTCCCACTATCGGTTCAAGGTATTTGGACGCTTTGAAGCCAAATAAAAACCTTTACCGCAAAGGGCGCAAAGAACCGTCCGCAGAGGACGCGAAGGAAATCTTGACGATGTTAGACTCGCCTGCATGACGGCGGCCGATGATGCGGGCGCGAACAAAAGAGGCACGCTGACGCCCGGTCTTTACCTGGTGGGGACGCCTATCGGGAATCTTGAAGACATCACGCTGCGGGCAGTCCGGGTGCTTAAGGAAGCCGACCAGATTGCCTGTGAAGATACGCGGCAGACGCAAAAGCTGTTGAACCACTACGGCATCACTACTCGCACCGTCAGCTATCACGAACACAATGAACTGACCCGCGCTCCGGAGCTTTTGCTTGATCTGGAAGGCGGCGCACGCGTGGCCCTGGTCACGGACGCTGGCATGCCCGGCATCTCCGACCCCGGCTTCCGGCTGATTTCATTGGCGATCCGTCACCACATTCCAGTGGTGCCGATTCCCGGGGCGTCGGCATTCCTGGCTGCGCTGGTGGCTAGTGGTCTGCCAACGGACTCGTTTCGCTTCAACGGTTTTCTTCCGGCGAAGGGCGGTCAGCGGCGGCAGATGCTGGAGAGCATCGCAGCTTCGCCACGGACGCAGGTTTTTTACGAAGCTCCGCATCGGGTCAAAGAAGCGGTAGAAGATGTCGTCGCCACTCTGGGACCGGAGCGCCAGATAGTGATCGCGCGCGAGGTCACCAAGATTCACGAAGAATTTCTGCGTGGACGAGCGGGCGAGATCCTCGAAGTATTGAGTGCCCGTGGTGATATCAAGGGCGAGATCACGCTGCTGATCGGCAAAGCGGAAGAAGGACAGCAGAAAGTTGCATCCGGTTTGAGTGTGCGGCAGCGGCTTGAGCAGATTATGGCGGAAGAGAAGCTGGACGAGAAAGCGGCGCTTAAGAGGATTGCGAAAGAGATGGGAGTCTCGAAGAGCGAAGCTTACCGGGAGTTGCAGCGGAGCCGGTGATGTGCCGCCCCACTCACGGTTGGGACGGGCACGCTGCGAGCTGTCGGGGATAGGCAAGCGTGCTGCCGTTTCTGCCCTCCTTGTTGACGGTTACCTTTACTTTCCTAACTCGCCCGGCCGCGCCAGGGATATCCAACTTTACCTCGTATATAACCTGCGCTTGCTCTCTGATTTGAGTCGCGGACTTCTCGAGCCACGCATGTTCTTTGCCTGCAATCTCACTCCATGGAACTCGAATGACGTAACCACCTGACAATTCTGCCAATTGTTCCATCCGATCTTCGCTGTAGTGTTCTTCAGAAGTAGTACGGAACTCTTCAACTGGAAGTGGAAACACGAAAACTCTAACGCCGTGGGACACCAATTTCTCCTTGAGTTTAGAGAAAGAAACGCTGCTATGGTTGTCTCCGCCATCACTTACTACGTAGATGGCGTCTCCTGGTTGCGGTGTACCAAACAGCGAAAGAGCTTGATCGACCGAATCGAAGAGAGCAGTCTTTCCCTGGGGCTCCGTCTTCGCCAAGTCTAGGATTCTTCTTTCAACCCGCTCGCGAGTCTCGAACGTGTCGGATTCTCGTCGCGGCGCATCACTGATCGTAAGCATTGCCAGCGGGGCGCCCTCGGGTGCTGAATCCGCAGCAAAAGTTGCTGTGAAAAGAGATGTGCGCCGCCAGCCTCGCCCTTCGTCCGATGGATGCATGCTGCTGCTAACATCGACAATCAGAACCACACGCCGCGGACCTGAATTCAGTGAGAGGGAAACAATCGGTACGCGCTTCCCGTCAACCGTCACTCCGAGGTCTTCCGCTCTGATGGTTCGTTGGGCTTTGAGATCCGGCTCAACAGAATTTAGCAAGAGGATCGGGTTCGAGCACTCGCTACCCAGAATGGTCGAGCAGGTAAGAACCAAGCTGGCGGCTATGGCGAAAAATGTCTTGGCCGGTTTCATTGCCTCACCTCACACTCTTCCCCGGAACTGGATGATTCTGCGGCGGTCGCGTTTTGATGGGCGGCATGCAGGCAACTCTTCGAACTGCCGCATGGCCTTGCGCTCGGCAGCCACTTTCAGGCGTTGTTCCTTGCTCTCTTCGGTCTCGCGGTAGAGGGTCTGCGCGACCGATGCCGGGCCACGGACTTCGCTGAGAAGCAGGACTTCCACGTGGAACTCGCCGCCCTCGTTCGTGACTCGCAGCATGTCTCCAATTCGCACGGGCCGAGCGGGTTTGAGGGGCTGCCCCGCGGATTGGATTCTGCCGAGATCGCAGGCTTTGGCTGCGAGAGCTCGCGTCTTGAAGAAGCGGGCTGCCCAGAGCCACTTATCAATGCGAACGGAGGTGGTCAGATTATTTCCCCGCCAGCTCCCGCTTCACCGCGTCGCTGACTTGTTTTCCGTCCACGCGAATTCCAGCTCCTGAGAAGCGGGCCATAACGTTCTTCATCACCGTGCCCATTTCTTTCATGGTGGGCGCGCCCATTTCTGCGATGACCGCGCGGACTCCGGCCACGACCTGGTCTTCCCCTGCGGCTTTCGGCATGTAAGCCTCGATCAGGGTGATCTCGGCGGCTTCCTTGTCGGCCATTTCCTGGCGGCCGCCTTTGGTGAACTGCTCGACGGAATCCTTGCGCTGCTTGATCAGCGTGGTGAGGACCTGCTGCGATTCCTTGTCGTCGAGCGGGGCCATCTTCTCGATCTCGCGATTCTTGAGCGCGGTCTTGACCATGCGGAGAGTGGACAGGCGGTGCTCTTCGCGCGCCTTCATGGCGGTGATGATGTCCTTCTGTATTTGTTCGCTGAGGCTCATGAGGGGATTATAGCGTTCGGAGCGAAGCCGCGATCATTAACCACGGAGGACACTGAGGACACGGAGGAAAATCTCTGGACGCGGTCCGTCCGTGGTGAAGACTCGCTGATTCCGGTAAAATAAAACAATCTTCCCACATAAAGGACTCCTGACGTAATGCTGCTCAAGAACCGTCTCTTCACTCCCGGTCCGACTCCGCTGCTTCCTGCTGCCCAGACTGCCATGGCGTCTTTTGCCATGCACCATCGCACGGCTGATTTCCGCGCTTTGTACACCCGCGTGCTGTCGGACATGAAACAGTTCATCGGGACGCAGAACGACGTGCTGGTGCTGGCTTCCTCCGGTACTGGCGTGATGGAAGGCTCGGTCTCGAATCTGACTTCGCCCGGGGACAAGGTGCTGGTGCTGACGGCGGGAAAGTTCGGCGAACGCTGGCGCGATCTGGCGAAAGCGTTTGGGTGTGCTGTCGAGGTGCTGAGCGCTCCCTACGGAGAAACTCTCTCGCTGGATGAAATTCGTCAAAAGCTGACGCCCGACGTCCGAGTTGTCTACGTGCAGGCGACCGAGAGTTCCACCGGCGCCGGCACGACGTGAAGGGGATCGCGAAGCTTGTGCGCGCCCAGGGGGACGAGACGTTGCTGGTGGTGGACGCCATCACCGGGCTGGGTACGACTCACTTCGATGTGGATGGCTGGGGCATCGACGTCATCATCGGCGGATCGCAGAAGGCGTTGATGATTCCGCCGGGACTGGCTTATTGTGCGGTGAGCGAGCGCGCCTGGAAACGAATGGAGACGGCCAAGTCTCCGCGCTACTACTTTGATTTCCGCAAGGAGCGGAAGGCGGCGGCCAAGGGAGAGTCCTCTTACACGCCGGCGACTTCGCTGTTTGCCGCGCTCGGCGCCGCGCTCGATTTCATCCGGCAGATGGGGAACGGCGACCTGGTCGCTGGACGCGAAGCTCTGGTCAACAATGCCGAGCTGGCGGCGGAGATGACTCGCGCCGGGGCACAGGCACTGGGGCTGAAATTATTTGCGCCGACATCGCCGGCAGCGGCGCTTACCGCCATTCAATCGCCGGCTGGAATTGATTCGGGCAAGATCGTGAAAGAATTCCGCGAAACGTTTTCCGCGGTCGTTGCCAACGGCCAGGGCGATGCGATGAAAGGCAAGCTGTTTCGCATCGCGCACATCGGCTACTACGACTATCTGGATACCGTCGGAATTCTGGCTGCGCTCGAGCATGTGCTTGCCAGCGTAACCGGAAAGCCGGTGGAGTATGGCGCGGCCGTGCGCGCTGCACAGGAAGTGTACGCGCGCAGCTTGGCGGAAAAGCGGCAGCCGGTCGGCGCCTGAGCGATCGGGCGGCTTCCTGCGGTGAAATTGAACCTCCACGCGAGACTACTCTAAGCACCTCCGCCGTATGCCGGGCGGCAAGGTGCGAGTGTCGGTGCCAGTCAGGGGTTGTCTGGACAAATAGTTCTTCTGCGAGACGCGCTCGCAGCGCAGCCGGAATGAGTACTTCACTTTTTTGGGAGAGCGGACCCTAACTATGAAAGTTGTTGTGGCAGAGAAGATTTCCCCTTCAGCGATTGACTTGTTGCGTGAACCGCGCTGGACCATCGTCACGCCGGACCAGGTGGAAGGCAAACTGGCGGCGCATCTGCAAACGGCCGACGCACTTATCGTACGCTCGGCGGTGCAGGTTGATGCTGACTTGCTGGAGCATGCCCGCAAGCTGCGCGTGATTGGACGCGCCGGCGTCGGCGTCGACAACATTGATCTGGATGCGGCTACCCGCAAGGGCATCGCCGTGATGAACACGCCCGGCGCAAACGCCATTGCAGTGGCCGAACACGCTCTGGCGCTGATGCTGGCCATGGCGCGCCAGATCCCTCGCGCCAACGAGTTGATGCATGCCGGGAGGTGGGAGAAGAAATCCCTTCAAGGCGCGGAACTACGCGGCAAGACTCTGGGCATCGTGGGGCTGGGCAGAATCGGCATGGAAGTAGCGCGGCGGGCGCGGGCATTCGGCATGGAAATTATCGCGCACGATCCGTTTGTCTCAACCTCGGTGGCCAAGGAGCAGGGCATCCGGTTGGCCAAGCTGGAAGAAGTTTACGCGGCCGCTGACTACCTCACCTTGCATGTCGGACTTACGCCGCAGACCGCAGGCATGATCAACGCCGATTCCGTAAAGAGAATGAAGCGCGGAGTCAGGCTGGTGAATTGCGCGCGCGGCGAACTGGTGGACGAAGCGGCTTTGGCGCAGGCCGTGAAACAGGGTCTGGTGGCGGGCGCGGCTCTGGATGTTTTCACCGACGAGCCTTTAAAGAATTCGCCGTTGACCGCGATCGATAACATTATTCTGACTCCGCACATCGCGGGATCGACGTTTGAGGCCCAAGAGGCAGTCGGCTTTCAGATCGCGATGCAGGTGAAGGAGTATTTGAAGGACGGAGTCATTCAGAACGCGGTGAATGTGCCGTCAGTTTCACACGACGAATATCTGGAGCTGCAGCCTTACGTAGTGCTGGGAGAGAGGCTGGGTTCATTCCTGGCGCAGGTGAGCGAGGGGACGCTGGAAGAAATTTCTCTGCGCTACAGCGGACATATCGCAGAGTCGAAGACCGATCTGATCCGCAATGCCGCGGTCAAAGGCATACTGAACGAGACCCTGGAGGAGAAGGCAAACCTGGTGAATGCCGAGGCGATCGCTTCCGCCCGGGGATTGCGTATCCACGAGTCGCGCAAACCTCACTCCGGCGGGGGCTCCGGCAGTGTGCTTTCTGTGCTGCTCAAGACAGCCACCGGAGAACACCTGGTCAAGGGAGCGGTGCTGCACAAAGACAATCCGCGCCTGCTGCACGTCGATGGAATCGATGTAGAAGCGCCGCTGGAGCGAGACCTCATTTACCTGCGCAATCGCGACGTTCCCGGAGTGATTGGGAAAGTCGGCACGATTTTGGGCAAACACAAGATCAACATTGCCAATTTCTCGTTAGGCCGGCGGAGTGGGAACGGGAAACAGGATTCGCCGCGGCAGGCAATTGCCGTGGTGCATGTGGATGGGAAAGTGCCTCCTGAGGTTTTGGCGGAACTGAGGAAAGTGCCGGCGGTGGAACAGGCGAAGGCGATACGTCTGTTTTGAGTAGGCAAAAAGTAGGCCACGGATTTTCACGGATCGGAACAGGGAACAATAGAGGCCTGGAAAATTATGGCTCTGCTGGTAGATCCCTGGAAGCGGTGGTTGGTTCCAATAGGATTTGGGTTGGGTGGTGCTGACGACTGAAGACCGACGACTGGCGACTGAACCATGGTTATCGGCGAACACAAGGTCCCTCGACTTCGCTCGGGATGACAAGGTTGTGGAGATGACAGAGGGGTACAAGGACAATCGATGTTAAGAAGATCCGGCATCGTAATGGCAGCACTCTTTTTGCTCACATGCATCGCGTGGGGGCAGGACAACACCTACGAAATTAGCCTCGGCGGGGCCGCCGTGGTAAACAAGCAGTCCACTGGCAACGGTACGACACTGGATCCGACCAACTCCGGCGCGTTCCTGATTACTGGGCGGTACCGGTTTTCGGATCACAACTCGGTAGAGTTCAATTACTCGCACACGGCGAACTCGCAGATTTACTTTGCTTCGCCGCTGACCTATCGCATTCAGGATACGATTGCCGAATATTCCGGGGCCTACGTTTACAGCTTCTACGAAAGCAAAAAAGTTGAGCCGTTCGTTTTTGCAGGCGCAGCTGCCCTGATTTTCTATCCCAGTTACAGCTTCAACTACATCAACGGTATACAAACCACCATTCCCGTGTCACAACAAACCAAGCCTGCATTTCTTTATGGTGGAGGGTTTGATTGGAAGATTTTTTCCAGCGTGCCATTCCTTCACCGGTCTCCAGTGTTGTCTAACCATGTCGCCTTGCGGTTGCAGTATCGAGGGTTGGTCTACAAGGCGCCGGATTTCAAGATCCAGAACCTCTTTACCGGAGCCAGAGGACACATGGCAGAGCCTTCGGTCGGAATCGTAGTGAAGTTCTAACGTACAAGTCGCCACGCCAGTGGTGGTTGCCTGAGAACACAAGGTCCCTCGACTGCGTGAACCATTCGCGAGCGAATGGTTCAACTTCGCTCGGGATGACAGAGTTGAAGGTTAAACGCGTGGCTGATTTTTAGGAATTCAGGGCTTGTTTGCGGAGTTTGCGGCTCTCTGCCAGGAGCGCCATAGAGTGCATCAGGTTTTGCAGAGTTACGATTCCCACCAGGCGCTGGTCTTCTACCACCGGAATAATGCTTAGATTCTTGGTGGTCAGTTTGCGGAAGGCTGACGCCAGGGATTCGCCTTTTTGGGCCACGTCGAAGATGCGGTTCATGACGGCCTGAACGTAGCCGTTGCCTTCGACCCGGAGAGCTTCCAGAATTTTCTGCTTCGAAATCACTCCTACCATGTCGCTGCCGCGAATTACCGGGAAGTCGTCCTGCAGGCAGTGGACAGCTTTTTCCAGGGCGTCTTCGAGGGTGTCGGCTGGGGAGAGCGTGGCGAAATCAGTCAGCATCACGTCTTCCAGGTGAACTTTTTCCAAAACGGACTGGAACACCGCTGAGCGTTCCTCCATCTGGGATGCGATGAACAGGAACAAGCCGACCAGGGTCAACCAGTAGTTAGGTAAAAGCATGCCGCCCAGGATGAACATGGTGGCGAAGGCCTGGCCGATTGACACTGCCCGGCGAGTGGCCTGGATGGGATCCATGTGACGGCTGAACAAGGCGCGCAGCACGCGGCCGCCATCCATGGGATAGGCCGGCAGCAGATTGAATCCTGCGATATAAAGATTGGCCCACACCATGCTGCGAGGCAGATTGCCGGAGCGCATAAAGGGCCAAGTCCAGAGGTCCACATGGGGAACGATTGCCAGAATAATGGCGCCGGAGACGACCGCGAGCAGAAGGTTCGCCAGCGGGCCTGCGATGGCGATTCGGATGTCCCGCTTCCAGGCAACGGTCGAGGGAACAGCCGGAGGCTGAGTGTCGTCCAGTTGAGTGACTCCGCCGATTGGGAGAAGAATGATGGACTTTACCCGGAGGCCGGAGCGCCGTGCTACCAGAGCGTGACCGAACTCATGGACGAGGACAGATGCAAAAATGATTCCGACCAGCGCCAGGACCCGGCCCTCGTTGGCGGTGCGATGGGTGAGGAAGTCGTTCCACCAGACGAAGAGCGGCAAGACGAAAAAAAACGTCCAGTGAATGCGAACCTCAACTCCTAAGATTCTGCCTGCCGATATGGACCAACTTCTCATGAGAGATCCGCGGATATCTCCGCTAATGCCATTCTATATAGTTTAGACAACGGATAGGAGCCGGGAGTTGCCATTTCTGGATATCCAAGGTAACGGAGCTGATTTTGGCTGGTTGGAAAGGGTCGAGCCATGCGCGTGATCGCGGGAAAATTTCGCAGCCGCCCGCTGCAGTCGCTGCGCGGGATGGACCTGCGGCCTACCGCCGACCGTTTGCGCGAAACCCTGTTCAATGTGTTGTCCGCAGGGCAGATGGCCGTCTTTGAGGGCAAGGTCTTTCTTGATCTTTGCGCAGGCACTGGTGCGGTTGGGATTGAAGCTTTGAGCCGGGGGGCAGCCAAGGTTTACTTCGTGGAATCCTCGGCGGTGGCCGCCAGCCTGATCCAACGCAATGTTGGCTCGCTGGGGGTAGAGACGGGATTCGAAATACTGAGAGATGACGTGGTTCGCGCACTGCGTCAACTGGAAGCGAAGAACGTCGCTTCTGACTTTATCTTTCTTGATCCACCTTACCGTCTGGAGAAAGTCTATGGACAGGTTCTCCAACTGCTTTCCCAATCCTCTTTGGTGCGGCCCGAAACAGTGGTCGTTGCCGAGCATGATAAGAGGTTCGATCCGGGGGATTCGTTTGCGCCCCTGCTCCGCTATCGCAAGCTGGAGCAGGGGGATGCGGTTTTGAGCTTTTATCGCTCGTCTTCCTGATCCGGGGCCGGTGCTGATGGCCTGCACAAGCGCAGGCGCTCGCGCCTACATGTTCACAGTGGCATGGTGCACTTGAGCGAACCTGCGTCCCACGAGCTTGACGATTTCGACCACTATCTTGGTGACGATGACAATTGCTGTGATCAGCAAACCGATGTGAGACCAGTAATTGACGATCTTCACTAGACCTTGCAGTCGTGCCACGCTCGGGTCGGCGGCCATGAACAAGTCAGAAGCATTGATTAGAAAGTAAATGACGACCAGACTAAGCGCGTTCATGACCAGCCGCGAGAGGGACCTGCCCTTCGTCCACAGCGGCCAAATCAGCAAGGATGCGGTGAGGGCCAGATCGGCCACCACCATCACTACCAGCAGCGGATAGATCGTTTGCCAGGCTGGGCCGAGCCGGAGAAAGGCGATACCCGGGCCCAGAATGAGGTATTGGTAGTGCAACCCGACCAGCCACCAGACGCTGAAAATGGTTTGTATAAGAAGCTGTGCGATCAATTCGAATTGTGATTTGCGAGGACTTTCTTTTACCAGCGGCGGAAGCTTTCTGGGATCCCACGTGTCCTCAGCCGCAACCTGCCACCAAAGAACTCAAGAGCGGAAAACGCCAGAGTGATCCAGGCGAACGTCATCAGTGCGACGCTGGGATAGCGAAGCAAAACTCCAAGACTCTCCATAAGGGTCTTGCCTGCAGCGGCGGTCGCGACGCTGGCGCCCACCAGCACCAGGAACGCGAGGCCTAGCGACGCTTTCAATACCTTCCAATAAATGGGAAACATGGTCGCTCCAATCATGTGCTGCTGCTTGCGGTAGCGGCTGGCCAGGTGGATCGGGCTGCCGAGTTTTTTCAGCAGCGCCACCTGTTCCTCTTCCGTCAGCGGATGTCCCACCTCCGCCTCT
The DNA here is from genome assembly GCA_963741105.1 of Terriglobia bacterium. Taxonomy (GTDB): domain Bacteria; phylum Acidobacteriota; class Terriglobia; order Terriglobales; family Acidobacteriaceae; genus JAIQFF01. Next base: position 497,071 of record CAVUGT010000013.1, read on the forward strand.
TCTTCTTCGACTTGAGAGAGGATGCTGTCGCGCAGTTCCTTGATGATGTCGTCGCGCTGCTTCGTAGGAAGCGCGAATTTCAGTGCCTGGAGATAGCGTTCAATTAGATCCATAGATGTGCTCCTAAACGAATTGCAGAAGATGTCTTAGAGAATTCCTTCCAACGATGCGTTGATGTTTTTCCACTCGGCAGCCAACTGTTTCAGGATCAGCTTGCCGTCGGCGGAGAGGCTGTAGAAGCGTTTGTTGCGCTTCTCCTCTTCGCGCCACTCACTGATGAGCAATCCCTGATTTTCCAGGCGGCGCAGCAACGGGTACAGGGTGCCTTCGTCGATCTCCATACCCTGAGCGGCCAGAGCCTTGCGCAGGGTGTAGCCGTAGCGTTCCTCGCGCAGCTCGGCCAGCACCGCCAGGATCAGGCAACCGCGTCTGAGCTCGAGCCGCAGGTTTTCCAGGACTTCGCTGTTCATCGGTGTCTCTACCGTGTGCTGCATAGTGTATGGCATACACTGTACGGTACACAGTATAAGGTGTCAAGAATATTTTTCGACGACTCGCGCCGATTCCGAAAACACGCGGGCAGCGGAATCTCCGGAGAGAAAGACAAGTTGCTGAAATCTAGGTCCTTACCCTTGGGATCAGGTGAGGGGCCGAAAGTAAGGCAATCGTGGTTACGAAAGTTTGGCCAGGATCATTGCAAGTTGTTGTATTGCAATGCTTTACTTGATATCAATGGTGGCAGATTCCCGCCCAACTTTCATGAGGAATCGCACGGAGGGACGTGGGTAGCGGCTCTCAGCGGTGGAGAGAACTGAGTTTCGGCGCCAGGGCCTTCATCAGCCTTATCGTCGTCATGGGGACGTGTGTGCTCCTCTACGGAGCGGCGCGGCCTACCAGCAAGAATATTGCCCAGTTCATTTGTTATCTGCTAATCGCGATTCTGGCTGCCCGGCTGAAAGTCCGGCTGCCTGGGATCACCGGCACCATGTCGGTGAACTTCCTGTTCATCCTGCTGGGCATACTGGAACTTGGTTTCGCTGAGACCCTGGCATTGGGAACCGCGGCCGTTCTGGTGCAGTGTTTCTACCGGGACCGCCCCAGTCCGATACAAGTCACCTTCAATTTGTCGGCGAGTGCTGTTGCTGCCGCGATTGCTTATAACGTCTATCATCTGGCAATCTCCGGGGCCCAGATGAAGAGCCATCCCCTTTTGCTGGGACTGGCTGCCATCACTTACTTTGCGGCGAATACCGGTTCGATCGCGGCTGTAATCGCGCTTACCGAACGCAAAGCCATCAACAAGATCTGGGTGGAATGCTACTTCTGGTCATTCCCTTATTATCTGGTCGGCGCAGCCTTTGCCGGAATGATCGGCTGGTTCAACCGTGAGTTCGGATGGGAAACGTCGCTGCTCATTGTTCCCATCATTTACCTGATCTACCGGTCTTATCGGCTGTATCTCGGAAAACTTGAGGACGAAAAGCGCCATGTCGAAGAAATGGCGACTTTGCATCTGCGCACCATCGAGGCGCTGGCGCTGGCCATTGAAGCCAAGGACCACACCACCCACGACCACCTGCAACGCGTGCGCGTGTACGCCATTGAAGTAGCCAAGGAGTTGGGTGTAAGCCCGCCGGAGATGGAAGCGCTACATGCGGCGGCGCTGTTGCACGACATCGGCAAGCTGGCGGTGCCCGAACACATCATCTCGAAGCCGGGGCGGCTGACGCCGGAAGAATTCGAAAAGATGAAGATCCACCCCGTGGTGGGGGCGGAAATTCTGGAACGCGTTCGGTTCCCGTATCCGGTGGTGCCGATTGTGCGGGCCCATCACGAAAAGTGGGATGGATCCGGTTATCCGTTCGGATTGAAGGGTGAAGAGATTCCGATTGGCGCGCGCATTCTGTCGTCGGTGGATTTCCTCGACGCTCTGGCGTCCGACCGGCAATACCGGCGCGCACTGCCGCTGGAAGAAGTGATGAAGCGGCTGTCGGCGGAGTCGGGGAAGTCGTTCGATCCGAAAGTGGTCAGCGTTCTGGAGCGACGCTATCGCCAATTGGAGAAGCTGGTGGAGCAACCTTTAGGCAAGAGTCGGTGGCGCAGCTTTCGACCGAACTGAAAGTGGAAGCGGGCGCGGCGCCGGCGGCCGGCTTTGAAGATATTACCGTCAAGGACGCTCCGGGCCAGGAAGCGACGTTCCTGTCGTCGATCGCGGCCGCGCGGCAGGAAGCGCAGACGCTGTTCGAACTGAGCCAGGACCTGGGCGCTTCGCTCAGCCTGGGTGAAACGCTCTCGGTGTTCTCGGTAAAGTTGCGGCGGCTGGTGCCCTACGACGCGATCGCGATTTACGTGAAGCGCGGCGCTGAGCTAGTTCCTGAACAGGTGAGCGGCGACAACTTCCGGTTGTTCTCGTCGCTGCGCATTCCGCTGGGCAAGGGCCTCTCGGGATGGGTGGCGCAGAACCGGAAGCCGATTATTAACGGCAATCCGTCGGTGGAGCCGGGATATCTGAACGATCCTACGAAGTTCAGCACGCTTCGTTCCGCCCTCGCGATTCCGCTCGAAGGACTGGCCGGCGTAGTCGGCGTGCTCGCGCTTTATCACGCGGAGACTGATGCTTTCACTTCGGACCACTTGCGCATCCTGCTGGCGATCAGTTCGAAGATGGCGTTGGCCATCGAGAATGCGTTGAAGTTCGAGCAGGCGGAAAGTTCGGCGGTCACCGACTACCTGACGGGACTGCCCAATGCCCGCTCGCTGTTCCTGCAACTGGACCGCGAACTGGCCCGCTGCAAGCGCGACACGACTTCTCTGGTCGTTATGGTCAGTGACATGGACGGCTTCAAGCAGATCAACGACCGCTTCGGACACCTGGAAGGCAATCGGGTGCTGCGTCTTTTCGCGCAGGCATTGAAAGACAGCTGCCGCGAGTATGACTACGTGGCTCGCATGGGCGGCGACGAATTTGTGGTGGTGGCGCCGGGCCTGACGGCGGATGCCGCGGCCAAAAAAGCGGATGGTCTGCGCGAACTGGCGCGGCAGGCTGGACGGGAAGTTTGCAGCGAAGACATTCTCTCGCTCAGCGTGGGCCAGGCCTTGTATCCGGAAGACGGAAAAGATGCGGAAGCGTTGCTGGCCGAAGCCGACCGCCGCATGTACATCGAGAAACAGAGACAGCCGTCACGCAAGAACCGCCGCCTGTATCCGCGTATGAAGTGCCGGGTCACGATTGAATTACGGCCACAGGAAGGCGAAATACCGATCCTGGGAAATCTGATCGACGTCAGCCTGGGCGGCTGCTATGTGGAGACCAGTACGCTGATGCCGGCGGGAGCCAAGCTGAAAGTAATTTTCTCGATTGATGATGGCAGGCTGCAGGCTTCGGGGAGTGTGGTGCGTATCGATCCCGGAAGCGGTATCGCGATCAAGTTCAACGACATGAATCGCGAAGACCGCGACAAGATGCACAAGGTGCTCGAGTTCGTGCACAACACCACGATGTTCTACGACAACCGTTATTTCTCGAAGCTGATGAAGACGTAGTGCGCGGTCAGTTGGACGATCACTTAGGTTGGGGACGATAAGTCCAGAAATCTCCTTGTTCCGTTGCTGCAGTCTCTGGGTTTGCCATCGAATTCGCGACCGCGAGTTGTTCTTCAATCAAGCCGTGCGACGGAGCCAGGGAACAGACAGGATCGGTCGCGGTCGCATCGCCGGTGATCATGAACGCCTGACAACGGCAACCGCCGAAATCCTGAGTACGACGATCACAACTTCGACAGGGCTCCGGCATCCAGGCTTCACCGCGAAACTTTTGAAAGCTGGCGGATTCGCGCCAGATCCACTCTAAAGATTGGTTGCGGACATTCTCGAAACTCAGACCGGGAATCACGGCTGCGGCATGGCAGGGCAAGGCCGTTCCGCTCGGATCGATCAGCATTTGACGACGTCCCCATCCGCCCATGCAGGCTTTCGGATATTTAGCGTAGTAATCGGGCACCACTGCATCAATGCGAATCGTTCCCAGCAACCGCTTCTGGGCCGCGCTGATTGTTTCCAGGGATTCGAGCACCTGCGTCCGGCTCGGGAGTAAGCGCCTCCACGTTCTTCGCTGCCCAGCCGTAATACTGTACGTGCGCGATCTCCAACCGCTCGGGCTGCAGCGATTCGGCAAGAGCAATCATTTCATCGAGGTGATCAAGATTCTGGCGATGCACGACCATGTTGACGGTAAACGCCACCTTGGAGCGGCGAATCATGGCAGCGATGGCGAGTTTCACGGCATGGGCGCGCGTGCCCGCTATCCAGTTGGCGCTGGCTTCGCGGGAGTCCTGAAAACTGAGCTGGATGTGGTCGAGGCCGGCGGCTACGAGTTCGTCCCAGCGCTGCTGAGATAATCCGATTCCCGACGTGATCAGGTTGGTGTAGAGTCCACAGCCGTGAGCGAAGCTGACCAACTGAGTGAGGTCCTCGCGGGCCAGTGGCTCTCCGCCGCTGAGATGGACGTGCAGCATTCCAATCTTTGCAGCTTGCTGGAAGACCGCTTCCCATTCGTGGGTGCCCAGCTCCGATTTGGAGGCCACCATTTGGAGAGGGTTGGAACAGTACGCGCAATGCAGGGGACAACGATGCGTGACTTCCGCGATGAGCGCCAGGGGTGGATCGAGTTTCAAAAGTCCACCAGCCGTTTCTGCTGCAGGCGTTCGAGAAATGCGATCGCATCCTGGCGAATTTTGGCGGAGTCTGAGGCGTTGTAGACGGTCACGAGTTCCTGCACAATTTCTTCGAGGGTGCGGATACCATCGCAACGTTCAAGCACCGCCAGGGCTGTGCCCTGTAAACGAATCGCGCCTTCGGGGAACACCACCACCCGGTTCTCGCCCTCACCCGTCCATCGGCAGCCGGCGGCCAATTTTGGCCGACTGAGGTTTTCCAGAGCCATGGATTCACTCCGCAGGACGGAAGGCGCCGGGCGGCGGCCACGCCGGCTGCACATACGAGTAGTAGATGGAATCAAGTTGCGCCCACAGAATTTCGCATTTCTCGCGCAGTGCCGCGATGGCCTTCTGTTGCTCAGCGTAGGTGTGCGCATGGTCGACCACGAATTGAAAGGCGAATTTAGCGTCCTCGGGAGCCTGATCGAGCCGGGCTTCGAAGTAGTCCAGTCCCCCGGACAGCCACGGATAGTGGCGGCGCAAGGCATCCATTCGAAGGGTAATCAAATCTCGAGAGAAAAGCTCGGTCAGCGATGAGGCGACGGCCTCGAGCAACGACCGGCTTTTCACCAGATCGATATAGGCGTCGACGGCATAGCGCACTCCGGGAAGCACCTCTTTACAACCCACCACCTGCTCACGTGGCAAACCCAAAGCTTCGGCCAGACGGATCCAGCGCTCGATTCCGCCCTCGGGATTGTTGTCGCCGTCGTGATCGAGAACCCGTTTGCGCCATGCCCGACGAAAAGCAGCGTCATCACTGCGGGAGAGGATGATGGCGTCCTTGATGGGGATACGGCTCTGATAGTAGTAGCGGTTGAGGACCCAGGCTTGCAGTTGTCCCCGGGTGAGTTTGCCTTCATGCATCAACAAGTGAAACGGGTGCTGATGGTGATAGCGCTGTTCTCCGACGGCGCGCATGCGCGTCCTCAGTTCTTCAACGGAGAGAAGCGGAGTGAAACCGGGATCTACAGGTCGAGATGACATCCGTCCTCCGCGACCTCCCATCCTCGCGTACGCAGTTCGTGACGCTCCGGGCCAGTCTCGTCCAGCAACGGATTGGTGTTGTTGATATGCAGCAACATTTTTCTCGGACAGCGCAGTCCGGATAATAAATCCAGACTGCCTCCGGGAGAAGAGACTGGGATGTGTCCCATCTGACGGGATGTCTGTCCGCCGTTCTGCAGTTGGATCAACTCATCATCCGTCCAAAAGGTCCCGTCGAATAGAAGCACATCCAGCGTATCGAGTTGCTGGAGGAGGTTCTGGTCAAGATTCGCGACTACGGGAAAAAATCCCAGGCGTTTGCCGGATTTCGATTGCAGAACCAATCCCACCACGGATTCGTCTGCATCGAGCTCAGTAGCGCGTTTGCCACTGACGTAGCTGGGGAAGCGGGTTGCCACCGACACGGGCAAGCATTGAATTCCAGATTGCTCTCCGGTCGGGGAAAAAAGTTCAAAGCTTGTACCGGGAACGATGTCCTGCCATCGCGCCTGGTCTGCCGTGCGGTGAAGCATGGCAAACATGCTGTTGTCTTCGCGAAGGATTTTGCCGATCGAAGCGGTGGCGAAGATTTGCAGAGGCTGTAACTCGCGCAGCAGGAGGAGTCCGAGGGACTGATCGAGATCGGCGCTGGTGAGCACGACGCCGGAAATTGGAGAGTGCCGCAGGCTGCCACGCGGATGCAGAAAGGAGTGCGCTTCGATCTGAGTGCGCAGATCAGGCGAGGCACTTAGCAGAAACCAGGAGATCCCGTCGGAGCTGACGGCAAGCTGTAACTGGGTACGGGGCTTTCCGGGAAACGTGCCAGTGCGCGAGGATCTGCAATTGCGGCAAGCGCAGTTCCATTGAGGGAACCCGCCACCGGCAGCCGTCCCCAAAATTTCAACTTGCATCTAAACCCGGTTAGATTTCAGCGCAGGCGTAAGAATTGATCTCACAGCCCAACGAGATTTCCTCGATTTGCGGCTCAGTCCATTGCATAACTGGTAGTTTGCGGTACCAGACGCTGCCTGTCAAGGTGCAGAAACTTGCGCAGCTGTCGCGGACGAGTGTCGACAAGAACGTCTTTCAAATATCTGAAAACAATGGACTATCGCTTCGCGCGCTGGAGGCGCCAGGATGGCGACACTTCAGTCGAATGAAGTGGGCCAGTCGGGGTGGCGATGGTGATCGAAGAGGTGGGCGATCTGCTGGGGCGTCACGCGCGTCAGCGATAGCGGCGGGACCTGGTCCTCGGGAAAAAAGGAAACAGCGTCGGTCTCGTTGCTGGTCTTCGCGGCTCCTCCAACGAACTCACACAGGAAGAAAAGTTTGTAGACGTGATGAGGCATCGGAGGATGTCCGTGCCGCTCATGATCGCGATCGTAGACCGCCGCCAGCTTCCGGGCTACGACATCGTAGCCAGATTCTTCCTTGACTTCGCGGACCGCAGCCACACTGGGGCTGTCGCCTACATCCGCCCAACCTCCGGGTAGAGTCCATCCACCGTCGCTGCGTTCCCGCACCAGCAATAAACCGTTGCCTGAAAACACGGCGGCGCGGACATCGATTTTGGGGGTGGCGTATCCGATTTCGCTGGCGAACAAATCAATCAGTTGAGTGGAAGACAATCCGGTGGAGTTTGCCGCCAGCATCTCCGCAGCAATCTGCCGCACGCTTTGGTAGCGTTCGATGTCGTATTGATCCTTGGCGTAGGTGATGCCGGTCTGAGCGATGGCTTGTAGCTTTTTCGCCCAGGTTAGTGTGGACGAGTTGGTTTCATCCTTGGTGGTGGTGTTGTCGGGGACGTTCATCTCGATCAGGATACACGCCGAGATTCCCCATGTCCTCCGAGTCCTCTGTGGCTAAGTTATTGACGGGATGCGTCACAGATACAGGTGCTTGGGCCAGTCCGCGACGGGCAGTTTCCTCCGAATCGAAATACGTTTCCATTCGATCCAGGCCGGCCATAAGGACGAGAACAGCAGCCAGGACCATTTAAGCGAGTCTGGCCCAAAAGCCAGGCCGAACATGCCAAGCAGCACAACCCACTTCACGACGCGGAAAATGCGCCCGCGCGAGGGAGTGTAGACCGGCAGGAATGGCGCTGTGAACAATAGGCCTATTCCTGTGCCACCCGCGAACAGGGGCCACGCGAGGGGCGAGCCGGTAAAGAACAGTGTGGCGGCCGCGAACAGCGCGGCTAGTGGCATGGCCAGAAGCATCCACTTCAACCATGGACGGGAGCAAACGGCTCGCGCTTCCCAATTGCCCTCGCGCAGCATTTTGGCCTCGTCCGAGGTCAACAGGACTTCGCGATACTGGCGGTTTGCCTTCTTCGCGTTTCCCAGGTCGCGCACTGCCAGACGATCCGCTTCGTCGGCGGTTGCGCCGTTCTGGATGGCAGCATCGCGCGCCGAATCGTAGTGCTCCAGAATCTCGCTTCGGACCTGGGTGACAGAATCCTTCGAGAGATGCCGGGTGGCTTGCTTCAACCAGGTGTCCAATGCAGTCATGGATTATGCCTCCCGCAGAATTGTCGTTACTGCACGTGAGAGTTTACGCCACTCGGCGCGATCCTTAGTCAACACACTGTGTCCGGATTTCGTGATGCGATAGTAGCGGCGCGTCCGTCCGCTTTCCACGCCTTCATAGGACTCGACCAGGCCCTCGTTCTCCAGCTTGTGCAGCGCAGGATAAAGAGTGCCTTCCTTGAAATCCAGTACGCCGCGGGAGCGTTCCTTGATCCGCTGGGCAATACGATAGCCGTGGCTGGGCTCGCGCCGCAAGGCTTCCAGGATCAAGGTCGGGAGTGTTCCCTTGAAGTTCATCTATACATCGTTATCCGATGCATAGGATACAATTCACGAGCCGAAGAGTCAATGGGAATGTGTACCGTGCTTTTGCCTCAGGCAGTCGACGTGACGGACCCGCCAGCGGCATTACGAGGTTTGAGAAGCCTACTGTGGCAGGCCCAATTGCTTCAGCAGGTCGATGTAGCGAGGATCACTGTGCCACTGCTCCAGCGCACGGACGATCTTGACGGGCTCCAGCCCTCCGGCTTTTTCCGCGCGTGCCTTGTCGAGCCAGGCAAAGGTTTGCTCTTTGTCGCCGATGGAGGCGTAGAGGTAGGCAATTTGAGTTGGATCCAGGTAACGGTGTTTTGCCAGGTCTTTCCTCATTTCGATTTCCCGGGCAATGGCGGCCTTGGCGCCGGACTTGACGTAAACCCTTGCTGAATCGACCGCGATGGCCACTTCCTCGGGATCATTATTGAGCGCCGCGTACTTCTTCCACTCTTCCATCGCGAGGTCGTACTTGCCCGTATCCCGGTAGATTTGGCTTAACTCGACGTGGCCATAGGTAAAGTTCGGATCCATCTCGAGCGCTTTTTTCAATTGCTCCACACCGGCGTCACTCTGCCCAGCATTGTGCAGTACCTGACCGAGGTTGCCTTGATATTGGAGATTCAAGGGATCGAGTTCGACGGCGCGGTGCAGATGGCTAATAGCTTCCGGATGACGCGCCTCCCAGGAGAGGAAAAGTCCATACCAGTGGTGGGCGCCGGCGAGATTCGGGTTCAGCTCGAGGGCCCGCTTAAATTCGGTTTCTGCTGCGGGGAAATCAAACAGACTCCAGAACGAGCCCGCCAGGGCGGCGTGAGCGTCGGCCGAAGACGGATCGATCTGCAGAGCTTTTTGCGCCGCCGCTTTCGCCTTCGGCGCGGCTTCGCTTTCCGGGATTGGGGCGTAGTCCGGGGCGGCGACGTAATAGTTGGCCAGTCCGACGTAAGCCATGGCATAGCCGGGGTCCTTCTGAATGGCCTGATTGAAATAGTCTTTGGCTTTTTCCAGAGTCTCGGGTGTACGGCGCTCCCAATAGTAGAGACCCTTGAGATAGGCCTGGTAGGCCTCGGGATCGCTGGTGCCGCCCTTGGCCACCTGTGCCTTAGTCTCGCCGGACAAACGCTCGCGAAGCTTGGTTGAGATAGCGCTGGTGATTTCCTGCTGCACCGCGAGCGCGTCGGAAAGTTTACGGTCGTACTGATCGCCCCAAAGGTTGCGGCTGGTGCGGGCGTCGATCAGCTCGGAGCTGATGACGATCTGGTCGTCGTGCTGCGTGATGCGTCCGGTGACCAGGGCCTCGACTTTCAATTCCTTGGCTACGGTTTGGGGATCGACGTCGCGTCCCTTGTAGCGGAATACCGACGACCTGGCCATCACGACAAGGTTTGGCAGCTGCGAGAGGTTATTGATCAGGCTCTCGGTGATGCCGTCGCTTAAATAGTCGGAGTCCGGATTGTTGGTCGCGTTGACGAACGGCATCACCGCGACCGATGAGATTTGATCCTGACTGCTGCGGCCTCGGAAGAAGTACGCAGCAACCGCCAGTAGCGCCAATGCGACGACGCCACCGATTGCCCAGATCAGCGTCTTGCTTTTCTTCGATTGCGACTGCTCGGCGGCGATCTCAACCCGCGCGGAGCTGGAATCACGGCGCAGACGTTTGAGGTCAGCCAGCATTTCCGCGGCGCTCTGGTAACGCAGAGCACGATCTTTTTCGAGGGCCTTGCTGATGATGCGTTGCAGTTCGGCAGGCAGGTCCGGATTGAACCGCGCCGTCGAAGTGGGCGCGCCTCTCAGAATCGAATCGAAGATTACAGCCGACGTGTTTCCGGCAAAAGCCATGCGTCCTGTCGCCATTTCATAAAGAACGGCGCCGAATGAAAACAGGTCGGTGCGGGCGTCAAGTTCTTCGCCGCGCGCCTGTTCGGGCGACATGTAGGCCACCGTGCCAACGGCCGTTCCCGGGCTGGTCAGGTTCTCTTCGATTGTGGCGCCTTCGGCGGCGGGAGACTGCGCGCCGGTCAATTTAGCCAGTCCGAAGTCGAGGATTTTGGCTTGGCCGCGCTTGGTGATCAGAATGTTCGCCGGCTTGATATCACGGTGAACAATTTTTTCAGTGTGCGCGGCATCGAGCGCGTCGGCTACTTCGATGGCCAGGGAGAGCAGAGTCTCGGTGTCCATGGGCTGGCCGGAGATGCGATGCTTCAGGGTCACGCCGTCCAGAAATTCCATGGCGATGAAGGCCTGGCCGTCCTGCTCGCCAATGTCGTAAATGGTGCATATGTTGGGATGATTCAGCGCCGATGCGGCTTGCGCCTCACGCTGGAAACGGGCGAGTGCTTGAGGATCGCGGGCAACTTCCTGAGGCAGAAACTTGAGGGCTACAAAACGATGAAGGCGGGTGTCTTCGGCTTTGTAGACGACTCCCATGCCACCACCGCCCAACTTCTCGAGGATGCGGTAGTGCGATATCGTCTGGCCTATCACTGGCACGAAATGTTACGTGGGGGGAACGGGCAAGTCAAAACAGCCGGCGAGTTAGATACTTGGACGGGCACCCCTATGGTCTGTCGAGAGATCGAGAGCTATCTTTTCCCGGGGTGAAATTCTCCACGGTTGGAGAATTGACGGAATGGCCATTCGCCACTTTTTGTTGAGTTCGGGGCTGGACTGGCGTCTGGAGCGGTTGCTGCGGCGGCAGCGAATGCCGCGTCTGATGCCCAATCTGCGGGAGCGGGATGAACGCCCCACACATTGCCGGGTTCGTCGAGCGCGATGCCGACCATCCACCACTTGCCTCCGGTACCCAGGGGCACGCAGTTGGCGACCCGAGCCGGCACGCTTTGGCGTCCTGGCAGTTCGTCCAGCGCAATCGGCATCCCCGGTTCCAGCGCGCGCGACAGGCGCACGCCGCAACCCTGCGTATTCAGAACGAGAGTGTGTCCGGACTCGGAGAACTGGATCGCCGGATCGAGACTAGTGACGCGAAGGGGAATCTGGGCGCGGATCCGGGTGCTGCGCCGGCCGGACTCAGTCGGTTGTGCCGCTGCTGGTTCGTTGGAGTCCATAATGAGAACGTTCTAATGATTTTATGGCCAGAAGGTGAGTTGGTGGTGGCTTCCGGGGACGGAATGTACACGAAAGTAACCAGGTTTCGTGGAGCAGCCTGGTTTCAGCGTTAAAAAAGCTTCTTTCGCCCTTTCAGAGCTCGGTCGTTTCCGTTCTGCAACCCCGGGCTTGCGCCCGGGGCTCTAATCTTTGCGCTGCTTCGCAGCTCTAACTCGGCAGTGTGGTTCTTCTGGTCCTCGTTCGAGTCGACCCCGTCACACGCGCCCTGAATTCACTGAAAGCTTGTGGCTAGAAGCTGGAAGCCAGGAGCTAGAAGCTAGCAGCTTACAGCTGAATCTGAATCAGCGGCGTTGACAGCAGAGTTCGCCGCAGCATATTTGCGGAGGGAATCCCGGTTCGTTCGAACGACTTCTCGCAGTCGGCGGTCGATGGTCCGCGCATGCTTCCTTCCATGTAGGCCAGGCCGGGGCAGCGGGTGCAGGTGCCGACGTGGTTGCATGTCGAACAGACCGTCAGGTCCTTGGCACGAATCGAGCGGACTTCGTTCAGCTCGGGCGAATGGTTCCAGATGTCGAGAAATTTCTGTCGCCGCACGTTGCCGCTGGGCAGCGGAAACTGAACGCAGGGGAAGACGTCTCCGTAAGGAGAGATGTAGGCCAACGTGTGTCCCGCGCTGCACGGATATCCTTCCATCACATCTTCGTCCGGAGCCGGGGGCGGGGCGCAGAACTCTTCGACGTTTCCCACCAGGGCTTGGTTGTGAAATACACCTTTTAGTTCAGAGCCCGGAATACGCAGATTCAGAATGGAGCGGTCGCCGTCCATCTTCGGCGTGATGGTGGGATCGAGCGAATACTGCACGCCCAATTCGCGGGCCAGCGCCTGCACTCCGGCATGGTCGTGCATGTTGGCGGTCATCAAGACATTGGCGATAGTGACGCGCAGTCCCTGGTCGGTGAGGAAACGGATGGCTTCGATACTGCGGCGAAGCGAGCCCGGAAGTTTTGTGATGCCGTCGTGAACTTCGGGGCGATGCGAGTAGATGCTGACCTGTATCTGATCGACGCCCAGGTCAAGCATGCGCCGCGCTTCAGATTCGCCGATCATCACGGCGTTGGTCTTGATTCTCACCGCGAACATCAGGCTGCGCGCGTATTCCAGGAGCTCGAAGAAATCACGGCGCATCAGTACTTCGCCGCCACTGAAAGTCAGGAAGAAGGTGCCCGCGTCGGCCAGTTCGTCGAGCACGCGCTTGATTTCGGACGTGGTCATTTCGCCGTGATCGTCGTGGTCGAGGTAGCAATGCACGCAGCGCTCGTTACAGCGGTAGGTGATGTCGAAGTGCACGGACATGGGCACGCCCAGGTCGAGAGCCCGCTGGCTCATCTCCTGGATAAGACTCACGCCGCCTCCGTTGGGCTGACAGCTGAATCTTCGATGGGGTGGTGTTCGATAGGCTGGTCGGAGACGAGAAGAATACCGTGGTGGGAAAATTCTTCGACGAAACGTTCGACATCGCGGAGTGCGGTCTCGGGATCGACCTCGAATTCGGCGCAGATGTGATGAGTCACGATGTCAGAAAGAGATGTGTGACCGTCGGCTGCCTGCCAGATCACGGTTGCCACCGGATTCAGAGTGAAGAAAGTGGAATCGATGGCGGACATGATCATCATCTCGCCGCCCAGCAGGCGAGAGGCGATGGCGGAACTCTTTGCGATGTATTTTGCTCTGTGCTTTTCCGTCATGTCTTCACCGGATCAATTTCCAGACTCGCGAGTCCGGAGTAAAGGTCAGGCGTTGCACCGGAACCCGCTCCACGAAATCGCAGGCAGCCTGAAAGACACTTTGTACCAGATTCGCGTCCTCGGCAAAAAATAGGATGTTCCTCATCAGGCGTCGGATGGCCTCGGACTTTTCTATTGGCTCAATTTTGTTTTCCGGGCCCTGCTTGAGGAAGAAGAGCGACGCGATGGGAGCGGAGCAATTTTCCCCTACGCGGGCCAACTCACCGGCGAAGGGCGTTCCGCAGGCGCGATAGCCCTCATCGTTATACGAATCCCCGCGGCGAATGTAGGAAACTTCGTCGGTCAGCAGAGTCACGTCAGGAGGCGCGAGCCGCGAGATAGTGGTCTTGCCGGCGCCGGACACTCCTGAAAACAAGAACGCACGTCCGTTCCGGATTGCCCCAGCCGAATGCAGTAAGAAGCCGCCTTCCTGTGCCAGGATCAGCGTGTGGACGATGCGCAACACAGAATCGATTGAGTAAGGATTGGCCGACTGGCGGATGCTGCCGCGTCCGGCGGCGGGATTCCATTGGGCGCGAAAGTCGCCTCTTCGCAGCTGCCAGGTGCCGTCCTGCATTTTCACCTGCACATCTTCGTCAGGAGCTTTTCTGGAGGGCGTTGTCAGTTCAATATCAAATTCAAATCTCGGTGGCGCCGCGGGGTTCACGAAGCCGGCGTAACGGCGGGCCAGCATCTGACGAAAAGAGTTGTCCTGCGTATGCAGCAGGATCGGCATGCCGCCGATCTCAACCGTGATCTGGTAGCTCGAACTCAATTTCTCGTATCTCCGTGGCGCGGATTTGGAATCGTCCGCACTTCTGTTCGGTGGCTACGCTGCATTCACGAACATCGCTTCGATCGGTCCTTCGCCTGCGTGGCGATACGTCCAGAGCCTCAATCCAACCCGCCGGAAAAGTTCCCAATGGCAAAACATCCAGGCCACGAGCTTGCTGAAGGGTGAAAGCGCTCTTGCCGGGGTAAACACCGTGTCTGCGCGCTGAACCTCTGTGATCTTTCCCAGCAGTTCGCGTCGTCCGACTGGCGGATCATTCTCGGACATGCAATCACCGCGAGTGACGAGAAAACCTTCGTCGAGCGTGAGGTCCCGGCTCGTGACACGATGGACGAAGAATCGGCCCTGCCGCATGTAGAGCACAATGTCACCCGGTTGAGTCAGTTCAGGGCGAACGGAGTGCACGGTGAGGAGGTCGCCGGGCCAAAGAGTCGGGAGCATGCTGATTCCGGTGGCGCGCAGTTTCAATGTCCCCCAGGATCGCAGAGCCTCAGCCGCCAGACTGCATCTGCCTTCATCACGCGTCTGAGGATCCATGCAGTAAGGAGTTTTCCCGTCCGCGCAATCGGCCGAAAGTTCGCACCAGCGCGGGATTCAGCCGACCTGAAAGTCTTTTGCCGCAGATTTCACGATAACCTACGGCCCAATCCTGAGAAAGTCTTAATGTGAGACCGCTATTGCGTCGTTGGGTACCCGTTGAATGTGACCAGAGGATACGCGGCTGGAGGGAACAGGGCGAGTAAATGAAGTGGGCCGCGATCTCCTTGTATAGTTTCAAGGAGAAGTTTCTGTCTTTCCCGGTCGCTTGTCCGGTCTGCGGAT
Source organism: Terriglobia bacterium (assembly GCA_963741105.1). Lineage (GTDB taxonomy): Bacteria > Acidobacteriota > Terriglobia > Terriglobales > Acidobacteriaceae > JAIQFF01. Next base: position 512,084 of record CAVUGT010000013.1, read on the forward strand.
CGTGAGTTTTACCGATGACCATCACCTTGGCTCATCCTGTGCCATCTCGACCGCCCGTCCCGATAACTCCGTACACCAGTATTTTCGGCACCGAGCTTGACTTGATCCTGGCCTGCTGCGGGAACGATTCTGACGGGCACCTGTCCGCGCGTGTACGGCAAATTCTCCAGCATGGTGTGGATTGGGAGCGCCTGGTTCAGCTCGCCGACCATCATGGGTTGACACCGCTTCTTTTCCGCCGGCTGTCGAGCGAGATGGATCCGCGGCAGCCGAGCTTATTGGGTGCACTCCGCGAACAGGACGCGTCCAATACGCACAGGGCGCTATGGTTGACGCTCGAGTTGCTCAATATCCACCGGCATCTCCAGGCCCGCGGACTGGAAGCTTTGCCTTATAAGGGCCCGGCGCTGGCGGAGTCACTGTACGGGAACGTGGCACTGCGGCAGTTCTCTGACCTGGATCTCCTGATCCGGTCAGATGACTTGCCCCGGATCAAAACTGCATTGCGAGAATTGGGATATGAGCCGGGTATTCGGCTGGCACAAGCTGCGGAGCGCGACTATCTGAAGTCCGGATATGAGTACACCTTCGACGGCGCCCGGGGACGCAACCTGCTGGAAATCAAGTGGCAGATTTTGCCGCGCTTTTATTCCATTGGCTTTGACGCTAACAAATTCTTCGAGCGAGCAGCCACGGTGACGATTGAAGGGCAGAAGCTGCGAACGCTCTGCGATCAGGATCTGATGTTGGTGCTGTGTGTGCATGCGGCCAAACATGCATGGAAGCAGATTTCATGGCTTTGCGACGTTGTTCAACTGGCTCGGTCAAGGGCGCTGGATTGGTCGGCGCTGCGGGCGGAGGCCGAGAGGCTCGGGATTGCGCGCATTGTGGCGGTGACGTTTCTGCTGGCCCACAAGCTGCTCGGAGCGGAGCTTCCAGAAGGGATTGGCCCGGATGCAAAAACAGAAGCTCTCGCCCAGCAAATCGTGAGCCTGATGGTGGCGGAAGGAGAGTTTGATCCGGAGTCGTTGGCGTACTTTCGGCTGATGATGGAATTGCGAGAGCGCCCCCGCGACCGTGTCACGTTCTGGTGGCGGCTACTGGTTACGCCGGGCGCGGGGGAGTGGTCGGCAGTGCGATTGCCGGGACCGTTATTTCCACTCTATCGCGTGGTACGGGTTTGCCGGTTGGCTGGGAAATTGTTTGCGCCGCATTCGGTCTAGGGCGGGGCGCGCTTTAATATTGGAATGGAGGCGCGATCTCGAATGTTTACTGCGCGGCCGATTGGATTTGTGAGTAGTCCGTTCAAGGACACAAAAGAAATTCCGAAGGGACTTGGTGCTCAACACCAGGCAGACGGCATACTGAAAATCCTGCCCGAGTTTGAACCCGGCCTCACTGACATCGAAGGCTTCTCACACCTTATTGTGATCTGGGAGTTTGATCGCTCCGCCGGGTTTGAATTGCTCGGCAAACCGCCCTCCGACAATCGGGTGCATGGAGTGTTTGCCACCCGGTCTCCGCTGCGTCCGAACCCGATAGGCCTGACCACCGTCGAACTGCTTCGCCGCGAGGGTATTGAGCTGCACGTCAGGGGCGTAGACATGCTCGACGGGACACCGATTCTGGATATCAAGCCCTACCTGTCCAGTGTTCCGTTCGAAAGCCTGCGGCGCGGGTGGCTGGCCGAAGCTGAAGCACGACAGAAGTGACAAACTCGAGACAATTCGTCATCTCTTTGCGTTCTTCTTTGCTCGATCCATTCCTGCTTGTAAACCTAGTTGCACGCTGCGTTTGTATCCGGACTGATCCATCTTTGCCATCGTAGCGGCGGCGATGCCGCCAGGGGTGGCGGCTTCGTTGAGCATCGCGTCCAACGAAACGTCAGACTCGCGCCAGGCCAGGACGCCATCTGCGAGCGCGTGTGCGGCGGCGATTAAGGCTGTCTTGCGATCCAAGCCGAGTTTTTGGGCAGCCTCAGCCAGCGCGGCCAGTGCGTGGTAGCCGTGACTGGACGAATAAGTGACGGTGAAGACGTCGAACTTGCTCTCGGGAATTTCGAGTGTTGCGCCCACCTGAGAAAAGAAATCCTGTATCTCCCGACGCGCCGTGGCTGGCAGACCGCGGTCGAACGTTATTGCGGTCAGACCACAGCCGGTGCGAGCGACCGGACTCGGCATGGCACGCGCCCAGCGAGTCGGAGCGCCCATCCAGGCACGCAGATTCTTGAGTGGAATACCGGCGGCCAGGCTCACGGCTATCGGGGGATGGGCGCGCCCGGGTTTGGATTGCCCGATCCGCTGCAGGAGTTCGCGGACTGAATCCGGCCGTACGGCGACGATCAGAATGTGAGCTCGCGCCACCGCTCGCAGAAGATCGGGTTCAACCTGCACGTCGTACTCACGTCTGAGGCGGCGCAGTTTGTGAGCGTTGCGATCATGTACGACGACGGGCTGCTTGTAATTCGCAAGGCGCAGGCCAGCCAGCAGAGCACTGGTGATACGTCCTCCGCCGAGGAAGACGATGGGATTCTTGGCGGTGGCTTTCATGCGAGACATTTCATTCGAGGTCTTTTATTCGAGAGCTTTTATTCGAGAGCTGCGCAAGCCTGGTCGGCGGCTTCGATCAAGGCCGCAACGTCTTTTTCCGTGTGTGCGGTGGAGATGATCCAGTGCAGGCCGTTCGATGGAGTCATGTAAATGCCGTGATCGAGCAGGCGATGCACGAAGCGCGAGTAGCGATGAGTGTCCACGTAAGTGCAGTAGTCGCGATAGTCGTGAATGGCGTCACGTTCGGTGAAATAGATCTGGAACATGGGGCCAAAGCCCTGCACGATGGCTTTGATCTTCCGGCGGCGGAAGACTTCACGCAGGCCAGCGATCGCTGCGTCACCCACGGCATGCAGTTTCTTGTACGCGCCGTTCGCCGATAACAGGTCGAGGTTGGCTGCAACCACTTTCATGGTGAGGCGATGTCCATTGAACGTGCCGTAGTGCAAAACCATGTGATCGCTCCAGCGCATGCGATCAAGGATGGACCGAGGCCCGGCCACGGCGCCCACGGGAAATCCCGCGCCCAGAGCTTTGCCGAAGGTACTGATGTCGGGTGTGATGCCGTAATACTGCTGACATCCGCCGGGAGCGTAACGGAAGCCGGTGACCACTTCGTCCAGGATCAGCAACGCGCCATACTCCTGCGTCAGGGCGCGAAGGCGTTGCAGATATCCATCACGGGGCAGGATGCAACCCATGTTGGCCATGATGGGTTCGGTGATCACGGCTGCCAGTTCGGGGCCATGTTGCTGCATTACGCGCTCGAGGGCGGCGACATCATTCCATGGCGCTAATACGACGTCGTCGAAAGTCGCCGGCGGAATGCCCTCCGAATCGGGCATGCGAGCCGGATTCTCGGGAGGCCCCAACTTCTCCGGCGCATGACTGTGTGCATTCAAAAGGTAGGGATCGTACCAGCCGTGGTAGTGACCTTCGAATTTCAGGAACTTCGTTCGTCCGGTGTGCGCGCGCGCCAGGCGCAGGGCCAGCATGGTGGCTTCACTGCCGCTGTTGGCAAAGCGCACGACTTCAGCGGAGGGGACCATGCGCCGCAGGCGTTCGGCCGCTTCGATTTCAGCGGACGTCGCGGCCGCAAAGTGTGAGCCTTGCGCCATGGCTTGCGAGACGACTTCCACCAGTTTGGGATGAGCGTGCCCTGGATCAGGGCGCCGAACGACATCAGGAAGTCGACGTATTCGTTGCCGTCGGCGTCCCACACGTGCGAGCCCTGGCCGCGCTCGAGAAAAACCGGGCCGGGTGAGTAGACGGCAGCGCCACGCGACGGCGAGTTGACGCCTTCGACCAGTGATTGCTGCGAGCGCTCAAACAAGTCTTGCGAGTTTTTTCGATTTGCAGGCATTTTAAGGGCGGTCACGGATTTTCACCGATCTTCACGGATTAACAAACAATAAAGACTTGATCCGTGAAGATCCGCGCAAATCCGTGGCCTGCTTTTCTTTTAGTCTGCGGTACCGCCGCCATCTACCACAAGCGTTGCTCCGGTCATGAACGACGAATCGTCGGAGGCCAGGAACAGAGCAGCTTTCGCGATCTCGTCGGATGTGCCGATTCTTCCCAGTGGGCGATTGCTACATCCGGCCAGGTAGTCCTCCCACTTTTGTCCGCGCATGCGCGCGTCTTCGGGCAGCATGGGTGTATCGACGTCGCCAGGGCAGATGCAGTTCACGCGAATTCCCTGACGGCCGTGATCGATGGCCATTGCCTTGGTGAGCAGCACGACGCCGCCTTTTGAGGCGCAGTAGGCGATGGCTGCGTCGCCGCCCACGATGCCCCATCCTGAGCTGTTGTTGATGATCACGCCGCTGCGCTGCTCAATCATGGTGGGCAGAGAAAATTTCGACATCAGGAAGGTACCTTTTAGATTGATGTCGATTTGCAGGTCCCATTCTTCCTCGCTGCAATCAAGCGTCGTATGAGGATAGAAAATGCCAGCGTTGTTGAAAAGGATGTCGAGACGTCCGAAGGAACCCACGGTTTCATCGACGGCACGGCGGCATTCTTCGGCCTTGCGAACGTCGGTGCGCAGGAAAATGGCTTGGCCGCCGTCCTTCAGAATTTTCTCAGTGACGGCGTGGCCGCGCTTTTCGTTGCGTCCGGTGATTGCGATTTTTGCACCTTCCCTGGCGAAGAGAATGGCGGTGGCTTCACCAATGCCGGAAGTGCCTCCGGTGATGAGAGCGACTTTGTTTTGCAGACGCATATAAAATTCTTCTCGACTTATGTAGGCCCGGACCCCCTCGTCCGGGCGGGCGAGCGTAGCTCGCCTTCAGCAGGACCTCTGCGGAGCTTCGCTGGGTGGACGAGGGCGTCCGCCCCTACGCTGATCCGGCTAGCCCGCCGCCGTCTACTACCAGCGCGGTTCCAGTCACGAATGATGACGCATCGCTGGCGAGGTACAGAGCGGCTTGTGCGATCTCTTCCGGCTTGCCGACTCTCCCTAGCGGCCGCCTCGCCGATTCCGCCAGGAACTTTTCGTTGGCCTCTCCCAATTGCTGGGCCTCGTTCCGCAGCATGGCAGTGTCTGTGTCGCCGGGGCAGATGCAGTTTACGCGAATCTTCTGCGGGCCGTGATCGATTGCCATGGCCTTGGTCAGTAGGACGACTGCCCCTTTAGAGGCGCAGTACACCGCTGCCCTTGCCCCGCCTGCGAGGCCCCAACCGGAAGCAGTGTTGATGATAGAGCCTCCGCCAGCTGCGGTCATGATGGGGATGGCGAGGCGGGACATCAGAAACATGGATTTTACGTTCACGGCCATGACCCGGTCCCAGTCGGCTTCGCTGAGTTCGACGACCGAGGCGCGGCGGATGATTCCGGCATTGTTGAACAGAATGTTGATGCTGCCGAATTCGCGGATGGCGCGTTCGATGACGCGCTGGCAGTCTGTGGCGCTGGTGACGTCTCCCGGTTCGTAGATGGCGCGGCCGCCTTGGGTTTTGATTTCGGCGGCGACGGCGTGCCCGGCGGATTCATTGATATCGGTGAGGACAACCGAGGCGCCTTCGCGGGCGAAGAGGAGAGCGGTGGTTCGTCCGATGCCAGAGGCGGCGCCGGTGATGAGGGCGATTTTGCCGTCGAGCTGATTCTTGAGCATGACGTTCTCACTCGTCTATGTGGTCGCGGGCAACTCGCCCGTGGTGGACCCAAGTTAAAGTCAAAAGCCGCGGGGGGTCGCCCGCGACCACACAACCACACAAGAGTTCAGCGGCTGGCTAACCCGCCTGCGGTTTCTGCGCCGTCGATGGTGTAGACGTGGCCGGTCATGTAGGCGGCGTCGTCTGACGCAAGAAACGCGAACAGCGCCGCAATCTCTTCTGGCTTGGCGTGGCGCCGCAGTGGAATCTTGCTATTTACCGCGTCCAGCATTTCGTCGGTGTACTCGGCGCGCTGCATCGGCGTTAGTACGTATCCAGGCGCGACCGCGCATACACGAACTTTGGGCGCGAGTTCAAGCGCCATGGATTTGGTCAGCTCGATGACTCCGGCTTTCGTGGCATTGTAGTCGGCATAGAAGGGATAGCCCATCACGCCATTCGTGGACGCAGTCTGCAGTATCACGCCGCTGCCGCGCTCGAACATGTGACGGGCGGCGGTCTGCGCCATGTAGAAGACGCCGGTGAGGTTGACTGCGATTACTTTGTCCCACTCTTCGGGAGTGATGTCGAGAAAGTTGTGGCGGATGCTGATGCCGGCGTTGTTGACGAGCACATCGACGCCGCCCATCAGACGGACTGCTTCGGCAAAAGCCGCTTCCACTTGCTTTAGGTTGGAGACGTCGGCGTCGACCGTGCCCGATAGTTTCGGCAGCTGCGACTGAATTTGTGAGCGGCCTTTGGCGTCGCGATCGAGCACGACTACGGCTGCGCCTTCTTCCAGGAAGCGGCCGGCAGTGGCGGCCCCGATTCCGCTGGCTCCTCCGGTGATCAGGACGCGCTTGCCTTTGAGTCCTCGCATGGGTTTCCTCGCTCCTCGGCTTAACAGCTTAAACCACAAAGGACACGAAGGATCACGAAGGAGATCTTGGAATTCTTCGTGATCCTTCGTGTCCTTTGTGGTTTAAGGTTTTATAGTTTGCCGCCGAACAGGAAGACCAGTTCGATGACCAGAATGATGACTACCATCAGTTCGAGCACGAAAGCGCGGCTCTGGTTGAACTGGTCGACCATGAACCGGTAGAGATCCTCGGCGGTCTGCAGTTTCTGCGTGACCAGGTCTTTGTAGTCAGGCACGCCGACCTTGGCGGCCGCGAGCTTGTACAGACGCGCGGAAAACATGTCGCTGAGGAACTTGATGGCGTTGTCGGCGCGTTCAGTCAGTTCGTTCACGTCGAGCAGGACGGTATGCAACTTGGTCGCCGCCCGCGCCAGGCGCCAGCGTGCCAGCATTCCTGTGCCTTTGTCGAGACCGGCATACACAACTCCCAGTTCGCGGGTCAGCAGTTCGTCGTAGTGGCGGAATTCGAGCAACTGCGAGTTGGCGTATTCCAGGAGCTGGATGGCGGTTTCGGCGCCGGCTTCGGTGTCGTAAATGAAAGCTGCGTTCCAGCCGATGACCGCCAGGTCATTCGGATAGTAGGAAATACGGGACTGCAAAATTTCGTTGCGCTCGCCGTCGGAAAGCTGGGCCGTTTCTCCGCGGACGATTTGCGCGATGCGGCCGCCCTGCAAAGTGCATAGTTCGGAGGCGTTGGGAGAACCGGCAATCTCCCGGACGTGGAAAATGAAGTAGTCCTCACTCAGCCATTCCGAATAGGGCTTCACCAGCGCCGGCGCCGCCCGCTCGAGCTTCTGACGGACGATACGCGACGCGTGCTTCTCAAAGTCGACATCCCAGACCCACCGGCTGCCCATGCGGACCAGGGTGTCCCAGTCGCCCGAAAACGGCAGCTCGAAGACCACGCTTAGAACTCCGTAGTCGTAATACTTGATCTGGCCCTGCAGGCGCTCGCCGCTGTCGAGCACCAGATGCTCAATGGGTTCGACCACCGGAGGCCGCTGGTAGCGGACGTATCCCGGGGCGGGGTGCTTGAGGGCGGGCTGCTCCATGGCGCGGGCGCCGAAGATCTGGCGTAGCTGGTCGAGGCGGATTTCTTCGCAAACGTCGAACTGGATGAGAACGAGCACAGACCCGTGCAACGCCGGCTCGACGATGGCGTCAGCCTTGCGATGGGTCTCGGGCAGATTGAGAATGATTTCTGAGTCTAGAGCCATAAAAACCTGCTTAAGCCGGGGATTGGAAGGCAGGAATGCCCGGGCTGTTGTGTAGATCTATTGTCCCAGAATCCCGTGGGGTTGGGGAGAGGCCGGGTGGTAAACAGGCAAGTTATTGATAATAAGGTCGTTAATATAGGCGCGAGCGTCCTCGCTCGTGCGGCAGCGGCAAGATTCGGTGGACGACCGACGATGCTGGGAAGAGGGAGCACGAGCGAGGACGCTCGCGCCTACACTCTCTTCAGCCACCAGAGGAGGGCGGCGCCGGCCGCGACTGCGGCTACGCCCAAGCCTGCGCGCTTCATCGATCGGTCCAGTTCAGCCTGCCTTCGGTTCACGTCCGGAGTCTCGGGATAGGCGGCCTCGGGCGTAAGAGGTCCTTTCAGTCCGGCGGCGATCACCTCCGCCAGGTGCATGGCGTGGCGGTCGGTACATTGCGAGATCTGTTCGCGGCAACTGAAGCCGTCGGCGATGATCAGGCTGTCGGCAGGGGCCTGACGGACTGCAGGCAAAAGTTCCAGTTCGCCAATGGCGATGGATACGTCGTATTTCTCTTCGTCGAAGCCGAACGGGCCGGCCATTCCGCAACACCCCGGGGCCGGGGCGCTCCAGTCGATGCCCATTCTGTTCAGTACTGATTCTTCGTCGGTCATCTTCATCAGCGATTTGTGATGGCAGTGGCCGTGGATGAGGGCCTTGGCCGACAGCTTGGGAAGCTCAAAATCCGCCACTCTTTTTTCCAGAAATTCGCTTAGCAGATAGGTCTGTCGAGCGAGTTTGTGCGCCCGTTCATCCTGGGGAAAGAAATTGAGCAATTCGTCACGGAAGACGGCAGCGCAACTCGGCTCCAGGACGACGATGGGGATTCCGGCTTCGATTTCAGTGGCGAGAGTGTCCAAAACCTTGAGCAGCAGACGCTTGGCGCGATCCAGCATGCCGAAGTCGTAGAGCGGCCGGCCGCAGCAGAGGATGGATTCGGGGATGGCCACGCGGAATCCTGCGGCTTCCAGGACTTCGACGGCGGCTTTGGCAGTATCCGGGAGGAAGTAGTTATTGAAGGTGTCAGGCCAGAGCATGACCAGGGCGGCATCGGGATTTACCGGTTCTCGACGCTCGAACCATGCCCGAAAAGTCTGCGGAGCGAAGGCCGGAACGCTGCGCTGGTGAGGCATCCCGGAAGCCAGTTTGGCGAGATCGCGCAGGACAGGTAGCTGGGTAGCGAGGTTCACCAACCCTGGAACCTTTGAGGCGAGGCGCGCCCAGAAATCGATGTGGGCGAAGGCGTAATCACTGCGGGGGCGCAGGCGTCCTTCGTGATAATGCGAAAGAAACTCGGACTTGTACGTTGCCAGGTCGACGCCTACCGGGCAGTCGCTCTTGCAGCCTTTGCAGGAGAGGCAGAGATCGAGCGACTCCTTTACGTTTTCGTCACGCCAGCCGCCGCTGATCACGTCGCCTTGGGCCATCTCCCAAAGCAGGTGGGCGCGGCCGCGGGTGGAGTGTTCTTCTTCATGGGTCACGCGCCAGCTGGGGCACATCACGCCGCCTTCTTCGCGCCGGCATTTTCCTACTCCGACGCAACGCAACATGGCGTGGGTCATGCTGCCCCGGTCGTCGGGAAACTGAAAGTGAGTTTCCGGTTCCCACGGCTTGTAGTCAGCGCCCAATCGCAGATTTTCGTCCATGCGATAGGGCTCAATGACTTTGCCGGGGTTCATCTTCCATTCGGGATCCCAGACAGCTTTGAATTCGCGGAACGCCTGCAGCAATTCGGGGCCGTACATTTTCGGGAGGAGTTCGGCGCGGGCCTGGCCGTCCCCGTGCTCGCCGGAGAGCGACCCGCCGTAGCTGACCACCAGGTCGGCGGCGGCTTCCATGAATTGCCGGAACTTGGCGATCCCGGAGGTCGATTGCAGATCGAAATTTATGCGGTTATGGACGCAGCCGTGGCCGAAGTGTCCGTAGAGCGGGCCCCGATAGTTGAAGTTGTTCGTCAGCTGACGCAAGTCACGCAAATACTTGCCCAGCTTTTCCGGAGCGACCGCCGAATCCTCCCAACCTTCCCAGGTCAGGTCTTCACCGGGGACGTAGGAAATCACGCCCAGGCTCGACTCGCGCACTTCCCACACGCGCTTGATCTGCTCGCGATTAGTGAAGAGACGCATGTTCGGTGGGTTCGGGGTGCGGCTCAGCTCTTCCATCAGTCTGGAGGCCTGGGCTTCGGCCGCAGGGATAGTGTCGGCGCCGAATTCGGCCAGCAGCCAGCCGTTGCCTTCAGGCAACAACGCCAACCCTTCGGAATTGATGCCGCGTCGCCGCGTGTATTCGACCAGCATGTCGTCGACCCCTTCGAGGCCGATGGGCTTGTGGGCCATGACGTCGGGCACGTGGTCGGCGCACTGGAAGATATCGGGATACGCGATCAGCAACAGCACACGCGCCGGAGGGCTTTGCACAAGACGGCAAGTGGCCTCGAGCACTGAGACACAGGTGCCTTCGGATCCGACCAGAGCTCGAGCAACGTCAAAACCGTTTTCGGGCAACAGGAAGTTCAGGTTGTACCCGGAAACGCGCCGCGGGATGTTGGGATAGCGCTGGCGAACGAGATCGGAATACTGGTCGCGAATTTTCTTCAGGCCAGCATAGATTTCTCCCCGGCGGCCGCCTTCGCGGATGATCTGTTCCAGTTCTCCATCGCTGGTCTTGCCGACTTTCAGGCGAAGGCCGTCGTAGGTCAGGATATCGAGAGCCTCGATGTTGTCGTCGGTCTTGCCTGCCATGACGGAATGCACGCCACAGGAGTTGTTGCCGATCATGCCGCCGAGCGAGCAGCGGTCGTGGGTGGCCGGGTCCGGAGCGAAAGTCAGGTGATGTTTTTCGGCAGTGTTGCGGAGGTGGTCGAGAACCACTCCGGGCTGTACCCGGGCAATGCGCTTCTGAGGATCGATCTCGATGATGTTGCCCATGTAGCGGGTGAAATCGAGAATCAGTGCGACGTTACAGCATTGTCCAGCGAGCGAAGTGCCGCTGCCGCGACACAAGAGAGGCGCACCATACTCGCGGGCGAGGGCGACAGCGGCGATGACGTCATCGGAGTCGCGAGGTAGAACGACGCCGATAGGAACCTGGCGATAGTTGGACCCGTCAGTGGCGTAAAGGGCGCGGCTGCTGGAATCGAAGCGGACATCGCCGCGGACGTTCTTGCGTAAGGCCTCTTCCAGCGCGGCTGCGTCCACAACCGAATTGCGGGCGGCGCTGGCGATTGCTACGAAATCGTCGGACATTCTTTGGTGGTTCCCCTGGGGTCAGAAGCTATTGTGCGTATGGGGCGGGCGCCCTCGCCCGCCACCTTTGACTTGGATCCTGCGTCGCTCAATCAAAATCAAATTCAAAAGCGGCGGGCGAGGGCGTCCGCCCCACACATACTTTGTTTGGAAAGACTTCAGTTGCTGTCCGAGTCGCCGCCGGTGACTCCCTTGCCGGAGACTCTGGCGATGTGAATTCTGGTCTTGCCGTCCTTCGGCTCAATGTTGATGGAAAGCATGTTTTTCTTGTCAGTCGAAATGATGGCGTAGTGATCAGCCGTTGTGGAAACCACATTGGCGTTCGGCACCTTCGACTTATAAAACTCACCCACGGTGCTGACGGGATCGCTGGTCTCAAAATCCGCCGTGGCGGTATGCATGGTTCCCATCGTCATGTTGGAGGTGGTGCCTTTGACGACTTCTGCTCCTGGATATAACTCGACACCCAGGTTGCGCGCTGCGTCATCCGGGTCGGTGGAAGTGTTCACGCTCCCGAAGGGCGTTTCCACTCGAACGTTGCCGTCCTCGTTGTGAATCCGGCTGTGCCGGGCGATGCGGTAGCCGATGAAGGACACAGCTCCGATCCCCACAATTCCAAGAACGACAATCACAGCAACGACGATCAGGATGATCTTGAGAACTCCGCCGCTTTTCTGGGGAGTGCCGGAGGTGCTTGTAGCAGGAGTGAATACGGGCGATGCGGCAGCCGCTGCAGAGCCGGGCTGGGTAGCGCCGCACTTGGTGCAAAACTTTGCTCCGCCGTCGAGAGTTGCGCCACAGGAATTGCAGAAGGCCATGGAAGTTACCTCGTCTTCAAGTTTTCTTCACTGACGGCGGAGTATACCGCAAGTTCACATCAGCAGCCGGGTAGTGTAGTCCGCCAGACTCAGTCCCAGCAGCAACAGGAGAAAGAAGACCGCGGAGATGACCACGACTTTGACCAGCTTTTCGCTGGTGTACTTGACGTGCATGAAGATGAGGACGACCAGCAGCGCTTTGAAGGTGGCGATGACCAGAGCCACGATGGTATTGAACGGGCCGAGGTCAACGAAGGCGATGCCAGCGGTCACGCCGGTCAAGACCAGCAGCGTCAGCCAGACGGCGACGTTGGTTTTCGCGGAGACGATGTGTTCAGACATGAGTACGCTCGGAACCTATTTTTTGCGATCGATCAGATACAGCAACGGAAACAGATAGATCCACACAATGTCGACAAAGTGCCAGTACAGCCCGGAGTTTTCCAGTGGCGTGTGATATTCGGGGGTGTATTTTCCCTTCCACGCGTAATAAAGCAGATAAGTGAAAATCCCGACGCCGATAATCATGTGCAGCGCGTGCATGCCAGTCATGGCAAAGTACAGCGAGAAGAAAAGTTGGCTATGCTGCTGGCTGACGGGTTGATTGGGGTGTCCCGGAACACTGCCTTCAAAATTGAATGTCGGTCCGGGGATGTGGTGCTCTTTGAATTTGCTGGACCACTCGACCCCCTTGATTCCCAGGAAGGCCAAGCCTAGTACAAGAGTGAGAGCCAGATACACGACCTGCTGTTGTCGCTTGCCCAACTGGGCGGCGCGTACGGCCATGACCACGGTCAAACTGCTGCAGATCAGGACGGCGGTGTTGACCGTGCCCAGCGTGATGTCGAGCGAGTTGCTGGCAGCGGCGAAGTCGGAGAAATACCAGTAGCGATAGATCAAGTAAGCGCAGAACATGCCGCCAAAAAACATGATTTCGGTCGCCAGAAACAGCCACATGCCCAGCGATGAAGCTTCGCGCTGCTGCTCCATGGTGGAGAAGTGGTGCTTGAGCGCCGGATTGTGATGCTCGACTCCGATCGGGCTATCCGCCACTGCGGGCCTCCTGCGGAGCGGGAATGTGCTCGTAGTCGTAAGCTTCCCAGGTGACCACCGGGGGCGTATCGAAATTAAAAGTTGGGGGAGGTGAAGAGGTCTCCCACTCCAGCCCGGAAGCTCCCCATGGGTTGTCGGGAGCAACTTTGCCGTAGCGCATCGACCACAGGAAATACACCATCGGAAGTAGATAGCCGACGGCGAGAATCGTAGATCCGGCGGTCGAAAGAACGTTCAGCACCTGAAACTCGGGCGGATACTGCCAGTAGCGTCGAGGCATTCCCATGTAGCCCAGGATGAATTGCGGGAAGAACGTCAGGTTGAATCCGAGGAACACGATCACCGCAGCCAGACGGCCCAGAGATTCGGGATACATGCGTCCGGAAATTTTGGGCCACCAGAAATGCATGCCGCCCAGGTATCCCATGACAGCACCGCCGACCATGATGTAGTGGAAGTGGGCCACGACGAAATAGGTGTCGGTGACGTGAACGTCGATCCCCAGCGCTGCGAGGAACAGACCTGTGAGACCGCCCATCAGAAACAGTCCGATGAAGCCGAACGCGTACAGCATCGGCGTGGAGAACGTAATCGAGCCCTTGTACATGGTCGCGGTCCAGTTGAAGACCTTGACGGCCGAAGGGACGGCAACCAGGTAGCTGAGCGCTGAAAAAATCAGCGCCGCGTAGAGCGAAATTCCGGCCACAAACATGTGGTGCGCCCACACCAGGAATCCGAAAACTGCGATGCTGATGCTCGACAGAGCGATGAAGTTATAACCAAAAATGCGCTTGCGCGAAAAACAGGGCACAATCTCGCTAACGATTCCCATCGACGGCAGAATCATGATGTAGACCGCGGGATGGGAATAAAACCAGAACAGATGCTGGAACAAAAGCGGGTCACCACCGCGCGTGGGATCGAAGATGCCAAGGTGTAAAGCCCGTTCGAGAACTACGAGCACCAGTGTGACCGCAATCACCGGCGTTCCCAGCAACTGGATGATGCTGGTGGCGTAATGCGCCCAGATGAACAGCGGCAAACGATTCCAGGTCATGCCCGGGGCGCGCATGCGGTGGATGGTGACCACGAAGTTCAGCCCGGTCAGGATGGATGAGAATCCCGAGATGAAGATGGCAGAGTCCGGCTTCAATGACCTTCGTATTGCTGAAGGCGGTGCTGAAAGGTGTATAGAAAGTCCATCCGGTATCGACGCCGCCAGTAAGCATGCAGTGCAGCATCAGGATGCCAGCGATGATGTAGAGATACCAGCTCAGCAAATTGATACGCGGGAAGGCCAGGTCCTTGGCGCCGATCATCAGCGGCACCAGGAAATTGCCCAGCACGGCGGGGATCGATGGGATCAGGAAAAAGAACACCATCACCTGACCGTGCATGGTGAAGAGCTTGTTGTAAGTGTCGGCCTGCACCAGGTCGCCTGCCGGAGTCAGCAGCTCCAGCCGGATCAACAGGGCAAAAAATCCTCCGATGAAAAAGAAGAAAGTGATGGACAGCAGATAGAGCAGCGCAATGCGCTTGTGGTCGACCGTGAGCAGCCAGGACTTGATGCCATATTCCTGGTTGAGGTAATTCTCGCGTTCCGCGGTGATTGCTGCGGTAGCCATTGCTATTGCACCTTTGGTTCCTGCGGTTTCGCGTCTGACGGAACTGCCGTCGCAACGCCCGCCGCTCCCGATGGACTCGGGTTCAATGATTTCACGTATGCCACCAGCGCGTTCAGCTGTTCTTCGTTCACCAGTCCCTGAAACACCGGCATGATCGGTTTAAATCCGCTGACGATCTTTGATCCCGGGGCCAGAATCGATTCCCGAATGTAATTTTCGTCGGCCGTGACCGTGCGCCCGTCTTCCAGTTGCACCGGCTTACCGAATAGGCCAACCAGATTGGGACCGCGACCCTGCGTGTCGGAGCGATGGCAGGTGGAGCAGCCCAATTGCAGGAACATATTCTGCCCGTTCGAAGCCAGTGTCCCGGTCGCGCCGCCGCCACTGAGCCATGCCTGGTACTGCGCCGGTTCCAGCACTACGACCTGTCCGATCATTCCGGAGTGCTGCGAACCGCAATACTCGGCGCAGAACAGATGATAGGTTCCCGCCTTGGTGGGATGAAACCAGGCAGTGGTGTAACGGCCGGGCAGCACATCCTGCTTGATGCGGAAGGCCGGGACGTAAAAGCTGTGAATCACGTCCTGCGAAGTCAGAATCAGTTTGACGTCGCGGCCGACGGGCACGTGCAGTTCATTGATCTCGCGCTGGCCTTCTTCATGCTGCAGCTTCCACATCCACTGCTTGGCGACGACGTAGACTTCGGTGGCTCCGCGCGGCGGCGTCCGCTCCTTGAAGTAAATCACCGCGCCCCAAATAAAGATCATGATGAAGATACCGAGCGGAATAATCGACCAGGTAATTTCCAGCGCGGTGGAACCCTCAATCTGCTCCGCGACGACTCCTCTGCGGCGGCGGTATTGGACCGCGAACACCAGAATCACGGCGAAGATGGCCACGCTCACGAGCGTGCGACAGCGCCACCAGGAAGATGAAAAGCGCGTCTACGCTCCCGGCTGTCGTCGAGGCTCGTGCGGGCCAAAGTGGAAGATTATCGAACATAGTCAGTCGTTGATCGTTAGTCCCCGGTCGTCAGCAATTCACTCAACTTAGCTTATGCCGCATGCTCGTCGTGTCCCGATCCCAAACGGATCAGCACAACCATGAGCGTTCCCAGACCCAGTACAGTTGCCAGCGCGGAAAGCTGCAGCACGCGCGAAATAATGGCTCCGTACTTCCCGGTATTCGGATCGTAGTGATAGCAGTACAGCAGCACCTGGTCGACCAGCGTGCCAATCTTGTTCTGCGACGCCTGAATCAGTCCCAGGCGCAAATCCTTGGGCGCGTACTCGACCCCGTAGTAGTACTGCGCGATCTTGCCCTCCGGGGTCAGCAGCACGATAGCGGTGGCGTGCGCGAACTGTTCAGTCTTCGGATCGTACTGATACTGAAACCCGGCGGCCTTTGTCAGCGCATCAATCGATTCCTGCGGACCGGTCAGAAAGTGCCAGCCCTCGGCGGCTCCGGCGCGTCCGTAACGCTTCAGGAATTCAGCCTTCTTCCGGTGGCCATCTCCGGCGTTTCGCGCGGATCGAAGCTCACGGTCAGGACGTCGTACTCTTTTCCTACATCGAACTTCATTACCCGCATGGCGCTCTCAAGGCCAGCGAGCACCTCGCCGCAGAGCATGGGGCAGTTGTAATAGACCAGGTTCAGGATCATCGGCCTTTTGCCGAAGTAGTCCCCCAGCCGGACTGGCTTACCGGTTTCGTCGCGGAAGCTGAGGTCGGCGGGAATCTGTTCGTCCAGATGCTGCTCGATGCCGACATTCAGCAAGCCCGGCGGGCGCACGTTCGCCGGCGGGGACATGATCCCCTTGGTCATGCCCTGGCCGAAGCCCAATGCGGACATTAGGAGCGCGGCGAAGAGAGTTACCAAGACTGGTTTCGAGTTGTTAATTATTTTCAGCACTATTTAATTTCCCGAGCAATCAATCCCAGGGTGGAGCAGGCCTTCAGGCCTGCATCAAAAATCCCTCCCGCCGGGCTTCAGCCCCTGAGGTACCTCAGCGGCTAAAGCCGCCTCTTGCCCACTCTTAACTGCAGCGCTAAAGCGCTGCTCCACCCAAAAGCTGCTCCACCCAAATTCTCACTTCTTCTTCGCGGGCTTGGCGCTGGTATCCGAACGCCGCGCTGCTTCTTTACCCGTTTTCACATCCGACGGAGGAACCACTCCGGCGTCTGGCCGGGTGGGCAGCCCACGCTGCGCCAGCAGTTCCATGGCGCGGTCGATCGGAATTTGCACTACGCCTGCTTGCTCGTCTACCCAACCGTAACTGTGCAGGGTCTGTGCTTCCTGCAGGCGGAAGGTGTCGATTTCCACGGTCTCGTGGGTCTCCAGTCGCGGCTGGGGAAATTTTGTGACGTCGCCGGGCTCAACCGTCCGCGTGTCCGTAGTGGCCTGCTGCACCAGCGGACTTTGTGCGGGCTGGTGCTGGGTCTCGCGCTTGTCGAGGAAGCTATACATTCCCTTCAGCAGGATCGCGACCACCACGCAACCGATGATCAGCGCGATCAGGAAGATGATGATTGGTTTGGCGCCAAGGTCTTCGCGCTCAAACTCTTCCTCGTCGTGCCCGTCGAAATGGATGTTGTCCATCATTTTATGAAACTCGAAAGCCGAAACTCGTAAGCCAGAACTCCAAAACACGGTCAAAAATTCTGCCGTTACTCGTGCGCCGCTTCCAGAACTTCCACAGCAAAAACGTCATACGCCGGGACCAGGGGCATCGAACTCAGATTGCGGAAGAAGAACGCCAGCCACAACCCTCCCATCGCAATCGGGACCACAATGTCGAGCCACGTCAGATGGAACGTCACGGAAAAATTAGGCTCGATGATCCAGAACAAGTCGACGTAACGCATCAGCAACATCCACACTGCCAGCCAGACCAGGCGCGTGATATCGCGCTTGAACGGACGCGAGATCAAAAACACGAACGGCACCGCAAAGTGGAACAGGACGAGAAACAATCCTACGTATCCCCACCCGCCGTTGAGGCGCCGCATGTACCAGGTAATTTCTTCAGGCAGGTTTCCTGCCCAGATGATGAGCCACTGCGAGAACGAGAAGTAGGCCCACACCATGATGAAGGCCAGCATAAATTTTCCGTGATCGTGTACCTGCTCTGGCTTCAGTAGTTCCGACATGGGTTTGTAGCGGAACAAGATCCGCTCAACCACGATGGCGAAGGCGAGAGCCGACAACACTTCTCCGATCAGGAACGACAGGCCGAAGATGGTGGAAATCCAGCTGGGATCGATCGACATCACCCAATCGATGACGGCAAACGTGATGGTGAAGCCGTAAAGAATCAAGCCCGGCCCGCTCAGTGCCTTGAATCGCGAGCTGTTGTCGCGCATAGGCGGATGGTCCTGCTCGGCTGACCACTTGGTGAGGAAGTACGAAAGCACCCACCAGATGGCGAAATAAATGGCGGCACGGATGACAAATCCGTTCACCGAGAGATAGCTCTTGGTGATTTCCTCCAGGTGCTCGCGCAGGTGTTTGTCGGCAATGGCATCCAGAGGACGCGCCCAGATATACAGCCGACGTATTCCGAACAGCAGCGGGATAAAGAATGCCGCCATCAGCGGTACACACCGCATGGCCGCGCCGAGGATTCTGCGGATCACCATCCCCCATGCTCCCTTTGTGAGGTGGCGAAGCATGAGAATCGCCATCGAACCCAGAGTCACGCCCAGCCAGGCCATGAAGGCCATCAGGTAAGCGCGGAAAAATTGATCCGGTTGAAGCCATGCGCCCACGGCGGCGATGACTCCGAAGATCAGGCCGACAATCATCGAGCGCTGCTGGATGGTCTTCACCACCGGCGGTGCCATCAAGTCGAACTTGCTCAAGGGAGCCGTGGTCATTTCGGCTCCTCGTGCGCGGGCTTGGTTTCGATCACGGGCAGAGTTGCACCTGAGCCGAGTTCTTGGAACTGCGGGAGCTCGGACGGAACCTTCTGTCCTGAGGGGACGTCAGCAGAGGTCGCCCCCTGGCTCAGCTGCAAGGCGCGGATATAGGCAACGATCGCCCAGCGATCACGCGGCGCGAATTTGCGATGAGTAGTCCGACATAGCCCCGAAGCCGTTGGTGATCACGTCAAAGAGGTATCCCAGAGGCGCTTTGCGCAGGCGCTCGATGTGATAGGACGGCGGTTTACGCGGGAAGCCACGCGACGGAATCACGCCGTTGCCATCGCCTACGCGGGAGTGGCAGGGAGCGCAGTAAATGTCGTAGCGCTGCTGTCCGCGGGCGAGAAGTTCTGCGGTCACCGGAAAGGGCATGTAGTCTCCGGGATTGTCACCCAGCTTTCCCGTGTAGAAGTAAGTGTCATCGCGTAACTGGCCGCGCGCGACGGTGCCCTCGACTGGCGGACGCGCCGAGCGCAGGTCGGAGTAGAAATCGCTTTGAGCCAAAGGCTTGAAGCGCGGCTGGTCGTGCATATCCTGGCGGCATCCGGCGAGGATCAGAAGCACGGCAAGCAACGCGAGGGTGGAGCAGGCCTTTAGGCCTGCAATAGCCCTCCCATTACGATCTAGGGCTTTAGCCCCAGGGGCTGAAGCCCGCAGAAAATGGGCAGGACTAAATGCAGCGCTGAAGCGCTGCTCCACCCTGAAGCCAAGAGATTGGGCTCGCCGCCTAATCGGGCACCTCCGAAATGGAGCGCGGCCCGAGGCTTTCCATGAAACGGCGAGTTTCCGTCGGGTTGTACTTGCGATCGGAAGAGAACACGATCAGGAAAAATCTGTCTTTGCTGGCCAATGCGAACCGCGGCGAATTGAACACCGGGTGGTAAGGCATGGGGAGTCCGTTCAGGGCCAGCATGCCGAACACAGCCGAGATTCCGCGCGAACAAAATGGTCATTTCAAAAGTCACGATGATGAACGACGGCCAGGAGTGATACGGCTTGCCGCCCACGTTCACCGGATAGCTGACCACCGAAATCCAGTACTGCATGAGGTAGCCGGTCAGGCCGCCGATGATTCCGCCAATCAGAACCACCAGGGGAACTTCGGTTCGTGATGGAATCCGATGGCTTCCGCCAGGCCTTCAATGGGAAACGGGCTGTAGGCGTCGATCTTTTTGTAGCCAGCCTCGCGGGTGCGATTGGCGGCGTCCATCAAGCGTGTGGACAGAATCGAATTCCGCCATGATTCCGTAGACCTTGGCGCGCTTCATTCCTTCACCTCCGCCTCGGGCAGCAGAGTGCGCATTTCAAAAATCGAAATCATGGGCAGGATGCGTACGAACAGGAACATGGCCGACAGAAACAGGCCGATCGTTCCCGACGTAAGTCATCCAGTCCCAGCGCGTGGGATAGTACATGCCCCACGAAGAGGTCAGGAAGTCGCGGTGCAGGCTGACTACAACGATGATGAAGCGCTCCAGCCACATGCCGACCAGCACCACGCCGGAAATCAGGAAGAGCCAGATCGGACTGGTGCGCAGCTTGGGAATCCAGAGCACCTGCGGAATGACGATGTTGCAGATGCATCAGCAGGTAGTAAAGAGGCGCATACGGACCGTGCAGGCGGTTCCACAGCAGGAAGGCGTCGTAGCGATTGCCGCCGTACCAGCCCATGAACGCTTCCATCACGTAGCCATAGGCCACGATCAGGCCCGGTGGCCAGCATGACTTTGGCGGAGTTCTGCAGGTGGCGTTCGGTGATGAAGTCTTCCAGGTTATAGAACTTGCGAATCGGAATCGCCAGCATCAGCACCATGGCGAAGCCGGAGTAGATCGCGCCGGCTACGAAGTATGGCGGGAAGATAGTGGTGTGCCAGCCCGGGACAATGCCGACCGCGAAATCGAAGCTGACGACAGTGTGGACGGAGAGCACCAGCGGCGTCGCCAGTCCCGCGAGTAGCAGGTACGCGGTCTCATAGCGGTGCCAGTGTCGCGCCGAACCGCGCCAGCCCAAAGCCAGCATGCCGTAAATGATCTTCTTCCAGCGTTCTTCCGAGCGGTCGCGCAGGGTGGCAAGATCAGGAATCAGGCCGATGAACCAGAACAGCGCCGAGATGGTGGCGTAGGTCGAGACCGCGAACACGTCCCACACCAGCGGGCTGCGGAATTGCGGCCAGTACATTCATGGTGTTGGGATAGGGAAACAGCCAGTAGGCAAGCCACGGACGTCCGACGTGGATCAGCGGGAAAATGCCGGCGCTGGCCACGGCAAACAGCGTCATGGCTTCAGCAAAACGGTTGATGGAATTGCGCCACGACTGCCGCAGCAAAAGAAGGATGGCGGAGATCAGCGTTCCGGCGTGCCCGATTCCGATCCACCAGACGAAATTGACGATGGCGAAGCCCCAGCCGATCGGGATCGTGACGCCCCAGATGCCAACGCCCTTGGCAAACAGGTAGGCGATGGCGAACAGCAACATCATCATCAGCAGGAAGGCGATGCCAAAGCCGATGAACCAGCCATCGGACGTCGGACGCGTCAGGACGATGGCACTGATCTTGTCCGTGACCGAACCAAAGGTGTAGCCGGGTTCGATGACTGGCGCGCGCTCGTTTTGGATTGGCTCGTCCATATTCACTCAGTCCCTGCTTTACTGCGCTCCGCTTTAGCTGCTTCCAGTTCGGGATTCGGGTTGCGAATCTCAGCCAGGTACGTGGTGCGGGGACGCGTGTTCAGGTCCGCCAGCAGGCTGTAGTTCCGCGGCTGCGCTTTCAATTTCGAAACCCGGCTGTTGGGATCGTTGATGTTGCCGAACACAATCGCGTCCGCCGGGCACGACTGCTGGCAGGCGGTCTGCAGCTCGCCATCCTGCAATCTTGCGATCTTCGCGCTCGGAATCGATCCGGTGTTCGTTGATGCGCTGCACGCAGTAGGTGCACTTTTCCATGACGCCGCGGCTGCGCACGGTGACATCCGGATTGCGCATCATCTTGTACTGCGACGTCTCCCAATCCTGGAAGAGCAGGAAGTTGAAGCGCCGCACTTTGTAAGGGCAGTTGTTCGGAGCAGTAGCGCGTGCCCACGCAGCGGTTGTAGACCATGTCATTCAGGCCTTCGCTGCTGTGGACGGTCGCGCCCACCGGGACAGACCACTTCGCAGGGAGCGTTCTCGCACTGCTGACACGGCACCGGCTGGAAGTAGGCTTTGGGATTGGCGCGGTCGCCCTGGAAATACGAATCAACGCGCAGCCAGTGCATGTGGCGGCCGAGGACAGTCTGTTCCTTGCCGACCACGGCGATGTTGTTCTCGGACTGGCAGGCGACAATGCAGTTGTTGCAGCCCACGCAGGCATTCATGTCGATCGTCATGCCCCAGGCGTAAGGCTCGGCCGCGTACGGATAAGGCTTGTACAGCGTCAGTTCCTTCGCCGGCTCTTCTTCGCGCGCGAACTCCGGTTCCTTGCGGTACTCCTCGAGACTCGCTGTACGCACCAGAGGCCGCGCGCCCGTGGGCGTGTCCATGGTCTGGTAGCCCTGCGTCGAGGCCAGCTTGTAAGTGCCCCCGGTCTTGCGGATCGCCACACCGCTGGCAATCCACGGCGTAGCGCTGGTGCGGAGCTGGTACATGTCGAAACCGGCGCCAGTGCCTACTCGCCCGGCGCGACGGCGTCCGTAACCCAGAAATACGCTGATGGAATTGTCGGGATGGCCTACCTGTATCCAGACCGGAGCGGTAATCTTCTTTCCATTAAGTTCGAGTTCGACCAGGTCTTCGGTCTTGATCTCCATGCGCTCGGCCATGGCCGGGCCCATGAGCACCGGATTGTCCCAGGTGAGCTTGTTCATCGGCTTGGGCAGTTCCTGCAGCCAGCCGTTGTTGGAGAATTGTCCGTCGTAAACCGAGGGATCGCGGCGGAAGTTGATCTCGATTGCTTTGGGGTCGGCGGCCGATGAGGCGGGAATGCTCGCCTTGGCGCTGACCTGCTTCGCCGCGAACGCCGTGCCTTCCACCCAGCCGTCGTGCAGCGATTTTCGCCAGAACGAGTCGAAATCAGCGCCGGAATGCTGCGTCTTCCAGTAGGCCTGCACGATTTCGTGGCCTTTGGTGTCGGCCTGACCTGAAAGCATCGAGACCAGTTCGTGCGCGCTCTTGCCGTCATACAGCGGCGCAATCAAAGGCTGGACGATGCTCACCGTGCCGTCGTAGGCGCGGGCGTCGCCCCAGGCTTCGAGATAGTGCGCCTCGTTCACGTGCCACTGGCAGAGTTCCGAAGTCTCGTTCTGGTAAAGCCCCAGGTACACACGGAACGGAACGCTTGGACTCTTCATCGCGTCGGCGAAACCGAAGTCAGTGGGGGCATCGTAGGCGGGGTTGCCGCCCATGATGACCAGGATGTCCACCTTGGCGGCACGCATGTCGGCGACCAGGTCCTTGAGAGACTCGCTCTGATTCACCGGATTCGCGTTGACCGGATCGGTGTAAATGACTGTCGTTGCCGACGTTGCCGAGGGCCGCATTCATTGCATGCGCCAATGCGTGAACCGCCGGCGATTGATGGTCTCCAGGGATCACCACGCTTGATCCCTTGTGTTTAACGAGATCGGCTGCGACCGAATTGGCAAATGTCGCCGACTCTCCGGTCAAGGCAGGACCGACAAGCCCGGCGACTACAAGGCCTCCTTGCAGCCTTCCGTTCAGCATGAGAGTAAGCTGCCGAGCGAAATTCTCAATATCGACTGCTCCGAGCGGCAGTCGGTGATCCGCCTTCGCCCCCGTCGAACTCGGCGTGCTCTCCGCTACATAAAGCCGGCTCATCTCGCCAGCATCGGGATTGCGCCGCTTGGCGAAGTCGCGGGCGTAGCGGGCGAATCCGGGGAATCCTGCGTAGAGGAAGTCAGCATCGAGCGAAACGACTACGTCGGCTTTCGAAAAGTCATAGCGCGTCTCAACGGGCTGACCGAATGCCAGCTTGGCGCCTTCGAGGACATTGTCGCGGTTGGCCGGTTCGTACACGTGCCACTTGGCCTGGGGATAGGCCTTGATAAACGATTTCAGCTGATCAGCCAGCGTGGGCGAAGAAATGGTCGGCGTCAGAATGCGGATTCCCGCTCCTTCCAGGCTCTTCTGGATGCTGAGCGGCGAGCGCATGGCCTGCACCAGTGAACTCCAGGAGCGAATTTCTCCCATGTAGGTCACTGTCTGCGAACGGTCGGGATCGTACATCCCCAGGATCGATGCCTGGGAGAAAACGTCGGTGCCACCAAGGCTGGCGGGATGCTTGTCGTTGCCCTCAATCTTGGTCGGCCGGAACATCTGGCTCTCGACCAGGACCGGGCTGGCGTATCCGCCGAGAGTGAAAGCGGTCGCGTAGAACAGCGGGCGCCCGGGGACCAACTCTTCAGGCTGCTTTACATAGGGGACAATCGGCTCAAGTGGTTGCTTGGTGCAGGCGGTCATGCCTGCCATGGCCAGCGATGCGCCCATCAGCTTAAGGAAGCCGCGTCGTGAAACCGCGTCCAGCCACTCGGACGCGCCCTTGGGGAATTCCCGATGCAGCATCTCCTGGAAGTCGGGGCTGCCGGCCAGCTCTTCAAGGCTGCGCCAGTATTCCGGACCCTGGGTTTCGGCGACGCGGGCGCGGGCCGCGTCCAGATCGAGCGTACCCTTCTTGCTGGGGCAGACATCCTCGCGGCGCGGCTTTATGTTTTGGTCTTCCATGCTCATGTGGTTCGCAAAGCTGTATTCAAAAACCGGGCTGTGTCCCGGTGCGCGGGTGGAGCAGGCCTTCAGGCCTGCAAATAGTACCCGCCATCTGATGGGCTTTAGCCCCCGAGGTACGTACCTCAGCGGCTGAAGCCGCACAACAGTAAATCTCTTAATGCAGCGCTAAAGCGCTGCTCCACCCAAAATCAAAATCCACCCAGAACCAAAATCAATCCAAATCAAAATCAACGCAAATCAAATCCGCACCCGAATCAA
Organism: Terriglobia bacterium; assembly: GCA_963741105.1. Taxonomy (GTDB): domain Bacteria; phylum Acidobacteriota; class Terriglobia; order Terriglobales; family Acidobacteriaceae; genus JAIQFF01. The sequence continues at coordinate 536,543 of CAVUGT010000013.1, forward strand.
TATCCGATATCACGCCCTGGCTACCGGTGACAGGTTGAACAACTGGTGATGTCCGTCACCGAGCGCAACTTGTACTTCTTTACGAGATCAGTGCCGAGCGAGAGCTGGTCGGTGTACGTTTTCCCATCCACTTCGACTGGCTTGCTGGTCGAAGGCTCCTCGTAACGCATATTGAAAACCTGATCGCGGGGCCGGAGGTTCTTCTCCGGAGCCCGATGGCACTCCAAGCACCACTCCATCTGCAGGGACGCATGGTTATACATCAGGGGCATGCGGTCCACCGGGCCGTGGCATGTGTTGCAGCCTACGCCCTTATTGACATGAATGCTGTGATTGAAATAAGCGAAGTCAGGCAGATCGTTCACCCGCGTCCAGACCAGCGATTTGCCGCTCTTATAGCTTTCGCGGACCGGTTCCAGCAGGGCGGCGTTGGTCCATATCTGCGAATGACAGTTCATGCAAGTCTTGGTCGGCGGGATGCCGGCGAAGTCGGAAGTCTCGACTGAAGTGTGGCAGTAACGGCAATCGATGCCCAGCCCCGCGACGTGGTGCTGGTGACTGAACGGCACCGGCTGCGGCCGGCGCACTCCGGCATAGGTCACGTATGGCGAACGCTGAATTTCGGCTGCAGCCCAAAACAACACCGCAACGACGAAGACGGCTCCGTAGATCGTCGCTCGCGAAAGTGTGTTCGTGCTGCGGTGAAAAATCTGCATGGAGTGCGGATATTCCGTGCGGCGGAGGCATTCGACCGGCCACCGGCTCGTGGAGCGTTATGCAAAAGCGGTCATAGACCGCAAACCTCGGGAGCAATGAAAACCAGTTAGTATAGCAGGCAAAAGATTGTGGAAATATTACTGCGATGTTAAGAGAATCGAAAAATGTTCAGCCCAGTGAAAAAGGCCCGATTTCTTTGCTCCACAGTAGGGCTCGACGAGGAGTTCTACTTTAGGTTCATCACCAGCAGCTTGGGTTCGGTCATTTCTTCAATCGCGTAGCGTAAACCTTCGCGGCCCAGCCCGGAATCCTTCACACCGCCATAAGGCATGTGGTCAATCCGGAAGGCGGGGACGTCTCCGGCGATCAGGCCACCGACTTCCAGTTCTTCATAGGCGGTAAAGATCAATTTCGCGTCGCGGGTAAAAATTCCCGCCTGCAGTCCGTAAGGAGAGTTGTTGATTTGCCGCAGAGCCTGATTGAAGTCGTCGTAGGGCTCGACGGTCACTACCGGAGCGAATATTTCCTGGCAGTTTACTTTCATCTCTGCCCGCGTGCCGGTCAGGACCGTCGGTTCCAGCACCGGACCGCGACGCTCTCCGCCGCACAGCAGACGGGCGCCGCCACGGACAGCTTCCTGAATCCAGTCGCTGGCGCGGACAGCGTCACTTTCGCGGATCAGAGGCCCGAGATCGGTGGATTCGTCGAGCGGATCGCCGGTTCTTAGTTTTTTCACTCCTTCCAGCAGGAGTTCGGTGAATTTGGCGAAGGCAGACCGCTCCACCAGGATGCGCTGCACCGAGATGCAGGTTTGTCCGGCATAGGAGAAGCCTCCGACGACGCAGCGGTCGGCGGCGTAAGCCAGATCGGCATCGCTGTGCACGATCACACCGGCGTTGCCTCCCAGTTCCAGAACGACCTTCTTCTTGCCGCAATTTTTCTTGATCTGCCAGCCTACGTTGGCACTGCCGGTAAAACTGATCAGCTTAATGCGCTCGTCGGTGACCAGCAGACTGGCGTCCTCGTTAGAAAGCGGCAGCACGTTCAGGCCACCATCCGGCCATCCCGCTTGCTGGACTGCTTCCGCCAACATCAACGCAGTCAGCGGAGTCTGGGGAGCCGGTTTCAAAACCAGCGGACATCCGGCGGCAATTGCGGGCGCAACCTTGTGGGCCACCAAGTTCAGAGGAAAATTAAAGGGAGTGATGCCCGCGATCGGCCCTAGCGGGAAGCGGCGGACAATGCCCCAACGTCCGGCGGTAAACTCCTGCCAGTCGAGTGGCAGATACTCGCCGTAGAGTCGTGTGCTCTCCTCGGCGGCAACGTTGAAAGTGAAGATAGCCCGCTCCACCTCGGTGCGGGCAGCCTTGATGGGCTTGCCTGCCTCCTGCGCCATGGTGCGGGCAAATTCCTGTTTGCGCTCTGAAATGTTCTCTGACACTCGCCGCAGCACCCGCTGGCGTTCGAAAGCCGGCAGGCGGCGGGTGGTACCGAAGGCTTTGACTGCGGCGGCGATCGCTGCCTCGGCGTGTTCCCGCCTGCCCTGGAATACAGATGCGATTACGCTGCCGTCGTACGGAGCGCGAATCTCGACCGGGTCGCCGTCTTCGATCCATTTGCCATCGACAAAAAAGCCTTGCGTGCCGACCGGAGTCGCAGTCATCTGTGCCATGGCGTTATTTTAGACCTCCACGGAGAGTGGAAGAGTCATTATAGGCCTTAGACAAAACGAACCGTGGATGAAGGAAACGTGGCTGCACGAAGCAAACACGTGGGAGACGATGTCGTGGTAGCTGAGAAATAGGGTGAAGATCTGGTTTCTGTACAGGCAGAGCGAAAAGCGCACGGTGTACACAGTCTGCCTCCCACCTTTCGCAAAATCGCGAAAGATGGGGCACCCTCTGTGTTATTTGTCCGGACGAGCTCAAAAGCTTTGGCCGTCCGTCTGAGAGAATAGTTCGAAGCCAGGAGAATGAAGATTGCTGCGATCTATTTTAGAAACCAGCGAGTTGTTGCGCAAGGGTACGGTCTCACCGGTCGATCTGACGAACGAATGCCTCGCCCGCATTGAAAAGCTGAATCCCACGCTGAACGCTTTCATTACAGTGACTGCGGAATCCGCGCTGCAGCAGGCACGCCAGGCTGAGGGTGAGATCCGGCGCGACGAGTGGCGTGGACCGCTGCATGGCATTCCGCTGGCGTTGAAGGATTTGATCGATACCGCCGGCGTTTTGACGACCGCCGCCAGTTTGATGTTCAAAGATCGAATACCCACCGAAGACGCGGAAGTGGTTCGCCGCCTGAAAGCTGCCGGAGCGGTGTTGCTGGGGAAACAGAATCTCCACGAATTTGCTTACGGCGCCAGTTCTATGGTGAGCGCCTTCGGAGAGGTGCGCAACGCATGGAATACGGAGTGCATGTGCGGCGGCTCCTCGGGAGGCTCGGCCACGGCGGTTGCTGCCGGAATGGGTTACGGCGCAATCGGAACTGACACGGCTGGATCCATTCGGGAGCCTGGCGCTTTGTGTGGCGTGGTCGGATTGAAACCGACTTACGGACGGGTGAGTGCCCGCGGCGTGATTCCGCTTTCAGTTTCACTGGACCACGTTGGTCCGATCGGACGCACCGTAGGCGACGTTGCCGCAATCCTCGCCGCGATCGGCGGTTACGATGCGGGAGACAAAGCCAGCGTCGATGCTCCGGTCGAAGACTATGTAGCCGCTCTGCAGAAAGATTTCCGTCCGTTGCGAATCGGTGTGCCCAGGAAATTCTTTTTTGACGATCTGGACAAGGAAGTGGCGTCCGCAACCACTCACGCCTTGTCTGGACTGGCCGCGCTCGGGGCGGAAATCCGCGACATCGAATTGCAGGTCTCAACCGACCGAACCCTGCAAACTGGCGAGTCCTACGGCGTTCATGCAGAGTTCACCGCTCGCCACCCAAAACTTTACCAGCCGGAAACTCTGCGCCGAATTCTTACCGGAAAGAATGTTAGCCCTGAGGCCCTGCTGGAATGCCGCCGTGAGCTGGAACGGGCGCGCCACGAGATCGCCTCTGTCTTTGCAGAAGTGGATGTGCTGGTCACGCCGACGACGCCGATTTCAGCGCCGACCATTGCCGAACTCAAACAAGGTCCGGAGCTTCTGCGGCCGCGAGAGCTGCAACTGCTGAGAAACACTCGGCCGATCAATGTGTGGGGACTTCCGGCGATCTCAGTTCCATGTGGATTCACGGACGGCGGCTTGCCCATCGGTTTGCAGATCATTGGGCCGCACTGGGGAGAAGCACGAGTGCTGCAGGTCGCCTACGCCTACGAGCAGGCGACGGCCTGGCACAAACGCCAGCCTCCGACATCCTGAGCTGAGTCGAAGCCCCTCGGAAGATCGAAAAAATGGTTTTTGAAAACCAGTTCTTAGTTCTCAGTTCCCAGTTCGAAACGCTCCGACCTTGCTCATGATAACGACTAGTTTCCCGTCAGCGCCTTGTCCATGAATCCGGCTTCGTCGCTCTTCATTTTCTTCAAGCCATCGAGTGGTAGATAAATCATGTGTCCCGCGCCGTAGGTGGCGAAAGAAATATTCTTCCGGTACGGCGGGGTCAGATTCAGATGATCGATGGTGTAATCGGCAGCATAGAAGGGAGTGGCGAGGTCGTAGAGCCCTTCCATTACCAGGACCTTCAGGTAGGGATTTTTCACGATCGCCTGACGCAGCGCGGTTGCGGTGTCGGGGAAGCCGGTGATGCCAGAGCCCCAGTTCCAGGCATTCTCAAAGAAATTCTGGTCCGCGGGAAAAACCTGGTACGGCATATCGGTCTTGTAGCCCAGTTCGGTTCGGACGTAGTTATTGAAGACTGCTGTAAAAGGCGGCATCGTGGCCGCTTCGGTGGGATCGTAGAACGGCGTGTCCAATACTCCATCGGGGTCGGGGCCGGTGAAACGTCCGTCGAGGCGGCCGACGCGCAGTTTCTGGTCGAGCAGCAGGTAGTGGGTAAACTTCGGCACATCGATGCGCAAGTTGGCTTGATCGAGAACGTCCTTACTCAAGCCGGTGTAGCGCGACATTTGCTCGATAACTTTTTGGCGGTCTTCCGGCGTGATGGCATCGCCTTTAGCGAGGGCCTGAGCGTAATCGGTCCCAGCCCATTGGGTTGACTGCTGGCGCGCCTTATCCATGTCCTGCATCAGGTCTGGCGCCAGCTTCTTGTGATACCCCGCGATCATGGTGAAGGTGGGAATCAGCAGAACGTAGGGCTGGTCGTTGCTCTTGGTGTCTTCGAGAGTCTGAAAGCTGAGCGCGGTGGAGAGCAGGGTGATGCCGTTGAACGCGATGCCCTGGTCCGCGAGATTGCCGGCGATGCCGGCCGCCCGCGTGGTTCCGTAGCTCTCGCCGAAGAGGAAGAGCGGCGAACTCCAGCGCTCGTAGCGGCTGAGATACAGCCGGATGAATTCGCTGAAAGCTTCGATGTCGCCTTTGACGCCCAGGAATTTCTTGGATATCTCAGCATTTGCGGCGCGGCTGAAGCCGGTTTGCATGGCGTCGATGAACACGACATCGCTCTTGTCGAGAAGAGAGTGCGGGTTGTCGGTGATGCGGAAGGGCGCGGGCGGCAGCAGGCCGTCGGGCTGAAGCGAGACTTTCCGTGGCCCCAAGGCTCCCATGTGCAGCCAGATCGTGGCCGAACCCGGACCGCCGTTGAAGGCAAAGGTCAGCGGACGCTTGTCCGCTTCCTGGCCGTCGAGCGTGTAGGCGACGAAAAACATTTCGGCTTCGATCTTGCCGTCGCCGCGCTTGATGGGGAGTCGTCCCGTGGTGGCGGTGTACTTCAGAGCTTTGCCATCCACTGTGATCGTGTGGTGCGTTACCACAGGCGGAACCTCGGAGACGTCAAACTCTTCCTTGTCCTTGTCCGTGCCAGGCTTCGGTGCGGGAGGCTTCTGCTCTTCCGCTTCGGAAGACTTCTCGGCTGGCTTTTTCTCCGCATTCTTGGCGACGGATTCGTTGGTCTTGGTCTTCTTTTCCTTAGGCTCGTCGTTGGACGAGTTCTGTTGCGCCGCCGCTCCAGCGACCAACGCGCACAGCAAGGTAAACGTCACAATAAGGACACGCATGTATGAAGCTCCTGAATTGAATCAGATTGGTTTCGCGGGCTCCGTGGCCGTAGCAGTGAAAAAGCATTCAATGGCAAAAAGGCCGCAAAAAACAACTGAATTATTTTCCAATAGCCGCAGCGCGGCATTATACGCGGAAGGCAGTTTACCGTGCGTCATTGCGGGTCTGGGCGCCCAGAATATTCTTGACCGCAGAGTTTCACACTTACCATTTGTTACTTTGAGTGGAGACATTGCTAAGATGTTTCGGTGCCGCTGAAAACTCTCCGAAAAACTCAAAGCAGGATTCTTAAGGCCGACTCTCTCGTCTCAATTCCATGGCTCGTCCATGGTTTCAGCACTCGCGCAGGTGGTGTTTCCCGGGTCTATGGCGGGAAGAGTTTGAATCTCGGATTCACTCGCGAGGATTCGCGGCGTGCGGTGGAACAGAATCGGGCGGCTTTTCTTCGGCAACTGGGAGCCATCCGCAAGGGCCGCGAGTGGCCGCTGGTGACCGTGCGGCAGATTCACTCCGATCTGATTCATTGCGTCTCTGAAATCCCGAAAGCGGGTCTCGCGGGTGACGGTTTGGTCACATGCACGCCCGGCCTGCTGCTCGCCATCCTGACTGCGGATTGCCTTCCTGTAATTCTGGCGGACACAAAACGCCGGGCCATTGGAGTGTTCCATGCCGGATGGCGCGGCACGCTGAAACGCATTGTGGAGAAAGGCGTGGGCGAAATGCAGCGCTGGTTCGGCAGTCGTCCCCGCGATATACGGGCGGCGATTGGTCCGGGAGTTCACGGGTGTTGCTACTCGGTTGGTCCCGAGGTACGCACTCAGTTCGAATCGCAGTTTGAATATGGCAGCAAACTGTTTCGCGAAGTCGAGGAGTCCGATCCGGTTCGGGAGAAGTATCCTCTGTTGTTTTTGACCGCTCGCGCGCCCGGGCACAGCGAGTTGCCCAAGAAGATTTTCCTGGATCTGGTGGAGGCCAATCGCCGCCAGTTGCTTGCTGTGGGAGTTCCGCCGAAGAACATTAGCGCCTCGCCGCTTTGCACCTCATGTCAAACCGATCTTCTTTTCTCCTACCGCGCAGAAAAAGGAGTCACAGGACGGATGATGGCGGTGGCGGGAATGCAGCCGTGACCGCCGGGAGATCAAAGTGAAGAATCTCGCCAGATGTTCTTTGCGACCTTTGCAGAGTTTCTTAGCGCACTTTGGGGTAAAAGATTTTAACCGCAGAGCACGCAAGGGACTCGCAAAGTGCGCAAAGGCGGAGCTGCTGGCTGCGCTCTGGGTTCTGGCTCTTGTGGCGCTGCCTGACTGCATGGCCGAAAACAAAGTACCGGCAGAGAAGGTCGATCACATTTTTGCCGGAATGAATTCGACTCGCGAACCGGGGGCTGCCGTCCTCGTCATCAGGGATGGGGTCACGATATTCGAGCGTGGCTACGGCATCTCTGATTTGCGGTCGCTGCACAAGATTGACGCGCAGACTGACTTCCGACTGGCGTCCTGTACCAAGGAGTTCACGGCGACGGGCATCATGTTGCTGGTGCACGACGGCAAGCTGCATTATGAAGACAGGCTTACCGACGTTTTCCATGATTTCCCTGAGTACGGGAAATCGATCACCATTCGCAATCTTCTGAATCACACTTCGGGCTTGCTCGATTACGAAGGCCTGATGGCCAAGCCTGCTTCGGGCACCCTGCCGGAACAAGTTCTACAAATTAAAGATGCCGGCGTGCTGGCGCTGCTGAAGCAGCAGAAGAACACAAAATTTCCTCCCGGGACACACTGGGACTACAGCAACTCCGGCTATGCGGTACTGGCTATGGTCGTAGAAAGGATCTCCGGGCAGTCGTTTGGTGACTTTCTTCACGACCGCATCTTCGTCCCGTTGAGTATGAAGCAAACGGTGGCATACGAAAAAGGCAAGAACACGGTCACCAACCGCGCCTATGGCCACACGCATGAAAGCGGCGCGTGGGGCGAGCAGGATCAGAGTCCGACCTCCGCGGTGTTGGGCGATGGCGGCATCTACTCCTCGCTCGACGATCTGGCGAAATGGGACCGGGCGCTGGCGCACCACACGCTTCTCAGCGAGGTCGAGATGAAACCAGCGATCACGCCAGTCAGCGTGGCGGATGGAAGCGTGCTGGAACCTGACGGAACGCCGGCGGCATATGGCTTTGGGTGGTTCCTGAACCCGTATAAGAAGCATTCACGCATGTGGCACTACGGAGAGACCGTCGGATTTCGTACCACCATTCAACGTTTTGTGAAGGACAACCTCACCATAATTATTTTGTGTAACCGCGACGACGTGGTGCCGGCAAATCTCGCCCTGAAGGTTGCCGATCTTTTCCTCAGCCCGACCCAGTAGGATGCAGTAAGATTTCAGTTCTCCGTGAATGTTCTCCGAACCTGAGGTCAGGGATGCTCATGTCTGAAGTGGTCGATAAAACCCTCTCCGAAAAAGAAATAGCGTCTCCGGATTCCGATCCGGTTACGCCTTCGGTCGAGGTCTACGCGGTCTACGGCGTCGAGCCGGAGATCCAGGCATATGCCATGGCGAAGTATTCGCGCTCTGCGCTCTCGATGAAAGAGTCGCTGCGCGAAATCAGCACGCAGAAAGCGGAGAAGTTTCTCAACACGTTCTACTTTCAGTACGGGCACCGCTCGATCGCTGACCTGGCGCACATCGCTCTGGCTATCGAACGCCTGTCGATTCTGGCGGCCATTGCAGTTGCGGACGAGCAGCGCTGGGACGGTCAGGAGCGCTCCACCCGCTATCAGGATTTCAAGAAGAGCGGCTACTACGTGCCCGACTTCGGCGAAGACCACGGGGCGAGGGACCTGTACCGAGGGACGATTGATTTTCTGTTCACGGAATACGAAGCGCTGTCGGACCGCATGTTCATGTACCTGGCCAGCATCACTCCCAAACCAGACGAGATGAAGCAGGATGCCTACGAGCGCACTCTGCGGGCGCGTGCTTTCGATATCTCGCGCTACATGCTGCCTCTCGCGGCCAACACGTCGCTGGGTGAGATCGTTAACGCGCGCACGCTGGAGAATCAGGTCTCGCATCTGCTCTCGCATACCCACAAGGAAATCCGGCGGTTGGGTGAGCTGCTCAAACATGCGGCTACTTCGCCGGCCTACAACGTGAACCACGATTCACTGCGGGAGTTAGTGGAGCAGATCCGCGCGGCTTCGTCCGAGTTGGGCGCGCGAGCCGAGCAGGAACTACTGCGGGACGTGCGCGTGGCGCCGACTCTGGTGAAGTATGCCGACCCTAACCAATATGAGGTGGAGACGCGGCGATCTCTTCGGCAGGTGGCGTCCGAGTTGATGGGCGACTTGCCGGTTGCTCCGGCACCTTTGGTCGATCTGCTGGAAGAAGAGCCGCTTGAAGTTGAGCTGGCGGCTACGCTGATCTACGAGCACAGTCATTTTCCTTACCGGCAGATTCGTCAGGCAGTGCAGGCGGCAGGCGAAGCCATTCGACGCGAGATCATCGACCTCGGTTTGCGAAAGCGCGGCCGTCACGACGAAATGCTGCGCGCGTTCTGTGCCGGACAACAGTTCCGCTTCGACATCCTGATGGATATCGGTGGCTTCCGCGATATGCATCGTCACCGCCGCTGCATTCAGATTGGACAGGAGTTCACCACCAAACACGGATACGATGCGCCCGAAGAACTTGAAGCCAGCGGTGCCAGGGAAAACTACGATGCCGTGATGCAAAGGACTGCGAGCGCAGTCGAACAACTGGCTTCCCGCGGCGGGGCCGAAGCACTGGAGAATTCGCAATACGCAATTCCGCTGGGCTTTCGCAAGCGGACTCTGTTCAAGATGGATTTTGCCGAGGTGGTCTACATCTCCGAACTGAGAACCGGGCCGGCGGGCCACTTTTCCTACCGCAACGTGGCATACGCAATGTATGAGGCGGTGGCGAAGAAGTATCCCGCGCTGGCCAAGTATTTGCGGGTGCATGATGTAAAGGAGCCGGTCGATTTGTTGAAGCGGTAGCTTGTAGACCTCGGACTTCGGACCTCGGACCCACTTACCAAAATCAAAGTCAACGGCGACGGACAAGAGTGTCCGTCCCACACGGTTTGGTAACCTCATTTGGGTCAAAAAATAGTTAGTACATTTGACACTAAAGTCACCTAGCCAATCCCGCCAAAGGCCTTGATCATATTGGCTTACCGGTCGTCTGCCCGGATACCCAAATTGTCTAGATAGGTTCCGATGTCTGGTGTGTGTTCCCACGAGTTTTTTTGGCCCCAGAAGGCCACCAACGGCCGCTATTACCAGTCGTGCCGGTTGTGTGGCTCGGTGTATGAGTACGACTGGCGGAACATGGGGCGCGTGGAGGCACAGCGCATGGTCGATGCGGATAAGGCGTCGTCCGAGGCGTCACGCGCAGAAGAAAATGCCCGGCGCCAGCAACTCACGTCTCTCCACCTGCTGGTTGAGTTGGAACCGGCACACCGCGTCTTTTTCCAAAACCTGATCGACACGCTGAATGCCCTGCCAGACAAGTCAACGCTGCGGCAGTGGGCTTTCTGGCGCAATATCCTGGTCAACACCGGCATGCCCTGGCGGCGTTTTGGGGAGTCGTTACTGTTGCAGGTAATTGCGATCGCGGTACTGGTCGTGGCACAAACGTGGATCATTCAAGACCTGCCGCGACGTCGTAACTCCTTCGACAATTCTGTGATCACCTACTACAAGCCTGACGCGGCTTTTCCGGCGCTACGCGGGAACCCGGGCAAGGTTCATCCCGCAATCGGAAAAAAGACTCAGACGGCGAGCCGCGGTTCGAGCCAGGGTTCGAGCCAACGACCGATTCGAGTCAAGCCCGAGAGCACTCAGGCGGCTCTGACAGCGCCCGCCATAAAGCTGAAAGGGCCGGCGCGTCCGAGTTTGATGGGCTCGAATCTGGTTCCTCCTGTCATGCCTCTGGCGTCCACCGGGCCTGCCAGGTTGACCGTGCCAGTGGACCTGACTTCGATCGTGGCTCCGCCGGCCGAGATCGGCGAGGGAACGATCGGCCAAGGCACGGCGACATCCCGGCGGCTCGGTTTGGCCCAAGCTTCCGTGGTCGCACCGGCACCGGAGCTTGGCCCCGGCGCTTCATCTGGGCGTGCGGGGATGAGCATACCCTCGGCGACCGTGATTGGGCCTGCGCCCATGGTGCAGGCTGGAATGCACAAGACCGGAGAGTTCAACATTGGCCCGTCGGCAGTGGTCGCGCCTTCGCCGAAATTGCCCATGGGCGAGCAGCGCACGATTGCTTCATCTGGACAGGCAAGCTTTGGCAGTCCTCTAGGATTAGCGGTGCCGCCAACTCCGTCGGCCCCCGGTGTGGGAACCCTCGCGGGTGGTGGACGCATGGGTCCGCTTTCTGGCGGCGGTTCACAAGTTGTGCCGCCTCCACCCTCAATTCAGAACGTCAGCGGCACTGGCGGCGGGGGACAAATTAGTTCACTGCCCGGCTCTGGATTACAAGTAGTTCCACCCGCCCCGTCGCTTCAGGGCCAGGGCAATTCCGGTACAGACCGGCGTGGCGTTTCGCTCTCGAATGCAGGTGTACAAGGTGTGGCACCCGCTCCGTCGGTTGGAGCAGGAGGAAACTCCGACCATGGTGGACGACAGGTTGCCATGAATGTCGCGCCGTCCCTGGCCGCCGCGCCGGTGATTGCCAACGCCCAGCCGCAGGCTGCTGCAAAAGAGGCGGAAGCACGGCCTGAACCGGCGACGGAAGAAATGCCTTTACGCCTGATCGGACTGGCGATGGCTCTGCCGAACTCGTCTTATTTTTCCAACTACGAGGTCTACATTGCGGAGCGGAAGCTGCGCAAAAATCTGACCGAGTTGGTCAAGCTCGTGTACGTCTATCTTCCTTATCAGCGTCGACTGTCCGAGTATGGCGTTGATCAGTCGAAAGTTTTCAAGCTTCTGGTCAGCCGGGACCGTACTTGTGACGAATCGCTGATGCAGATGACGTGGCCGGAAACGGATCGCCCGCCGGACGCGCACAACGCGACCGACGCCCCGGGGCTGAGTGCCGCCGACAAGAAAAGCATGCTGCCTTGCTACCGCACCACGGCGGATGATTATCGCAAGGCAATGGCTCGCCGCTAGATTCGACGTCACAGCTCTTAATCCTGATCGAGATATCTACAAAGAGGGTGCCCCATTTCTCGCGCTTTTGCGAGAAGTGGGTGGGCAGATAGATTGCGCGATGGGCTTTGTCGTTCCCGCTCGGGAACCGAAATTCTCCACGGCGAGAACTTTGGCTTTTCACCACGCTGCCCTGCACCATCGTCTCCCACCTTTGCGCAAAAAGCGCGCAAAGATGGGGCACGTTTCGTTAATGGGGCATACGTTTCGGTAAAGAAAGAAAAACTCCAGAGAGGGGATCGCGCTTAGGTGTACATCACCTTGCGGTCGCCTTTTACGATGCGGCCTATGGTGAAGGCTTTTTCTCCGGCGCGTTCGAGGACGGTTTGGGCTTTCTTGAATTTCTTTGATGGGACGACCAGCAGCATTCCCAATCCCATATTGAAGGTGCGGAACATTTCTTCTTGCGGGACGTTCCCCAGTTGCTGCAGGTGTTCGAAAATCGGGGGGATCTGCCACGAGCCCATGTCGATGACCGCGGCCACGCCGCGCGGTAACACGCGAGGCAGATTTTCCGTGATGCCGCCGCCGGTGATGTGGGCCATGGCGGAGACGCACTCTCCGTCCACCAGGCGTTTGATTGCCGGCCAGTAGCTCTTGTGGGTGCGCAGCAGTTCGTTGCCGACTTTGCCCTTGAGTTCGTTGACGTACGAATCCAGGGTGTACTTGCCGACTTCGAAGAGGAGTTTGCGGGCCAGGGAATAACCGTTGGTATGCAGGCCGTTCGAGGCGAGGCCCAGAATCACGTCACCGATTTCGACTGTCTTTGCCGGTGATGATGCGTTCGCGATCGACCGCGCCCACGATGAATCCAGCCAGATCATATTCGCCGTCCGCGTAGAAGCCGGGCATCTCGGCAGTTTCTCCGCCGATCAGGGCACAGCCGTTGTGTTTGCAGGCTTCGGCCAGTCCTTCGATCACTTTCTCCGTAATCTCGGGCTCGAGCTTGCCGGTTGCCAGGTAGTCCATAAAGAACAGCGGAGTGGCGCCCTGCACGGCAATGTCATTGACGCAGTGGTTGACCAGGTCGGCGCCGATGGTGTGATGGACGTCCATCTCGAAGGCGATTTTCAGCTTGGTGCCGACGCCGTCGACGCTCGAAACCAGAATTGGGTCGACCCATTTCGTCTTGTCGACAGCGAAGAGGCCGCCAAAGCCGCCGATTTCGCTCAGGACGCTGCGGGTAAAAGTCTTGTGGGCGAGATACTTGATCCGCTTTTTGGTGCGGTTGGCGCGGTCAATGTCCACACCGGCATCGGCGTAGGTGATGGCGGTCTTCGAGGGATCATGGGCCACGGGTGTCAGTCAGTCTCGATTAAGTGGGGAATTTGCCTGGCTTTTCGAACCCGGCAAAGCGCGATTGTAGCATGGTCGCGAGCGAGGAAATCTCCGCGTCCGGACATACCTGGAGTGCGAAATGAATTTGCGGAAACGGAATTGATCACTGAGATTTGGCAGAGAAGTCCTGAACCCGCGAACGCAGAGCAAGAATCAGCGCATCAGTGGGATGATGAAGTCCATCCACCGCGAGGCCCGTTTTAATTAGCCGGCTAAGCGGCCGGAGCGGTGCCGCTTATTGCGTGAGGTACGCTGAGACGTAATAGACCAGCACGCCAAACAAAGCCAGACCCGAAACCGCGTACGCGGTCAGGACCCAGACGGTATGCGACTCGTGATGCGTCGAGGCAGATTGTGTGTTGGCGGTTGCTGAATTCCCTAGGGCTCGATTCTCCATGAATCCTCCGCGGGCAAGGTAGGGCAAGACGCGACGTGGCGTCCCAGGCTGCCGAAAGCAGTCTTAATGCGGCGAATATTACTACGACTGGAAGGCCTCCGGCACAGGAATATTTAGGGGGATGGGAACCGTCCGACTGGTCGGGAGCGTTCTAGGCCAGCGGTCAGGAGTATCTGGAGGTTAGGAGTTGCCTCTCGACGCAACTCAGGGACGCTCAACATGAAATGCTCCGTCACTCCAATCCTCGGGAGCTACATCGGCGATGGTTTCAGTGAAGTCCCAGCGGTGGCCGTAAAAGTCCTGAGCGTTGTATTGGCGCTCACCATAGGGTTGATCTTGAGGTTCAGTCAGGACGATGGCTCCGTTCTGCCGCGCGCGTTCGCAGTGATCGTTCGCATCTTCGATCCGGACTGAACGATGTGCGAATTGTTGGGCGACACACTACCTTCGGCGATGGTGAAACAGCCCTCGCCGGCTTTCATCTGGATGCGGTGATTGGCGATGCGGAGACGGATGGTGAAGCCGAAAGCCTTGCCCAGCCAATCGGCTGCAGCGCTGGGATCAGGGTAAATGAGCACAGGTATCACGGCGCACGGCGGCACAGATCGGTTGACTCGCATCTTCAAAACTTTATCACTCAACCCATTAGGATGACCTACCTGTCCGCCCTTCGGAGAATCTGGCAAGAACTTCATCGAAATAGGCAAGCGGTTCAAGGCCCGGGAAACTATGCTTAACCGTGCGGTGCTCTTCAGCAAACGGAATTTCGCCGCGCAGGAGAAACAATGCAGAAACGCAAACTTGGAAAAAGCAATCTGGAAGTATCAGCCATTGGGCTGGGCTGCATGGGGCTGAGCTTTGGCTACGGGCCAGCGGTCGACAAGCAGGAGGGGATTTCCCTGATTCGGGCGGCCGTCGAACGCGGCGTCACATTTTTCGATACCGCCGAAGTCTACGGTCCATTCACGAACGAAGAACTCGTGGGTGAAGCCCTTGCTCCGTTCCGCGACCGGGTGGTGATCGCAACCAAGTTCGGCTGGGCGCCGAATCCGGAGGATGGAGGCAAGTGGAATGCTCTTAATAGCCGGCCAGAGCACATCAAGGAATCAGTCGAGGGCTCGCTCAAGCGGCTCAAGACCGACGTCATCGATCTGTACTACCAGCACCGCGTTGACCCGAACGTGCCGATCGAGGACGTAGCAGGAGCGGTGAAGGACCTGATTCAGCAAGGTAAGGTGAAGCACTTCGGCCTTTCTGAAGCAGGCGTGCAAACCATCCGTCGCGCACACGCCGTCCAGCCGGTCGCGGCACTCCAGAGCGAATATTCACTCTGGTGGAGAGAGCCTGAGGAGGAAATTCTACCGACACTTGAGGAACTCGGGATCGGATTCGTCCCATTCAGCCCCTTGGGAAAAGGGTTCCTTACGGGAAAGATCAACGAAGAAACCCAGTTCGATAAGACCGATTTCCGCAACATCGTCCCGCGCTTCACGCCGGAGAACCGCAAAGCGAATCAGGCGCTGGTGGATTTGCTCAGCAAGATCGCCGAAGGGAAGAAAGTGACGCCCGCGCAGATCGCGCTCGCCTGGATTCTCGCCCAGAAGCCCTGGATGGTTCCCATCCCCGGGACTACGAAGCTGCACCGGTTGGAAGAAAACAACGGCGCAGCTGCCGTCGAACTGACACCCGACGATCTCCGCCAAATCGAGAGCGCCACTTCGAAGATTCCGGTGCAGGGAGCACGATACCCGGAGGCCCTGCAGAAATTGGTCAATCGCTAAGTGGGTAGGCTGCGGGAGGAGCAGCGTGCGAATCGGGATTCTCAGTTTGATGAAGGCGTGTTGAGCGACTCGCGAAGCAATCGCAAACTCAAGCATGGAGATGTCATGAGTAACAAGAAGATTTGGTTTATCACTGGAGCCAGCCGCGGCATGGGCGTCGATTTCGCCAAGGCCGCTCTGGCGGCCGGCCACGCGGTCGTCGCCTCGGGCCGGGACCGCGACCGCGTGTCCAAGGCCTTGGGACAATCGAACGACCTGCTGGCCGTCAAGCTGGACGTGACGAGCCGCGCCGATGCCGAGGCGGCGGTGCGGGCCGCTGTCGACCGGTTCGGCCGCATCGACGTGCTGGTCAACAATGCTGCCAGCTTTTACGCGGGCTACTTCGAGGAGCTGACGCCGGAGCAGATGGAGCGGCAGTTGGCGACGAGCCTCATTGGCCCGATGAACGTCACCCGCGCTGTCCTGCCGGTGATGCGCAAGCAGCGCTCTGGGCACATTATCTCGATCTCTTCGTCAGCGGGCCTCGTCGGCTTCGAGTTCTGCACCGCCTACGCCGCATCGAAGTTCGGCCTGGAGGGTTGGATGGAGTCGCTGCACGCCGAGGTCGCGCCGTTCGGCATCACCACTACCATCGTCAACCCTGGGTTCTTCCGAACGGAGCTCCTCACCGAGCAATCGACGAACTACGCCGAGCCGTCCATCGAGGACTACGACGAGCGCCGAGCGAAGCAGCTCGAGTTTTGGAAAACCCAGAATGGCCAGCAATCCGGCGACCCGGCTAAGCTGGCGCGAGCGCTCATCACCATCGCGAGCCAGGAGCCACCGCCGCGCCGCTTTATCGCCGGCGCCGATGCCATTGCCACCGCGGAGCAGAAGGTCGCCGATCTGAAGGCGCAGATCGACGCCAATCGGGACCTCTCGACGTCCCTCGATTTCGATCGAGTGCCGGCTGCATGAGGTTGAGGCCGATCAACCGTGGGACACGTTAATTTCGTTATTGGGAGTTCAGGCGTGGAAATCAAAAGAGCTGGCACGCAACCTTCCGCGAAGGGACCGGCAGAGTGGTTCACCGGCACCGTCCGGATCGATCCGCTTTTTCAGGCACCTGATCCGGCATTTGTTCAGGGCGCCAGCGTAACCTTCGAGCCGGGCGCTCGGACTGCATGGCACACGCATCCGCTCGGTCAGACTCTCATTGTCACAGCCGGTTGCGGCCGGGTTCAGCGCGACGGCGGACCTGTCGAGGAGATTCGGCCCGGCGATGTGGTCTGGTTCTCTCCCGGCGAGAAGCACTGGCACGGGGCCTCACTGACGACAGCGATGACACATATCGCTATTCAGGAAAGGAAGGACAGTAAGGTGGTCGACTGGATGGAGCAGGTCAGCGAGGAGCAATATCGCAAGTAGGATTTAGGTTCATAGTTAGAAGCAGGAGTGCATATGCCAGCACCAAAAGATGCCCTCAGAGATCGCCTTTCCCGATCCAGCGAAATCACCATCACTGTGACCGGCAGAAAGTCAGGACGCGCCATCTCGAACCCGATCTGGTTTGCATTCGACAGAAGATAAAGACAAGCTCTATCTCCTGCCGGTGAAGGGGTCGGATACGCAGTGGTACAAGAACGTGCTCAAGAACCCGTCGCTTCGGATCGATGCGAGCGGTGCAGATGCTGCAGTACAGGCTGTCCCTGTCACAGACGCCAAACAGGTGTCGTCCGTGGTCGAGATGTTCCGCGCCAAGTACGGGAAGGGCGACGTGAAGAAGTATTATTCAAAGCTCGACGTAGCCGTGCTTGTCCAGATGCCATGAATTACGGCCGCGAGTAAAGGCGATTTGTCCGAATTCTGAATGTGCTTTGAAGGGAGTTCTCTATGGTCACAATTACTGTGAATGGAGTCCAGCATAAGGTCCAGGCGCCCGACGACACTCCGCTACTCTACGTTTTGCGCAACGATCTTCAGCTTCGTGGTCCGCAATTCGGCTGCGGACTGGCACAGTGCGGAGCTTGTGCCGTTCTGATCGACGGCAAAGAAGTGCGTTCCTGCGTTACACCTCTCTCGGACGTCGCTGCTAACCAGGAAATCATTACCCTCGAAGGGCTCCCCGCGAGGTGGGCAAAGCAGAAGGGCCTCTCGGTATCGGAAGCGGAAAGCACGCTTCACCCGGTGCAGCAAGCCTGGATCGAGGAGCAGACGCCGCAGTGTGGATTTTGCCAGAACGGAATGATGATCAAGGCAACCGAACTGCTCGAGAGCAATCCCAATCCGACGATCGTGCAGATCAAACAAGCCTTCACCACATCCGGTCTGTCGCCAAATCTCTGCCGCTGCGGGACCTACGTGGCAATCATCGAAGCCGTACAACACGCCGCCACGATCATGGCGAAGGGGAGGTAAGCGATGGCCACCATAAGCGAAAAAACAGGGAATGTTTTCGGAGCGAAGCTATCGCGCCGTCAATTCGTGAAAACGGGTGGCGTTCTTGTCGTGGGTTTCAGTCTGGTTGGTCCGGAGCTTCTGAAGGGCGATTCGCCGAAGCCTGCTGTCTTGAAGAACTCGCTCGATCCCACTCTCGCCAGCTCCTGGATTGAGATTCATCCGGACAACACGGTTCTGATTCGCACCGGGAAGAGCGACTTCGGCCAGGGCACAACCTTTACCGCCTACCGGCAAATTGTGGCCGACGAGTTGAGCGTGCCCTTCGAAGCGATCACCACGGTGGTGGCGGGAGATACCGATCGTACGCCGGATGGCAGCGGCGCCTTCGATTTCCTCGGCCGTGGAACACCGAACATCCGTAAGGCCGCCGCCTACACCTACCAGGCTCTGCTCGACCTCGCGTCAGAGCGGCTCGGCGTGCCGAAGGAAAAACTCTCCGTCAAGGACGGTATCGTCTCGGGAGGCGGCAAGAGCATTTCGTATGGCGACCTCATAAAGAACCAGCAATTGAAGCTCACGATTCCGGTCAAAGGAGACCTCACCAGCATCATGGGGTTGACCATCGATGGAAATCCGCCGATGAAGCCCGTCAGCGAATACACGGTCATCGGCAAGTCCTTCAAGAATTCCGTCACCAGTTCGAAGGTGGCTGCGAAGGAAACATGGGCCACCGATGTGCGCCTTCCGGGCATGTTGCATGCGCGGGTAGTGCATCCAAAGACGCTCGGCTCAACTCTCGTCTCTGTTGGTCAGCTGGACAAAACCAAGTTTCCGAACTCACAAGTGATCGTGAAGGGCAATCTCGTCGGAGTGGTTGCGCCCACGGAGTGGGAGGCGATCCAGGCGGCCGACCAGGTTTCCGGCAGCACCAAGTGGACAGAGTGGAAGGGTCTCCCCGGCAATGCAAAACTCTACCAGCACCTCAGAGATGAGGCTGACTGGACCTCCGCGCCCGTCGGGAAGGGCAAGGCGAACAAAGGTGATGTAGGTCCGGCGCTCGCGTCGGCCAAAAAGAAGCTTTCAGCCACCTATCAGATGCCGTTCATGAAACACGCGCCGATTGGCCCCACCATGGCTGTTGCCGATGTCAAACCGGATGGCACGGTGCACATCTATACCCATAACCAGAATCCGCAGGAGCTTCGAGGCGAAATTGCGATGATGCTCCGCACTACGCCCGATCATGTGATCGTGCATGCGTATCCCGGACCTGGCCATTATGGAAGGTCGAACGGCGGAAACGCAGGCGCGGAAGACGAGGCGGTACTCTTGTCACAAGCCCTCGGCAAACCGGTGCGCGTGCAGTGGATGCGCGCCGACGATATGCAGTGGTCCACGCAATCGGCTGCTGCTTTTTCCGACATTCAGATTGCCATCGACGAAAAAGGCAAAATCGCCGCGTATCAAGGCGACCACTTTATGCCCGCCATGCAGGATGACCGGCCCATCGGTGCGGTCCTCGCGGGGCTACCCACCATGCCGGCTCCCGATGTCCATTCTGATTTCATCACTGCGACGACCAACAGCATTGCCGATCCGTGGGTCTACGCCCCGGTTCCGAATGTGGTGGAGCTGGGCCATGGCACATTTCAGGTAGGACAGAAAGCGTCGCCTCTCGCTGTCGGTCTCCGCGACCACAGCATGCGTACGCCGGTGCAGTACCAGCAGAACTTTCCGCGCGAACTGGCGATCAGCGAGGCAGCGGCGCTCGCCGGCGCCGACGCCCTGCAGTTCCGAATCGACCACGCAAGCGAAGAGCGCGCCATCGGAGTGCTGAAAGCTGTCCGGGACGCATCCGGTTGGGACACTCGCCCTTCACCACGTCCGGATGCTGTGGCCACCGGGTCAACGCCCCTGCGGGGCCGCGGCGTTTCGCTGATGTTCCGCAGCCTGACCTACTGGGCCTGCGTTTGCCAGATCGCCGTTGTCCCGGTACTGGGGTGATCGTGGTTGAGAAGTACACAATCGCGGTTGATCCCGGCATCGTCATAAACCCGATGCAATTGAAGCGGCAAGTCGAAGGCGGTGCGGTCATGGGAATCAGCCATGCGCTGCTCGAAGAGGTGAAGTTTGATGAGAGCGGAATCACTCAAGATAACTGGATTTCCTATCCCATCCTGAAAATGTCGGACATACCTGAAATCAAAGTCGTGCTGCTCAACAATCCGAAAGTAGGTACTTACGGCGGAGGTTCCGAAGCGGCAAATGCACTGGCTGCGCCGGCGATTGCCGCGGCCCTCCACGACGCAACCGGAAAGGTTATGCGGCGGCTTCCACTGAAACCCGCTTACGTGCAGACGTTTTTGAAGACTTAACCCGGCATCAGCGGTGGACGCTTCACCCGAGGAATTGATCGAGATCGTCACGCAACTGGCGTTTTGTTTAAGGTTGGTCCAGCGCAATGAGAACCATCATGATTCGCAAAAGGGAAATTCTCGACGGCGTGACGAGCAACGGCAAAGTCGTGTCTCTGCGGCAAGCTGGTAACGGAGCGGATCCGAATAAGCCGGACACAGGCAAACTTGCCCGGCTCATCGCCGCCTACGCTCCGCATGACGGCACTTTCGACCTCCGCATCCCCGGTTTGCACGCAAGCCGTTTTTCACGAGTGAACAAAGAGTGTGTGCATGCGCTAAGTGTCTCGTCGTTGTGCATCGTCCCTCAAGGAGCCAAGACCGTTATCGTCGGGGACGAGGTATATGAGTACGGCGCGTCGCGCATGATCGTCTTTTCTGTGGCTCTGCCGGTTGCTGCCCAGGTCACGCGAGCCAGCCAGTCCGAGCCCTACCTTTCTATGAGGCTGGACCTTGACCCGCACAAGATTGCGGAACTGGTCTTAAAAGTATTTCCGCACGGTCTGCCGCCGGTGCAGGAACGAAGCGCAGTTTATCTCGCTCCGAATGACGCAAGCATGGTGGACGCGGCGACGAGGTTGATGGAATGCCTGGGAAAGCCAGGGGACGCTGAACTGCTAGCCCCGCTCGTGATCGATGAGATTCTGATCCGTCTGCTACGCAGCCCCATTGGGGTCCGCGTCGCTCAAATAGGGTTTGCAGAGTCCAGCGTGCACCGTGTCGCGAAGGCCATTTCCTGGCTGCGAGACAACTTCTCTCAACCCATGAAGGTCGAAGACCTGGCCGAGATGGTGCACATGAGTGTTTCGTCTTTCCACGAGCACTTCAAGTCCGTTACCTCTATGAGCCCGCTGCACTATCAAAAGGTGCTGCGTCTCCAGGAGGCGAGGCGTCTCATGTTGTCAACAATTATGGATGCGGGTACTGCGAGTCAGCGCGTGGGCTATCTGAGCGCTTCGCAGTTCAGCCGGGAATACAGCCGCTTCTTCGGCAGCGCGCCGGCCAGGGACATCGCCAAATTGCGTCAAGAGGCTGGAGTTTGGGTTTGACCCTCGGGCGATCGGCGATCCTGCTATAAAATCGGCTAGAACACCGAGCACCGCATGCCGACTTCTGACACCCAATCCGTGGCGACCACTCTACCTGCCCGCTACTACACGGATCCCGATCTCTTCCGCGATGAGCTCGAACGCTTCTATTGCAATACCTGGATCTGCGCCGGGCGTGCCGAGCAGATTCCTGCGCCGGGCGATTACTTTGTGCGCGAGGTCGCGCGTGAAAGCATCATTATTACGCGGGACGGAAGTGGATTGGTGCGGGCGTTTTTCAACGTATGCCGGCATCGCGGGACCCGCATCTGCGCTGGCGCTGAAGGGCATTTCGCGGGACGCATCCAGTGCGGATATCACGGTTGGACCTACGGACTTGACGGTGGCCTGATCGGAGCTCCGCACGCTCAGGATGGTTTTCGCCGGGAAGATTATCCGCTCAATCGCGTTCATGCAGAAGTCTGGGACGGATACATCTTCATCAACCTCAGTTCAGATCCCGCCCCGCTCGCCAATCAGTTGGAGGATCTGCCGGAGAAATTTCAGCACTGGCAGATGGCTGAGCTGAAAATGTACCGGCGCGTCGAGTATGAAGTGAAGGCCAACTGGAAGCTGATCATGCAGAATTACAACGAGTGCCTGCACTGTCCCATATTGCATCCGGCGCTCAGTGCAATCAGCGATTATCTCTCTGGCGACAATGACCAGCCGCATCGCGGATACATCGGCGGCTCGATGGAATTTCAGGGCGGCGCCAAGACTATGAGCAAGGATGGCAAGCTGCGGCGCGCCTATCTTCCCGGTCTCACCGCGGAGGAACGCAACAAAGTTTATTACTATTCGGTCTTTCCCAATCTGTTTCTAAGTCTCCATCCCGACTACTTGATGACGCACACGCTCTGGCCTCGCGCCGTCGATCGTACCGCCATCATCTGCGAATGGCATTTTCATCCGGAGGAAATGGCGAAGCCTGACTTCGAAGCCAATGATGCAGTTGAATTCTGGGATGCTACCAACCGCGAGGACTGGGCCATCTCAGAACTTTCGCAGGCGGGAATCGAGTCTCGCGCTTACAAACCGGGTCCCTACTCCCGTTGCGAGTCGCTGCCCCACGCCTTTGACCAGATGGTGCTGGAGCGAGAAAAACAGGCGCTCAAAAAGCAGGTCCGCTAGGTTTTCTGTGTTGCTGAAACTCCTCAGGGACTCTTCGTATCCCGCACTGGCGGTCATTTCCGCACACTGCAACTGAAATTGGAAGCCTCGTCGATACTGCCCGTGCCCTTGTAGCGAGCGACTTGAGGATAAGGGCAAAGCGGTCGGGTGCGATCGACCTCGCGTGCTGCATTGTGATGAGCAGCTACGATCTGCGCGGGGGCTTGGCCTTGTTCGGCCCAGTGTTCGATCGCGCTAATGGTATCAAAGGTGTCGGGACCTTCTCCGCCTGAGCAGTGCGCCATGCCGGGAGCCATGAAGAGGCGGATCCAGTTCGACGCTTGTGCGGGATCTCCGCTGAGCGCGGCCGCCGATTGGTAGAACTCAACGGTCGAGCCTGGGGCGACCTGCTGGTCAGCCCAGCCATGGTAGAGAAGCAGTTTGCCGCCGTGTTTCGCGAAGGATGCGAGATGGGGATCGAGGTCATCGACGTCCTTGTTGGCGGCATTGGCCATCGCAGCGTCACGCTCCAAGTCGAAGGTTCGCCAGTCCCAGTTGGGATCGTGATACACGACGTAGCGGAACTGGTCGAGGAACAGATCGGCAGGCTGCGGACCGCCGGCTAGGCGAGCCCAGCGCAGTTCGGTGCCAGGCTCAAGGCGCGGGAAGAGGACCTTGCCCGACGCGGTAGTCGCGGGGCTGATCATGGTCTGCGCGGTTTGGACCTGGCGCGGGGTCAGGCAGTCGAACCCGTCTGCGCTTTTGCACTCGAGCTTTTTGAAGTCAACGTGACAAGTCTCCGGACTCTCGATCAGTCCGTCTTTCAATCCATCGTTCGCATCGCAGGCGTCCAGAACGGCGCGATGAATCATCGGGTACTTGTCAGGCTGGATATAGTCGGCAGGGTCTTTGAAGGTTTGAACGGCGAGCCAAAGCGCCCAGGCGTTGCGCCGGACGTTAGCGGGATCGCCCGCAATGATGCCGTCGAACTCGTCAGGATAGCGGTAAGCCTGCAACAGGCCTTCACGTCCGCCACCGGAGCATCCGTTCCAGTAGGCGTAGCGCGCTTCGCGGCCGTAGAACTCCTTGATCAACTGCTTGGCCTCAACGGTCATTTCGTGTTCGGCGCGATATGCAAAGTCGATGAACTTCTCCGGATGACCGACTACAAAACTGGCGCCCGGAGAACTGTGGCCATCATTCGTGGAGCTGGTGGCGTAGCCGCGGCGGAGTGCATCGGCCATACCGTCGTAATTGATGGAGCCTCCCCATCCTCCGCTGCCAATTGCGAGGAACTTTCCGTTCCAGTTGGAAGTGGGAAGCCAGACTTCAATTTGGATGTCGGAATCGGAAGTGGGCTTGAGAGTTGCGCTGACGCTGCAAAAGGCGGGCAGGCCGGGAAACTTGTCCGTGCTGCCGCTGGGGGTGAAGGTGCCAGCATCGATCGTCTTTGCCCGGGTGATGGAGACCGTTGGCGAACTCAGTTTCGAGAGACTCTCGCATGACTCTGCGCGGAGCCTGGCGGGTGCGAAGGCGGCGACGAGAAAGACGCAGAGCATCAGGTGTTTTGCCATGCTCCGAAATATATCTGGTTGGAGGTTACCGAGCGACTCTAGGGTGGCTGTCCCCACGTGGTCTGATTAGCCGTCCTTGCGATATAGGAGTTCGCGCATGGCTTGTCTGCGAGCCTCGTTCACTTCGCTTGCGGACTTGCGCTCATCTGCGTCCATGCTGCGCTGGGATTTGGGGGTATCGGATTCAGGGGTGCTGCATTCCGGGCAGCGGTTGGCGAAACCGGGCTTGTCCGGCTTGAGTTCGAATTCCTCGCCGCAGACAGTGCAGGTTTTGATCGGGAACGCCATTTCTACTCTATGATACGACGCTCATAACGCTCTGCGGAAGTGGGTCTCGGCCCTCGATCATCCGCCTTGAGACGGCCAGGTGCTGGGCAAGGTGTCACTAGTCAGGCGCTTTTGTCGACGGCTGGTTGTCGCCAGCGCGTCGCAATAACCCGACCCCCAAAACGGACGGCATGATGAATGGGATCGCTGGGATCCCGGCCACAAAACCGGGACGTGTGTACCACGGTGTGGCAAGAGCCGCCGGATCGGGGAATGCCATTCCTCTCATCACCAGGCAAAGTGATGCGATGAGGTTGACTGCCACATATGCGCGAGTGGCGCCGCGCCCAAGCCAGCGGATCCCTCCGAGTGCTGCCGCGAATGCCGCCGTCGCGAGATAGGTCAGAAGACACGCAACATCGAGCAGGATGTCAAACAAGTCAGCCAACGCGTTCATCGCGGGGGGCGCCGTCCCATCACGGACAGCGACTACGTAGTACCCCAGCATAAAGCTCATCCAGATGAGATATGCCGAGCCAGCGAGCATGGTTGCGGCGAATCCGAGAGTCGAATAGTAGCGTTCACCTGCGTCGCTGAGCGCGTCTTTGAGAACAACGAATCCACCCGTTACCGCAATCGAGCTGACCAGGAGAACGAGATACCGCATCACGTTCTCTGGCGGGGCTGCCTCCCACGGAGGCCCAAGGCCGACCCAGAAGAGCGCCACCAGCGTAAACGGCGTCAAGAGAAGTGCGCCGGCGAGCGCGAGCCGTTGCTCGCTTTCCGTGCCGCCCCGGATCGCACGCGCGCCAAGTATCCACGCCGTCGTGACGATCGCGGCAAACAGCAGTCCTCCGATGGTCTGGTAGACGCCCGGAACACGAAGAGCGCGCGGGGCCGCAAAGCCGATCGCTAGGACGGGAACGAGACAAAGGAAAACAGAACTCACGCGTCGTGGCGTATAGGCCATTCGTAATTTTCCTCACTTCCGGGTTCTTCCAGTTTTCCCTATGAATTGCGATTCTGGGACTGAGACTTCTGAGATCCGATTTTGCGTCGGCCAGTATACGGCAGCCGGTCGAACCACCTGGTCGGAAACCTGAACGGAAGAACGCTTCCCGATAAGTCGCTGTGCGCCAATCTCTTGGGCGATCCCTCAGAACGCTGCGAATGACCTCAGCCTAACCTAAACCCAACCTAAGCTCCGCCTCAGTACTTCCGTCTCCATTGCGGCTATCTCCGACACAGGGCGTTTGCCCAAGGAGGGTCGCATGAGAAGACGCATAAGTCTCTTGATCATGGCCGCCGCAATCCTGTTTTCTACGTTGGCTCGGGGTGCCGGCGTTCAGGATGAAATCCCATTCAAGCTAGTTCAGGGCTTCGGGATCGTGGTGCGGGGCGAGATTGGGTCTGAGTCTAATCTGAACTTCCTTTTTGACACTGGAGCCGTACCGAGCGTTCTGAGCGAAAGAGTTGCGTCGCGGATTGGAGTTGCTGGAGCGAAAGGGTCGTTTGCCCTGCTGGATAAAAACTTGGCAGCCGAATACGTGACTGTCAACGGTGTGCGGTTTGGATGGGTTCAGGCAAATGCCTTGCCTATGGTGGTACTTGATCTGGAGGGTCTGAGCAACGTCCTGGGCATTCGTATTGACGCGATCGTCGGGCTGGATGTTCTGGATCGCCAGACGTTCAGTATCGATTACAAGCAGCGCCGGATCACGCCGCGGCTGTCAGGGAAGACGCGGCATGTGCTTCCGGTTGAAATTTACCTCCGCGGGGGCGCTCCCTATTGGGTGCTACCAGTAACTCTTGGCGGACAAACATTTCGAGTCCTGCTGGATACGGGCGCTGACGACCTAGCCCTGTTCGCCGGCCACGCCGGGAGACCGCTCGGTGACACTGAAAGTGATTCGATCAGGCCTGTAAAGGTGACCGGCGAAATCGAAACGCGCGCGATGAAATCGTCGCTAATGCTCATGGGAGACGCGTCCTTGCAAGAGCAACTGGTTGTCGAAATGGCGAACCCGCGTGGGACCGCACTTCCGGAGATCGACGGAGTACTTGGCCCTACAGCAGTGGGAATTACCCGGGTTGAATTCGACTGGGACCACATGTGTATGCGATGGGACGCCGAATGATGCTCGGGGAAATTCTCAAATCGAGGTACCATGTCCGCTTCAGGAGTAGCAGAATGCAAGGCGATTTCCGCCTGGAGCGATGGTTCGTATGTCCGAAGCTCAACACCGTCCAGTCTGATGGCCGTTCGACTCGACTCGAACCAAAGTTCATGCAGGTGCTGGTTTGCCTGGCGGCGCGGCCCGGGGAGGTTGTCTCCAAGGAAGAGTTGATACGGGCAGTGTGGGTGGACACGTTCGTGACTGACGACGTCCTGACCCGCTCGATTTCCGAGTTGCGCCGGGCGCTCGGCGATGACGCGAAGCAGCCCCACCTAATCGAGACCGTTGCCCGAAGCGGTTACCGGATCATTGCGCCAGTCCAGAAGATTGAGGATGTCTCATCGGAGGAAGTGGGGAGCCGAGCGAAGTCTTCCGCCTGGCTGCACAAGACTCTGGTGGCTGGAGTCGCGGTAGTTGCGATTGCAATTGTCACTGCCGTCGTACTGCGTCGTAAGCCAGTCGAGCTACAAACAAACCTGCCGAAGGCGATAGCAGTCCTGCCTCTTCAGAACACAAGTGTGGCGAAGGACCTCGACTTTCTACGCGTTGGTTTGGCCGATGATATTGCAAACACTCTGAGCTATTACCCTTCGGTTTCGATCCGGCCTTTCGCGACTGCCAACAAATATGCGGGAGCGGATGTGGATCTACAGAAGGCTGCACAGGAAATGCGGGTGGCGGAAATAGTCACCGGGCACTTTGTGGTTGCAGGCAGCGAAATCGAAGTCACATTGGAAGCGGTCGACCCTGCGAACAACCGGGTGCTTTGGCGGGAGAGCGTCCGAGGTCCGGCCAGCGATCTGATCGGAATACAGCAGCAGATCACGACACGCGTCCAGCACGGACTGATCGCGGCCTTGGGAATGAATGCCGGTTCGAGCCCTTCCTCGAACACATCGCAAAACGCAGAGGCGTATGAGCTGTATCTGCGGGCGATATCGGAAGACGATTCGCACACCTCGTTCTCTGCGGGTAATAAAAATTCAATTCGATTGCTGCAACGCGCGGTGGCAATTGATCCCGGATACTCGTCGGCCTGGGCAACTCTGGGCCACCTTTATTACTACGACATTGGCTTCGGAGGCGGCGGTGTAGATGCCAAGTTGAAAGCCAAGGCAGCTCTGCAACGTGCTGTTGCCCTCGACCCTGGCCGCATTGATGCAGCGACCGACCTGATCAATATCGAAAGCGAAGAAGGCAATCTTAACGGGGCATATGACGACATCAGCAAGCTTCTTAAGCAACGCCCTGACAGCGGAGCAGCTCACCTGGTGCACTCGTATGTACTGTGGTATGCCGGTCTCTTAGACGACGCAGCAAACGAATGCGAGAAAGCGAGGTCCCTGGATGCCGGTACAACGGATTTGGCCTCGTGCTCGAACGTCTTTATGGGCTTGAATCGATATGACCGGGCGAGAGAATATCTGCAACTGGTATCGGGTACCGAATATCAGACAGGCGGCGAGGTCGAACTCCTGCTCCGCGAAGGCAAGTACGATGTGGCGCTTCAGACTCTGAAGTTGTTGCCTGCAACAGTTCCGTTGTACGGCCGGCAATATCTGGAACCGTGCCTGCTGCACCGAACGCCTGCGGCTGCGGAAGCCGATGAGGCTCGAAAGCTCAATGCGGGAGTGATGGCAGATGACGACCCCGGTCCAAAATATTCTCTGGGTGCATGGTACTCACTCTGCGGTCAGCCTGATCTTGCCTATCCAGCATTGCGGCGGGCCATCGCACAAAATTACTGCGCTTATCCGCAGATGGAAACAGATCCTCTTTTAGAAAAAGTCCGCGCAACTCCGGAGTTCGCGGAAATACGCTCATCAGGTATTGCGTGCCAGCAACATTTCCTGGAGCACCGGAGACAGAGCGATTCGAAATGAAAGCCCCAGAGAAATACTCTTACGAAGCCCAGATAGTTTCTATCTTCGGCGGGTGGAGCAGGGTTTGCATGACTACGCAGTACTGTTCGCTCTTCTCGCGCAGGGCGCGCAACTGGTCGGCGGTGGCTTGAGGGGCGCGAACATCAAATTGAAGACGAATTTTTTCAAAGCCTACAGGCACCTCTTTTGAAATGCCTAATGTGCCCGACAGATCCAGATCGCCTTCGACTTCGACGTCAATGTGCTCGACTGGAATTCCCATGGCGGCGGCGACCATCTGGCAGGTGATTTGGGCGCAAGCGGCGAGAGCGCCGAGCAGGAGATCGCCGGAACAAGCTCCGGTGCCGGCACCTCCGACTCCGGTGTGGGCTTCGGCTTGATAGATGGCACGGCCGATATCGACCGAGCAGGCGACCGGTGCGCCGGTCTGGGTGCCGGTAGCGCGCAGGGTGATGCGGGAAGATCCGGGATCGCTGCGATAGCGCTCTTTCAGTGGTCGTTGCAGCGATCGGATATCCATAAACAGCCTCCCGAAACGCCTGTTATCATAACAGCGCATCAAGCTGAAATCCGGTCGCAACCCACCCTGTTGAGATTCTATGGCGCTAGTCACGGGCACACGATTCGGCGCGTACGAAATACTGTCCCCACTCGGAGCAGGCGGGATGGGCGAAGTGTATCGCGCGCGGGACAGCCGCCTGGGGCGCGAAGTTGCGCTCAAAGTTTTGTCCGACGAACTGGCTTGTAACCCTCAGCACCTGCAACGCTTCGAGCAGGAAGCACGTTCCGCGTCGGCGCTCAACCATCCCCACATCGTCACGATTTATGAACTGGGAGTGGTGGAAGGCACCTGCTACATCGCCATGGAGTTGGTCGAGGGAAGCACTCTGCGAGACCTGCTCACTGCCGGCCAGGTCCCGCTGAACAAGGGAATTGAGATAGCGGCGCAGGTAGCGGATGGCCTCGCCATGGCGCATGAAGCCGGCATCGTGCATCGCGATCTCAAGCCCGAGAACTTGATGGTTTCGCGCGACGGCCGAGTGAAGATACTGGATTTTGGCCTGGCCAAGGTAACGCCGCTTACCTCCGAGTCCTCGGAGACGGTCACGATGGGAAGTGGGCGAACCGTCGCCGGCGCGTTGATGGGCACGGTTGGCTATATGTCTCCCGAACAGGCAAGTGGGCAACCGTTGGACTTTCGCACCGACCAGTTCTCACTTGGATTGGTGCTCTACGAGGCCGCAACCGGTAAACCGGCTTTTCTCAAGGGGACGATCGCGGAGACGCTGGCTTCTGTTCTGCGGGACGATCCGCAACCGATTTCATCGGTGAATCGGCAGGCTCCGGCGCCGTTGTGCTGGGTGATCGAACGCTGCCTGGCGAAAGAGCCGGCTGAGCGCTATGCCTCTACTCGAGACCTGGCGCGTGATCTGGCTTCGCTGCGCGACCGCGTTGCCGAAGTTCCGGCGGTGACCAAGGCCATTCGTCCCAGCAATCTGCCAGCACCGCGCACCGGGTTTGTGGGCCGCGAAAAAGAAGTAGCGGCACTTGCCGATTTATTGCAACGGCCGGATGTGCAATTAGTCACGCTCACTGGGCCGGGAGGGATCGGCAAGACCCGGCTGGCGCTGCAGGTGGCGGGCGAACTGGCTGACGCATTTTCTGGTGGAAGCTACTTTATCCCGCTGGCTGCAGTGAGCGATGTCGCGCTGGTACCGTCCGTGGTCGGGCAGACGCTGGGATTGCATCAGTCTCCGGGCCGGGCTCCACTGGAAATGCTCAAAAGCTATTTCCGAAACTCGCTGCGCGCGCCCATGCTGCTGCTGTTCGACAACTTTGAGCACATGACCGCGGCGGCATCGCTGGTAGCGGATCTGCTCACCGCCAGCCTTCACCTCAAGGTGCTGGTCACCAGCCGTGCTCCGCTGCATGTTTACGGCGAACGTGAGTTTCCCGTACCCACGCTCGGAGTGCCCGATCTCAAGGCGGCGACGCCGCTGGATGTTTTGCTTGAATATCCTGCGGTGCGTCTTTTTCGTCAGCGCGCTCGCGCGGTGAAGCCGGACTTCGAAATTACGAAAGACAATGTGGCCGCTGTCGCCACCATATGCGAGCAACTCGATGGACTGCCACTGGCCATCGAGCTGGCTGCAGCACGCATCAAGCTGCTTTCGCCTTCAGCCATGCAGTCGAGGCTGGAGAGCCGCCTGCAACTGCTCACCGGCGGCGCCCGCGACCTGCCGGCGCGCCAGCAGACCCTGCGTGGCGCGATGGACTGGAGCTATGGCCTGCTGACTCCCGAGGAGCAGACGCTGTTCCGGCGGCTTTCCGTCTTCGTCGGCGGATGCTCGCTGGAGGCTGTCGAGGCGGTATGCGACACCAGACAAGATCTTGGCCTGGACGTTCTTGACGGCATGGCTTCGATGGTGGACAAAAGTCTGGCCCAACAACCCGAACAAAATTCTGGAGAGCCGCGCTTCGAGATGCTGGAAACCATCCGCGAATATGGTTTGGAGCATCTCGCGGCCAGCGGTGATGAACCCGCGACGAGACGCGCTCATGCCGCCTACTACCTGGTGGTGGCGGAGGAAGGTTCTCTCGGCGGAACGGATCCGGGGCAATGGCTGGAGCGCGTTGACCTGGAGCACGACAATATGCGCGCCGCTCTGGATTGGTTGACGCAGACCGGGAATGCCGACTGGGGGATGCGTCTCGCCACTGCGCTGTTTCGCTTCTGGGAAACTCGGGAGCACTTCACCGAAGGGCGCAACCAGGTGGCCCGCCTGTTGAACCTTCCCGGCGCGGCAGCGAGAAACCAGAAGCGGGTGAGAACTTTGTTTGCAGGCGGCGTCCTGGCTTTCGATCAAGGCGACTTGACGACTGCTCAGGAAATGCTGGAAGAGAGCCTTAGCATCGCGCGCGAGTTGAAGGACCACTCCGGCGTCGCCGTGTCCCTGAATGCACTGGCGGTATTTTTCCGCGACCGCGGCGAGTTGGCGCAGGCAAGCGCGGTTTTCGAAGAGAGCCTGGCGCTGTGCCGCGAGTTGGGAGATCTCAAAGCTGCGGCACGCGCGCTCAGCAACCTGGCCAGCGTGGTCCGGTTGCAGGGCGACTATGCCCGGTCGCGTTCGTTATACGAGGAGTGCGCCGCACGATTCGCCGAATTGGGGGACCGTGCCGGTATGGCGTGGTCGCTGGATTACCAGGGTGATGTGGCCCGCGAGCAAGGAGACATGGAAACGGCACGCGCTCTCTACTCGCAAAGCCTCGCGGAATTTCGCGCGCTGGGAGATTCGTGGGGCATCGCCGGAACTCTGGCCGATCTGGGAAACCTGGCGCTCGATAATCACGACTATGCCGCAGCACGCGATAAATACGGAGAGAGTCTGCAACTTTTCATGCAACTCGGATCGAAACGCGGGGTGGCGCGTGTGCTGGAGTGCTTCGCCTACGCGGCCGCAGCCGAGGGGCATCCCGAACGCTCGTTACGCCTGGCCGGGGCGGCGGCTGCGCTTCGCCAATCCGTTGGGGCGCCCCCTAATACTGCCGAACGCGACCGTCTGGAAAAGTGCCTCATAGCCGCGCGGGTAGCAGTGAGTACGACGGCGGGCTCGGTTGCGTGGATGGAAGGGTTTGCGATGCCGGCGGAGAAAGCGATCGCACACGCGTTGTCCCCGGAGTAACTGGAGATTGGCCTACTCAGCAGTGGTGGGATCGATCATCCGGCGCACTGCCGAAACCCGGTTTGCCGGCACACCCAGCCGCTTGGCATGCTCAACGATGGTGGCCTCGTCGGGAGCGACGTACACGCAGTAGACCTTGTCGCCCGTGACATAGCTCTGCAGCCACTGAATCTCAGGGCCGAGCGCTTTGAGAACATTCAGCGACGCCCGCGACATCTTCTGCAACTCGGCGTCCGACAAACTTCCCGCTCCTGGAATTTCTCGCTCGATAACAAATTTGGGCATGGCAGTGAATCCGGGACAGATGTTACCAGATCGGGGCTCCGGCTGGATCACCGGACACCGAATTTCCAATCTACTCGGTACTACCTCGCAGTTTAACCGCCCGTTAACAACGATGGTCGAAGGCGGCGATATAATCGACAGCCATCCTTAGGATGTCGGGGCTGACGCTGAACTGTTGGCTCATGACTCAACCCAAGAATCCCAACCTAACTCAAAAGGAGGCCACCATGACCCAAGTCAGTACCACACATCAAGACAGCAAGCAGACAGATGACAAGCATACAATTCGTCCTTTTCATTCCACCGTTCCGGAGGCGGACCTCACCGAATTGCGCAGGCGCATCAATGCGACAAAGTGGCCTGAACGAGAAACGGTCACGGATGCTTCCCAAGGAGTACAACTCGCGACGGTCCGGGCGCTCGCGCGTTATTGGGCGACAGAGTATGACTGGCGCAAGATCGAGGCAAAAATTAACGTCCTGCCGCAGTTCATCACCGAAATCGATGGGCTCGACATTCACTTCATTCACGTCCGTTCAAAACACGAAAATGCGTTGCCGCTGATCGTTACGCACGGATGGCCCGGCTCAATCATCGAACAGATGAAGATCATCGATCCGCTGACCAATCCCACTGCACACGGCGGAAGTGCATCCGATGCGTTCCATCTGGTGATTCCATCAATGCCGGGCTACGGATACTCAGGCAAACCGACCACTCCCGGGTGGGATGTAGCCCACATCGCACGTGCCTGGGTCGAGCTGATGAGGCGCCTCGGGTACACGCAATTTGTGGCGCAAGGCGGCGATTGGGGCGCGGTCATCACTGAACAAATGGGTGTGGATGCGCCTCCGGAGTTGCTCGGCATTCACACCAACATGCCAGGCATCTTTCCGGGTGATATTGACAAGGCGGCTTTTTCCGGGGCGCCGGCGCCATCGGGTCTCTCAGCCGATGAGAAACTCGCTTACGAGCGTTTGCAGTTCGTATATCAAAAGGGAATCGCTTATGGGTTCCAGATGGGTCTCAGGCCACAGACGTTATACGGAATCGCGGACTCGCCTATCGGCCTGGCGGCTTATTTCCTCGATCACGACGCGCGCAGCTATGAGCTGATCTCACGCGTCTTTGAAGGAAAAGCCGAGGGCCTCACGCGCGACGATATCCTCGACAACATTACGATCGCCTGGCTGACGAACACGGCGCTTTCGGGCGCACGTCTGTATTGGGAGAATTGGGGCAAACTCGGGTATTTCAATGCTAAAGGCGTCTCCATCCCGGTTGCCGTGAGCGTCTTCCCTGATGAACTGTATCCTGCTCCACGGAGCTGGGCAGAGCGGGCGTATCCCAAACTGATTCATTACAACAAGCTCGACAAAGGCGGTCACTTCGCTGCATTTGAGCAGCCCCAACTTCTGTCAGAAGAGATTCGCGCGGGCTTCAGATCACTGCGCAGAGTCGCAAAAGCAGCGTAAGTGCGGTGCACAAATCGGTAAACCTGGTGCGGAGATGGCCTCCGCACTTTTTTTTGCTCTACCCGAGGTCTGGGCACAAGCTCTCGTTGTCGGCGTAACAACGCCTCTCATTGACCCGGACGAGTTTGGCTGGATTGGTCCCCAGAAATCGGCTTACAAGACGCCATTTGCGCTTACTCCCGGTTGACGGGCAATCCGGAAGTAATCCGGCCTTGCTGAATTTATCGGCACCAGCCAGGGATAGTTGATGTTACTCAGGCGATCACACTAACTACGACTTCGGAGAGCCTCCCGCAGGGGAGCAGTTTCTTTAGGGGGCGTGAGTGCAATGGCGATGTTACAACAGTTACCATTCGTTAAGTCGTTATGAGACTGAGCGGATTGGAGGTTCGCTAGTAGCCGACGACACGTCCAAGGCTGATTTGCGCAGGAGAGAGGCAGCCTTGCCCACTAGCAATTAGGTGCTAGACTGCTGGCACTTGAGGCGAATTTCTGTGGAAGACCCTGTCCATTCCCCTCGGTTAGTCCGGTTCGGAACCTTCGAAGTAGACCTGCCCGCGGGAGAACTGCGCAAAGGTGGGGTGAAGGTGAAACTCACCGGCCAACCCTTTCAGGTCTTGACCATCCTGCTGGAACACCCGGGCGAAGTAGTGACCCGTGAGGAGTTACAGAAGCGGCTGTGGCCGGACACGTTTGTCGATGTTGATCACAACCTGAATACAGCCATTAACAAAATTCGGGAGGTGCTGGGCGATTCGGCGGAAAGTCCGCGTTTTGTAGAGACGTTGCCTCGGCGAGGGTATCGCTTTGTCGCGCCTGTTGAGGATGCCCAGACCACCACCGTACCTGGGGGCTCAAACGTTCGGCAGGAATCTCCACTGTCGTCGGTTCGTCGAGAGACCACTTCGTTTCCTGTCCAGGCTAACCGACCTTGGCTTGCGTGGAGCGCCGTGGCGATGGTTCTCGTGGCAGGCGCAGCGCTTTCCCTTATCCATTTCCGCGAAAGCCCATTGGTGCCCGCGCCGGTTCAATTTCAGATCTTCCCCTCCGGAAGCCTGCCTCAAGGCGACTCGTTTGCGGTATCGCCTGACGGCCGCCATCTGGCGTTCGCCGCGACCGGTTCTGACGGCGTAACACACTTGTGGATCCGCGACCTAGACTCACTAGAGGTTCGGGTTCTTTCAGATAGCTACCCCGAATCTGTGAAGCACCACCGCGTAGTACCGCCGTTCTTCTGGTCTCCCGACAGTCGGTTCATTGGATTTCAAGCCGGAAGCAAACTCGCAAAAATCGAGATCTCTGGCGGCCCGGCACAAACACTGTGTGATGTGCAGGGGACCATAGTCGGTGGTTCGTGGAACCGTGATGGTGTGATCGTTTTCGCGGACCACAACAGAGGCTTAATGCAGGTTTCTGCGGCTGGTGGGGCCGCATCTCCGCTGACCACCATTGATCAATCACGCAAAGAAATTGTCCACGTCCTCCCATCCTTCCTTCCGGATGGACGACATTTTCTGTATCTGCGCGCATCGCGCTCATCCGAAAACAGTGGGGTTTATGTCGGCTCCCTCAATGTCAAACCGGGGGAACAAGACTCCAGACGGCTGCTGGCAGCCACGTCCGGGCCGGTATATGT
This sequence comes from Terriglobia bacterium, assembly GCA_963741105.1. GTDB lineage: Bacteria > Acidobacteriota > Terriglobia > Terriglobales > Acidobacteriaceae > JAIQFF01. The sequence goes on from CAVUGT010000013.1 coordinate 572,043, forward strand.
GCCTTCGTCAGATTCCGAGTCCGGGCAAGTGCTGTTCTTGCGCCAAGGGACGTTGATGGCGCAGCCGTTTGATGCCCAGCGGCTGGAACTTTCTGGCGAGGCCGTTCCGGTCGTCGCGCAGGTTGGCTCCTTCATCGACTTCGGCTTATTCTCGGCTTCAAGCAATGGCGTCTTGGTTTACAGGAGCTCTGCCGGGCAAAATTACCAACTCACATGGGTTGACCGGCAGGGGAGACTACTCGGTACCGTGGCGGAACCCGGCGGCTACAACAGCATGGCTCTTTCACCGGACGGAAGCCGGGTCGCTGTTTCCCGAACCAATCCGGACAATGCGCCGAATTGGGATGTGTGGCTGCTCGACGTAGGGCGGAACATAAGCACACGCTTAACGTACGAGCAGGTCCGGGCTACGTTCCCTGTCTGGTCTGCTGACGGGAGCAATGTCATTTTTGGTTCAATCCGTGAGGGCGGGATCAACCTTTATCTCAGGCTGGCGAGCGGCACCGGCGACGAGCGGCTCTTGCTGAAGTCAACTGCCGGATACAAGAACGACAAATACGCCACGAGCTGTTCCCGCGACGGACGCTTCCTGCTGTATACCACACTGTATAGCGCAGAAAATCCGGGGACAAAGAGCGACCTGTGGCTGCTCCCATTGCAGGGTGGTGGTAAGCCGATCCCGTTCCTGAGTACGGAGTTCAGCGAAAGCTCAGGGCGGTTTTCTCCCGATGGGCATTGGATCGCGTACACATCGGACGAGTCCGGCAAGGACGAGATTTACGTCCGGGGGTTCTCCTCCAACGCTGCTCAAAGATCTTGGGATGCCGCGGGCAAGTGGCTGATTTCCAAAGGTGGCGGAACCGAAGCCAGATGGCGCGGGGATGGCAAAGAGTTGTTCTATGAAGCTTCCGACGGAAACCTCGTGTCAGTCGAGATCAGAGCCAAGCCGGCATTTCAGGCTGGAGTGCCTAAGCCTCTGTTCCAATTACCGCTTGGTTTTATTGGCGGTGATGTCACAGCAGACGGCAGACGCTTTCTCATCGGCGTGCCTGTGGCGCAAAGCGCTTCCGTACCCTTTACGGTGGTGCTGAATTGGCAGAGGACCTTGAAGAAATGAGTCCTGCAATCCGCAGGCGGGCCGCTCCTTTAAAAACCGGTCAGCGCTAAACAAATCAAACATAAACAAAAGGTGAACAACGCTGGTCGTGACCATTCGGCTAGGCCTAACCCAATTGCCCGGTGGTTAGGATCGTACTCGGATGAAGGGCAAGCCGCAGGCTCAGCCCTGTACGGGAGCTGGCTTAATACGTTGGATGGGGATTGTTGTTGTAAACTCGCAGTGCCCAGGCGCAGGCGGATCTGACCCTGATCCGGGCGCGAGCGGGACTGGTGCGAGCGCGGACGGCACTGGTGAACACGGCGCGCGGACTGGCCAAGAGCTACGGAGAACGACTAGGCGGATGCAACGTGCGCAACATGAATCCGGAAAAAGCTGAGGGACTGAGTCCGGAGTTGCAAGCCGCACTGCAGCCGTTGCTGGCGGCACTGGAGTCGCTGAGCGAACGCATCGTGGAGTACAACGAGCGGATCGAGAAGCTGGCGCAACAGAGTTATCCGCAGGTGGCGCTGCTGAAACAGATCAAGGGCGTAGGCACGCTGATCGCGCTGACGTTCTTGCTCACGCTGGAAGACCCGCATCGTTTTCATCAGAGCCGCGACGTGGGCTGCTATCTGGGACTGCAACCGGGACGCCGGAACTCGGGACAGAGCGAGCCGCAGATGCATATCAGCAAGGAAGGGGACCCGTATTTGCGAACGCTGCTGGTACAGGGAGCGCAACACATTCTGGGACCGTTCGGGGTGGACTGTGACCTGCGGCGTTGGGGCCTGAAACTGGCGGAGCGTGGCGGAAGGAACGGAAAGAAGCGAGCGATCGTTGCGACCGCGAGAAAGCTGGCGGTGTTACTGCATCACCTGTGGGTGAGCGGAGAAGTGTACGAACCATTGCACAACAGCAGCCAAACGAACGTGGCCGCAGCCGCGTAAAACCAAACGGCAAAAACAAAATCGACCTCGTTCCAGGAAGAGAAAAGACAAAAGCCCAAAGCCGAGTTCCGGTGACTGCGTTAATCGCCTGGCCCACGTTCCACTTAAGTGAAACGACGGGGCGCCAAACAGATGGCAGCACCGGCTGAACCGAGAACGCCCAACATGCACCGAGCGAAACGATCGCTCCTCGAGAGTGCGGATGGAAGCATGGCGACAGTGGCCACTCGGCGGGAGAAAAACCTTTGTCCATAAAAACAACGAAGAATCGACTTGACTCCGACCGGCCTTCTCATGGAAGGCGATTACACCAACTACGATCCGGAACCTTTCCAAGGGAAAACAGCCGCCCCCGGTTGTGTCCCTCCACAGCCTGGCGGCAGCACCGCGTGCACATACGTCCCCGGGGGTATAGACTTCCAGCCACTCTTACGGAGGATTCATAACAATGACAAAAACAACGGCTATCGCTGTCCTGACCCTGTTCTGTTGTCTCAATCTATCCACTAAACTTGACGCCCAGGGTGGCAGCGATGTCGCCCAGCAGATCAAACAACTTCAGCAGGACTCCAGAAATGCGCAAATGAAGAACGATGTTTCGTGGGCGCAGCATCATTTGGCTGACGGATTCACGGCAGGGAACAGTTGGGGGGCCTGGGAGACAAGGGACGAGTTCATCAAAAGTCTGCAGAACAAGTCGAATACTTGGAAGAGCGGCAGCATCAGCGACGTGCAGGTGGCGACCTTCGGTTCGAACATCGCAGTTTCGCATTACACGTTCACCTACGACGCGGAACTTCAGGGCACGCATCGGGCGCGAACGGTCATCTGCAGCGACACCTGGGTAAATGATTCCGGTACATGGAAAACGGCTTCGACCCACTGCTCGTTAGTGAAGGGCATGTAACGGTTTAGACGATTCAAGAACGATCGGCTATCGAGAATAGGCGTTTATACCAATTACAATCCCGGAGAGCCTGCCCCCCCAAGGCAGCTTGCTCCGGGTTGTGAGTGTAATTGCGATGTTTCAACAGCTATCGTAGAGAGAAAGTTCTTGTCCGGCGACTTGTTTACTGCAAGAGTCCCTTTCATCAGGGAGCGGAGGCGGGCGGGACAGTCGCTTTCGGAGGATACGGAAACGTGTATTCATGAACCTTACCGCAAGTTGGGCAGGTGAACTTGGCGTTCAGTTCCATCTGTTCTTTGTTGTGGTCGGCCATCCCTTCTAGGAAGGCCGTAAACGTCGGACCGCAGTCCTTGCAGAGGTCGTCAGTGTTCTCGTCGGTCATAGTTCTTCTCTTATAGAGTAGGCGCCAAACCTGGTTCAGTGCAACACGCAGAGCGATGTGTGGAAAGCTGCTTGATTGTTGTGACCGTTCAAAGGAACTAGGGTTGCCGCCAAAATTTGGGTGAGTACGTAGGAAGAATCGGGGCAAAGGGGTAGAAAAGACTTCTCATCAAGGCGTGAAGTGGACAGGGGAGGGCGGTCGAGATCTTCGGGTAAAGCAGCTACAGCTCGAAAAACTCCTTGGCTCCGGGCATTTTTTCGAGGTCAACGGTGTGGTCGTTCCCGCACTTGGGACAAGTGAAACCCGGGTTATCTTGAAACCAACTCAACGGTTCTTCGAACTTTGCGCCGCAACGCGGAGTGGGGCAGGTGAAGCGTAATTGTTTTTCTTCTTCCATAGCGATCCGGATCATACGCCGCCGTGGTTGGGAGTGCTTCTTACCCGAAAGGTGTTCAAGAATCATCGAAGGCACTCAAGGTATGAACCTGAGTATCTTCGCACCATGTTGAGCATCTTCGTTGTTGAGTCTGAAAAAGAGGACAAGCAAAGAAAACACAACCGCCAATCCCCCGACACAAACGATGGACAGCCAGCCCAAAACCTGCGACAGAATATCGGTCAAAGAATTGACCATAGACTCCACCCTGGCGAAGCTGACAAAAGCACTATGACACCTTCCTCCATTGGAAGACTGATCAATTCAGGACACCAACAACAGAAATGCGGATGTATTTCAGATCTCAGCAAGAAACACAAACAGTTTCCGATTCTGAGATCAAGAATAAAGGGCGTGCTGATGCAATTTGAGCTTACCGAGTGATGGTTGTTGTAATCAGGAGAGTAGTAATCATGATCGCAGTTGGGATCGAAGGGATGGATGGGTCGGAATGAGTTCCTGACCCCAACGATTAGAAGCGAGCCAAGGTTAGAAAGCGCAAACAATCTACGGGAGCGAAATGGCGCTCTTCCCCGAGTGCATGCCGTAGTGTGCTCAAAAAGTGTTTGACACCGCCGACATTGTTAGAGATGGCGATATTACGTCAACAATTCGCCGCCTGCCGTTCGTTTTCTATGCGCCGCCCCAAGGACCATCGAAAAGGTTAAGTTCATGGCTCGGCTTTCCGGCCTAGGCGCTCACCGTTCTCACCGCACAGGTGGTCAAACGTGTGCCCCGAAAGCCTTGTCTGACGCGGCATTCTGAGCGCACGCACTAGCGATTTCCCTTGACTCAAGCTGCTTTGAGCATAGACTTGCCTCGCTCACCCGTTCCCTGCCGACTCTTCCATCGCAGCGGTTCGCCTGAACCGGCCCCCTTCGGCTCCCACCCCGAACAAATGGGGAAACAACCTTAAATCTGAAACGTTGACAACTTGAAGGAGATCAGATGAAAACGACATTCAAGAAATTCGCAGCAGCTCTGGGCGTGCTCTTAATTGCAACGATCCTTACCGCAAAAGCGAATGCCGAGTGCGGATACTATCCTCCGAGCCACAAGAGCGGTGCCGTTGTCTCGCCGCAATCTTGGAATGGGGCAGAGTTCAGTTCGGGCTCGCTCTTGCTCGTTTCCGAGGAATCCAACAACTCGATTGTCGGAATGTGGAAATTTACGCTCACTGCCCAGGGTAATACTGGCCCTGGCGCACCGCCCGATGGCGTACCACTCGATATAGGTTTCACCCAGTGGCACAGCGATGGGACGGAAATCATAAACTCCGGACGCCCTCCGCAGGACGGCAGTATCTGTTTGGGAGTATGGGAAAAAATTGGAAAATCCAGATACAAGTTCAATCACTTTGCGACGGGCTACGATACCGCCAACGCGCCGACCGGAATTGGAAACCCGACCGGGCCCACCCACATCGTTGGGGATGTCATGGTGAGTCGGGACGGAAAACACTATGCCGGGACATTTACCTTGGATGCATATGATACGTCCAACACCTTGATCGCCCACCTCGTCGGGGTAATCACCGCAACTCGCATCACCGTGCACACTCCAGCGAGCAGCATTTTCTAGGAAACGGCGTTATCGCGAAAACACAATCAGGAAGTTTCTGAGAGTGGTGGGCCGAGGCCTGCCCTCGGCCAGAACTGGAACTAGAAGGTTTGCATATCCCCCAGCCTCTCGCGGGATTGTTGACGAAACCAGGCGATTACATTGAGCCGGGGTAGGTCCGCGTGCTCGTGGCCTATCGCTATTTCTGATTATCCGAGGGGGCATAGCGTGTAAATGGGTGACTCGCTGCCGAAGCAGGCGCGGCCCAACTCATTGACTGATACTCGCCCTCGAATCGAGCGTCTCCAGAACCCGACCGACCACCACTGGCAAGCCCCCAGAGATGGAAAACCGACTTTCCAGAGAGGCTCAAGCTGCTTGCTGATCTAATTGATTGGCGTCGAAGTCCACCCCTTTCTTCCAAATGGTTAGCGTAAGGGCCGCGATCTTCCTGGCCAGAGTCAGACGTGCCATGGTGGGCCGCATCCCTTTCGCGAGAAGGCCTAGGTAGAAATCGCGGAGTGGTCCCGGCCGGGTGCTGGCCGAGATCGCGGTGCTTTTGAACAGATTCTTGAGATCGCGATTGTAGTTGCCATTCAGCCCTCGAACGCGGATGCGCTCCCGGTTGCGAACCGCCTTGCCACGAACATAGCGGTACTCGCCGCTGTCGTGAGTTTCGACGGCGAACCCGCTGTACGCCCAGAGCTGTCGCTTGCTACGAAAACGGTGTGGTGTTTGCAGCAGCGCGACCAGCAAAGCGGCACGGATCGGACCGATGGAAGGAATCTGGCGCAATAACTTCACGGCAGGATGCTTGTGGCTCTCCGCCACGAACTCGCAGCGCGCTGCTTGACGCAAGGGCTGCAGCAAATCCAGCTGCTGGTAGAAGCGTTCGGCCCGGAGGCGAACTCCGGGTTCGGAAATCTTCGCCAACCACTCGCTGCGATGCCGAGCAGCATAAACCGTGGTGCCACTGCAGGGAATGGCCCAGCTGCGATAAAGCGCTTTAATGCGGCTCATCACGCGGGTGAGATCCTGCGTGATCGTCAGATAGCTGCGACCTAACTCCTTCAAGGTTCGTACCCCGTGGTCTCCGTGGTACACCGGACTGAGTTGGTTACCGCGTAACAACTCGGCCAGCTTCCGCGCATCGATCCGGTCACTCTTGCTGCCCTCCTTCAACAGAGCGTTCTTGCGCGGGTCGCAGACTACAAGTCGGCTGACATGGGGTTTTAGAAGATCGTGTAACCAGGCGGCGCATGTCCCTTCCTCGAAGGTCACCGCTAGAGTTCCACGCATTCCTGGCATGAACTCCAGAACCGTGGCCGCCTTGGTTTCCAGAATGCACTCCATGATCAGTTTGCCTTGCGAATCCAGGACCCCAACCGAGATAGTGGCCTGGTGCACGTCCATCCCGATATACTTCTCTTGACTCATAAAGACGCTCCTTTTCGCTAGGTTGGCGATCCGAACAATCTCAACCTATCGCAAAAGTGGGCGCCTTTTTACAATGAGTGTAATCGCGATTTTTCGCCAACTACAATTCGTACGGGCATATTTCCTTTTGCGTTGATCGGGCCGTAATATGTCCCGAAAGTATTTCGTGTTGACAGCGACCTCGCCTCCGCTGATACTCCTCGTCCAGTTGCCAGGTTCAGCTTGCGGCCGGATCCTAATCTCCCCACGTTGTACTCTCGGGGTTCTGCACTGATCTCTGGGGCTCAGCTTCGTTGGATGTTGTTGTGGGAGCCGTGCGGTACGAGAGTTGCGCGGACGGTAAGGTCAAACGCGCAGTCGATGGGAGCAAATCGTCATGTCAGGAGCAATCTCACACACAGTAATTCGATCACAAGAGCAAAGTCTTGCACTGCGAAGCGTGCGGTCCGAACGACTTTTCTATGTGATCGCTGGAAGCGTAATGCTGGTTGCGACTGCTGTGGGTTTTCGCTCATTTCTTGTGCATGGGAAGGGTTTTGGGGGAGCCGAGATCACCCAACAGATTGTACCCTTGGTCGCCGTTCACGGCCTTGCCATGTTCAGTTGGATAATCCTGTTTCTGGTGCAGAGCATCTTCATTTTGAACGGCAACCGACGTCTTCATATGCGCGTCGGCGTGGGCGGCGCTATGCTCGCCGCTTTTATGGTTCCTCTCGGATCGTTCACAGCAATCTTGTCGACCCGCCACAACCCGGAAATGTACCAAGCCTTTGGCGGGGGCAGATTTTTCCTGGCCACGATGCTCGGCGAGATGCTCTCCTTCGGTGTTCTGGTGGCCGTTGCGGTTATCTATCGTCGCCGCTCCGAGATCCATCGCCCCATGATGCTTTTGGCGTCGTTAATGATCATTTCGGGCTCCCTGGGACGCTGCCCTTATATCGGAGAGTTTGCGGCCATGCCGCCTTTGTACGTACTTGGTCCCGCGCTGGTACTTGGGGCCCTATTTCTGGCTCTGCGGTGGGGGATGACGCGCACTTTTGGTCGATGGTACGGGATCGGGTATTCCGCAATCGCGATCGCGTCCTTCATTTTCATCGCCGTCGGACACAGCGCTCTGTGGAACCGGATCGCCGGAGCGATTCCGCAGTAGCCCCCGCGCGGGACACTCAAGTGGTAGTCGAGTCCGAGCTTCTCGCAAGCACAACTGGAGAAGACTTGAGAAATCGACTGTTGGGCGGCGATTACACCTGCAACCCTAGCGCGGCCAGCTTCGGCGGAGCGTGCTGCCTGGGTTACCCCTCATCATTCGTCAAGCGGACCTCTCTCATTTCCTTAATTTCCGTGATGACGATTGCATGAGTCCCGGTTCGCTCAAACACAATCCCGCTGGCCCGCACATATTTGCCCACGAACGGCATCAGTTTCTGCCGCTGATCCGTGTCAGGCATTTTGGCAGAGATAGGAAAATACAGCTGACCATCTTGGGTCAGAATAACCAGCGGCGAGCCACCCTTCACGCAATCCTCTACGCACTTGCGGCTGAGGCTGGTGGCATGGTTGTCGAGGTTCTGAATGGGACACGCAACATCCCGAACCAGGCCCTCTATGGTTGCTTTGGAAACATTTGCCCGGGAGCCCTCCATCGACGTGCTCTGTGGACTGTGAGACACCGCGAAGAGCGAGAGGATCTCGCAGCCTGCAAGCAAGCAAATACTCAAGAGTCGGCTCATCGGTTCTCCTTTTCATTCGGCATCAATTTTCTGCAATATTAGCGATCGCGGCGGGTGGAGCGAAGAGCATAATAAACCGTTCGCCGTAGCGCGATTACTCTACTCCGCAATCCAGGTACCCGTGATAGGCCCTGGCTATTCTCCCAGCACCGCCGCTACGATCCGCTTCGGCGCCTTCCCCACCTTCACCCGTTTTATTTCGCGCCGTGACCGCACGTCGATAATCGAGACATCATTTGTCCCGGTATTGCTCACGCACACGTACTTCCCGTCCGGAGAGAACGTCACCCAGTTCGGCCCATCGCCGACCTGCACCCGCCCCGTGATCTTGTTCGCCTTCACGTCGTAGACGTACAGGCTATTGTCCAACAGACTGGTGACCCACAGCTCTGTCCCATCCGGCGACAGCGCCAGCCCGTGTGTCAGCGTGTTGCTCGGCTCGAAGGGACGCTCCTTCGGCGTGTGGTTTTCGGCCGGCATCGCGACTCGCTGCATCTTCCCACTCGCCACGTCCACCTTCATGAAACCGTGCAGGTCGGTTACCGCGACGTACATCGTTGTGCCATCGGGCGTGACGACATACGGCCGGGGAATTCCTCCGACCGACACCTTCAGCGAGTACGCCATCGTCATCAGGTCGATGACGTTGATCTGGTTCGCCCCCATCGCGCTCACGAACAGGTAGCGATTGCTGCCGGCATTGAACGCGTTGTGTGGCTCGCTCACCGGCAGCGTCTTCACCACCTTCTGCTGCTGCACGTCCACGATGTCCACTGCATTCTTGTCGCGGATTGGCACCGCCACATAGTGTCCGTCGGGCGTGACCGCGCACTGGTTCGGACGTCCCGTCAGCTTGATCGTCGCGATGACCTTGTTGGTCGCGGTATCTACCACGCGTAGGGTATTGTCGGATTCGATGGTCGCAAACAGCCGCCGCCCATCCGCCTGGATCGCCAGACCGTGAACGTTGGCGGCCAGACGGATGTCATCTACGGTGTTCAGCGTCTTCAGGTCGATGACGCTGACGTCGTCACCCTCGCTGTTGTCCACGTACAGCCGGACGTTCTGAGCCGACGCTGCCCACGGCGCCGTCTCGAAACACAAAAAGAGGAAGAGAAAGGCCGGCCAGGCAGTGCTGAGTCGCATGCCCCACCCCCGAATTGACGAGCCACTCTAACAGAAAGATGCAGGGGATTGACGATAACGCGCAGGCGGATCTGACCCTGATCCGGGCGCGAGCGGGACTGGTGCGAGCGCGGACGGCACTGGTGAACACGGCGCGCGGACTGGCCAAGAGCTACGGAGAACGACTACGCGGATGCAACGTGCGCAACATGAATCCGGAGAAAGCCGAGGGACTGAGTCCGGAGTTGCAAGCCGCACTGCAGCCGTTGCTGGCGGCACTGGAGTCGCTGAGCGAACGCATCGTGGAGTACAACGAGCGGATCGAGAAGCTGGCGCAGCAGAGCTATCCGCAGGTGGCGCTGCTGAAGCAGATCAAGGGCGTAGGCACGCTGATCGCGCTGACGTTCTTGCTCACGCTGGAAGACCCGCATCGTTTTCATCAGAGCCGCGACGTGGGCTGCTATCTGGGACTGCAACCGGGACGCCGGAACTCGGGACAGAGCGAGCCGCAGATGCATATCAGCAAGGAAGGGGACCCGTATTTGCGAACGCTGCTGGTACAGGGAGCGCAACACATTCTGGGACCGTTCGGGGTGGACTGTGACCTGCGGCGTTGGGGCCTGAAACTGGCGGAGCGTGGCGGAAGGAACGGAAAGAAGCGAGCGATCGTTGCGACCGCGAGAAAGCTGGCGGTGTTACTGCATCACCTGTGGGTGAGCGGAGAAGTGTACGAACCATTGCACAACAGCAGCCAAACGAACGTGGCCGCAGCCGCGTAAAACCAAACGGCAAAAACAAAATCGACCTCGTTCCAGGAAGAGAAAAGACAAAAGCCCAAAGCCGAGTTCCGGTGACTGCGTTAATCGCCTGGCCCACGTTCCACTTAAGTGAAACGACGGGGCGCCAAACAGATGGCAGCACCGGCTGAACCGAGAACGCCCAACATGCACCGAGCGAAACGATCGCTCCTCGAGAGTGCGGATGGAAGCATGGCGACAGTGGCCACTCGGCGGGAGAAAAACCTTTGTCCATAAAAACAACGAAGAATCGACTTGACTCCGACCGGCCTTCTCATGGAAGGCGTTTACACTCGCAACCCGAGTGGCAGGGCTGGCGAGAGGTTGGTGAGCGCAATCGCGATTTATCGACAATAGAAATAAAACTGCCGAGTCGGCGTTAGACTTTCAGCGAATTCTGAATTGGAGGATGGCCATGTTAAGGGTCGTGCAACGAGCAGTGTTCTTTCTGTTTCTTTCGACGGGAGTCCCGTCCATCCCGATGCTGATGGCCCAACAACAACCCATGCCTTCGGCTCCGATTCCTGCTCAAGTTCTCGCAGCTAGAAGGGTCTTCATTTCAAATGGCGGCGATGACGACTGGACAATTCCGCATCAAATTCACGCTCCCAACCTCACCTACAACATGTTTTATGGAGATATAAAGAGTTGGGGAAAGTATGAACTGGTGTCCTCTCCTGCCGATGCCGATGTTGTTTTTGAAATCCGCTCTTACGATTCGCGACAGGCTGGCCTCCAAGTGAACCTTTCGATCGTCGACCTCAAAACCCACATTACCCTCTGGTCGCTCACTCAGGAAGTAGGAGGCGCGAGCCGGATTGCGACGATTCGCAAGAACTTCGGCGAGGCCATGAACGCTCTTGTGGAAGACCTGAAGAAGCTGGTGGCGAGGGCAGTATAAACTGCCAGAGAATGATGGTCTGTCGCCCCCACTTGTTGTTAATAGGCGATTACACCAACTACGATCCTGTTTATTAGCGGAAGAAGTAGAAACGACCTGTGACGAACGCCGCATCGAACAACACCGCTTGGCGGACATTCCCGTCAACCCCGGGGCAGGCAGCGTCGCGTGCCAGGAGTCGATCACATTCGCGAAGGCCGCCCCTAGCAGCAAGTTGATCATGCGTCTCGTGGCTTTCGATGAAGTAGGCGGCGAGCGTCTGCTCGGAGAATATACCTTCAACCACACTCGCTCCCTGCCTTGAGGAGCTTTTGGCTAATAGCTTCTAGCTACTGGCTCCTAGCTCCTGGCCAGATCGCGACTCGCATATGTGCTGGCCAGAAGCCATGAGCTGGGAAGAAGCACTACAGAAAAGCGGAACTGTCAGGCGGTGGTGTACGTATGTGTCTTCAGGAATGAGTGCCGCCTATTTCGGGTGGAAAAACCTTACGGCGAATATTGCGAAATCGGTGATCGGGTGTGCACTTTTCCCAATTCTGGCTTTTGGCAGGAGGGCGAAATGACTCGAGAACGCGCGCTAAAGGTCGTGCTGGTGGTAGTGGGACTGATCTTCGTAGCGTTTGCTTACCCGTTGACACAACCGAAAGAGTCGGAAGTGTTGCAGATGTTCATGGGCGTGTATGCCACCCTGGGAGTATTCCTCCTGATTGCGTCACGGAACCCGTCTGCGAATCGCAGCCTGATTGCCTTCACGGCATGGTCGAGCCTGGCTCACGCCGCCATCATGACGGTTCAGTCACTGCATGACGTACATGAACGCGTACATCTGCTGGCCGGGGTGAGTTTGTTTGTTGTGGTTGGTGTGCTGCTGATCGTGCTCGCGCCCGCGAAGATGAGGGTGGCTGAGGCCTGATTGCGAAGGTCCGGACGAGACTATACTCGGACTCGTCGAAATGGAGTAATCCAATGAAACGCTTGAACCTGGTTCTCGTCCTGATGTTCTTCCTCACTTCTCTGGTGCGCGCGCAAGATGCGTCCCCTCAGGCACCGCCCATGGCTGGCCCCGGTGCTCATGATCAGATGCAGGGCGAACACCATCAGAAGATGATGGAGATGCACAAGCAACAGATGGAAGCCATGCAGGCTGACATCGACAAGATGAAATCTTCCCTGGCGCAGATGAAAGTCGACGTCGCCAAGATGAAGAATTCCAGCGAGAAAAGCCGCTGGCAGAGCAACGTGGATATGTGGGAGACTGTGGTCGGCCACATGGATCAGATGTCAAAGCAGATGAATTCCATGGGTCCCGGAATGCACGGCATGGGTTCTGGCATGATGCACGACCACACCATGGGTGGTCCCCCTCCTGCTCCAACCGTTGACAAGAAACCGGAGTAGAGGTCGTTTCGTTATACAGAGGGCACCGATAAGGAAGTTGGCAATGTTCCGCCGCAGTACTGTCTGATCCATGGCCTTCATCGATCTGCCATACGTCGATTAGTTAGAATGGTCGCGAATTTTGAAAGGACGTTTCCATGACCTCTCCGCAACTCACGCCCGATCAAGCCAAATTCCTTTTGAACAGGGCGATGCCAACGCTCAAGGCAGAACACGACACTACGAAACGAGTGATTGAAGCGATTCCGCTCGACAAGGGAGACTACCGTCCTGACGCTGTTTCCAAGAGCGCGCTGGAGCTGGCGTGGCACATTGTGGCAGCGGAGCAGCGCTTTTTCGCTGGAATTCCTGTGGGCGCGTTTGACTTCAGTCCGATTCACCGGCCGGAAACGATCACGAACTCTGCCGGCATCGCTGCCTGGTTTGACGAGAGTTTTGCGGCGAATATGCAGAAGGTCGAAGGGCTTGGCGGCGAAACGCTGGCCAAGATGGTCGACTTTCGGGGTATGTTCCAGCTGCCCGCGGTTGGATTTCTACAGCTGGCGATGAACCATAGCATTCATCACCGCGGACAGCTCTCTGTATATCTACGGCCGATGGGTGCCAAGGTGCCATCGATTTACGGGGAGAGCTACGACGTCACGCAAGCGAGGCTGGCGAAGGAGAGTAAGGCGAGCTAGAAGGAGCTTGTAGGTTTGGATTTTTGTCGGAATCGCACGACTGAGGGCGCCCCATCCTTCGCGTTTTTTGCGAAGGGTGGGAGAGCGATGACCTTCGTCCTTTGGAACTTCTTACGAAATTCTAGGATCTGTGCGTGTTCGCTGCCTGCGTCCGTGCCTCCCCCTTTGCGCAAAGAGCGCGCAAAGATGGGGCACCCTCGGCGGAGAAGGCTCCCGCACTTCTGGACCATCGTCCCCCTTTCGTTGACTTGCCTGTTTCGCAACAAGTAACATCGACGGCCACAGCTTGACCAGACATGATTGGCCAAACCATTTCGCACTACCGCATTGTTGAGAAGCTCGGCGGTGGTGGCATGGGTGTTGTCTACAAGGCCGAAGACGTCAAGCTTCACCGCTTCGTCGCTTTGAAGTTCCTTCCCGACGATGTGGCTCAGGACCCGCAAGCACTCAGTCGCTTTCAGCGCGAGGCGCAAGCGGCGTCCGCTCTGAACCATCCCAACATCTGCACCATTTACGAGATTGACGAGCAGAACGGCCAGGCGTTCATCGCCATGGAGTATCTGGAGGGGACGACCCTCAAACATGCGATCGCCGGTCGTCCGATGGAACTCGAGACACTGCTGGCGCTCGGCATCGAAATCGCGGATGCCCTCGATGCAGCGCACACGGAAGGAATTGTGCATCGCGACATCAAGCCGGCCAACATTTTTATCACCCGGCGAGGGCACGCCAAGATCCTGGATTTCGGCCTGGCCAAGGTCTCACTTCAGCAGAAACGCCGTGAGAATGAGGCTGGGTCGTCGATGCCGACCATGGATGAGCAACATCTGACCAGTCCGGGGACGGCGCTCGGCACTATGTCCTACATGTCGCCGGAGCAGGCTCGGGGCAAGGAACTCGATCCGCGCAGCGATCTTTTTTCGTTTGGCGCGGTGTTGTACGAAATGGCTACAGGTACGTTGCCGTTCCGTGGAGAAACTTCAGCCGTTATTTTCCACGCCATTCTGGAGAAGACGCCGACTTCGCCGATTCGGCTTCACCCCGACATTCCACCGGAGCTGGAACGGATCATCAACCGCGCGCTCGAGAAGGACCGGGAACTGCGCTATCAGCATGCTTCGGAAATACGGGCGGAACTGCAGCGATTGAAGCGCGATTCGGGGTCAGGCAAGAGGGTGGCGGCGGAAGAGCCGGTGGAGGCTGGGGCTTCGGGGGTATCCCAGGCCCCTATTTCTGCCCCTTCTTCTGCGATTTCTTCAGGATCATCCGGCCGTAGGGCTGCCGCGGTCTCTTCCCCGGTGTCAGCTTCGCGGGCGGGGGCGCCTGCGCCAGATGAGCCTGACGAGCTGCGCTCGTCTGGGCGGACGAGGGCGTTCGCCCCTACGTGGCTTCTGGTGATTGCGGGTGTTGTGGTCGTCGCGGCTTTGTTGGCGGGTGGTTTGTACTGGCGCTCTCGCACCGGGCAGACCCTCACCGAGAAGGACTCTATCCTACTCGCGGACTTTGTGAACACCACGGGCGACCCGGTTTTTGATGGCACCCTTAAGCAGGCGCTCGCCGTGCAGCTGGAGCAATCGCCATATCTCAATATCGTGCCCGATCAAACGGTTCGTCAGGCGCTGCAGTTCATGGGACGACCTGTCGATGAGCGAGTAACAGGAAGTGTGGCCCGCGAAATCTGCGAGCGCGAAAACATCAAGGCCATGTTGAGTGGGTCGATTGCGGCGCTCGGGAGTCAGTACGTAATAGCTCTCGATGCCACCAACTGCGCAACTGGCGCTTCGCTGGCGCGCGAGCAGGTGACGGCAGCAACGAAAGAAGCGGTGCTGCCGGCAGTCGGGAAAGCGGCCTCAAGCCTGCGCGGAAAGCTGGGTGAGTCGCTGGCGTCGATCCAAAAGTTCGACACGCCGGTGACGGAAGCGACGACTTCTTCACTGGAAGCGCTCAAGGCCTACGCTGCTGCCGACGCGATGCGCAATAGCGGAGGCGAGGCAGAATCCATTCCTCTATTCCAGCGCGCTCTCGAGTTGGACCCGAATTTTGCCATGGCCTATGCGCGATTGTCGGCGATTTATTCCAATCTTGGGGAAGAGGATCGGGCCGCAGAGGCGGCTAAAAAAGCCTTCGACTTGCGTGGACGCGTCAGTGAGCGCGAGCGCTTCTACATTGACGACCATTTCTATACAACAACCGGCGACATTGAAAAAGACAGGGAAAATTTGGAGTTGGCCATCCGTGCTTATCCAAACGATAGCAGCGCCTACGCCAACCTGGCACTGGTATACGACCTCTATTACGGGCAGTATGACAAGGCCATCCAGTTTGGGAACGAATTTACTCGCCTTGAACCCGCCGCTCCATTTGGCTATGCGCATACCTCGGCAGGCTACATGGCTCTTAACCGCCTGGAGGAAGCGCGGTCCACTCTGCAGCAGGCCGTGGATGCTAAAGCCGACAATCTATTTATCCACCAACAGCTCTACCAAATCGCCTTTTTGAGCGCCGATGCCGACGGGATGCAGCGAGAAATGAAATGGGCTGAGGGTAAGCCCAGTGAATACCTGCTGCTCATCGAAGCTGCGGGCGCGGCCGCGGCACACGGGCAGCTGCGGAGGGCCGAAGAACTCATACAGCGTTCGGTGCAGGTGAGCGACCGCCTGGGATTCAAGGGAACCACAGCCGACACCAAAGCAAACTCGGCTCTCATACAGGCTGAAGTCGGAAACGCGTCCAAGGCGCGTGAACTGGTGGCAGCCAGTTCCAGCCTCGCGCAAGGGCGCAGCAACATGGTGGCTGTGGCGGAGGCCTTAGCGATATCGGGAGACGGCAGTCGTGCTCAGAGCATCACAGAAGAACTGGGGCGGCGTTTTCCGAACGACACGCTTCTGCACAGCGTAGGCATTCCCTCGGTGGTAGCGTTGATGGCATTAAATCGCAAGGCTCCGGAACAGGCGATAGAGGCGCTTCGCGCAGCGACGCCTTACGAACTTGGCAACAGCCAGGGGCTGTTTCCCGTCTACATTCGAGGGCTGGCTTACTTGCAGGCGAAGCGGGGGCCGGAGGCGGTAACGGAATTTCAAAAGATGGTCGATCACCGCGGAACCGACCCCACGGGCGTCGAGCATTCTCTCGCCAAACTGGGCCTGGGCCGGGCTTACGCAATGACCGGAGACAGCGCGAAGGCCAAAGCTGCTTATCAGGACTTT
Source organism: Terriglobia bacterium (assembly GCA_963741105.1). Taxonomy (GTDB): domain Bacteria; phylum Acidobacteriota; class Terriglobia; order Terriglobales; family Acidobacteriaceae; genus JAIQFF01. Next base: position 588,648 of record CAVUGT010000013.1, read on the forward strand.
CTGGCGTTGTGGAAAGATGCGGATGCTGATGTTCCGGTCCTTAAAGAAGCCAAGGCGGAGTACGGGAAGTTGCAGTAGCCGACCTCGGCACTCTTAGCGAGTAGGTGCCAACAACGGTTCCCTTTTGGGACTTTTCCACCGATCCTCACACAAATTCGCCTTTTCTTCGCTTCGATCCCGTTGTATAATCCGCCCTTCGAACACATTAAATTCTTCATAATTCAAAGGAGCCGCATTCTTATGGCTGACGAACGGGGAAAAGCGATCGATCTGGCGTTCGCGCAAATCGAAAAGCAGTTTGGCAAGGGCTCCATCATGCGGCTGGGTTCGAAGGAAATTGTCCCCATCGCCGTGATTCCCACGGGCGCAATTTCTTTCGACGCAGCGCTGGGCGTGGGTGGATTTCCCCGCGGGCGCGTCGTCGAAATCTTCGGACCGGAATCTTCCGGTAAAACCACCATCGCATTGCAGGTCGTTGCCCAGGCCCAGAAGGCTGGGGGCATGGCGGCATTTGTGGATGCCGAGCACGCACTTGATCCCGGTTACGCCAAGAAACTCGGCGTGGACGTGGACAACCTGCTGGTCTCGCAACCCGACTACGGAGAACAGGCGCTGGAGATTACCGAAGCGCTGGTGCGCTCGGGCGCGATCGACGTGCTGGTCGTGGACTCGGTGGCCGCTCTTGTCCCCAAGGCTGAACTCGATGGCGAAATGGGCGATAGCCACATGGGCTTGCAGGCCCGCTTGATGTCGCAGGCGCTGCGAAAATTGACTGGAACAGTTTCCAAATCGCGTACCTGCCTTATCTTCATTAACCAGATTCGCGAAAAAATCGGAGTGATGTTCGGCAATCCGGAAACCACCACCGGCGGTCGCGCTCTGAAATTTTATTCTTCAGTTCGCGTGGACATCCGCCGCATAGCCGCGATCAAAGAAGGCGATGTGATGACGGGCTCACGCACCAAAGTCAAAGTGGTGAAGAACAAAGTCGCGGCGCCCTTCCGCGAAGCCGAGTTCGACATTATGTACGGCGAGGGCATTTCGCGGGAAGGCGATCTGCTCGACCTGGCAGTGAACAACAATCTGCTGGAGAAATCCGGTGCATGGTACAGCTACAAAGGCGAGCGTATTGGCCAGGGCCGCGAAAATGCCCGGCAGTTCCTCAAAGACAATGTCGATACCTTCGCCAAGCTGGAGGCTGAGGTGCGTAAGCATCTGGGATTGGCAACGGCTACAGTCCAGCCGATCGCAGCTGTTCCGCCAGTAGCGGCCGCAGCATCGGTGACTCCGCAGGGAGCGGGTGCTCGCGTCACGACCATGCCCAGCGCAGCGCCGGAAACCGCCAAGGCAGCAGTGCCGGCGGGAAGGCGCTAAACTCCACTTCTTGTCATCCGGATGTTTATCGAGGGATCTTGGGTTATTGCCGGCGCCATTACCCGTTTTACTGACAGCACAAACACAAGGTCCCTCGACTTGCTCTGACCGCGCCAGCGCGGAATCGGTCCTTCAATCAACGCGCGGCGCTCGGGATGACAGGTCGTTTTCGGTAAAGCAATTGCCATCTCTTACCCCTGCCGCATAGAATCTTCTTTAACCCCTAGCCTGCCTGCTTTTCCGTCAGGAAAATCGAGGACGCTTGAAGAAGGTTATAGCTATCTATCCCGGCTCGTTTGATCCGCCCACGAACGGCCACCTGGATTTGATTGAGCGGGGCAGCAAGATTTTTGACGAGTTGATCGTCGCGATCCTGCGCAATCCCGATAAGAACCCGCTGTTCAGTCTGGGAGAGCGCCGGGCGATGCTGGAAGCGTTGACCGCCGACATGAAAAATGTCCAGGTCGATGTCTTCGACGGACTGACCGTCGACTACGCGGCCCGGGTCAAAGCCAGCGCCGTGTTGCGCGGAATTCGGGCGCTGAGCGATTACGAATATGAGCTGCAGATGGCCATGATGAACCGCAAACTGCAGCCCGACCTGGAAACGGTTTTCATGATGCCGGCGGAGCAGTATTCGTATCTGAGCTCCCGGCTGGTGCGCGAGGTGGCAAAACTCGGCGGGTCGATCCAGGACCTGGTGCCGGAGATGGTGGAACGCCGGCTGCGCGAAAAACTTGATCCGGCGGTCAAGCTGCAGAACGCGAGAGAGCAAAAGTCTGAAAAAAGAGGAAAGTCCGAAAGAAAGAGAACAGGAAAATCAGGATGACTCCAGTTACCGAAGCGACTCCCGCCGTCAAACTGACGGAACGAATCAACCGCATTGAGCCCTCGGCCACTATGGCTGTCGTGGCCGAAGCCGACAAACTGCGCCAGCAGGGCATTGACGTCGTGGACTTCGGCGCGGGCGAGCCGCATTTCTCCACGCCGCAGCACGTCAAGGATGCTGCCATCGCCGCCATCCAGAATAATTTCTCGCGCTACACGGCCGTGGGCGGGACGCCTGAACTGCGCGATGCCATCGTGCATCGCCATGCGGCTGACTTCAAGTCTGACTATCGCCGCGAGGAATCTGTTGCCTCGGTCGGGGGCAAGCACGCTTTGTTCAACGCGATTCAGGTGCTGGTCGATCACGGCGACGAAGTCATTCTGCCGGTGCCGTACTGGGTTTCGTTCAAGGACATCGTTCGTTATGCCGGCGGAAATTGTGTGCTGCTGCAATCCGACGAGAGCCAGGGATTCCGCGTCACGGCGGAGATGATCGCGCGCCTGGTCACGCCGCGCACGAAGATGATCATTTTGAATTCGCCTTCGAATCCTTCAGGAGCCGTGATGTCTCCGAAAGATTTGAAGTCGGTGGTGCAGTTTGCAGCGGAGCGCGGCATCTGGGTGCTGTCCGATGAGTGCTACGTGTATCTGAACTACACCGGCGAACAGTTTTCCGTGGGATCGTTGCGCGAGTATCGCGAGCGCATGCTGATCATCGGATCGCTCTCGAAAACTTATGCCATGACAGGCTGGCGGTTGGGATACGCGCTGGGGCCGGCTGCGGTGATTGCGGCCATGCAGAAGTTGCAGAGCCAGTCGACTTCGAATCCGACTTCGATCGTGCAGAAGGCGGCCGTTGCGGCTTTGAATGGTCCGCAGCAGTGCGTGGAAGATATGCGGCAGGAGTACATCAAGCTGCGCGATCACGTCGTGAAGGGACTGCGCTCCATCCCCGGAGTGCAATGCACCCTGCCGGAGGGCGCGTTCTACGCTTATCCGAATATTTCGTCGTTCATCGGGCGCGGCGGCATCAAATCCGCTTCCGACGTGGCCGGACGGCTGCTTCGCGAAGCACATGTGGCGACGGTGCCGGGCGAAGGCTTTGGCACGCGGGAACATATTCGTGTCTCGTACGCCACCACCGTGACCGAACTGGATCGTGGGTTGGAGCGCATGCGCAAGTTCCTGGGGGCGTTGTAAGATCGCCGCGGAAAACGCCGCCGGATCTCTGATCTCCGCACACCGCATGAGCGCACTCTATCCATTTTCGATGCAGGCCATGTTCGACCCGCGTCCGTGGGGCACGTTGGATCTGTCGCCGATTTATCCCAACCACAAGTTTGACGAGAAAATCGGCGAAGCCTGGCTGACCGGAGACGCCGGCAAAGTGGCCAACGGTCCCCTGAAGAACAAGACGTTGGCCGAGTTGAGCAAAGAATATGGACGGGAACTGGTCGGCGAAGCAGCTCCGGACCCGAATCGCTTCCCACTGCTTCTGAAGTTTCTCTTTCCCGCACGAAAAGCTTTCGGTGCAGGTCCATCCCGATGACGAGGCGGCTCGCCGCGTCGGCGAGCCCTGCGGCAAAACAGAATGCTGGTATGTAGCGCATGCCCGGCCGGGCGCGCAGATTGGACTCGGTCTCAAGCCCGGGGTTACCCGCGAACAATTTGCCCAGTCGATTCAGGAAGCGCGCGCCGAGGAACTGCTGAATTGGGTGAATGTCTATCCCGGTGAGATGATTTATGTGGCGGGTGGTACGGTACACACACTGGGACCGGGATCGATCATCGTGGAAACTCAGCAGCAGTCGGACACGACCTATCGTCTCTATGATTACGGACGTCCGCGCGAATTGCATCTGAAAGAAGGGTTGGCAGCCATCAAGGAGAAAGTTGGCTCGGGTAAAGTGATTCGTCCCGCGCCCACGAATTTGAATGGCGGAGCAAACCGCCGCGCGCCATTGATCGCGTCTCCGTACTTTGCCGTGGACATGTTTGAGCTCAAGCAGCCGCATTCTTTCCGCACGCAGGATGAAAGCGGAAAACGTTCGGTCCAGATTCTGGTGGCCATGGAAGGTTGCGGAGTGGTCGAAGCGGCTGGCGCAGATCCAGTGACACTAGCCAGAGGCGATGCCGTGGTTGTGCCCGCGGCGGTTCGCGAATTTCAGGTGCGTCCGCAGTGGTCGGTGGAATTTCTGAAGGCGTCAGTGCCGGGCGTAGCGCTGCCGGAGCCGGAGACAAGAAACTAAAGAGATTTCAGATTGAAGATTTCAGATCGACAGATTGAAGCGAGCGATTTTGAATCTGCAATCTAGAATCTGAAATCTGCAATCACTGTCATTATGGCTAAGATCAACTTCTATCCTGTGATTCTCGCCGGTGGGCGCGGCACCCGCTTCTGGCCGCTTGAGCCGGCAGCGCAAGGCCAAACAGTTGTTGGCGCTCGATGGCAAGCAGACCATGATCCAGCAGACGGTCTCGCGGCTGCTGCCGCTGGCTTCGCCCAAGCGTTTCTGGATCATCACCAACGAACATTTGCGGCGCGAGATTCTGCGCCAGCTTCCGCGGCTCAGCGCGGGTCAGGTCCTGGCGGAGCCGGCAGCACGCAATACTGCTCCCGCGATTGGTTTGGCTGCGTTCATGCTTATGAACAGCGATCCCGACGCAGTGATCGGACTGTTTCCCATCCGACCATGTGATCGGGGATGAAAAACGATATCGCGACGTGCTGAAGAAGGGGATCGAGATCGCTGCAGCGGGAGAAAATATCGTTGTACTCGGCATTCGTCCCACGCGGGCGGAGACCGGTTACGGCTACATCGAAGCTGACACGAAATTCCAGGGCGATGCGCTTCGCGTTCGCCGCTTTACGGAAAAGCCCGACGCCGCGCGTGCCGCCGAATTCGTAAAGGCTGGGAACTACTTCTGGAACAGCGGCATGTTTCTGTGGAGCGCTCGCACCCTGGCCAACGCGCTGCTCGAACATTTGCCCAAGACCGCCGTGTTGCTGCAGCAGATTGCTGCAACCTTCGGCACGCGAAAATTCGCTGCCACATTTGCCCGACTGTATCCAAAGTGCGAGAACATCAGCATCGATTACGCGGTGCTCGAGCCACGCTCGGGTAAAGGAGAGCAGAACTCCAACATCATCTGCCTTCCCGCCGATTTCGGATGGAACGACCTAGGCTCGTGGACGGCTCTGCACGAACACCATGTAGGCAAGAGCCAGCCCAAGGACGACAACCTCATCGCTGCCGAAGGATGGTTCACGCTCAACGCCCAGGGAAATTACATCCACGCGCCAGGAAAATTTGTGGCAGCGGTCGGCGTGAACAACCTTGTGGTGGTAGAGACCGAGGATGCTCTGCTGATCACCACGCGCGAACAGGCACAGGACGTGGGCAAAGTGGTGAAGCATCTGGATGAGAAGAAGCTGAGAAAATCTGGTATAGCAGTCGTTGGCCGATGGTCGTTGGTCTTTGGCAAAGTCCAACGCCTTGGAACTAACGACCAATGGCCAACGACCAACGACCCATGACTAAGATTAAATTTGGCACTGACGGCTGGCGCGGCATTATCGCCGACGATTTTACTTTTGCGAATGTACGTCTCGTGGCGGGCGGGATTGCTGCCTACGTTCTGCGGCACGAGGACGCGTCTCGCGGCGTCATCATCGGATATGACACGCGCTTTGTCTCGCAACAGGCTGCACGAGTGGCGGCTGAAGTCATCGCTGCGGCAGGCATTCCTGTGCAGATTACTTCCGACGCCACGCCTACTCCTGCGGTTTCGTTGGCGGTGAAGAATCAGGGCGCAGCTGGTGGAGTGGTAGTCACCTCCAGTCACAATCCGTGGAACTGGAATGGGGTGAAGTTCAAGGCGAAAGTTTGGCGGATCGGCGACACCCGCCATCATGAAGGTGATTGAAGAAGAAGTTGCCGCCGGAACGATTCCGAAAGGCAACGCGGCCTCCATCAAGGAAGTCGATCTGAAGCCGGCGTACTCGGAGGCCATCTCAAAATTCGCCGATCTCGATCTCATTGCCAAAGCCAAGTTCCGATTTGCCGTGGATTCAATGTACGGTTCGGGGCGCGGGGTGCTGACGAAGATTTTTCAGGATCGTGGCATCGAGTTCGTTGCCATTCGCCAGGAATTGAATCCGCTTTTTCCCGGAATCAATCCCGAGCCCATTGAGCCGCACATAGAAATGTTGCGGCAGACCGTGCTGAAAGAAAACTGCCATGCCGGGCTTGGCGGTCGATGGCGACGCTGACCGCATCGGCGCCATCGCCGAAGACGGCAGCTTCGTCGATTCGCACAAGTGCTTCTCCGTTCTTTTGCGCTGGACACTGGAGCGGAAGAAGTGGCCGGGCGAAGTCGTGCGCGCCTTCAATACGACCGGCATGGCCGACCGGATCGCAGCCAAATACGGACGCAAACTGATTGAGTGTCCCATCGGATTCAAGTACATTGCCGACCTGATGATGGAACACGAGATCGTGGTCGGCGGAGAGGAATCCGGCGGGATCGGGTATTCCCGCTATCTGCCGGAGCGCGACGGCACTCTGAACTGCCTTCTGTTGGCCAACGTCATGGCAGAGGAGCGCAAACCCCTGGGACAACTGGTCGCCGATCTGCAACGCGAGTTCGGACCGCACTACTATGGACGGCGCGATCTGCACATCACGGAAGAGATGAAGCAGAGCGCGGTCCGGCGGGCACGCTCCGAGCAGACCAACCATCTGGGCCGCTATTCCATCAAAAGAAAAGAAGGCCTCGACGGCGTAAAGTTCTATCTGGACGCTCCGACCAACGGCAATGGGGCGGAACCCTGGGTACTGTTTCGGATGTCAGGCACCGAGCCATTGTTGCGGGTGTATTCCGAGGCGGCATCGCCGGAATTGGTGAGCGACATTCTTACCACTGCCGAAGCCTTCGTCAGAAGTCCTGGTTCTTAAAGCAGTTCGCAATGGCGACCTTCGCCAGGATCGATCTGGAGGCGATCGCAGGATACGCGGAAGACACATGGAACCATTGGCCTTCCGCGTCTCGTAATTCGTTTTCGCCGATACGATAATCAGGCAGGAAATGATGGTTTCAGCAGCCGCTACCGTTCCCGTCCCTGCCGATTCGCCTGAAGCGCGGCGCTATAACCGCATCCGGCGGTGGCTGGGCGTCGCCGACTTTTTCCTCGGCCTGGCACTGATGATAGTGCTGCTGGCCACGGGATGGAGTGGCGCTCTTCGGGACCTCGCCTACGGAACTTCATTCCAGCATTACAGTCTGGCGTTGTTTCTGTATGTGCTGATGCTTATGGTTCTGGCCAAAGTTCTCGGACTGGGACTGGACTACTACAGTTTTCGCCTGGAGCACAAATATCAACTTTCCAACATGCGCTTGCGGGCCTGGCTCTGGGACGAGGGCAAAGGCTTTCTTGTCGGCGTGGTTCTCGCCGGAATCGTGGCCGAGTTGCTGTATTTCATCATGCGCGAGGCGCCGCAGCATTGGTGGCTGATTGCGTGGGCGGCGTTTCTGGGATTGTTTGTGCTGCTGGCACAACTCGCGCCAGTGGTTTTGTTCCCCATTTTTTACAAATTTGCCCCATTGGAAAACGATGAACTAAAGGAGCGACTGGTGCGACTGGGCGAGCGAGCGGGAACGCGCGTCCGCGGTGTCTACCAGTGGAAACTTTCGGAAAAAAGTAAAAAGGCGAACGCAGCGCTCACAGGATTAGGCAACACGCGCCGAATCATTCTCGCCGACACGCTTCTCGAAAACTATTCCACGGACGAGATTGAAGCTGTCCTGGCCCATGAACTTGGTCATCACGTTCACCGGCATATTTTCAAAAGTATTCTGGTGCAGGCGGGTATTACGTTTATTGGATTCTGGGCTGCCAATTTTGTTCTCCACTACGCGGTGGATCGCTTGCACATGTTTGAGACCCTTTCGGATTTTGCCAATCTTCCTTTATTGATGCTGGTGGCTACGGTACTCTCTTTCGTCGCGTTGCCGGCGCTGAATGCGTACTCGCGCTTCAACGAGCGTCAGGCCGACCGCTACGCTTTCCGCTCCATTCCGACGGTGCAGCCATTCATTTCCGCTATGAACAAGCTGGCTGAGCAAAATCTGGCTGAGCGATCTCCCGCGGCATGGGTGGAGTGGTTATTCCACTCGCATCCGGCAATTTCGCGGCGCTTGGCAGCAGCCCGCAACTTCCAATCACAAAAGATGTAGACGCGAACGCCCTCGCTCGCGCCTACATTTCAGGTTGACGGCTATTCGGAATCCGCCGTATCTTCAAGTGTGTTGTATATGGTTGTGGTGGAAAACTCTTCCCAGGAGGCGCCTATGTCTGCTCGGTTCACTCGGAAGCTTAGGTCTGTCTCCACTCTGTTCGCCTAGGTTCGCCGGCGAATTCCGTTCCCAGACACAGACCTTCTTCCTCTCATCGCCTTTTCTTGGGACTCAGTTGTACGCGGCAACTGGCCACTGGGTTCTCTTCGCATTGAAAGTCAGGCTGCTCAGGGCGCTTTGATTTGTGCTCGTGAGGGAGGTCCGAAATGGAGTTCGCAACTGGTCTGAAAGAGCTAGGGTGGGACTCGTTTTTCGAGGGTAATTTTGAGGAGTTCAAACAAACCGCGCTCACACCCGCTCGGGTGGTCGAGGAATTCAGGGGTTTCTACCGCGTGAGATCGACAAACGCAGAGCACCTCGCGGAAATCTCCGGCAAGCTTCAACATCAAGCTGCCGCCCGGGCCGATTTCCCCGCGGTCGGAGACTGGGTTGCGATCGTCGCACGCGCAGAGGAGAGAAGGGCGACGATCGAGCACATCCTTCCACGAAAAACCAAGTTAGCCCGCAAAGTTGCGGGGCGCGAGGTGCGCGAGCAGATTGTGGCCACCAATCTCGACGTGGTGTTTGTGGTGAGCGCGCTGAATCGTGAGTTCAATCTTCGGAGAATCGAGCGCTACCTGAGCATGGTGTGGGAGAGTGGGGCACGGCCCGTCGTACTACTCAACAAAGCCGATCTCTGCCCGGAAGCCACGGAGCGCGCATCCGAAGTAGAAGGCATCGGCCTGGGGACTTCGGTCCACTTGCTAAGTGCCATTGAGAAGACGGGGCTTGATCTGGTGCGAGCGTATCTGGCGCCGGGAACTACATCTGCATTTGTGGGATCGTCTGGCGTCGGGAAGTCCACCATCATTAACGGACTCACGGATGCTGCCCTGCGAGTGCAGCCAGTTCGCGAGCAGGATGACCGGGGACAACACACAACTACCTCACGCCAGATGATCTTCCTGGCAGGCGGAGGCATTGTGATCGACACGCCCGGCATGCGCGAACTACAGCTCTTGAACCACGAGCAGGGCGTGGAGCAGGCGTTTGAGGACATCGCTACGCTCTCTCAGAGCTGCAAGTTCCGAGATTGTGGTCATCACGGTGAGCCGGGATGCGCTGTCGAAGACGCTGTTCAGCGTGGTGAGTTGGCGCCCGATCGAGTGCAGAACTATCGCAAACTGCAGGCGGAGTTGAGCTTTCAGGAACGCAAGGCCAATCCCGTGGTGGCGCGGCAAGTCAAAGAGAAATGGAAGAAGATCCACAAAGCGATGCGCAACCGGCCTGACCCATTCTGAAGATCACTCTTTGAAGATCAAGCACCGGAACGGAGAATTTGTTCCACTCGCCGCAAATCTTCTTCTGTGTCGACGCCCACGGTGTCGTACGGAGTCTCGGCCACGTGGATGGGAATTCCGTTTTCGAGGAAACGCAGCTGTTCCAGGCGCTCGCTGCGTTCCAGAGAAGACTCGGGAAGCGTGACGAAGCGGTCGAGTGCCGGTTTGCGATAAGCGTAAAAGCCGAGGTGCTTGAAATATTTCGATCCCATGCGGTCACGATCATGAGGTATGGTTGCGCGAGAAAAATAGAGAGCGCGGCCGGCTGAATCGGTGACCACCTTGACTGCGTTCGGATTGTCGATGTCTGCGGGCACGGCTGGAGTCTTCAGAGTCCCGACCTGCACCGCGGGATCCTGCATGACTTCAATCAGTCCGGCGATGTGCTCGGGGCGAGTCATGGGTTCATCGCCCTGGACGTTCAAATAAACGTCAGCAGGAACGGATTGTGATACTTCGTGCACGCGCTCGGTACCGCTACGGTGTGCCGCGGAAGTCATCTTGGCCTTCCAGCCGTAGCGCTGGCAGACATCCATAATTTCGTCGGAGTCAGTGGCGATGATCACGTCACCGTCGTTCAACAGGGGCGAGGATCGGACCGCTTCGTAAACCCTGCCGATCAGGAGTTTCCCGGCAATCTCGCGCAAGGCTTTACGGGGCAAACGGGTGGAAGCAAGGCGGGCGGGGATGACGGCGACGATTCGCATAGGCAAAGGCCTCCCCATGATATACACCTCGGGTGGGTGTGAGCCGCCGCGGGCACTCATCTTCCTCCAAAATCCTGCCAAAACCCGCTCAGGGACGGCTTTCGCGCCAGCGGGCAGCCTGTTCACTTCCCAGTGACCCTCGGCTGACACTGGTGAAACTACGTTATATACTTGTCAACTCGCGGACCACAGCCCCCAATGGTTTCGCGTACAGGGCTCGTGTGTCCAGATCCCGGGGTTGCCTTTTGGAGCTTCCGTTCCCCGTCACGGGCCGAGGTAATTGATGGAAGATTTCTCCCGAGGCCGCCCGGATAAAAAGCCTTCAGACCCAGGCGAAGGAGGTGCGGCAATCCGCACGCCTTCCAAGGGCGATAGCTCTTCGCCGGGCTCCGCTCCGCCCTCGGACTCGCCGACGCTTGTCGATATTCCTGGCCACGGTGCGAGTGTCCCCTCCTCTGATTCTCCGACAATGGTCGACATTCCAGGGGGCAGTTCCTCGGATTCCCCGACCATGGTGGACATTCCGTCGGACTTGGGCCCCGACTCTCCGACCATGGTCGGCACCAGTCCCGTTCCTGGAAAACCTCCCGCGTGGAAGCCGCGAGTTCAGAACAACCCGTTGATGCTGCAACCGGGCGCGCTGCTGGGGCAGCGTTACGAGATTCTGCAAATTCTGGGCGAAGGCGGAATGGGCGCGGTCTACAAGGCCCGCGACGTCGAACTCAATCGCATGGTGGCGCTGAAAGTGATCCGGCCTGATCTGGCAGGCAACCAGGCCATTATCGACCGCTTCAAGCAGGAACTGCTTCTCGCCACGCAGGTCACGCACAAGAACGTGATCCGGATCTACGACCTGAGTGAGGCCGACGGCATGAAGTTCATCACCATGGAGTATGTCGAGGGTGAGGACTTGCGCGGCCTGATGATGAAGAAGCAGGGAAAACTATCTCCGGAAGAGGCCGTTGAGATCATGCAGCAAACCTGCCGTGCGCTGGAAGCCGCGCACAGTGCAGGCATTATCCATCGCGATCTGAAGCCGCAGAACATCATGCGTGACAAGACCGGCCGGGTTCTGGTCATGGATTTCGGCCTGGCCCGTACGCTCGAAGGCGACGGCATGACCCAGACCGGCGCCCTGGTCGGAACGATGGACTATATGTCCCCGGAACAGGCTCTGGGCAAGGATCTTGACCAGCGCTCCGATGTGTTTGCGATGGGCTTGATCTTCTACGAGCTGCTGACTGGCAAGATGCCGTACAAGGCCGACAGCGTGGTGGCCAGCCTGCTCAAGCGGACGCAAGAGCGCGCCGCCCCGGTTTCGAGCCACGATGCCGCCATCCCGAAGCCGCTCAGCAATATCGTCAGCAAATGCATGGAGCCGGACGTAAAGCTGCGCTACCAGAGTTCGGCGGAGATTCTCGCCGATCTGGACGCGTGGCAGGGCGGACGCGCGGCCGCGACTCTGAATTTTCCTGCCAGCTCCAAGCCCTGGGGGCAAACGATCCCGTGGCACTGGATCGGTGGAGTTGTGGCAGCGCTGGTGCTGGCGATAATCGGATTCCTGTATCGAGATAAGTTGTTTCAGCCGCAGGCGGCGCGAACACCATCCGGGCCTACAGTCTCGCTGGCCATTCTGCCGTTTCGCAACGCGTCGGGTGATCCAAGCCTGGACTGGCTCGGTCCGAGCGTTGCCGAAATGCTGAGTACCGATGTCGGTCAGTCGGCGCAACTGCGAACGGTCAGTCCCAATGTTGTCCACCAGATCCTGAGCGACCTGCGGGTAGCACCATCGACCGTGCTCGACCCAACGGCCATTCGCCGGGTGGCTGATTTCAGCAACGCGGACCGAGTGGTTTGGGGGCAGTACGCCAGGTTCGGCGATCAGATACGCATTGATGCCACGCTGCAGGACATCAAGAACGATCGTACGGTTCCACTCAAGATCGATGTCCCCAATGAGAAGGAGATTCCCGGCGCCATTGATCGCCTGGCCGAGTCCATTCGACAGAAACTTTCGCTTCCCGAGGATGTGCTGAAGGAATTGAAGGCCAGTTCCTTCAAGCCGGTTTCACAATCGGTGGATGCGCTGCGTGCCTATAACTAGGGAATCGGGTTACAGCGAGATGGAAAGAACCTCGAAGCGCAGAAACAGTTCGAGAGTCGCAACCGTGGCGGATCCCTCGTTCGCGCTGGCATTTTCCAGGCTGGCACAGACCTACAGCAGTCTGGGCTATGACGACAAAGCTGACCAGTCGGCCCAAAAAGCGGTGACGCTGAGCCAGGACCTGCCGGAGGCTGAGAAGTATCTGATCTCAGCCGTGCGTTCGCAGGTAACCAAGAACTATCCCGAGGCGATCAAGGCCTATGAAAATCTGGCCAAGGCGTCGCCCGGCAACTCTGAGGTGCAAGCGACGCTGGCCAGCCTGTACAAGGATTCGTGGAGACCTCACGAAGGCCCGCGAATACTACCAGAAGCTCCTGACTGCGAATCCGAAGGATGTCACGGCCACAATCGAACTGGGGCGCGTCGCCATCAAGAGCGGCGATCCGCAGGGCAGCCTCGATCCCTTGAACCGCGCTTATAGCCTCGCCGTCCAGATGGATAACCAGGAGCAAAAAGCTGCCAGCCTGCACTGTCATGGCTGTGGCTTACGAGATGTTGAGCAAGCCCGAAGAGAGCCTGCGCAACGAAGAGCAGGCCCTTACCATCTGGCGGCAGATCGGTCAGAAGCGCGGCCTTGCCCTCAGCCTGAACGAGATGGCCTCGGCTCAAGCTGTCGCTTGGCAAAACCAAAGAGGCGCTGGCCAACTATCCAGGAGGCGCTCAGATGCGGCGTGAGATCGGCGACAGGCGCGGCCTGGGCGACACGCTGATCGACCTGGGCAATTTCTACGATGCCCGCGGCGACCACGACCAGGCCCTGAAAATGTACAAGGAAGCGCTGCAAATCGGAGCGCGATCTCGGCAATGAGAGCTTGCAGGCCATCTGCCTGAACAATATCGGTAGCGTGTATCTCGAAAAAGGCCAGTACGAAGACGCGCTCACCTATTTTCAGCAGGCGCTGCAGCTGCGCGAAAACTCAAAAGTGCCGCGGGACATCGTCGAGGCGGTCCACAATCTGGGCGACACTTCGGCCGAGATGGGCCAGTACGATCAGGCTATTTCGTATCTATCTGCGGGCGCTGGATTTGCGGCGCAGCATGGACGATACGCGAGGCGGCGCCATCGAGTCTTACGGCCTGGGTCGACTTGTTCGATTACCAGGGACGCTTCGGCGCGGCCATCAAGTCCAAACAGGATGCCCTCAAGACTTTCCGCGACATCAAGGACAAGACTTTCTGGATGGCCAAGATGCTAGATGGGTGGCGGAGTCGCTTATCCTGGCGGGGCGCGGGGACGAGGCGAAGAGCTATCTGGACGAGGCGCTCAGCCTTTCGCGCGAGCTGAAGAATGACGGCATGGTGGCCGAGACCCTGGGTGTCCAGGGCGACCTTATCTTTTTATCGCGGGAGATTTCAAGTCCGCGCACGCTTCCTATGCGCAGGCGCTTGCAGGCGGCCACACGCAGCAAGGAACCGGATACGATGCGTGATTGCGAAAGCCGAGCTGGCCAAGGTCGAGGTGCAGGAAAAGCGCACTCAGGAGGCGATTGCCAGTCTCCGGCAGTTGATCCAGCAGGCGGACGACCTCGGGCTGAAGTACATCTCGGTCGAGTCTTCCATCTCCATGGCGGAAGCCATGATGCAAAGCCATGACTTAACCCGAATGCCCGGCCGGAACTGGAGCGGGCCCTGCTGCTCTCGGATAAGCTCGGAATGCAACCGCTGAGCGTCCGAGGGCGCATTACCTGCTGGCCACGCATCGCGCGAGATTCCGGCAACAGCAATGAAGCGCGGGACAATTATCGCGAGGCTCTCCGCCTGCTGGATGCGATGAAGAAAGACCCCGGAGCCGAGAAATTGCTGCAGCGGGCGGACTTCAAGGCCATCTACGACGCTTCCACCGCCGGTGTGCAAGGCGGCAAGGGCTAGAAGTACTCTCCACACGTCAGCTTGGTGAAACGGTGCGAGGTTCCAAGATGCACCTGAGCAAGGTGCGGCTGTTCAGGTTTAGCCAGGGCTTCAGCTTCTGACGTCTCTCCCCAGATCCTAAAAACGGCAGCTATCCGAAACAAAAAAAGGGCGCCGCGAAAGCGACGCCCCTTGAGGTATTGCTGCGCGGGTGCAATTGCCGCGCAGTTGATCTAATCCTACTTCACGTTGTAGATAACGACGTTAGCGCCAACGTTCCCGCCGCTATCTTTCGACGTCACCGTGAACACGTGCAGTCCCTTCGTCGAGGGTCGAACCGCGCAGTAGATCACACAGGTACGGGAGCCAACCGCGACTTGTGTTGTTGCGGTTGGGTGACTGACTCTGGGTGCAGCTCGCAACCGTCAGATAAGGCCCTATCGGATTGCTGCCGGATGCTTGGTCGTTTTCGGATTGCTGCAGGTATAAGACGCCATACCGGCGTCGCACTTTGGTGATACGTCGTGAAGGTCGGGTTAGTGATCTTGACTCCCGGCGGCTTCTCGCCCGACGTAGCGTACGTGGCGACCCAGCAGGAACCGCCGGCCTCCGCTTTTGCCTTTTGTCGTACCCAGCGGATCGCCCACTCACTGTGAAAGACGAGATCTGGTTGCTCTGGAACAAGGGCGTGGAGGGTTGTTCGGGACTGGTCGCGCACGGATGTCCGGAAAGCGCCCCGTCGCCCTTGAGCCAGCCCGGGTACGGCCCGATCGTCGAGTTGAGGAGCTGGAACCCGGGGTTCTCGGCTTTCTGGAAGGTGAAGTTGCTCCCTAAGCTCGGCAAAGAAGTTTGTCGCCGCATCGCCGCATGTTCCTCCTGAGCCGAAGCCTGGGCAGGTCAGTTCAAACAGCACAGCAGCATCTACATATTACCGAGGCTGTCCTTGCCCGCGTTTTGGAACACGAAGCACTGCGCAAGCGGAAATGCTCTTCTGCACCAGTTTGTTGCACGTCTTCTGGTCCATTAGTATTGGGTTGATGTTTACCGTCGCCGCCGTCACACGTCCAGTTTCGAGTGCTGCGCTGTAGTTGTAGCGTTGTTTTGGGTGCCGCCTGAAACTAAGGAGGGCTGAGTAGTCGTGGTAATCGCGGCGCTCTGAGCCTGTGGCAGTGAAGGTCCAGCTCAGGATGTCTTGGTTTCGAATGCACCGCCAGTCGCCGCAGTGAAGCCGACGTAGGCGGTGTCGGAGTTGGTCCCACCCAAGGTTAGCGAGTTCAAGTCGAACGGTACTCCGCCAGGAAACAGGTCAGTATTATCCAGGATCACGTCAAGGGTGTTGGGCAAGGGGCCGGAGCCGAAATCGTGGGGCAACACGATGGGGTACTCGGCGTATAGGTAATCGTCACGATATGCATATTCCCGTCTGCCAGCGTAACCGGCAGACTAGACTTGCCGCCCCCGGAATCGTGCAAGCGGGGTCAACGCTGTTGCGCCGATGCCCCTGCGCAGTTTTGGATCGAAACATGGTTACTGCTCAGATCGCCGGGGTTGGTAGGATCGAATTCCAGCGCGACACTGTTTGTGATTCCATTGTCGGGGCTGCAGCTGCCGGAGCCAGAGGGAAACCCGACGCCAAATCCGATCCCACAACCGTAAGGGCCAAGGGCATTAACCCAGCCAGATGGTGGGTTTGTTTGAGTCCCGGGCACGGGCGAATTTTGAATCACGAAAGCAATGCCGTCGGCGGGACAAAGCGCGCCCGTGTCACAGAGACCTGTGTTCGGCGGCGACTCGCTTATTTGAAACGCGAAGCGGGTCGAGAACCCACCAGTCACCGGCTGCAGTGTATTGAACCAGGCAGATCCGGCTGGCCGGTTGTCGCGCGTGTCAGCCTCAGCACCTGGGTTGGCGTCACCGAGCCCGTGTCGGTCGCTCCGGAGAAACCGGAAAAAGCGATCTGGAAGCTGGTCGAGGTGGGATTAAGAACGGTGAAGGTCTGACCATTGAACGAAGGTCGATGGCGCGAATCCCGAGAGCGTGACCGGTTCGCCAATCGACGAAGGTTTGGGACGCGGTCGTGAACGTCACGATGCCAGGCTGCTGCCGGACTTCATGCGGTGATCGCCACGCTCGACTGTGACGCGGGAAAGCGGCATTGCCGTTCAGCGAATCACAAGCAATGCCGTCGGCTGGGGTGATATTGGGTGCCTGCGTAAGTTCGAATTGGAAGCTGGTGCTAAAGCCATTCTGAACGGTCTGCGGGGTGTTGTACCAGACCGATCCCACCTGACTGCCAGTTGCCTGGGTGAGTCGCAGCACCGTTGTCACCGTCGGCGGCGGAGTTGGAGGGTTGATTGCGGTTTGTAACGAAGGGAACGTTGTAATGGCCAAGCCATTCGAGAAGCCGTTCGCGGTGAAGCAATCCGTGGTTCCAGTGAAATCCGGCGTGTAGTTCGGCGACGTGGGGCAGGCCGCCCAAGCCTTCGTACTCCCGCCAACCACATTCATCGCCGCGATTGCGGCCACAATTACAAATCTTGAAATCGCTGCTGACTTCATAAATCCCCCTTTAAACCGCGCGCTGGTTTCCCAGTCGTGCTTTCGGATCTAACGCGAAACGTCGCAAACCTTGAAAATGAAACCGAACTGCAAGTCCTGGGTTTTAGCAAGCCGCGCATTCTTCGCGATTGCCGGTCAAATCGTGAATAACGAATACCGGATGATGATTCCTGGGTTTGCGTACCTAAAAGGTTCAGCCTCTCGGTCGGAGTGAGCGCCGGACGCGGGGGGAACGGGAGGCCTGGATGTCCGTTCACATCTATCCAGCGCCAGACCGTCAGAACGCACTTACCGAACCGTATTGGATTTTGCTATCGAATCGCCCGCCTGTCAACGGATTTAAGCTGTCGGGCTGTGTATATCTTGGCGATGAACGTTTGTTGCATTCAATGCAATTGCCTGCACAGAGCCAACCGTGTGGCTTTCCGGTGATCCCCTATCCGGCGGCTCTCCATTCCCATCCGGCCTCGGCGCAAGGACTTCGCTGAAATGACTCCAGCGGAATTCTTGATGGCGACACGACGGTGGCCACTCGCGACCGACACCTGGCCCCGAATCCGAGTATCGCGAGTCCGCCCAGCGAATGATATTCGTTGAAAACACGACACTTTTTTGGCTTCGTTTCGTAATTGGCTTTTCCTGATCCTGATCGACAGTCATGATCAAGTGAGATGCCCAGATGAGTCTGGCCGGGACACAACCGTGAGATCCAAGATCTTGGGCGCGGAGATTCCCGCCGCCGCCGGCGGCGAGCAGTCAGCGGCGCGGCTCCCAAAACGGCGAGGGAGTCTTCACTCATCCGTCGTGGCTGCTGGTTCGCCTTCTTGGTCGTATCCTGGATTAGGATCTTCTGGTTTGTCGGGAGGCTTAGACAGAGAACCTTCCAGGGCCTTTCTATCCGAAGATCCAACAAGCGAATCTGCGCCTGGCGGATCCGCGTGGAGGTTAACATCAACTGCGGACGGAGCTGGCAGTCGCTCGCCCTGTCTCATCCGTTGGAGCCGTTCGAGCTCATGAAGGGCGCGATACAGTTGCTGCTCAATAGCGGTGATGTAGCGTTGGTAAAGGAATACCAGGGGCTGAACACTCCCACATTGCATTGTTGCGGGTAGTCCTGGGTTGACGACGGCACCGCAGGTTTCTTCGACAACTTCAGACATCAGGTTGCGGTCGCTATCACGAATCAGTGGATTCAGTACGCCCGTAATGTACTCGGCTTCGAGACGCGCTGCGCGTCGCAGCCTCACCATGTTCCGGCGATGGCTTCGACAAGTTCTTGCTCAACGACCCCAACAGGATTCTTTTCCTGTTTAAGCTCTCGTAGCTGGGCGCGGTATAACGCGGCGTCATCAAGTTCAGTTATGCCGGCGGCCAATAGTCCATGTTTCGTGGCGTTTGAGTTGCGGCGATTTCTCTTAGTCACACTGCCCCCTCTGCTGCGTCCCCGCTGTGCTTGTCTGTAGGACGTGCTCTGCCTATAAAAATTGAGCGAGGACAGTCAGCTTGTGTGCAGCGAAGTCGCTGCTCCTCCTTTCCAGCGGATTGAGTCCGCGGTGGAGCGTTCACTAGAGGGTGTTCGCCAATTGATTGGATGATATCCGGCCCACCAACGTTGCAGGACCGGCGGCATCGGCAAAAACCGTGGCGACTGAAGGCCCGGTCGCCGTGGCTGTGTTTGCACAGCCGACTGATGGTTGCGAAGCGCGAGCGGCACAATCGAGTGACGAGCAGTCACTCTGTAGTTTTCTTCTTAGCCCACCGCGCCTGGGCCGCCTTTTTGGCAATTTCGCGGCGCTGTTCGGCGGTCAACTTGCGCCTTCTCGCGTTTCCCCCTAACCGCCCAAGATGAACGGCGTGAGGATCTTTCTCTTTTTTTCCCATTTGTTGGTTTGAACCTTACCCCTCCTCTCACCAGAAAATCAAGAACCTACTTGACAATGCTTGGCGCTAAGCTTATGCTTGACGCCAAGCATGGAGATGAACAATGAGATTGGCTAAGAGTATTCGGCAAGACGTTAGGTTGGCGAAGTCCAAGTGGTGCGACTTGAATAAACTTTCGCTCAACAGCCTTGTTAGCGTGCTCCGCAGGCACCGTTTATCGCTGGCGGGCGGGGATCTCCTCTTCGTGGATGGACGATGGTATGTGACTCATTCGGGGCTGCTGCGAATCGCAGCGCGGAAGCATTGCCAAGGCATGTGCGTGCAGCCCGTCAAGGAGTTCTGTGACAGTAGCTCTGCACGTTATGCGACTCTCACGGCTCTTCGAGAACTCGCCCTGCGACAGGCCGCACACGAACTCGAAGTGCGCGAAATCGCCAGTACATCAGAAGAGTGCCAACAACAGCAAGAGCTCTCTGGTACTTCGCCTTCATCGCCAATGGCGAAAATAGATCAATATGATCTATGTCAGTGCCGATGCTTCAACGGCTATGCTGATCAGGCGCGGGCGAAGAATGGCCGACTACCTCGGTGCTGATTGCTTTGCAGTGTCTGCAGTGCCTCTTCGGGATAAGGCTCGCGTGCTAACACAAGATCGGAACGCAGTGGAAAAGCACTTGAAGCTTTGCGAGAAATCTCCATATCGAGACGCGAATCTTGGAAGGCGATGACGTTGCTGAAACAATTGTGGACTTTGCGCGCCATAATCAAATTACGCAGATCTTCCTCAGCCGTCGCGGCCATAACTCATGGAGTCGCTTGTTCGGAGCTGATCTCATTTTGCGGGTCGTTCGTAAGGCAAAAGATATTCGCGTGATCATTGTTGCCGAACGAAGACGATCCAACTAGCCCTTGCGATTGACGATTGTTTACTCAACAGAGCCAGTCGCTTGCTGGCAACTGGCTCGAACTAATTCCGCGTTTGTGGTGCATTCACATCAAGACCTAATTCCAGTGTCTCCGGACTGGAACCCCTAGCTGTCACATTGTGGCAGGTGGGAACGCTTGGTCTTGGCGCTGTGCTTTTCGCAGAGCACGACACCAGGAATCTAATCAGGTTCCGTGCGGTCTATTGCTCTGGGAGATCTTGCATCAGAAGGCGAAGAACTGCCTGCATTGCAAATCGTTGCTCTTCGCGGCGCAGACAGACGGAAGAAGTGTCGCTGATCATCTTGATGAGCTTTTCTCCGCAGGTTTGGTCTGCAAATACGAGCGGAGGAAATCTTCGGCGAGTTGGTTCTCTTTGTCTTTTTCTGAGCGACCCTCTGCGATCTTGGCACGCATAGGAACGCAGAAATCGCAGGGGCAGTCGGGCCCGCTTGTACACTTTGATGCAGGTGAGAGCGCACCGATGACGACTTCTCCAGTTCGGCGGTGGACGAACTCCATGTAGCCCTCGTCCTCTTTTCGCAGATGCCACATCCCCGGCTCGGCCACTGGAGTTACGCGGGGGGAAAGGTTACGTGCTTTGAGCCACGCCTTTGCCTCTTCGTGTGTCATTTCGCCTCCGTTGTGCAAAGAGCTTCGGCCAGGCCCGAGCCTTCATTCCCGCAGCAATACCAACAATTCTTCAATGTTCTTCACCAACCCCGTAAGCTTCTCTTTGGTTTCTTCGAGCTCAACATCGGCACCGGGTATGCCCAACGTAAGGTGATCTTCCACCCGCATCAGAGAACTACCGACGGAAAGCAATTCGCTGTATAGACAGTGGACCTTTTCACCGCATTCAATCCACGAAGGTGCATTGCTCATTTCCGTCTCTCCGAGTACGAGCGAAGGAAGTCTTCGGCGAGTCGGTCCTCTTCGTCTTTCTCCGACCGGCCTTCGGCATGTTTGGCGCGGAGATTGACGCAGAACTCACAAGAGCAGTCCGGTCGGGACGTGCAGACCATCACGCCATACTCCAGAGGATGACTTCCCCGGTCTCACGGTTGACGAAGACAAATAGATCCTCGGTCTCGACGGCGAGGTACCAGTTCACTTCGCCACCTCCGCCTCCAGCAGCTTCATGCCGGCCCTCAAGTCCGCCGCTGGTATCTGCTTCTTATAGAACGTCAGCGTTGTGCTCATGTTCTTGTGACGGAGCAGAGCTTGCCCCACGGCTGCGTTCCCGTTCGTCAAAGCAATAATGGCCGTCCCCGCGCCACGTCGTCCGGCATACATACCCTTCCATACAATTTTCTTGGCGTCGAGCGCAGGCCGGATGACGCGTGCAACGAGGTTGTGCAGATCGATCGGGGTATTGTTGACCGACGGAAACACCCACCCAGAAGTATCCGGACTCTTCTGCCGCCACAGCTCCAACGGAATCCGTACCCGATCTATCAGGGGCAGACTGGCAATAGATTCCTTCGTCTTCGGAGTGCCGACAATCCCGCGGACCACCGATCTTCGAATGTGTACATTCTCGTCGTCGAAGTCCTCCCACCGGAGTGCGGCAATCTCACCGGGACGGAGGCCGAGGAAACAAGCTAGCGTCATGATGAGCTGGCAGTCTACTCGGTCCACAAGCGCGGACACGATGTCCTCGGCTTCCTCAACGGTATAGTGCAGCGTCGGTGCAGACTCTACGGCATCGTCGGGCATCTGCACATCGTGCCAGGGGTTCACCTTGATGTGCTGTTTGTTTACAGCGCGCTTAAATAATGAAGTGGCGCAAGCTTTGATGTGCCTCAGCGTGGCTTTCCCTTGGTCACCGGTCAGACTGTCCAGAAACGCGGTCCCCATGTGTGGCGAGTATTCTTGCAAGGTGAGATTGCCAAAATGAGACTTGAGATGCTGGCGCCAGATCTGCTTGTAGCCGCGCACCGTCGAGGGTGTCTTCCGGGGTTTGCCTGTGAGTTGAACAATCTCTTCGCAGTACGGCAGGTAGACCTGCTCCCAGAAGTCCACTACTCGCATGTCCCGATTGGGTGACTGCTCGGCTTGCTGCGCGTTGATTCCGAGCATGTGCTCATCGCGGAGCAGCTTCACAGACCGATCGGTCTTCGAGCGGTGCCGGTCGTCCTTCGCACACAAGAAGTGTGAACGTTGGACGCGCTTGCCATTGACCACTACACGGTACTGCACATAGAATTTTGCAGATGCTTCGTAGATGCGGCCAAGTTGATGTGTTCCCATGGCGGGAATGGTAGCAGTTGTGCAGTAAATGTGCAGCAAATCTTAGGTAACATTGTGCAAGTCGTTTATTTGCATCGTGGCGGCGTAGCTCAGGTGGCTAGAGCGACGGTCTCATAATCCGTAGGTCCGTGGTTCGAGTCCACGCGCCGCCACCAGATTCAAACGACAGTAAACAGGGTGTTTACTGCATTAAGGTGGTTGGAGCCTCAGTCTCTACTGTTGCCAGTTCGTTGCCACTTTGCAAATTTGTGGTCTCTGCATTGCCAATCACGAACTTTTCCAGCTTTGCCATCGCGGCGCGAGTGTCATCGGCTGCGCTCTTGATGTAGTACGTGTTTGTCGTCGAGACGTTCGCGTGTCGAAGTATCGCTTGGATCGCTTTCTCAGGCACTCCCAAGCGATACAGGTTGGTTCCCAAACCCCGGCGTGCAGCATGCCAGCCGTGCCACTCGGGAAGCATCTTGTCACGGTCAAACTCGTGGTCTGGCAACCCGTTCTTCCCCTTGCCACCAGCTTTGTGACACTCCTCTTTGGATTTTCCGCAAACGCCACGTTCGCGAGGCTGCTCCGTGGAGCAGCGCCTCTGCATCAGGGTAGCAGACGACGCGGTCGAGCGTCACCACGTCGGCATCGGTCAGTGTATCCGCGATCGTGGCAAAATCGCCGAGGAGGAACCGGGTGAGAAATAAATGAGCGCCGATATCCCTGCAACTGGACTCACCGCCGTCCTGATCCTGCAGGTGCTTGTACAGGCATGTGCAGTACGAACCATTCACCGGCTATTGTTCCCACCTGTTCCAGTGCTCCAGGCTCTTCAAACAGATGTGTCGCTCCGGGAATGATGTGTAACTGCCTAACACAGTGCATTTGTCTAGCAGCACGCGTATTCAGGTCCAGTACAGTATGATCCTCCCCGCCGACAATAAGTAGAGTTGGAGCTTCTACCTGTCCGAGCGCATCCTCGGCCAGATCCGGACGCCCCCCGCGAGACACTACTGCCGCGATTTGTCCTTTCAAAGTTGCTGCGGTAATGAGTGCGGCCGCTGCTCCTGTACTTGCCCCAAAAAGACCTATCGGCAAGTGTTGTAGCTTCGGCTGCTTCATGGCCCATTGCGCCGCCAAAGTGGAACGCTTGGCAAGCAGCGGAATATCAAAGCGAAGTTGCATCGTCCGCTCGTCAATTTCCTGCTCTTCCTTGGTCAAGAGATCAAGCAACAATGTGC
The DNA here is from genome assembly GCA_963741105.1 of Terriglobia bacterium. GTDB lineage: Bacteria > Acidobacteriota > Terriglobia > Terriglobales > Acidobacteriaceae > JAIQFF01. Next base: position 612,085 of record CAVUGT010000013.1, read on the forward strand.
CCAGTCCAACTTGGTTGAGCAGTCCGGCAACATGTCTGTTTCTGCCGCTAAAACGACTGCTTCCGCTTCCATGAACGAAAATGATAAGTCCATGGGCCTCAGGCGGAAGCTGGAGGTCTCCAAAGATGGCTACGCCATCCAGCGCAATTTGCATCGGTGTAGCAACGTCGGTGTGTGTCTTTGTGCTTTTCATAATTACCTCGTGAGCGCTACGGCCAAGGTACGCCGCTCCGCCGCGCCAACGCGAAGAGCTGTTTTAATCGCTGTATCGGGATTCAGAGAAATTGAGTCGATCCTCTGTTCCACCAGCCATTCCGCAAACTCCGGAAAATCGGACGGGGCCTGCCCACAGATTCCAATCGGCTTCCTGCTCGCGTGCGCGGACCGAATCACCTGCGCGATCATTCGCCGCACCGCGGCATTGTTCTCATCAAACAGGTGCGCTACAGTTGCTGAGTCGCGATCCAGTCCCAGGGTGAGCTGTGTCAGATCATTCGACCCGATAGAGTAACCGTCAAAAATCCTCAGAAATTCATCCGCCAGAATCACATTGGCCGGGATTTCGCACATCGCGTAAACTTCGAGGCCGTCCTGACCTTGGCGCAAACCGTTCCGGCCCATGATTTCTATGACCTTACGGCCTTCCTCCACGGTGCGACAGAACGGAATCATGACCTTCACGTTTTTCAATCCCATTTCCCGGCGCACTCGTGCAAGCGACTCGCACTCCAAGGCGAAACCGGGCGAGTAGCGGGAATCGTAGTACCGCGACGCCCCTCGAAAGCCGATCATTGGATTCTCCTCGTGAGGCTCAAACTCCTCGCCTCCCAGCAATCGGGCATACTCATTCGTCTTGAAGTCGCTCATCCGAACGATAACTGGCTTTGGGTAGAAGGCCGCCGCGATCCGACCCACGCCTTCGCTCAACCGTCGGATGAAAAACTCTCTTGGACTCTCGTCCCGGATCCGGTCACGAATCTCTGTCACCGCTTTAGGGTCCTTGAGGTTTGGGAACTGCGCGAGCGCCATGGGATGGATACCGATGTGATTGGTTACGATGAATTCAATCCGGGCAAGGCCAACGCCCTCGTTGGGAATGCCCGCAAGATGGAAGGCCTGCCCGGGGTCACCGAGGATCAACATGATCTTGGTCCGCGTCAAAGGGACGGCGCTGGCCTCGACCGGCGCGATTTCGAACGGCAAGCGCCCTGCATAGACGTGCCCTTCACTGCCTTCTGAGCAGCAAACCGTCACTTCCCTTCCGGACTCAAGGATGTGTGTCGCGTTGCCGGTGCCGACAATGCAAGGGATCCCGAACTCGCGTGACACGATGGCCGCATGAGCCGTCCGTCCACCTTGGTCCGTAATAATGGCTGCAACCTTGCGCATCACCGGCTCCCAATCGGGATCAGTGTTTTCAGCTACCAATACCTCTCCTGCTTGAACCTCTTGTAGTTTGCGAACGTCGGTCACCACACGAACTGGACCGGCACCAATCTTTTCGCCCACCGCCTGACCCACCACGAGCGGCGTTTCCCCCTTGATCTTCAAGCGATACACCTCTGCGGCGATCTTCGTGGATTTTGCCGAGTGCACCGTCTCGGGACGCGCTTGCAGAACGAATAGTTCGCCGGTTAAGCCGTCCTTGGCCCACTCGATGTCCATTGGCTGCGAATGATTCGCGAGTTTCGAATAGTGGTCTTCAATCAGGCACGCCCATCTCGCCAACTGAAGGACTTCCGGGTCGGTCAGGCAGTAGCGGGATCGGTCCGCAAGGGGAGTTGCCTCGCTACGGGTCGAACGCGTGCCCGCCGCATAAACCATCCGAACTTCCTTCGATCCCGGTCGGCGCCCAACGATCGATTCGCAACCTTGGCGCAACGTGGGTTTGAACACCAGCCACTCGTCCGGAGTTACCACGCCCTGCACAATGAACTCACCCAGCCCGTAAGAACCGTTAATGGTCACAACATTACGGAATCCTGATTCTGTGTCTAAGGTAAACATGACGCCGGAGCTGGCGAGATCGGATCGCACCATGGGCATGACACCTACGGATAGAGCGACCTTCATTTGCGGGTACCCCTGACGCGCCCGGTAGCTGATGGCTCGATCCGTAAACAGCGAGGCGAAACACTGATGCATAGCGCGCAGCAATGCCTCTTCGCCGCGCACGTTCAGGAACGTCTCTGCAGCTCCTGCAAAGGAGGCCTCTGGCAGGTCTTCGGCGCTCGCCGAAGAACGCACCGCCAACTCAGGTTCTCTTCCCAGCCGCGCCACAAGTCCCCGGTAACCCTCGAGAATGGCGGCGCGCAGATCGTCGGGAAACGGCGTCTGCAGTATCTTCGTCCGGGCTGCATGCCCCCGTGCCGCCAGTTGTTGCAGGTCTTCGGCATCAAAGTTGCTGAAAAGCGTTTCGAGTTCGCCCCGCAAATTCTGCTGTTCGAGAAGACGCCAGTAGGCATCGGTAGTTAGAGCGAATCCATCCAAAACACCAACCCCCTGCGGTTTCAATGCGGCGAATAGCTCGCCGAGAGACGCGTTCTTCCCGCCTACGCGCGGCACATCGGTCATTCGGATCTCGGAAAAGCTAAGACCAAGGGAGGCTTTCATGGAATCTCCTTGAAACGACTAGTGAAAAGCCAGCAGCGAGAACAGTAACGAATGGATGATGCGGCGGCTGCAACATAGATCACTTCCGGGGGTGATTCTGATCACCACTCAGGTCAAGAAAAACACGGGCAGATCGCAGGCGAGCCAATCGAGCGCCGGGTTGCTATATTGAGAGAATTAAGGAGAGACTCCGATTTCGTGTGCGTGCACGATGAAGCGACTCGGCGCCGGACCGACATAACTGAATGGGAAGCAAGTGATCAGCGTCAAGTCTCGGCCGGTTGACGCTCTCAACACACGCCATTCACGTGGCGAGACAACGCGGGTGGAGTCTACTTCGTAGCGAAAGTTCCGGCCCGGCAAATCGAATGTGACGACATCGCCCGTACGAATCTCACGCAAGGGACGAAAGAATGTATCTCGGTGGCCCGCCAGCGCTACATTTCCAGGTTCACCCGGCAAGGCCGTTCTCGAAACGTGCCCGACGGCACGTCGCAGAATCATGGGCGAATCGCCTTGCACAACCATCGCCTTAAGGCCAAGGCGCGGAACCTGGATCTCTCCAATCACGTCGCCTTCAGCCAACGCCCGTGCTTGCACCCCGAGTTTGGAGTTTTCAAATTTCCCAGTCTCAATTCTCTGATAGGCCGTTGCCTCGGTGATGACATATCCGGCATAAGCCAGTGACAGAATCCCGCCAGCCAGGAGAACCCACGATACTGCCAGCACGATGGATGCTCTCGCAGTGGAAGAGTCAGTGGCGGTGGGTGCGAAGATGCTCGTCATGCCGGCCCCTTGGGTGGAAGAGGGGACTGTTTCTCTCCGGCCGTCATATACCCGCGCCGGGTCCGCACTTCCATTTTGCCCCGGCCCTGTGCTGAAACCTTGACCTGTATCTTGTGAAATACACCGGCGCGGCTGCGCTTTGCGGGCGTATATCCCAACGTGTATTGTTGTCGCAAATCCTGGGCGATTCGGGCTGAGATTTCTGTGACCGTCTCAACTGTTTCCGGAAAGAATGCCAGCCCGCCGGTGTCCCTGCACACGCGTTCTAGAATCTTGGGGTCCTCTTCCGCACCAGATCTCTTGATCAGGCCAATCGCATAAATGACCGCTTGCGACTGTCGGGCCAGCGCCAACACTTCACTATATTTTCGGCGGCTGGAATTGTCTCCTCCATCGCTCACGATAATGAGGGCCTTTTTGTCGCGGTGGCCGAGGCGTAAGCGATCAAGCCCTTCGTACACAGCGTCGTAGAGTGCGGTTTGTCCCTCGGCAGTGGCCGACAGGACAGCGTTTTCGAGGACCTTGGCGTCACTTGTGAAATATTGGCCGCCGAATAATTCGGGCCAGACGCGATCACTAAAATCCACCACGAACATTTCATCTGCGGCATTACTAGAATGGGCAAAGCTTGAGATTGCGGCAGTTACTGCTGAGAGCTTGGGGCCCATACTTCGGCTATGGTCCACGATCAGCCCAACGGTGACAGGAAGGTCTTCGCGTTCGAACAGAATGATTTTTTGGAGCTTTCCATCCTCATACACACTGAAATTCTGCGATGTCAGCCCGGAGACGAAAGCACCGCTTGCATCGGTAACATTTACCGGCAATTCCACCAGTTCCGTGGTTGCCGAAAATGTAGTTTGCTCTTCCTCTCCCCTTGAGGAGTTGGTGGATTGTGAGCTCGATTGTGCCCCAACCGTAACGGGGAAAAATAAAAGACCCGCAATGAAGAAGCAGATCCAGAGTGCTCCGTTATGAATAGGCTGGCGCGAGCGAATCATTGGATACCCCCTCGTGCCGCGGCATAGGGTGTCATGGCCTATGCCGCGGCGTGAAGAAAGAAGCTCTCCTACGAAGTCCGCTTTACCAGCAGTCTGAGTCCGAATGCGAGGCCTAGAGACACGAGACCCAGCAGTCCAATTAACGGAACGGGACTCGCGGTCTTCGACAACTCTTTTGCCTCGGCGACCATTGGAGCTTCGGGTGCCGCTTGCTTCTGCACAGGCGGGGCCTCGGCAATCGGCTCCTCTTTCTGGCTCGGAGTTACCGCGACCAGCGGAACTGTTGCCAGGTTTTCAGCTGTCGGCTCGGCGGTCTCCGCCGGGACGGCCACATTCGACGACTGCGCCAACTGAAGGGCGCGGGTTTTTGGATAAGCGAACTCTTGTCCAAAATTGTCCCCTGGATAGAACCATGCCCGCACTGCTTGCGGTTGGGTTGCAGGCCGTTCCTCGAAGTTAATGATGGTTTCACCGGTTGGCTTCAACCGATAGTTCGGAATGGCGAGAATCGTGGTGAACAGGTGGTTCTCGTCTTCATTCCAGATCTGAACGATGTGCCGGACGGAACTCGAATCGAGCAACTTGAATACATATTTCCCAGCGGGAAGAGTCATGTTGCCGGGCACTTCCATCGGCTGGTTGAAAGTGACAATTGTCTTTTTATTCCACTGATCTGCCCGGGCCGGCGAAGCAAGCGCGGCGCCAACCAGAAACAGGATGAGCACTAACCAAGCAGTTTTTGCGAATTTCATAACCAACTTTTTTCAAGAACAACTGGAAGAACTAGGAAATACTGCAATGTCACCCTACTTGCTTGGGCGGATCAAATCTGTAAGTCGTGTCACCGTGCGCAGTGATAGCAATCACGACAGGGAATTTGCTCTTTTCGCAAGGGTTAACACCGAACTGGCATCGCCATTCGCCCAGGAATGCCCTGGGGGTATAACGGACGAGGGCTGGGTGACTGGCCTTACGGCTGATTGTGATGTCCATCACTGCACGGTCTTGAACCAAATGCGACCATGAACACGCGGGAGAAGGATATGGCCACACTCGAAACAAAAGATTTGATTCCCGGTGCGAAGGCTTCAGCCATTCCCCGGGCGGGGACGACCCAACACATCAGACTGGCCAATGCTCTGTTGTTGACTGATTTTTCTCCCAGCGCCGATTTGGCGCTGCCTTACGCCGTGGCACTGGCCTCGCGCTATGACGGCAAGGTTTATGTGGTTCATGTCATCTCCCCCGAAATGTACGAGTACCTGCCACCTGCGGTTGTGCCCCAGGTGCAAACCGAGATTCAGAACTATGGACAGCAACGCATGCAACAGCTCCTCACCCATCCGGAACTTCATCAGGTGCCATGCGAAGCAGTGGTTCGCGAGGGAGAGATTTGGGACACGCTAAGAGCCCTGGCAGAGGAATTTCAGATCGACGTCATCGTAGTCGGAACACACGGACGGCGCGGCCTGAAAAAAGCGCTGACTGGAGCCATCGCTGAGGAAGTTCTTCATATGGCGCTTACTCCCGTCCTGACGGTGGGGCCACATTGCGGTCGAATCGCGCCCGAACACAGGCCGAAGCGTATTTTGTACGCAACAGATTTTTCAGCGGATTCAGTTCGAGCCATGGCCTATGCAGTTTCCCTGGCCGAGACCTTCGGCGCTCTTCTGATTCCGACATACGTTGCACCTCAGATCGGGGACGATCCTTCCGCAGGGACAAGATTTGAGGAATTCTTTGAGGAGCGTTTGCAGGACTTATTGGAGGGACAACTTCCAGCCAAGTCGCAATGCAAATACCGGGTGAAATTCGGAGTGTCGGCTGAAGGCATCCTTAAGGCCGCGGAGGAAGAAAACGCAGATCTGATCGTCATGGGGGTACGCGGCGCCGGCTCCCTTGCTCGTGCCGCTCACCATATCGGAGCAACCGCCGACCGGGTCGTCTCTGAGTCGTGTTGTCCAGTGCTGACCGTGCGCGGGCTAGGTTGATCCTTGGTGGATCCGGCATCAGGCTACCGAGATCAGAATGGATGAACGCTCTTCGCGACTTCCTTAGGACTTGATCAATACAACCACGGAGCGCGCCTTCACTCGACAACTCGAGCTGGTTAAAGCATTCGCCGAATTTGGTTCACAGAAATCTGCTGGACTCGGAAGGCTCGTGTCCACGACCCGAAGCCAATCTTTCGCTTGTCCTTCCTGGACCACAAAAGTCAGGTCTTCCCAGAAAGCGTTGATCATGACGTATAGATCGCTGTCGTTCTGAGATGCCCCGTGCAAGCAGTAAGCCAGCATATGGGAATCGAACGACAGATCGGGTGTATCTCCAACTCCGTACCAATGCACGTCCTCTCTCCAGAACCGGCTGCGCGCGATGGAGGGATGGGATTTTCGAAATGCAATCATCTTCTTGAAGAAATCGAAAATGTCTCGGTTCTGGGTCAACAAGTCCCAGTTGATCCAGGTAGTCTCGTTGTCCTGATTGTAAGGATTGTTGTTGCCGTGTTGCGTATTCAGGAATTCATCGCCGGCCCGGAACATGGGCGTCCCGTTCGATAGAAGCAGGAGGCAACAGAGGTTCTTGATTTGCTGCTTGCGTAATGACATCACCTCGTCTGGAACATTGACGTCTCCTTCCCATCCGCAATTCCAGCTCAGGTTTGAATCGGTGCCATCGCTATTATCTTGTCCGTTCGCTTCGTTATGCTTTTGGTTGTACGCGACCAGATCATAAAGACAGAAACCGTCATGACAGGTGACGAAATTCACACTCTGGTAAGCGTGATAGGCATTCATCACGTCATCTGGGAACAGGTCGCTACTTCCATAGATCCGGGTCATGAGTTGGGAAACCATTCCCGGATCACCCTTCGCAAACGAACGTACGTCATCGCGAAATCTTCCGTTCCACTGCAGCCACGAAACACCAGGAAATGTTCTTCCCAACTGATAGCTGACAGGGTCCCAGGCCTCCGCGATGAGCCGGATGCTGGCGAAATCGAAGGCCCCACTGACTGCCGCGATGACCGGAGGATCATCGGTATTGATCGTGCCATCCTCGTTCCGGGTAAAGATGGATGCAAGGTCAAAACGGAATCCATCCACATGCATCCCTCTCACCCAGTAAAACAAGCTGTCCACGATCATTTTGCGCACGTAACGATTCGCGCAGTTCAGCGTATTTCCGGCCCAGGTATCGTTGCGGTAATGACGGCGGTCGGCCTGCAAAAGGTAGTAGGTGCTGTTATCAATTCCTCTGAAGTTGTAGGTGGGGCCGCCTTCTCCACCTTCAGTGGTGTGGTTATACACAGCGTCGAGGATGACCTCGATTCCCGCTGCGTGAAGCGCGCTCACCATGCTGCGGAATTCGATAAGAATTTCTTCCGTGGCGTCAGCGCTCGAATACCCGTGGTGCGGAGCAAAAAATACCAGCGGCATGTAGCCCCAGTTCCCATCTTCCTGTGGGTCCTGCTGGGTGACCGGCATCAGCTCCACGGCCGTGATCCCGAGATCCTTCAGATACGGGATCTTCTCGATCACTCCGGCGAACGTACCGCGCTTCTTGGCGGTGACGCCGGAGTTGTCTCGAGCCGTGAACGCCCGAACGTGCATTTCGTAGATCACCAGGTCGGAGGTATGGATGGGCGGGCGATCTGCTGTACGGGGGAACTCCGGTTCACGAACGAGAACGCCAAGCGGGGCCCTGCCTGCGTTACTCCCTGCCATTCGTGCTATTTCGCGGCTGAATTGGCGAGGGAAATATACTGACCGCGCATACGGGTCGAGGAGAATCTTTTGATCATCGAAACGATGGCCTACTCCAGGCTCGTTGGGCCCTGAGATTTTGTAAGCATAGTATCGGGCGCCCGCTATCTCATTGGCTTTCAGCCTGCAATGCCAAACCCGCTCTGATTTGTTGATCAGAGGGTTGAACTTATATTCGTAGAGTGGATTTGCGAAATTCTCTCGCGAATAAAGCAGCAGCTTGACTTCGAATGCGTACTTTGAGTACAGCGCAAAATTGAAGGCGTCTTCTTCGGCGATCCAAGTAGCTCCCAACGGGGATGCAGAACCTTCCTGGCTGAACCAGTTGGTCATCGTAAGCAGCCCTTTGTTTTTGTCGCCATCCGGCACGGCCTGCCCCGCCCCACACAGTTCGTCAGGCAGCGGTTACGCCTTCGGATTTCAGCTCGCTCTTCACAAACTCATGGCCGTCCACTTTGGCTTTCCCTTGCTCGAACAGGGCCTTCAACTGGATGATGTCCTGATCCATGGCACTTTTGGGATCCAGTCCCAACAGCAAAGCTAGAGCATGACCTAACAGACCTGCCGGTGGGTTGTAGCTCATATCAATGTGCACCCGGGTTTGGCCAACTTTCTGCAATTCCAAATGGATGGCTCCATGGTTCTCGATGATTGATTCCGGCAAGCTCTGCCACTCAATGCTCTTTTCAGGCACAGAACGTGTGACTCTTCCTCTCCAGCTGAGGTCGATGCCTGCAGGGCCGGAAACCTGCCACAAGAAGATTCCGTTCTGTTCGGGCGTAATTCGCTTCACGTGTGCGAATACCTTTGGGTAATTTTCCGGGTTCTTCCAGAATTCATACAGATCCGCCGCGCTAGCGCGAATGCAGACGGTCTTCTGGATGCGGAGACCTGCGGTTTGATCGGCGCCGATCATGCGCTTGAGCGGAGTATTCAGTACCGATCGGGCCAGCAGAATGGCGCCATTTACTCCGAGAGTCTTACCGATCAGCTTGCGCTGAGTGGCACCATAGGCGACCAGGGCGGCGCCGGCACAACCGGCGATAACCCGGCTCGTTGGTGACCAGCTCTTCTGGAGGAATTCCGGCAAACGCCTACGCCGAATCCCTCCCTGCAAATCCGAAATATGCTCGGGATGATCCGTGGTATTGAGGAAAGTGGAAAGGTCTCTGACGCCCCGTACTGCCCTCACTGCACTGGCTAGCTCGGCTACCTCTTCAGCCAACACCCAACCGCCCAAAAACACCGAACCCCCGGTGCAATTGACTTCAACGGCGCGGGGATGGGAGACGGCCCGACCTACGGCTGTTCGAACCCGCTGCTCGAGAACATTGTCCGATACATCGTCGTCATCCTCGAACAGACGACGAGTTTCAGCGACAGCACCCTCAGCGCGATGCTCGAAATCGCGACCAAATCGCACTGCAAATTTCTCCACTTCATGACCGGAATGTACGAATGCATCTTTCACGGCCGCGCGCCGTCGTCTGCCGCGATTCGGATCTGCAAAATACATGGTTACTGCGCCCGCACCAAACATGCCGAATAATGTCCAGGCTAGACGATCGTTTTTCATAAAGTACCTCCAATAACACACCCACCATACTGGCGGTTGGCAGCACTCGCCGTGAGAAGACTCACTCGGTCCGGTGACTGCACGCACATCCTGACGTCAATTGTTTTGCAATCCTTCATTTACGGACTCGATCCGCCGTGGGGACGAAGGTATGACAATGCGAACTAACAATGATCTCCATTTGGTTAATGCAATCTGCCGCACGGCGCACCCGCTGACGGGGGAGTCAACAGACTTTGATCCTTTGCTCAAAATGATCGGCGACTCTCGCTTTGTTCTGATTGGAGAAGCCTCGCACGGAACTCACGAGTTCTATCGTTTGCGGGCGCAGATCACCAAGCGCTTGATCACGGAAAAAGGCTTCAACGCGGTGGCCGTCGAAGCCGATTGGCCCGATGCATACCGCATCAATCAATTCGTGCGATTCCAAGGTAAAAATCAGGACGCGATCGACGCACTTGCCGGTTTCAAGAGATTTCCCGCCTGGATGTGGCGCAACGCAGACGTTCTCGATTTTGTGGGCTGGTTACGGAATTACAACGAACACCGTCATTCCATGCGTACGGGCTTCTACGGGCTGGATCTTTACAGCCTGCACGCTTCCATCCGCGCGGTGCTGAATTTTCTGGATAAGGTTGACCCAGAAGCTGCGCGCCGTGCCCGCTATCGCTATGCCTGCTTCGAGGACTTTGGCGAGGACACCCAGGCTTACGGATACGCCGCCAGTTTTGGACTGAGCAAGAGCTGCGAGGACGAGGTTATCAATCAGTGGATGGAAATACGCCAGCGCGCCGCTGATCTTGCCCGCCGCGACGGCCATGCATTTCCAGATGAATTCTTTTTTGCCGAACAGAATGCTCGGCTGGTAAAGAATGCCGAAGAGTATTACCGTTCCATGTTTCGGGAGCGAATCTCGTCCTGGAATCTGAGGGACAGCCATATGGCCGAGACGCTAGACGCTCTAGTTCAGCACTTGGGCGCCTCTCACGCGAAAATAGTCATCTGGGCGCACAACTCTCATCTCGGCGACGCCCGGGCCACGGAAATGGGACAGCACGGGGAACTTAATCTCGGACAGCTGGTCCGCCAGCGCTATGGCAAGCAATCAGTTCTGATTGGTTTCAGCACCTATACCGGCACAGTGACTGCGGCATCCGAGTGGGATGGTCCGGCGGAACGCAAGCACGTCCGTCCTGCCCTGCCCGGAAGTTACGAATCACTTTTCCATAGGACCGCTATATCGAAGTTTTTACTGCTCCTCAACGAACGGGACGAAACCACGTCACTGTTGCGCGAACCCCGACTCGAGCGGGCGATTGGGGTCATCTATCAGCCTCGGTCGGAACGTCAGAGTCATTACTTTCACGCCCAACTTCCGGACCAATTCGATGCGATTCTTCATTTCGATGAGACTCGAGCAGTCGAGCCTCTGGAGCGCACAACGGCTTGGGAAGCTGGCGAAGTTCCCGAGACCTATCCTTCAGCGCTTTGAAGCCGGAGGAATAGCAGGCCAACGGCGTCGCTCTCGCCTCGATAGGTGATTCCGGTCACCAAACGAGGTGATGGCTCGTACATAAAATCGCCTTCGTTCCTGTCATTGTGTGGTTGCTCAGAACTTTCGAGGTGCAATTATGATTTTCCCCAATCGAACAGAAGCGGGTCGGAGGTTGGCACCACGTCTGCGTGACTATGCAAACCGAAAAGGCGTTATCGTGTTGGGTATTCCGCGCGGTGGCGTCCCGATTGCCTTTGAAGTAGCTGAATATCTCAAGGTGCCCCTCGATGTCCTTGTGCTCAGAAAATTAGGCGTTCCGGGGCATGAGGAACTTGGGTTTGGAGCAATCGCCAGTGGAGGCGTTCGAGCCCTCAATCCGGAAATCGTCGAAGCTTTGCGAATATCGCCCCGCGACATTGAACTGGTAACTAACCGGGAAGCAAAAGAACTGCAACGACGCGAACACGCCTATCGTGGTGGTCGTCCCCCATTAGACGTAAGGGGACGTACCGTAATTCTCATCGATGACGGGATTGCGACCGGTTCCGGTATGCGCGCTGCAGTCGCTGCCTTGCGCCAGATGAAACCAGCTCAGATCGTGATAGCCGTCCCGGTGGCGCCGGCGTCTACCTGCGATAGCCTTAGGGACGAAGTAAATGAACTGATCTGCCTTGAAACGCCGGAACCATTTTATGGCGTTGGGCAGTTCTACTACGACTTCTCGCAGGTCTCGGATGAAGAAGTCAGTGAATTGCTTGATCGCGCGGCACGGGAGATAGACGAACAGGAATACTCTCCGGCCGCGCTCGCAGCTATGAAAGATTAGAGCAGTACCTTTGTAAGGCCCAGCCCAGTTAATCTGTAGCCACCAGCCGGATCGACCAAGCCCAATGCTGCCATCTTCTCGGCGGATGAATGCCCCAATTGTTTGTGCAGGGTCGAATGAATCAGACCGCACAGCTACCCCTGAATCAGTGTCCCGCGCCCGAGCGCACGCATCCTTGTCCGCTGGTGGAGTCCCCAAGCCCGACAAAGGCTGTGAACAGGAACCAGTATGGTGAAACCCAGTAGCCCAACGCCACAGAGATCGTCAGAGTTCCATCTACGCCGCGGACGCGCAAAGTCCGCTGCAACGTATCAATGGCGATGGGACGGGAATGGCGCCAGTCACATTGAGCATCAGAACTACCGAGGATCAATCCCACCGCTGGCCACTTTTTCTTCCCGACGGCGAACATTTCTTGTTCTGGGCCGGGAACTTCGGAAATCGCAAAGACGACCGATCCAGCGGCATCTACGAGAGTTCTCTCGAAGGCAAGGAAAGAAAACTTGTAACCCTCTGCCATTCGAGTTTTGGCTACGACGCCCATAACTTGTTTTACGCCGATGACCAAAGGCAGCTGGTGGATATTGCTTTTGACCCGTCCGCCGGTACGGTTTCAGGGAGCACAACGGTGGTCGCGAATGTCGTCGGATTTCAACCCTCGACTTACTGGGCGGCTTTTGCGGTAGGTCAAAATGGAACGCTGATCTATAACACCGGCGTCGGGGCAGCCCAGTCCGAGCTTACATGGATGGACCGCTCAGGCAAGGAACTCGGCCACATCGGTGATCCCGGGGTCATGGCGAATCCTACGCTTTCTCCTGACGGCAGCCGCGTCGCGGTGGATATCAGCGACCAGAAGGCGAACAACGTCGATATCTGGATCGAAAGCACGACTGGAGCCGCGAATTCGCGTTTCACCTTTGACCCTTCGGAAGAAGTGGTGGGCGTGTGGTCGCGGGATGGGAGCATGCTGGCATACCGCATTGCCGCCGCCGACGGCACGGCCTTGTACATAAAGCCGACGACCGGCCTGGAACGCGAGAGAAAGAGATTCACCACTCCGAAGTCGGCGATGGACGACTTTCTTGCCAACTCATGGTCCTTGGACAACCAGCAGATTCTATGTACCCGTCAGACCTCGTCGGGCGACCATCTGGAACTGCTTCCCGCGGCTGGAGGCGACCCAGTCCGGTTTCCGACCACCACGGGCAACGCGAACAATGGACAGATTTCTCCCGATGGAAAATGGGTGGTCTACGCTTCCGATGAGTCGGGCAATTGGGAGATTTACGTGACGTCGTTCCCCGGAGCCGCAGGAAAGTGGCAGGTATCACGTGGCGGCGGCACGGAACCGCGCTGGCGGGGCGACGGAAAAGAGATTTTCTATATATCTCCCAGTGGCACTTTGATGGCAGTGTCAGTGAATGGCGAAACAACTTTCGCGACCGGCACACCCACGCCGCTCTTTCAGGTTCATGGCCGTGCTCCGATTTCGAGTACTGACATCTTCACCTACGATGTAACGAAAGATGGAAATCGCTTCCTGGTGAACCGCTACCTCAAGCCTGAGCATATTCCGCCATTGACCGTCCTGCTAAGAGTCGCGAGCAGCAATCAATCTCCGTAGAGTCTTGCCTTCTGTCTGTCCGCTAGTTGCCGACGCGAAGTTCACCTTGACCGGCGACATCTGGAATCTGAATGTGCAAGGCGTGACTGCCCGCGTCATACGACGTCTTGAGTGAAGACGCGTTGCCGGAAAGCGTCGCCCTGGTCTGCGCGGAGGGCCAGTCGTAAATCACGACCTCAATTGTTTTCCACCACGGCGCATAGGTTCCCTGGCGTGCACCGAAATTAACGCTCACGGAATTACGCTGAGACTGACAGGTGAAAGTCTGACGCAGGAATTCGCCTCGCTGGTAACGGAAGGTGTGGCCGTCGTCGAGATACAGGGACCCGCTGCACTGCGGTCCGGGATAGACGCGAAGTTCCAGCGGGCCGTTGGGAGTTTCATCTGTGCTCTGGATGAGAGGCTGGAGAGGCAAAATGCTTCCACCCCGGACATATACGGGCAAGGTGTCCAGCACGGGATGGATTTTAGGAGGCACGGGGAAGACAGTCCCCGGGGCTGCACTGGCAATCTGAACGATATTCGGTTCTGGCGGGATGGGGGGTGCCTTCAGGCCAGTCCAGAAATCAAACCAGTCGCCTTTCGGGAAGGAGACAGCGTAGTCATCCATTGTTTCTGCGAATGGTTGCGGCGCGACCAGCAGACTGGGACCCAGCAGAAATTCCGTGTCGAGATTCGCGAAGCCGCCGGAGGGTGGGGTGAAAACCTCGGGGAATTCCAGAAATATCGGGCGCACTATTGGCAGGCCAGTACGCGATGATTCGTCAGCCAGCGTGTAAATGTAGGGCAACAGGCGGTAGCGGGTTTCGATGTAGCGGCGGCGAATGGCTTCCTGCTCCGGACCGTGCACCCAGACCTCCTGCATCAGGGAACCCTTCGTCGAGTGGTCGCGGAACAAAGCCTGGAAGGCACCGATCTCAATCCAGCGGGTGAGCAGGTCGGGCGGGGGAGAAGCGTTGAACCCGCCGATGTCGTCGCCTACGAAAGAGATTCCACTGAGTCCGAGATTGAGGAGTTGCTGGGTGGCCAGGCGAAGATGGTTCCAGGTCGAAGAATTGTCTCCGGTCCAGGTAAAGCCGTAACGTTGTCCACCGGCGAACGTGGCACGGGTGAGGACGAAGGGACGCTCATCGGGCCGCAGCTTCAGCAGGCCGTCGTAGGTCGCGCGGGCATTTTCCAAACCGACGATGTTGTGAATCTCAGCGTGTGTGGCGGTGCGTTTGGCGAAGCCGGGTTCGTCGATGCGATGGACGTTGTCGAGCGGCATGGTTTTGCCGGGTCCGTCGAACACAGCGGGCTCGTTCATGTCATTCCAGAAGCCGGAGACGCCATCCTTCGCGAAGTCTTTGTAGAGGCCTCCCCACCATTGGCGCGTCTGGGCTCGGGTGAAGTCAGGAAAGACTGCCGGTCCGGGCCAAACTATGCCGACGAATTCGCTGCCATCAGCTTTCTTCACAAAATGATTGCCCGCTTCTCCTGAGTCGTAGGGCGCATAACCCTGGTTGGGAGCGTGAGCAATGTGCAGATCGGTAATCAGCACGAGATGGAAATTTTGCTTGCGCAGATCGGAGACCAAGCCGGGAAAATTGGGAAACGTCTGAGGATTGACGGTGAAAGGTCGATTTCTGTCCTGATAGTCGATGTCGAGGTAGAGCACGTCTGAAGGGATCTTGTCGTCGCGGAGGCGGTCGGCGATCTCGCGCAACTGTGATTCCGGGGTGTAGCTGTAGCGCGACTGCTGGAAACCGAGAGTCCACAGCGGTGGCAGTGGATGAGTTCCGGTGAGGTAGGCGTAGCCTTCGATCACCTGCTTGGGAGTCGGGCTGCAGATCAGGTAGTAGTCAAGAGGTCCACCTTCGGACGCCGAAAGAATACGCGTCACGTGATTGCTTGCCGAAATCGAACCAGCTCCGCCAGGTGTTGTCGAGGAACAATCCATAAGTGCGGCCGCCACCGATGGCGAGAAAAAAGGGAATGCTCTTATAAATAGGATCGATCGATTCCTGCGTGCCGACGTCGGTGTTCCAGAGTGTGTAAGCCTGATTTCTGCGGTCGAAAGTGCCAGCCTTGTCGCCCAGTCCGAAATAATGTTCGTCGCCTGGCATGGTCTTGTGGACGGAAAATCCGCCGAGCTGGAATTCAGTAGGGGCGCGCAACGTCGTCGGCGGAAATAATACTGCCGGCTAGATCGCGGACTACCAGACGCAGAGGCTTGCGCTCGATGCGGACGTCGAGAGAAGTGGTGCGGAAGCCGACCGAGGTGGCGTCCTGCGTCGGTTGCACATCGACGGACTTGCTGCGCCGCTCAGGAAGCACTGCCCATGAAGCGTCCTCGGGAAAAGAGCTACTGGGAGTGATGCGTACGCGGATGATGTCGTCTCGGAGGGCGGTAATGCGCAAGCTTGCCGAGCCGGCTTGAACGTCAATGCCATCACGCCTTGGCTGCGAGCCGGTTACGGCCTCGAGAGAAGTATTGGACTGAGAAGAAAGGGCGGATTGTGAAAAAACAAAACCGGGAATAAGTGCAATCACAAACAGAAAGACAACGAAGCGCTGGCAGGAAGAGGACATAGATATCTCTCCAGAGGACTGGCGTTCGTTCATCATTATTTCGGCTTGCTGACGAAATGAATGACGATTCTCTCACGCGGATAAGGTTCGGCGGCATCGTTCAGTGGCTTGATGTTGATTTTGATTTTTGCGGTTGCCGCGTCAGTCCTTATCAGTTCGGCTCCCTCGACAGACGCCACTTGCGCGGGATTCCACATGCCGAGTTCATACTGCTTGCCTGGCGCGCCGGAAACTTCGAGAGTAAGAGTCTCTCGCCCCGGTGTCCACGACTCAGACATCACCCGTAATCCCTCGCTCGCACTTCCGAGAGACGGCAATGTTGACGACAGGCTGAGTCCAAAATCGTTTTTGAGGCGGATGGTCAGCTTATTCTCTCCCGGGCCGACCGGAACTTGAATAGTGACGTGCTGATCGACGTCGCTCTTCTTGATCTGGAACGGTACTCGCTTGCCATTCATCTCTATGGCGACAATCTGGGCGCGCGTGCTCACTGCCGGCGAGAATTCCAGATTGCAGTCTCCGCTGCCGCCACGAGTCGTGGTGAGAGAAATCTCGTTCACACTCTTGTGGTAAGCCATGCGGAGCGAGGCTGTACCCACGCGCACATTGTCGACGGTGAACCATGCCCAGTCGGCGGGAACATGGGGCGACATCGTAACCCGGTGCGCTCCTGCATCAGTTTGCAGACCGAACAACCCACGCAGCAGCGGACTGACCACCATCGCGGCCGACCAGATCTGGTGCGGGGAACTGGTAGAGAGAGGCTGGTAGTAGTCTCCCGACAAAACCTCCGTGACGTGCCCCAGAGAGCCATCTAGCGCAAGTTCGGCGTTGGCTTTGAGATTGGAGAATCCAGGCAACGATCGATGGTAGCGGTATTCGCCGACCGATGCCCATCCCGTAAATAGTGGCCAGACTGAGCCGAAGTGATAGCCGCCAGCACCGTATTTCGCCGAGCGAGAAGAAATGATCCGCATTCCCCAGTCGGCCTGATGCTCAGGTGCGGCGAGTTCAGTAATCATGGTGGCGGCCTTTTCGTCATCGAGCAAACCGAACCACATCGGAACAGTGGCGAGTACACTGGGCTCATCTACTTGGTGGTTGGTTTGATCGAGAGCAAAAGCAAAACGGTTCTTCTCGGCGGACCAGAAGGTCTTGTTCAATAAAGGTTGCTGGTGTGAGAAGTCTTCGCCAAGCTTCTTGCTGATGTCTTCTTTTCCGGCGAGATGGGCCAGACTGGAAAGCGCCCGCAAGGCCTCGGCTCCGAGTGCGCTCTGGTAGAGTTCGGTATGGACGGGAAGCAGCGGGCCACCTTCGACCCAGCCGTGACCGGTACCAAAATTCTGCGGCAGTCCCTGCGCATCGTACGTGGAAAGCAGGAATTGATAAGCCTTCCACAAGCTGTCCCACTTCTGCTGCGCGAACGCCACATCGCCGCTCGCAACCACGTAATCGTTCATGGTGATGATGTACAGCGGCGTCGCGTCGGCAGATGCGTAAGGATATGGATAGTCCGTGAACCATGGGACGAAACTTGCGCCTTGCGAGATTTCGTGTGGGACTTTGCCGTCGGCGCGCTGATACTTGCTCAGAAATTCCAACGCGCCGCGTGTATTGCTGAAATCACCTTCAGCATCAAGGGCAAGGGACGTCCATAGCGCGTCCCGTCCAAAAAACCATGCGAATCCCGGACGCTGGCCTCCGCCAGACGTTCGATATCCCGCAATCAAACCTGTGCCCAGATAAGGATTCGTTGCAAGGCCCTGCAACACACTCACTCGCGCCCAGTCATAGGACTGCTGCAACTGACGATCAGGAAGATCGACGCTGACCGTGTTGTCGAGATAAGCGCGGTAGTAGTCCGCGGACTCTTTTACAAGCGCTGCGTAGTTGCTTTCGAGACGTCTGTAGGTAGCTTCTGCTTCCGGCTGACCGTTTACCGACGCCCCAATCACGACAACTTTTGTCTCTTTGCCTTTATTGATCACACCGAGGTGAAATGAGTTTTCCTTCGCGCTCGAATAGTTGGTGTCGTATTCCTGACGGACCTCGCTGGCGGTAGGCGATCCAACAAAAGCAGAAAACTTCTTCTGCTCTTCGCCGAAGTAGAAGGCGCTCAGTCTCGGTTCCCAATAAGCGTACGTTCCACCTAGCGCTGCGGGCCATTCCAGTTGGAAGTCGCGCTCGAAAACAACCTGCACATCGAGGGGCTGAGCTGTTTCAACTTCAACGATGATGACCGCGCCGGATTCGTGTACGGGGACGAAGAGAGTCTCGCGCACCGCAAACGTGTCATCCGTGTAAAGAATTGTGCTGGATTCCGGACGCACCGTGAGAGTGCGAGCCAGCGATTCAGCAGGGATCACGTGGCCATCCACCAGGAAGCGAAGGCGAAAGTCGCGCAGGATTTTCAGCGGATAGACCCAGGCTTCTAAGGTTCCAGTTTCGTTTCCGAATAGTCCCGCACGCTGGCCTACGGCCGACAGAAACTCCCACGGACGATCGGTTCGGGATAGTTCCAGGGAGTGCGATGGCCCATCCGCGTGTACTGAACCCATCAAGAGGATGACGCTCAGGATGAAGCAGCATGCAATTCGGTGGAGGGCATAGAGTGTGGAGCGTTTCATGTATATGACCAACTTAGAGTAGTACCTGAGATGCAAGTAACAATTGCGCTGACTGGAAGCAGGGGCGAATTCTAGCACGAGGTTCCTCTGTGCACCTTCGTGTCGTGGGAAGAGGATTTTGCCATCTCCTAACAATGTAGACCCGGGCGCCCTCGTCCAGATGGGCGAGCAAAGCTCGCCTAGTTTGTTCTTGTGCCTGCCTCGGACACCGACGGCGGGGGGGTGGGAGCATCGGCCCCTATGCCTAATCCTTCTTTCAAGGTGTGAATCGTGTCCACTGAAATATTTTCGAAGCGCTCGGTGAGTCCGCTTGGCCAGCGAATCTGGATCGAATCTATCCTGGTCGCTGATCCCAGCCCGAAGTGGATGCGCATGTCGTTGTTCGAGTCGTAACTGGATCCGCTGCGGACTTCGTCGACTAATACTCGCGCTCCCACCTTTACCGTAACGCGCGCGCCAATTCCATCACGGTTAGATTTGGTTCCGACTGCTTTAATTCCGATCCAATGATTGGGCGAACGAACCTGATTTACCAGCAGGCTTGCTGGGGCATTCATGTTGGTGATCACGGCTGAAATGCGGCCGTCATTCCACAGGTCGCCGATAGCGAGACCGCGTCCAGCGTGGACGGCAGTGATTGCGGGACCGGCTTGTGCGGAGATGTCGCTGAAAGTCTTGTTGCCGTTGTTGTGATAAAGAATCCGTGGTTCTTCATAACTACTGCCCAGATTCTGCTTGTCGACTTCGGGATAGACATGGCCGTTGACCAGCAACAGGTCGGGCCAGCTGTCGTTGTCGAAGTCAAGGAACATAGTGCCCCAACCCAGGTAACGCGTGTAAAGGCCGAGGCCGGCGGCGAAGGTTACGTCGTCGAACGTGCCGTTGCCGTTGTTGCGATAGAGGGTCGAGGTGTCATCGGAAAAATTGGTTTTGAAAATATCCAGCCGCCCGTCGCCGTCGTAATCGCCGATGGTTGATCCCATTCCGGCTTGCTCGCGACCGTCTTCATTGAAGGCGGCGCCAGCTGTGACGGCTACGTCCGTGAAAGTTCCGTCACGGTTGTTGTGATAAAGAATGCTGGGAGTGCTGTCGCAGGCGACGAAGATGTCGGGCCACCCGTCATCGTCGAAGTCGAAGGTGGAGACACTGAAGGCGTAGTGTCCGCTGGTCTGATCGATTTTCGCTTTCGCGGTGACGTCTTCAAACTTTCCTTTGCCCAGGTTGTGGTAAAGAATATTTTTGGACCCGGGCAAGCCACGCGGACCGCACATGACCGGAACGCCCTTCCACACGCACGATGCTCTCTCTCCCGGCGCCGGAGCAGTGGACACCTCGAAGTCCACGTAGTTTGCGACCATCAAGTCGAGCAGACCGTCGCGGTCGTAATCGACGAAAGCACATCCTGTTCCCCAGGCTTTGCCGGTTCCCGCAACGCCGGAGTCGCCAGCTACCTCGGTGAAAGCTCCGTTCTGATTGTGATAGAGGCGGTTCCTTCCATAGTAGGTGACGTAGAGGTCTTCCCAGCCGTCGTTGTCGTAGTCTCCTACGCAGACGCCCTGGCCCCATCCGGTCGCAGTCAAGCCGGCCTTGGTGGTAACGTCAACAAATGTTCCGTCGTGATTATTGCGATACAGATGATTGCTCGGCGCGGACGCAGTCCCTGCGGGGAAACCTTCGAGCGTTGTTCCATTGACCAGAAAAATATCCGGCCAGCCATCGTTGTCGTAATCGAAGATGGCCACGCCGGTTCCCGTGGTCTCGATGATGTATTTCTTTGTGTCCTTGCCGCCGAAGACATTGGACATCATCAAGCCGGCCTTTTCAGCGACGTCAGTGAAGTTGGCGATGGGAGCGGTCTTTGCGGTCTCGCCGGCGAAAGATGCTGCTGAGAGAATGAGCAGAAGTGCAGCCAGACCTCCAGCTAAAAGAAGGGCGCGAGACTGTGACCGCAGGGACGAAGCTGGATTCATGGCCCAGTCCGAATACTAGGGCTCGAATACCGGAGGGTCAAGCCAGGGCCCAAAACAAGAGCATCAACCACCAAGGACACGAAGGTTCACGAAGGAATTCTCGAAGGCTTTGGTTTTCCTCCTGATCCTTCGTGTCCTTGGTGGTTGACGCTTTACTTTCAAGCCCCATCGTGGCCAACGAGGCATAGTAGTATTTTTGAGTGGCCTTCGAATCAGAGCTGACCCCAATTGCCGAAAATGGCCGCTCTGTGTCTGCCCGGGGCTGGGTGATCATCCTTGCCGTTTTAGTCGCGACTCTTGTGATCTCTCTGGTTGCTCAGGAGCAAACCCATCCCAGCACGGCTGATTTGCTTTACCGGCAGGGAGCGGCCGCGGCGCAGACTGGCGATCTGGTCAAAGCCCGGAGTGCGTTCGAACAACTCGTCAAACTCGCGCCCGGCAGCGCTGAAGGGCATAACTTATTGGGTTGGGTGTTGTTGTCGCAAGGACAGACGGCTGAATCCATCCCGCAGTTCCGGATCGCGTTGCGACTGAAGCCGAATCTTGCCCAGGCACACATGAATCTGGCCAGCGCGCTCGCCAAAAGCGGAGATATGGCACAAGCTCAAGTCGAGGCCCGCGCAGCCGTCCGGTTGGCTCCCAATGATGCGGACGCTCATCGAACTCTTGGCCGAATCGCGAGCTTTCGTTCCGACCTGACGACGGCGGTCGCCGAACTGAAAAGAGCTGTGGAGCTACAGCCGAAGAGAGCGGATCTGCGCGACGAACTTGGGTCCGTGCTGGCGCAAACCTCGAAACCGGAAGAAGCTGCGGCGCAATTTTCCGAAGCTTTGCGCCTGCAACCGGAGTTCGCTTCGGCGGCCTTACATCTCGGCGTGGTGCGCTGGCAGCAGAAGCAGGTCGAGGACGCAGTGCGGCTGCTGCAACAGGCGGTCCAGGCTTCTCCAGGAAACGCGCAGGCGCACTACTATCTGGGCCGAGCGTTCGAGGATGCGGCGCAGCCGGAGAAAGCCATTGGAGAAATGCAGACCGCGGTCAAGATTCAACCTGGGTTGGTCGAGGCGCAGACCCAGCTGGGAAAAATGCTGCAACGCGCCGGGGAAGTAGAGGGAGCCGTGGCTGCCTTCCGGCAGGCTGTGCAGTCTAGTCCCAACGATGCGGATGCGCACAACAATCTTGGCCTGGCGCTGATCCAATCTGGGGACGCGGCCGGCGCCATTCCCGAGTTCGAAGCGGCGCTGCGAATCAAACCTGACGACTCCGGTTATCGCACCAATCTCGGGACCGCCTATTTGCAGAAGGCTGATTTCGATGCTGCCATCGAACAGTTTCGATCTGCCTTGAAGACCACTCCTGAGGATGCGACTTTGCACTACGATCTGGGCTTAGCGCTGAAATTGAAAGACCAGTTGGCGGACGCGATTGTCGAGCTGCAAAAGGCAGCGGAGTTGGATGCCGCGCAGCCCGATATTCACTACACGCTGGGAGTTACGTTCTGGCAGCAGGGCAAGTTTGATCAGGCGGCGAATGAACTCCAGGCAGCGATCCACGCCAAACCTGACTACGCCGAGGCCCACTACACGTTGGGCACTGTCCTCAAACAACAGGGAAAATTGCAGGAGGCCGCCGCATCGTTGCGCGAAGCCATTCGCCTGCAACCCGACTTCGCTGGAGCGCATACCACTCTCTCAACTGTCCTGCGCCAGTTGGGCGATGAGGAGGGCGCCGCGCGGGAGCGCGTTCTGGGGACGCAGATCAGCAAAGACAAGACCAGCCTGCAGGCGGCGACCTTCGATACGAATTCTGGAAAGAGGTTGTTGGGTCTTGGGGATCTCGAGGGAGCAATTTCTCAGTTCCAGGCCGCGATCAATTTAGTCCCTACCTACGCACCCGCGCACTATCACTTGGCTGAGGCACTGCAGAGGAAGGGACAAGTGGCGGAAGCTCAGAAGGAATTTCAGCGGGCGGCGGAACTCGATCCGCAACTGAAGCCACCAGGGCCGTGATTTCGCAGCCTTCGTTGTCCCGCCCTAAGGGTTTCGAGTGCGCAAGGCCACGATCTCGGACTCAACGGGAACGCCGCGCGTGACTTTGACCCGTAGCACAGCTTCAAAGGGCTCCAGTTCTCCCGTGTTCGAGAACTTGAGGCGAGGCAGCAGCTCTTCGAGAGAATTCTGCTGGCAGACAAATTCGACCGCCGCCTGGGTCCCGATGGTGGTGGTGCCGGCAAGTATCAGGACAGACTTCGCAGGATTCAGGCCGTGCACCAGGGCAATGACGGAATAATCCTCGGTCAGCGCCGAATGAGACGGGCTGCCCATCCAGTACTCGGACTCTCCGGATTGAGGGTGGACGTTCGCGATCGACAAGTCACCCTTGCGCGGCCCGGACTCGAGACGGCGGAAGACGAACTCCTGCGAGTTGGGGATTTCCCGCAGCGTCAGGTTTTCCGCGGGAGAGCCCACGAAGATCATGTCGTTGTTCTTGACGTCGTCGAGTGAAAGCAGACTGCCGCGCTTGACTCGAATCTGGCGGTGCAGCGAACCAAACGTGCGATCGAGAGCATGGATCGCTAACACCTCTCCCACTCCGGTGTAGTGATCCAGGATGACGTCGCGCGGATCCCGACTGGCATCGAAATAGCGCATTCCGGTTTCAGGCCGTCCCACAAATGCGCCATTGCTGAAAATAACCCAGGGTTCTTCCTGACCGGTGACATAGGCTTTCCAAAAGGCGGAAAACGCCGCAGGAACTGCTGGCTCCGTTCCGCTCACCCTTTGCGCCCGATTGCGGCTCTCGTCGGCCAGAAGCAAGGCAATGGCTGCGATCGCCACGGCCAGCAGGACTGAGAGGATGACCGTCACCATGGGCCACCGGCGAGCCGGTTTGACCTCCGTCAAGGTTTTCTGACCGAGAGAGGCTGAGCTGGCCAGACGTGCCTTGGCAGGCAGCAGGGAGCGGTTGTGGAATGACACTACGTACGTGCCCTTCGGGATTTCGACTACAAGATCGTCTTCCGCGCCCTCGGTGCTGTAGTACTCCGCGAGTTTGAGGCGGAGGCGGCCGGCCTGAACTCGGATGGTGGAATCGTGTTGGGGATCGAAGTCGTGTGGACGACCAAAAACCTCGGTCGCAATTTGGTATTCCTTCAGCGATGAGCCGGGATGATCGAGCGCGTGTTCAGCGAGATAGCGAAGCAATTTGCAGAGAGATTCGGATCCATGAAGCACCTGGCTGTTGACGAGCTTGTCAATCTGAGCCACGTACCGCTCACGTTCCGGACTCGGGGCGCGTGTAACAGACATTTAACTTAGGGTAACAAGCCGTTGCATCAAGCGGCAAGCACAAGAGATATCTTCTGCGTCACCGTATCAAACCTCATGATACGTGCCTCAACTCAGTTTTTTTGGCAGGCTTGGCGCAGGTCGATTTTTCGGCGGCGCTGCTGATTTCGTACTCTCGTCAAGTGGTGAAACCTCACTTTAAGACAATAGGATGAGTAGGTTACGAGGTATTCCCAGAATTCTGAAAGCGCGAAAATGAATTCGGCGAATTCTTTTTTTTCATATCGACCGCGACCCTGAACTTCCAAATGTCATAACCCGATTTGAGAGCTTTGGACGCATTTCTCAACGCTTTCAACACTCTACAACTCACCAATCGTTGGGAAGGCCAACTGCTGCCTTGGGTTTCAACTAGTGGTTTTGTATTAACCGTTTTTCGTGGTTCTGAAATGGGGCGAACTCTGCAAGACAGGAATTCGAACAGGCATCGATCTGGTGCGCGACCTCGTCGTGCGCGCGTCTATTTCTCGCTGGCAAGGACCTTGCCCAAAAAAGCAATCAGTGTGTGGAGGCGGCAATGAAGAGGTTCTCCGTATTTGTTTGTGTGCTGGCGTTGTTGGTGTTTGGCAGCGGGTTGTGCACGCCGCAAGCGGCCGCTCAGGCGGTCTATGGCAGTATTTTCGGCACCATCACCGACCCGTCGGGTGCGGCGGTTGCGGGTGCGAAGGTCACGTGACGTCGGCAGCCAAGGGCACGACGATTGAAACCACGACCAACGCCGACGGCAACTACAGCGTCACGCACCTGGTTCCTGACACCTATGTTGTGAAGGCCAGCGGCGCCGGATTCAAATCGTTCGAGGCCAACAATATCCTCGTTTCGGCAGATACCTCAGCTCGTGTGGACGGACAATTCCAGGTTGGAGGCGCAACCGAAACGGTCGAAGTCGCAGCCGAAGCCCCTCAGCTCAAAACCGACCGCGCCGATGTCGCCACGATTTTTAACGAGAAAGCGGTGGAAGACTTGCCGCTGTTCAATCGCAACTTCACGGCGCTGGTCCTGGCGTCGCCGGGTTCTCAGCAACTTGGATGGTCACACGCGTCCAGCGAAAACCCTCAGGGCAGCTTGCAGACCAGGGTAAATGGTCAGACGTTTGCCGGCACCGGCTTTCAGCTGGACGGAACTGACAATCGCGATCCGATTCTCGGCATCATCGTAATCAATCCGACGTTGGAGTCGGTTACCGAAGCTAAGATGACGAGTCAGAACTATGACGCGGAATTTGGCCAAGCCATTGCCGGAGTGGTCGCAAGCCAGACCAAATCGGGAAGCAACTCGCTGCATGGCAGCGTCTTCGGGTTCCGCCGCAGCGATGCCACGCAAGCTCGCGATCCATTCAGTCAGAGTCCATCCAAGGCGAACCCGGTAACCGGCCGCACCATCCCGCCCATTCTTTATGGCCAGTATGGGGCATCGATCGGCGGACCCGTCATCAAAGACAAGCTCTTCTTCTTTGGCGACTATCAGGCAACGCGCTCGAAGATTGGGTCTTCTTTCCTGCAATCGATTCCTTCGTCGCTGGTCCGATCAACTTGCGGCGTTGCCGGGGTCACGAATTGCGATCTGAGCGAGTACGCGAACCAGATTTATGATCCCGCTACTGGGGCTGCGGACGGGACGGGCAGAACGCCTTTCGCCGGGAATCTAATACCGAACAGTCGTCTCTCAACGCAGGCAGTGGCACTGCTGCAGCAGTTCCCGAATCCGACCAGCGCGGGACTGATCAACAACTTCGCCGCCGGTGGAAACGGCATCTTCAATAATGACCAATTTAATGTGCGCATCGACGACCAAACCACGTCGAAGCTGCATACCTTCGGCCGCTATAGCTTCGCCAATTACTCTCTGACCGGCGCAGCAGCCTTCGGCGATCTCGGTGGAAACGGCTTTGGCACGGGCGGATTTGCGGGCGCCTCCAAGAGCCGCGACCAAAGTGTTGCTGCCGGATTCGACTACGCTTTCAGGCCGAGCGTTCTGACCGACTTCCGTTTTGGCTATGTTCGCTATCACGTGAATGTGGTTCCGAACGGTGTGGGTACCACGCCAGCGTCTGATGCAGGCATCCCAGGACTTAATACCGGAACTGACTTCACCTCAGGTCAGCCTTCTTACTTTGTGGGAAAGTCGGGCGGAGATGGAACCGGCACCGGCGACATCGCCCTGACCGGTGGTCTAAGCAACTTTGGATACGGGTTGGGAGTCAATCGCTGCAACTGCCCCCTGATCGAGCAGGAAGATCAGTTCCAGTTGGTCAACAATTGGACGAAGATCAGCGGCAACCACCAGATCAAATTTGGTGGCGACATTCGCTACGCGCGCAACCTGCGCGTGCCAAGCGATAACCACCGTGCCGGTGAGTTGACGTTCGCCAAGGAGCGGACCTCCGACGCCACCGCTGGTGGAGGCGTGGCCCTGGCCACGTTCCTGTTGGGCGACGTCACCACGTTCAAGCGCTACATCAGCACTTCGACCGATGCTGCAGAACGTCAAAAGCGATTCTACTTTTACGGGCAAGACACCTGGCGCGCGACTTCCAAGCTGACCATCGCGTACGGTTTGCGCTGGGACATCATCAATCCTGAATACGTGAACGCTAATGGTAATGGCGGCCTACTGGATCTAAGCACAGGATTGATCCGCGTAGGAGGAGTGGGAGGAATCGGCCGCAACTTTAACATCGACAAGAACTGGAAGAATTTTGGGCCGCGCCTAGGTATCGCGTACCAGGTAACTCCCTCTACCGTGGTCCGGATGGGTTACGGACGCAGCTATGATATCGGCGTCTTCGGATCCATCTTTGGTCACGCCGTGACCCAGAACCTGCCTGTACTGGCGGTTCAAAACGACAACGCCAACACCCAGACGGACGCTGTGTTCAACCTTTCAGCCGGACCTACAGCGCCGGTATTCCCGGCCGTGCCGTCGAACGGTCTGCTGCCGCTCCCTGTTGGCATTTTCGCCCGCTCACGTCCGAACCGTATGCGCCTGGCCCGGCTTGATGCTTACAACCTTACGGTTCAACATCAGCTGAGCAACACCGTTTCGATGGAACTCGCGTTCGTGGGCAACAACGGACACGGCTTCTACGCCAACAACCCTGATGTCAACGTCAACCAACCGTCAGTCGTAGGCTTCGGTTCCGGCGTTCCCCAGTTCCAACGGAGACCCTACTTCGCCAGATATGGATGGACGCAGGATATTTCCTTCTTTGGAAACGACGCACCCAACTACTACGACGCACTGCAGGCCAAGATCGACAAGCGCTTTGCCAGCGGCTTGCAGTTTGTTGCGCACTACACCTGGGCAAAGAACCTGACTCACGACGGTGGTTATGCCAATATTGATCCGTCGGTGAACTATGGTCCCGATGATTTCAATCGCAAGCACGTGTTCTCGACCAGCGGCGTCTATGAGTTGCCGTTTGGCCGGGGAAAAGCTCTCATGGGCAATGCCGGGAGAGCGTTGAACTTACTGGTCGGGGGCTTCCAGTTGAACACCACGATCAACTGGAGCAGCGGGTTACCATGGAGTGCATCCTACAATGAGTGCAGTCAGGAAGAAGACGTCAACATCTGCCGGCCAATCCTGACCGGAAATCTGCACACCTCCGTGGGTCATTTCGATCCGGTGAAACAGAATGTCCCATTCTTCTCACCGGTCGCGCCGCTGGCCACACCGGGATCCAGCCAGGGTCCCTTCACTCGCCCGCTGATTGAGCACTTTGGCAGCGGACGGAATGCTTTTACCGGGCCGAGCTTCTTCAACGCCGATATGTCGTTGTTCAAGAACTTCGCCATCACCGAGCGTTTTGGAGCACAGTTCCGGTTTGAAGCGTTCAACGTCTTCAATCACGTCAATCTTAACAACCCCAGCAACTGTATCGATTGCTCAGCGTCTTCGGGAGCAGGGCTGATTACCAGCCTCGCGCCTAACGCCTCAATGCGGCAGTTGAATTTCGGTCTGAAGATCACCTTCTAACTCATTTGTATGGGTATCTGACTCGGGGGAGCCGCTGAGGCTCCCTCTTTTTTGTGCTTATCGTCCGGCCTCTTCGAGGCTTGGGTTTCGAGGCTTGAGCATCGAACACCCGTAGGCGCCCGGTCATCTTCGAGTTTATATTCTAATTTCAGGGCCTTTATTCGAGTAGCTCCCAACTGTGGTCATGAATTTCCCCCACTCGAAAACTTCGATGAGATTGGCGACATGGATGACGCTGTTCGTGGGGGTTTGCACGGTCTCAGTGTGGCCGCAGGCCTCGTCGCCTTCCTCACAGAGTGCGTCTGGCAACACGGCTCAATCACATCCTGAGATGGTTGACTCTGACTTTGCCGCAGCACGATCTCTGCTGCAACAGGGCAAATACGAGGAAGCGGTGTCACAGCTTGCGGATCTCGCGGCGAAAAAGCCCGGACTGAAAGGCCTGTCCAGTGAATTGGGTACGGCGTATTACAGGAAGGGCGATTACATCAAGGCGATTGATTCATTCAAGCAGGCGCTGGCAGAAGATCCTCAGAATAAGGAAGCAGTGCAGTTACTTGGACTCTCCTACTATCTCTCGGGGAAGCCCGGCGAAGCCATTCCGCTGTTGGAGAAAGTTCAGACCTGGTATCCGCGCGCCAATGTGGATGCGGTCTACATTCTGGGACTGTGCTACATCCAATCCAAAAATTACCCGCAGGCGCGGCAAGCTTTCGCCCGCATGTTCGATGTTCCGGCTGACTCTGCCGCCAGCTATTTATTTACGGCACGCATGCTGCTGCGCCAGGAATTCGATCCCATCGCTGAGGAGTACGCTCAGAAAGCCGTCGCGCTCGACCCCAAACTCCCGTTGGCCCACTTCTTTCTGGGAGAGCTGCATATGTACAAATCGAGAATTCCGGAAGCGATCAGCGATTTCCGGCAGGAGCTGGCGCTCAACCCGGGACACGCGCCAACTTACTACAAGCTGGCCGACGCCTACTCCCGTATCCAGAAATTCGATGAGGCGGAGCGGTTACTGCAACGCTCCATTTGGCTGGATGCGACGTCCACCGGTCCTTATATATTGATGGGAAAAGTGCTGGAGAAAAAGGGAGAGCCCGAGTTGGCGGTGAGGGCCTTGCAACGCGCGATGAGTATGGATCCTAACAATTCCACGACCCATCACCTGTTAGGGCAGGCCTATCGCGATATGGGGAAGAACGAAGACGCCGAACGCGAATTGAAGATCGCGCAGCAGTTGCAGGAAGCGTCGGGCGCCCGGCCTTAGTTTTTTTCTCGATGGTCCCCAAGTTTTGTTTTTGATTTACCTAGTGCGCGACGGGAACTCCTGTTACGAGTTGCTCCTTCGCCAGTCGGTCGACCCAGTCCTTCGGCAATTCATTTAGAAACACCAGAAATGCCGCGTTGGTCCAGCCGAAACCGATCACATTTTGCTGATACCCCGCGTGGACGCCCGAGTCCGAAGAGCGATTAACGACGTTGTATTTCTCCCGGATGGTGCCGTCACGGCGAAAGTTCTCCGCGATCGTGGCCAGGAAGTTGTACGAAATGCGGTTGGCGTCGTCGTTAAAACCGTAACGTCGCAGACCTTCGATGGCGACAATCTGCGTTGGCGCCCAGCCATACGGGTAGTCCCATTGCACGTCAGCTTCGGTGGAACTCATAGCCAGGCCGCCGGGCTGTTCGAAAATTCCCAGATTACGCATCAGGCCCTGCGCCTGTTCGGGAGTTGCCACGCCGGCCCATAGAGGATAGAAAGTAGTGATGTATTCGTACGAAGAACGCACGCCGGTGTAAAAGTTGTAATCAAAATACATTCTGCGAGCAGGGTCCCATAGATATTTCTGGATCCGGTCTCTTCGTTCCTCCGCCCGGCTTTGCCATTTGGGCGTGTCTTCGTTGCGGCCAAGGATCCGACTCATCTCCTGCAAATCTTTTTCGGTTTTATAGAGCAGGCTGTTCAGGCAAACTGGGGCATAGTGATGGGTGGCGGCCCCGTAAGGTCCAAAGCGAAATGAAATATCGAATCCGGATTCGCGCATCGATCGATCACCTTTGTAGTAGTCCGGACTTAGGGACACTTCCTTTGCGTTTTCGCATTCGGGCTTTGCCATGATCTTGGCTGCATCGCACAGCTGAACGGAAAAGCGGAACCCGACGGCGGAGTCTGACGCGGCGTTACTCTCTACCAGATAACCGCGCCCCGCTTCCGGATGGAGCAGAAAGTAATTGGCGACCTTGCGATGGACTCCAGCTTCGTCTTTCAGGCTTTCGGGGGCCGGGCCGTTGCCAAAATCGTAATATCGCGAAAGGCCGGTGGATCCAGCGACGTGAGGATCGCGGTTCCATGTTTCGTAGTCCTTGCTTGCGTAGCGGTATGCTTTTTCCAGCCAGGCACGGTTCTCGTGGCCAGCTGCCTTCTCAGCTTCGTAAACCGCCATGATCATGGAAGTGAGAAACGGGGGTTGAGAGCGGGTGAGGTAGTACGCACGATTGGCATTTAAGATCGTGCCGTAGTGCTCGATCTCGAAGAAAAAGTTATCCACCATGCCCCGGGCCAGGTCGATTCGCCCGTCACGTAACAATCCAAGGATGATGAAGTAGCTGTCCCAGCCGTACATTTCGTTGAAGCGGCCGCCAGGAACCACGTACTTATTTTCCAGGTATAGCAATCCGGGGGAAATCTTCGAAGGATCAATTTGTCCGGGAGCGGTGATGACCGCCGGCAGCGCTTGAACCTGTATGTTGCAGCGCTTCTGCATGTCTTTTACCGACGGAGGCGCGGGGAAATCAGCGGGCAGAAAAAGCACTGACGCTTCGACCAGCTTTGGATCCACCACCGTCTGGCAGTCGGTCATCGAACGGGTGAGTGTGTCCCAACCGGACGATATGTAATTGAGGATGGGTGCGAGGCTCTTGTCGGGTGTATGACCGGTTTCAGCCGCACGGGCACCTAAGCTGGTTGCGGGCCATCCCAGGCTGAAAATAACAAGTGTGACAACCAGATTTGGCCAGCGAAGTCGTAGGCGTATTGCTGAGTGAGTCATGTGAGGTCTGAAGGTGTGCTCTTTCTCGGGTTGCGGCCGGGTTAGAGCGCGATGCGGTAGCGATCTGCAAAAAAATCATCAGATCGGCAACATGGACAACTCCTTAAGGAAATCAGCTTTGGGAGCCCATTCTGGAGCGGTCAAGAGCCACAACTTTATCACGTATGCGGCCTGATATCTATTCTTTACGAGCATTTTGCCAGGAGATTTCAGGCGAGCTTCAGCGGCCCCACTGAGGCCCCATTTCTCTCCAGTTTTTGTTGTGTAAAGTTGGGCTAGATATAGCCGTAGCATTATTAACGAAATAGTTAATTTCCGTGGCGGATGTTTCTAAATTCGCTCTCAGCGGCCGCGGGCTTTCATGGGGCCGTCCCCGGTGGCTCAGGTGAATTCAGGGGGCTTTATCGACCGAAGAAAACGATCAACCCACCGGTCACTATGAATGCTCCACCCAGATACACAGACGGTGTGGGAAGAACGTGGAAGAAGGCAAAGTTCGCAAGTTGAAATACCACGAACAAAGTCGCGATGTACACCCCTGTGACGGTGGCGAACTCGACGGGAGCCAGATTGAGTGAGGTGCCATAGAGCGCAAGCAAGATGGTGCCTGCGAGAAAGAGGCCGATCCGCGCCGGCAGCGAAGGATGATGCAATGCGATCCGTACCGTAGCGTCGCCAGACGCTTCAAAGACGGTAGCAGCAAGCACGAAAAAGAAAAGCTTCATGCAGCATGTTCTCAAGCTCTCAAACAAGGCGCAAGTCGGCAGATAGAGGCGCCGTCTCGCTGCGAATTTTGGCCACTTTAGTTAATCTTTAGTCTTTTCTATCCGGCAGTGGTGGCCTACACCGAAATGAGCGAGGCATGGCAATAGCAGGGCGGAGGCAGTCTTTCCAATGTAGTGCCATGCGTCACGAGAAGCCCCACAGTTGTGACTTGTTTCTACCGGTGCAGACTCGTGTGAACCCCGATTGCAGGAACCCGCATGCCTTCAGGGCGTCTCAGCTTCCGGTTCCGGTGAAGATTGAATCTGGAAACCGGCTGGCTTTGCGGCGGATTGAACGGCCAGTTTCTCTGGTGTCACGTTGTGGTAGTTTGCTGCCACGGATGCAAGCACCACCTGATCAAGCGCAGCCCGTTCGCCCACCCCAAGAGAGAAATAGCTTCTCCCATACATCTCGTGCGAAGCCTGCATGCATGTGGAAAAATATAATGTTCCGCAAATCATCCGAAGCATATTGGTGGTGAAATCTTCTGCCATAAATCGTTCCCTCCAGCCTTGACGATAACCCAGCAGAAGAGGCCCGTCATCCATTTTTGCCGATCTGCCTGGTGCGCGACCGGAACTCCCTGGCCGGGTGTTTTTTCTCGGCGATTGTAGCCATCGAGATCCGGGCGTGGGCTCCGAATAGTAGCTCCCAGGTCATTTATCAGGGTGAAATCCAGCTCCGGAAGGAGAGTCGATTATCCTAAAAGTCTATTGTCATAGTGGTTATCAACAATACCGTACGCACCCCGTCCAATCGGATGTACAGGAAACACTGTATTTGCCGAACGTTCGCCGTCTCGCTATGATTACGCGTGCCGAAGTGCCTTCCTACCTCGTTCACGGGCATTCCGTCAGTTAGCGAGTTGATAACCGGTCACGCATGAAATCAAGCAAAGTCTCCAGAAAAGCAATCATGCCAGGCCGCATACTGATCGTCGACGACCACGAGGCCGTCAGGCGTGGGCTCCGCTCTCTGCTCTCCTCTCGCCCTGAATGGACGATTTGCGGCGAGGCGGTGGACGGGCTCGATGCCGTCGAAAAAGCAAAAGCATTGCGGCCAGCTCTTGTCCTGATGGATATCTCAATGCCTCGAATGGATGGACTCGAGGCGACCCGCATCATCCGCAGAGACCTACCTGAAGTCAAAGTCGTGATCATCAGCCAGAACGACCCGGCGATCGCTCGTCGTCAGGCCGAAGAAGTAGACGCAGCGGCCTATGTGGCGAAAGGTGATCTCTCCTACAGTCTGCTTCCCACAATTTCCAGATTGATGGGCGCTGCAGATGGCGGAGGCGGTAGCAGTCCGCAACCCACTACCAAACCTGCGCCAGACTGGCTGGCTGGTGGCGGAGTGTTGGGAGAACTGATCCGGAAACACGACTGGTCTCGGACTCCGCTCGGTCAGATTGATTGCTGGCCACAGAGCCTGAAGACTTCGGTCAACCTGATTCTGAACTCGCAGCACCCCATGTGGATCGGGTGGGGCAAGGATGTCACGTTTCTCTACAACGACGCCTATATTCACGTGCTGAGTTCAGCTAAACATCCTTTGGCATTGGGGAGGCCGGCTGCGGAAATTTGGCACGAGATATGGGATATCTGTGGGCCTCTGGCGGACAAAGTTTTCGAAAAAGGCGAAGCGTCTTTCGTCGATGAAGTCCGTTTGCTGATGAACCGCGATGATTTCGTGGAGGAAACCTATTACTCGTTTTCGTATAGCCCGATCCGCGGCGAATCCGGAAATGTAGCCGGCTTGTTCTGTCCCTCGACCGAGGTCACACCTAAAGTCATCAATGCGCGGCGATTGGGAACGTTGTCGGAACTGTCGGTGAGTGCTCTGGTACAGAAGACCACCGACGCGGTCTGCGCCTCTTTAGCGGCCACGCTGGCGAAGAATCCAGACGATGTTCCGTTCGCCGTCCTGTATCTCATTGACGATGGAAGCGAGCAACTCCGCCTGCATCAGACCTGCGGGCTCGCCACGGGAGTTGAAGCACTCACCCCGGAATCGATCGGACTGAATACTGAATGCGCACCCGGATCTCTGTGGCCTCTGGCTGAAGTCGTGAAGACAGGGCGGTCGCAGGTTATCTCCATAAAAGAGATAGACGGACTACCTCTGGGAGTTGGTCAACAACGACTGTCCGAGGCGATGGTCTTGCCCGTAACCTCCGGAGGCGAAAGCGGTACGGTTGGAGTTTTGATCGCGGGAGTCAGTCCCGCCCGTAAACTGGATGCGGAATATCGCACCTTCTACGAACTGATCGCTGGCCAGATCGCTACTGCCATCCAGAACGTGCGCGTGGCGGAAGAGGAGAGGAAGCGGCTTGAGGCGCTGGCTGAGATCGATCGCGCCAAGACAGCCTTCTTCAGCAACGTCAGTCACGAATTCCGCACGCCACTGACGCTCATGCTGGGTCCAGTCGAGGACCTGCTTGCCAAGAGCCACACGGGGCTTTCTCCAGCGGCCAAGAGTCAACTCGAACTGGTGAATCGTAATGGTTCCCGCCTGCTGCGTCTGGTGAACACACTGCTGGATTTCTCGCGGATCGAAGCCGGCCGGATGCAAGCCATCTATCAACGGACGGACCTTGCCGGGTTCACCGTGGAACTGGCCAGCGTGTTTCGCTCGGCGACGGACAAAGCCGGGCTCCGACTCGAACTGGATTGTCCGAAGATCGAGGAACCAGTTTTTGTCGATCGCGGCATGTGGGAAAAGATTGTTCTCAATCTCATCTCCAACGCGTTCAAATTCACCTTCGCAGGGGAAATTGCGATTCACCTGGCGGCAGCCGGTGATCACGTTGAGTTGCGAGTCCGCGATACCGGAGTGGGTATTCCAGCGCAGGAACTGCCTCGCCTGTTCGATCGCTTCCATCGCATCGAAAACACGCGCAGCCGGACGCACGAAGGCAGTGGTATCGGATTGGCGCTGGTGCATGAACTGGTAAAGCTTCATGGCGGATCAGTGCGCGTGGAAAGCGTCGTGGGGAAGGGCAGCACCTTCATCGTAAGTCTGCCCTTTGGCAGTGCCCACTTGCCGGCTGACCGGATTGGTGGGACGCGCACGCTGGCGACCACCGCACTGGGTGCTGCTCCTTTTGTGGAGGAAGCTCTGCGCTGGCTTCCGGAGTCGGAGAATGGCGAGGTTGCAGAGGAAATTGGTCCGGGCAACGAACTGATTCCCGTGCCCTGTCCGCCATTCCCGCACGCGGATGCGGCTAGCGATAAACGTCCTGTCATTCTCGTCGCAGACGACAATGCTGACATGCGGCAATATCTTGTCCGCTTGTTAGGAGAACGCTACCAGATACAAGCTGTTCCGGACGGAAAGGTTGCATTGGAGTCGGTCAACGCGCGCTTGCCAGATCTGGTTCTAACCGACGTAATGATGCCGAATATCGACGGCTTTGGTTTGCTGCACGAATTGCGCTCGGATCCAAAAACAAGAACCATTCCGATCATTCTCCTTTCCGCACGGGCAGGCGAGGAATCGCGTGTCGAAGGAATGGAACATGGGGCCGACGATTATCTGATCAAGCCGTTCAGCGCTCGCGAATTGCTGGCGCGGGTGCAGACGCATCTGGAAATGGCCCGCATTCGTAAACAGGCCGAAGAGGCTTTACGCCGCCGTACCGAGCAATTCGAAACCCTGCTGAACGAGGCTCCTCTAGGGGTTTACCTGGTCGATGGAGACTTCCGGATTCGAGCCATGAACCCTCCGTCGGTTCGGGCCTTCGAAGCCGTTCGTAACCCGATGGGGCGGGATTTCGGCGAGGCGATGCATATTTTGTGGCCGCAAGCATCCGCGGATGAGATCGTCAAACGATTCCGCCATACTCTGGAAACTGGCGAGCCCTATTTAGTCACTGAGTACAGCGAGCATCGGATGGATCGCGGGGTTCGCGAAGTCTATGAGTGGCAGATCAACCGCATCGCACTTCCAGAGGGCGGCTACGGAGTTGTCTGCTATTTCAGGGACATTTCCCGGCAGGTGCAGGCCCGTGAAGGAATCGTAGAGTCGGAGAAAAAACTGCGGCTGGCGACTGACGCCGCCGAACTTGGTATCTGGCACTGGTATCCCGACGAGGATCAGGCCAGCTGGGACAACGATCGCTGCTATGAGATTTACGATCGCACGCGCGAGGATGGCCCGCTCAGCAAGGCCGAGTTTGTAGAGAAGATAGTCCACTCCGACGATAAGGAAGCCTTCAACCGGGCGATGGCCGCTACTCTCGAAAGTGGGGCCCGCCTGTTCTTTCAGGGACGCATCCACCACAAGGACAAGTCTGTGGCATGGGTGGAACTCACCGGCCAGGTTGAGCATCGCGCGGATGGTTCACCTCTGCGTGTGCTCGGGACTGTGCTCGATATTACCGAGCGTAAGGAGATCGAGGAACGCGAACGCGCCATGGCAGAGGAAGCTGTCGCCGCCACAGCGAAGTTCCGCGCCGTGTTTGAGCAGACTCCAGTTTTTGCCGGCATCATGGCGCTCGACGGAGTCATCATGGACGCGAACCAGCTCTGCCTTGAAGCTTGTGGATACCACGCTGAAGAGGTCCTCGGGTGTGTCTTCTGGGATACTCCGTGGTGGCGCCATTCCAAGGATGTGCAAGCCAAGATCAAAGCAGCAACCATGCAGGCCGCGCAGGGCAAGCCTTTCCGGGAGATAATGACCTATCACTGGGCGGATGACACCGAACGTGTCGTCGACTTCGCGGTTCATCCCATCCGGAATCAACAGGGGGAGATTCTTTTCCTTCATCCCACCGGAGTGGATATTACCGATCTCAAGAGGGCGGAAGAGAACTACAAATCGCTGGCCGAGAGCCTGGACGCCGAAGTACGTGTTCGGACTGACGAAGTAGTGCGGCAATCCGAGCAGTTGCGAGATTTATCCAGCCGGTTGTTGCAGGCTCAGGATGAAGAGCGGCGCCGTATTGCCCGTGAACTGCACGACAGCGCCGGCCAGATATTGGTGGCGCTCAGCATGAATCTTGCGCAGGCTGCCCAGCATGCGCCTCCGGAGGCTCGCGTGTTCTCCAAGTTCACGGAGGAGAGTGAGGAGTTAGTCCGTCAGCTGAGCCAGGAGATACGGACGATGTCGTATCTCTTGCATCCGCCGCTGCTGGACGAAACCGGCCTGTCGGAAGCTCTGCGTTGGTACATACAGGGACTGGGCGAGCGCAGCGGGTTGGAGATTGCCCTGGACCTTCCTGCGAATTTTGAGAGGCTGCCGCGCGAAATGGAACTCGTCATGTTCCGCCTGGTGCAGGAGTGCCTGACGAATATTCATCGTCACAGCGGGAGCGCGACGGCCGTAATTCGCATCGCCCGTGACAGCGAGAACGTTTCGCTCGAAGTGCAGGACAAAGGGAAGGGAATTTCTGCCGAAAAACTGTCCGGCATTCAAGCGCGAAGCTCTGGTGTCGGAATTAGAGGCATGCGTGAGAGGGTTCGCCACTTTGGCGGCAAGATGAATATTGAGTCGAACAAGGAAGGGACGAAGATATCGTTTGTCCTTCCACTGCCGAAAAAGGACGTTCCAAGGCAAGAAGGCGTCGTCCCGCCCGGAGAAATGGATCAGCCGATACAGATCGCCGGATAGGCGAACTCTCCGTTTCTCAGCCTCACCCGAACACGCCGCCCCAGCCATAAATCATCCGAAATTTTGCAGACCAAAGTAGCATCCACAAATCCCTTTCCGTGTACGTTAACGATGGTATACTCCACCGCGGACAAAGCAGTCATTTTTCATCCCCGCCATCGAGGAGTGGATTGCAGATGCGAAAACGGCATGGTGGTGTGGTCGTCATCATCGGATTGATCGTTCTGTTCCTTACTCTGGCCACTTCGGGCGCGCAAACCACGCAGCCTTCAAGCACTCCCCTTTATCTGGACCCGTCGCAGCCGATCGATGTGCGGGTGAACGACCTGGTTTCGCGGATGACGCTGGAAGAAAAAGCTTCGCAACTGGTGAATCAGGCGCGCGCGATTCCGCGACTACAAGTTCCAGAATATGACTGGTGGAGCGAAGCGCTACACGGGGTTGCGCGTGCCGGGACAGCGACAGTGTTTCCGGAACCGATTGGGCTTGCCGCCACTTTTGATGCACCGCTGATTCACCAGATGGCTACGACCATCGGTCAGGAAGCCAGAGCGAAACACAACCAGGCGGTTCGCGCCGGTAGACGCGACATCTACGAAGGTCTTGATTTCTGGTCGCCCAATATCAATATCTTTCGCGATCCGCGCTGGGGACGTGGACAAGAGACTTACGGAGAAGATCCATTTCTCACTGCGCGCATGGGCGTGGCATTTGTCACAGGATTGCAGGGGGACGATCCGAAATATTTTCAGGTCATCGCGACGCCGAAGCACTACGCAGTACACAGCGGTCCCGAGCCGTCACGACATTCCGTGAACGTCGATGCCACCAAGCACGATATGGAAGACACCTACCTGCCCGCTTTCCGAGCCACGGTCACTGAGGGCAAGGCGGGGTCGGTGATGTGCGCCTACAACCGAGTAAACGGCGAACCGGCCTGTGCGAACGCTTTTTTACTCGAGGACAAGCTGCGCGGGGCATGGGAGTTCAACGGCTATGTGGTGTCAGACTGCGATGCGGTCACCGATATTCAGCGTGGCCACCAGTTCACCGAGACCATGGCGGAGGCGGCAGCAGTTTCTCTCAAACGCGGAATGGACAACGAATGCGCCGACTTCGGACAGAAGGCCCTCGACAATTCTGACTACGTGAAGTACGTGGACGCAGTGAAACAAGGACTGCTGAGCGAGAAAGATCTCGATGTCACGGTAAAGCGCTTGTTCAGGGCGCGCTTCCGGTTGGGGATGTTCGATCCGCCCGAGATGGTGAAGTATGCGCAAACGCCAGATTCAGTGATCGACAGTGACGCTCACCGACAACTCGCTTTGAAAACTGCTCGGGAGTCGATGGTGTTGCTGAAGAATGACGGCGTACTGCCGTTAAACGCGAAAACGAATGCGCAGATAAAAAAGATTGCAGTGGTGGGCCCGCTGGCCGATGCCCTCCATGTGTTGGCGGGCAACTACAGTGGGACGCCTTCTCGCGCGACCACTGCGCTGGAGGGTATTCGCAAGCAGTTCCCGGCTGCACAGGTAACCTTCGAGCCGGGCACAAGTTTTTTGTTGGAATATTCGCCTGTGCCGGCCTCGGCGTTGTCCACGCCCGATGGCAAATCAGGACTGAAGGGGGAATACTTTTCTGATCCGGCTTTCAACGGTGCGCCGTCGCAGGTGGAGGTAGACAAGGATGTGAATTTCGCTTTCGCTCCAGGCACGACTTCCAAGACATCAATTCCCGCGGTGCGGTGGACGGGTTTCATTACGCCCGGCGAATCCGGAACTTATCGCCTAGGGCTGGATGGCTGCCTGAACCGTCTGTGGTTCGATGGCAAGATGATCGTCGACGATCGCAAGAGCCATGACCCCAGGGCGATGGTCGCGGAAGTGGCACTGGAGAAGGGCCGGCGCTATCCGATCAAGATTGAATATTTTCAGGGACGTGCCCGAGGCGTGAAGCTGGTGTGGCGGCAACTCAGTCCGGATCCGGTCGCAGATGCAGTCGCGATTGCCAAACAGGCGGATGTCGTGATCGCCGTGGTTGGAATCACTTCGGATCTCGAAGGCGAGGAGATGGAGGTCGCCGTGCCGGGTTTTGCCGGGGGCGATCGCACGTCACTCGATTTGCCGAAAGAAGAAGAAGATCTTTTAAAGTCTGTGAAAGCCACGGGAAAGCCGCTGGTGGTTGTGTTGATGAACGGCAGCGCACTCTCGGTCAATTGGGCGAGCGAAAATGCCAACGCCATCCTCGACGCCTGGTACTCGGGAGAAGAAGGAGGGACCGCTATCGCTGAATCCCTCGCGGGCCTGAACAACCCGGCGGGCCGCCTGCCAGTGACCTTTTACAAAGGCGTGGAACAGTTGCCGCCGTTCGAAGACTATTCGATGAAG
This sequence comes from Terriglobia bacterium, assembly GCA_963741105.1. Classification (GTDB taxonomy): domain Bacteria; phylum Acidobacteriota; class Terriglobia; order Terriglobales; family Acidobacteriaceae; genus JAIQFF01. The sequence continues at coordinate 652,078 of CAVUGT010000013.1, forward strand.
AGTCGCACCTATCGGTACTTTGAAGGACAGCCCCTCTATCCTTTCGGATACGGGTTGAGCTACTCAAAGTTCTCCTACGCGAATGTGAAACTCTCGGCCACAAGCCTGAAGGTCGGAGAGCCACTCAGTGTGGATGCCGACGTGAAAAATACCAGCGACCGCGAAGGCGACGAAGTTGTGCAGCTTTACCTAAGTTTCCCGAAATCTCCCGGAGCGCCCATTCACGCTCTCCGCGGAATGACGCGCGTCACCATCGGAGCCGGTGAAACGAAACGCGCCCACTTCACGCTGGATGCGCGTGATTTGAGCGGAGTTAATTCACAGGGAGATCGAATCGTGGCCGCGGGTTCGTACCGGCTTTACGTAGGTGGTGGGCAGCCCGGAACTGCCGCTCCAGGAGCGGACGCCGAGTTCAGCATCAGCAATGAACAGAGGCTGTCAGAGTAACTCTTAGGCATTGTTCGCGGGGCTGGGCGTAAAGACCGATGTGATTGCCGGATACATCCGGCGATAAGCGGCGTAATTTGTATTCATGCGCTCGACTGCGGTGGCTTGCGGGGCCACGCGCTGCGCCACTTTCACAACTTTGTTACAGGCGTCATCCACCGAGCTCCAGATTTTGGCGCCAACTCCGGCGAGAATCGCCGCGCCATAGGCTGCGCCTTCCTCGGCTTCAAGAATCTCCACTTCGTGACCGTAGACATCTGCCTGAATCTGCCGCCACAGCGGAGACCTTGCTCCGCCCCCGCCCAGGCGGATTCTTGTGACCGGTAAGTCCATTCCGGAGAAGAGTGTGAATGAATCCCGAAGGCTGAAGGCCACCCCTTCGAGAATAGCGCGGACGACGTGTCCGCGATTGTGCGACGCGGTGAGGCCAATCAGGGCGGCACGCGCGTTGGGATCAAGGTGCGGAGTACGTTCACCCATCAGGTAAGGCGCCCACAGCAGGCCGTCGGAGCCGGGCGGGGCGGCGGCAGCTTCGGCGGTGAGCCGTTCGTAAGGATCGCGTTTGTCATTTGCGCTGCTTGCTTCCGCGCCAAACGTGTCGCGAAACCAGCGCAGAGAAAGGCCGGCGGCTTGAGTCACTCCCATCACGTGCCAGCGGCCCGGGATAGCGTGACAGAAAGTGTGGAGTCTTCCGCGTGAGTCCAAGGCAGGCCGGTCGGTAGCTGCGAAGACTACCCCGGATGTTCCGATGGTCGCGCTCACCGCTCCAGGTGCGGCAATGCCCATGCCCACCGCGCCTGCAGCTTGATCTCCCGCTCCGGCCACGACCGGTGTTCCAGGATGCAAACCTGTCGCGGCGGCTCCCGCTGCGGAAATCTTTCCGCAGACTTCGGGGGACTCGAATAATTTAGGCAGCAGCGACTCGTCGATTTCCGCGGCTTGCAGAACTTCCTTCGACCAGCGCCGATTCGCGACATCCAGCAGCAGAGTGCCGGAGGCGTCGGCCATGTCAGTGGCCCGTTCGCCGGTTAGGCGGAAGCGAACGTAGTCTTTGGGCAGCATGACTGAGCGGACATGCTTCCAGTTTTGCGGTTCATTCTCCCGAACCCATAGAAACTTGGTCAGAGTGAAATTGGGCAACGCGGGATTGCAAGTGAGGCGGATGAGTTTCTCTGCGCCAATTCGTTCCGTAAGGTCCCGGCATTGTTTGTCGCTGCGCAGGTCACACCATATGAGCGCCGGGCGAACCACCTTGTCGGCCGCGTCGAGCATGACGGCGCCATGCATCTGTCCGGAGAATCCGACGCAAGCGATTTGATCGGCCCGCAAGCCGGCGTTGGTTAGTGCCTTTCGCACTGAGATGGTGCAGGCACGCCACCAGTCTTCAGGATCTTGTTCGGCCCAACCGATTTGAGGAGAGGCGAACGGTGCGTGCTCCTCGGTTGCGGAGGCGACAATGCGGCCGTCTTCTCCGACAATCACGGCGCGTGTTCCGCCGGTGCCTACATCGATTCCGAGAACATGGGTTTGCATTTTTGGTCAGCCCAGCGAGACTGCTACCGCATTCGCACGAACCCGCCCAAGCAAAGCTTGGACGGGGGTACCCTCTAGAGCCCAAAAGGATGGCCGTGTACGTTAACGGCAGGCGACAGCATATCACGTCACTCGAGTGAAACTCCGAGCGCCCGCATGTGGAACGGAAAACGAAACCAGAGGGAGCGCCCGGCTATCGGCTCCCGTAATATCCGTCTCGCGCCTGAATCACCAGGTCTTTCTTCTTCGCGGTTAACAGAATCTTGTGATATCCCGGCTCGCCGGCGTCCGCCCGATCGGGAGTGTAGCCAAGGTTGTATTGATTGCGAAGCTCTTCTTCAATGCGGGAATAGATTTGTTGAACCGGTTCCTTCTTGGAAACTTCGAACATGCGTCCGCCAGTTTCCCTGGAGATTCGCTCCAGCACTTTCTTTCCGTCGGCGTGTTCTTCCGGATAGCGACGACCACCCCGTCCGCCACCCATTCCGCCGCGTCCCATCCCCGGTCCACCCATGCCGGGGATGCTAATACCGGTGCGGCCAAATCCTCCTCCGCCGTTGCCGTAGGCTTCGTCATCCTTAAAGAGGACGGAATAAACGATGGTGTTCGCACGCTGGGCTGACTCGATGGCCGATTCCAGACTTTCTTTGCTTCCCATGTCGACGCCGTCCGAAAGCACGATCAGAGCCTTTCGTCCCTGCTGCTTTTGCATCATTTCGTCGGAAGCCAGGAAGACTGCGTCGTAGAGAAGCGTACCGCCGCCATGACGGCCGGACCCGCGACCTCCTCCACTCCCGGAATTTGGATCCGGACCTCCTCCACCCTGGCTGGCGCGAGTGAACCGCGGAGTTTCGAGCGACTCCAGCGCAGTCCGCAACTTTTCATGCGAGGCCGTCAGGTCCTGCGAAAGTTCTACTTCGCGGTCGAAGTGGATGACGAACGCTTTGTCTTGGTCTTCCCTCAACACTTGTGCGAGGAAGGTTTCGCTGGCATCGCGCTCTTCGGTCAGCACACGTCTTTGGCTCATGCTGGTATCCACCAGCATGCCCAGCGTGAGTGGCAGATCGGTTTCACGTGAGAAGTATTTGATGACTTGCGGCCGTCCGTCCTCGGTGAGCGTGAAGTCGTCTTTCGTGAGGTTGTTGACGATGCTTCCATGTTTGTCTCGCACTGCTGCCAGCACGTTTACGACTTTCACATGGACCGACAAGGTGGTGACTGGCTGGTCGGCGACGTTGGCTGAGGCTCGGGGAGAAACGGGCTTCGCCTGGTGGTCATCGGACTGCGCGATCGCAGGCGACGAAGCCAGAATCAGAGTCAGGACGGCGACAGTGCTCAAATATGCGACACGATAAGAGATAAACTTCACCAGCCGGCCTTTCTTACAACATTCAAAACGTAAAGGGCTCGATACAGTCGAGACGAAGTGCTCCGTAATTGTGAGAACGCGGGCCGCGGGAATTGGTTGTGAGCGGGATCGTAAAGGTTTGTAAAGGCGCGGGCGCTTTTGAAGAGTCGCTGTGGAGATTGGCTCCGGAACCAGATGTGGCGATTTAGAGTCGATTTCGAACCCCAAAACTCTGGTTGGAAATCAAAACCAGTTGTTAGTTCCCTGTTCCCGGTTCTCAGTTTCGGACTTCAGCGCTGGGTGGTCGGAAGGACGGAGTTCTCCCTGGGGGAGAGTGGTCGTGCCGGTGCTCTATAGTGTCAAAGGTCAGCCGAATCAACTGATTTGGAAAATATGAGGACGAATCATCGATGACGGACGCCGCACTGTCAGACAAAACGCCAATCGGACCGGTGGTTGACACTGCCCCCGCCCGGCGCCCGGAGCGCACCACGATTCACGGGCGAACGGTGACGCTGGTTCCTCTTGATCCGACTGTCCACGGCGAGTCTCTCGCTCAGGGTACGATCGGGGAGGCAGGAAGCCGGCTGTGGCAGTACCTGTTTGAAGGACCATTTCCCGATCGCGCGGCCTTCGACCTTCATCTCCGGAAGCTTGCCGCTTCCGAGGACCCTCTATTCTTTGCGATCTTGGAGTCACGGTCGAAGTCCGCAGTGGGCTACGCCTCTTTCATGCGAATTGAACCTGTCCACCGGGTTATTGAAGTGGGCAGCATCCTTTACACTCCGCGCCTGCAGCAGACGACCATGGCGACTGAAGCCATGTATCTGATGGCGCGGCACGTTTTTGAAGACCTGGGCTACCGGCGCTACGAATGGAAGTGCAATGCTCTGAATGCGCCTTCGCGGCGGGCGGCACTGCGCTTCGGCTTTACTTTCGAAGGGATTTTCCGGCAACATATGATCGTCAAAGGTCGAAATCGTGATACGGCGTGGTTCTCCATGCTGGATTCCGAATGGCCACTCCGAAAGGCGAATTTCGAGCGCTGGCTCGATCCTTCGAATTTCTCACCCGAAGGCAAACAAAAGGTCTCTCTTTCTCACCTCAACCAGGCACAGCTCGATCATGTATAGCTCAATCGAGTCCTGAGTGCGCCGGTTCGGAAACGTTAGCTCACCCTGTCGGAGAACCGACCGCGATAGAACCAAGTCTATGAAATAACCCGGCGCAGGCAGCACCATTGCGATGCCATCGGGCGCTCGGAGGTTAATTTTCAACGAGCTAAATCCTACTGGCTGCTGCTTTTGCCACGTCCAAAGGACAATTCCGCTTTTCCGACGAAGAGTGATTTAATCCGCAAACGACTGTTTTCAAGGAACAATTGGGCTGCGGGAGCGAAGATTGGAAAACGGAAGGGAATTGGCGGCATGAGTTCTCCGGGCACTAGCGTTGCGATGGGTCGGGTGCTTTTGGTCTGCAATGACGAGGCCGTGATCGAGTACCTGGCAGAAAGCATGCACCAGTTGGCGATTGCGACGGAAGTATGCCTGCACACGGAAACGGCTCTTGGCCTGGTGAACCTCAAGAAGTTCGAAGGCATCATGGTCGACTTCGAAATGGAAAAGGCAGACCAGATAATGGAGCGGCTCCGCCTTTCGCCTTCCAATCGGACCGCCGTGACCTTTGCGATCGCCGCATCGGGCAAGACGCCCGGCCTCGGTATCCAACCCAACTTCTTGATGGAAAGACCGCTGTCCGCGGCTTCGGTCGGGCGGACCCTCAAAGCCGCTTTCGGAATGATCGTGCGGGAGCGGAGGCGTTCGTTTCGTTGTCCCGTCGACCTTCCGGCGTCGATCCAGGTGAATGGGCAGCAGGCGAACTGCAATCTGGTGAATATCAGCGAAGGCGGAATGGCAATCAACAATGCGCCATTCCTGAAGCCCGGCGCCAAAGTGAGAACTCTGTTCACGCTCGCTGGCGAGACCGTTCGCTTCAAGATTGAGGCCGAAGTCTGCTGGTACGACGAAAAAGGCCGCGCCGGTCTGCGCTCGCTGATGATTCCGTCCGAGCAGAAATCGATCCTGCAAGTGTGGCTGGCTGCCAAACTGGAAGAGGACTTGCCGGAATCTGTTGCCCGGCAATTCCGCAACGAATAGTTACCGAGGACACTTGTCCTTAAGGACAGGTAACTGAAGCTGCGGTTACGTGTCCCCCTGAAGTCACACGTCGCGTACTTCGTAACTTGTTGCCTCAGCCGGCCCAAACTAGTCTCAATAGTATGTGGCCACACTCTCTGCTGTTCTCCTCCGATGAGGAGGCCTCACGCTCTCTGAGCTGCGCCTTCAGAGACCTGGAATTCGAAGTTGAAACTTGCCCCGAAATTTTCAGCGCGGTGGAGAAAATCACCCGCCGCAGCTTCGATGTCGTGGTTTCCGACTGGAACGAAGGACTCGAGGCCGTATTCCTGCTAAAAACAGTCCGGGAACTGAAAGCCAATCAAACCGCCTTCACCATTGCGATTGCCGGTACGGAAGCCGCGGCTGCCGCCCGCGAAGCCGGCGCCGATTTGGTGTTAAGCCGCCCGCTGGTGCCGGACCAGGTTAAATACGCTTTGCTGACCAGCGATGCATTTTTGGTCCAGATGAAGTCCTGGTTGCCCCGCTTAGGCCAGGCGCCGGTTGTGAGCACGCCCCCGAAGCTGCAGGAGACCGTGCCGGTGGCCACTCCACGCAAGAAGGTTTCGGAAGGGAATCTCCGGCAGGCCACCACTCCGGATTTGCGTCTGCGGGCATGGCCCTCCCCTCCTCCCCCGCGTCGCAAAGAGGAAGTTGCTGCGCCGGTGGTTGCCGCGGAATCTATCTTTGACGACGACCTGCTGTATCGATCGCGGGTGCAAACTTTGTTTCGGACCCCCGAGCCCAGCTTTTCGTCGTCCACGACACTGCCGAAAAAGACAAGAAACCGTGTGCTGCCAGGTTTGGCGATTGCGGTAGCTTTCCTCTCCGTGGGTTATGTATTCAGCGAACCGTTGCGTGGACAAGGCACCACAGCTTCAGTGGCCAAGATGTGCGGGCGTGTGATCGAGCGGACGGAAGCGTGGCTGCATCGTCCCGATGAAGCAGTAAGGCCGGCGCCTGGCGTCCTGGTGGCTGCAAATCAGGGCATGCATTTTGCGCGCTCAGGTCAGACCGTCGAACACATCCACGTTCCTTCAGCCGCGGTGCCGCTTCAATCGCCAGCCATCAATGCCGTGGAAGTGCCACAGCCAGCTCCGGCTGAAGCTGAACCGCCCGTTCAGCAGACGAGTGCATCCACAAATGCAGTGCGCATTCCGGAAAGCCTGAAGACAGCATCGGTGCAGACCGCGAGCATGCGCAGCGTAGCGACACGGATTGCGCCTTCGCTTCTCGCGGCTCTCGAACCCGTGTCCCTCTCTGAAGACCTTTCCCGCCGCTTGCTGTTGCAAAAGGTCCTGCCTAACTATCCCGAACAGGCAGTTAAGTCACGATTGCAGGGTGCGGTAGTGCTGCAAGCGTGGATTGCTCGGGATGGCACCATACAGGACCTGAAATTGGTGCGCGGATCTTTTCTTCTCGGACAAGCGGCCTATCGCGCCGTGAAGCAGTGGCGCTACCAGCCTTACCTGGTCAACGGCCGTGCGGTGGAAGCGGAAACATTCGTGACCGTAGATTTCAGATTGCCTTAGCCGTTCAGCTGAAACCCCAAGAGCGTCACGGAAACTTTTCTGATCGGGAAAATCCGTGGCTGCTTTTCGCCTTGCACCAGCCTGATCAACCAGTTCACAACTTTTTACATATTTTCACCCCCGATTGACACTGAGTCAGCCCCATTTGACTATGTTGGTCATGGGCCGACGGGAAGCCAATCCTTCAAGCCCAGAAGATCTCCAGATGAAAACCAAACGGTGGAACGAAAAGACGCGATTGCTCCTGACCCTGGAGCTCGCTGTCATTTTGCCCGCCGCTGCCCTGGTGATCTTGAGCGCGTGGCATGTACTGCACATTCAGCGCGACCGCGCGGTGGAAGCCGCCATCCAGCGCGACTTCAGCCAGGTGCTGACCATCTCGGAGAAGCAGATTAACCACAAGGCTTACGAGTTGCTGGACGATGTGCGCATGGATTTCCCCACGCCGAGTGAGGCGTGCGCTCCGACGCTGGACAAGATTCTGGCTGCCCATCCATACGCCGCGCATGTCTTCATTTATTCCCCTGAGACCGGGATGGTATTCAGCTCTCAGGCCAACCGCCTTAAAGAAGAGTCATTTCGCAGCGAAGGCGACAACCTGAAAATGATGTTTGAAGGTTGGCTGAAGATGGAATTCAGCAGCATGACCGAAAAGCTGGCGCACAGCGAAAAGAAGGGAATGCCCTACATCTTCGATCCCGAATGGACGCCGCGAGGCGACAAGCGTGTGTACCAGTCCGTCGGTATGTTCCTGATGAAAGATCCGAAGACGGGAAAGCCTGCGGTCGGCGGCGTGGTTTTCGATGCCGAATATCTGCGAGACCGGTTTTTCCCGGAAATGCTGGATGACGTCATCTCCCGGAACGTGAACGACGCCCAGACCGAAAAGAACCATGCGGTCATGATGCTGCGCGGCAAGTACGAATCCGCTGCGCTGGCGCAGTCGAGCGGATGGGATGACGGCACGCCCGAAGCAGAGAGAAATCTGGAAGGCGCATTCCCGGGATTGACCATGGCCATCAAGCTGCGAGGAACAACGCTGGCGGCCATTGGCGAGCGCTTCGCGCGCATCAGCTTCCTTACCCTCGCTGGTCTTTCCCTGGTGCTGGCGGGCGGAATTGCGCTGACGTATCGCAACGTCACCAAGGAAATGGCGCTGGCGCGGCTGAAGTCAGATTTTGTTTCCAATGTTTCGCACGAGTTGCGCACGCCACTTTCGCTGATCCGCTGTACGCGGAAACGCTGGAGATGGGGCGGCTTACCAGTCCGGAAAAATATCAGGAGTACTACTGCATCATTCGCAAAGAGAGCGAACGCCTGACCGCGTCTGATCAACAACATCCTGGATTTTTCGCGCATCGAGGCAGGGCGCAAGGAATACGACTTCCGCGAGACCGACATGAGCGAACTGGTGCACAACACGCTCGATTCCTATCGCTACCAGTTGGAGCAGAGCGGTTTTCAGTTTGAAGAAAAGATCGATGACGTGCCGCCCATGCGCGTGGATCGCGAAGCCATGGCACGTTCGTTATTGAATCTGGTGAACAACGCTCTCAAGTATTCGCAGGACCGAAAGTTTATCGGCGTGAATCTGTATCGCGACAACGGCTCGGTGAAACTGGAAGTGGTGGACCAGGGAATCGGTATCCCGCAACAAGAGCAGCAGAAGATTTTCGAGAAATTCTACCGCGTAGGGGACCCGCTGGTGCACAACACGAAAGGCAGCGGCCTGGGCCTTTCACTGGTGCGCCACATCGTCCACGCCCACGGCGGCGAGGTTGCGGTGGACAGCGCACCGGGGCAGGGCAGCAAGTTCACAATTGTGCTGCCGGTCAACCCGGTAAAGAACGGTAGTACAGCCGCATCGGCGTAAGTGAACCACGTGGTGACAGCCGCCCTCGGCTGTCGGGTCAAGCGAAGCTCGACATCGCAGAAGCAAGGAATTACCAGATGACCAGAATCCTGATTGTCGAAGACGAGCCCAACATGGTTGCGGGCTTGCGCGACAACTTCGAATTCGAAGGATACGACGTCATCACTGCGCCCGACGGCGTGGCCGGACTGGAGCGCGCTCTGAAAGAATCTCCGGACCTCGTGATTCTGGACGTGATGATGCCGCGCATGAGCGGCCTTGATGTCTGCAAGCAGCTCAAAGCCAAGAGGCCTTCGGTGCCGATCATCATGCTGACGGCGCGCGGTCAGGAAGTGGACAAAGTAGTCGGCCTTGAACTGGGCGCGGACGATTACGTCACCAAGCCGTTTTCGATTCGCGAGTTGCTGGCCCGCGTGAAGGCTGTGCTACGCCGCGCCAAGAGTCTGCCGAAAGAACAGGAGCAGTACTCATTCGGCGAGGTTGAGGTAAATCTGAAAAGTTGCCAGGTTTCACGCAGGGGCAAGGCAATGGATTTCTCGTCTAAGGAATTCGAGCTGCTGAAATATTTTCTGTGCCATCCGGGCGAGACGCTGAGCCGCGATCGCCTGCTCGAAGATGTGTGGGGATACGATCGCTTCCCCACAACGCGCACTGTCGATGCGCACATTGTCCGCTTGCGGCAGAAGGTGGAACCGAAGCCGGAGGAGCCGCGCTTCATCCTTACGGTGCACGGGACGGGTTACAAGTTTGTTGGCTAACACGGAGATGATTGTGCCGGAGATCAGTAAAATTCCAGGGACACCATACGTGAGTCGCCCGATGCTCGGCCCCGTGAAACAGACGAGCGGGAGCACGCCGATCCGGGTGGACGATTCCGCGCTGATTCGCCAGGCCCAGCAGGGCAACACCGCGGCATTCGAAGAGCTGGTGCGGCAGTACGATCGCGCCGTGCTGCGTCTGGCCATTCATCTCACCGGTTCGCCGGAAGATGGGCAGGACATTTATCAGGAAGCATTTCTGCGGGCTTATATCAATCTGGCGCGCTTTCGCTTCGAGTGTTCGTTCTACACCTGGATCTACCGCATCGTGACCAATCTCTGCCTCGATCATCTGCGCAAGAAGAATTCTCGCGGCCGGGATTTGCATACAACAACTTCTCCCGACGGCGATCAGGAAGATGTCCTCGACCGCGTGCCGGACCATAATCCGTCTGCCAGCCCGGAGCGAAGCTTCGCCGGACGCGAACTGCAGCAAAGTATCGTCCGAGCCCTGGGCCGCCTGTCGCCCCGCGAGCGAATGGTATTCGAGCTCAAGCACTATCACGGCATGAGACTGCGCACAGTCGCCGGAATGCTGAATACCACCGAAGGCACGATCAAGAACACGCTCTTTCGCGCCACCCACAAACTGCGCACGCAACTCGCCGAAGTCCGCTGATCTTTCGATCGCAGCGGTCGAACGCCGTCAGTGCCCGTGACTGAAATCACGCTGATCTGTATCCTGCGTCACTGCTTTTCCATGCCTCCTCAACCTAACGTAGTGGTGATGGCTGGGGCTCGCCAATACTCCGATGTCAACATGGAGCAGCTTCCGGGCCTCCATCAATTGAGCGGTAAAGGAGAATTATATGTTTGCCCGTATTGTTGAATTCATCCCGAAGCTGGAAAAGAAAGAGGAGTTTGTAAAGACGATCCGGAACGAGGTGCTTCCCATTCTGAAGAAGCAAACCGGATTCATGGAACTTCTGCCCTTCTTCCCGGAGATCAAGAATGAAAAGGTGATCGCGATCACCCTCTGGACGGAGAAAGCGAATGCGGAGCGTTATGGGCGAGAGGTGTTTCCGAAAGTCGAGGAGATTCTGAAGCCCTATCTGACCACTCCCATCACCTACAAGCAGTACAACGTCGAGACCACCCTGTGTGAGCACTTCGTGCAAGCTCTGACTGTCTAAGCGGTTACGAGCAGCACTCAGGGTAGCCGGAGCAGAAGCCATTCTGCTCCGGTTCTTGTTTGCTTCCGTAGCGTCTTCGAGAAAAGTAAAGCGAATCACCGGTCAACGTGACGAGGATCACAGCAGAGCGGCCTCCCGGATCCTAACTTAAGGCCTGGGTTCTTGCTATGCACACGAAGAACAAGATGCTTACCCCCCAGCCGCCTTCGCTCACGATGGATCCTCGACGTTATGACTTCGCTCGCAACCCCATGCTGGTGTACTGGGAGATGACTCAGGCCTGCATGCTGGCATGCAGGCACTGTCGTGCTGAGGCGATGCCGTATCCACATCCAATGGAACTGACCCCGATTGAGAGTATGGGTCTGCTGGGCCAAATCGCCGCATTCGGCGACCCTCTGCCGCATCTGATTCTTACCGGGGGCGACCCACTCGGCCGCAAAGATCTGTTCCAGGTGATTGATGATGCACGGGCGTTGGGTCTGGATGTTTCTATAACGCCGAGCGTTACCCCAGCCCTGACCGCGGAGAAGTTGAAGCAACTGACGGTGCACGGTATCCAGAGCCTCGGCCTGAGTCTGGATGGTTCCACTGCCGCGCGACACGACGATGTACGCGCGGTTCCGGGCTGTTTCGGCCGGACCATAGAGATAGCACGTGAAGCGGGGCGTATGAGCCTGCCAATTCAAATCAATACCCTGGTGGCACAGGAAACCGCCGACGATTTGCCGGCGATTTATGAACTCCTCAGAACGTTTCCGGTGATGCGCTGGAGCTTGTTCTTTCTGATCTCGGTGGGCCGTGGCAGGGCATTGCAGGAGGTCTCGCCTGGGCATGCTGAAGAGATCATGAACTGGGTTCTCGATCTCGTACCGCAAGCGCCTTTTGCGGTGAAGACGACCGAAGCGCCATCATACCGGCGCCTCGCCTTGAACCGGATGCACGGCTCCGGTAAGACTGCGGCTGAGATCAGGGGAAGTTCCGTTTACAGGGGATTCCAGATTCGTGACGGCCACGGCATCGTCTTCGTTTCCAACCAGGGCGACATCTATCCTTCTGGTTTCCTGCCCTTGAGTGGCGGGAATGTGCGAACCGATTCATTGGTGAATGTGTATCGGGAGGCGCCTCTCTTCCGGGCACTGCACTCACCACAGCATTTCCGGGGAAAATGTGGAGAGTGTGAATTCAGCTGCGTTTGCGGCGGATCGCGCGCGCGGGCTTTTGCTCACACTGGTGACGCGTTGGGCAGCGATCCATTGTGTCTCTATCAACAGAGTAAGGATTGAGTCGCCCTATTTGCGACCGCTTCCCAACGTCGGAAGCTCGGGATCGAACGCCTGGTCCAGATAGATCCAGAGAACGCGGGCGAACAACGAGATGCCCGGTGCCAGCGGCAGGAACAAGACCACTGCCCAGATGACGGCCTTGGTGATCCACCAACCGGTGACGGCCCACAGCAGCACGGCGATCAAAGCGATGATTACGAGCGCCAGGCCAAAGCTGATGTACATCGCGCCGAGAAAGTATCCTTCTTCCCGCTGAAACTTGAGACCGCAGACCGAACAACCCTGACTCATCTTCGGGAATCCCCTGAAGATGGAGTACTCGAAAATTGTTCCTTGCCGGCAACGGGGACAACGCTGTCGGAGAATTGCTGCCAAGGTTGACGATTTGGTGGCACTCGGCATGCGTCGAGTCGTTACTGATTCTGAAGACAGTGTATCTGCAATCGCCCTACACGGTCCTTTGATAGAATCCCCGTTTCTCTACCATATGAAGTACGACGCAGAAAAACTGCTGTTCGCAGTCGATCTGGCTGGCACCTTACTCTTTGCCATCGAAGGCGCTACGGCTGCGATCGCAGGCAATCTCGATCTTCTCGGTCTGATGGTCTTGGCGTTTGCGACTGCGCTCGGCGGGGGCATCATCCGCGATCTGTTGATCGGAGCTGTTCCACCGAACTCGCTTCGCGACTGGCGTTACTCTGCCGTCGTTTTCACCGGTGCGGGCATTGTCTTTTTTCTGCATTCCTTCGTGCAGGCTATTCCCGGTGGTGTGATTATTCTTCTCGATGCCGCGGGCCTCGCATTATTTGCTGTGGCCGGAACCCAAAAAGCGTTGATCTACAAAATGCATCCCTTTATTGCAGTGCTGCTGGGAACCATTACCGGGGTGGGAGGCGGAACGATCCGCGATATGTTTCTGGCGCGGATACCGAATGTGCTGCGTGCCGATGTCTATGCGACTGCGGCCCTGGCAGGCTCGGCGGTAATGATCATTGCAAGAAAGCTGGGCGTGCCTCCGGCAATTGCTGCAATCCTGGGGGGCGTCGTCTGTTTCAGTTTGCGGATGGTGAGTGTGTGGCGGCACTGGAATCTGCCGCGGGTTGCGGGTTAGCAGAAGTGATGCCTTTGTCTTGCGGCAGAGCGTCGTCGGCAACAACCATCTGGGCCTTCGGTGCTTCTGCGTGTGCGGCGCGAGCTCGGCGGGCAATCTCTCCCAGTGAGGGATTCATTGGCGGCAACGCTTTCGGTTGGATCTGCGGAGCCCGTCGCTCGGGAGAGCCCGTGGCGACAAGCTGATCGGTCGAAATCTTGGTTTCGGCGATAGTCTCCTGTGGAACCACGGCGCGTTTCGGTTCCTGAGCAAAAAGTGGGGTAACCATTACCAGACCGGCGATCACTAGCTGCGATAGCGTTTTCATAAAATCGATGCCCCTGCTGTCGTTATAGGAAGCATGTTTGGGCCCAATGAAAGCATGCGCTATCTTATTGAAAACAAATATGATGGATGAGCGATCCTAGGCTAATCAAGGGCAGTGGAAGATGTTTTCCATTGCCTCGGAGAAGCAATTTTCCCATCGAACACGAAGTCAGGCCGACGTTCTAAACTGTACCGTCATGTCGCTTCCTTCCATCTCGTCGGCACCCGACCTTGCGGACGAGCCCCTCGTCAGGATTCCCGAAGGTTGGTTCTGCATGGGATCGAAGTCTGGCCAAGACAATGAACGTCCGGTCCATCGAGTTTGGGCGGACGAATTTCAGCTGGCATCTTGTGCCGTGACGAACGCGGAGTTTGCGCGCTTCGTGATGGCGACCGGAAATTCGCCAGCGCCATTTTGTGACAATCCTGATTTCAGCGATCCGCGTCAACCTGTCGTCGCGGTCTCGTGGTTTGATGCGGTTCAGTATTGCGAGTGGCTGAGTCGATGCACCGGTCTGACCTATCGCTTGCCAACCGAGGCAGAGTGGGAACGAGCGGCGCGAGGCGGCGTCGAAAATCGACTTTATCCCTGGGGAGATGCTCCTCCGCAATCGTTGCCGAATTACGGAACGCGCTGGCAGAAAGGCCCCGAGCCAGTCGCGCAATACACACCCAATGCCTTCGGTCTGTACGACATTTGCGAAAACGTTCACGAGTGGTGCAGCGACTGGTATGACGCGAATTATTACGCGTCGTCCCCCGAACGAAACCCGGCTGGTCCGGATCATGGTGAACGGAGAGCGTCACGCGGCGGATCGTGGCGGCATCACGTAAAAGCAAGCCGCTGCGCAGCCCGCTCCAGCATTCCACCGGAATTTCATTACGCCGATTATGGATTTCGAGTGGCTTGCAACTCGTAGCGCTTATAGGAATGTGTGGGGGCGGGTCTTCGACCCGCCGAGGCCGCCCGGAGCTCGGCAGCTAAGCGATGGAAACTGAATGCTAGTTGCGGCTCGATCCCGTTCCTGCCAGCCAGCGGAAAAACATGTTGACCAGGGCAAGCACGATCGCGCCTACGAAAGCCGCCCCGAAAGTATCCACGTGAAAACCGGGAACCACGGCTGAAGCCAACTCGATCATGGCCGCGTTGATCACCAGCCAGAACAATCCCAGCGTCAGCAGCACCAGGGGGAAAGTTACGATCTTGAGGAAGACTCCCAGGGTGGCATTGACGAAGCCGATCACCAGCGCCGCGATCAACGCAGCCAGCGGTCCGCTGACGTGAAAACCCGGCACCAGGCGGGCCACAATCCACACCGCCAGCGCACTCAATGCCCAGTTAAGGAGATGTTTCATGGCACTCTCCGAAAGCAACGCTGACTATAGACTGCCTCACCGGCGATGCGCAACTTGCGCGATTTATCTCTTCGAGGCTAAGACTTCGCCACGGATTTGCACGGATCTTACGGATTTTCTTTCCGATGTTGATCTGTGAGAATCCGTGTGAATCCGTGGCCAGGTTCGAAGTCTAGGGACGCTCTTTCCGCCGCAAAAGGGCTGCGCCGATAGCTCCTCCCAGTCCGGAGAAGATCACGAAAGCCAGCAGAACACCGATCACGGAAATGGTCAGGAGCACTACGATGCCTTGAGGCGTTTTGAAAAATTCCATGACCTGCTGGGCCTGCGGGTCGGGGTTGCGCGCCGCGGCTTGCTGCATTCCGTCCATCAGTTTTGCGCGGATAGCGTCCCCGGCGTGGAACACAACGGCGCCAATCGAGAGAAGCGCGGCAAAAATACCCCCGCCCAGGATGCCGCTAACCATACCCAGACGGACTCCCATCCACGGGGTGACATTGGCCACCGGGAGGCGGCGCCGGTAAAACACCACGGAAAGAGTTCCGCCGATCACCATGCCCAGACCGAACCCCGCCAACGGGGTCATCATCAGCACGGCCGAGATCAATCCAGCCAGTGCGGTGGCAGCAAGAGCCTGCGACCATTGAATCCGCGTGGTCGGGGATAAGGATGAATTGAAGTAAGGCGGCAAAGACGGAGCCGAGGAATCAGCGGCAGCGGTTGAGGGCGTGTACGCCTCGGGAACGGCAACCCGAATCTGCGGTGCGCGGCACTGGGGGCAGAACGGAGTTCCTTGTTCCACGGCCGCACCACATTGATGACATGGATACTCCACTGACTTTCAAGTTACAGCACGGTGGCGAGCAGAGGCAAGGAAAGGAGGCGTGATTTCAGATTGGAGATTTTAGATTGCAGATTGAAAACCCTTGTGCATGGCCGCTGTCCTGAGTCTTTGGAAAATCTGAAATCTAAAATCTCCAATCTGAAATGTCTTCAGATCGTGTCTTTCCCCTTGTGCATGCGGATGTAGACCAGGCCGAAATCCGATCCTTTGCCATCGTCTCCCGGTTTGATGGAAACGATGTGCTGGTTCTGTTCGCTGCCTACCTTCAGTTCGATCGTCTTTCCGTTCTGGTCGTTTTCACATTTCAGCTTCGAGTCATCATCAGAGTCGCCCCGATTCATAGTGGCGTTGGTGTTGTCCTTGTTGGTGTGGCACTCCAACACGCTGCCGTATTTCTTGAGTTCATCCTTGTAATAGTCCACGAGCTTTGCCGGAGGATCGTCGGACAGGTATTCGATCGCCACTACCTTGAGGCCGAACAGGCTGCTCGAAATATTGATGTGGGCATTGTTCTCGTTACCATCGTCGCTTTTCTCTTTTTTGCGCGCACCCGGATAGACGGCGAGGCCCACATCGCGTATATCGGCGTCCTTAGCGACATGAAGAGCACCCATGGGGGTCTCGATATCAACGTTTTTCTCTTTTCCCTCGCTGTCTTTCTTTACATTGACGTTGCAGCCGGGCAGAGCCAGCAAGGCCGCGAAAGCCAGAGTAAGTACGAACACGGGCGGTGTATTAATGTTGAACCGATTGAGTGTGCACATGTTGAGGTCCTTCTTCTGCGATTTGTGCCGGGCGCTGGATGCCGGCGCCGCGTTGAGCGATGCTCGGAATGCTGACGGGCAAATGGCCACGAATGGCGATTTCGCCAAAGAGTGCCTTGACCGCGCTGATCTCTGAAATGCCAGCGTTGGAAAAAGTGCAAAGATAATTCTGCACAGCGGGAAAATCCTGCGCGACGTACGGATTCCCCATGGCGATCACAGCGGTTTTCTCCCCCGCGTGATCCAGGATCGCTTGCAGCAGGGTGCCGCTGGCGTCATTAAGAGAAACCGAGTTGGTCAAACCATTCGCGCTCTTCATGGCCTTACCTGCTGTAGGCACCACATACACGGCCGCAATTACAGCCTGTGCCTGGTCGACTGCTTTTAATATTCCTTCCGACATCGCGCTGGCGATGCGTGGATCCACATAGATCACGTTGGCATCGGGTACCCGCGACTTGATCGCGCGTTCCAGGGCGCGGCCGGATTCGGTGCGCACGTCTTCGGACAGCACCAACGCCACGACTCCATTGCGCACTTCGTCCACATGTTGATACGGAAGTCCGGCCTTAACGGTTCCCGATTGTTTCAAGGGCAGCAGCTTGCCGTTGTCGCGGACCAGGGTGACAGCGTCATCGGCAATCTGCTGTCCCATGGCCAGGTTCTCGGGCTTGCCGACGATTTCTGGAAGTTGGTCAACATCGACCAGTCGGGCCTTGTTTAGTCCCAGTGCAGCTTTTGCCTTCAACAACTTGAGAACGGACGCATCAAGCCTGGACGAGGCAATTTCCCCGCTTTTTGCGGCCTCGAGAAGCGAGTTGTACGACGCTTCGAGGTCAGCAGGAATGATCAGCAGATCGTTTCCGGCTTTGAAGGCTTCGACGGCGGCGCGACCGATGTTGGCCGAATAAAGACGAGTGAGGCCGGCCATGTCCAGAGCGTCGGTCACGACGATCCCCTGATATCCCAGCTCGTGCTTCAGCAGATCCGTGACGACCGCAGGGGAGGTGGTGGCTACGCGATTGGGATCGGGCTCGAGCGCGGGCACGGTCACGTGCGCCACCATGATGGAATCGACGCCGGCGGCGATGGCTTTGCGGAAGGGCGCGAGTTCGATGGAGTTCAGGCGTGCCCGGTCTCCGGTGACTTGGGCGACGCTGAGGTGGGAATCGGTTGCGGTATCACCGTGGCCGGGGAAGTGTTTTGCCGTGGTCATCATTCCGGCGGTGCGTGCTCCTCGAATGTAGGCTGCGACCATATCCCCAACCTGCTCGGGATCCTCACCGAAAGAACGTGTATTGATGATGGGATTCGCCGGGTTGGAGTTTACGTCGGCGTCGGGAAAGAAATTCCAGTGTATGCCGACGGCGCGGGACTCCTCGGCGGTGATACGGCCAAAGGCCTTCGCATAGTCTTCCTTGCCAGCCGCCCCGAAGGCCATCGCATGGGGAAACTGGGTTGCGCCGCGAAGGCGCATGGTGACTCCGCGTTCGAAATCAGCGGCGAACAGCAGCGGAAGTTTGGAGTCCTGTTGTAAACGGTTGAGAAGTTCAGCGGCCTCAGAGGGCTCACTGCGATAGAGAAACGGAGGCTCCCACGGCACCGTCATCGCGAACGAGCCAACGTGATACTTATTCATGGTGTCGCGAAGCTGCAGATACTCAGGGCTGTTGACGTTGAGGAACTCTGCCCGCACCCAGACCATGAAGAGCTGTCCGACTTTTTCCTCGAGAGTGAGCTTGCGCAGGGTCTTCTCAGCCCACTTTTCACCGCCATGGTCGAGATAGATGGGACCGGTGTGTTGGTATTTTTCCTTGGCGAAGCCGGGCACGCTGATGGACAGCAGCAACAGGAAAACAGACACAAGTCGAAGCATAAAAGGACGATAGCACGAAATTTTTCCGATGTTACGTTAGTCCTTGTGTGCCCGAACCTTGGCGAACTCTTCGACCCGCTCGCGCACGCTGAGCACGTGCTTGGGAAGCTTCAGGCGGCTGCCTTCTTCAAGGAGGGGGACCAGTTTGTCGAACTCCGGCCCGGAATGCGATCCGGTGATGACGATGCGAATGGGGTGAAACAATTCCTTTCCCTTTGCGCCGGTCTCGGCTTTCACTTCGTTCACCAGGAGTTTGAAGCATTCGGAAGTCAGCTTGCCGGACTTCGCCGATTCATCCTCGAGAATCTTCACCGCGAACCTGGCGAAGACCGCGTCGGTATTTGGCCAGCGCAAGCACTTCGGCGTTGTCCGGCGCTGAAAGGGCAGCTTTGGCATCCCAGTTGAAAATCAATGCCGCACGGTCTGGAAGCTGATCGAGACGGTCAACGGAAGGAGCCAGCAATTGCGTGACTCCCGTGAGCCAGGACTGGATGTCCTCGTCAATCTGAATTTGCGGAAAGCTTTCCGCGCTTAGCCACTTCGCGTCCTTCAGTTCGATGTATCCCGCCTTGGAGAAGAACCATGCCGCCAGAGCGGTAAGATTCCCCACCGGCCAGGTCTTTATGTAGTGCCGGTTCAGCCAGTACAGCTTCTCCATGTCGAAGACGGCTGCGGAAGGCGTAACGCGCTTCAGCGAAAATTCCTTCTTCAACTCCTCGGGAGTAAAAATCTCCCTGGTGCCACCGCTCGGCGCCCATCCTAGAAGAGCCAGGTAGTTGACCAGTGCCTCGGGCAGCACACCCATGTCGCGGAAGTTGGCGATGGAAGTGGCTCCATGGCGCTTGGACAGGCGTTCGCGATCGCTGCCCAGAATGGTCGAAAGATGGGCAAACTCCGGCACCGGCCAGCCCAGCGCTTCATAGAGGGCAACCTGCTTCGGAGTGTTGGAAAGATGATCGTCGCCGCGGATGACCTGCGTTATCTTCATCAGCGCGTCGTCAATCACCACCACGTAGTTGTAGACCGGCATCCCGTTTGAACGCAGAATGATGGGATCGCTCACCACCTCGTTCGAGAACTCGACGTCGCCATGCACGATGTCGTGAAATCGGATGGGATGTTCGGGAATTCTCAGCCGGATGGCGCAGGACTCTCCGGCGGTTCGCCGTTGGCCGGCTTGTGCAGGATCGATCGCTCGGCACTTTCCGGAGTAGATCGGCTGACGATGCTCCGCCTGGGCCCGTTCGCGTTCTTTCTGCAACTCTTCCTCGGTGCAGAAACACAGGTAGGCCTTGCCCTGATCCACCAGACGCTCGGCGTGTTCGCGGTAAACATCCAAACGCTCGGACTGACGATAAGGAACATAAGGTCCGCCCAGGTCTGGCCCCTCATCCCAATCGAGACCCAGCCACTTGAGATCGGCAATGAGCTGGTCTTCGAAGCGGGCTTCGCTTCGTTCGACGTCCGTGTCCTCGATGCGGAGCACCATGGTCCCGCCGCTTTGCCGGGCAAAAAGCCAGTTGAACAGGGCAGTGCGCGCATTGCCAACATGCAGTTGGCCGGTCGGAGACGGAGCAAAACGAACACGGACGGGGGAGTTTGGAGTCACTAAAAGATGTTAGCAGACCACCACAGCCCACGTAGGGGCAGGTGTCCCACCTGCCCGGCGGAGCGAAGCTCCGCGGTTTTCGGCGGACAGGAGTGTCCGCCCCACAGGGGCTTTCTGGTGAGCTGCGCTCACCTGCCCGGACGAGGGCGTCCGGGCCTACGTGGTCCGTGGTGGCGCGGGCGCCATGTAGGTTCTGGTGATGCGGTCGTGCCAGCAGAGTCTGTCTTCGTCGAGGAAGCACCAGGCATAGCCCAGTCCTAATGACAGGCCTGAGAGCATTGACGTCAAAACGCGCCAGCGGCGGACACGGAGCGGCACCGGGCTGCCATCAAAGCGGTGTAACTCGAGTTTCGCCAGCTTCAGACCCGGCGTAGTGCCGCTGTAGACCAGCAACAGGTATTGATAGGCGGACCACAGCGCACCGACGAGGAAAACGCCGGCGCCGGCTATTTTGGCGAGCGGAGGAATCTCCGCGGCAAAGCGGTAAAAGACGTATGCAAAAGCCGCGAATGCCGACAGCACCAGCGTGAAATCGATGGCGGAAGCGGCCATGCGTCGCGACATGGGCGCAGCCTGCAACGGAATCTCGAAGCCGGGCCGCCTTTCGTTCTCTGGCTCCTCGACCGGCTCGATGAGGATGCCTCCAAGGGCCGGAGGCGGGAACGCGAGCTCTGGAGCTTCGATGATTCGGGGACGATCGAGCACTGGCTCAGCCAGTTCGTCCAGCGCCCGGGGTGCCGGGTTGTAGCTGGCGAACTCGATGATCTTAGCCGTCGTTTCCGTGACTGCGGCGGGGACGATCCGAGGAAGGTTCACCGGCTCCGCCAACGTGATACGGGGAGCAGCGGCCGAATGCACGTAGTCCACAGTTTCCCGCGCGTGAAGGACAGGCGGCGGTGGGGGCGCCTCCGTCGGCGCCGGCGCGGCGCTGGAAATTGGGTCAGGCTCGAACTTTAACTGCAACGAGGGATAGCGCGGCTCCCGGGTACGACGACGCGCCCGGTAATGATTCAATCGCTCTGCAACTTCGCGGCGCCACGAGTCGGGATCCACTGGCGATTGAGGGTTACCCTCCGCCGGCGCCGCGATATCCGAAGCCTCAGCTTGCATCTCGCTCACGGGAGATGGTGTTTCCTGTTCTATCCCATGTGTGCTCTGAGGTGGATCATCTTCGACGATGAACCTGGGGAGGACAGACCTTGGCTGACCGCTGGACACAGGGTGCTCCAGGCTGGCAGCAAATTGCTGCTCGCTGGCATCGTACGCTTCAGGATCAATCAGACTTGCCGAAGCGTTTTCGTTTTCACCTGCGGGAACATCGGGTTCGAATCTTGGTTTCATGAAGGAGTGATTGGGCCCTGGTGAGCTTTCAGCAGCAGAGCGACAGCAATGTGGCAAAGCTTGAACTGCTTCCGCACAAAAAGACAGATCCGCGAAAACCAAATTGCGTGCAAACTCAGCGCCTTATTTCGACCTTGTCCTCGAATGTACCTCGAACTTTGCCACTCGGGCTGGAGCGTGCTAACGTCAAGTTATCCCTGCGTGGGTCGTCTCACTCGGGGCTTCGTCCGCTTGCGATGACATCCCGCACTCGATTCCTTATCACGGCGGCGTTTGTTTGTCATCTGCTACTCGCGTTGCCCGTAGTTACCAGCCAGTTGCTTTTCGCTTCCGACACGCCGAAGGCGCAGTCGTCGGCGCCATCCGCGCCCTCGTCCGTACGAGAGCAGGATGTCACCATCCGCGCCCTGCAGCAGGAAAAGGACGGCTCCGTATTCAAGCTTCGCGGTGAGGCAGAGATCCATTACGGCACCTACATTCTGTATGCCGACTCCGTCGACTACAACTCTGACACCGGTGAATCGATCGCGGACGGCCACGTCGTGCTCGATGGCGGTCCTAACGACGAGCATGTCGAGGCCACTCATGCCACATACAATGTCCGGTCGGAGTTTGGACGATTCGAACACGTGGTTGGGACCACCGGCATGCATCTGCGCGGAAAGCGGATGGTACTGACCACTTCTAATCCGTTTGCCTTTACCGGCCGGGTGGTGGAGAAGACCGGCCCCGATCATTACGTGGTTTACGACGGAACCATCACCACCTGCGAGTTGCCGCGCCCCAAGTGGGAGTTCAATGCGCACAAGATCATCGTGGAGGTGGGCGGCAATGCCACCATCTATCACAGCGCGTTCAAGATTGAGGGCGTTCCAGTCTTTTATTTCCCCTTCGCCACCCACCCGGTGGAGCGCGAGCCAAGACAGACCGGGTTTCTTATTCCCAACATTGGGAACTCCTCGATCAAGGGAACGATCTTCGGGGACTCCGTATTCTGGGCCATCAATCGCAGCATGGACCTGACCGCCGGAGCGGAATACTTCACGCGCCGCGGTTGGGCGCCGCAGATCGAGTTTCGCGCCCGGCCCAGCGAAAAATCCTACATGGAGCTGAACTATTTTGGCGTGTTCGATCGCGGCATCGGGACGCCGCCGGTCGATCAGGGCGGTCATGAGGTGAAACTCAACGCCGAAGATACTTTTGGCCATAACTTCCGCGGAGTGGCCAGCATCGATTATCTGAGCTCGTTCGTTTTTCGCCTCGCCTTCAACGACGTCTTCACCCAGGCGGTAAACTCCGAGGTGAAGTCAGAAGCCTTTCTCTCCAACGCAACTCGCGGATTTTTCTACAACAGCTCCGCGCAACGCTATCAGAACTTCGAGAGCACGACTCCGGGCGACGTCATCACCATACTTCACGCTCCCAGTTTTGAGTCTTCGAGCGTCGACCATGTGATCGGGCATTCTCCTTTTTACTGGTCTTATGACGTAGCTGCTGAGGGGTTGTCCCGCAGCGAACCCTCGTTTCGGACGGCATCCCTGGTGGGACGTTTCGATCTCCGTCCCACGCTGTCTCTTCCGCTGTTGACTCACGGTTGGTCGGTGAGGCCTGAGTTGGCCCTGCGAGAGACTTTCTACACGCAGCAACTCGCTCCCAGCGGCGCTGGCAGCGTCGGAGTTGCGCAGAGCGATGTAATCAACCGAAAGGCAGTCGAGGGATCGGCGGAAATTCGTCCCCCGTCACTCGAACGTGTTTATGAACGCGAAGTATTGGGACGCAAATGGAAGCACGTGATCGAGCCTCGCGCCACCTATCGCTACGTCACTGGCGTCGACAATTTTGCGCGCATCCTGCGTTTCGACGAGCGCGACATCCTGAGCAATACAAGTGAAGTCGAATATGCAGTGGTGAATCGGCTTTACGCCAAGCGCACGTCGGACAAAGTGGAAGACTGCGACGCCGCAGGCATGTCCATGCTGACGATCGGCCGTCCCGCGGCAGCGAGCAGTGTTCCGTGGGAGCGGCCGCAGGAACGCGGTGAAATTCCCTGCGTGGTGGAACCAAAGGTGCGGGAAGTCATCACGTGGGAATTGGCCCAGAAATACTTTCTCGATCCAACTTTCGGAGGGGCGCTGGTTCCGGGGCAGAGGAATGTGTTCACCACGACTGCTGATTTCACCGGCATCGCTTTTCTTAATGAGGAACGGCGACTGTCCCCGCTGATCTCGCGCCTTAAATTCCAGGCCACCAGCCGGACAGAAGCCGAGTGGGACATCGACTACGACTTCAAGCACGATCGCATCAACGCCAGCACTGCATTTGTGAACTATCGCTTCGGCCCCTACACCATCGGCGGAGGAGATGCGTATCTTCTTGCTCCCAGTGATACGCCTACGCCTGCCGCCCAACAGGCGTTCAATCAATTCCGCGTGCTCTTTGGTTACGGACAGCCCAACAAGCGCGGATTCAGCGGAGCCACCAACCTGGGGTTCGACGCGAATCTGGGCTTTCTTCAGTATGCGGCCGTGCAGACCGCCTATAACTGGGACTGCTGTGGCCTCAGTGTTGAGTACCGCCGATTTGCCCTGGGATCGGTCCGCAACGAAAATCAGTTCCGCTTCAATTTCGCCCTCGCCAATATCGGGTCTCTGGGAAATCTCCGCCGTCAGGAAAAGCTGTTCTAGAGACCACGTGGCCTGTGCTGACCGCTAGAGCCACTGGGTGGAGCAGGCCTTCAGGCCTGCATACAGAGGTGGTGTGTGTTGGGCTTTAGCCTCTGAGGTACCTCGGCGGCCGAAGCCCTCGCCATCCCAGTGGCAATGCAGCGCTCAAGCGCTGCTCCACCCAAATCAAAACTAGCGGAGCTACGCGCCGGACAGCCGAAGGCGGCTGTCCCCACGTGTTACTGGACGGTCACGGTGACGGTCGCCGTGCTCCGTCCGTACTGATTGGTGGCGTAGAGCGTGTACGTGGTGGTCTGTCCGGGCTGGACGGGCACGCTCGTGCCTCGTACCGCGCCGACTTGCGGCGAGACGATAACGTAGCCGGCATTGCTGACATCCCAGGCCAACGTCGCGCTGGTACCCGAACTTACGGTGGTTGGGGTTGCCGTGAAACTGTTGATCGTAGGCGCGGCGCCCTGCGGAACATTCGATCCGTTGTAAACCGTACCCATCTGCACCACTTCAAAAGCCGATGCGGGAACCTGTCCCAGATTGTGCAGGTCGTCGTTGTCCCAGCGACTGTCGGGTGCGCCGCTGATGTACATGGCGCTACCGTTGTCAGCCATGATCAGTCCGTACTTCTTCATAGCCGAGAGGATCACCTGCATATTGGCCGAAAATCCGGAAATGTCGTAGCCGGATTTCAGGCGGAGACGCATTCCCATGGGCGGCGCATTCGCGCTGGTAGAGTTACCGGCAGCATGCGTGGCCGGCAACACCATTGCGGCCTTGCTCTGAGGCAGAGTAAATCGGATCGCGTGTTGAATCTGCCCGGCGGCTACTTCGTCGTAACGCACCAGGCCGGGAAAGATCGGCAAGCCAGCGGCATCTGCGGAGGTCCACGTCCACGGGCGCTGTTCGTTAGCCAGTAAATCCCAGACTGCTGCCGAGGCAGCGTTCCAGGTCCCATTTCCATTGGGATAAGAGCTGTACAACTCGTAAAGGAAGCAATTGCTGTCATCGAGCACCAGTACGTGGCGGTCGCCATTACCGGGATTTGGATCGCCCTCGATCTGTGCACTTCCCGGTACCGGCATCGGCCCAGGATCGCTCTCGTCCCCGTAAGCGGTAAACGTGATGCCGACCGGCGTTTGAGACCCGCTTACCACCGAGTACGGGATTCCGATATTTGAGCCCTGGTATTGTCCCGAACCAAAGTCGGCATGCATCCCGACGGTTGGGCCGATGAAGTTGATGATTGCACTCGAGTTCGAATCCACGGGCGAGCCGGAAATATCCTGGTTCCAAAGATTGTCGCTACCGAAAGGACGAAATCCGTTGAGGCTGGCGCCCTGTCCGGTGCTCATCGCGCTGCAAGCACTTTGGGTCGCGCCCGAGCCGGATCCTCCGGAGCCCGAACCGCCGGAACCACTTCCCCCAGATCCGCTTCCGCTACCCCCGGATCCGCTTCCACCGCTGCCGGAGCCCGCTCCACCCGCGTTCAGGGTCGAACCAGTTGTGCCCCCGCCGCAATTCGCGCAGGCGAGTGCCAGTGCAAGAGTGGCCGTGGCGGCCAGCAGTCTCGTCCAGGGAAAATGCATGCTTCTATTGTCACAGGAAACGGAGGGCTAGCGATGTGATGTCAGGCCATGTCCCGCAGAAAATCCGGACATGTACTCTTAGCATCTGGCGAAGAGTGAATTGACCGATGCGGAGGGGTGAACCAGACTGGCATGAGATAGCGCGCTGAATCAGCGAAGCCGACCCATGCCAGCAGTTGAATTGCCGACGGGAAATTTATGCGGTCCGTGGACCCATTACAAAATGCAGGATCAGGGAGATGACCGCAAACACGAGCAGCAAGTGGATTAGTCCACCCGCTACGTGAAATACCGTAAAACCGCCGATCCACGCTACCAGCAGGACCACGAATAAGATTGTCCAGATGCTCATCGTATTTCTCCTTAGTTGCCGCGTTCTGCTACTCAGATGCGAGCGCCAAGGAAAGGTACAGCGGAAGTTCGCACGAATCGCTACCGTGGATGCTGTACGAGGCCCGGAATAACTACTCAGGGACGACACACCACACATGCGCCCATGCGGTTGTCCGGTGGCAGCGGTACAACGGCTATGCCATACTTGAATCGCCTAAATCGGCCCCGTAGCTCAATGGATAGAGCATTCGGCTTCTACCCGAAGGGTTGCAGGTTCAAATCCTGCCGGGGTCACCATCCTCTCCGGTCAAATTGGTTGCGCGTCGATCCCGCCTGAAATACCCTCTGTGACGCCACGCGGCGTTGCGTCGTGTCTACGAAAATCATGCAGGTTACAAATCAAAGGTTACGGATCGGGATTCTGGCTGCTCTCTTGCTTGTCTGCGCGATGGGATCTGCGCATGCGGAAACCGGTCAGGACGCATGGCTGCGCTACGCGCCGCTGGAGAAGGCGATGCGCTCGAACTACGAATCACTGCCTGCGACGGTTCTGGCTTTAGGGGATTCTCTCGTTGTCACGACGGCACAAGACGAAATGGTCCGCGGAATCACTGGAATGCTTGGCAGGCCTTTACGCAAAGAGAAGGGCATTCGCGAAAGAGCAATCATTCTCGGAACTGTTGCGGAGATTCACAAGCTGGCGCCCGAGTTTCAGCCTTCCGGCCCGGTTGGCGAAGATGGCTTCCTGCTCTCCCGCGTTCAGATTCATGGCTTCGATTGTCTTTTAGTTACTTCATCGACAGACCGCGGCGTTCTTTACGGCGCCTTCGCCCTGCTCAGCAAAATTGCGCGTAATGAAAACGTATCAACTCTCGACCAGTTGCAGCAGCCGCAAGTCCCGGTTCGCTGGATCGATCAGTGGGACAACCTGAACGGGACAATCGAACGGGGATACGCCGGCCCATCCATTTTTTTCGAGAAGGGTAGCGTCCGCGCTGATCTGTCCCGGGCGAGAGAATACGCGCGACTGCTCGCATCCGTCGGAATCAACGGTTGCACCATCAATAACGTCAATGCCGATCCGAAGATTCTTGACGACAGTTTTCTTTCCCAACTGGCTCGCATCGCGGATGTTTTCCGTCCGTGGGGAGTGCGGTTGTCGGTGTCAGTTGACCTCGGCAGCCCGAAGTCCCTGGGAGGCTTGAGTTCGTTTGATCCGCTGGATCCGCGGGTGGCCGAGTGGTGGCGCTTGAAGGTCGGCGAGATTTACCGGCAGATTCCCGACTTCGGTGGTTTCGTGGTCAAGGCAGATTCAGAGGGTCGTGCGGGACCGTCCTCCTATGGCCGGACGCCCGCTGATGCGGCCAATGTGATTGCCCGCGCGCTTCGTCCGCACGGCGGACTGCTTTTCTATCGGGCGTTCGTTTACGACCATCACCTGGATTGGCGCAATCCCAAAAATGACCGGGCTCGCGCTGCATACGACATTTTTCATCCCCTCGACGGAAAATTCGATGACAACGTAATCGTCCAGATCAAATACGGGCCTATTGATTTCCAGGCCCGCGAGCCCGTCTCTCCACTTTTTGGCGGGCTGGAGAAAACGAACCAGGGCATTGAACTGCAAATCACGCAGGAGTACACCGGGCAGCAGCGGCACTTGTGCTTTCTTCCGCCCATGTGGAAGGAAATTCTGGATTTCGACATGCGCGTGAAAGGCGGCAACACTCCGGTCAAAGATCTGGTCGCAGGCAACGTTTTTCATCGTCCAACAGGCGCGTTTGTTGGCGTTGCGAACGTTGGTATGGACCCGAACTGGTTGGCGCATCCGTTGGCCATAGCGAACCTCTACGGATTCGGCCGCCTGGCGTGGAATCCAGGCCTGAGTGCCGAAAGTATCGCCGAAGAGTGGACGCGCCTCACCTTTGGCAATGATCCAACCGTTGCGCAAACAATTGTAAGACTGCAAATGAAATCCTGGCACGCGTACGAAAGCTATACCGGCCCGCTGGGCACGCAAACGCTCACAGACATTCTCGGAAGTCACTACGGACCGGGAATCGAATCCTCCGAGCACAACGGGTGGGGCCAGTGGCATCGTGCTGACCATGATGGAATCGGCATGGATCGCACGGTAGCGACCGGAACCGGATTCGTCGGCCAATATCCTGCTGCCGTTCAAGGCGTTTATGAATCAGAGCGATCGACTCCGGATGATCTACTGCTGTTTCTTCACCATGTTCCTTACGTCTACGTGCTGCATTCAGGCAAAACGGTGATTCAGCAAATCTACGACTCGCATTACGAAGGGGCCGAACGGGCAGAAGAGTTCGTGCAGCAATGGAAGACCCTCCAGACCCTGGTGGATGACGAGCGCTACGCCGATGTATTGGCCAAACTGGAATATCAGGCAGGACACGCCATCGTCTGGCGGGATGCGATCTGCAACTGGTTTTTCCGAACTTCGGGGATTCCCGACGGGCAGAATCGAGTGGCCAATCATGCCGATCGCATCGAGGCGGAAGCCATGCAACTGGACGGCTTCCTACCGGTTGAGGTTGATCCCTGGGAAAACGCCTCTGGTGGGATGGCGATTGAGTGCCAGAAGGCATCGGGCTGCTCGGCCAACTTCCGTTTCGACCGGACCGCAGGGCTCTACCAGATTGACGTTCGGTACTTCGATCAGAACAACGGCGTTTCAAAGTTCCGGTTTCTGGTAAATGACCGCCTGCTGGATGAATGGATTGCTGACGGTCACCTGCCGGCGACGAAACCTAACGGGGACTCCTCGACCTGGCGTAGAATTCCCGCGATCATGCTCCATTCGGGAGATGAGATTCGCATCGAAGGATTTCCGGATGCACAGGAACATGCCCCGCTGGATTACATTGAGTTGCACTCTGTACCCGAATCGAGATGAGTTAAGACCGCACATGTCGCTAATGAAAAAGTCGCGCTCTTGCTGCATAGTTGCCGCGCTGCTGGTTTCTCTCTACGCAAGCGCTCAGAGTGCGCCCCCGAACTACGACGAGTCCAAAGTCGGCACTTATACCCTTCCCGATCCGCTAGTTTTCAAGGACGGGAAACCGGTTCGTAACGCGCAGGAGTGGAAGCGTCGACGGCAGGAGATTATCGAACTCTTCCAAGCCAATGTGTTTGGCCGCAGTCCGAAAAAGAGACCAGCGACGTTCGAAGTCTTTGACGTCGACAAGGCGGCGCTGGGAGGGAAAGCCCTTCGCAAGCAAGTGACAATTTACTTTTCGCCTGACAAGAATGGGCCGAAGGCAGACTTGCTAATCTACATTCCAAAGGGAGCCAGCAAGCCGGTTCCAATATTCCTCACGCTGAACTTTTGGGGAAATCAATCAGTCATCAACGATCCCGGCATCAGGCTGCCCGTCATCTGGGACCCCAAGACACACGAACGGCTGCGGGCTAGCGAAGAATCACGAGGACAGGACAAGGAATTTGAAATCGAGAAAATTCTTTCGCGAGGATATGGCTTCGCCACCATCTGCTACCAGGGCATCGAGCCGGATTACAACGGCGGCTATGGGGATGGCATCCGTCCCCTATTCTTCAAACCCGGACAGGGCGAACCATGCGCGCGAGGATTGGGGAGCGATCGGCGCCTGGGCTTACGGTTTGAGCCGCGCCATGGATTATCTGGAGAAAGACAAACGTGTCGACCCCAAGCGCGTGGCGATCATGGGCCACTCGCGGCTAGGGAAGACCGTTCTCTGGGCGGGCGCGCTGGATACGCGTTTCGCCATGGTGATTTCCAGTTGTTCAGGCGAAGGAGGCGCGTCACTCTATCGCCGGAATTACGGAGAAACCGTTGCCAACCTGGTGGGTGCATTTCCTTACTGGTTCAGCGGCACCTTCCAGGAATTCGCCGATCACGCCAATCGTTTACCAGTCGACGCTCACGAACTGATTGCCTTGATTGCGCCGCGCCCTGTGTACATCACCGGCGGAGAAGATGACCGCTGGGCCGATCCCAAGGGCGAGTTTCTCGCGTGTGTGGGCGCAGGTCCGGTGTTTCGCCTGCTGGGCGCGCAGGACCTTGGAACCGATGAAATGCCGGCGATCGACCGGCCCATTATGCATACCATCGGATTCCATGTGCGCACCGGCAAGCACGCGGTGACCTCTTTCGACTGGGACCAGTTCCTGACCTTCGCCGACATGCACTTGCGACGATGACGAGGCCAGAATCTATTTTTCGACCACTTTCAATTTCGTTTCGATCAATTCTCGCGAGTTTCCGCCAACCATGATCTTGAAAGAACCCGGCTCCACGACGCGGTGCATATCCCTATTGAGAAATGCGAGTTCGCTGAAACCAAGTGAGAGTTCGACGGTCTTCGTTTCCCCGGGGGCGAGCGTGATCCGGCGGAAGCCGCGCAACTCTTTCACTGGCCGCGTGACCGAACTGACTTCATCGCGAATGTAGAGCTGTACCACTTCATCACCCTGCACCTTGCCCGTGTTGGTAACGTCCACGGAGACTTTTGTGTCCCCCTCGGGTCCAATCGAGTCGGGCGAGACTCTCACGTTCCGATAACTGAAAGTCGAATAGCTGAGGCCCCAGCCGAATGGATACAGCGGCTCCGTGGTGCTCCCCAGATACTCGCGTTTCGCCGTAGGCTTCTGATAGTAGTAGTCGGGCAACTGTCCGACTGATCGCGGCACAGTAATGGGAAGTTTGCCGCCGGGATTGTAGTCGCCGAAGATGACGTCTGCGGCTGCGGCGCCGCCCTCTTGCCCGAGGTACCAGCCGTCGAGAATCGCCGGCACATTTTCCGCGACGTAGTTGATGGAGTTCGGACGGCCGTGAATCAAGAACACTACGACCGGCTTTCCCGTGGCCAAGATTGCCTTGACCAGATCATCCTGATTTCCGAGAAGGTCGAGGCTGTCGCGATCGCCAGGATGCTCGACTGCCCAAGCCTCGCGTGAAGTCTGTTCGTTCCCGCCAATTGCCAGGATGACAACGTCGGCTTTGCGCGCGACCTTCACTGCTTCCTGAATACGCTTTGCATTCAGAGTGGGATCGCCGAGCACAACTTTGTCGGCATTCCAGTCCGGGTCGCTCTCGGTAATCTTGCAACCGAGCGAGTAGAGAACCTCGGAACCCGTACCGACCTTGTCGCGGATGCCTTGCAGAATGCTGACTCCGCGTCCGGGATTGTTGCTGTAGCCACCCAGATGAAGTTCGGCGGCGTTAGGGCCGATGACAGCGATGTGCTTGTATTTCGTCTTGTCGAGAGGCAAAAGGTTGTTCTGGTTTTTCAGAAGAATGATTGACTCGTGCGCGGCCTTAAGAGCAAGTTGCTGATGCTCCGGACTGTTGGTGATCTTCTCGGCCTGGTCAGGATCGACGTAAGGATCGTCGAAGAGTCCAGTCAGAAATTTCTCCCGCAACACGCGCGCGACTGCCTGGTCGACGGTGGCTTGAGCAATGCGTCCTTGTCGTACCTGTTCCGCCAGATCGCGGAAAGTGTCAGCGCCGGGTAGTTCGATATCGACGCCGGCGTTGAGCGCCATTTTGGCAGCCTCATCGTCGGTGGCGGCGACGTGATGCAGCGTGCGCAGGTCGGAGATGGCAAAGTAGTCTGAGACTAGGAGGCCGTCGAAGCCCCACTCCTGGCGGAGAATGTCGGTCAGCAAATGCCGGTTGCTGTGCGAAGGAATACCGTCAATCTCGTTGTATGACGCCATTACGCTCCGCGCGTGTGCTTCCTTTACTCCCACTTCGAAAGGCTTCAGAAAGTATTCGCGAACTACGCGCTCAGAATAATTTCCGGGGCCGACGTTGGTTCCACCTTCCGGCTGTCCGTGAACGGCGAAGTGTTTGAGAGTCGCCATGACGTGCGACTTGTCGATGAACGGTCCGCTGCCCTGGAAACCTTGCACTGCGGCCACACCGATTCTGGAAACCAGATAGGGATCTTCTCCATACGTCTCTTCTGTCCGCCCCCAGCGTGGATCGCGCGCCAGGTCGACGACCGGCGCCAGGCATTCCTGGGCGCCGCGCGCCCGCGCCTCGGCTGCGGTTGCGGAAAATACGTCGTGCACGAGAGCGGGATCCCAGCTTGAAGCCAGAGCGATGGGTTGAGGATACGAAGTTCCCTTGGGCGCTACATGACCGTGCAGGCATTCGTCGTGAAAAAGTATTGGAATTCCCAGGCGAGTATTTTCCTTCATCCACTTTTGCACGGTGTTGGTGAATTCAGCCATCTCTCGTGGACTGCGATTCTCGCTGGGCCGGGATATCTCGCCCAGTCCTAGCTTCAATACGATGGCTGCGCGTTCAGGAAGGAATACTCCCTTCTCGCCCAGAAAAGTCTGACTTGGGTCCTGCCGGGAAGCGGGGTTTTGCCAGCTGCCTTGTAGTTGGGCAACTTTCTCTTCGAGCGTCATGCGCGAGAGGAGATCCGCGACGCGCTGTTCGACGGGCAGCGCGGGATTGCGATATGCCGGGATGTCCTGGGCTTTGGCATGCAGGGTTAAGAGAAGAATGACAGCAACTTTCAACAACGCGTGTCGCCAATCAACGAGGATTGCGCCGCTATTTCTCATCAGAAGTCTCCACTAGACAAATCGCAGTTGTTAAGAGCATGCGCAATATATCACTATCGTTAACGTACACGAGCAAGAATCATTTGTGTGGGGCGGACACTCTTGTCCGCCGCCTCTGACTTTGATTTTGAAGTGGGAGGGATGCTTCTCGTAATTGCCGCGGGAAAATTGCTGCGAGAAAAATGAAAAATAAAAAGCGGCGGACAAGAGTGTCCGCCCCACACCATCTCTGCCGAGCTGCCCAAGCGGGCTGGTGTCTATTTCGGCAGCTTACTTTCTTCTACTGTGATGATCTGGTCAGGTTTCGGTGGCGGGACCTGCTGCTTTACTCCGCTAGGCCATTCAACTTCGATTTTGTCTATCTTTGCTGTAGCGCCCAGGCCGAAATGCACGCGCAGGTCGGAACTTGAACCATAACTTCCGCCGCTGAAAACATCTGCGCGTTGCCGGACTCCAGCCGCAGTCAGAAAAACTTTTGCCCCCACCGCGTCTCGCGGACTGTTCTTTCCGCCGATGAGCTTCAGCGTCAGCCAGTGGTTCTTGTTCTTGATGACATTGTGCAGAAGTGTCGGTGCGAGAGTCGATATTGTTGATGACTACATCGATCACGCCTTCATTGAACAGGTCGCCGAATGCCGCTCCGCGTCCTGTAATTACGTCCGACAGCCCGCTTCCAGTGGCGGGCGGAACTTCCTGGAATTTTGAGCCGTTCAGATTGCGGAACAACTGCGGACGCTCCGCCCAGGTCGTGCCCCAATCCTGGCGATCGACTTCCGGATAGACATGTCCGTTCACAATGAAAATGTCGAGCAATCCGTCGTTATCGAAATCGAGAAAGCCCGTGCCCCAGGCGAGGAAGGGAACGGTTGGGTCACCCAATCCTGCCTGATACGTCACGTCTGTAAAACTTCCGCCGCCGTCATTCCGGTAGAGGGTCTTGTAGTCGTCTGAAAAAGTTGTGGTGAAGAAATCTACTTTGCCGTCGCGGTTGTAATCACCGACGGCGATCCCCATGGACGCCTGCTCTCGTCCATCCTCGCTGAGAGCGAATCCTGAACCATAGCTCACATCTTCGAACGTTCCGTCGTGACGATTGCGATAGAAATAATTCGGCGTCGAATCGTTGGCGACCAGCAGATCCACCCAGCCGTCGTCATCGACATCCACAAAGACGGCAGCTAAACCAAAGTAGCCGTCAGGATCAGAGACGCCGGCCTTCACGCTGACGTCGGTGAAAGTTCCATCGCCGTTGTTGTGGAACAGGTGGTCGCGCTCGCCGGGCAGCCCGCGGGGCCCGCACATCACGGCGATGCCGCGAAACTGGCAAAAGTTGGGAGGAATGCTGCCTTGTCCAGCAATCGGAGGATGATCGGCGTCGAACTTCACATAGCCGGGGACGAACAAATCGAGACGGCCGTCGTGATCGTAATCGCCCCAGGTCGGGCCCGTGGACCAGCCTCCCAGAGTCACACCGGCTTTTTCTGCAACGTCGGTAAAAGTACCGTCGTGATTGTTGTGAAAGAGGCGGTTCTTCCCGAAATTCGCAACGTAGATATCCGGCCAGCCGTCATTGTCATAGTCGCCCACCGCCACGCCGAATCCCCAACGCTCGTTAGCGACTCCTGCTGTGCCGGTGACGTCGGTAAATGTTCCATCATGGTTGTTGTGAAAGAGCACGGCGCGGGGCGGCGGCTCGTTTCCTCTTAACGCCGCGATGTTCGAACCGTTCAGAAGATAGATGTCGAGCCAACCGTCGTTGTCGTAGTCGAGCAGGGCAACGCCCGAGCCGGGAGTCTCGATGATCGACCTCTTTTCCGGCGTGCCGGAGCGATGATGAAAAAGTTCTAGACCGGATTTCTGCGTGATGTCTTCGAAGACTACCGGAGCGCCGTCCACAAATCCGCCGGCGGTGATCGGACGAGATTTGGAATCTTTGACCGCAGGATGCGCAGCTCCCGTCGACACGCCCATGCCGGGAGATGGTTTGGGATTCTGGCCGGGTGCCTGGGCAGCAGATGAATCGACGAAAAATAAAATCGCCACCAAAAATGAAATCAGAACAGCGCCGATGCGCAAGGACATGGAATCTGGCCTACACAGGTGTTTGCTCTGCGGATATGAGCGCTCAGAATTCATGCTTCCTGTTTCAGAGTAGAAATCATTTCGCGGGCAATACCAAACCGCCTCATTCGAACGAAGGTCATCGAATTACCAGGAAAGAAAAAGAAAAATGATCCGTCTCAGTAACCGTCAGTAACCGTGAGACTAAATCTCGAAAGAGCCATCCGATTCCAGGCAAGAATCGACTGCGCACTGTTTTTCACCTGATCAAAAACCCCTAATGCTTGCCACATGATGGCGTTCAATCACCAGCCAACGGCATCTCTCGCAGGTGAGCAAAATAGCGTCTGGAGCGGAGATGCGGAGTTTTCCGAATTCAGGAAAGCGATACCCGGCACGCAAAATTTTCTTGACAACGTTCCACGAATATAGGTAAAACCCTCCCGTCGTTAACGTTACCGGAATTTGTAAAGAAGTGTCGAATCCCACGTTAACTGCGAAGGGGTGAAAAACCATGAGGTTTTTAATGGCTCCGTTTGCTAGAAGTCTCGCGTTTGCAGCCAGATACGGGAATCTACGTAGCTTCCTTGTACTCTGCACATTGGTGGTGGGTGTGCCGTTTTTTGCATCGGCCCAAACCGCTACCGTTGTAGGAACCGTTACCGATCCGTCGGGATCCGTGGTTCCGAAGGCAACCGTCACGGCAACACACGTAGAAACCGGCCAAGTCCGGACGACCGAGGCGAGTGACGCAGGTCAATATCTTTTCGCCGACCTTCCGGTCGGCCACTTCAACATCAAGGCCGTAGCTTCCGGATTCGGCGTCTCGCAGCAGAACGACGTCGTGCTGAACGTGGGTGATCGCGTCCGCATCGACTTTGGCCTGAAGGTGGGCTCTGCCACTGAGACCGTCACCGTGGAAGCAGATTCGGTGAGGGTGCAATCGGAAAATGGCGAAGTCAGCTCCGTCATCACCGGCCAGCAGATCACGCAGCTCGCCACAAACGGGCGCAGCATGTACTCTCTGGCCAACCTCACGCCGGGCGCTTCGAGTGGGCAGTCTGATTTTCAGATCCCCACCCCTGTGGGCGGCGACGCCGCGATGAGTTTTAACGGCCAGCGCATGAGCCACAACCTTTACATGCTTGACGGCGCGGAAAGCAGTGACCGTGGGGGTGGCGGCGGTTCCGACGTCATGCCTTCGCTCGATGCGATCGGCGAATTTCGCATGCTCACTTCGAACTACAGCGCCGAATATGGCCTGTCTTCGGCAGCGACCATGACTGCGGTCATCCGGTCTGGAACCAATAAGTTCCATGCTTCGGCTTGGGAGTTCTTGCGCAACGACGCCCTCGATGCGCGCAACTACTTCAACCGCAAGCCGGATCCAGTAGCCGAGTTGCGGTTCAACACTTATGGCTTCAATGTCGGAGGACAAGTTCCCTTCTGGAAGAGCCATCCCACTTTCTTCTTCTACAACATGGAATGGCGCAGCCTGATTCAAGGGCAGGTACTCAACCAGACGGTTCCGTTGACCAGTACCTACGGCGGCAACTTCGGCAGCACCCTGATCACGGTTCCGACCGCCGTCTCTCCTGCAATCCTGGCACAATACGCCGCTGACGGGCTCACCCGGGGCAACCCTTCCCTAACAACACTATTCCTGCAGATCTGCTAGATCCCAACGCGCAGGCGCTCTTGGCTGCCGGTATTTTCCCAGCGCCCACCAGCGGAGCCCAATTTGTCGGCGGCAACAACGTCCCCACGCACGTGCGGGAGGAGATTGTCAGAGTCGACCACCAGTTCACCGACAAGTTCTCGATTTTCGGACACTGGGTTTCGGAGCAGATCAATCAGAACTTCGGAACGGCCATGTGGAGCGACGACAATGTGCCGACCGCACAGAACACGTTCGGCAACCCCTCCTATAGTGGCGTGATCCACACCACCTATACCATCAGTCCGAGGCTGCTCAATGAGGTGGCCTTCAACTACAACGCGAACCGGATCGCCATCATCCCCCAAGGTGTCGTCACACGTCCCTCCGGCTTCACTACACCGAGACTGTTTTCGGGACCGAACAATCTCGACCGCATCCCGGAAATCAAACTGGATGGCAGTACCGGCGCCAAATACGCCACGGCCAGTTGGCCATGGAACAACAAAGCGGACGATTACCAGATTCGTGACGACATTTCCTGGACCAAGGGAGCACACCAGTTCAAGATAGGTGGGAGCTGGGCGATCTATAAGAAGGTCCAGGATCTGTTCGGTCAGACCCAGGGCTTCTTCACCTTCAACAATAACTACACCGGCGTTGACTTTGCTGATTTCCTGCTGGGTTACGCTCAGTCCTATAACGAGCTTGCGGTTCAGGACCACGGTCTCTGGAACAACGTTTCGTGGGCCGCGTATGTTCAGGACAACTGGCGCGCCACCAAACGTCTAACTCTGAATCTTGGACTGCGGTGGGACGGTGTTCCGCATACCTACGAAGCCAACAACCGGATGGGAAACTTCTATCCCAACCTGTATAACCCGGCTGACGCTGCCGTCATTCTTCCGGACGGTTCGATCAGCCCCGCCAGTCCCGGCTTGGGCACGAGTCCCAACCCCATCCTGGCAGGCCAGCAGTTCTATCTGAACGGCATCGGCATCCCTGGGCAGGGCGGAATACCCAAGGGCCTGGTGGACAACCATTGGGCTACCTTCGGTCCGCGCCTGGGCTTTGCTTATGACCTGACCGGTCAGGGCAAGACCGTTCTTCGCGGCGGATTCGGAACCATGTATGAGCGGATCCAGGGCAACGACATGTACAATGCCGGTCCCAATATTCCGTTCAGCAGCTCCGTCACGTTTAACAACGGTGTTCTGCTGACGAATCCGAGCACCAGCATATCGACCGGCAATACGCTGACTGCGCCGATCACAGTCGCCGACATTACCGGCCTCGACAGAAAACAGTACAAACTGCCGGTGGTTTACCAGTACAGCGTTGGCATCCAGCAGGGTTTCGGGGCCAAGTCAGTGCTGTCGGTTTCCTATGTCGGAAATCAGAGCCGGCATCAGAACGACTACCGCGAAACCAATCTGCCCGACCAAAGTCTGCTGCCGAGCATCGCAGCGGGTACGGCGGCTAGCTACAATACTCTGGTCCCCTACCTCGGTTTCCACTCCATCAAGCAGTCGGAAACCGTGCAAAACGGGCACTACAACTCGCTACAGGCAGAGTTCCGGTCGCAGATGACCCGGGACGTCTCCATTCAGGCCGCATACACCTATTCCAAGGCGTATGACCCGGCTACCGGCAGCAACAACGTGCAGGACCTGAACGCGGTCTCCAACCCCTACAGTTACAACTACGATAACGGGCCGTCGAATTTGGACCGAAGGAACATTGCCTTCGTCAATTTCATCTACGACATCCCGTTCTTGAAGAACAGCTCCAACACCTTGCTAAAATCGACAGTCGGTGGATGGCAGGTGTCGGGGGTCGTAAGCTTCGCATCTGGTAATCCGATTAATATCACTGAGGGCGGCATTACCAACTGCGCAGCGATACCAACACCATCCCAATGCACCGGTTCCCTGATTGGAACCGCCAACATCAGCAGCGTCCTGCCCAATTCGAACAATCGGCCAAATGTAAACGGTAAGGTCGGCACTCCTCACTCCGTGAACAGTTGGTTCGATGCGTCAGCCTTTTCTCCCACGCTCGCCGGAGAATTCGGCAATATGCCGCGCAATTCGGTCTATGGTCCGGGTCGTCAGAACTGGAACATAGCTCTCTTCAAGAGCTTTGTATTCAGCGAATCGCGTGGCAGCCGTCTTGAATTCCGTGCGGAAACCTTCAACACCTTCAACCACACGCAGTTCAAAGACGTCAGCAACACTTTCACGAACAGCAACTTCGGCGCAGTCACCACGGCGCATGACCCGAGAGAGATGCAGTTGGGCGTGAAGCTGATCTTCTAAGAACGAAGTTAAGGTTAGTGCTCTGGCCCCGCTCACATTCCACCCCCGTGAGCGGGGCATTTTTCTTGCTACCCCATGCCAACAGCAGTTCGAATCTGACGGAGAACGGCTGCGATATCATCGGAAGGTGAAAGCCCTGGTTGAGAACTTGCGTCCTGCGGCCGTGCTCCCGCCTTGCGCGGCTTCTCCGTCCGACGAGCGGAAAACAAAAGTCCGAATGTTGACGTTTGCGGCGCTTGTGCTTTCCCTGGTGATCCCCGCGGGCGGCCAAACCGTTACTCCCTCCGACGCAATCACTCTCGAGCAGCAAGGACGCACGGCAGAGGCGGCTCAAGCCTGGCGCGCGGTTACGGAGCGGAATCCACGGGACGCTGGAGCTTTCGCCAGCCTGGGGCTGGCGCTTGCCCGCCAGGAGAAATATGCGGAAGCGGTTCCGGCTTACAAAACGGCAATCGCACTGAATCCGAAATTGCCCGGACTGCAACTGAATCTCGGCCTCGCGCAATTCAAATTAGGCAAGTTCGACGCGGCGATTGCTCCTCTTGGTGCTGCCTTACGTGCAGATCCTCAGAGTTTGCAAGCTCGTACTCTACTTGGTCTCAGCTACTACGGAGCCCGCCGATTTGCCGAGGCCGCCGAGGAACTCGAACGTGTGATCAAGGCCAGCCCTCCAGACACAGAACTCCTTCAAGCGTTGGCTCAGAGCTGTTTGGGCGCGAAGCGATACTCATGCGCGCTGGAGCAATACCAGCAGATTCTTCAAACGGACCCGAATTCATCGGCCGCCCATACCCTCGCGGGTGAGGCACTGGACGGTCTGGGAAGAACTCCAGAAGCCATTACTGAATTCCAAACGGCTATCAATGTCGCACCGAAAGAGCCCAACCTTCATTTCGGCCTGGGCTATCTGTACTGGAAGTCACGCCAGTACGACAACGCCGCGGTTGAATTCAACAATGAGTTGGCGATCGATCCGGAAAATGCGCAGGCGCTTGCCTATCTCGGGGACGTCGAGTTCAAGCGAGACCATCCCGAAATAGCTCTGGTGTTGCTTAGAAAGGCAGTAGGAATAAGAAACGATATTCGTGTCGCCTATCTCGACATCGGTGCGATTCTGGCGCAGCAGAACCAGCATAAGGATGCGCTCGCAGCGCTGCTGCGGGCCGAAAAACTGGATCCCGTGCAACCCGACGTTCATCTCCGGCTGGGGCGCTTGTATCAAGCCATGGGAAACAAACTGGAGGCGCAGAAAGAATTCGCCAAACTGCGCGAACTGCACCAGAAATCCGAGGAGGACATCAGCTCCAAGATGTCAGGGACTCCGCCGCCGTCGAAACAATAAGCATTGAAACTGGTGAACTAGTTCAGTAGCACACGATGGCAGATGTCAAAAAGCCACGAGGGTGCGTAGAGCGAATTCGTCCAGTTTGACGCCGGCCAACCTGATCTCGCGGAACAAATGCAAGTTGGAGGACATGACTACGCCTGGACTGAGATGAACCGTGGGTGGGAGTGGAATTTTGTGAGTCAGGTGATCGGCCATGAGGCGGACAGCCATCTGTCCCTGGCGATGCGGTTGCTGGTAGATGGAGGCCGTGATGATTCCTTTGTGAAAGTAGGGAGCCATTTCGGCGAACAAGTCGGTAGTGATGAGTTTTACTTTTCCCGCCAGGCCGTGTGCTCCCAGCG
This sequence comes from Terriglobia bacterium, assembly GCA_963741105.1. Lineage (GTDB taxonomy): Bacteria > Acidobacteriota > Terriglobia > Terriglobales > Acidobacteriaceae > JAIQFF01. The sequence goes on from CAVUGT010000013.1 coordinate 692,336, forward strand.
CGCGGCATACCGGAAGACAGTTGACTGTGTTCACGTAAAGTCCGGCCAGCGTCGGAGTGCTTCGCAACAGGTCGAAGGTTTTCTGAAAACTTTCTTCTTCGTCTTCGTGGCCTTCAATCACGGTGACGATCTTGCCTCCCGCACAGTGCTGCGGAAAAGCCTCAGTGAAGCCGTCGGTCTTCTTGCGATGGTCTTCCGTGGCCAGCATACCCGCCACCACCGCGACCTGCGATCCGGGAGGCACAAATTTACCCATCAGTTCACCGGCCAGACATCCGTTTAACTGCGGTTCGACGCACACGATGCTGGAACGCCGGCTTTCGGGCGCGTCGGTTGACACGCAGACCACGCGGATCCCGCTGGCTTCTGCCTGGTCAATCAGGGGCTTGAGGCCGTCGGGATTTCCAGCGGTCAAAATGATTCCGTTGACTCCCTCCTGGACCAGTTCTGTGAAAGCTTCGGTGTCGCCTTCGCCCAGGACCTGCACGGGACGATTGACGAACTGGATTCCGAACTGAGCCACGCGCTTGGACTCGTCGAGAACGCCGCTCCACAGTTCATCGTAGAAAAAATGAATTTCGCGTGGCATGCACACGCCGATGCGCGCAGTGGTACGGGCGACGGACAGCGCGCGCGCCGCGAGATTCGGCGTGTATCCAATGCGCCGCGCGATCTGCAGAATTCTTTGCCGGGTGGATTCTTTGATGCCGCCGCGTCCGTGGAGTGCGCGGTCAACCGTTCCAATTGAAACGTCGGCCAACTCAGCAATCAGGTGGATTCCGCGTCGTTCTTTCTCGTCCGCGTGTCTTGCTTTGGCCATATCCTGTTCTGAGAACCGTATTTTAGCGTAACCGCGCTGCCATCGTTAACGTGTACGTTAGCGATAATATACCTTCTCCCGCCTGTTGGCCAAATTCCCGCGGAATCGTGTATCTCGTTGAAAATAAGACTCATCCGGCTTGACTTTGGTTTCACTTTGGCTCCACTTCCGTAACTTGCCGCCCTCTACATCAAGGTTATAAAGTCGGACTACGATGGCATTACAAGCGCTGCTATTCTCTCGCGATCAGCAGGTCGTTGATCTGGTCGCCGAAGTCCTCAAAACTCTCGATATCGAAGTGTCGCAATGCAGTGTCGGACAGGAAGCCGTGCAGCGGCTGAAAGAAAACAGGTTCGACGCCATCATCGTCGATAACGCGGATGCATCGGGCGCAGTCATGGTGCTGGCCGCCGCGAAGACTCTGCCTTCCTGCGAAGAATCCATCGGAATTGTGCTGGCAGTTTCACGCAACAGCATTGGACTGGCACAGGGTGCACGCAGTCACATGGTTCTTTATCGTCCTCTGTCGGCAGGGCGGTTGCTCAATGGCATAAAGTCGGCTCTCAGTCTCCGAAGCGAAGGCGAAGATGCCCGCGAGTCGAAGCGTGCCGTGACCAATATTCCAGCAACCCTGCGCGGAGCCGGTCTGGACGAGACTTTGATTTTTATCACGAACCTGAGTAAAGGTGGCGCGGCGCTGAACGTAGGACAATCTGTTTCTTCTTCATCCATACAGTCGATCGAGTTCTCGCTGCCAGATATGAAAGAGAACCTCAGCGCTTCCGTGGAACTGGTATGGAGAGATGTTCAGGGACGTATCGGAATCAGTTTTGCCAATGCGTCGCCGGCGTTCACTGAAAGTTTGGAAAAGTGGCTGGCGACCCACTCGCAGTCGCGACAGGCGGCACAGGCCGGATCCTGATTATTCATTCCTGGAAATACCTTTCAGAAGTCCCTGTCGGGCCATCTAGAGCTCGGAAGTCGTCTTAGGCAGCCGATGTTCGCACGTGGTGTTCAGACAGGAATCGGGCAACACCAGTCGCTCAACCGGCTTTCCGCCCGCGATGTGGGATTCGATAATCTCATCTACATCCTCCAGCGTGACCCGGCCGTACCAGACGGCTTCGGGATAGACCACGATGTTCGGGCCATGCTCGCATTGATCGAGACAGCCAGCCTGGTTGGCCCGTACTCGTCCTTTTAAACCCCGCGCCGCCAGCTTCTCTTTAAAAGATTTCTGTAGCGCGGCCTGACCAGTGGGATCGCAGCAGGGACGCGGAGACCCAGGCGGCCGTTGGTTACCGCAAATGAAAATATGGTTCTCGAATTTAGGCATAAACAGCTTCTGGCTTCTAGCTCCTGGCTTCTAGCTTAAATCAAAAGCGACGAGGGCCCGAGTCTGCAACATTTTCCCGGCAAGAGCCCTTCGCGTCCTTTGCGGATTTTTCTCGGCGCCTTTGCGGTTTAAAGGTTTTGGGTGATCCTGGCGAGGTTAAAGGCTTTACCGCAAAGAGCGCAAAGAAAATCCGCAAAGGACACCAAGGAAATCAGTGCGACCTATTAGCCATCAGAGAAGGGGAAGTAGCCAGAAGCTAGAAGCTAGAAACCAGAAGCTAGAAACCAGACGCTAGGAGCGCTCTTAATCTTTCAGTGGAACCATATTTTTGTCGCCCTGGCAGAAAGTGGCGACGCGCTGCAATCCGCCTTCTGCTTGCGGCAACAGTCTGACGGGACCGTAGCAGTAAACCGCGTGTCCGTTTTCCGCGAAGAACCAGCGGCCTCCCTTGCGGGCGGGCTTCCTGGCGACGGCGTGGTCGACAGGCGGCTTGGGCGGCGGGAGCACGTACGAGCCGTGCAGCGAGACCGACAACAGCAATGTCGCAAGTGCTTTCATGATGGGAACCTGGGCCCGGGACCTAGATGGTGATCAGCATTCTGCGTTCGTCCCCTTGGTCAGAGGTATCCTTCGGAGGTTTCTGCGGAAGCGGTCTGCCGAATTTGCTGGTGCTCTGGCTCTTCGCGCCTGCGCGTGGCGAAGGCGATGGCGGCGCCTGCGGAGTCTGCGTCGGCGCTTTCATCTTGGACTGCGCCTGCGCTTGGGCCCGTGCTTCCGCCTGCTGTTTCTGATTGGCTTTCCCTTTCATGCCGTTCAGCTCGATGCTGTCGTCAAACAGCATGCGAATCAGGTCGCGTTGGGAATCGATGGTGCGTCCCTGTTCCACAACCAGCATGGTCAGCAAGCCGTAGGAAACCACAAACAAAACGGTAAGCACCGGAAGAAGCGTGCGTCCGGGTTTACGTGTAACGATGTCGCCCGTCAGATTCCACAAAATTGCACCCCGATCTATTTGCCCCTGAGCCCGCCGAGCGCAGTCTCAGAATGCAGCTTGTGAGCCAATAAGGGCTGCTGCCGTAAGTCGTTATGAATGAGACTGTTAGCTGCGATCGGGCAGAGGTTCGGCCTGCCTCCAAATGCAAGATGCTGCACATAATAGGTAACCGTAACGGGTTACGTAGGTGCCACGCATAAGCTGAAACCCGCACCGGACAAGGGTTGTGGGCATGCCACAGCTGGGTTCGGGATTCGTCTGAGGTGGTCCACGCGACCCGAATCGCGCATCTCAAGGGCCTCGGAATCTGGCGCAGGCGGTAGCTTGCCAGTCACTTCCGGATATCGCCCGCAGGCCCCAAGATTAGTTGAGACCTTGCGGTTCTGTGGCACCCAAACTGTGGCAAATAAGAAGGATGCAATGATGAAGAAATTTCTAGGATTGATTTGTGCGCTCGTGCTGGTCAGTTTCGCCGTTGCCCAGCAGGAAAACCCTCCCGTCGAACCGATGGACCAAACCCCGGTGTTCCGCGTGAATGTAGTGTCGCGGACCACCAAAGCGGTCAACTATCGCCATCGCGGCGGCTCCACCACCGTCGACATCAAAGGGACAACCCTGATGCCGGAGGTAAACGGCAAGGCCAAGGTGGACAGCAAAAACGGACGCCTGCAGATCAACGTCGATCTCTCGAAGCTCGGTCCGCCAAGCCGGGTAGGTCCGCAATTCCTCACCTACGTGCTGTGGGCGATTACGCCCGAAGGCCGGGCCCAGAACCTGGGAGAGATCGTGCCTGACGGAAATGGGAAGAGTAGCCTCGACGTCACCACGGACCTGCAAGCCTTCGGTCTGATCGTGACCGCGGAGCCCTACTTCTCCGTGACCCGTCCCAGCAATGAAGTGGTCGCGGAAAATATCATTCGTCAGGAAACGAAAGGCTTCGAGGAGGCCATCGACGCCAAGTTCGACATGCTTGAAGGTGGTGAGTACACCGTCGACATGCCAGCCACACAGTTGCCCTCGACGACGGCTGATCCCAAGACGCCTCTGACTTTGCTGGAAGCGCGCAACGCCGTGGCCATCGCGAAAGCCGCTGGCGCCGAGCACTACGCGGCGGATAGCCTGCAGAAGGCAGAAGACTATCTGGCTCGCGCTGAAGACTATCTCAAGCGCAAGCAAGGCAAGACTCCAATCGGTACGGCCGCACGCGGCGCCACCCAGATGGCAGAAGATGCCCGCATACTGACGCTGCGCCGGAAAGAGCAAGAACGCATCGCCAACGAAAAACAGGCGATGCTCGACAAGCAGCAAGCTGCCGAAGCCGACGCCCGAGCCTCTGCTGACGCCGAAGCGAAAGCCAAGGCTCAAGCCGAGGAAGATGCTCGCAGGCGCGCCCAGGCCGAAGCTGATCGCGCCACTGCGGAAAAGGCCCAGGCGGAAGCTCAGTTGCAGCAGGCCCAGTCCGATGCCGCACGCGCCGCGGCGATGGCCGATCAGCAGAAAGCGGAAGCAGAAGCCGAGCGGCAGCGGCAGGCCGCCGCTGAAGCGATTCGCCAGAAGGAAGAACAGCGTCAACGTCTGCTCAACCAGCTCAACCAGGTGCTGGAAACCAGGGACACAGACCGCGGCCTGGTTGTCAGCATGCCCGATGTGCTCTTCGACAGTGGAAGCTACACCCTCAAGCCTGCGGCCCGAGAGCGGCTGGCCCGAATCTCAGGCATCGTGCTGGCCTATCCCGACCTCAAGCTGGAGATTGAAGGCCACACCGACAGCGTGGGCAGCGATACCTACAACCAGACATTGTCAGAGAAGCGTGCGGCGTCCGTGCGCGATTATCTGGTCAACAACAACGTGTCGATCAACAACGTGATTGCGCGCGGCTTCGGCAAGACCCGTCCGGTGGCGGACAACAGCACCGCGAAAGGCCGGCAACTGAATCGCCGGGTGGAGATGATCGTGTCCGGTGACGTGATTGGAACCCAGGTCACGCCGGGAGCCACGACGACACCAACTCCGCCGCCGCAGTAGGAAAAGCAGTAGGGATCAGCACGGCCGCACCTTAGGCTTGGCAGAGGTTTTGAAAGATCGCGATTACACTCACTAACCGAGTTGTGAGTGTAAACGCCCATCTGATTACAACAGCGACTCATTCCTGGAAAGAAATTCGGCTGGTCACGGCGTTACGGCACGTTCGTCTAGTGAGCACGAGGGCTTACTCGCTGCTGCCGGGACCGAATCACCCTCTCGTGCCACTTGTGTGTCATATAGACCATGAACCAAGTATCGGGTCTGGCCTTCCGGACCAAGTCAGCCTTGTACAGGTCCCAGCACCGGCGCGACCAGAGTCCGCTTTCGTAAAAGGACGCGGACTTCAGTAGATCCAGGAACTCCTCCTGAAGTACGTCGAAAACCACGTAGGCGGTGTTACCAGGAGTGGCCAATTTTTTCCGGTAGGCGCTTACTTCGGGCGCCATTAGTTTTTCCGTTGCATCTCTTAAAATTGCTTTGTTCCGGCCACCTTCCATGTACCACTGAAAAGGGAACGCCAGTGCATTCTGAACCAGATCCTGATCCATGAATGGTGCGCAAAGATAGAGGCCGTGCGCCATGGCGTTTCGGTCTTCCGTCCGAACCAGCAACGGGATATTTGTTCGAAAGCACTCGAGTAGAGCCTGGAAGAAGATTCGGCCCTGGCCAATACCTTGAAGATCAAACTCCGTCAAACCTGACGATGTCCCTGATTCCCGAGCATCGTTGAATGGGGCGAGAACGTCTTGACTCGGTCCGGTTCTCCATTGCTTGTATTTCTCATAACGTATGGCGCGTTTGAGACCCCGAAAAAAGTGTGACTTTCCCCGAATGTAACGAAGAGTCTCGCTGATCATGCCAGACGGCGGGGATCCGAAGAACTCGCGGGCGCCGAAAATGAATCGTGTCGCATCGCGCAAGCGCCCATGAGCCACCAGAGCGGCCAGGAATGGTGGCGCCAGATAGCGGTAGCCGCTGAAGATTTCATCCGCGCCGTATCCCGTCAGTACGGCCTTGCACCCCGCTTCGGCCATTCGCTGCCGAAGAACAAACTGGTAGAAGATGCTGGAGTAGGGAATCGGCTCGTCGTGGGCGTCGATCAGCCGGGCGAGGGACTGAGGATAGTCTAGCCCCTCCGTGAATACATAAGTGTGAGGAATGCCAGTGCGACGAATTGTCGCGTCGATCAGGAACGACTCGTCGTCCGTCTTGGGGGGATTGATACTGAAGGCATGGATATTGCGAGTTCCCCGCAGCGAGGAATGGGCCAGAATACCCGCGATACTTGAACTGTCAATGCCTCCACTCAGAGCGAGTCCGACTTTTACATCCGTCGGTGTGTGACGATCCACCGCGTGGACGAGCGTATCGAGGACATCGCGCGGGCTTAGGTTCTTATCGCTCGAGGGTTTAAGGTTCCAATATCGGTTGGGCTTGATCTGGTTTTCTTCGAGACGTAGAACGGTCCCGTTTGGAACTGGCTTGATGCGGGAAAAACAGGTGGCCTTCCAGTCGTCGATGCGACCCTCGCGGATCAGGTCTCGTACGCGGCTGTGATCCACGGTGCGGGCGTCGCCATCCAGGCAGAGGATGCTCTTGATCTCCGAGGCAACGATGAGATTCCGAGCACCCATGTAGTAGTAAAGCGGCCTGACTCCCAGCGGGTCCCGCCCTGCCAGGAGACGGTGCGTGCGTTCGTCCCACAACACCACCGCCCAGACGCCGCAAAGTCTCTCAAAGCATTGCTCCCCGTACATCCGGTAAGCACCCAGGACCAGTGCCGCGTCTGAAGACAGGTCGGCCACATATCCATTCGTTCTCAGAGATTCTGAGAGGTTAGCGCGGTTATGAATCTGGCCATCAAGTGCGACGATGACGCTTCCGTCGTCACTTGCCAATGGTTGATCCCTTGTTGACTCTCGACCAGCCGAGGAGCGCCGGACTCCAATGAAGAGCGCGGGACGGAGATAACTACCTTCTCCATCAGGTCCGCGGTGGGTCAAGCGGCGGAGTGCCGCCAGATAGCCCTGATCAGCCTGTTCGATTCCGGAAGCATTATGGACACAGAGGATGCCGCTCACAAACAGCAATTCCGTTTTAGCAAGGGCGAGCGTTTGAGTTTAAGCCAGCGAGCACTCAAAGTTGCCTCCGCCGATCTTGCGCTCAATCGCCCTGTGGAATCTAGCGTCGCCGGGCGAGGTGCAGGCCAGCGATTTTAGCACGCACACGTGTCACCGGCTGAAGGCCATCGCGCCCGCAGTTAACTCGATAAAATGGTGCAATCTCCCGTTTACACCAATTGTGTTGATATTCACCAGAACTGCGCTGTCCGGTGCGAGGGGCCATTTTTTATCGGTAGTGGAGGGCGCGTAAGTGCGTGACCAATCTATATGAGGACGCTGTTCTGATCCCAATCAGGCCCTCTGTAGTTGAATTCCAGGTAGCGATCTGTGACCCCGAACGTGTTCATGTCTCCCGGTTCTGTAGTCTTCCAAATGGTTACGTTGCCACAACCGCGTTCCGCCATATCGGAATAAAGAGATTTTTGCATGAACTGCAAGTATTCGCGGGCTGCTTTTGGACGGCAGAGGTATCCCTTATTAAATCCGCATAACACGAGCGCCAGGCGTCCGGGCCGGGTGGCCAGAAACTGAAAAATTGCCTGTGTCACCTGAGGATAGCCGGGTGAAAAGAAATCGTCGAACACCGCGACGCCCCGGTCAGAAAGCAGATGATCGGCAATTTCCAGATCGTTGATCACAGATTGCCCGGTATGTTCGCCGTCCACATGGATCCAGCGGAAACTACGTGTGCCCTGGGCAATAAATGGATGGCGAGCCAGAAACTGCGATTGTTCCTGCAAATAATGGCAAGTTGCTTGCGGCAAGACCTGGCTGATGGTCGCCTTGGCGCCGTCCAGGGGCATAGCATCGACAAAGACGCACTCCTCACCAGCCTGGCAGTGCAACGCAGCCAGGGCAGCGGACTTCCCCTTCCACACCCCGATCTCGATCATGTTTCCCGAGATTCGTTGTCCCTCTTGATAACTTAGAAGACTGTCCCAGATAGCGATGGCAGGCGTCTGAAACCAGCCCTCAACATCTGAGAAGTGCTTCATGTATTCGTCAAAACGTTTCATTAAGACACTCGATTCTGTGCGCGGAGTTGAGCGTAACTACAGGGTGCTGATTGACTATCGTCAGGCTAATGGAGACGGGTCGTCTGTGCCATTCTCACTCTTGATTCCCGAAGGGTTTTTTGCAGTTGCGCCCTTGGACGGCTGGATGCTTTTGCTGTGAGTGTGAGGGCCTGACTACAACAACAATCGACTAAACGAAACTTTGAACTTGACAAAGTGTACTAGTCTTCTAGTACACTACTTGGCGATGAGTTCCCGCCGTCCAATCTTCCGTTTACGGCTTGATCTACATAGCGGTGTGCCGGTTTATCGCCAGATCATCGACCAGGTATATGGCGGAATTGCTTCCGGAGCATTAGCCGTCGGCGACCAACTGCCCACTGTGCGACAACTCGCCGTCGACCTGTCTATCAATCCCAACACCGTAGTTCGCGCCTATCGTGAGTTGGAACTTGGTGGGTTATTGGAGACTCACCAGGGATCAGGCACCTTTATCGGCTCGCAGAAGCTGCGAGGCGGAGAGGCAGAACGCGCCCGGCAGTTGGTGCAGATCGTGGCAGACTGTGTCGCTCGTGCAGGGGCGGCCGGCTTTACCGTCGAGGATTTGATCGAACAATTGAAGGGATTGCTTGCAGAGTCAGCTCGCAGGAGATGAAGTTATGAATAAGAACGGTTTCGCACAGATCAATGGCGTAGCAATCACGGTATTCGTGGTCTGTCTCGCGGTCGGGGCGTCGCTCAGCGCAATGATGCATCGGCCTGCACCCGTAATATTTCTGGGTCTGCCAGGCTTGTACTTGCTGTTCGCAATCAAGGTAGTGAAGCAATGGGAGAAGGTTGCGCTTCTGCGGCTGGGCCGCTACGTCGGTCTTCGCGGTCCGGGAATATTTCACATTATTCCTGTCGTGGAGACACTCAGTGCGTTCGTGGACCAACGTGTTCGCGTGGCCAACGTGACGGCCGAGTCCACACTAACCCGAGACACAGTACCAGTGAACGTCGATGCCATCGTTTTCTGGTTGGTCTGGAATGCCGAGAAGGCGATCCTTGAAGTAGAGAATTTCCTCGACGCCATAAATTTGAGTGCGCAAACTGCACTCCGGGAATCTATCGGCCGTCACGAACTGGCGCAGATGATCACCGAACGTGAGACCTTGGGACGTGAGCTTCAACGCATCCTTGATGAGAAAACAAATCCATGGGGAATAACAGTACAGTCGGTCGAGGTCAGAGACGTGAGAATTCCACAGGGACTAGAAGACGCTATGTCTCGACAAGCCCAAGCGGAACGAGAGCGACAGGCTCGAATCATTCTGGGCCAGGCCGAAACTGAAATCTCCAACAGCTTTGTCCAGGCGGCGGCCGCCTACGCGGAAAATCCAGTGGCTCTGCATCTGCGCGCCATGAACATGCTTTACGAGGCCATCAAGGAAAAGGGGTCGATGGTGATTGTGCCATCGTCGGCCGTAGAGACAATGGGACTCGGCGGGACTCTCGCAACCGCTTCGCTCGGCGGAGCAAAACCATAGCAATTCCACAGGAATAGGTCGAAAGGAGCAAGACGTATGAACTACTTACTCGAAGTGTGTCTAGTTGCAGTAGCGCTTACCACGAGCATTACGACTCCAGTTGTTGCGCAGTCTGACACATACGCGCCTCCCCCACTGCAAAAGGGGATCAGTGTCAAGTTGCCCGTCACTACGAACGCTGTATCAGTGCCCGATGCAGACCTTAAGGATGCTTCGATAGTGACGGTTACCGACGACGGCAGTTTGTTTTTCGGAATCGGTCTGACGACGCCTTTGAGCTTGGCTGAGAAGATTGAGGGTGATCTGCCTAACCGAACAGAGAAGAACCTCTTTATCAAGGCAGATGCTCGTGCTTCCTACTCCAGCGTGGCAAAGGTTCTGGACGCTGTGCATCTGGCAGGTGTCAAAACGGCAACGCTGCTGACAGCCCAAACAGACTCGTCAAAAGCGGACCTCCCTCTTCCTCCGAAAGGTTTGGAAGTGTTGGTTAGTCCGCCGTTGGCCTTGAGTCCGAACACAGTTATCTTGCAGGTCCTTGAGTCTGGGCAGCAATGGCCGAGGTTGAAAATTGATGACAAAGACCTTGCGTGGCCTGCTTTGCAAGGTGTCCTTAGGATGTTATTCCAAAATGGAAACCAGAAGGTAGTGCTGGTTAAGGCAGAGGGGACATTGCCATTTGCAGATGTTGTCGCGGTAGTTGACGTGTGTCGTTCGACAGGAGTGAAAGTTGCTTTGGGGTCCTTGGGACAGTAGAGCGGCTACTGGTTGGACGACGAACGATTGAGAAATCACTCGGTGCCGCGTCGCCTCACCACACCCGGCAGGCATTGACCGGCATCATGGGCTGACCAGTCTTGCAGCCGAAAGCTTTGCCGAACTCAGGCATGTTCTGCACCACACCGTTCGCCCGGAATTGTCGCGGCGAGTGAGGATCGGTCTGCACCTGCAAACGTAGTTGCTCGGGACGGGTGTTGCCGCACCAGTTCTGTCCGTGGCCCAGGAAGAACTGCTGGATCGGCGTGTAGCCATCCTCCTGCTTCTCCAGGTCGATGCTTTTTCTCTTTGCGTCCTCCAGGAACGCGATGTAGGCCAGACGCAGGCCGCCGTTGTCGGCGGTGTTTTCGCCCAGTGTCAGTTTTCCGTTTACCTTCACGTCGTCAACCGCGACAAAGCTGCTGTACTCCTTCACTTCGCAGTCCGCCTTCTCTTCGAAGTGTTTGCCATCTTCCGGGGTCCACCAGTCGGACAAGTTTCCGTTGGCATCGAACTGCCGGCCTTCATCATCGAAGCCGTGAGTCAGTTCATGTCCAACAATGCCGCCTACGTGGCCGAAGTTCGACGCATCCGAGGCGTGGCTGTCATAGAGCGGGGACTGAAGAATGCCAGCGGGGAAGTTGATGTCATTCATGCTGGGGTTGTAATACGCATCGACTGTTGCCGGAGAGATCGCCCACTCGCCGCGATCGACGGGCTTGCCGATCTTTGCCAACTGGCGCCGGTTCTCGAAAGCGGTGGCGCGCCGCGTATTGCCGAAAGCGTCATCGCGAATGATGGTCAAGGTGGAGTAGTCACGCCAGTGGTCGGGATAGCCGATCTTGTCGGCGACCGCGCGCAGCTTTTCTTTGGCCCGGATTTTGGTGGCGGAACTCATCCAGTCGAGAGTGTCGATGTCTTTGTCCATCGCTGCCTCGATGTCCTGCACCATTTGCAGCGTCGCCTGTTTGTTGGCGGGAGAAAATTCCTGCGCAACGTAGACCTGGCCGAGGGCTTCGCCGAGAGCCCCGTCCGTAGCCTGGACACAGCGTTTGTAGCGTGCTCTCTGCTCGGGCTGACCGCTTAGCTTGTGACCGTAGAAGTCGAAGCGCTCCTCGTCCATTGCCTTGGGTAGCACGTAACCCGGAGTCGCAAGAATCAGCTGCCAGCGCAAATAGGTCTTGATCGTCTCCAGACTGGTGTCAGCGATCACGCTGTTCATACCTTTGACGAAATCAGGAACAGCAACGTTCAGTTCGCTGACCTTGGGAGCGCCCGACGCGGCGAGAAAACGGTCCCAGGCGATTGCGGGAGCCAGAGTGACGAGCTCGGACACCGGCATCAGGTGGTAGACCTTGTTGGGATCGCGACGCGAGGTGATGTCCATCGAAACCTGGGCCAGGGCCGTTTCCAGCTTCATGATGGCTTCGGCGTCGCTGGTCGCCTTTTTGTCCGACTCGCCGGTGAGCTTGAACATATTGATGATGTGCTGCACGTACTGAGCACGGGTCTTGTCGGCGGCGGCGCCGGTGCGGAAATAGTAGTCGCGCTCGGGCAGTCCGAGGCCGCTCTGGTCGACGAATGCAATCTGCTTGCGAGCGTCCTTGAAGTCCTGCTGTTCGCCGAAGTTGAGGAAAGCGGTTACGCCAATCAGTTGAAAGCGGGCGAGCAGTTCAGGCAGTTCGCTCTTGCTTTTCAGAGCTGTAATGCGGTCAAACTCCATCTGCAGCGGCGTCAATGCCTTCTGGTTGATGGTGTCCACGTCCATGCAAGCGGCGTACGAGTCGCCGATTTTCTGTTCGTTCGGGCTGCGTCCGGCACCGCCGGCAGCAGCCTTTTCCAGCATGGCATGCAGGACGTATTCAGTGTGGTCCGCGACCATGGCACCGGTGCCGTAGGCGGAACGATCATTCGGGATGGGATAGAGTTTGGAAAAATTGCCGCAGGCATACTTGAAAAAATCGGTGCATGGATCGGCCGTGGTGTCGATCAGGGTCTTATCCAGTCCGGGCAGAAGGGCCGGGACTTTTGGAGCGGCGGGCTCTTCTTTGGATTTGCCCTTCGTTTGCGCCATCGATGTTGCGCACAGGGCAGATACGACCAAGGCAGTGAATATTAGCTTCATCATTGATTTATTCCCTTGAGATGCTCGAGCACGCAGCAGATAAGGTGACCCTAGCATTCGACGCTTATGACCGGAATTCGTAAGCGTATCGGCGAAAACCTATAACCACGAAGGACACTAAGGGACACGAAGGAATTCCCCTGGACTTTGCACACCTTGGATTTCCTTCGTGCACCTTAGTGTCCTTCGTGGTTATCGCTCTCGCAGATTCACACCTGACGGTGGCTGGGCACGATCAGGGTCAAACCCTTTACCGCAAAGAACGCCAAGACTTCCGCAAAGGCCGCTAAGAAAACCACCCGTCAATCTTACTTGTTGCTCATCAGCAGTTTGGCGATGGTAGCCAGTTGCATATTCGACGTGCCTTCGTAGATCTTACCGATCTTCGAATCGCGCCAGTATTTCTCGACCGGATAGTCCTTGGTGAATCCATAGCCGCCGTAGATTTCGATAGCGAGGGAAGTCACGCGCTCGGCTACCTGTGAGCTGAAAAGCTTAGCCATGGCGGCTTCTTTCACGAAGGGCAAGCCGGCATCTTTCAGGCGCGCGGCGTTGTACACCATTAGCCGCGTGGCTTCGATCTCGGTAGCCATCTGTGCGATCTGGAACTGGATGCCCTGATACTCGCTGATTGGCTTTCCAAACTGTTTTCGTTCCTGAGCGTATTTCGCGGCATATTCCCAGGCTCCGCGGGCCACTCCAGCCATCTGCGCGGCGATTCCGATGCGGCCTTCGTTCAAGGTCTCGATCGCGATCTTGTAGCCTTTACCGACTTCGCCGAGCACATTGGATTTCGGCACGGCGCAGTCTTCGAGAAGCAATTCGCAGGTGGACGAAGCGCGGATGCCCAACTTGTCTTCTTTCTTGCCCACGGTGAAGCCGGAGAATTCTTTTTCAATCAGGAAGGCTGTGATGCCCTTATATCCGGCCGCGGGATCGACCGTGGCGAACAGGACAAAAAGCCCGGCTTCCTTGCCGTTGGTGATCCACAGCTTGCGTCCATTGAGAACGTAGTCGCTGCCTTTGAGCGTGGCCTTGGTCTGCAGGGCGAAGGCGTCTGATCCTGAACCTGCCTCGCTCAGAGCGTAAGCGCCGCAGGTGTCGGCCGCCATGCGCGGAAGATAGCGTTTCTTTTGCTCGTCGCTCCCCCAACGCAAGAGGGCATTGTTGACCAGCGTGTTCTGCACGTCGACAACGACGCCAGCGGAAGCGTCTACGCGAGACATTTCTTCGACAGCCAGGATCGCCTCAAAAAACTTACCGCCGCCACCGCCGTACTGCTCGGGAATCTCGATGCCCATCAGTCCGAGCTGGAAGAACTGGTGAAGCAGGTCCTTGTCGAAGATGCCCTTCTCGTCCATCTCCCGGACCAGTGGCCGCACTTTCTCGTCGGCAAACTGGTGGATGTTGTCGCGAAACATGATTTCGTCTTCGGTGAAGGAAGTCAGGGGAAGTGGAGACGGAATCGTCAGCGTGGCATCAGGCATGAAGACACCTTCAAGGCAGATTGGAGACTGGAGAGAAGTTTAGCATTTGTAACGCCGGCGTCTCGCCGGCTGTGTCGTGAGGCTTATTCTTGTTTGCCGCCCTGAATGAGTTTCAATCCGTCGGATTGCAGGATGCGCTGAATCTGGTTGCGGGCGTGTACTGCCCAGGGGCCAACCGTGTCCAGCTTCACGTAAGCGCGCCAGTGCTTGAGCGCCTTGCGTGGCTCTTTAAGCTTCTCGTAGGCCAACGCGAGGTTGTAGTGGGCGTCAGCGTACGTAGGCGCGAGTTGCAGCGCCGTGCTGTAGGTCTGAATGGCTTCCCCTACCCGCCCGGTTTCGTCTAGCACATTGCCCAGATCGAAGTAGGCCAGGGCGTAACGCGGATCGACATCGATGGCGCGGCGGTAGTGCTTTTCCGCCAATGCATATTCCTGCCGGTTGTAATGCAGCGTACCCAGATTAATATGCGCCGCGGCGTGATCGGGATCCAGTTCCAGCACCTGCTGGTACATCTCGATCGCCTGGGTCTGATGATTGGGATCCTCTTCGAGCGCGATACCCCGTGCGAACAGCTCGGCTGCATCGGTCGGCGCTGGATCGGCGTAGCTGGAGATCGGTGTGCTAGTCACTACGCGCTGTCCGGGAGAAAAATCAAACATGAATTGGCCGGCAATTGGCTCCAACACTTTGCCCTGGTGGCGAAATGCGATGCGGTGTCCGGTGGAGAAAGCTCCGGCTTCGAGCAGCGGATTCTCCATACCCGCAACCTGTTTCAGCATGGCTTCAAGCGACTGCCGTATCACCGCAGGACGCACCTTGCGGGCGCACAGGTCGCGCACTTTCTTGATTTGCAGGAGCTCAAAAAAAGAATAGCTTTCGGCGGAGGCGACCAGACCGGCTTTTTCCCAGGCTGCCAGCTGACGCGCCGTGACCCGAAGAATGCGAAGCAGATCGGCTTGACTGTATCGATACACGATTGGAATCAGGTGCTAACAGTATTATCGGAAAAGTTACTACCTGTTGCAAGTTGAAACTGACCAGAAAGGGAATCTATGCAGATAACTTGCCCAATTCGGAGTGCAAAACTCGCGAAAAACCTGCAGCAAAATGCAGGAAATGTCGGAGAGGTATGCGAGGTTGGCAGCATTCGACTATCGGGACTTCTCCTCGTTCGGTCATCTTTTGCTGATCCAAAAGATCGCTTGTTGAACCAGGGTCCGGTATTCCGGCGCCTGATATGCCGATGGACCGTGCCCCAGCTCGATGTAGACGATGCGGGACTTCTTATACTTGTGACTCCACCCGATTACGTGTTCGCTCGTATCGTTGTCGGTTGTCAGTAGCGTGTGCACCTTAGGATCGACCCAATAATGGTTGTAAGTCTCGTCGACAATATCGAAGTCGTGAAGGCGTTTCGTGACCGGACTGGAACTATCGGCGATGTGCACGTGGACTTGCTGACCATGCTTGTAGGTTGAGGTCGGGGATGATCCGAGCACGACTTGCTCTTTTGACGATGCCCTGCCTCCTAGAATCCGCCGGTACTCTGGCCAAGTCCCGTCATAAGACCACAGCGAGTGGTGAAGGAACAATATGCCCTTTCCCTGGGCGAGGAGCTGCTCGATCCCTTTCCACTGTGGCTCCTTGTCCTGGTGCATGTCATAGAAAACAATTGCGTCAAATTCTTTGGCTCCGTCGCCGCCTAACTTTTCTTCGGCTCCCTGGCCGTAGGCCACATGGCTAAAGGATATCTCTTTCATTTGCCGGAACATTTCAAGAAAGGCCGGCTCGTCAAAATCATGCCCTCCCGTGACGATCAGAACATGCACATCACCCGGAGGCTTCGATTTGGCAAGGGCGGGGCCGAACAAGCCGGCTGTTAGAGCGGCTAGAAGGAGACCAAACCACGCCGTTCGTTGGAGGAAGCGAGCGACTCTCATCCGCATCTTCACGCACGGAAACCCTTCACGCAATATTGGCGCATTCATGGCTGTTCATCCTTGAGCCGCAAAAGCAAACAAACACGAGAACTATGGTCGATTGCATAGACCCGGCCATCGAGTGAGTGTGCAGTGAAGGGTAGGACCTAATTACTTGAAGAACTGGAGCCGACGAGCGGACTTGAACCGCTGACCTGCCGATTACGAATCGGCTGCTCTACCAACTGAGCTACGTCGGCTTGCTTCGATTCTAACAAAAGGCAGTCGTCGGTCGTCAGTCGCTGATCATTGGTCTTTGGCCGTTGGCAAACCAACTTCTCGGCGCGGATCGATTGATCACGAAGCGTTTCGTTTTGCCAACGACCAAATAAAAAGGCCACCCTGGCAAAGGGGCGGCCTCTTCTTTTAAGGGAGAATAGTTCCAACGGGGCAAAAATCCGTCAAAACTTTCTGGCGAAATCTTATGAGCCGAAAAAGGGGGGTGTCAAGGGATTTTTGGGAAATAAATATCTTTGTTTTCAACAACTTAAAAAATAGGTTAACAGGTCTTAATCTCGGCTTATCTTGTCTTCCAGAGGCGTTTTTTCCCTCCTAAACGGCTTTGATTGATGGGCTTACCTTCGAATCTGGGGCCCCTTCTTGACCGTCGGACAGGTTCAGGGAGATGAAATCCGTGGGCTTTTCGCGGTGCAGAACTCGCTCCGGCAAAATGTGGTTCAGGAAGATGCGAATGCCTCCAAAAGCGAGCCCAGCAACGCCTGCGAACACGATTAGAATTCCGCACAGCAGGAAAACATTTATCAGCAGGTTTCCCAGATTATTTTTCTTGCCCTGAAAGGTGTTCTCGTTCCAGGTGACGTCAGCTTCGTAGTTCACCGCACTCAACAAGCTGCGCGCTTCGCCCTGTGAAATCGTGCCAGTTGCGACTACTACGATCGGACCAGTGCGTTTATCGAAGATGGGCGGGGTACTTGAGTTCGGGCTTCCTGTTTGCGGCTGTGGCTTGGACTGGTTGGCGGCATCAATCTTTTTCAGATGCTCGGCTGCCAGCTGCGGCGTTGGATACTCGATCAGCATCAGCGTGGCCAGCCCGTCGGAGGTCTGATACGAGCCCAGGGCCACTTCAGCGCTGGACCCAAAATCCACCAGTTCCTGGGGAAGCGGAGCAGCGATTTTTTCCAGCCCCACAGGTCCCATCACATATTTCGCGGTGTTCTTCACGTAGTTGGATTTCGGAAGATACTGCGGCAGGATGGGTAAGTTCCGCGAGTTGCCAGACGGCAAGGGTAGTCCTTCCGCGAGTTCCCGCAGTTCGGCGGTGGACATGGCGGTCAGCTTGTCAAAGACTGCGTCCACCAGGATATTTCCGCGATAGAACAAAACCCGCTCGTTGAGCGACGAAGCCTGGTCTGGGATCGATTCCTTGAGCATCTGCGGCATCTTGTAATACGTGAACGCGCCGTAAGCACCACTGGCGTCCGTGAAGCGGATGGCTTTGAGGGCGACTTTGCGTCCGTCGTCGCGGGTGTAGGTGCCGGATTCAAAGTCGGTCAGCCCGTATTCCTTAAGCAGAGCGGCATTGACGGAATCAGCAACTGCCGGGTCTTTGCTGGTGCGAGACGCGCCGGAGATATGCCATCCCCCAAATTGCGGCGGGAGAATGGCTGCCAATGGTGAGCTCTGTGTAGCGGGGGTGGTTTGTGTGGCCGCGGGCGACTCGCCCGCGAAGGCTGTGCCCAGACCTAAACCCAAAAAGATAAGAACGGAAAGAAGTCTAGTAACCATAGAAAATCGGGCCGGGAGCGGAGAAGCCCTGTACTGTTTAGACTACAGACGGGGCAGGAAAGTTTCCATTCAGGGATGAGGGTTTCTTTGCGTACCTTGCGGAGTCCTTCGCGTTCTTTGCGGTTAAGGGTTTGAGCTTGCGGCGAGTGAGTTACAAAATCTTTAACCGCAAACGACGCTAAGGATTGCGCAAAGGCCGCAAAGAAGGGAATTACTGGCCGTCGGTTTTGTCGATCTTGGCGGCGACTTTGACGCCGCTCAGGCCACCCACATACTTCGAAATTCCACGGTAGAGCGATTCCGCGATGCGCTGACGGTAGTCGGAAGTCTGCAGTCGCCGCTCGTCGCCCGGGTTGCTGACGAACGAAACTTCGGCCAGGATCGACGGCATGTTGGCCCCGATAAGGACGATAAATGGCGCCTTCTTGACTCCACGGTCGCGGATGCCGGGGCTCTTCGCGGCAAGGCCGGTGTGCAGGGCGCGCTGCACGTTCGAGGCAAACTCGCGCGATTCCTCAATCTTCTCTTTCAACGCGATCTTTTTCACCAGATCCTGAAGTTCGTGGATGGACTTGTCCGAGGCCGCATTTTCGCGAGCTGCCACATCGAGCGCTTCGGCCGACGAGGTGAAGTTCAGGTAGTAGGTCTCGACGCCACGGGCATCGCGATCGCGGCTGGAGTTGGCGTGGATCGAAACAAATAGGTCCGCCTGCTCCTGGTTAGCGATCGAGGTGCGAGTTTCGAGTGGGATGAAAGTGTCGTCCTTGCGGGTGTAAATGACGTCGGCGCCCATGCGCGTCTGCAGCAGTTTGCCCAGCCTCCGGCCGACATCCAGCACTAGATCTTTTTCTTCCAGGCCATTGGGACCAATGGTGCCGGTGTCGTGTCCGCCGTGGCCGGGATCGATCACGATCTTGCCGATTTTCAGTCCCAGAGCCCGAATCAGCGAGCGATCGCCATTAGCTGTGGGCGATGCTTCGCGGGCATCCGGGAAAACTATCGCGGGTGCCTTGCGTTTGCTGCCGCTCGCGCTCTTCGAGAGCGTCGGCAGCGCCGGAGGAGGCCCTGCCAGCGTGATCGGGGCCTTCGCCGCAGGCGTGATCTGGGGAGGATCAAGCTTCGCGACCGTGACGGCACTGTCGTCGTCATCGCCGTCTGCTTCTACCACGGTTTTCTTGGGGTTGTTGCTCACGACCAGGGTCGGCTTTGTTGCTTTCTTGTCCTGAGAACCCTGACTTGCCGTCGCTTTACTCTGAACATCCTTGCCGTGAATATCAATGATCAAACGCGGAGGATCGCTGAGCAGGGAAGTGGTGTACTCGGAACGGTCAGCAACTTCGAGAACGATCCGGGACTTCCCAGGCTGGAACTGCGCGACCCGAATCTTTTTCAGCAGACTGTCGTCAACATCGAAGGTCTTGCCCAGCAGAGACGAAGGTAGAGTGGTATCGCGCAGATCGAAAAAGATACGATCGGGGTTTTCGATGCGTTGCGCGTCGAACTTGACGCCTTTCTCCAAACCGATAGTCACCCGCGTGGTATCCGGATTGGAAGAGTGGCGGATGCTGGTGATCTTTGTGGCTTTCGGGCCGTCGTCGTTCGAGTCGTCCGCATCGCTGTCGTTGGAGGTATCTTCGGCGGCCGTCGACTTAACTGCCTGTCGGGGTGCCGGCTTGGCGGCGCGCATTGTGGAAGCGCCGGAACCGTCGTTGGAATCGTTGTCGTCTTTGGACCTCAGGTTTGCCTGCTGTACCGGTTCGGAGAGTGCCTTGCGGGCGTCGTCGGCCAAGTGGTGGTGAGGATAGCGATGCAGGAACTCCTCGAAGGCTAGTTTGGCCTGGGCCGAATCCTTGAGATCCTCCTGATAGATCTGGCCGATGGCAAACAGAGCATCGAAGCGATCGCGGCTGCCGGGATATTCGCGGCGGAGAAACTTGTACTGCCCGATGGCGGAGTGCAGCGCTTTGTTATCGTCAAAGCGACAGCCCATTTCAGTCAGCAACTCGGCGACTGCAACCACGCTTGGATCGGCCTTGGAAGACGCTGGCGAACCGTAATACACACGGCGGTAGGCGGCAATCACCCGCTGATATTCGCTGCGGGTTTGTTCCGCGGAAGTACGGCTGTTCAGAGTTTCTCGCAGGCGCTGCGCGGTCGCGTACTGGTTCGAGGCCCAGGCCTCCGACTTGCCCCGTGCCTGCAGGGGCAATGCCGGGAGCAATAGCAGAAGTACAGCCGCACCCAGACGCCTTGCGCGTTGGCCTCGATCAGAGTTCTTCAATTTTCCAGCCTGTATTCGCCAGCCCGTAATCGCGTAGTGATGCTTGGTTGTTGGTCCTGTTTACAGATGCCGGTTTCTCAGTCGGTGTTGCTGAAGTTCAGAACGCCGCGTTCGTCCCGTTTCATCAGCACTGGCGCGCGCACCGGACTGCTCAGAAGCTGATAGCCCGGAGCCGTCCCGCCGTAATAGAGCTGGGTTATTCGTTTCACGTAGTTGCGGGTCTCGCGGTAGTGCGGTATCCCGGCGCTCCGCTTCACTGCACCCGCTCCGGCGTTGTAGGCGGCCAGGCTCAGTTTGACGTCGCCGCCGTAACTTTCCATCAGCCTCTTCAGATGGCGGACGCCCGCATCCACGTTCTGCTGTGGATCAAACGGATTGACGACATTCAAGGACCGCGCTGTTTGCGGCATCAGTTGCATCAGCCCCATCGCACCGGTGCGGGAAACCGCATTCGGATTGAAGTTCGACTCCACCTTGATGACCGCTCGCACCAGACTTGGGTCCACGTTGTGGCGGGCCGCAGCCTGGTCGATGGCGGCATCGATTTCCTGCTGCGTGAATGGCTTGCCACGCACGGAACTCGAAGCCTGCTGTGAGTTGCTGACTTCCGCGGCAGCCGAGCGTGCTGCCCGGACATTGGCAGAGGCTACCGGCTTCCAACGATGCTCGGTTGGGCTCCAGTAGATAAGCCCGCTGCTTTGCGGAACAGCGGCAGTCGAACGCCTTGGTGCTGCTGGTATTTCGTCGTTGACGTAAATCTTGCGGCCAGAGCCGTCAACGCTGGCGGTAATGCCGGCTTGCGCCCGCAGATATGGCGTAGTGATAGAAAGGAAGGTCGCGAGTACGGGACTTGCCATCAGGGCGATTTGCAGGCGTTTTCGCATAGCCGGGTTTAGTGCTTGCACGCGGACAGACAAATACCCCGCGCCTACCTACCCGGAACCTGACGGAGAAACATCTACCAGAGTGAAGTAATTATAGGCGGGGGGTGGGGACGTAGCAATCTCTCTAAAGACCAATCGAACCACCGAAGTAATCCAGCAATTGATTGAAAATAGAGCTTTTACGGCGCCGCTTGGTTACCCTGCCGAATGCGCATAAGCGCTGGGGTGAATGATTAGGGGCATGCTCAGCTTTTACGTCCTTCGGCGGCTGTAGTAGGCTGCCTGCGTCACCCGTACCCATAAGACATGACAGATATCGCCCTGCCGCAACGCGAAGCGCCAGACTCCTTGATGCTCTACGGCTTCTGGTATCGCGCTCTGCCCGGCAGCCAGGTAGGTGGCGACCGCCTGCAAAAGGCCATGCTGCTTGAGACCCCTCTGGCCATTGGGCGAGACCAAAAGGGACGTCCGTTTGCGCTGCATGATGCCTGTCCGCACCGGGGCATGCCGCTTTCCCACGGACACTTTGACGGACAGCAGGTGGAATGCAGCTACCATGGCTGGCGCTTCGACGGACACACCGGCCAGTGCCAGCTGATTCCTTCTCTTACCGCGGACCAGAAGCTGAAAATTGAGCGCATTTACGCCGGCAGCTACCCCTGCGAAGAACACGACGATTTCATCTGGGTCTTCATTCCGGAACCCCCGGCCCCCGGAGCCGGATTCACCAAAGCCGCGGACGCTCCTTTTCCAGCGCCGCGCGTGCCCACCTTCAGCGAGAAATACAAACTCGCCTACTTGACGGCCGATCTGCCTTGCACCGTCGATCACGGAATCATCGGGTTAATGGATCCGGCGCACGGGCCATTCGTGCATCAGGCGTGGTGGTGGCGGAGCCGCAGCAGCATCCACGAGAAGCAGAAGAATTTCGAGCCCATCCCCAACGGCTTCCGCATGAGCGCGCACACCCCGAGTTCGAACAGCGCGCCCTACAAACTGCTGCGCCTCTACGCGGACGCGGAATCGATCACGACGACGATTGATTTCGTTCTGCCCAACCTGCGTCTGGAGACAATTCGCGCCGGCAAATACTGGTTCTCTTCATTGACCACGGTGACGCCCATCACCCGCAGCCAGTGCCGCATTGATGTCGTGGCGGCGTGGAACATCTTTCGCTGGGTGCCGTTCGGTCCAGAGTTGCTGAAGTTTGTGTTCGCGAAGTTTGTGGAACAGGACCGCCTGACGATGGAGCAGCAGTCGGAAGGCTTGAAGCACAATCCGCACCTGATGCTGATCGACGATGCCGACCGTCCCGCGAAATGGTATTTCGGATTGAAGGCGGCCCTGCTGGAATCACGGAAGGCGGGCGGCGAGATGAAAAATCCGCTGGCGGGGCCGGTCACCCTGAAGTGGAGGAGCTGAGCTGAATTTAGTCCTGCACCAGCCAATCCAAGGCTTCTTCCCGCGTCTTGAACAAGGGTAATTCCCGCTGCGAAAACGATTTCAAGTGTTCGTAGAAAACCTTTGGCAGGTTTTCCGTTCCCACCCAGGCAGAGCGCTTGAGGTACGGACGGTCAAGAACCAAAGCCGGCTTAAGAGCCTCCAGGCTCTTCTTGTCAACCTTTGAGCCGCTAAAATCGGCTAAAAGGAGGACTGAACCGCGGGGTTCTGCCGTGATCCGGGATAGAGCAAGCGGCGAGAGTTGCACCAATTCGTCGGCTGACAAGTTGGTAGCGTCCGCCAGCAGAATTTTCTTGCCCTCGTGGCTGATGAAACGAATCCGATTTTTCATCCGCCCTCCTCACGCCCAACTGAGCACCGGGAACTAGTATCTGACAACTGGATTTAATTTCCCAGCAACGCCTCCACCACGCCGTACACATCGCCCAGTGCAGCATCCAGCGCGCCGGGGTCTTTGCCGCCAGCTTCGGCCATGTCGGGACGGCCGCCGCCTTTGCCGCCGACTTTCTGCGCGACCGGCCCGATGATTTTGCCCGCCTGAATTCTACTCGTAAGGTCCTTGGTGACGCCCACGATGAGCGAGACGTTGCCGTTCGTGGCCGAGCCCAGGACGACCACGCCCGAGCCGAGTTTGTCGCGCAGTTGATCGACCAGCGTACGCATCTGGGCGCGCTCGAGATTGTCGACGCGGTGAGCCAGAACTTTTATGCCGCGAACCTCTTTGATTTTCTCCGTCACTGAAGCCACGGTCGACGATGCCGACTTCATTCGTGCCTGATCGAGTTCACGCGTCAGCCGCTTGATCTCGGCGTCTTTCTTGTCGAGTTCGGCCTTCAGTGCTTCGGCAGGTGAGGCATTGGCCTCGCGTGTCGTCAGGCTGGCGACCACATTCTCCAGTTGATGGTCTTTGCGGAAGTGACGCAGCGAGCCTTCGCCGGTGACGGCTTCGACGCGGCGCACGCCGGAGGAGACGCTGCCTTCTTTCAGAACTTTGATCAGGCCGATCTCGCCGGTCTGCGCGGTGTGGGTGCCGCCGCAGAGTTCGGTGGAGAAGTCGCCGATCTTGATGACGCGGACCTTGTCGCCGTACTTCTCGCCGAACAGCGCCATCGCTTTGTATTCGTTGATGGCGACATCGATGGGAACATTTTCGATGACTTCGATCTTCTCGTTGCGCAGGACTTCTTTGTTGATCAGGTCTTCGATGTCCTGCAGTTCTTCGTCGCGCGACCGCGGTGAAGTGCGAGAAGTCGAAGCGCAGATGATTGGGAGCGACCAGCGAGCCGGCCTGCTTCACGTGCTTGCCCAGCACTTCGCGCAGCCCGGCATGCAGCAGGTGCGTGGCGGTGTGGTTGCGCATGGTGGCTTGGCGAATTTCGTCGTTGACCACGGCGTCGACCTTGTCGCCCACGCGGATAGGTTGCTTGGCGGTGACCTGATGCGCGCGCACTCCCTGCACCGGGTAGTAACAGCCCTTCACTTCGGCGACGACCGTGTTGTGATCGTCGCGTAGAGCCATCCGCGGTCGCCGACCTGTCCGCCGGATTCGGCGTAGAACGGGCGTGTGATCGAGGATGATTTCGCCTTCCTCGCCGGGCTTGAGCTCCTGCGGCCGCCCTGGCCGTTTTCGGCTTGATGATGGCGAGAACTTCGCAGCCGTCGGAGCGGGTCTGGCGGTAGCCTTCGAAGTCGGATTTGCGGGAGCTTCTGATACGCGGGGTTGGCAGTCTGCTTTGGCTGCGCCTTTCCAGGAGGCGCGAGCGCGCTCTCGCTGCTCCTCCATGGCGCGCGTCGAAACCAGCCTGATCGAAAGCGATGCCCTGATCTCGCGCATGCGTCCTGCATGAAGTCGAGCGGCATGCCAAATGTGTCATAAAGCTTGAAGGCAGTCGCCCCATCCAATGTGGGTTTAGTCGTTGTCTCGGTTAGTTGCGGCGAACCGGTTGAGGATATGTTCGCCTTATTCAGTTCGGCCTGAATTTCTGGCTTTTCAAAGGTGGTGGCAACTACACGGCCGATCTTTAGTCTGTCATCTGCTTTCTGTTTGGCATGAGCCAGTTCCGTTTCAAGGGCGCTGAGGCCGAGGTCCAGCGTGTGCGCGAATCGTTTCTCCTCTGCCAGTACAGTCTCCGAAACGTCGCTCCGCAGTTCTCGCCAAGTTCCGGATAGGCATCCTTCATCAGATCTCGCACCGCAAAGACCATCTCATGCAGGAAAGGCTTGTCTGCCCGAGCAACCTGCCGTGACGGATCGCTCGACGCATGATCTTGCGCAGCACGTAGCCGCGGCCTTCGTTCGACGGCAGCACGCCATCGGAAATCAGGAACGTCGCAGCGCGCGAGTGGTCGGCAATTACTCGCAAGCGACGCGGCTGAACTCCGGTCGTGGACTTCCTTCCCAACCTCCACTCATCAAGTCCGCCATGTTCATCCCGGTAAGCTCTGCAGCACGCTTGATCAGCGGCATGAACAAATCGGTGTCGTAGTTCGAGATCACGCCCTGCAGCACCGCCGTCGACGCGCTCCAGGCCCATGCCGGTATCAATCGACGGCTTGGGCAGCGGATTCAGCTTGCTCGCTGGCGTCGCGGTCGAACTGCATGAAGACGAGATTCCAGATTTCGACGTAGCGCCCGCAGTCGCAGCCGAACTTGCAGTCGGTGTGTCCTTGATCGGACGGCGATCACGCCCATGTCGTAATGAATCTCGCTGCACGGACCGCAGGGGCCGGTGTCGCCCATCTGCCAGAAATTGTCTTTCAGGCCGAACTCGAAGATGCGGTCTTTCGGGACGCCCTGGCCGAGCCAGAGGTCATAGGCTTCGGCATCGCGCGTCATACCGCCTTCGCCTTTGAAGATGGTCACGTACAGCTTGTTCTTATCGATGCCGAACCATTGCGGCGAGGTGATCAGTTCCCAGGCGTAGGCGATGGCGTCTTTCTTGAAGTAGTCGCCGAAGGAAAAATTGCCCAGCATCTCGAAGAACGTGTGATGACGGTTGGTGAAGCCGACGTTTTCGAGATCGTTGTGCTTGCCGCCGGCGCGCACGCATTTCTGCGACGTGGTGGCGCGGGTGTAGTCGCGCTTTTCCAGTCCGAGGAAGACGTCCTTGAACTGGTTCATGCCGGCGTTGGTGAACAGCAGGGTGGGATCGTTCTGCGGGACGAGCGAGGAGGAGTGGACCTCGCGGTGTCCCTTCTGAACGAAAAAGTCCAGAAATTTGCGGCGGATTTCAGAACCGGTGGGCATTGTCGTGTATCCCGATTCTAGCATCGGTGAACCGGCGTCGCCGGATTGCAACGGTCGCCATACGATCCGAAATATGTGTTGGGATAGGTTTTCCGGCGTCCCTACGGGACGCGAATGATATTGCTCGCCTACCCGGCGTTGAAACGCCGGGCTACTATCAGGCGTCCCTCCGGGACGCTGTGTCCTCAAAAAACAGCGGCCCGCCTGTGGACTGGCGGGCCGCTCTCGATTTCCGTACTGAATCTCTTACTTCACTGCGTCGCCGGTCTTCTCCGCACCTTCTTTTACTTCGTGGCCGACGTCTTTTACACCCTTCTTGACGCCCTTTCCCGTCTTCTTGGCTACTTTTTCTGTACCCTTGGCTACGTCTTTCGACGCGTCGGCGGTCTTGTCGGCTGCCTTGTCGACGCCGTGCTCGGTTTTCTTGGCGACCTTCTTGGTGCCGTGCTCCGTGTCCTTGGCCGCGTCTTTGGTGGCATCGGCGGTCTTGTCGGCTGCTTTGTCGACGCCATGCTCAGTTTTCTTGGCGACCTTTTTGGTGCCGTGAGCTGTATCTTTCGCAGCATCCTTGGTGGCGTCGGCGGTCTTATCGGCGGCTTCGTCGGTTGCGTGCGCGGTTTTCTTTGCCGCCTTCTTGGTCGCGTGCGCCGTGTCTTTAGCGGCGTCTTTAGTTGCGTCAGCGGTCTTGTCTGCCGCTTTGTCGACGTCGGTTTTGACGTCTTGCGAATAGGCGAATGACGCCACACTGAGCAGCATCGCCGCGAAAATAATCGTCCACTTTCCCTTCATGCTTCCTCCTGTTGAATGAAACGGTTCCGTGGGAGTATCCAGCATTTTCGGCGTAAACGCAACGTCGGGGTTATGGGATTCCTTTGCGTCCTTTGCTGCATTTCTTTGCGAACTTTGCGGCCCAGAGTTTTGGACGATGCAAGCGAGGTCGAACCCTTTACCGCAAAGTACGCAAGGGACATCCGCAAAGGGCGCAAAGAAAACAGGGCGGCAGACTTACTCCAGTTCTCCCTCCAGGGCGGTCAAGGTCTCATCGTCCACATCCCACTTTTTCAGAATGGCGAAAATCGTCTTGGCTCCGAAGCCCGCGCGTGCCAACTGCCGGAAGATTCGAGCTGCATCTTTCTGATTCTTTGGTTTCTGCAGGCGTTTGCGGTGGAGATAGTCACGGGCCTGCTTCTCTTCGTTCACTTCGTCGTAGGCGGAATCTACGGCCTTGTCGATGACTTCTCCGTGCACTCCTTTGGCTTTCAGGTCGGTGATCACGCGACGGCGTCCGAACTTTTCGTTGTCGCGGCGGAATGACGAAAATGCGGCGGCATATTTGGCGTCGTTCAGGTAGCCCTGGTCTTTCAATTTGCGAATGACCAGATCCACCAACGTTTTGCCGTACTCAGTTTCAGCATCGACCCGCGGACGCAGCAGACGTTTCAGTTCCGCAACGGAACGCATGCGTCGACCCAGTGCGCCAACGGCATATTCGTAGAGCACATCTTCCGAATCGGTTTTCCTGGGACGGGGGAACGGCATAGTGTGACGAAATGTTAAAGCGTTGTAAATTGTTGTAAATAAAAAGATCTCGCGCTTCTTGCTGCAATACGACGGAACTCCTGTACTGCCAACTACGTATACACCACCGAAGGCCGAAATTCACGAAGTGAGCAGGCGGACCGGGTGGTGACTTTCTTCCCAACGTGTCGTCTACTTATGAAACGAAGATCAGGGAGTCAGTCATGTTAACCATCGATGTTGAGAAGAACGGCGAAGTGGCAGTAGTGCACTGCAGCGGACGATTGGTGCGCGGGGTCGAAGTCTGCAGCTTGAGGACTGCGGTTGTTTCGCAGAAAACCACCCGCATTGTGATCGTG
This sequence comes from Terriglobia bacterium, assembly GCA_963741105.1. Classification (GTDB taxonomy): domain Bacteria; phylum Acidobacteriota; class Terriglobia; order Terriglobales; family Acidobacteriaceae; genus JAIQFF01. The sequence continues at coordinate 720,018 of CAVUGT010000013.1, forward strand.
GACCTCTCGCAAGTGGAATTCATGGACGCGGGCGGTCTGAACTCACTGGTGTCACTGCATCACTGGACACGTAATCATGGGATCCAGTTCAAACTGGTGCATCCCTCTGGATTAGTCCGCGAGATGCTCACCCGTACCCATCTGAACCGGCTGTTCGATATGGCGTCACTTCGCGATGCGATGGTGATACTGAGTGGCATAGATTGCAGTCATCATGCCAAGTTCGGAGCTGGATATCTGAGCCCGATGCAGGCTCTGGCGGCGAAGTAGCCGTTCGTTCGCCGGATGCTGGGAGCAATGAAAAAGGGCGCGCATAAAGCGCGCCCTTGCCTTTTCTGGAGTTCAGCGACCGCCGAAGCCTGACTGCTGCATGGCGTTGCGGGAAATGTCGCTGGTGGAAGAGACGCCCTGCATGCGCAGTTTGAAGTCGTCTGCGTTTGAAGCGTTTTCCAAAGCGGTTTCGTAGTTGATCAATCCTGCCTGGAACAAATCCCATAGCGACTGGTCGAAGGTCTGCATGCCGTACTGCGAAGTACCGGCAGAGATGGCGTCGCGGACCGCGCGCGTCTTTTCCGGAACCAGAATGCATTCGCGGATGTACGCGGTGTTGATCATCACTTCGACAGCCGGTACGCGGCCGTCGCCGTCGCAGCGTCGCACCAGTCGTTGACTGATGACGGCGCGCAGAACTGCCGCAAGCTGCAAACGAATCTGCTTCTGCTCCGGCGGCGGGAAGATCGGCGATAATACGGTTGATGGTTTCGACCGCGTCCAGGGTGTGCAACGTGGAGAACACCATGTGACCGGTTTCGGCGGCGTGCAGCGCGGTGCCGATGGTTTCCAGATCGCGCATTTCGCCGACCAGGATGACGTCCGGATCCTGACGCAGAGAAGCGCGCAAGCGCGGCGCCGAACGACGGCGTGTCGACTTCGACTTCACGCTGGTTGACGTATCCCTTCTTGTCGCGATGCAGAAATTCGATAGGGTCTTCGATGGTGATGATGTGTTCGGCGCGGGTGGAGTTGATGCGGTCCACCATCGCGGCCAGCGTCGTCGACTTACCGGAACCGGTGACGCCGGTGACCAGAATCAGCCCGCGAGGCATTTCGCAAACCTGTTCCACAATCTTGGGCAGGTAGAGTTCGTCGAGCGCGCGAATCTTGGTGGGAATGACGCGCAGCACCAGTCCCACGTTGCCGCGCTGCTGGAATACGTTCACACGGAAGCGGCCCAGTCCGGCGACGCCGTAGGCCATGTCGATTTCCGTGGTTTCTTTGAATTTTTGTTTCTGGCGCGCGGACATCATGCTGAACGCCATGGTCAGCATGTCTTCGGCGCTGACGCGGGGCTGGTCGGTCAGCGGAGTCAGGTCGCCATCGATGCGTAGATGGGGATAGTTGCCAACCTTCAAATGCAAGTCAGAGGCCCGGCGCTCCATGGCGATGCGCAGCAGGTCATCAATATTCATTCGACACTTCCCCCAAATAACCTCCCGTATGATGACGCGAAAAGTCACAGAGCCCAAGATGACCTAAGTAACGAAAGAGGACGCGGCAGGGGCAAGCCTTTTGGATGGGTGGGGGCGGGCGCGCCTCGCTCGCCCAGCGGAGCGAAGCTCCGCAGTTCTATGATTTAGGGAGTGCAGGCAGCCGCAGCAACGCAACGCCGTCATCCCGAGCGAAGTCGAGGGACCTTGCGTTTGCCGGCAGCAATGCCAGCGAAGGCAAACACAAGGTCTTTCGACTTCGAGAACGGACTCGCAAGCGAGCCCGTTCCCTCCGCGCAAGGACCAGCTTGGTGGAATGACGAGCCGTCGGAACCTATTTGATCAGTGAGTACTAACTGCCTGCGGACGCAGGGTTACTGATTTGACCCCTGCCTTGGACGGATGGCCCCCATCTTCTCGCTTCCAACTCTCAGCCAGATGGTTCAGCTGGTCGAGGATCTGCCCAATCTCATTCATACGTTTGGTGATGCCGTATGTCACGGCGGGCGGGATCGTGGGCTCGTACTCCCGGAAAACAATTCCTTTGTCTTCCAATTCACGCAGCCGTTGAGTCAAAACACGGGAAGAAATGCCGTCAACCAGCCGTCGCAGTGCCCCGAAGCGGGTGGGGCCGCTGGTGGATAGCGTCCAGAGGATATGCATGGTCCAGGGACGCGCCAACACCTCCATCAGTCCATGGATGGCGCAGGGACCCGTATCTCTCACTTTCCTTGTCATTACTAAGTTACTTTAAAGTACCTACTTTATTTTAGCAAGTAGTTATTTAAAGTAACCATTAGAAAGCTCGGGACATCTAGAACAGCAGAAGGGAAATCCAACCATGAGACTACTTCGTATCGATTCCAGCGCCCGTCGCGCTTCTGTCACTCGAAAGCTCACTGCACAGTTCACTGAAACGTGGAAGAAGGAGAATCCCGGCGGTCAGGTCAAGGAACGGGATCTCTCGACGACTGTGCTTCCACTGATCACCGACGAATGGGTAGAAGGCGCGGCTGTCGATCCCGCGCAGCGAACGGCCGCGCATCAGGGCGCCATCGCCGCATCCGATACCCTCATCGCCGAACTGGCGGAGGCCAACACCATCGTGATCGGCGCTCCCATGTACAACTTCTCGATTCCGTTTCCGCTTAAAGCCTGGATCGACCAGATCGTCCGCAGGAGCCAGACCTTCAGCTACGGGTCCGACGGCCCCAAGGGACTGCTGAAGGACAAGAAAGTGTTCGTCATTACGTCGCGGGCCGGTGCTTATGGACCTGGAAGTCCCATTAAGGATTTTGATTTTCGGGAGCCTTACCGGCGCTTCATTCTCGGCTTCATCGGCATCACTGACGTTACCTTCATTCACGCCGAAAGCCAGGGACGGGAGCAAGGCGGCGCGTCATTGGCCGCGGCCTCACAGCAAATCGATCAGAGCGCTCGGCAAGCCAGCGCTCTTTAAGTTAACCAATTCCAAATCAATTTAGGAGAAACAGAAATGAGCAGCAGCATATCTCTATCTGCAACGAAGGCCGCATCGAAGACGCGCCCCAGCGGTGCGCTCAATGTGAGCTTATGGATCGTCCAATTCTTACTGGCCGGCGTATTCACCTTGACCGGCTTCATGAAGATCGCCACTCCGATTGCCGTGCTCGGGCAGAAAATGGCATGGGTCACTGGCGCGCCAGCCCTGGTCAGGTTTATTGGCATTTGCGAAATCGCAGGTGCGGTTGGCCTGATTCTGCCCTCAGCATTCCAGGTTCGTCCCAAGTTGACTGCGTATGCTGCCACTGGACTGTTTACGATCATGCTGCTGGCAGTTCCTTTTCATATCTATCGGGGAGAGGCTAAGGTGATCGCTGTGCCGGTTTTGCTGGGCGTAATGGCAGCGTTTGTCGCCTGGGGACGCTTTCGCGGGGCGCCAATTGAGGCGAGGGTTGAAATCGTTTGAGTGCGACTTAGGTGTGGTGAGCGCCGTCAAAGCGGACCAGGTGGAGCAGGCCTTCAGGCTTGCATTCAGATGTTCGGGAAGCCGCTCGTCGTCCTGCGACAATGCAGTGCTGAAGCGCTGCTCCCACCCAAAATCGAATCAAAGCCAGCGGAACTGCGCTCCGCCTGACAGCCGAGGGTGGCTGTTCCCAAGTGGTCTTATACGCCGACGGGCTGTTTGCTGCCAACCGCCACCGGGGTAAGCCACTTGTATTTGTCGGGCTTCTCTCCGTTGACGATGGCGTAGAACTCTTTCTGGATGGCCTTCGTAATAGGGCCGACTGTCCCTTTGCCCACGCTGATTTTGTCCACCGACCGAATCGGCGTGACTTCGGCAGCGGTTCCGGTGAAGAAGACTTCATCCGCAATGTAGAGCAGTTCGCGCGGAATACCCTGCTCGGTTACGGGGATGCCCAGGTCGCGGGCAATCTGCAACACCGATTCTCGCGTAATGCCCGGGAGCACGGAATTGCCCAGCGGAGCCGTATTCAGCATGCCGTTGCGGACCACGAAAACATTCTCTCCCGAGCCTTCGCTGACATAGCCGTTGGCGTCGAGCGCGATGCCTTCGACGTAGCCGTTGATGATGGCTTCCATCTTGATCAGCTGCGAATTCATGTAGTTCGCGGCTGACTTGGCCATTGCCGGCAAAGTGTTGGGCGCAATGCGGGTCCAGGAGGAGACGCAGATATCGGCGCCTTCGCCAGAATTCGACGTCAAATACTTTCCCCAAGGATAATTGCAGATGTAAACCTCGGTTGGCGAGTTGAACGGGTTCACTCCGGCTTCGCCGTAGCCACGCAAGATGATGGGCCGAATGTAGCAGGGCCAGACACTGTTGTTTTTAACCAGATCGGACATCCCGGCGATCAGCTCTTCCACGGTGTAGTCCACATCAATGCGATAAATCTTGGCGGAATCCAGCAACCGCTGCATGTGCTCTTTGGCGCGAAAGATGGCGGGGCCGCTGGGCAGCGCATAACAACGCACGCCTTCGAACACGGACGAGCCGTAATGCACAACGTGCGACATGACATGAATGGTGGCGCTGTCCCAAGGAATGAGTTTGCCATTGTGCCAGATTTTTTCGGTTTTCTGAATCGCCATGAATACTCCTGAAGCTCAAATACGTCGTCGGCGGCACTTATGAAACCGCAACCGGCGAGACTGTTTCATTATATCTGAGCGGCGCATCGGCTTTGACGGAGGGTGGAGCAGGCCTTCAGGCCTGCATACAGATGTGCATGAGTGTTGGGCTTCAGCCCCTGAGGTACCTCAGCGGCTGAAGCCGCTCTCCGTCCCGCGGAAATGCAGCGCTAAAGCGCTGCTCCACCCAAAATCAAAACCAGCGCAACTTTGCTTCGCCTGGACAGCCGGGGGCGGCTGTTCCCACGTGGCCTGTGGTGAGCGCGAGTGCAGCAGGCGAAAAGGCCTACATGCAGCATCTACTACGGTTTGCTTGTCACCGGCGTCAAGCTAGCCTGCACCGTTCCCGGCAGAACATCTCCGCGGAAATATTTTCCTTTGGTTGCTGCCATCTCTGGCATAGCTGCGTACGGCTTGCTGTAGTCATTCGCCGCATTCCAGAAGAGGAAGCCGATCCCGCCCTTGTTCTTCGCCGTTATGACTTGCGCCTTGATGTATTCCGGCGAGTAAGTCTTGGTTCTCCAGCGGAAAGCCTGCAGCCACGGACGAATCACCACGCCGCTGCCCTGGGTGATCTTCTCGAAGCGTTCCATGGACACGCCGATGAAATGTTCCGGCGCGTCGCCGGGATGGGCGATACCGTCCATGCCGAAGAAATGTGACGGGTAGATCATTGGCGAAAGCACGTCGCAGTACTTGGCCATGCGCACGATGTCCTGGCCGGTGTGGCCCAGATCAACCGGACGCTGCCAGGCCATGATGCCGAATACATCCAGCGACAACAGCGCGCCGGTTGGGATGAAGCTCGGCGTAGGCGTGCTTCAGGAAGTCGGCGATCACGTCTGAGCGATGCCAGTCGGGATGTTCGGTCTGGAAGTAGAAGCTGGCGTCTTTCTGATCGCCTTCGGCAGGGAAGCGGACGTAGTCGAACTGGATTTCGTCTGCGCCGGCTTCGGCGGCCTTCTTGGCCAGTGCAATGTCGTACTCCTGAACCTTGGGCTGCGAAGGATCGGTCCATACCAGCTTGCCGTTCTCGCGCCACGCCTGTCCGGTCTTGTGCGACTTCACCGCCAGTTCCGGATGCGTTTCCACCAGCCGCTGGTCGCGGAAGATGGCGACGCGTGCGATGGCGTGCATGTTCTGCGAATGCAGGAAATGGATGAACTTGGGCAGATCGTGGAAAGCGCTGCGGTGGCTTCCCAGGCAGCGGATGGTCGAACGGGATGTTCACGCTGCCGTCGCTGTCCTTGATGTCGAATACCACGGCGTTGCCGCCGACTTCGCGCCAGTGCTTGACGATGCGAATTCCGTGATCGCTGCCAGCCATGATTCCAGTGAGATAGATGGCGCGAACCTCAAAATCACGCTCGACCGGAACCGATTTTCTCGACGATCGGAGCAGGCAGGAGGCCGGGAACGATCACCGGCTGTCCAGCCTTCAGGAACGTGCCTTGGAAATCCGCATTGGCCTTGCGGATGGCGTCGCCCAGCTCGGACGACGTCAGGAACGAGGTCTGAGATAGATAGCGGTGGGCCACCACCGGGATGCTGTCGCCGCGCTTGGCGACGTACAGGGCGCTGCCCGGAGGCGCTACGGGCTCGAGGGACGCATCCGGCGCCTTGGGTACTAGCGGAGTCGCTGTCCGCGACGTGTTCAAAAGCTTGGGCTTTGCCGTCTGTGCGGAAGCCATCGCCAGGAAAGCCAAAGTGAAAGAAAGAAGGAGGATAGAGGTGAGTGATTTGGGGCCCAGTTGACGCAAGGTTCTCTCCGTGAAAGCCGCTGTTTTCACGGATGCTAGCGTTGGTCAGAGAGGGCCGCCAGTTACGTCCGACCGTAGCCATGCAGGCTGGAATGACACGTCCTCCCGTTCCAAGGAACTTCCAGACTGTGGGCAAACTATTTCCCTTTCCCCTAACCCGGGTGCGGAGTAACCCGTGTCTCCTGACGCGCCGACCGCATCTAACTCGTTAAGGCAATTGGGAATCAGCCGCTGGCCGAGGATGGAGAGTCGTTTGCAGTAATCGTAGTGCCGAAGCGAGAGAGTGACAGAATTTGTCCTTCTCTCATTACGAGACGGCGGACCCGCTATTCCAGAAGTACAGGGGCCAAGGAAAGGGAAACAGCAGGGCCACACCCACTATGAAAACCGTCGTCAATACTGTTTTAGACCCTACGCGCCGCTCCAACGATGCGCGGGAATTCGACAACACCCTTCGCCGCAGGATCGTCGGTCAGGACCAGGCCGTCGAGAAAGTGGTGGAGATCTACCAGATGTTTCTGGCCGGGCTGAATCCTCCGGGACGACCAGTAGGCAATCTGCTGTTCCTGGGGCCTACTGGCTCCGGAAAAACCCGCGTCGTGGAAGCCATGGCCGAGGCGCTGTTCGGCGACGCTCGCGCCTGCATCAAGATCGACTGCGCTGAGTTCCAGCACTCGCACGAAATCGCCAAGCTGATCGGTTCGCCTCCGGGATACCTCGGACACCGCGAGACTCATCCGCTGCTGACGCAGGAAGCGCTGAACCAGTGGCACACCGACAAGCTGAAGCTCTCGATCCTGCTGTTCGACGAAATCGAGAAGGCCTCCGACTCGCTCTGGCAGTTGCTGCTCGGCATTCTCGACAAAGCTACGCTGACTCTGGGCGACAACCGCCGCGTGGATCTGTCGCAGTGCATCATCATCATGACCTCGAACCTGGGCGCCAGTGAGATGAGCAACATGGTCGACGGCGGCCTGGGCTTCGTCACCGAAGGCGTGCAAGTGGACTGCTGCTTTCGACGACAAGATCAACCGCACGGCGGTCGACGCCGCGCGGCGCAAATTCACGCCGGAGTTCATGAACCGCATCGACAAGGTCGGTGGTGTTCAGGACGCTGCGCTCCGAGCACCTGCAACAGATTCTGGAAATCGAATTGGGCATGGTGCAGCAGCGCGTTCTGAGGCTGCATCGGCGACGAACCAGTTCGTTTTCAGTTGCACGCCGAAGGTGAAGAGCTTCCTGCTTGCACGAAGGCACCGATCCGAAATACGGCGCACGTCACCTGAAGCGCGCCATCGAGCGGCACATCGTCTTCCCGCTCGCGAACCTGGTCGCAACCGGACAGGTCAAGCTGGGAGACTTTATCCGCATCGACATGAGCCCGGAAGGCAAGCTCATGTTCATCAAGGAAGCTGAAGACGCCATGGTCCCGATGTTGCTGGAGCGTTACGGCGCCGCCGCCGGAGCGCTTCCCATGGCGCGTCCTGCACGCACGGTCGCTCGCCGCGAGTTTGGAGCGACAGGAACGCTGGACGGCAAGTAAGTTTCACGAAACACGATCGACAAGGGTGCCGGGAAGCCGGCACCCTTTTTGATTTGGTTCGCGTAGGGGCAGGTGTCCCACCTGCCCAGCGGAGCGAAACTCCGCAACGATTTTCCAGAGATTGCCACAAGCCATGTAGGCCCAGACGTCCTCGTCTGGGCGGGTGAGCGCAGCTCAACAGAAAGTTTGCCGAAGCCCAAGGTTGTTCGACGAGGTCCATCTCGGCCACAATGCAACCCCTTCGCGGAGCTTTGCTCCGCCGGGCAGGTGAGACACCTGCCCCTACGCGAGTTGTGATAGGCGCCCTGTATAGTCACCACGACACCGATCTCGCATCTAAAATAGGCGATTGTATTGAGGCGAAGAGTATTCGCAGGGGGAATTATGAAGCGCAGCTTAATCCCGGCACGCTGCCTGATCTTGTTGCTGGCCTTTTCTGTCACCGAAACCGGCATGCTTGAGGCTCGCGTCACGCCCTCGCATGGCTTCAACATGTTTTCCGCTCAGGAGGAACTGCAGGCTGGACAGCAGTCCGCTGGCCAGGTCGCCAAACAGCTCCCTGTCCTTCCGGATTCCGATCCGGTCACGATCTACGTGCAGCGTTTGGGACAGCAACTGGCGGCGCATGCTCCGGGCGAGAAATGGCCTTACACCTTTCACGTCGTGAATCAGAAAGAGATCAATGCCTTTGCGCTTCCCGGTGGGCCGGTGTTCGTGAATGTCGGAACCATTCAGGCTGCGGACAACGAAGCTGAACTTGCCGGTGTGATGGCGCATGAAATCTCTCACGTGGTGCAGCGTCATGGCACGCGCGCGGCCAGCAAGCAGATGGCGGCGCAACTGCCTCTGGCGGTTTTGGGTGGAGTGATGGGGCAAGGCGCGCTTTCGCAGATGGCGCAAATGGGACTTGGATTTGGTCTCGGCTCCTATTTCCTGAAGAATTCCCGGAAATCTGAATCCGAAGCCGATCTGCTTGGCACCGATATCATGTATGACACGGGTTTCAATCCTCGCGCCATGGCGGATTTTTTCGAGAAGATCCAGTCCCAGGGCGGGGCACGGGGCCCGCAGTTCTTCAGCGATCATCCGGATCCAGGAAATCGCGCGCAAGCGGTTGGAGCGGAGGTTGCCACTCTTCCGCGCAAGGCCAGCTATCGCAGCGACAGCGCCGAGTTTCGCGACGTCAAGCAGCGCGTTGCTGCAATGAAGCCGTTGACTGCGCAGCAGATCGCGGCACGGCAGAGTCAGGGGATGACAGCGGGCTCGGGAGCGCCAACGGGCGGTAGCGTGCAACCTGTCGCCAGCCTGCGCAGTTTCAGCCATCGAGATTTTACGATTTCCTATCCTGAAAATTGGCAGCTCTACGGCGACCAGAACTCCGCAGTCACAATTGCTCCGCAAGGCGGTGTGATACAGAATGCCGTCGCGTACGGATTCATGGTCAACACGTACCAGCCCGAGGACACGAATGCCAGCCTGGATCAGTCGACTCACGATTTGCTGTCGTCTTTGCGCCAGGCGAATCCGGATGTGCGGCAGATCGGGCAGGACGAGAATATCCGGATCAACGGAGTGGCGGGAAAGTCCGTCGACCTTATCGGGACCTCTCCCTTGAAGGACCAGAACGGACGCCCGAACCAGGAGCGAGACTGGCTGGTCACAGTCAAGCGCCGCGACGGCACGTTGCTGTATGTCGTAGCGATCGCACCGGACAAGGACTTCGAATCGCTGCGTCCTACGTTCGAGCAGATGTTGAAGTCGATGCAGATGCGATGAAGCGGGCGGCGTAACTCAGACCTCAGACCGCTACTTCAATCCTTCCACCACGTAGAGGTAAGAGAGCGTCCGAGGCACGCCGTAGATGTAGAACTTTCCATCCGGCGTGACCAGTCCTCGGCTCACCTGCGGGACACCCGAAGGGTCTGCCGGGGCAAACTCGTGGTGCAGTGTGCGCTGGCCTGTTTTCAGGTCCATCACATAAGCCTTCGCCGGCATCGAGGACACATCACTCACATAGATTGAACGGCTGTCGGCCGTCCACCCTGTGATCACCTCGTCGGGTTTCATCGTCGGCAGGGCTTGTCCTGGTTCTGTTCCAGGCATGGGAAGCATCCACGGTGCTCCATCTTTGCGCCCCAGTACATTCTTTCCATCCGGAGAAATCTGGCTGCCGCGGAACTGTTCCGGGCCGAATGCTTTTGGAGGTGTGCCATCCAGCATCTGTATATAAGTGCGCGGGGCCTTGCCAGGTTCTGCTGCGACCATGATCACGCCTTTACCATCGGGCAGAAAGTTCAGCCTCGCCGAGTGAAACAACTGGTTGTCGGCCAGGGTCAACGGTTGTCCGGCGCCGGTCGGAAGCAGGACCGTGGGCGCGGGTTGTTTCACGCTGGTGGAAGCGACCCACTTTCCGTCGGGAGAAATGTCCAGTCCCATGCCGCTGCCCAGTCGAATCGCTGCGGAGCCGTCGGTCTTCCGTATAAAGATCGAATAGTCGGGTCCTCCGCCTTCTCCGTCTTCTTCCAGCACAACCCACTGGCCGTCATTGGAAACCGCTCGGCCCAGTGTCCAATCGAACCAGGATAGGTCGATGTCCTTATCCTGGCCGACGTGCCGCCCGTAATCTTCCAGACGGCTGGCCTCGTTGGTGATCAGCACTTGACCATCCTTGCTAATGTCAAACAAGTGCAATCGCCCCGGGATATGCAGCAGATCGCGCTGTTTGCCGTTCAGATTCACGGCATAGAGGGCGCTGTTGATGCCGGCATCGCTGCCCGTGAACCAGACCTCGTCTCCCGAGCGTGACCAGGCCAGGCCGGTCAGGTCGCTCCACTCGCCGGTCAACCGCCGGGCCTTGCCATCGAGGTCGGTAACAGCTACAAAACCGCGAGTGTCTCCCGCGTTGGGATGGTCAAAGTAGGCGATCATTTTTCCGTCGGGAGAGATCGCCACGTCGGTGATATTGCCTGTGCTGGTGGTGACGAGACTCTTTCCGATGGGATATTCCAGCCGGTTTTCGCCGGCCACCGCGTGGACTGCTGCCAGCGAATCCCCGCCCGGATTCCATGAAGCATCCAGGACGTCGGCCAGAAGCTCCCGAGGGGCGCCTCCGGTCAAGGGCACAACCGAAAGCATGCCTTGCGCAACCGCGCCCGCCTGCGTCTTTTGGCGGATTGCCATCTCCCCTTTGGATGAAATGCCCAGGACCTGGCTGTCCTGCAAATCGATCGGCCGGGACATCAACGCATCTGTGCGAGTGGTATAAACCTGCGGCTTGGGCGCGCCATTCCAGGCAGCGCTGAAGAGGATGCTCTGGCCATCGGGAGCGAACTTGGCACCATAGATGGTGCCACGCTGGAAAGTGAGCTGGTGGAATCGCGGCGCCACCGGCGGCGCGCCTCTGCGGGCCAGATAGTAAGTGGCTGCCAGAGCCGCGACTACGACCAAAGCGGCTATTGCCTGCTTCCAGTATCCCTGGCGTTCGGCCGCCACAACCTTTAATCGGGATCCCGAAGCGGAGTGGTTTGAAATCGACTCGAGATCGAATGCGATATCACTCGCCGACTGAAATCGCTGCACCGGATTCTTTTCCAGGCAATGCCGTATCACGCGATCCAGATTCGGCGTGATGCCGGGAACCGATTCCTCCAGCTCAGGCGGCTCTTCCTTCAGAATGGCGTTCATGGTCTCGACGCTGGAGTCGCGCTTGAACGCCCGCTTGCCGGTCAGCATCTCGTAGAGAATCGCGCCCAAAGCAAAAATGTCGGAGCGCTGGTCCGCGCCCTGACCACGCACCTGCTCGGGCGACATGTAGCCAACGGTGCCCATCACGTGCCCGGGCGTGGTTTTGGGATGAGGCTCGTCCACGGTCTGCAAATCAGTTGCCGAGTGCAGAGCGTCATCCTGTACAAGTTTGGCGAGGCCGAAGTCGAGGATCTTGATGCGCCCATCGTTCAGCACGAAAATGTTGTCGGGCTTTAGATCGCGATGCACCACGCCCTTTTCGTGCGCCGCCGCCAGACCGCGAGCGATCTGAACGCCATAGTCGACCGCTTTGCGCTGCGGCACGGGCTCGGCGTGCATGTGGTCGCGCAGGCTCTGTCCTTCGAGCAGTTCTGAGACCAGGTAGGGCGCGCCATCCTGCTCGCCCACGTCATAGATGGCCAGAATGTTGGGATGGTTGAGAGCGCCCACCAGTCGCGCTTCCTGCTCAAAACGGCGCAGACGGTCGGTATCTCTGGTGAATGTGGGTGGCAATACTTTTATCGCCACTTCCCGGCGCAAACGCGAGTCGCGGGCGCGGTACACTTCGCCCATTCCTCCCGCCCCGATCAGGGAGAGGATTTCGTAGGGTCCAATCTTCGTGCCAGTGGCCAGCGCCATGAGTAAGCGGGATTATACGCGTAACGCCAAGGACAAAATCCCAAACCGCAAAGGACGCAAAGGAATCCGCGAAGATCGCAAAGATGAAGAAATTTCTGAAGACTGACGCCTGACGACCGCTATCCGCCCTGCTTCAGATCAGTCAGCACTTGCCGCGCAATCTCTTTCAGGGTTTCGAATACTCCGGGACCCTGGAAGGCTACGGCTTCGATCACGGGTTCATTCTTGCGGCGCAGTTGCTTTGGAGAGATCGTCCACCGACAGCACATTCGGCAGATCGCGCTTGTTGAGTTGCAGCACGTAGGGAATCTTGTTGAAGTCGTAGCCGTGCTCTTTGAGGTTGGCCATGAGGTTGTCGAGGGCTTCGACGTTGGCGTCCATACGTTCCTGCTGCGAGTCGGCGACGAACACGATGCCGTCCACGCCGCGCAGGATCAGCTTGCGGCTGGCGTCGTAGAACACCTGGCCGGGGACGGTATACAGGTGAATGCGAGTCTTGAAGCCGCGGACCGAGCCCAGGTCGAGAGGCAGAAAATCGAAGAACAGGGTTCGTTCGGTCTCGGTGGCGAGCGAGATCATCTTGCCCTTCTGCTGCTCAGCGGTTTTCTGGTAGATGAACTGCAGATTCGTCGTCTTACCGCCCAATCCGGCGCCGTAATAAACGATCTTGCAGTTGATTTCGCGAGCTGCGAAGTTGATGAAACTCAAGACTTCCCTCGGGCCCAGTAACGTGCCTGCCTGGAGGCGAACGTTTCCCGGCTGAATTTTCGCTTGATACTGCTGGTTTTATACCACACGGCTGAGCGTGAAAGCAGGTTACTCAGGTTACTTGTGGAACACCGGCTCCATTTCAGAAACCAGATTTGAGATTGGAGATTTTAGATTTCAGAATGAAAACCCCGGCCAGTATGGGATTTTCTTCGCGAAGTCCCTGCGCCCTTGCGGTAAAAAGCTCTTAACCACAAAAAGCGGAAAGGAACCGGCAAAGTTCGCTAAGGACCTCTATCTAAAATCTACAATCTCAAATCTGCAATCTTCCTTCAGCGCCCTAATCCCACTGGGTAGTAGCCTTCTTTCGCTGTCACCTTCAGGTCGGGGCGAGCAACTCGCACTTCGATGTCGCGGTGGGTACTGCTCGGAGTGGCGTGGGTCAGATAACCCAGCGTGTACTGGTTGCGGGCGTCGCCCAGAGTGCGGGCGTAGGTAGTCTCGATGGCGTCGCGGGAAAACCCGGAGAAGATTTCGCCTCCGGTGGCGTTGGCATACTGCGGCAGAATATTGCTGTAGCCCAGTCGCGAACCGGTGAGTGGCACATGCAGTTTTTGCAGCGAGCCGTATACGGGGATGGCGGAGCCTTCCACGGCCACCCCGTAAACCTGAATTCCATTCGACAGCAGGACTTTCAGCGTGTCTTTGTAGCTGGCGTTGCTGCCGTATTCGCGGCCATCGGTGATGATGAAAATGACTTTGCGCCGGCTGCGGTCGCGCTTGCGCAGCTCCAGAGCTGCGGCCACGACGGCATCGTTCAATACGTGGGATTCCTTGGTAGGATTGATCTGTCTTGGCGCCGAGTTGTCCAAGGGGACGCCGTTGACGATCGGCCCTTGCGGTCCCATGGGCCCGCTGACCACGGGAGGCCCGTTGTTTCGCCCCGTCACCTGCTTGAGATTCTCCAGCGCGCCCGTCAGCTTGCGGCCTACAGCGGCGAAGTCGGTCACCTTGGATACGCTGGTGCTGTAGGTGTAAAGAGAGACTTCGTCGAACTGGCTGAACGCGCCTTCCAGCGCAGCGAAGGTCTGGATGACTTTCTGCACCGCCACGTCCTGCATGCCGGTGTCGAAGATAACAGCCGCAGACAGGGCAAACGGGTCGGTCGTGAAGAAGTTCAGGTTCTGCTTCTTGCCGTCCTCGAAAACCACGAAGTCGCGGGACAACAAGCCGTTCACCAGGCGTCCGGAGTCGTCTTTCACCATGACCGGAACCAGCACCTGGTTCACGTTGGTCACAATCTTATAAAGGTCCTGATTGCCGGCGGTTTGCTCCCCAGCAGGAGTCCCGGGCGTCGTTGTCGTTGCGCCAGCCGGAGCTACTCCAGGGGCGTAAATCGGCTCTTCCGTGGTACCGGAACCGGTCGGGGGCGCCTGGTTCGGAGGTGGGGCCTGGTCCGTAGGAGGACCCTGGTCTGGCGGAGCTTGGTCCGGCTGTTGCTGGCTGGGTCGTGGATTCTTAGGAAAAGGACGCGAGGCGGAGGGCGCATCCGGAATATCCTGCGGAGCCGCGCCTTGTTGCTGGGCTGTAAGAGTGACGGAAAGCAGGCAAAGGGCCGGGATTGCTGCGAAAGACCTGTACGTTCTACCGATCACTGAGAACACGGGGACCTCTCTGCCGGAACGGCATTCCCTACATTTGGGATGCCGAAACCTCTAATTTCGTGCATCTAACCCTGATGGAATAGACTAACAAAAAGCGCGGGAGAATATCTGGATGCCGAAAGTCGGCCGGTTGCAGGCAGTTGTAGTCCTCGTTCTGGCGGTCGGAGTGGTACTTGGGACGACTGGCGGCATTTTCCCGGCTGGCTCGGCCATGGCCCAGCAGTTGCCTCACCTCGCGGGAACTCCGGATCCGGACAATCCCCAGCAGGACCAGAACAACGAGCCTGACCAGTCGGTCAGCACGTTGAAAGTCAATGTCAACGTGGTTCAGCTCTTCTTCAACGTTAAAGACAAGAAGGGCGCACTGATCCCAAATCTGACGAAGAGCGATTTTCAGGTTTCCGAAGACGGCAAACCGCAGACCATCAAATATTTCGCCGCGGAATCCGATCTGCCTCTGACGCTGGGCATTCTGATCGATTCCAGCGGCAGCCAGCGGCAGGTGCTGGAGATGGAGAAGGAAGTTGGAGCCAGCTTCCTGAACGAGATTCTTCGTCCCAAGGACCTGGCATTCGTCATCAGCTTCGATGTCGATTCCAATCTGTTGCAGGATTTTACTAACTCACCACGCCGGTTGCGTGATGCGCTCAACAGCGCACGCATCAACGCCCCTCCATCGAGTTGCGGCGGGCTTCCCGGACAAGGCGGAGGGCCGCTGCCGTGCGGCGCCTCCGGTCTCAAAGGCACGGTACTCTACGACACGGTGTACCTGGCGTCGCATGATGAGCTCGCTAAGGAAGTCGGCCGCAAGGCGATGATCCTGCTCACTGACGGTGAAGACCAGGGCAGTCAATACAAAGTCAGCGACGCCATCGAGGCGGCACAGAAAGCGGATGCAATTTGTTACGTCCTGCTCATCGCAGACCGCGGCTTTTACGGATTTGGGGGATACTCCGGCGATCGGGAAATGAAAAAGCTGGCGAACGAAACCGGCGGCCGCGTCATCGACGTAGGAAACAAGATGGACAAGCTGAAAGACGCCTTCGACCAGATCGCGCGCGAACTCCGCAGCCAGTACAACGTCGGCTACACTCCCACCAACACCGCTCTGGACAGCAGCTTCCGCAAAGTGGATATCCAGACCTCCAAGAAGGAATACAAGATCCAGTCGCGCACGGGGTATTATGCGGTGCCTAAGAAGGACTAGGGGGCGGGGCAGTCAAGAGCCTCAACAGATATCTTGCTCCATCCCTGAGTGTCCGCCTATCATCTGCGTTTATCTAAGCAGTCGATCTGATGTCGTTCCCTTGGATTCAGAACCGAAGCAACCGAACCTCAAAGCGAAAGGGACTCTCGCTTGTCGTTGTAGCCCTGGCTCTGTGCGTCTTGTTGTGGTTCGCAGTTAGGACACTACGAGAGTTGATGATGCTGGGATATGTCGATTCCGCTATTGGACGAGTACGAGCGGTTGTCGCAGCCGAGACCGATTTTGCAAAGGCGCATCCAGAGATTGGTTATACCTGCACGATTTCGCAATTGCCCCAAAATCAGCTAGTAGCGAGGCTAGGAACCGGGGCAATTGACAATGGCTACAAGTTCGAAGTCGTCGGATGCCGAGGGTTAGCCCCCCAGAAACAGAATTCGATGTACCACGTAACCGCACGTCCCTTGCACTCAGGCTTGCCAGCGTTCTGCTCCGACCCATCCGGCGTTTTAAGATCCGACGATACCGGGTCTGTTGAGAAGTGTTTGACGACCGGAGTTCCAGGGGGTAGTTGACGGAAATCATTTTTACACTCATTGACGAGGTCGTAAGGCAATGAAGATCGCCATTCTTATTTTCAGCGTGGTCATCGCATTTTCGTGCACCGTTTCCGCGCAGGCTCCGCCCAACATTATTTTCGACACAGACATGGGCAACGACGTCGACGACGCCCTGGCTCTCGCCATGCTGCATGCCTTCCAGAGCCGTCACGAAGCCAACCTGATCGCGGCGACGGTGACCAAGGACAATCAGTGGGCTGCGCCTTATGTGGACTTGGTCGATACTTTCTACGGACGCCCTGAGATTCCCATCGGCACGGTGCGGAATGGAAAGACGCCAGAGTCCAGTCCGATGATCCAGGTTCCCTCGGAGCGGCGGCGCGCGGACGGCAGCTTGGTTTATCCGCACCGTATTTTGGACGGAAGCCAGGCGCCGGAAGCAGTTTCTCTGCTGCGCGAGACCCTGGCGAAGCAGGCGGATGAGAGTGTCGTGATTGT
This sequence comes from Terriglobia bacterium, assembly GCA_963741105.1. GTDB lineage: Bacteria > Acidobacteriota > Terriglobia > Terriglobales > Acidobacteriaceae > JAIQFF01. Next base: position 736,957 of record CAVUGT010000013.1, read on the forward strand.
GCAAGTCGGCTTCAGCACCAATCTGGCGCGGCTGCTGGAAACCAAAGCCGACGCTGCCAGCGAGGACGACGGACCAACACTGGTCCGCAAGAAAGTCCGCTTGCTATCGGTGATGGGAGGGAATTTTGCCGACGGAAAGTCCGAGTTCAACCTGGCGAAGGACGTGCCCGGGGCGGTCAAGCTCTTTCACGATTGGCCCACACCGATCGTGGTCAGCGGATTCGAAGTCGGCGCTGCTCTGCCGTTCCCGGCGCAGCGGATCGAGCACGACTTCGCCTATGTGCAGAACCATCCCGTGGCCGAGGCCTATCGCTCGTATATGAAAATGCCCTACGACCGGCCGACCTGGGACCTGACGGCAGTGCTCTACGCGGTGCGTCCGGATGAAAACTATTTCTCGCTGTCGCCGCCGGGGACGATCACCGTCCTGCCCGATGGCAGTTCCCACTTCGAGCCCTCTGCCAACGGAAGTCATCGCTACCTCATCATCAAAGATGAGCAGCGGGCGAGAACTCTGGAGGCGATGATCATTCTTGCCAGCGAGCCGCCTGCGGGTAGCGCTCGACACTAGGGCTGACGCGCTTCAAGAAATCTTGCCGCACGCCATCACAATGTCCGGGTTGTGCAGGGTGACGACGAGGGCCGTCGGTGCTAGCGAACGCGCACTGCCTTTCCCTTTCGCACGTAGATCCAAAGCAGCACGCCAATGAATCCCATTAGTACGAAATGCAACCAAAAGCTCCAGTGGTCATAGATACCCAACCACGAAGGTACAAATGCAACAACTCCGCCCCTAAATTGGAGTGGGAATGGGCGAGTGACAGTAGGTTGGCGTTGCGCGTAGTGCTCCAGCTGCGAAGTCCAAATCGCCAGGACGATTTGCCGGTATCCCATGTGAGATGCCTAGAGTGCTCCGCCTGGAGAGGCAGTGGTACGCCGTTGACTTCTACACCGATCAGGAGTGGGGCGACTGCCCGCCTAACGATGCTCGCGTCCGATGAGACGAGAGCTTTTTCCCGAAGAAATTCAAGCCCCTTTGGTCAGCGCCGCGCGAATGCGTTGGCCCACGATCTCATCTTCGCCGGGTTGCAACATCCATACTCCAACCACGAGCGTGTTCGCATCCGCTGGGATGCCCTGGTTCGGCTTCTGGCCGGTGTTTGGGTTCAGTTCAATCGATGGCTTACCCGAACGCAAAGTGGCGACGATCTGGGCGGTGGTGACGCCGGTGACAGCCGGGTCGAAGCGTATGAGCAGGTGGGGAACGTGGTTGGCGATCTTCGGGACCACCGTCTCTGTCTTTACTGAAGGGATGCCCTTCACGGCAGCGGCGATGAGATCGGCACGCTTCTGGTAGTCGCCTTGCATCGATTCTTCGGTGTGCGAGAGGACCCAGTCGACGGCCGCGACCATGCCTACGATCTGTTCCTTGGCCACCTTCATGCCGCGTCCGATGCCTTCTTCCGGATTGTTGTTCTGATGGGCGAGGTCGATCAGATCTTTTCTACCCAGAAGGAGACCGGCGTTCTGCGGACCGCGAATGCCCTTGCCCCCGGAGAACGACACCAGGTCGAAGCCCATGCCGGTGTACTTCCACAGATTTGAAATCGGAGGCATGTCGGCGGCGGCGTCGATGTGGCAGGGGATCTTGTAGTCGTGGGCCACGCGCAGCCACTCTTCGCGTCCGATCTGCGCGCTGCCGGCGACGCCGGCTTCGTCTTCAGCGGCGTTGAAGAAATTCGTCATCACTGCGTTGCCGGCGGCGCAGGCGCGCTTGTAGTCGTCGAGCGTGACGACTTCCGTTACCCGCGCCCCGCAGAGATACATGGCGCGGTCGTATCCATAACGATGGGCATGCTGCACGATGACCTGGTTCTTTTTTCCGTCAATCGATTGCGGCATGTCCAACACGCCGATGTTGTTGGCCTGCTGCATGCAGGCGGCGGTGGCCAGGCTGATGGCTCCCGAGGCTCCTGAAGTCACGATCGCTCCCTCGCACTTGAGGCGCTGTGCGATGTACTCGCCCGCCTTGTGCTGCAGTTCGTGCAGGCGCACAGGGTGGAGCGCTGCTTTCTGCACTGCCACCAGCACTTCTGGAGGCATGCAGGCGGCGGTGAACATGGTGTAAGTCCCGGCGGCGTTGATGATGGTCGGGACACCGAGCTTGGCGTAGTAGTCCTCGCCATCGGGCAATGCCATCGGCGATGAAACCGTCTCGGCGGAGGAAATGAGAGGCGCCACGCCCAGCGCCGCAGTGAGTGAACTGGCCCAGCGAAAGAAGCGGCGGCGCGAGAGAGGGCCAAAGCCTGATTGAGAATCGGTCGATGCTTTCATGCGAGTCGCTCCTGACGTTCTGGAAGTTGCAAACAGAAAAGCCGATCTTAATTCACAAGCAGGTTCCAGTCTTCCTGATGTGAACTTCCGTCAGCTTATCGGAAGAGTTGAACTCCAATGCGATGTAGACCTGCCACGCCTCACAGACGAGATTGCCTGGGTCCTCCCCGATCTTTAACTCGTAGGTGGTATAGCCCTCGCGATAGCCGGCGGCGTGGTATTCGATATGCCGCGAAGCAAGATACTTCTCAACGTCTGCTCTAGGCATCCCAACGGGAAGATCCCGCTGGTATGGTTCAACGGCTGCGCGGTAAGCAGATTCCCGTCGAGCTTGGGCGAGCTTGGAATAGATCAACCCGACAGAAACCAACGCGACTAGGGCGACGCCAAGAGCTACAACCCTTCTCATGCCGGTGATATTTTACAGTGCTCGTCGCTCCGATTCGGATGGCCTCTTCAAATCAACCTAGGGGCCGTCCACCAGGAATTTTTGCCCGGTCTTTTACGCGGATCACGAACTTCAGTCCTGACCAGACTTCATTCACAGCGCACACTTTCACATCGACTAGGCCTGCGGTCAAGCCGATCCTCATTACATCATTTTCACTGAGGTCTGTGACTATACCGGAAGCTTTCTTCGGCCAGCTGACCCACAGCATTCCTGCCGGCGTCAGGCGTCGGGCAAATTTTGGAAACTGTTCCTTCATGTCCGCCTGGCTCTTGGCGAAGATCATGGCGAAGTCGAGCTGTTCCGAACGGCCATCTTTCGCCAATTGGCATTCAGACAACGCATCTTTCAATTCGGCCCTTACGTCGCCTGGCAACTGAAAAAATGCGATCCGGAATTTTGGTTTGAGGCCGAGCTTTTTGGGAAGGGGAGTGCCAGAGTATCCCGCCATGGAATTTGTCTATTGCGTCGGAGCGTAGTAGCCGCGGCGGCTGCGGACGCGCAGGCCTTTGTGGTTTTGCGCCAGGATCTCAATGGTGTGATAGCGGCCATCGGCGCGGAACTCGGCAGGTTTATACGAGAGCGCGTACTGGCTGCGCAATTCATCCTGAATTTCCACGAATGCGTTGGCAACGTCGTTGAGCTGGAAGGGGAAAAAGGCGCGTCCGCCGGTGGCGTCGGCAATGCGTTCCAGGACTTTGTCACCGGAGCGGGTGCCGCCGCTGATGTTGGTGCTGATGGTGTAGATGATCACCTCGGCCCGCTGCGCCATCTCGATGGCTTCCTCGCGGGTGACGTGGCTCATGTTGTCGTCGCCGTCGCTGAGCAGGATGATAGCGCGGCGCACCGGACCATTTCGTTCCTGCTTCAGCAGTTTGTCACGGCAGGCAAAATACAGCGCGTCATACATGGCAGTGCCGCCGCCCGGCCTGAGGGCGCGAACTCCGCGCGAGAGCGCCTCGGTATTGTCGGTGAAATTCTGGGTCACTTCCGGAGTGACATCGAAACCGACGATGAACGCTTCGTCGTATCGCGGCCGGATGGTCTGGTTTAGAAACTCGATGGCCGATTCCTGTTCGAACTTGAAGCGGTCACGCACCGAGTTGCTGGCGTCGACCAGCAGCCCGACTTGCAGCGGTAATTCGGTCTCGTTGTGAAAGCTGCGGATCTGGTCGGCTGGCCGGCTGTCGTCGATGACCGAAAAATCGCTTTTGGCAAGGTTCTTCACGTAGTGGCCATGCCGGTCGGTCACGGTAAAGACGACGTTCACTTCGTTTACGGTCTTGGTGATCGTTGCGGCAGCGTCATCGGGGCCTATCGGACTTTGATCGGCTTGTGCCGGAGTAGTGCCTGCGGCTGGAGCGGGTGCGCTTTTGGCAGGCGATCCGGACTGAGGAGCCGCTTGTGTTGGGGATGGTGTCGAAGCTTGGGCCTCGACCTTCGCAGGCGGCGGAACCGGTGCAGGCGGTGGCGGCTTGGGCTTGCTGCGCTCCTGCTGCACCGCCGAAGGCGCGGAAGGAAGCTCGTCCGATCCGGAACTCTGGGCCCAGAGGATTGCCCCGAACAGCATGCTGCCCAGCAACAAAATAATGCCGCGGAACTTCATGAGATTTCAATTATAGCCGTTCCCCGTGTGGGGGAACACTCTTGTAATCATGGTGTAGTTTGCGCAAAAGGGCCGACACCCTTGTCATTCCGAGCCGGCTTTATCGGCGAGGAATCTGCTCGCTGTCGGCAGTGAAAGCAGATTCCTCGCGCGGAAATACTGCGCTTCGGAATGACAATCCTTTTAACAATTTTCGGACTTCTACTGAATTGCTTGCAGGAAAGCCTCGAGTTCTGCCGGCAACGGGGCCGAGAAGGACAATGCCTCGCCCGTCCGGGGATGCTGAAACTGGAGAGCCGCAGCGTGCAGGAAATTTCTGGGGAGAGAGGTGTGTCCGGACTTCTTGCTGCTGACTTCGCGCGGTGCGCCGTACAGCGTGTCTCCTACCACCGGGTGCCGCAAAGACGCCAGGTGGACGCGAATCTGATGAGTGCGGCCGGTGTCGATTTTCACTTCGAGCAGCGTGAATTTTCCGTAAGGCGAATCCAGCCGGCGCCGTACGGCGTAGTGTGTGATCGCTTCGCGTCCGCCCGAGCGCAGTGTGGTCATGCGAGTGCGCCGGACGCGATCGCGGCTGATACTCGTGCTGATTGTTCCACGGTCTTGTTTCAACCAACCGTGTACCAGAGCGATGTAAGTCTTTTTCACCTGCCGCTTAACGAACTGGCTGGCCAGCCGCCGGTGCGACTCGTCGTTTTTAGCAACCACCAACAGTCCGCTGGTGGCTTTGTCCAGGCGATGCACGATTCCGGGACGCAGTTCGCCACCGACTGACGACAGTTGGCCGAAGTGATGCAGCAGCGCGTTCACCAGGGTTCCACGATTGCGTTCGTCTTCGGTTGCCCCAGCTCCGGCGTGCACCGTCATGCCCGCAGCCTTGTTGACTACAGCAATGTCTGCGTCTTCGAAAACAATATCCAGCGGGATGTTTTCCGCTATCGCGCGCAGAGGTGGCTGTGACGCTGGTCCAAGGACAGAGATACTCTCACCGCCGCGCAGACGCAAAGACGCCCGCGCGATCGAGTCATTCACTAGTACCAGTTCCTGCGCGATGAGTTGCTGCACGCGGGCCCGGCTGGTTTCGGGAAGGTGGGCGACCAGGAATTGGTCCAGCCGTTTACCGGCGTCCTCGGCAGTCGCGGAAATAATGATTGGCATGTAGGCGCGGGCGCCCCGCCCATGCTCGTCCCGCAGGGGGCGACAGGTTCTGTTCTTGTCTTAACCGTTAGCGCTGGGCGTGGGCCGCAACCACTCGCGTTGACGACTTCAGCCACCAGATCAGTCCACCCGAGATCACCAGTCCGATGGAGATCAACTGTGTCCCGGTCATGAGCCCTCCGAAGACTTCGCCGCGGCCGGGATCGTCGCGGATGAACTCTAGGAAATAGCGTGCAATGCCGTACAGAATCAAGTACGCCGCCAGCACCTGTCCGTCGAACTTCTTGCGCTTGAACAGCCACATCAAAATGAAAAAGTTCGCCAGCTCGACGGCTGCTTCGAAAAGCTGTGTCGGCTCCAGAGGAATGCCGAGAGGCGTGTAGGAATTCTGGTTGGCGATGGGGTTGGTGAACGTCACTCCCCAAAAGTGATTTGTTGGCTTGCCATAGCAGCAACCGGCGGCGAAGCATCCTACTCGCCCGATGGCGTGTCCCAGGGCCAGGCCGGGCGCGAAGGCATCCCAAGTCGCGAGTGCCGGCATATGCTGCTTTCGGATGTACCAAACCGCAGCCACGGCTGCACCGATCAGTCCACCGGAGAAGACGCCTCCGGCCTGCAGCGTGGACCAGCTGAAGATGTCGCCCACATGGGTCGAGTAGTAGCTCCAGTCGTTGACGATATACAGAATCTTGGCTCCGACAATGCCGCACAGTACGACCAGGACGCCCAGGTTCCATGCGTCGTCGGGGTCGATCCCCTGCTTAGCGGAGTTGCGGACGCTGATCCAGAGGCCGAGCAGCACACCGGTAGAAACCAGCAGCCCGTAGGTGGGAAGAAAGAACTTGCCGATATGAAAAAGTTGGGGAAACACTATTGATCTAGATGCGCTACCTGGAGATTTTGTTACAGCTCAAGTTTAGCAGGAGGACGCAGTGACGTACGAGGCAGATTGAGAAGCCGACCCACTGTGCCGTGTGACGGGCCGAGAATGAACCCGTCGGTAGACGTTGGGTGCCCGCCGAGACCCATTAGGCATCTCCGCATGGCGGAGCGTTGCACACCGGATCCTAGTTCGAGTCGAGCTCCCGTTCATTCAGCATTGGTTCAAAAATCGGTTACCGCCATCACCAACCCGGCAGGTCGGCTTTCAGTCAGGATGCTAGGGTAAACATCCCCGCATTGGCAATAGGTGAGACGTAAAAAGATGGCAATCAGCTTGCCAGCGACTTTAGTAAGTGGAGATCTAAGGCATAAACCTTAAACCACGAAGGACACGAAGTTCCACGAAGGTTATTTTTCTTTCCTTCGTGATCCTTGGTGTCCTTCGTGGTTTAAGGTTTTAGCCAGCGCTTACCCGGCTTTGCGTTTGTCAATCAGCACTTCATCCAGCGCGCTGGAAAGATTTTGCGCGCGGCGCAGGTAGTCACCCGATCCCGCATCCTGATTACGCTTCACCAGATGATATTCGTCAGCGATATTCAACGCTGCCAAGACGGCCAAGCGCGCTGTATCGACTGTGTGAGTCTGTTCCGCCACGGCCCGCATTTTGCCATCGACGTATTCGGCCAGCTTAAGGATGTACTCCGCGTCCGATCCGCGGAGATTATAGGGCTGGTCGAAAATTTCCACGCGGACAGCGTTGTTGCTGGGATCCTTGATCGCGGTATGTTTCGTGGCCGTTGCCATACTTGGTTCTCCTCAGGACGGAGATCGGACCGGATCAGCTGACCGCCTGCTCCTCGGAAATCGATTCGATCTGGCCCAGCATCTTTTCCACCCGGCCACGAATCTCCTCCCGTTCCTTGCGCAGCCGGACCATCTCGCGGCGCAAACTATCCAGTTCTTCTTCGCGCTCTTCAAGTTGCTGGCGCAGACGCTGTGTGTCGCGCTCCGCGACCGACTTTGCCTCTCGCGCCGACTTGTACATCTCAATGGTGCGATAGACTTTGTCTTCCAGCGCCTGAAAATCGTCAGCCGGAACCTGCGCAGATACCCCTTCAGCCATTCTCACAGACATGGTGCCACCACTTCCTACGGAGAAAATTGGGAACTTGAGCGCAGTATAACCCAGAACCCTGTGAATACAATCAGATGCTTGAAGGGTTATGCCGGTTGGTTATAAGGATAAAGCCGCGAAGTGGCGCAAGAATGTAGCCCACGGCGTAAGCCGTGGGTCACAAGTGGGCCGCGTACGAGCTCCGAAGGGGCGAAAGAAGTGTTGTGACACAGTCGCTTCTCGCTCTCGGGAGAAGAGGCTATCGTTTTCGCGGCCGCAATTTCCGCAACCGCTCTCCGGCCGCATCCAACGTCTCATCGCGCTTGCAGAACGCGAAGCGCACCTGCTGAGCCCCGTCTTTGGAGTCGTTATAAAAACTCGATCCTGGCACAGCCGCCACCCCGATCTCTTTCACTAGATAGTTCACGAACTCGATGTCATCGGCGAAGCCGAATTTGCTGATATCGGTCATCACGTAGTAAGCGCCGCGGGGAAGAAAGCAACGGAACCCAGCCTCAGTCAGAACCGGGACGAGCCGGTCGCGACGTTGGCGGTATCCATCTGCCAGTCCCTGGTAGTAAATCGGCGGTAAGCCCAATGCCGCGGCTCCGGCCTCCTGCAAAGGCGCGGGTGCGCCGACGGTCAGAAAATCGTGCACCTTGCGGATCGCATCCGTGATCGCGGGCGGAGCCACTGCCCATCCCACGCGCCATCCGGTCACGCTATACGTCTTCGACAAGCCGTTGATGGTGATCGTCCGGTCGCGCATACCATCGAGTGCCGCCATCGATATGTGACGCGTGCCGTCATAAAGGATGTGTTCGTAAATTTCATCGGTGATAGCCAGGACGTTGAACTCCACGCACAGGTCGCGGATCAGTTCGAGCTCGCTGCGGGTGAACACCTTGCCTGTAGGATTGTTCGGCGTGTTTACGATGATGGCCTTGGTGTGATTGTGAAACGCCGCCCGCAGTTCGTGTTCGTCGAAAGTCCATTCAGCCATTCGAAGTAGTGGGCGGCCGCAGCTTCACGAATCGCGGCTTGGCGCCGGAGAGAATCGCGTCCGGTCCGTAGTTCTCGTAGAACGGTTCGAAGATGATGACTTCGTCGCCGGCGTTGCACACCGCCATCAAAGTCGAGATCATGGTCTCGGTGGAGCCGCAGCAAACCGTGATTTCGCGTTCTGGGATCAACCTCGATGCCTTGCCACACCTGCATCTGCCGGGCGATGGCGTTACGCAGGTTCTTCGCGCCCCAGGTGATGGCGTACTGATTGACGTCGGCGGCAATCGCTTCCTGCGCCGCGCGTTTAATTTCCGCCGGAGCAGGGAAGTCGGGGAAACCCTGTGACAGGTTCACGGCGCCATGCAGCATGGCCTGGCGCGTCATCTCGCGGATCACGGACTCGGTGAAATGCGCGACGCGTCCGCTGAGGAAAGATTTCTGTTGGATGGCGGTTTCTGCCATGAATCGAGCCTAGCACAATGACGGGAGCCACCACGGTCCATGTGGGGACGGGTCTCTGACCCGTCCGGCCGAGCGAAGCTCGGCAAGTGGTCTAGCGGGCCTCGACTCAGCTCTTTTCATATAACCCGTCATCCTGATCTTGCGAAGGATCCAGCGCTCAGCGGATCAGATTTGTCCCGGCCTGTGCGCCGATGTGCGCAAGATCCTTCGAGACTAAAGTCTCTCAGGATGACGCCGATTTTAGACGTGTATCGCTTGATAACCGCCGGCGAGCTGTGCTCGCCCTGGCCGGGTCCCTTCGACTGCGCTCAGGGCAGGCTCCGACCCGGCCCCACACGGATATTGCCAGGGCCTATCGTTCGTTCTTACCGCGAACAAAGAACTGCTCTTTGTCCATGTTCACGGGCACCGCCACGTCGAAAAATCCGACCATCATCTCCTGATAAGTCTGGTCGCCCCATGTGACTGTCGCAGTTGGATCTGGATTATGTGGATTATTGCGCGAGTTGTCATACCAGGCCACGGCACGCAGCCTGGTCCCAGCCTTGAGAAGTCTCGGTTCTGCGAGCCGATAACTCAGCTGCCAGTGAAAGTGATAGTTCACGCGTAACAGAGTCTCGATCGAGCCATCGGGGCGCACAATGTCGTACTCAAAGCGTTTTCCGCGCAGATGCATATGCGGAAACAGGCTGAGCAGTGTGGCATCGTTCGGCAGCGTACCCTGCACTTCGACACGGAAATCATCCGCACCGGGCGGAATGATGAACGCGTGATCGTTGAGTTGCAGAGTAATAACGCGCTGTTGCGGTGGAGACTTCGCGAACACTAGTCCGATACTGGTCTGGTCATTTCCCGCCGTGCCGTTCGTTGTGTAGTGGACCTGAAAGACTAGGTCCGACCCTGCCGGGATAAACTTCGCCATTCCATCCGGCCAGCGGTCGGGCGAACTGCCCGGTGCGTAGACCAGCAGCAAGTCGCTCGTGGTCCCGTGGGCTTCCAGACGATCCTGAGGATCGCTGAGCGTCGAAGCTGTGAAAGGCACACCGATCGGAGCATGCCGCAACCATTTGGAATCCGGTGGGCGGATGTAAACCACGGCATGATGCACATACTGGGGGCTTGATGGATGGACTTCCGCCATCTGGATCCATTTGTCTTTGTTGAAGTGCGTGGGCACGATTTCGTAGGTGTATTCCACGTCGCCATCGGCTGGGATCGAGACCGGCTTCGGCATCGGCAATACGACGTCCGGTTTAGCGATGTTCCATCCCTCAGTCCACTGCGGCGGAGTTGGGGCGTTATGCAGATCGCCCGCCGGAGTTCCGGCTGCGATCCACGCCAGCATCGTCGAAATTTGTTGCGGCGTGAGCGAAGGATCGTTGGAGAAATGTCCGAACCGAGAATCAGCGAACCATGGTGGCATCATGCCGCTTTCAACTGCCTTGGCGATCGCCGGTGCCCAAGGCCGCGTCTGCTCGTATGTCACCAGAGGCATGGGACCGACCTCTCCCGGGCGGTGACAACCCTGGCAGTGGTCTTGAAGCAGGGGAAGGATGTCATTGTAGAAAGTAGGCCTTGTTTTTTCTGGCGGAGGAGTTGTGGCAGTTGCAACCAGAAGGGCTGCCGAGACAATCACGACCAGGCCGAGGGTAAAGCGCACACTGGTAGTGTACAAGGGTGGATTCGCGGCCGAAGTCGCCGAAAAATCTCTACGCTCGCATCTTTCCGCCGAGACTTTCGAGGGCCTTGATGATCTGCGCCGACCATTGCGTCACTTCGTCTTCCCGCAGAGTGCGTTCTGAGGACTGAAGCCGGGCGCGCAGCAGCAGGGAACGCTTGCCTGCTGGAACGCTGCCACCACGGAAAATTTCTGCTGGCACAAAGCTGCGCAACTCGGTCAGGCCGAGTCCGACGACAGTCTGCTGAACTTTCTCAAAAGTCACGCCATCGTCGAAGACAAATGAAAAATCACGTTCCACCGCGGGATAGCGCGGCAGGGGCTGGTAGCGAACCACGCGCAAACCCTGCGCGTAAAGTTCGTCAAGATAAAGCTCGGCAATGAAAACGCTCTGGCGCAACTTGCGTGCAGCTGCAATGTCGGGATGGATCTGTCCAAACTGGGCCACCAGTGCGCCATCCATCAGCGCCCGTGCCGATCGTCCGGGGTAGTAGTAATCAGCAGTGTGTCCATCGTAGCGCAACGACTGGTGCTGGAAGGCGTGGAGCAGATTCTCCACATCGCCCTTCAGATCAAAAAAACCTCCGTCGCGGGTGCCCCATGTTTGCGCTTTTTGCAAGGGCGGGGAGGTGGCACCCATGCAGATGCGTTTGGGTTCGGCAGTCGCATTTCCGCTGGCGACAAACACCGAGCCGGCCTCAAACAAGCGCACATTGTCTGCTCCACGATTGAGGTTGTACGCCAGCATATTGAGCATGCCAGGCACCAGAGAGCTCCGCATCACGGATGCTTCTTCGCTCTGAGGATTCGCCAGTTCAATCACGCGAGCGGAAGAAAAGGCCTCGGCATCTTCATGCGAAATAAATGTCAGCGACACAGCTTCGTCATAACCGAGAGCCAGCAGCGAAGTTCGAAGCTTCTCGTCTTTTTCCGCATCAGGCGCTTCGACCACAGCCCCGGAATATGCGGGCAGGGTATTGGCAAACTTGTCGAAGCCATGCAGGCGAGCGATTTCTTCGACCAGATCGATCTCCCGCTCCACATCCAGGCGCCAGCTGGGGATGTGGACGGTGAAATCAGGGTCGCCGCCGCGTTCCGGCATCAGTTCAAATCCGAGTTGCTGGAGAATCCGGAAAATTTCGTTGGTCTCGAGTTTCTCTCCGAGAATGCGATGCACTTCCGAAAGATGTAGAGCTACCGGAGCCAGGTCGAGTTGCCGCGCCACTGCGTCGATAGCTGCACCGTCCAGTCTGCCGCCGGCCGATTCAAGAATGAGCGCTGCTACTCGATCGCATGCCTTGGTCGTAGCTTCGAAATCTGCACCTCGTTCGAAGCGATGGGATGCGTCGGTGTGCAGCCCATGGCGGCGCGAACTCTTGCGGATCGCAGCCGGATCGAACCAAGCGGACTCTATCAGGATGTTCTTTGTCTTCTCGGTGATCATGGTGTCGAATCCGCCCATGACTCCGGCCAGTGCGACTGGCTTGACGGCGTCCGCAATAACTAGATCTTCTGGAGTAAGTTTGCGCTCGACTCCGTCGAGTGTCTTCAGGGTCTCGCCGCTGAAGGCACGCCGTACCAAGATCTTGCCGCCTTCGAGCAAATCGAGATCGAAGACGTGCGTGGGATGTCCCATCTCCCAAAGCGTGTAGTTGGTGGCGTCGGCGGCATTGTTGATGGGTCGCTGATCGACTAGGGCTAGTCGCTTCGCAATCGCGTCCGGCGATGCTTTGATTTTTACGTCGCGAATCACACGAGCCGTATAGCGGGCGCACCCGGCTTTGTCGGTGATCTCCACGACGAAGTTGGGTTTGCCATTGGCCCCGGGCAGCTTCGGAGCGATGACAGGCAGCGGCAGGTTGTAGATCACCGAGGCTTCGCGCGCGACCCCGTAGTGATTCATGGCGTCAGGACGATTGGTGCCAATCTCCATCTCGAAGATGGTGTTCTGGCCTTCGCCGCTGACGCTCTCGACGGCAATTCCAACCGAGGTGAGGTCCTGCGCCAGCCGGAGATTGTCCACCTTCGGATCAACGAACTCGCGTAGCCATGTGGGAGAAAGTTTCATTTAGCTCTCAGCTGTCAGCTCTCAGCTGTCAGTCTCAGGTGCCTTCGTCATGTTCCAAGGGAAGGGTTCACTGAGAGCTGATAGCTGATGGCTGATAGCTTCTATCCAAACTGCTCCAGGAATCTCACATCCCCATTGAAGAACAGCTGAATGTCATCCACGCCATACTTCAGAATCGCGATGCGGTCGGCGCCCATGCCGAAGGCGAAGCCACTGACTTTCTTCGGATCGTAGTCGACAAATCCGTATACGTTCGGATCGACCATGCCGCAGCCGAGAATTTCGATCCACCCTGTCTGCTTGCAGGGGCGGCACGGCTCCGAACCCCGTTTGCCGCTGCCTCCGCAGATGAAGCATGACACCATCATCTCCGCGCTGGGCTCAGTGAAAGGAAAGAATGATGGACGGAAGCTGGTCTTCACGCTCGACCCGAACAGCGCCTTCATGGCGTGATCGAGTGTGCCCTTCAAATCGCAGAATGTGATGTTGGTGTCGACCGCCAGTCCTTCGACCTGGTGAAACATCGGCGAGTGGCTGGCGTCCGGGCGGATCGTTGCGGTGCACTTTGCCCGGAATCACGATTCTGACCGGCGGCTTCATCTTCTCCATGGTGCGAATCTGCACCGGCGAAGTGTGAGTGCGCAGCAGCAGGCGATCGCGCTGTGGCTTCGATTCCTGATTGGCGATGAACAGCGTGTCCTGCGTGTCGCGCGCGGGATGGTTCGGCGGAAAATTCAGGGCCTCGAAGTTGTAGTAGTCGGTCTCGATCACCGGCCCCTCTTCGACCGAGTAGCCAAGATTGCGGAAGACGGAGACGATCTCGTGCATCGTCTTGATGACGGGATGTTCCGAGCCGAGCGGCCGGCGATTGCCGGGGAGGGTGATGTCGAGGAAGTCAGTCGCGATCTTCGGGGCAGCCGCAGCGGAGCCGTGAGCTTGTAAGTCCTCCGCCTTAGCGACAGCTTCTTCAACCAACGCCTTGAGCTGATTGACGCGCTGTCCCACTTCTCGCTTCGCTTCTTTCGGCGCCGCCTTCAGCCAGAGGTCATTGATCTCGGTGAGCACGCCGTTCTTGCGCGCCATCCAGCGATCGCGGAAGGTTTTCCATTCAGCCTCGGTCTTGACGGCTGAAGCTTCCTCCTTCAGGGCGGCAAGGAGCTTCTCGACTGCTTTGTCTAGCGCAGCCGCGGTGAAGCTCTTTAGTTTAGGGACGGAGTACATAAAAGCAGTTCTTAGTTTCTGGTTCTCAGTTCCCAGTTGCTGACAAAAACAGTGAGGCGGGCGCGGCTGAGCTGCGCCCGGAGAAGCTAAATGCTAAGAGCTAGTTGCTAAAGGCTGGTTTACGCTGCCCCGCCGAGAGCGCCCTTCGCCTGCTCGGCGAGGCTTTTAAACGCGCCCGGATCGTTGACCGCCAGGTCGGCCAGGATCTTGCGATCCAGTTCCACTCCGCCCACTTTGAGCCCGTGGATGAACTGGTTGTAGCTCATCCCGTTCAATTTGGCGGCGGCGCCGATACGCACAATCCAGAGCGAGCGGTATTGCCGCTTTTTCTGTTTGCGTCCGGAGTAGGCGAACTTGAGCCCGCGTTCGACGGCTTCTTTGGCGGACCGGTAGAGTTTTGATTTTGTGAGGAAATAACCACTGGCGCGGTCAAGTATCTTTTTGCGCTTGGCGCGGCGTTTCGTTCCCCGTTTTACGCGAGGCATGGATAGCTCCTTTTTAATTACTGGTTACGGCGGCTGGAGGTAGGAGACTCAAAGGTCTGATTGCCTCTTCACTCGCCGGGGCTGCTGGTTCAGCTTGATTGCAGCCCTGCACGCGGGCGAGTCGCCCGCGTCCACACAACACAAAACAAACCTTCTAGTACGGAATCATTCTCTTGATCTTTGGTGTGTCTGCGTCGCTTACCAGGACGGCCTGGCCCAACTTGCCTTTGCGCTTCTTGCTCTTTGAGGTCAGCATGTGGCGCAAGTGCGAGTGATGACGCTTGACCTTGCCTGTTCCGGTCTTCTTGAAGCGCTTGGCGGCACCTTATGTGTTTTCAGCTTGGGCATAAATCCTCAGTGCTTTTTAAATTCCTACGCCTGATTCACGCCGGCCTGGGGCCGGTTGTGACTGGGCAGGCTGCTTCTGGCCGGCATCTTTTTTCGGCGCCAGGATCGCGTGCAGCGTGTTGCCTTCCTGTCGCGGCCGGAACTCCACAATGCCTTTGTCGGCGATATCTTTGATCAGCCGCTCCAGGATTTCGCGTCCCAGATTGGTGCGCGTCATCTCCCGTCCGCGGAAGAAGATGGTCGCCTTTGACCTTGTCTCCCTCATCCAGGAAGCGCAGCACGTGGTTCTTTTTGGTTTCGTAGTCGTGATCGTCCACATTAATGCGGAACTTCACTTCCTTGACTACGATCATCTTCTGATGCTTCTTGGCCTCGCGTTCCTTTTTTTCCTGCTGATACAGGAATTTCCCATAGTCCATGATGCGGCATACGGGAGGAGTCGCAGTCGGGGAAATCTCGACCAGGTCCAGGTTCTTCTCGCGGGCCATCTTGAGCGCATCGTAGGGAGTCAAAATGCCGATCTGCTGGCCTTCGTCATCAATGACGCGGATTTCCCGCGCCCGAATGCGCTCGTTTGTGCGGATAAAGCGTTTATCGATACAATCCTCCGTCGGCTAGCCAGGCAAATGAAACAGGGAAAAATTATAGCATGGCACCTGACGATCGTCGCGATGAGGTCGATCGCGGGGCGCTTTTACAGCAGGAAAAAGCCACGGCAGGTTCGCCGTGGCTTTTGTCCACGAGTCGCGATCCTGATTAGGAAGCGCGGCGCTTTTCGACGTCTTCGGATCCTTCGCGGTCCTTGCGGTCGGGCGTGCCGGATTCCTGCCCGGGGTTCTTCCGGGTGGTGTCCTGCGGATTGTTAACATCCTGGCCGGTCTGCGAAGGGTTCTTCTTGTTGGGATCAGTCGTGCTGCCCTGATTGCCCTGTCCGGGGTTCTGCTGGTTCTTTTCCGTTTCGTTTCCCATGATTGCTCCTCCTAAAAAGTTAGTCGTGACACCCTATTTCGTGTAACGTCGGGAGCTTAGGTGCCAGAAACCGGCGCCGGGTAGCCTGCGGCAGATTTTTTTTGGATTCGATGAATAACATTCACGCCGGTTTGGGGGGAATCAAAATGAAGCGCAGTCTGTTGTTGAGTGCCAGCTTGTTTTTGATGACCACGTTGGCGTCTTCTCAGTTAGGAGAACTCGCGCAACGCCTCGGATTAGGAAACACGAACCTGAGTGACACGAAGATTTCCTCGGGACTGAAACAGGCTTTGCAGATCGGTGCGGAGCAGGCGGTGAAAGTTACGGGCCGCAGCAACGGATATTTTGGGAATCCTGACATAAAGATTCTGATGCCCAGCAATCTGCGGACCCTGGAAAAAGGCTTACGTATGGTGGGCTACGGGCCCAAGGTGGACGATTTTGTGCTGAGCATGAACCGGGCCGCGGAGGCTGCGGCTCCGGCCGCGCGTAAGATTTTTATCGACGCTATCACCGCCATGCCTTTCGAAGACGCGCGCAGGATTCTTTCTGGCGGAGACACGGCGGCCACGAACTACTTCAAAGAGAAGACGACGCCGCAGCTCACGTCTGCTTTTCGCCCAGTAGTGGAGCAGACAATGGCCAAGAATGGCGTCACTCAGCAATACAACGGTCTCGTCTCGCAGTACAAGAGCTTGCCATTCGCCCGGAACCAGGACCTCGACATCAGCCACTACGTGGTCTCCAAGGCCCTCGATGGGCTTTTCTTTGAACTGGGCCAGGAGGAAAAAAAGATTCGCAAGGATCCTGCGGCGCAGACCACGAACCTGCTCAAAGAGGTGTTCGGCCGGCATTGATAGTGTGGAGCGGACACTCTTGTCCGCTGTCTTTGACTTAGATTTTCCTGAAACAGTCCGAGGCTTTTTTGTAAGCAAACCAGAATCAACTTCAATTTCACGGCGGCGGACAAGAGTGTCCGTCCCACACCGTCATGGCTGGATTCTCTTCTCGACTGGAGAAAATACCGCGTGCACGACTAGCGCGATTGCTCCTCCGAGAATCGTGTTCATCGAGCGGTGCGCGATGACGGCGCCCTCGGGAAGGCCTGCCAGGGCCAGCAGGAATACGACATAGGCCGTGAGGCAAACTGCAAACGTCACGTAGTTCACGTAAATCATCAGGTACGACAGTCCAGTGAAGAGCACCACCAGCACAGCCAGCACCCAGGGATCGGGACGCAGGTAGGCAGCAATCAAGGTTGCGAGTGCCGCTCCCGCCAGAGTTCCAACAATGCGGGCCAGTCCTCGCTGAAAGGTTTCCAGCAGCGTCCCTTTCATCACAATGGCGGCCGTCATGGGGATCCAGTATCCGTTCGGCAGCGCTACCCATCGATAGAAGGTCGCGGCGACTCCAAGTATCAGGGCCGCGCGTACGGACTCGATGCGCCATTGCCGTGTCGCCTGGGCCACAGCCCCCAGACTATCGGGCTCGCCGGTTTCATTGGCGCCGCCGAACGGCGGGGTGACAAAGCCGAAAATCCGCCAGCAACCGGCGACGAAGAGCATTTGCAACAGCCCACCCGCCAGTACGAAGGAACCGCGCAGCAGCGCGTGCAGCCCACTCTCCGGATAGGCGGCCGAGATGACCAGCCACACGACGCCCTGCAAGGAGATCCAGACAATGCCTGGGCTGAGGGTCCAGGTGGCGGCGTACAGGAAGCCCCACAGCGTACACACCAGGATCGTTCCGCTTACCCACAAACCGGCCACCGTGCCGATCCAACTGGAGACGCACATAACGATCGCCGCCAGGAGCATGGGCGCGCTGCGGGAGTGTCGCAACTCCTGAAACGATCCGAAGCCCACGGAGAAAGCTCCCGCAGCGGCCATCACTCCTTGGCGGGGATGTCCCGTGCCCAGCCCGATCGCCAGCGAAGCGGCTATGGCTGGAATGCATAGCAGAGCAGCGCCGGGATGAAACTTCGACCAGTCAAAGAGGATCGTTTCTTTAGTCAGTTTCATCCACATTTGGCATCACCGTGAGCGCCTTACCATGCCCGCTACAGAATGACTTGTCACGATTTTTTCAGATTTCCGGGACAGTAGTTCGGAAAAGCATGAACCACAAAGGACACGAAGTATCACGAAGGCTTCCGATCCCAAGCTTTTCCTTCGTGCACCTTCGTGTCCTTTGTGGTTGATGGGGTGCAGACGGTATGCCGCAAGGCCCTTACGGGGAATTCCTGAGAATCAAACCGGGCACGTAATCGGGACTTCGCTGTATTGTCCGCGAGCAGGAAGTCGTCATCTGATGGCGAGATAGCCGTTGCACGGATCGCAGAAGGGAAAATTCAGGCTTCGAGCCCAGGTTGTTGAGAGGAGTATACCCATGCCAACCCGTATCCTGATCGTCGATGACGATCCCACAATTCGCATGTTGTTGTGCAGGCTTCTGGAGAGGCAGCCGGGATGGCAGGTTTGTGGTGACGCCAGCAACGGCGTTGAGGCCATCGAGAAGGTCGATCAACTCAACCCGGATCTCGTGGTCATGGATCTCAGCATGCCCGTGATGACCGGACTGCAGGCTGGTCCTGAAATCGCGAAATCGCACCCGCAGTTGCCGATGTTGCTCATCAGCGTTCAGGAAGTATCCCGGCAGCTCGCATGGGAAGCGCTCAATGCAGGCTACCGGGGCGCAGTCACGAAGAACAGTGGCACCGAGGTGCTGCGTGGCATCGAGGCTTTGCTGCGACGGGAGCCGTTCTTCTACGCGGACGATGGTTCGGCCCTTTCCTCGGTTTAGCTGTACAACAGATAGCCACGGCATATCATCGAAAGCCCGAGGTGAAATAGACATGCGCTCCCCCTTGGGATTTTCCATCTTCGCGATTGTCTTGTTAGGCGGGCTGTCGGCCTGTACTACGAATCAGAATCCCCAGGAACTGAAGGAGAAGACTGCACGCGCCACCGCGGAATTGAAAGTTGACGCGAAAGCTGTCGCAGCCGGAGTGCGGGAAGGCTGGAGTCGGGACAAGCCGCTCGATATAAATACCGCGACCCGAGAGCAGTTGAGCAGCCTGCCTGGTTTGACCGACGCAGAAGCGGGCGGGGTGATTGCGGGCCGCCCGTATGATGATCCCGCACAACTCGTGACTCGTCACGTTCTTCCTAAAAGCAAGTACGATAAGATGGCGGACCGTTTGAAGGTGAAATGAGGGTGCCAGCGATCTGCCGGTCAGGCCGCGACTCCCAGTAAAGCTTCCTGCCGGATTCCCTCAACCCGCGCCGGAATCCAACGGTTCGGCAAATGCTTTCCTTTTACTCGTATGGGAAGGTAGTTGTCGGTGAGGCCCTCCGTGTAGTCGCCTTCCTCGTCCCTACCTGCAACGTTCAGAGTGATGGCATCGATAGATCTGCTGACAAAGGTACTCATGAACGTCAACTTCTTGTCCGCGGCGATATCACGCAAGACGCGGTTGCGGTCGCGAGCGACGCGCACGGGAACCTGTTTGCCCAACTCAGCGGCGGGCGTTCCCGGACGCGCAGAGTAAGTGAACACGTGCAGATAAGTGAAGGGAAGATCTTCAATCAGGCGGCGCGTCTCGTCGAACTCCGCGTCAGTCTCACCCGGAAATCCGACCATCACATCTGCCCCGATCGCAGCCGTCGGCATCGCGGCACGAATCTTCTCGATCTTCTCGCGGTAATGCCACGGACGATATTTGCGGTGCATACGGCGAAGCACAGCGTCACTGCCAGATTGCATGGGCACATGCGCGTGCTTGGCGATGCGTGGAGATGTTGCGACAAGTTGAATCAGGTCGTCGCTCCAATCCATGGGCTCGACGGAACTAATACGTAGCTTTTCCAGCGCCGTTTCCGAAAGAATTGCGCGCACTAAATCTTCGAAAATCGGTCGTTGGGTTTTACTGACAGCTGAAAGCTGAGAGCTGACACCTTCCCGCCCGACAGCCAAGTCTCTTCCCCATCGACCCAGGTTGATGCCTGAGATGACTACTTCGCGATAGCCCGCGTTTACCAGCGTCTCTACTTCGCGAATCACTCCATCTAATTTGAGTGAGCGGCTCTGTCCCCGCACGTAGGGGATCACGCAGAACGAGCAACGGTTGTCGCAACCATCCTGCACTTTCAAGTTGGGACGGGTGCGCTCGTTGGCAGCGTCGAATACCGGCGCCGCCTGGAGTTCGGTGTGGGCAAAAATGTCGGAGACAAAAATCGGGCTTCGGACGTCAGACCTCGGATTTCGGCTCTCGGACGTAAGTTGCGACAGCGGGACGAAAGTGGATTGCAGCGGCTGAGGTCCGACGTCCGAGGTCAGACGCCCGATTTGAGCGATCTCCGCCAGCTGATGTTTGTGCGAGTTGCCGATTACCTGGCTAACGCCGGGCAGGGCAGCGATTTCTTCGGGAGCGCGCTGCGCGTAACAGCCGGTGACTACGATCTGAGCTTGCGGGTTCTGACGATGGATGCGGCGGATGGCGGCGCGCGCGTCCTGGTCGGCGGCGGTCGTCACGGTGCAGGTATTGAGCACCACCAGTCCTGCTGCCGCTGCGTCTCCGGCGCGCTCCAAGCCGCGCTCCCGCAACTGGCGCTCAATGGCAGCGCCATCCGCTTGGGTAGCACGGCATCCGAAATTCGCCACGTAGAAAGTTGCCACGTTTCTATACTAACGTAGCCAACTCGGTTCGGGCTCGGGGGGTGACGGAGAATCATGAACCACTAAGGACACGAAGGTTCACGAAGGAAAAGCCGATATTGAATCCTTCGTGAACCTTCGTGTCCTCAGTGGTTGATGGGTTTTGCAGGCGGGCAGCATGTGGCTTCGGAGACGGAAACTTCCGCTCCGCGCACACCAGTGCCCTGGCAGACAAGATTCGATTGGAATCGGGAAGGCGGGAGGAAGAGGAGCCGCCGACTCGGGAATCGTCTACACGTTCAGTTCCAGCTCAAACTCAGGCCGTGGCCACTTGCCGCTTCTGTTGGAAACATTCCCGGCAGAACACCGGACGCCCCTGCGTCGGCTTGAATGGCACGGTGGTTTCCTTGCCACATTCCGAACACGTGGTGCGCGTTTCCACTTTGGCGAAACCATTGCCTTGCCCCGAAGGCGCCGCCCCTAAAACTGAAACTCGCTTGGTCTTGCAGGCCTTGCAGCGTTTAGGTTCGTTCTTGAACTGCTTGTCATAAAAAAACAACTGTTCGCCCGCGGTGAAAATGAAATCCCCGCCACAGTCAATGCACTTCAATACCTTGTCCTGAAATTCCATTGAGAGATGCTCCCTTCAGCCCATGCCCGAAACCTCGCGTACCCGTGCACGCGTGGAGTCAGGTTCGTTGCCCCCTCAAGCTACGACCTGGAATATTTGTTCCCCTGGACTCGGCCCTCCATGTCTCTTTCACATGGTTACTGCTTACAAATTCGTTCGAACGGGACATCATCAGATAACGAAATGGGCCACCACGTGGCGTGGCAGCCCATTGAACCTAGTCTTGCTCTTTGCGTGCTTTTTTTCTGCTGCGCTTACGGGCCAACGCTTCTTTTACTCGCTTTTTTTCACCCGGCTTCAGGTAGAAGGAGTGACGCTTGACCTCCTTGATGATGTCTTCCTGTTGCACTTTGCGCTTGAAGCGACGCAATGCATTTTCGAGGGACTCGCCCTCTTGAAGTCTTACTTCTGCCAACTGAACTACACCCCCAAACCGGTCCCGTTTGGACGGGCTTAGTTATCGCAAGGTTCCTACGGCAAGTCAAGTGGTATATACGCATTTTCGGTTTGCCGAAATGCGAAAAGCCTCTATTTATCACACAATTACAGTCAGTAGATCAGTTTCAGTGCGAATTGAATCTGCCGCGGAGCATATGCGTCGGTAGCGTGCAGGAACGTCGAGGGCACGCGATACTGTGCAGGAAAGATATTGATTCCAATCGTTTTAGTCGTTTCCACGAATTGTGCCGAATTGCTGTGAAAGCCGTCCTGTGTGATCTGGACACGCTGGTTATCGCGATTAAACAGGTTGAATGACTCGGCCATTAGTTCCAGCTTGATTCGGTCGCCCGCATAGAGACGGCGCGTGAGTCGAAAGTCCGTAGTGGCGTAGTTGGGGCCGACGAGTGAGTTGCGCGAAACTCCAGGAAGACGGTCGTTCGAATTATTACCGTCCTGATTGGCATCGCCAGTGACGGTCGCGCTCACTGGCCTTCCACTACCGTAGGTGAAAACACTCGAAGCTTTCCAGTTGTTGAAAAATCTTCCCAACCATTCATGGTCGCGATGAAACGGTTTGGGAGCCAGCACGAAAGAGAACACAAAACGTTGCCGCTGATCTGTGACACTCGGACCCTTCTCCGAATTCGGCGCGTAAGAGTTCTGCACTGTCGCCGGACGTCCTGCGACGAGTGCGTCCTGTCCGTCATCGATAGCGTGCGCAAAGGTGTACGAGAGCATGAAGTAGACACCGCTGGTCATTCGCCGGCGAATGGAGAGCGTGGCCCCGTGATAAACGCTCGAGGCCGCGCTCTCGAAAACGTTGATGGATCCCAGTTGCGGAATCGGCCGCGCCAGCGGATTGATGCAGGGAGGAAATGGGCAGGTCAAGGTTTGTGTCGGCTGGACCGTCGAGAAAGAATCGACGTCGTAATACGCGCCGCTGAAATTTGTTCCGGTCGCATCGTATACCGGGTAAGCCACCTTGACCGGTGGCGGCAGGTTCTCGTCGCGAGCCCGGATCAGATCCACACCGTGCACGTACATATAGGAAACCCCGACAGCCAGGCGGTGCGCGACTTCGCGTTCGACGTTGAGACTGGCCTGCTGCACTTTGGGCGTTTTGAAATTGTGCGAAAACGCAGAGATATCTGCCTGCTCGAGTTGCGCCAGGCCAGTCGGCAGTTGGCAATTTGTGGCACTCACCGGGCAGCTCACCAGCGGATTGGGATACTGGGGAAATATCTGGTGATCGTAAAAATTATTGTTGTTGAGAAAGAGGAAATTTCCCGTCAGTCCGTTATCGCTCTGAACCGCGGAAGTGTAGATCTGCGGAATGCGAGTGTAGAAGAGGCCATATCCGGCGCGAATCACCAGCGGATGCTCTTTGCCGAGCGAATATGCCAGCCCGACTCGCGGCGCGACATTCCCGGTGTTGTAAGGCACGCGACCCGCGTCCGGCCAGAGCGGATTGGACTGCAAACCTTTCGTCGTGAAAGTCTGGAGGTCGTAGCGCGCTCCCAGGCTCAACGCGAAGTGATCCGAGACGCGGATCGTATCCTGCACAAACCCGGCGTACTCGTTAGTATCGGGATGCGTGACGGATGGCCCGAAGCTCTGAAGGTAGTAGTGGGGTACTGCGTGCGCATAAGCCCGTAGCGGCGTCAGCTCCAGACCAGATTCCTGCGGTTCGAACGTGAACGGGTTTACCTTGATGGGATCGAAGATGTATTCTCCGCCACCGAGCGACGGAAAGAAGTTGTAGATCCAGGTCAGCAGTACGTCGGCGCCGAACTTCCAGGAATTTCTTTTGCCTTCCACGCTCAGAGTCTCGGCCAGGTGCAGGCGGTGCTCGCGAGTCTGCCGAGGAAGGATGGAGGAGCGTCCGAAGCCGTCGATGAGGTTGGGAATCTTGCTGAGTGGGTCAGTGCTGTTGGCAGTGGACGCCTGCAGGTCGCGCGAGAACTGGGCCCGGAACCGGCTCACTGCTCGAAAGGAGAGATTGCTGGTAAGAGCTAACGAGCCGCTTTCCGTGGAGACATCCTCCTCGCCGTTGTCGCTAATGCCGAAGTTGGTCAGCGGGCTGGCGGGATCGAGGAAGACGTTGTTATTCCCGTAGTATCGCGAAGTGTTCAGCCGGAGAGTGAGGTTGTTGTGCTGGTTGAGCACAAGGTCAAGCTTGAAGAAGCCGGCATTTCCGAGCATTGACGACGGAAAGGTTCCCGCTTGCTTTGAGAGTTGCGCCGCTGAGGCGAATACCAGTGCCTGATCGGAAGCTTCGTAATCGCCCGGAGTTTCCGGTCCAGTCCCTGGCTGAGGAACCACCACTGAGCTTCCGTCGGCAAAGCGCACTACCGTGGGTATGTGAAAGATGTGCTGATCGAAGCCGGCGAAGAAAGAATGCGCGGTTACGCTTGATCGGTCCGCCCAGAGTAAATCCAAACTGCTGCTGTCGATCATGCGGCTTGAAATCCATAAACGGATGCGTCGCCGAAAGTGCGCTGTCGCGAAGGAAATAGAAGTCCGTTCCATGGAGGCGGTTGGATCCTGACTTGGTGACCACATTCACGACTGCGCCTCCGGCCCGTCCCAGATCGGCGCCGTAGGTGTTCGAAGAGACGCGGAACTCCTGCACCACCTCGTTGGAAAACTGGTACGGCGCACGATAGCGGCCGCGGGCCTGTCCGAAAAATGCGTTGTTGTTGTCGCCGCCGTCGACCAGGTAACTCGACTGGAATCCACGGATGCCTCCGAAGGCGAGGTCGCCATTCGATCCTGAAGTCAACCCGCGCGGGTCTTGCGTCACTCCCGGAGTCAGTAAGGCTAGATCGGTGAAGCGCCGTCCATTCAGCGGAAGTTCGTTGATGGCCCGGTCATCGATCAGCGAGGAGAGTCCGCTGGGCTGGCTTTCGACCAACGGCGGCTCGCCCGAGACCGTCACGGTTTCTTTGGCTCCGGCAACGGCCAGCTTGAAAAGCAGTTCGCTAGTGCCGCCTATATCCACGTGAAGAGACGGCGTGGTCTGCGGCGACATTCCCGCCGACTCAGCGCGCGCCGAGTAGTCTCCCGGAGGCAGAAGTTCGAACGCGAAGCGGCCCGTCGCGTCGGTGGTGGTGGAATAGCGAAAGTTGGTGGCGGCATTCACGAGGACGACGCTGGCTCCGCCAATCCGCGCGCCGGCGGAATCACCTACGGCACCACGAATCGCTCCGGTGGATGTGTCCTGGGCCAGAGTTGCGGTGACGAATGTTAGACAGCAGATACAAATATAGACACGGTGGACGCTCGACATAGACTCGTACCCACACTTGAACCGAATCGTGGACGAGTCCAGAACCGAGAAGGGGACTTGCTGGATATATCACTGTGAATCGGGTGGCGTCTGTGAGGAGCAAACAAGTTTTTGGGAAAACGTCCCGACTTGGGAATTTCTGACAGGAGGAGACACGCTGCTAAAATGCAGCTGTGAAACGCATTCCTTCACTCGATGGTTTGCGAGCAATTTCGATTCTGCTGGTGGTGCTCGGACACCTGGCAATCAGTAATCACGCGCCCGCAGTCTTCTTGCGCTCCTACGCAAACACAGGGGTCCGCATCTTTTTCGTCATCTCAGGATTTCTGATCACCAGCATTCTTTGCAAGGAACAAGCCCGGACCTCGACCATCGACCTAAAAACCTTCTACCTGCGGCGTGCTTATCGGATTTTCCCGGCTGCCTTTGTCTTCATGGCGATCATGCTAGTTTTTTACTGGCGAGATTTTCGCTGGTACAACATCGTGACCGCTTTCTTGTACCTGGCAAACTTCGACAACAGTCGTCCGTGGTTTTTTGGCCACCTATGGTCTTTGGGAGTGGAAGAGCAGTTTTATCTTTTGTGGCCGACAGTTCTGAAGCAATGGCACCAGCACCGGATCGCGATTCTGGTCGGAGTAATCGCGCTGGATCCTGTGGGGCAGGCCATCCTCTACTACTTTAAGGTTCCTTCCGGGAGTGTCGGCGGTTTCCCCGGAGCAGCGGGCAGTCTTGCGGCGGGTTGTCTGCTGGCAATGCTTGCTCCCCACTTGCCGAAGATCAACCCGTATCTGGTTTTTGTCATGATGCTGGCGGTGGCGTTCCTTCCGCTTTTCCCCCTCGATACCAAGGGCCGAACGCTGTTTGTGATTTTTATTCTCAATCCCATCCTGCACCTGTCGATCGCAGGCGTCTTGCTGCATGTAGTTCAGGTGCCTTATCGAATCCTTAATATTCGGCCGGTGTCGTGGCTCGGGAAAATCAGCTACAGCCTGTATCTGTGGCAACAGCCGTTTTGTGCGAACCCCTGGTTGCGCTCTATCGGGTGGATATCTCTTGCGCTCGTACTGGCATGCTTGTCCTACTATTTTGTCGAGCTTCCGATGCTTCGCAGGCGGGAGAAAAAAGTAATCAAGGCCAGGAGTTCTTCGTTTGTGCCGGCAGTTATTTCTACACTCCCTTGAGCTTGCTTTGAACCAGGTCCTCCACCCGCTGCAATACTTCATCTTCTGACAATTGGGAGGAATCGATCAGGAGCGCGTCGCTGGCGGGGACCAGCGGGGAAGTAGCCCGGGTGCGATCGCGTCGGTCGCGTTCGCGCAGTTCCGCCACGACGGCGTGCGCGGCAGCTCCGCGCACATTCTGTTGCAGCAACCGCCGTTGTTCCCGCACCACCGGGTCGGCATCGAGGAAGATTTTCACGTCCGCTCCGGGGAAGACTTTGGTGCCGATGTCGCGGCCTTCCATGACGACGCCGCCGGCCGCTCCCATCTCCTGCTGGCGTGCGACCATCCACTTGCGCACTGCGGGATGAACGGATACCCGCGAAGCTGCTTCGGTTACATCCGGCTCCCGCACTCGCTGGCTCACGTCGCGGCCGTCGAGCAGTACGCGATTGCCGCCCATCGTCGGTTCGAGCAGGATGCGCGTCTCATGCGCCAGTTTGTCGAGGGCACGTTCATCATCGAATGAGACATCCCATTCAATCGCTTTAAGCGCTAGGGCACGGTACATGGCGCCGCTTTCCAGGTTCACATAACCCAGTTTGCGCGCCAGCCGCGACGCGATGGTGCTCTTGCCCACGCCGGCCGGTCCGTCGATAGCGATGATAAGTTTGCGTGCGGAGGTCGAGGTCATCCCGGAAGGGAATAATTGTACACGGGGAGGGATGGCAAAAACTTCGCCACGGATTTGCACGGATCTCACGGATCTTTTGGGTCTTGACTTTAATCCGTGCAGATCAGCGGATTCCGTGGGTTAGGTTCGGAAGGCGGCACGCCGACTGCAGCGTGGAGGTCCCGGATTGATCATTGATGGTAGCTCGCTACTTCAGTGGCGGGATAGTCTCTCGCTCCTACCAGACCCTACAGGCGTTGGAATGAACCATAGGCTGCCCGGCGCGGCAGCCGAAGGCGTGGGCGAACTCCGACATATTTCCGACCACATTGTTTACCCGGTAGCGCTCCAGTGAGTGGCCCTGCGTCATGACCGCGGTGCGGGCCACTTCAGGGCGAAGCTCGCCACACCAAACATTCGCCCAGGACAGGAAGAAGTTCTGCAACTCAGTGACGCCGTTGCTGGACTGGCTCTCCAGATTCTTGCCCTGGGACTTCAGCGTGTTCTCGAGACCGGCAAGCGCGATGTGTACGCCGCCGTTGTCGGCCGTGTCTTCTCCGGCGGAAAGTTTGCCGTTCTGCTTCACCCCAGCCTCGGGAACGTCCTGCGTATATTCGTCGGTGATGCATCGATCTCTCTGATCGTAGTTCGCGGCATCGGCAGCGGTCCACCAGTCTTTCAGATTGCCGTCGGCATCGAATTTTCTTCCTTGATCGTCGTAGCCGTGAATGATTTCGTGTCCGATCACGGCCCCGATGGCGCCGTAGTTGTTGCCGTCGCTGGCCGAGGCGTCAAAAAACGGAGGCTGCAGAATGCCGGCAGGGAAGTTGATGGTGTTGTGCTGGGGATCTTCGTAGGCGTTGACCGTCGGCGGCGTCATGGCCCATTCCGTTCGATCGGCGGGTTGGCCGAATTGGGCGGTCCGCCGCCTCATCTCGAATCCTGACGAACGTTGCACATTGCCCAGAAAGTCGTCACGCTTGATCTCTACCGAAGAGTAATCGCGCCAGTGGTCGGGATATCCGATCTTGTCGACCTGGGCGGCTAGCTTGGCATGCGCGGCTTTCTTGGTCGAGTCCGACATCCAGGGGGCGGCGTCAATATCCTGCCCCAGCGCAGCCTCGATGTCCTTGACCATCTGCAGCATCTGTTGCTTGTTTTCCGGCGGAAAATATTTGGCGACGTACGCTTGTCCGACGGCCTCGCCCAGATCGAGGTCGGCGTATATGGAACAGCGCCGCCAGCGCGGCTGAAGTTCCTTGGTGCCGCCGAGGGCGCGTCCGAAGAAGTCAAAATTTTCCTCGACGAAGGGCTGGCTGAGTGAGGACGCCAGCGAGTGCAGGACTGACCAGCGCAAGTAGGCCTGCCATTCTTCAATCGAACGCGACTGCACCAAGTTCTCCATTCCGCGGAAAAAGCTTGGTGTGGTCACCGTGTACCACGGCGAAGCCGGAGCCTGCATGGCGGCAAAGTAGCGCTTCCAGTTGAAGGATGGCGTGAGCGCCTGAACCTGCTTGAGCGACATCTTGTTGTTCACGTTCTTGGGATCGCGGCGGAGAACGATTTCCATCGCGGACTTGGCCAGTTCGGTTTCGATCGCCATCACGGACTGGGAATCTTTCGCGGCACGGGCCGGGGTTTCGCCACTGAGTTCCAGCAGGCGGGCCACGTGTTGCACGTATTTGTCGCGAATCTCTTTCGACTTGGCGTCGTCGTTCAGGTAAAACTCGCGGCCTGGGAGTGCCATGCCTGATTGATCGAGTACGGCCAGAGTCACACGGGCGTCGTCGAAGCCAGGCGCTGAGTAAATTCCAAACAAAACGCCCTGGTAGGCTGCGTCAATGAAGTTCAGGTTGGCGGGCCGAATCATCTGGTGTATGGACGCGACGACTTCGGGAAGCTGCGACTTCTTCTTAAGCCCTTCGATGCGGTCAAGCTCTGGTTGCAGCGGTTTGAGGCCGGCCTTGTTGATGGCGTCTTCGTCCATGCACGAGGCAAAGTAGTCGCCTGCCTTCTGCTGCACCGGCGTCCGATTGGGGGAAGGCTGAGCGGCCTCTTCCAGCGTGTTATGGACGGCCGCGATGTTCCAGATGGCGAGCATGTTGAACGTTCCCCATCCACCCTGGTCCGCAGGAATCGGATTG
Organism: Terriglobia bacterium; assembly: GCA_963741105.1. Lineage (GTDB taxonomy): Bacteria > Acidobacteriota > Terriglobia > Terriglobales > Acidobacteriaceae > JAIQFF01. The sequence continues at coordinate 765,732 of CAVUGT010000013.1, forward strand.
GCTTTGATCCACTTGCTGCAGGCGTACTGGAAAAAGTCAGTACAAGGATCGAGAGACTTGTCCACCTGATCGATGCTGAAGTGTTCGAGCTCGGGCATCGAACTGGAAGACGGCGCGGCGTCACTTTGCGCGAATGAGGCGCTGCATAGTGCCAGGAGAACAGCTAAAAGGGCAGAGAAACGCATAAATTTACCTTCCCGGGCCAAGTGGCCCGTGAATAGACGTGTCAATGTGGAAATGGTAAGTAAGGAACGGCATGGATAACACAGATCTCAGTTTTTTCCTGCTTAGTCTGATCCGTGAATATCCGTGAGGATCCGTCGCTGGTTTCTTGAGGCGGCCGCCTAACCTCGGCGGGAGACTCTCGTCGGACGCGACGGATTGACGGTCGCCACGCGGTCCTTGGCGATCACCGGAGCTTTGGGCTGGGCTAGTTGGATCAGGGATCGGGTGCCTACTCGAATGAAATCCAGTTCCCGCGCAGCTTGCAGGGCATTGATAGCTTCCTTGACCTTGGAGCGGGGAACAAAATTGCCGAAGAACGATTCCACCTCTTGCTGGTCAGCGGCGATGACGCAGTCCAGATACTTAGACAACAGCGCCGATAGCGCTTCACCAACCGACAAGCCGATGCCTTCGCGGACTGCGTCCGGTGCCCAGCGATAGAGCACGTCCCAGGACGCACCTTCTTCCGGTTTGTAATCCACGCGCGTGATGCGGAGCTTTGACCATAGTTCCCCGAGAGCGTGATCGAGGGCGACGAATGAAATGCTTCCGCCCAGGTCTTCGCGCATCTTTTGTTTCGAGATCGGTCCGGCGCGGCGAATCAGTTCGAAGGCATCACAGGCCAGCGGAGAATATTCCGATCGCGGCTTGGGCTGCGGTGTCTGTTTGGGATTGCGTTCGCCGACCAAAGCATAAAAGTAAGGAAATATAGACCCCGCCACCAGGAAGGCGTTGTTCTCTTCAAACTGATTGGCTTCGTAGGCGTCATGATTGCGCAACAGACGCACCATGACTTCGGTGGCCTCGCGGGCGCGCGGATCGGCGTAAGCATGCTGCTGCATAGGCAGGTTCTTGTCTGATCCGGTCCATGCGCCGATGAAAGTTGGCGCTAGCAGCGGCTTGCGCATGGGATACATCAGACAAAATCCGACCGACTCGATGAAACGGCGGGCATCGTCAAGCGTGCGCACCGCCGCGCCGTTCAGGTGCCACTTGTCGCGACGGAGTTGATCGAGTTCCTGATCAGTCATAAAAGCAGCTTCTGGCTACTAGCTCCTGGCTTCTAGCTTAGGACCATAGCTAAGTAGGCTTTGCTAGTAGCCAGGAGCTAGAAGCTAGTAGCCTAGATTCTCTTGAACGCCTTCTGAATGTCCTTCATTGAGTATCGCAGAACTACTGGCCTTCCGTGCGGACAGGTCATGGGACAGTCGGTTTTGGCCAACTCCGCCAGCAGCCATTCCATTTTGTTTTGTTCCAGCGGCATGTTGACTTTGATGGCGGCGTGACAGGCGATGGAGGCTGCGATTCGTCCTCGAATCTTTTCCAGGTTCAAGGCTTGCTCTTCTTGTGAAAACTGGTCGAGCAGTTCGTGCAGCATATGCTCGACGGCCTGAGCGTCTACGCCTGCGGGAGCGATCTTTATTGCGATGCTGCGGGCGCCGAAGGGTTCGACTTCGAATCCGTTTTTGGCCAACTCATCGGCAATTTCGGTAAAGACCGCTTGCTGCGCTGGGGTGAGTTCGAGCACCAGAGGCAGCAGCAGGCGCTGGCTCTCTACTTTCTGTACCGCGCGTTGTTTCAGGATTTTTTCGAACAGGACTCGTTCGTGTGCCACATGCTGGTCAACGATCCACAGGCCTTCGGGATTTACCGCCAGGATGAAAGAGTCGCGAATCTGGCCCAGGGGTTTGAGCGAAGCCAGGGCCGGGGCAAGGTCGCTCGGAGCTTCCGCCTCGTCAGGGATCGGCGGTGCGCACGTGTCGTTGGGTATGGGCTCGGGGGCGCGCACTAAAGACAGCGCGGCGTTGCCGTCGACCGAGATACCTTCTCCGAACTGGAAACGCTCGTTGATGGGCGGCGGAACCGGAGCCTGCAGACTGAATGGTTGCGGTGCGGCAGATGCGTACTGTGGGCGCCACGCAGCGTCGGGAGAATCAGGTCGGCCCCCGGAAGGAGACTCCGCGACGAGCGACGGGGTGGCGGTAGGATGCGCTCTGATCTCGACCGCGAACTGCGGCACCGGACGCGCCTTCATCAGCGCGGCGCGGACTGATTCGCGCACGAAATCGTGCATCACGCTTTGCTGGCGGAAACGGACTTCCGTCTTCGAGGGATGCACGTTGACGTCGACTTCACCCGTCGGCAGGTCGAGAAACAACAGCACCACCGGGAAAACGGTGGGCGGAAGAATGTTGCGGTAGGCCTCGATGATGGCGTGCTGGATCAAGCGGTCGCGGATCAGGCGTCCGTTGACGAAGACGTAGATTGAGTTGCGATTCAGCTTTTGGATCTCGGGCTTGGAGACGAAACCGTGTACCCGGAATTCGCCGAAGGCCGACACTTCACCTTCGGCGCTGGTTTCACTCCCCGGCTTTTGGTGGGCGGAAGCACTCCCTCCGGACTTGTCCTCTTCTTTACGCCGCCAGGGCGGGGGTTGCGGCAGGCCGATACGTTCGAGTGGTTGTACCGCTGCTACCGGAATCAGTTGGTCGAGAACTTCCTTGCCGAAAACCTGGTAGACGCGTTCGCTGTATCCCGCGACCGGGGGCGCGACCAGCATGGCGTTGGTGGCGGAGTGCAGTTCAAAGTGCTTGTCGGGATGCGCCAGGGCGTAGTGCGTCACCAGGGACGCGATGTGGGAAAGCTCAGTCGATTCCGCCTTGAGAAACTTCTTGCGCGCCGGAATATTAAAAAAGAGGTCACGAATCTCTATCGATGTCCCGGCCGGCAGGCCGGCCTCTTCCACTTTGAACATCTTGCCGCCGTTGATCTCGATGACCGTCCCGGAGGCCTCTTCGGGCGCGCGGGTTTCCAGTCGCAGACGGGAGACGGAAGCGATCGAGGGCAGAGCTTCTCCACGGAAACCCAGCGTGGCTACGTTGAGCAAGTCTTCTGCATTCCTGATTTTTGATGTTGCATGACGCTCGAACGCCAGCAGTGCGTCATCGCGCACCATCCCACAGCCGTTGTCGGTGATCTGAATGAGCTTCTTGCCTCCAGCCTCAACCTGGATTCGTATGCGAGTGGCGCCGGCGTCGAGAGAATTTTCGAGCAGTTCCTTGGCAACTGACGCGGGACGTTCCACGACTTCGCCAGCGGCGATCTTGTTGGCAACGTTTTCGGAAAGAACGTGGATTCTGCCCATAATGAGGATGAGCCCGCGACTGAAGCGTTGTCAGTTTCGCAGATGGAGGGCTGAGGAAGCAAAGCACGGAGAGTCGCGGCAGGCGCCGGGGCGCGGGAAGGGTTAGTTAGCGCGCACGTTGGAGTTGGATTGGGAAGGGCACGAAGTTCACTCGTGCCGCCAAAAAGTATCCCGTGGATGCGGCTTCAGCCGCTGCGGTGTGCTTGTGAAGCCGGATCGATTGTCGACGCGTGGGAAGTTACATGCGTTCGATGGTCCACTACGATCTGGAGAAGCGAAACCTCAGCGGCTGAAGCCGCGGCGCGCGGACGATCTGTGGCACCACTGAAGTCGTGCCCTTCCCGACGTGTCTCCCCACCCTTCCTGAACTCGCACTCACTCAAAGATCTTCTACAGTCGGAACTCAACCGACAGGGTGGTCTCAACTGCCGTGGCTTCTCCACGCACACGATAAGGGCGGAAGCGCCACCATCGGGCCGCGTCCATGGCGGCCGACACCAATGCATCGGGGCCGCTGAGCGGATGAAGATTCACCACCGTGCCATCGGCGGCAATCATCGCGTCGAGCGTCACCACGCCCTGAAGATTGGCCCGGCGAGCGGCTTCGGGATAGACCGGCTCGACTCTTCGGATCAGCAACCGCTCCATCACTTCCGGCGGAACTTTGGCGGACGGCGTCTGCGCGTGGGCGTCTTTTTTCTCCGTGCGCGCTTCCAGTTGCTCCCATCCGCGATGCCATTGCCACGCCGCCCAGCCTCCTACCACGACCAGCAAGAGCAGGGTCAGTCGCAGCAGCCGTTTCGCGGCGGCATCGCTGGCCTGCCGGGAAACAGGTTGACGGCGCGTCTGCGTGGCTGGGATCGGAAGGCGGGGGCTTGTTTTTGCCGCGACAGAAGGCGACGGGACAGCAGCCGCTGCGACAGATGGAACCGAGACTGCGGTTGAGGTGGAAACGGAGACCGGCACCGTGGGCTCGATCGATTTCAGCGGCTCGCTGTTTCCCGCCCAGCTCCGGATTGTGGAGCGCTGGTCTGGCGACAAGCCCTGAAACTCGAAGCCGCAACGAAGGTGGTTATGGTGCCTTACTACCGCTTTAGTCTGGAGCGCCTGGGCGGCATTCGGCAATTGGAACTGGACTCCGACCCACTCCCCCAGTTGAAGCTCAGCCGCCAGCACTGCGGCCACGCCGCCTTCTCCGAGATCAAGCGAACGTCCGGGAATGCTGGCCGAGGCTCCGGAACGAAGCACGGTGATGTCCACTGGAATAGCAACGGGATAGCGGGGAATGCGGCGCCGGACGCCGCTCATGCCCGATAAAGGGTGTCCCGAAGCGCTCATAAGTTCTGGTCATAAAGTTCTGGTGATGCTCTGCTCGACAACTGCTCGATCTGAGCCTTAGGGTCCGACGCAGCGGCGGGCTTCACGCTGGTCTGTCAGTACGGGGCGGGACCCCGTACTTGATGGCTCCATAAAGTTATAGCCCGGAGCAAGACTCCGGGCCACGTTCCATTCGTCCATTACGCCTTGCGCAGAAGGTCTGTGCCCTCCTACGACTTAAGGCCAGCGCTTGGCAGTGTCCTCCCACCCGGCGGCACGGGCGGCTTGCGGAGCGACGTTGACCGTCGGCTGCGGGATGCGGATGGGCTGTTGAGCGGTCGCCGTCGAGGTTAATGTCGGCTTGTCGCTGCCGGCTTCCTTGTCCTCGGAAAGCAGCGGAGCGGCCACTCGCAATGCTTCCACTTCCTTTTCCAGCCGGGACAGCTCAAGTTCTTTCTGTCTCAAAACCTCATAAACGTTCTTCATGCGTCTGCACCTGGAGAGTTACGGAAATTTTAGACGGTTAAGTCGAACTTTATCAGTTGTTTCGGTTTTGTCAAGAAGGAAGAAATCGACCGCGAACCAGTTTTGCATCCGGCTCTTTTCACGCGGAAAAAAGCTCGGCGCATAACACTCCGTTCCCGTTTGTGTGGAAAGACACCACACTCGAGGTTGATTCCCGCGACGCGACATTCTGACTTTGGTAGTGAATTGACGGCTGAAAATATGTAAATCCGAATGACCGTAAGTACTGTGCAGGCATCCATCTGCACACCGATTTTACATTTCTTCGCCTTAACCTTTCAGCGCTCGTCACGTCTAAGCAGCAGAACGCGGATAGCGGCGCGGATTCCCGTATTTGCGCGGACGTCGATCGATCAAGCATGCGCGCGAAACATGAGACCCGGAATGAAACACGGAACTGAAAGCCGGGCAATCGCGTATGGAACAGTAAGGGCAGGTGTAGCTCGCTGCCGTGGGTAACGCATCCGGTGCGGCGAGTGGGTGGGAATTCCGAAGGGGGAGTTATGGACATTGCACGCAGCAGTGGCAATGGCGCGGGAAACAGAAATCTTCCCGGTAGCTCAGATCCTCACGTCCAGGAAGTGGTGAAGGCGGCGCACGAGGAGTTGCGTCAACTGATGCGCCAACGCGCCGATGTGATGAAGCGCATTGGGACGGTAAAGCAAACCATCGTGGGACTGGCCAACCTGTTCGGTGACGAAGTCCTGAGCGAAGAATTGCTGGAGCTGGTAGACCGCAAAAGTGGAGGCCGTCAGCCGGGCTTCACCAAGGCCTGCCGCATGGTGCTGATGGAAGCGGCACGTCCGCTGGGCGCGCGCGAGGTCTGCGAGCATATTCAGCAGCGAATTCCGCCGGTGTTGCTGCGTCACAAAGACCCGCTGGCTTCGGTGACCACGGTCCTTAATCGGCTGGTGGAATACGGTGAAGCGCGGACAGTCGTGCGTGAAAATGGACGCAGGGCGTGGCAGTGGGTCGCCGATCCCGCCGACAGCGGCTTTGCACCTACCCCCGGCAGCTTGTCAGTGTAAATGTAGAGCGGGCGCCCTCGCCCGCTACAGGCCGTAGGCGACCAAAGGCTTCAACATTTTCTGGCTGAGACTCTGATTCTCCCAAACCGACCACTGATCAAGCTTTGGAAAGACGTCTGCCCTTAAGGACTGGTCTTTATAAAAATAACTTTGGCTCGTGGTCGCCTGCGGCCTCACGCGGGCGAGGGCGCCCGCGCCACAAAACCCCTGCCGAGCTGTGCTCCGTCCCCACATGTCCGGTTAGCCGGGCAGTAGCATGCCTTTTTCGAGATGACGGGTCACGTGCGCGTAGGACGCTGCATGGGGGTCGTGCGTCACCATCACAATGGTCTTGTGAAAGTCTTCGTTGAGACGCTTCAGGATTTCGAGGACTTCCGTCGCCGAGTGACTGTCCAGGTCGCCCGTGGGTTCGTCTGCAAGTAAGAGAGTGGGATCGCTGACGATGGCGCGGGCAATGGCCACGCGCTGTTCCTGTCCGCCGGAGAGTTGCTTGGGCAAGTGGCCAACGCGTTCTTCCAGGCCAACCAGCTTCAGAGCCGTCATGACGTGGTCGCGCCGCTGTTGCGCGGAAAGCTTGGTCAGCAGCAGGGGCAGTTCGACGTTCTCAAACGCGGTCAACACCGGGATCAGATTGAACGTCTGAAAGACGTAGCCGATGTGTTCATTGCGCCAGCGGGCGGACTGCGCATCGCTGAAGCGGAAGATATTCTCGCCCAGCACCAGCAGTTCGCCGCCGGTGGGGCGGTCGATGGCCGCGATCATGTTCAGCAGAGTGGTCTTGCCGGAGCCTGAGGGGCCCATCAGCGCCATAAATTCGCCGCCGCCGATTTCGATGGAGACATCGTCGAGAGCTTTGACCTCGAACGCGTCGCGCTTGAAGACTTTGCTGACGTTGCGGGCCTGGACCACTTTGGTTTGCGTCGTGGTCTGGGGAATTGTAGGAGCTGCGCTCATGACTGCTGTCCTTTGATCTTGATTTTCTCGCCGTCTTTTAAGTCCTGGGGCGCGGTGGTGATCACATCCTCGCCGCCGTTGAGGCCCTGCACCATCACTCCGCCGCTGCGTTGCGACAGGATTTTCACTTCTCGCGCCATGGCCTTGCCGTCAAACGACAGGAAGACAATCTTTTTTCCGTTGCGATCGTGAATCGCAAGAGTGGGTACGAAAACACCCTGCGGCTCGGAACTCGTATGCTTGTTCTCGTCCGCCAGAAATTTTACGGTGGCGTTCATATCCGGCCGCAGCAGTGCATCCGGATTGAGAATTTGCACTTTCACCTGAACAGTGGCCTTGGCGCGGTTGGCTTGCGGCGAGATCTCGGCGATCACACCGTCCCAATGCCGGTCAGGATAAGCATCGACCGTGACCATGCCTTTTTGCTTGGGGCCGAGCTTGGCAAAATCGTCCTGCGCGATGTCGAGTTCGACCTGAAGATCGTTCAGATCGGCCAGCGAGACCACTAGTCCTTGCGGACCGCCTTCAGCGGTGCTGGCGAATCCCGAAGTCACGAGCTCGCCTTTTTCCGCTGCCCGCTCAAGAATGGTTCCAGTCACAGGTGCGCGGATCAACGTGGCTTCAAGCAGTGACTTGGCATAGTCCGCCTGACCTTGCATCTGCTGAAGGGCGCCACGCGCGCGAGCAATCTCTTCCTGCCGCGGACCAATCTTGGCCAGCTGGAAACCCTTGTCCAGTGAATTCACGCGCTGCTGGTCGGCCTCAAACTTGGCTGTGGCGTCGTCGAGCGCCTGCTTCGAAAGCACGCCTTCAGTTACCAGGCCGCGGGTGCGGTCGAGCGTGATCTTGTCGTTGACCAGAGTGGCCCGGGCTTCATCGAGATTGTGCTGTGCCTGTTGAATCTCCTCGGGACGCGACCCGTTCTGTAGCTCTTCCAAATACGCCTTGGCGTTCTGGGCGGCGCCATTTGCCTGTTCGTATTGGGCGCGGAATTCGTCGTCTTCGAGGCGAACCAGGATCTGGCCTTCCTTGACCTTGTCACCTTTTTCTACGCCGATCCACTTCACGCGTCCTGTGACCTTGGAATTCAGGTTGATCTTGTGGTGCGCGACGATGTAGCCGCTGGCGGAGAGAACCACTCCACCCACCTCGCTGCTTTGCGCCGACGCGCGCACTACTTCTACTTCCGGAGCGTCCTTCGAGAACAGCCGGTATGAAAGCGTGAAGATTCCGAGCAGCACCAGCAACGCTATTCCGATGAGAATGTAGCGCTTAGCCCAGACCGGAGGCTCGCCTTCGCCGCCGGTGCGCGCGGTGCGATCGATCTTCAGGCTGCGCAGATCTTCGTGTTTTGCGTCAATCGGCATGGTGACAACAGATGTCTTACGGCCTTAATTCGATGCAACTTACTTAGTCTCTGAGTGCGCTCAAGATGTCGCGCCGCGAAGCGTGCCAGGCCGGCGCGAACCCGCCCACCACACCCATGATGAGGGCGAAAATCACTGCACTCATGATGACCGCTGGCGTCATCTGCAGGCTGAATACGACTTCGCTGAACGTCACCTGATTCTGCGTTCCGGTCGTCATGCCGTTGAACGGCAACATCAGGATGATCCCCAGCGTCGCACCCAGGAGCGACAGCAGCAGACGACTCCAGCATGAACGAAGTCAGAATACTGGGCCGCGAAAACCCGATCACGCGCAGAGTGGCGATCTCGCGCCCGCGATAAGCCACCGCAGCATACATAGTGTTGGCTGCGGCGAAGCAGGATCCGACCGCCATGATGAAGGCGACAATCCAGCCGACAAACTTGATCGGACCACCCGACTTGGTTTGCGAGGCGTAATAGTCGGGCTCGAGCAGGCCATTGAGTTCGAGGCGCTGATCGTCGTTGGCCCGGTTCTTCAGAGCCTGGGCCGCAACCGGATCGGTAGCCCGCACCAGCACCGAGGAATACACCGAGCGTTCGAAGTCGGTGACCAGTTGATTGATGTCTCCCCAGATTTCGGAATCATGTGCCGTGCCGCTCCCATCGAAGATCCCGACGATCGGCCAATCGCCCTTACCGATATGCACTACGTCGCCAATATTTGCATGCTCAAATCGCCGGTTGATAGAACTGCTTACGACGACTTCGCGCTGACCCGGGGTGAACCATCGCCCCTCTTTGATACGGATTTCCGGCCGCATTTCAATTCCGAGGGGAGAGAGGAATCGGGTCGTGACATTCGTCTCCCCTGTTCCGCCCTTGCGCGGCAGCACAACTACCAGAATGTCCTCCCCCGAGACCAGGGGCTCTCCCTTGGCGTTGTGTTTGACGCCGGGCAGGTTCTTCAATACCTCCACCGCGTCCCTCGTCACTCCGCCGGCCGCCAGTTCCGAGTCGGAGCCTTTGCGCAGCATCAACACATTCAGGGGATCACCGGTGGTAGCGAATGCGCGCCCCAAGCCCGCCAGAAGCGCCATGATAAAAACGGCTGTGGCAACCGTGAGCGCAATTCCCAGGGCGGTCATGATGGTGAGGCTCTTCCGCAGCCGCAGATTGCGCACGTTATAACTGAGAGGGATTGCCATTTACTTTTCCTTCAAGCCGCGCCCTTAAGGGGTTTCCTTCGTGTTCCTTCGCGCCCTTAGTGGTTCATGCTCTTAACTGCACTTCAGCCGATGTGCCGCAAGCCGTCCACGATGTTGACCTTTGCCGCGTGATAGGACGGTACAAAGGAACTGGCGAATCCCACCACTGCGGCGATCAGCAGCGCGACCAGGATGGTGATTGGAGTGACCTTCATGCCGGTGAACATTCCACCCTGGCTTGCCATCCCGCCTACGATCAGGGCGCAGAGCAGCGATCCCACCAGTCCTCCAATCACAGACAGTGAAACCGCTTCGCCCACGAACAATCCTAGAATGCTGTTGCGGGTAAAGCCTAGTGTCTTCAACACCGCGACTTCCCGAGTGCGCTCCCGTATCGACATCGCCATCGTATTAGCCGACACCAGCAGGATGGTGAACACCACGGCCAGGCAAATGCTCATGATAAAGGCCTTGATGTTACCCAGCATCCCGATGAAGCCCAATTGAAAGGCGTGTTCGGTCTCGGTCTTGGTGGGCTTATCGGCGTTGCGGAACGTCTCGTCGATGGCCTGCGCTACCCGGGTAACAGACTCGGGCGAATCGGCCAGCACCGCGTAGAAGCCTTCCTGTCCCTTAAGTTTGGGAAAGCCTTCGTCGATGTAGTCTTTGTTGAAGTAGATGGATTGCGTCGGATCCGGCGGAGTAAAAATCCCCCGGATCGTCAGCTCCAGGTTCACCGGAAAAATCTTACCGGTAATATTCAGGCGGTCGCCGATCTTCCAGCCAAATTTGTTGGCCAAGCCCGCATCCACGATGGCACCGGCTCGATCATGCTGCCAGGCTTCAAGTTGGTCCGCCGGAAGTTTGAACTCGGGGTAAACCTTCATGATCTCTTGCGGATCGGTGCCGAACTGGGCGAAGAAGTTATTCGCCTTGTCGTCCTTATATTGGCCCCCGAACCACTGCTGGTTCACGACTTCTTTAACGCCCGGGATGGCCTGGATCTTTTGTTTGTAGTAGCTGGGCAAATTGAACACCAGCGAGACCTTGTGCCGGACGATCAGGCGTTGCGCCGATTGTTCGCTGGGCTTGCTGTCATAAAAGCTGCGCCAGATGGTGATAAGGAAGGTCAGCAACAACAGCGAGCCGCCAATGCTGAGCACGGTCAGGATGCTGCGGCGCTTGTTGCGGAAGGCGTTCTTGGTGACAAAACGGGTCAGGGTCATACTCGTGAACTCCAGGAGAGGGCAGGTACGGATGGACCGTCAGCCAAGCCCCATCAGCATAGACGAAAAAGTCGGGCCTCGGCAACCAGCCACCGCCAAAAATCGCAAACCCAGTCCTCTTAAACAATTACAACGTCCGCAGCCTCACAAGGTTACGGTTCGGAGGCAAAAAAGTTCCCAGGCAGCCGCCGGTCGTCAGTCCTCAGTCGTCGGCCTGGCCAGATTCCCACCGCTGACGCGGTCTGGAATGGCAAGAGTTGGCGGAGGTGTCGGACCTACCTCTTCAGTGCCTCTATTTCGCGAAAGCGTTCCAAGGAAGGGCTGGGTCCCAGGTCTTCTAGTTCGTATAGCTGGCGAACTTCGATCTCGGCTGGCGATTCCTCGCCTACGGGATTAGGGAAGCGCTTGGTCCACTCGAGCGCCTCTTCCCTGGATTTCACCTGAATGAGGGTGTAGCCGGCGATGAGTTCCTTGGCCTCGGTGAACGGCCCATCGATCACGGTGCGCTTTTGTCCCGAGTACCGGATGCGCCAGCCCTTTGAGGTTGGTTGCAATCCGGAGGCATCGAGAAGCACACCCGCTTTTGCCAGTTCCTCGTGGTATGTCGTCATGGCGGCAAACATCTTTTCCTCCCCCACGTTGCCCGCCTCGGTGTCTTTTGTCGCCTTCACCACAATCATGAATCGCACGTTTATGTCTCCTTCTACCTGTACGTCGAATCAGTCAGTACAAGATCGACAGGCTGTCTATTTTATTTCGTTGTCCGAATATTCTCGTGTAGCCGCGGGCGAGTCGCCCGTGACCACATGGTGCTACCCCGGGAACTGGTTCTGGCTTTCCCGGTTGCCTGGGTGCACCGAATGCACTAGCATGGCCCACGGTTCCCAAGGCGCGGTAATGGAGGAGTATGGGCGAGACCGTAGCGCATCTCACGCATAAGTCCCTGACTGGCATCGACATCGCGATCATCGCGGTCTACTTCGTGGTCATTTTCGCCATCGGCTTCTACTTCGCGCGCAAGGAACGCACCTCCACCGACTACTTCCTGGCCAGCCGTAACGTGGGTTGGTTCGCCATCGGAGCATCCCTATTCGTTTCAAATATTTCGACTGAGCACTTCATTGGATTGGCTGGCTCCGGCGCCAGTTCAGGCCTAGCCGTCGGATCCTTTGAGTGGCTGGCCTGCCTGATCTTGCTGGTACTGGGTTGGGTCTTCGTTCCTTTCTACCTACGGTCCAACGTGTTCACTATGCCGGAATTTCTGGAGCGGCGCTTCAGCCGATCGTGTGCCGTGTATTTGGCGGGAATTTCGATCCTGGCGTATGTTTTTACCAAGATTTCTGTCCATCTTTATGCAGCTGCGATTGTGCTGGAGCGGGTCGTGGGCTGGAGCCCTCTCACAGCAGCCGTCATTCTGGTAATCGCCACTGGTATTTACACCATTGCCGGAGGGCTGGCAGCGGTCATTTATACAGACCTAGTACAGACCCTCATCCTGATTTTCGGCGCCGTCATCCTGACTGTAATCGGAATGCATCAGGTGGGCGGATTCGAAGGACTGCGCGCTGCCTTGCCTGCCAGCTACTTCCATATGGTCAAGCCGATGAGCGATCCCGACTTTCCCTGGACGGGTATTTTCTTTGGCGCGCCGATTCTCGGCATTTGGTATTGGTGTACCGATCAAGTGATTGTTCAGCGCGTCCTCTCCGCCAAGGATGAAGGACACGCCAAAGCGGCCACCATCTTTGCCGGCTTCCTCAAAATCCTGCCTGTCTTCATGCTGGTGCTGCCCGGCCTGATCGCGGTTGCTCTCTATCGCGACCTGTTCAAATTCGGGCCGCATGGCGAAGTCCTGAACGGTGACATCGCATACCCGACGCTGATCATCAATCTTCTTCCTACTGGCCTCGTCGGCGTGATGATCGCGGCGCTGTTGGCGGCTTTGATGGGGGCCATGAGTTCGGTGTTCAATTCGGCTTCGACCCTAGTCACGCTCGATTTCTATAAGAAGATCAAGCCGGACGCATCCGAGAAGCAGTTGGTCGGCTTCGGACGTGTGATGACCGGAGTGATGGTGGTTCTGGGCCTCGCCTGGGTGCCGTTCATCCATCTGATCAGCAGCCAGCTCTATATTTATCTGCAAAGCGTCCAGGGATACATCAGTCCGCCTATCGCGGCCTGCTTCATCCTGGGAATTCTGTGGCCGCGCCTGAACTCCCAAGGCGCGATCACGTCGCTGCTGACTGGTTTTGTAATGGGCGCCGCTCGCTTCATCCTCGAGTTGATGGACCGCGCAGCCGGTGGTCACGCTTTCGACAACGGCTTCCTGCGCGGCCTGGTGGACATGAATTTTCTGCACTACTCGATCCTTATGTTTGTGATCTGCTGCGTCGTGCTGATCGCTGTAAGCCTGGTGACGCCGGCGCCGGAACGGAAGAAGCTGGCCGGCCTTACGTTTGCGACCGTCGGCGAGAAGATGGACATCACTCCGGTGCGAGCCCTTGACCACAAACCTGCGGCCGAGACGGCGGCCGAGCACCGGTTGAACGTAATATTCAGCCTTTTGCTGATCGCGACGGTCGTTGGCCTCTGGATCCATTTCCGCTAGGGCGGTTTCTTCCTCCCGGATTCTAGAAATGGCCCGCATCCGCAGCCTGAGACCCAACGTCACCCGCGAAGAAGCCACGGAACACTTTTCTTCCGGCATGTTCGACTTCCTGCGCGAATCTACGTTCGGGCCGCTGCGTTCGGTAGCGGATTTCTACATTCCTTTCCAGCTCTTCCAGATTGAAATCGTCAACAGCGGCAAACGCGAATCGCGCATACTTGGTCTGGACGCGGTCAACGGATCGCTGGACCTTTACACCTTCGAGCAACTGCCGAGTGAGCGCGAGGTGTTCTATCTGGAGACGCGCAACTGCACCGAGCCTCTGCTGGGTGAAACCGAAGCTATCAATCTCGTCACAACGAAAGTGCAGCGACTGCTTTTCAGTACAGGATTTTTCCGGGTACGGAATTTGCAGATCAATGCCGAGCCCGTAGCGGGAGAAATCTATATCCCCTATTGGGTAGGATTTCGCGGACGCGGAGTGCGAGCACGCTTGGCGGTCATCGACGCGGTGCGCCGCAAGCCTGAGGGGGCAAAAGTGCGGCAATTGCTACGAACCTGGCTTACGTCAATCCGGACCACGTAGGGGCAGATGTCCTCATCTGCCCTAGTCGAGCGAAGCTCGACAGGTTTTTTCTGCGGCAACGACCAGCCGAGCTTCGCTCCGCCGGGCAGATGAGGACATCTGCCCCTACGTGGTTGGGGGAGGACTGCTCATTCCCTCGCGCTGGAAATTTCCCTGCCCCCGTCGTAAGATTCCCCACCTGTTCGGAAAGGACCAGCCATCATGATGTTAGGAATGTCGCTTTCGACCTTCACCACTGTGCACGTCATCATCAGCCTGGTGGCTATCGCCTCGGGAATCATCGTTCTGTTCGGAATGCTCGGCTCCAAACGGCTGAACGGTTTGACCGCACTTTTTCTATTGACCACGGTGCTGACCAGCGTGACCGGATTCGGTTTTCCGTTTACCCATCTCTCGCCTGCCCACAAGCTCGGAATCATCTCGCTGGTCGTGCTGGCGATCGCGCTCCTGGCACGATACAGCTTCTACATGGCTGGCTCGTGGCGATGGATTTACGTCGTCACCGCCGTGATGGCCCTTTATCTAAATGTGTTTGTGCTGGTGGTGCAGTCTTTCGAGAAGGTGCCGGCATTGCACGCACTCGCGCCAACGCAAACTGAGGGGCCGTTCAAGATTGCTCAACTAGTAGTTCTGGTCCTATTCATCGTGCTGACTATCGTCGCCGTGAAAAAATTCCATCCCGAGAATTAGAGGATTGGTAGCCGTCTTCCGGCCCGGCGGCACTAGATCCACCGCCGGGTTTTAGTTCGCCTGCGCTTTCAGGTCCCCGATCTACTTGCCCTTCAGTTCGACCACGATCACGTCGAACGCCTTGTCACCGATATTCTCCGGCAGGTGAGTGCCGGCGGCGGTGTACTGCGAATCTCCCGCTTTGGTGGTGAGGAGCTGCGTCTTTCCGCCAGGGAAGGTGAATTTTCCATCGGCGTCGGTGAGGAACACCGCAACCGTCGCGGGATGACTGTGCATGACTGACTTTTCGTGCGGGCCATAGTGCGCCTTCAAAATCCGTACCTGATCGTTTTCACTCACGACCGTGTAGTGCTTGGGATCAACCTTGACCGCATCCTGGGCCGAGAGCATGGGCGCGAAACACAGGCACAGCACTGCACCATAAAGCGCGAATCGCTTTTGCATAGTGATCTCCTTAACCTTTATTTGGGATGAGCTAAAAAGCGGCCTAACCGTACTCCGGAGTTTTGACGATGTCAATCCGACGGTGATCTCGTTAGCTCGACCGGTTTGAATGCTTTTCTCAAATCTGGTTGCCTCTTCTGCGGCCGATTAACTTCAGCATTTCGAACCAGGTGATGCTGACCGAGCCCAGCGCAAATGACACCATCAGATCATCTAGGTGCAAAACCGAAAACTGAAATACCGAGCGGATGCCGGGTATGTAAAGGACGGCCAAAAGAGTTGCGATCGTTCCCAGCGTAACCAGCCACAGCGCAGTGTTCCGAACCCGGCTTTTCTCGAACGCGGTTCGGAGCGGCGAACGGTTGGCCCAGGTCAGGGCGAGGTTACCGGCGACGAGTGCGGTGAAGGCAATCGCGCGCGCATCTTCTGGAGCGTGTCCCCAGCGCATGGCAAAGACAAACGCAATCAGCGCAGCGACCAATACCCCCAGGCCTTGCAGCAGGCCCAGCGTAACCGTGGAACGGGAAAAGAGTCGGGCTTGCTCGGGCCGCGGTTTTCTTCTCATGATTCCCGGTTCCTCGGCCTCGGCTTCGAAGGCAATCGAACAAGCCGGATCGACGATCAGCTCAAAGAAAACGATGTGCAGCGGCATCAGAAGAATTGGCCAATTGAATATCACGGGCAGGACAGCCAGGCCGGCAATCGGCACATGGACGGCAAAAACGTAGCGCACTGCATTGGTGAGATTGTCGTAGATCCTTCGGCCCAGCCGGACCGCATCGACAATCGCCGGGAAGTCATCATCCGCCAGCACCAGCGCGGCTGCCTCGCGAGCGACGTCCGAGCCTCGTGCGCCCATGGCAATACCGATATGCGCGGCTTTCAACGCGGGGGCGTCGTTGACGCCGTCCCCCGTCATCGCAACTACTTCACGGTTAGCCTTGAGCGCCTCCACCAAGCGCAGCTTCTGTTCAGGACGCACGCGGGCGAAGACATTGCAATCGCCCACAATGGCCTGCAACTCCGGCGCATCGAGGCGCTCCAGATTCTCTCCCGTAATGACGCGATCGGGATTGACTAATCCGGCTTGGGTTGCGATCGCGGTCGCCGTCCCAGAATAGTCGCCAGTGATCATCACTACCCGAACTCCGGCGCTTGCCAGCTCAGCGACAGCGCCGGGGACCGTGGATCGAATGGGGTCGGCAAGCCCGATCAGGCCCAAGACATTAAGCCGCAACTGGCGTTTCTCCTCGGGCAGAGCGCCATTTTGAGCCGCTCCTTTCGCTACCGCGATCACACGCATGCCGCTGCCGGTCATTTGCTGCAATGCCGATTCCAGAGCGTCTCGGACTCGCCGCGGCATCGGGGAGAGTCTGAATATTTCCTCGGGCGCGCCTTTGGCCGCCACGAATATGGGAGAACCCTCGTATGCTTTCGCAACCAGCATGCAGTCTGAGGACAGAGGGTATTCGCGAATGAGCTGTCCGGGAGATGAGTGCACCAGTCGTGCCGCGATCACTGCCCTGTCGACGGGATCGGCCGTATTATGCTCGGACGCGAGCGCCGCGATTCGCAGCACTTCATCTTTGTTTGTGATCCCGGTCGCAATTCCGTCTTCCTGAGGACTGACAAAGACCTCTTGCACTGCCATCCGGTTTTCTGTGAGGGTGCCGGTTTTATCCACGCAAATGACGGTTGCCGCCCCGAGCATTTCGATGGCAGGAAATCGCCGGGTGAGGACCTTCTTCTGTGAAATCCGCCACGCCCCAATGGCCATGAATATCGCCAGCACCAGGGGGAATTCTTCCGGGACCATGGAGATGGCCAGAGCCAGCGCCGAGATCACGCCTTTCGTCCAGTCCCCACGGAGGAGGCCATACATTCCGGCCACGAACCCGCAAACCAGAAGACTCACAACGCCGAAGGTACGCACCAGTTTCGCGGTTTCCTTTTCGAGCTTCGTGGACTCGGTCTTGACCTCACCCAGTTGCGTGCCGATCTTTCCAATTTCAGATTGCGCACCGGTGGCGGTTACGACTGCGATTCCATGTCCTCGAACCACCAGAGTTGCGGAGTAAACCGCGGCAGATTCTCCGGCGTTGCCGGAGCCCGCTGCATCCTCTGTTTGCTTATCAACGGGAACGCTCTCTCCCGTAAGCAGCGATTCATCCAGCGCAAGTAAAGCGCTCTCCAGCACCCGTCCGTCGGCCGGGACGCGGTCCCCTTCGTTCAGAATGACGATGTCCCCGGGAACTACCTCCCGCGCAGGAATGCGGCGCGTAGCCTCCGATCTCATCACCAGCGCGCGGGGGCTGGTAAGGTCGCGCAACGCTTCCAGGGTGCGCTCTGTGCGGTGCTTTTGGGTGGTCGAAATTCCGATGACGATAAAAATACTGGCCAGAATTGCGATCGCTTCCCGCAGATCGCCAACGAGCAAGTAGACGACTCCCGTGCTCAGCAGAAGAATGAGCATGGGCTCTTTCAAGGTGCCGAGGACGATGGAGAAAAGAGTTACCTTGTGGCCCGACGGGAGAACATTGGGCCCGTATTTTTGAAGACGCTCGCTGGCCTCAGAGTCAGTCAGTCCGGTCCACGAGTTGGGTTGCAACCTCGTGATGACCTTTGCCACGTCAGCCTCGAATGGTCAGAACTGGGTACCTCACCTTAGCAATGATGCGATGTGCCAGCGCCCATGGAATATGAGTTGTTGCCCGGTCCCACTCCCCGCCGCCACGAACTCCCATCACAATCGCGCTGGCTTTGAGGCGATTTGCGAAACTAGTGATGGCCTCGATGGGATGAGCGAACTCCACCTGCACTTTACTGATGCGCTTGCGGAGATCTGAATCGGCTGCTGCTTCGATCTGCTCGGTCGTCGCTTTTCTGATCCTGCTTCGTTCGCTCCGCGATTGAATGTCCGGGTGAACGGCGCGAATCACGGACACAGTGCAGTCAAATTTCCTGGCGAATTTCGAAAGCGCGGGAATCGCCGCGAGGGAGTGCGGCTCAAGGTCGGTTGCAAACACCAATCGTTTCAAAGGCTGGCTGCTGGCCCTTACCTTCGGCCCGAGGACGAAAACGGGGCAAGCCGCCTTTCTGAAGATCTCTTCCGCTACCGATCCAAACGCCAGCCGGGCGGCACGCAGACGCGCCGAAGTGCTAAGGACAATCAGATCGATGCGTTCAGCCGTAATGAACTCTGAGATAGCCGGCGCCGCCTCACCTTCAGTCAGAGTTTCCCTGCAATTAGAAAATCCGTCTTTCTCCAGCCAGCGTGCCATCGATTCCTGTGCCAGGGCCCAAACCTGTTCCTTCTTTAGTTGCCGCAAGTCCTTCGGGCCAAAGCTGTATTCAAGAGAATCGATCGTATGCACCGCGATGACCCGGGTTCCCGGAACCCTCGCCAGGTATCGCGCGAATTTCAAAGCGGCGGTTGAGACGGGAGTGAAATCGGTAGGAACTGCAATCTGGTAGGGAACTCTTCCCGCCGGCTTGCTGGTTTCTTTCACAGACCTCCTGCCGAGCTTGCCAATACCTTTAGGGTCGCTTGCCTGACGGTCTTAACGATGTGATTTCAATCACAGTAGCTTGTGAACTCGGGCTGACGGTTGACGTCCCACTGGAACTTGGTTCCGTTGCAGTCGCCAGCCCTAGGCCCGCAGTTACTTGCCACTTCCTGATTCGAAGAGCCCAGCGTACAGCGCTCCGGACACGCCGGCACCGACAATGGGTGCGACCCAGAAAAGCCAGAGTTGTGAGATGGCCCAGCCGCCCACGAAGATCGCGGGTCCGGTGCTGCGCGCGGGATTGACCGAAAGATTTGTGACCGGTATTCCGATCAGGTGAATGAGTGTCAGTCCCAGCCCGATTGCGATGGGCGCGAAGCCAGCCGGCGCGCGCCGGTCCGTGGCCCCCATAATAATGAACAGGAAGAAGAAGGTGAGCACCATCTCCGCCACGCAGCAGGCCAGCAGGGAATATCCGCCGGGGGAGTGCGCGCCGTATCCGTTGGACGCGAAGCCGCCGCTGAGATCGAAGCCTGCCTTCCCGCTTGCGATCACATAGAGCACTCCGGCGCCAGCGATGCCACCGATCACCTGGGCAACCACGTAGGGCAATAATTCCGAAGCCGGAAATCTCTTACCCGCCACCAGTCCGACAGAAACTGCCGGATTGAGATGGCAGCCGGAAATGTGTCCAATGGCATAGGCCATGGTCAGGACGGTCAGTCCGAAAGCCAGGGCAACACCGTAAAATCCGATTCCGAGCTGTGGAAAGGCCGCCGCCAGCACTGCGCTGCCGCATCCACCGAACACTAGCCAGAACGTGCCGAAAAACTCAGCCGCCGCCCGCTTGGATAAACTCATAGAACCTCCTTATTCATTCGCCAAATCTCTCAAGGCCCCGGAGATATGGATCCAAAGGTGAGTAGTCATTCCCTGGATCGAAAAGCGCGAGCATTCTACACCGCCCGGGCTCCCGCAGGGCGAAACCTGTCGCGAAGCTAGAGTACTTGTCATCGAACCTTCTTAAGACTCACAGCGGGATAGGACTCACCGATGCCCGTTTCGGGCCTCTTTTAAAATCTGCAAATTACGGCAGTCACGTTACGATGAGCCGTTCCTTCGTAACTCCCATCCCGGATTCAGGCGGGATATCCTACCTGTACTTTTCCCCCATTAGACGAGACCTGGCTTTTTTGCCAGAAGATCGCTGCTTTGTTGATTTATCGGGGCTCAGGGAGCAATGGCCAACAAGATCGGACGTTTCGAAATACTGAGTGAAATTACGCATTCCGAGATTGGCGCCGTCTATAAGGCTGCCGATCCGGAGAGCGGGCAGACGATCGCCCTGAAGACGATCAAGCTACAGATGCTGGCCGAACAGGCCGACACGCTGATGCAGTACATTCTGCAGGAAGCGGCCGGCACCAAGCCTCTCAGCAGCCACAACATCGCACAACTTTTTGGAGTCGAAGAAATCGACGGCCAGTGTTGCGCGGCCGAGGAGTACGTACAGGGCAACAGCATCGCCACCATGCTGGCCCGCAAAGAAGGTTTTTCCATCTGGGACCTGCAGGACATCGTGCGCCAGACCTGTCAGGGGCTGGATCACGCCCACTCCCACAACGTCTTTCACTACAGTCTGGAACCGGCCAAGATCATGGTCACGTGGGACGGGACGGTAAAGGTCCTGAGTTTTGGAGTTTCCTGCATGGGTGCGTTTACCTGTCAGGCTTCGGGTAAAGCGCCGGACGTTCTGCATTATGTTTCACCGGAGCAGTTGCGCGGCGATCCCGTGGATGGGCGCTCGAACATCTTTACTCTGGGCGCGATCCTGTACGAGATGGCGACCGAGAACAAAGCTTTTCCGGGCGACGATGCGGACCAGGTGCGGCAGGCCATTGTCGAAGTCACGCCCGCGGCTCCGATTGCGATCAACCCCAAGATCCATCCCGTGTTGAGCGAAGTCATCATGAAGGCGCTGTCCAAAGCGCCCGAAGAGCGTTATCCGAGCGGTCAGGACCTGGTCAACGATCTGGAGCTCTGCAAGGAAAGCGCCACCAAGGCGGTCGCCAAGAAACCTGGTCAAGCTGCAGCGGCCAGTGCGGCTCCGGCTGCCAAGGCGACGCCAGCCAGCGCACCTCAGCCGCAGAAGGCATCGATACCTGCACCAGACCACGCGACTGCGGCCAGCGTGGCCAATGCGTCGCCATCTTCTTCTTCACCTTCTCCGGCGCGAGCCGCTGCTGCGGCTGCGGGCTGGGAAAGTGCAAGCGCGGTTTCCACTGTGGCTCCTGCGAAAGCACCCAAGGCGGAAGCCAGCTCAAGCCCTGCGAAAGTATCCGGACAAAGCACCTTTCAGGAGCGTGCCAGTGCTGTCGCCGATGTGGCGGAGCCTGAGACGGAGAAGCCCTCGTTCCGGGTGGATCCTTCGATGGCAGCAGAGGCGGCGAGGGAATCGTCGCGCGGCACCAGCTTCTCTGAAATGAATGAGATGCCGCCGCTAAAAGAAATCTACACGCCGCCACCGCCGCCCTCCGCTCCTGAGGCCGAACCGGAGCTGCCGGCAGTCACACTGAATCGGACGCAGCCGGAAAAGCCCAAAGTTCAGCCGCGGGAAGTGGCGCGCAAGGCCGTCACCGAGATCAAGAAGACCCCGCCGAAACTGTTTTTGCTTTCGATTGCGGGAGCGGTTGCGATCATTCTGCTGGTTGTCGGCACCATCGCCTACCGCATCCACTCTGAGAACTCGGCAGAGGAGGGCTCAGCGGAACCGCCGGCGGCAGCCGCGCCGGCCGAAGCCGGCGCAAAGCCAGCCTGGAGCCCAGCCCAGCCTCCGATATCTACTCCGGTTCAGGCACCGCTTGAACAGGTCGCTGCCGGACACGATGCACCGACCGTTTCCGTAGTTCCGAAGTACAACAACAAGAAAAGGACCAAGGCCCAGCCAACTGCCGCCCCGTCCGTGATTCCCGGACAGTTGACCATCAATTCAACTCCGGAAGGCGCGGAGGTGCGTATCGATGGACGCAGCGATCCTAGCTGGATTACGCCTTTCAACCTGCCAGGCCTCGCGCCGGGGCAGCACAGTGTGACAGTCGCCCGCGCGGGATATGCGCCTGAGACACGCGCCATCGATGTCGCTTCCGGCAGCAAATCATTTCTTGTGATTCAGCTGGCGCAGTTGACCGCCGCCGCGGCGATCACCAGCCAACCCGCGGGCGCGCAGATTTTCCTCGACGGCAAAGACACTGGAAAGATCACTCCAGCTCAGATCTCCGTCGACAAGCCGGGTGCGCACACCTTCCTGATCAGGAAGCAGGGCTATCTGGACGAAACCTCCAGCGCCAGCCTGCAATCCGGACAGGTCTTCCATTTCGCGCCTACCCTCAAAGCTCTCGGGTCGGTCGATGACATTAAGCTGGGTGGAAAATTCAAGAAGCTGTTCGGTGGCGGCGACACCGCTGGCATGGTTGCGGTAAGTGTCAAGACCCAGCCCAAGGGCGCGCAGGTTGCCGTCAACAACCGCATCCTGGACAAGTTCTCTCCGGTAGATTTTTATCTCAACCCGGGAACCTACATGATCGACATCACCGCCTCAGGATATAAACCGTTCCATCGCGTCATCGAGATCCAAAAAGGTGGCAAGATGGTGATCGACGAGAATCTGGAACGGGAGTGAAAACCATCTAGTGGTTTATTTCCAAGTAAGAAAGGCCGCCATCGCTGGCGGCCTTGTTGATTTTTGGCTAAAAGCTAAGGGCTAGGAGCTGCTTTTAGTATCCCCAGCCTCTACCTCCGCGATAACTCGACTGATAGCCTTCGGCGTAGCCGCTGGAATACTGCGACCGGTAATAGTTCTTGTCGCCGAAGGAACCGTTGTAGCCGTGCGTCCGGTTGCCGAACTCGTTGCGTGGATTCGGATTGAACGGCTTGTTCTGCGACCGGTCGCGTTCGGCCATGTATCTGCCGTCCTGAAAGCCGAAGTTGTAGCCTTCGTTTCTGCCACCGCCGCCACCTCTATATACGGATCCAGGATAACCATAGCCACCGCTGGGATAGCCATAGCCACCGCTCGGATAACCGTTGCCGGGGTAGCCCCGCGGATAGCGGTTGTAAATCTGGCCGTTTCCGTTCCCGTAATAGCCGTCGTTACGATTGCGATCCCGTTCCCACCAGTGGTGGTCGCGCTCCAATCGTCCGCGGTCTCTGTCGTGATCGTGGTCCTGCCACTTGTCATGATCGCGATCATGATGACGGTCGCGATCGGCATGTTTGTCCCAGTTATCGTTTTTGTAATCGTCGTGGTCGCGGGCCAGCGCGAGACCGCTGAACATCAGAGTCATTGCAACTGCCAGGGCCGCCAGCTTCATGCTTCGCATAGTTCCTCCCACCCGGCGCCATCGTCCGAAGGGCTTGATTGCGATCACGCCTGCCCTCGATCGACTCCTGGGACCGGTTTGCTCATTGTTTCGGATGCCAACCTGGATCGAGTTGGCTGTACCCGGGAGCATATTTTTTTGAACCTTAAGTGAACCTTAAATCTAAGCCCAGCAATCACTTGAGAGTGTTAGACTGATCACGATTTCAGGCCCGTTATGGGGCGAAAAAGAGGCGACACCTATGCCAATTGAACGAGTCGGAGTGATCGGCGCAGGCACCATGGGCAACGGCATTGCCCACGTTTTTGCCCGCAGCGGATACCGCGTGACCCTGTGCGATGTCGAGCAAAAATTCCTAGATCGTGGCATTGAAACCATCGGCAAGAATCTCGACCGGGAAGTGGCCAAGGGAAAAATTACGGCAGGAGATAAAACCGCAGCGCTGCAGCGGATCACGTCGGCGTTGAAGCGTTCCGATCTCGCGCCCTGCGATTTCGTGATCGAAGCAGCCACCGAAAAATTTGAAATCAAGACGGAGATCTTTCGCGACCTCGATCAGATTTGCCGTCCCGAAGTGATTCTCGCTACCAATACTTCTTCCATATCGATAACAAAGCTGGCGGCTGTAACCCGGCGTCCAGCAAAAATTATTGGAATGCATTTCTTCAATCCCGTGCCGGTGATGAAACTTGCAGAAGTGATTCGCGGCTTGGCCACGTCACAGGAAACTTTCGCGACAGTGCGCGACCTGGCATTGCAACTCGACAAGACGCCCATAGAAGTGAACGACGCGCCGGGATTTGTCTCTAACCGCGTGCTGATGCCGTTGTTGAACGAAGCTATGTACGCCGTCATGGAAGGTGTCGCGACCGCCGAGGCAGTCGACGAAGTATTCAAACTGGGGATGGCCCATCCCATGGGCCCGCTCACGCTCGCGGATTTCATCGGACTCGACGTCTGTCTCGACATCATGCGCGTGCTGCAGGATGGACTGGGCGATCCCAAGTACCGTCCGTGTCCGCTGCTGATCAAGATGGTGGACGCTGGCTGGCTGGGCAAGAAGAGCGGCAGAGGTTTCTACAAGTACTAGGTTGTGGAGGACGTCCGTCCTCCACAACTACACTTCTCAAAATGGCGGACAAAAGCGATCGCGGCATCTACATTCTCGGCGGCGCGCTGGGCCTCGTCGCCGGAGTTCTCGACGTAAAATTTGGTGACTTGCTCCTGACCGCGCTTTTCGTGCTGATGGCAACGATGCTGCTGGGCGCGCTTCGTCCACAAAGTCCCTGGCGATGGACTTTGACAGTGGCCGTTTTTGTCCCGCTCGTGCAACTCGCCGCCTACGCCGTCTTGACCGAAAAACCCTACCGCGCGCAGATCTACGAATCGTTTCTTGGATTTCTCACCGGCATAGCCGGCGCATACGGCGGAGCGACAGCACGACGAGCGCTAGGCCAATTGTGGGAGTGAAGCTGACGTCTGACGACCAAAGACTGACGACTGGCTCCTCATCCCATTAGTTACTCGCGTTTCCACAGCCCGCGCGAGTATTCTTCGGACATGGGAGTGTCGGTCTCGGTGCTGGCCAGCGGGAGCAGAGGAAACAGCACCCTCATCTCGAGTTCGCGCACCAAGATTCTGGTGGACGCGGGAATTTCCTGCCGCGAGACCGTTAAGCGCATGCGCGCTCTCGGCGATGATCCGCGTTCGCTCTCCGCGATACTGATTACGCACGAACATTCCGACCACATTTACGGGCTGGCGGTGCTGGCGCGAAAGTTTCAGGTGCCGGTATTCATGACCGGCGCCACGCACCAGGCGTGGGCGAGGTCGTTGCGTGACGATGCCGGCGAGCTGCCGCGGTTGGAGCGCCTCGAGATCTTTTCCGCGGGACGCAGCTTTACGATTGGCGACATTGCGGTCACTCCGTTCACCATTCCGCACGACGCCGTCGATCCCGTGGGCATGACTTTTCGTGCTGACGGCATCAAGGTGGCCATCGCCACTGATCTCGGATACATGCCGCCAAACGTGTGTGACCAGCTTGCGTGGCTGTGATGTGCTGGTGATTGAATCGAATCATGATCTTGAGATGCTCCGTGGCGGACCCTATCCCTGGTCGGTCAAGCAGCGCGTCGGAAGTCCGACCGGACACCTCTCAAACGACAAGCTCGCGAAATTCTTATGCACCGAATACGACGGGAGCGCATCATACATAGTGCTGGCGCACATATCGGAGCTCAACAACCATCCTGAGCTCGCGCTGGGCACAGCGGAAAAGGCCCTGGGGGGACGCCAGACATTGCTGCATAATCGAGTGATGCTGGCGCGACAGTCGGAGCCGATGGCAGCGATCCAGCTGTAATCCCATGATTCAGGCGCTATGAGCGAGTGCGTTGATCCTATTGTTGGGAAAATTCTAGCTGGCTGGCGTTACGACATCTCCGGCCTCGCGCCCGAGATGCGCGAAGATTACGAAGACCATTTCGACAGCTGTGCGCATTGCCGTTCCCGCCAGCATCTGCACCGCAATATTGATCTTGGGCTGATTGGGCTGGCGTCGCTTTCAGCGGCGGTCTTTCTGCTCGCTTTTGGCGTCATCCTCCATCTCAATCCCCGGCATGCGTTCTGGTTAGAATTAGCCGCGCTGGTGGGATTCGCACTATCCGCTTTGATCTGGCTCGGAGTAGCCGTAGCCACGCCCGCGCCGATGGCCGTAGTCGATGCCGCCAAACTCGGAGCGCGGCGAGTACACGATCGTTTGCCGGCTGAAATCCGCGAACGCCTGCCTGAAGAATTCCGCCTGAAAATCACGGGCTCGTAAGCGAATCACCACAAGCCCTAAGGAACCACCGTAAGCCGTGTGTGGACGGGCGGAGCCTGTCCCGAGCGAAGTCGAACGAACCCGTCTAGTACGAGCAATGCTCGGCAGTGCAGACTCTGGCACTCAATTTACAGTTTCTTCCTGGTCTACCCGAAATTAAGGCACAATCCATTCCATGGACTCCGCGCTTAGGATCCTGCGAATCATTCAGGCGGCAATGCTCGGCAGTATTCTTCTTTATGTTCTTCTAGCGGCGCGATTCGGTCCGGCGCCTAAAGAGACACTTTCCGGAGTTTTGTACGCGATCGCGTTGGTAGCGCTTTCAATCAGCGTAGGCATCTTCATGGTGCGCCGTATCATGGTGAAGCGAGCCGAGAGTGTTCTGCAGACCAATGCTGAAGACTCGAATGCACTGGCTCGCTGGCAGGCGGGTTACATATTGATCATGGCGCTCTCCGAGTCAATTGCGCTGTACGGCCTGGTTCTGCGCTTTGTGGGCTTCGGGTTTTCGCAGGTCCTTCCGTTCTTCCTCGCGAGTTTTATCCTCATGTTGTTTTTCGGTCCACGCCGCCTATCCGATGCGATAGGCTAGACGCATGTCCATCAACGGCCCCGAAGACCTTGCAGGCATGCGTGCAGCGGGCGCAATCGTCCGCCGCATGCTCGAAGCCATGAAGCGCGCAGTGCGTCCCGGCATTACCACTGGCGAACTGGATGTAATCGGCGCTGCCGTCATGCGCGAGCACGGAGCGCGATCCGCGCCGCAACTGGTCTACAAATTTCCCGGGGTGAATTGCATCAGCCTGAACGAGGAAGCAGTGCACGGCATTCCCGGAGAGCGTGCAATCGAGTCGGGCGATCTGCTCAAGCTCGATGTCACCATAGAGAAAGATGGATTCATGGCCGACGCCGCAGAGACCGTTGCGGTGGGCGATGTTTCCGAAGAAAACCGGCGGCTGATCGCCTGCGCCGAGCGTGCTTTCTCGAAAGCCATGCTGGTTGCGCGCGCCGGATTCCGCGTCATCGAGATTGGACGCGTAGTCGAACGCGAAGTGCGGCGCAGCGGCTTCTCCGTGATCCGCGATCTCGGCGGACACGGCATTGGCCGCACCATCCATGAAGAGCCGCGCGTGCCCAACTATGCCGATCCCGAAGCCAATCAGCTTCTCACCGAAGGTCTGGTGATTACGGTCGAGCCCATCATCGCCGCCGGATCGGGACGTGCTTTCGTAGCCCGCGATGGTTGGACGGTGCGCACCGCAGATCGCAAGCCGTCAGCACACTTCGAGCACACCCTCGTGATCACCAAAGGTGAACCCATCCTGCTGACCGCGAGCTAAAAGGCATTAACCACGAAGGACGCGAAGGTTCACGAAGGAACTTCTGGAAGGCTTTGGTTTTCCTTTGTGATCTCTCGTGTCCTTGGTGGTCGATGCTTTTGTGCTTGCTACAATCGCAAGATTGTCTATTTCATTTCAGATCGACGCCAAGTCAGGCTCTGCCCGCGTCAGCCGGTTAACCACGCCCCACGGCGTAATCGACACGCCGGTCTTTATGCCGGTGGGAACCGTTGCGTCGGTCAAAGCCGTTTCGCAGGACATCCTGGAAGACATCGGCATCCAGATCCTGCTGGGAAATACCTACCATCTTTATCTCCGGCCGGGAGTGGAGCAGGTGCGGCAATCAGGAGGGTTGCATCGCTTCATGGCGTGGCCGCGGGCGATCCTCACCGACTCCGGCGGCTTCCAGGTCTTCAGTTTGAACGAGCTGCGCAAGGTAACGGAAGAAGGTGTCACATTCCGTTCGCATCTGGACGGCTCGCCGCACTTCTTCACTCCGGAAAGCGCCATGGCGGCGCAGATCGGGCTGGGCGCGGACATCATCATGGCGTTCGACGAATGCACGGAGTATCCGGCAGATGGAGAGCGTGCCCGGCAGTCGATGGAATTGACCCTGCGCTGGGCCGCGCGCAGCAAGAAATATTTTGAGGAGCACAAGCACGAAGTGCCCTGGAGCACAGACCGCGTAGGGGCGGACGCCCTCGTCCGCCCAGCCGAGCGCAGCTCGGCTGGTTTGGAGAGCCTGGACACCCAAGCCGCGGCTAGCTTCGACCAACCAACCTCGACGAGCTTGCGCTCGCCCGCCCGGACGGGGGCGTCCGGGCCTACGTGGCTCGGGGCGACGCAATCTCTCTTCGGCATCGTGCAGGGTGGGATGGACGCTGCCCTGCGCAAAGAATCGGCCGAACGGACCATTGAGATCGGTTTTCCTGGCTACGCCATCGGCGGCTTAAGTGTCGGCGAGCCGCGGCATCTGACGCGGGAGATCGTGGAAGCCACGCTCGAGCATCTGCCGGCCGACAAGCCCCGCTATCTCATGGGGGTGGGTACGCCGGAGGAGATTGTCGAATACGCCAACCTGGGCGTCGACATGATGGACTGCGTTCTCCCCACCCGGGCGGCTCGGCATGGCTTGTTATTCACTTCCGAGGGCAGGATTACGATCAAACAGGCCAAATATGCCGCCTGATCAGGGGCCGCTCGATCCCAAATGCGGCTGCCGCGTATGCCGGCGCTACTCCCGGGCGTATTTGCGACATCTTTATGCGGCCAATGAGGTTTTAGCTCAAGTCCTGAATACCATCCACAATCTCAGCTTCTACCTTGACACTATGCGGTCGGTGCGTCATTCTATTGCGCTTGGGAACAGGGCCCAACTTCTTTCTGGGGAGCCGTCTGGAGTGAGACCGTAAATCTGGCCCCCGGTTCATACCTGATGTGAAAAGAATCTCCGGCCTGAGGATGTGAAAAAAGTAAAATGCACAGGCTTCGGGACGCGCGGTAGGGCGTAGCGCTGGCCTGTGGGTTGGGGAGCGATCGGTTTCATGGGTTTAACAAATTTATTGGCGCTACAAACACTGGGATCGGGCGGCTGGCTGGGCTTTGCGCCTCTGATCTTTATCTTCGCCATTTTTTATTTTTTGCTGATCATGCCGCAGCAGCGCCGCCAGAAGAAGTGGCAGCAGATGCTGAACGATCTGAAGAACGGGGACAAGGTCGTAACCAGCGGCGGAATCCGCGGGACGGTGATCGCGCTGCGCGACGATTACATACAGCTCCGTGTGCCGCCGGACAATCTGCGCATTGAAGTGACCCGGGCTTCGGTAGCGTCGGTGGTTGCGCCTGAGGACAAGAACAACAAAGCAGCATGAAGATTTTGAGTAGCGCCGCCGTCCCGGCGGCTGTCCTGAGGGCGTCCCGCCTTCAGAGCGGGGCAAGATGCCGGCGCTGGAAAATAGAGAAAACTAAATAGCAGGCCATGAATAAATCTTTAGGCTGGAAGCTCGGACTCACCGTCGCCACGTTGGTGGTATTCCTGTTCGGCATCTTCGGCGTCCCGAAGGCGTTTTCGGGCTCGGGGTTGCTGGCGTCGATGCAGGAACATATCCACCTGGGACTCGACCTGAAGGGCGGCACCCACCTGATTCTGCAGGTTCAGGTCAATGATGCGGTCAACGGAGATTCCGACCGCGCTTTGGAACGGCTGAAAGAAGACCTGCGCACTCACAAGATCAATTACACCGACATAGCCAAGCCGGACCCGGCCAATCGTGCCGATCAGATCGTTCTCAAGGGTGTGCCGCCGGAGTCGACGTCGGACCTTCGCTCCATTGTGAGTGAACGCCTGCCGGAGTATGACCTGAACTCGGGTGCGGACAATTCATGGACCTTCACCATGAAGCCGCAAGCCCTGGCTGAGCTTAAGAACCGCGCCGTCGCTCTCGCCATTGAGACTATCCGCAATCGAATTGACCAGCTGGGCGTCAGCGAGCCAGTGATTCAGGAGCATGGGCTGGGCCAGTACCAGATCCTGGTGCAGCTCCCGGGCGTGGATGATCCGGCGCGCGTGAAAGAGATCATGCAGTCCACCGCCATGCTGGAAATCAAGCAGGTTCTCGGTGGACCGTACTCGAGCGAGCAGGATGCCTTGCAGCAACACAACGGAGTTCTGCCACCAGACTCGATGCTGCTTCGCGGACGCACTGTGGGCCAGACCAGCGACGAGGCCGGTGAGCAGTATTACCTGCTGACTCGGAGTTCTGCCGTGGCAGGCGCTGATTTGCGTTCGGGCGGCGCCACCGTCGGACGTGACTCGAACACGAACGCTCCCGACGTAGGATTCGTTCTCACCAACGAAGGTGGACGTAAGTTTGCCGCATTCACCGGGTCGCACGTCGGAGAAAAGCTGGCGGTCGTGCTGGACAACCGGGTGCGTGAAGTCGCGACCATCAACGAACAGATTCACGATCAGGGACGGATCAGCGGCGGTGGCATGAGCGACCAGGCCGCGAAGGACCTGGCGCTGACCCTGAACTCGGGCGCGTTGCCTGCCGGCATCAAGTATCTGGAAGAACGTACGGTTGGACCGTCGCTGGGGACCGATTCGATTCGGGCCGGGGTACGGGCGGCCATTATCGGCATGATCGCGGTGCTGGTTTTTATGCTGGTGTATTATCGCGGCGCCGGTCTGAATGCCGATCTCGCGCTCATTCTCAACCTGGTCATTCTATTGGGCTTCATGGGCTACTTCGGGGCCACTCTGACCTTGCCTGGGATCGCTGGCGTGATTCTGACGGTGGGCATGGGCGTGGACTCAAACGTCCTGATTTTTGAGCGTATTCGTGAGGAGTTGCGAAATGGGAAGACGCCCCCGTCGGCGGTAGAACAGGGCTTTGCGCATGCCTGGGTCACGATTGTGGACACGCACGTGACCACCATTGTCTCGGCGGCCATCCTGTTCCTGTTCGGCACCGGCCCGGTAAAAGGGTTTGCGGTTACTCTGACTTTTGGACTGCTGGCCAACCTATTCACCGCCGTATTCGTCTCACGCATGATTTTTGACTGGATTTTGAGCCGCAAGCAGCGCGGCGAAGCTTTAAGCATCTGAGTCACGAACCAGCGAGTTAGCAGCAAAAGAGGGGTTTAACGACAGCGTGGAATTTTTTCGAAATCCAAACATAGACTTTCTGGGCAAGAAGTGGTATTTTCTCGCCTTTTCGCTGGTGTTCAGCGTAGCGGGAGTATTCTCCATGCTGTTTTGGCATGGGGTGCCGCTGGGAGTAGACTTCCGGGGCGGAACTCTGGTCTACGTAAAGTTCTCGCACCCGCCCGATGACAACGCAATCCACGAAGCATTGCGAAAAGTGGGTTTGACGCAGGCGAAGATTCAGCGCCTGGGCGTGATCACGAACAACGAAGTGCTGATCGACCTGGATGTGCGGGAGACCAGCGAGAAAGCGCTCGATCAGGGCAAGGTTCAGATCATCAATGCGCTGGAGACCAATGCTCCGGCAGGCAAGCTGGACCTGAACAACAGCAGTTCTTTGACAATCGCCAATTTTTTGCTGGAGAAAGATCCGTTACGCGCGGGCACGGATGCCAATCAACGCTATGCGGCGGCAGCCAAGGCTATCGTCGATTATCGCGACAAGACCAGAGGCGGCGTCTTGAGCTCCTTTGATGAACTCAAGAGCGCGACCGACCCGGCGGTGGTCGCGGCTTTGCAGGACGGATTCTTTCTGTCGGATTTCGGTGTCTACCAGGTAGAGATCGTCGGACCCCAGGTGGGCGCACAGCTGAAGGGTCAGGCAATGCGCGCAGTAGCTTATTCGCTGCTCGGCATGCTGATTTACCTGGGCTTCCGCTTCGAATGGATCTACGGTGTGGCGGCTGTGATCACGGTTTTCCATGACACGCTGATCACAGTGGGAGCTTTCTCCCTGACGAACAAGGAAATTTCGTTGACGGTGATCGCGGCCATTCTGACCCTGATCGGTTATTCGAACAACGACACCATCGTGATTTTTGACCGCATTCGGGAAAACCTGAAGTTGATGCGGCGAGAAAAGTTGTCAGAAATCGTAAACCGGAGTATTAATCAGACCCTGAGTCGAACGATCCTTACCGCAGGGTTAACGTTTTTGACGGTTCTGGCGTTGTACCTGTTCGGTGGGGAGGTGCTGCATGCCTTCTCTTTCGCACTCGTAATCGGAATTCTGATCGGCACGTATTCTTCGATTGCCATTGCCGCTCCGATTCTGGTGGCGTATCAGGATTGGCGATCAAGTCAGGGAAAGACTGTAGCGGTCATCTCCGGCAAAACCAAGCCCCCGGTGACAGGTAAGGGCAAAGTGGCGAGCAGCCGCTAGACGCGCTACCAGAGCGGTTTTTGGCGGATGTAGAGTGGTTTCAACGGTTTCGAGGCGAGAAGAATAAAGCGTGCAGTACGGGGTGGTTTTGGGAGCAAAGCAAGAGCAAGCGGTGTCTAAACATACGTAGGGTCTAGCAGGAGAATCCTCATGTTTGAAGATAGCCTTATTGAATCGGGTAACAGGCTCAAGACAAAGCGCGGGGTAACGACCTTTTTGTCATTTGGCTTACAGATAGCACTGGTCGGCGTGCTGGTATTGATCCCGCTGCTGTTTACTGAAGCTCTGCCCAAAACCCAGTTGATGACCTTCCTGGTGGCTCCGCCCCCGCCGCCTCCACCGCCTCCACCGCCCGCTGCTCAGCAGATCAAGGTGGTCAAGCAGATTCAGACCGATATCATCAATGGTCAGCTGCGCACGCCCACGAAGATTCCTGAGAAAGTACAAATGATCAAGGAAGAGGAAGCTCCTCCTCCGGTTTCGACCATGGCTGGCGTCGTCGGCGGTGTGCCGGGCGCGGCTGGTGGACAGATGGGTGGCGTAATCGGCGGTATCATCAATTCGACGCCGATCGCCGTTCCCAAGGTAGCCACTCCACAGCGGGTTCGAGTGTCACAGGGCGTGACCCAAGGCTTGCTGCTCCGCAAAATTCAGCCGGCTTATCCACCCCTGGCACGGCAGGCGCGCATCCAAGGTTCCGTATTGCTGCAGGCTGAGATCAGCAAGGATGGTTCGATTCAGAACCTGCGGCTGATCAGCGGACACCCCATGCTGGCTCCGGCCGCCATCGAGGCGGTGAAGCAGTGGAAGTACAAGCCGTACATTCTGAACGGCGAGCCGGTGGAAG
The DNA here is from genome assembly GCA_963741105.1 of Terriglobia bacterium. Lineage (GTDB taxonomy): Bacteria > Acidobacteriota > Terriglobia > Terriglobales > Acidobacteriaceae > JAIQFF01. The sequence goes on from CAVUGT010000013.1 coordinate 798,819, forward strand.
TGGAAACCCAGATCACGGTCAATTTCACCCTGGCCGGAGGTTAGAACTCCGGTGTTCCAACCGTTATTTAGCAGCAACGCAGTCTTGAAATAGTTTTGCAATCTGACAAGTTCTGAGGAGGAAGGCAACTCATGTTCGTAGCCAATCTAGCAGCACATACGTTCGCACACATGTCCACGGCGGCCGCCTGGGTTTTCCAGGAACAGGCAGCAGTGGGTTGGGACCCGATTTCACTTTGGCACCAGATGGGTATTCCGGCCAAAGCAGTGGTCATCATTCTGTTCGTCATGTCGGGTTGGTCAATCGGCGTCATGATTGATCGCGCCATGGCTTTCAGCGCCGCGCGCAAACAATCGCGTGCGTTTGCTCCGGCAGTGGCTGGCGCCCTTCGCGATGGCAAGATCGAAGAAGCCATCAAAGTTGCCGAGCGCAACAAGAAGAGCCACCTGGCCAAGGTCGTCACTTCTGGCTTGATGGAATTCCGCGCTCACCAGGAAAGCGGTGAGATTCCGGGCGAAACCATCGAAGCCTCCAAGCGCGCTTTGGAGCGCACTGAAGCCATTGTCCACGCCGAGCTGAAGCGCGGCCTGGGCGGACTGGCAACCATCGGCTCCACAGCCCCGTTCGTGGGACTGCTGGGCACGGTGGTCGGCATCATCAACGCGTTTAAAGGTATTCAGTCCGAAAAGGCGACCGGTCTCGCGGCCGTTGCTGGCGGTATTTCGGAAGCGCTGGTGACCACCGCAATTGGTCTGTTTGTCGCCATCCCGGCCGTGATGATGTTCAACTATCTGACCGGTCGCGTGGAAGCTTTCGACGTAGAGATGGATAACTCGTCGAGCGAACTGATCGATTACTTCCTGAAGCGGCGGGGAATGCGCCGCAGCTAGGCCTTTAACCCTCAGGCTACAAACCTCAGAGCTTGCCGAAGTGGCGCCGGGACAAAATCCCGGCGCCGCCTTCCAAAGCATGAGGGAAAGCAAGAGGTCATGAAGGCGAAGGCGCTGAGCATCGTGCTCAGCTCGGGCGGTTTAGCAAGCGATCGCCCAGGAGATTCAAGTTTATGGCGCTAAACAAGCGGAACGAGGGAGTCAAGGTCAACTCCAACATCAACGTTACCCCCATGGTCGACGTGATGCTGGTGTTGCTGATCATCTTCATGGTGATCACGCCCATGTTGCAGCACGGTGTAAGCGTGGACATGGCGAAGGTCAATAACCCGGAGTCGATGCCTGACGCCGATAAAGAAGACGCCCTGCTGGTGTCGGTGATGCGCGACGGGACCGTTTATTTCGGCACCGACAAGCTTCCAGCCGACCAATTGACCGGCAAAGTCAAAGATCGCCTGGCCAATCGGGTGGACAAGCGGGTCTTCGTCAAGGCTGACGCGCGGGCCCGGTTTGGATCGGTGGTCGAAGTGGTGGACAACGTGCGCGCCGCGGGAGTGGACCAGTTGGGTCTGCTGACCGAGCAGAAGAAAGCACCGACCGTTGCGCCGGCGGCTCCAACCCCGCCTCCGAGCGGACAATAGTTCGTTTTTGTAGTTTGAGAGATTTCGAGGAGAACCGTTATGGGAATGGCAATGGGATCGGGCGGCGGTCAGAGCGCGGACATGAACGTCACGCCGCTGATTGACGTGCTGCTTGTGCTGATCATCATCTTCATGGTGATCACGCCCTTAACTCCTAAAGGACTGGATGCGCTGGTGCCTCAACCGCCACCGCCGAATGCGCCCAAGAACACCACTCCGGACCGCACCATTGTGGTGCAGTTGATTGACCGGGGCGCGGGCCAGCCACCAGGATTGAAGATCAACCAGGAAGACACCACTTGGGATAACCTGCAGACTCGCTTGACCGACGTCTTCAAGACGCGAGCTGAAAAAGTGATGTTCGTCAAGGGCGACGATGCGGTTCCTTTTGCTGACGTGGCCAACGTGATCGACATAGCGCACGCCTCGGGCGTCGACAAGGTCGGTCTGATTACCGCCAAGATTGAAGCTGGCGGTTAGTCCTGTAGATTTGTCGTATCCGTGGGCGGACATCCGGTTCGCCCACTGTCTCATCCGTGCACGCCTGTCGCACCAATGCGTGCGCTTCGTCTGTTTGGCACAAGCACAGGCCTGACGATTTCTGGCAAGGGAGACTTACAGCGCAATGAAAACTAGCGTAAGAATGCTGGCAATGATCGCACTCGGGCTGGCGATGCTTGCCACCACGGGCTGCAGCAAGCTGCGGGCACGAGACCAGCTTAACAAGGGCGTGCAGTCCTACAAGAACGCCAAATATGAAGAGGCCATCAACCACTTCCAGCAGGCCGTAGAGCTCGATCCCAGCCTGCTGAATGCGCGCCTCTATCTGGCCACGGCGTTTGCCCAGCAATACATTCCCGGCGTCGACGCGGAAGACAACAATCGCCTGGGTCAGAATGCGATTGATCAGTACAGCGCGGTGCTGGAGCGCGATCCCAAAAACATCAACAGCGTAAAGGGGATCGCCTACCTCTATCTTCAGATGAAGAAGTTCGAGGACGCCAAGACCTTCTACCGCAAAGCGCTTGATATCGATCCCAACGATCCCGAGCCATACTATTCCGTGGCCGTCATCGACTGGACGCAGAGCTACCAGCCCCGCATGGAAGAACGCGCCAAGGCTGGCCTGAAGCCAGACGAGTGGATCATGAAGGACAAGAGCAACAAGAAAGTCTGCGACATGCTCAAGGAGAAAAACACTCCGGTGATCGACGACGGAATCGGCATGCTGCAGAAAGCCTTGACGCTGCGTCCTGACTACGACGACGCCATGGCTTACCTGAACCTGCTTTACCGCGAAAAAGGCGACCTGGAGTGCGACGATGCCGGGGCTCGCGCGGCGGACCTCAAAACCGCTGACGAGTGGGTGGACAAGACCATGGCCACCAAGAAAGCCAAGGCCGAGAAGCAGCCCGGCGCTCAGGGCATCACAATGCCCAGCCAATAGGGATGCTCGAAAGTCTATAACTCACGAAGGCCTCTTCTGGATCAGAAGAGGCTTTCGTATTTTAGGAGCAGTCTTCAGTCGTCGGTCTTCAGTCGTCAAATCATGTTCAAGAAGATTCTTGTCGCGAATCGAGGGGAGATTGCGGTGCGGGTGATTCGTGCCTGCCGCGAGATGGGGATTCCCTCGGTTGCGGTCTATTCCGACGTGGATCGCGCTGCTCTGCATGTCTTGATGGCGGATGAGGCATACGCCATCGGCGTCGCGGCCGCGGCAGAGTCCTATCTAAATATCGGCAAGATCCTTGATGTCGCGCGACGCTCGGGCGCGGACGCGATTCATCCCGGCTACGGCTTTCTGTCGGAGAATGCGAAGTTTGCCCAGGCCTGCGTCGTCGCGGGCGTAAAGTTCATCGGGCCGAGCGCGGCTTCGATGGAAATGATGGGATCGAAGACGCGGGCCCGACAGGAGATGGAGAAGGCCGGCGTGCCGTTCGTGCCGGGAACTTCGCGTGGGCTGGATTCAGCTCAACATGCGAAAGAGGTGGCGGCCAAGATCGGTTATCCCGTCATGCTGAAAGCGGCGGCGGGTGGCGGCGGCAAAGGCATGCGCCTCGTGCAGAACCCCGAGCAGCTACAAGCCGCACTGGAAGCCGCACAGAGCGAGGCTCAGCGAGCCTTCGGAGACAGCGAAGTCTATCTCGAGAAAGCCATCATCAATCCGCGCCACATCGAGATGCAGGTGCTGGCGGATGAACACGGCAACACGGTTTATCTCGGCGAACGCGAGTGCTCCATCCAGCGCCGCCATCAGAAAGTACTGGAGGAGTCGCCTTCGCCGGTGGTCGATCCGGAAATGCGCCGGCGCATGGGAGATGTTGCGGTGCGGGTCGCCAAGGTCGCCAACTACGCGAACGCGGGCACAATCGAGTTTCTGGTCGATCAAGACAAGAATTTTTATTTTCTGGAAATGAACACGCGGTTGCAGGTAGAGCATCCAGTGACGGAATTGGTCACAGGACTGGACCTCGTGAACCTGCAAATCCGAATCGCAGCGGGAGAAAAGCTTCCGTTTCGGCAGGAGGATGTGATCATCCGCGGGCATGCGATTGAGTGCCGCATCTACGCGGAAGATGCCGACAACAATTTCTTCCCCAGCCCTGGAAAGATCGAGACGCTGATGACTCCGGCGGGGCCTGGAATCCGCCTGGACAGCGGAGTTTACGCCGGTTGGACTGTACCAATTGACTACGATCCCCTGCTGGCCAAACTCGTCGGCTATGGAGAGAATCGGCAGCAGGCAATTGCCCGGCTGGCCCGTGCCTTGCCGGAATACTTCGTGGCGGGAATCAAAACCAATCTGGGACTCTTCCGGCGCATTCTGGCTGATCGGGAGTTCCAAGCCGGCAAGATCGATACGGGATACCTTGACCGGTTGCTGCAGCCGAAGGCCGGTGGCGAGAAATCGGACAAAAAGACTGAAGAGATAGCCGCCATCGCCGCTGCAGTCTTTGCGCTGTTGGATTCGACGTCGAAGAAGAACAACGGGGAGGCGTCTAAATCCGGCCCTAGCGTCGACTCCAGCCCGGCGACATCAAGCTGGAAAAGAGCAGCGAGGACCGACGGCCTGATGTAGGGCTGTCCTCTATTTGAACTCTTAAATGATCTACAACGTCAGCATCGATGGAACTGTCTTCCGCCTCGATCTCGATCTGGATCGTGTGGCTGGGCTCTGGCGCTGTCGCGTAGACGGACGCGAAGTGGCGATCGATGCGGTGTTGACGCAGCCCGATGTGCTTTCACTTCTGATCGCGGGGAAGGCTTACCAGGTCAGGCGCGAGCGCCTGGCATCAGAAATACGTATCTGGGTGGGCGATCAGTCGTACACCGTCGACGTCAGTGATCCGCGATCGCTGCGCAGTCGCAAATCCCGCGCCGACGGTGGTAAAGGGCCGCGGCAACTGTTGGCGCCCATGCCGGGGAAGGTAGTCCGTTTTCTGGTCGGCGAGAATTCGCCTGTCGAAGCCGGGCAGGGCGTGGTGGTTGTGGAAGCCATGAAGATGCAGAATGAAATCAAGTCCCCGAAAAAGGGGATCGTACTTAAATTGTCTGTGGCAGAAGGCGCGGCCGTGAATGCTGGAGACGTGTTGGCGATCGTAGAGTGAAGTCTTCACCGTCTCCCACCCTATTTCGCTCAGAACGCGAAATAGGATGGGCACCCTCCTGGTTCTTGCCGATGCGCAGATTGGTCCTTACTGGGCTGTGCCGTTGCCGTCCAGCACTTTTTGGGCGTAATTGTTTTCCACTTTGGCCTGGTCGCGCAAAACCTCGTAGTACGCGGCTTTTAATAGTTGCTCTCGGCGGTCGCGCAACTGGGAGCGGATGGCTTGCTGCACCCGCGGATCGGCCAACTCGCGCTGTCCTGCGGGCTCCTTCGAAATTAGCTTCACGATCTGGTATCCCGCAACCTGCTTGTTCATCGGATTGGTGAGTGGGATCAGGGCGCTGTACTGACCGGGTTTCAGCTTGGATACGGCGTCGCGCGTGCCGGGGTCCGTATTGTGAAGCGATGACTCGGGAGCGAAGCCCAGGTCGCCGCCACTGCCCGAAGTTTCCGCGTCTTCGGAGTAATTCATAGCGAGAGTTCCGAAGTCGTCCCCGCTGTCGAGGCGGTTCATGATCATCTGGATTTTCTTGCGCGCATCGGCCTCGGTCTGGGCTTTGTCGTTCTTCAAGTTGTGGACTTGAGGATTGGGCGTCGCCGTCACCAGAATGCGGGCCAGATGATACTGTGGCTCGATCAGGTTGAATTCTGCTTTGTGCGCGTTGTAGTAGTTCGTAATGTCCTGATCAGTGACGTTGATCTTGGAAGTGATTTCCTTGTTCAGTACTTTGTCCACGGTGAGGGAGCGGCGCAGATCGCGTTTGAAATCGTCGACCGTGATCTTCTTTTCTTTCAGGCGAGCATCGAACTGTTCCTTGGTGTAGGGCGACTTGATTTCGTTCAGCTTGGCTTCCACCTCTTCGTCGGTGGCCAACAGTCCCAGCTTTTCAGCCCGGCGCATCAGGATTTCGTTGTCGATCAATTCCTTGAGGATGCTGAGACGCAAGCTCGTGGCCTGCTCGCCGATGGGCACCTGGTCGGAGCCGGCAGTCTGGTTCTGGTAGTACTTCTCCACGTCGGCGCGGTAGATTTTGCGGCCGTCCACGGTGGCGGCAACGTCGTCGCTGGCCTGCTTGGAGGTGCAAGCAGCGGAAAAAATAAGGAGGCAGGCGGCAACGAGCGCAACGGGGCTGCGACGCAAGAGATCGTGTAGTTTCAAATCAGGCCCTCCACACTAGCCACAGGATTATACTTTGACAGCCCAAGAATGGTTGTCCGCGGGTCGTAAAGACTGTCTTAAAGATTAACGATCACTTGCTCGCCGGTTGGGTCCCGCTTGCGGCAGCCGCAGGATGGACTGGCGCCGTCTCACCCGCCTGCACCAGGGCCCGATCCAGAACATCTCGAAGTTCGCTGACCGGCAGCGCCCCATCCACCTTCTCTCCGTTGATGAACATCGTGGGAGTTGCTTCGACACCCAGTGCCTCGCCTTCGTGGACCGAAGCCTTCACGGTGTCATCCTGCTGCGCCTTGATACAGGCTTGCAGCTTCGTGACATCCAGATTGTGCTTTTGCCCCTGCTCAGTGGTCATCCGGTCGAGCGCGGCAAACTGCAAGTCGTGACTCTTTTCCGCGTTCACTTCTTTCTGGTTAGCGTGAATGTAATCGGCAAAAGCCCAATAAGCGTCCTGATTCTGCGCCGCCAGGCAATTGGCGTTCACCGCCGCATGGGTCGCCCAGGGATGAATCTCAGCCAGCGGGAAATCCTTGTAGATGAAAACGACGCGATCGCCGTATTCCTTCAGCAGGTCAGGAAACAGGGTCTGGTGCATGCGGGAGCAGAAAGGGCATTCGAAGTCGTCATAGTTGACGGCCACGACTTTGGCCTGGCTGTTGCCGCGAGTCGGACGGCCCTTGACGTCGATCTTTTTCATGACCTCAGCCAGCGGATCTTTGCTGAGGTCGAGTTTGGTCATGCGGAGCAGCGTCTTGCCGTCCTTGGCCAGCAGGAAATCGTATGTCTGCTTCTTCTCCCCGCCGTCGAAGGTGATGGTCAAAGCGTCGTAGTTGGGAAACTCGCTGGGCTTGGTCGGGCCCAGAACTACCTTAACCCGGGCCGGAATGGAGTAGTAAGTCCGCACCTGTTGCTCGATCCGACGGGATACCTCAGGGGACGCCGACTGGGCCGAACAGCCCAGGCAAACCAGTAGAAGCAAGAGTGCGGCACGCCGCGTAAACGTCACTAGAAACCGCCTATTCATTGAGGATTAACCTTGATTATCTCACGTTTGAGAGGGCCGACCGTGCAGGGAAAGGACTTAAAAGGCGCTCTGGAGTGCGAAATCAGCGCCGGGTCAGGGCCTCGGCCGGCAGCAGTGTGTTCATCGATCCGGAGCGGAAGCCTTCGAGATCGAGGGTCACAAACTTGAATCCCAGAGGTTTGAAGATGCGGGTGAATTCGGCGGCCATTTCCGGAGTGAGAGCGCGGGGCAACTCCTCGCGAGCGATCTCAATTCGAACAATGTCGCCGTGATGACGCACACGCACCTGCCGGAATCCGAGTGCGTGCAGAGCATCTTCGCCCTGCTCGACGACGCTCAGGGCTTCGCGCGTGACCTCCCGGCCGTACTCGATGCGTGACGAGAGGCAGGCGGAAGCCGGCTTGTCCCACACCCGCAGACCCGCGGTGCGGGCGAGTTCCCGGATGTCCTGCTTGGTCAGCCCGGCTTGTCGCAGAGGCGCCGCCACGTGGTGCCGGTCGGCGGCTTTTTGCCCCGGACGGAAGTCGCCCTGATCGTCCAGATTGACCCCGTAAGCGATGGCATTGAATCCACCCTGGCTCCGAAATTCCTCCATCACGGTGAAGAGTTCGTCCTTGCAATGGAAGCAGCGGGAGGCGTCGTTGCGGGCATACTCGGGGCGGTCGAGTTCGTCGGTGACGATGATTTCCAGAGGAATGCCTTGTTCGGCGGCAAAGGCCGTAGCGTCCGCCAGTTGGGCGCGGGCCAGGCTGGGCGAATCGGCGATGACGGCCAGCATGTTGCTGCCCAGGGCCTGATGAGCGGCCCAGGCCAGGAACGCTGAGTCCACGCCGCCGGAATAGGCCACCAAGGTCCGCCCCAAGCCTAGAAGATGCTGGTCAAGAGCGGCGCGCTTGGCTGCGAGATTGGCTACGTCTGGCACAGGGATATCTTACGACGCTTTAGAAGTTGGTGCGAATGGGTCACCACGAATCACGTAGGGGCGGACGCTTCGTCCGCCCGGTCGAGCGCAGCTCGACAGGCTTTAGCCGGCCGCAAATAGCGGAGCTTCGCTCCGCTGGGCGGACGAGGGCGTCCGCCCCTACGTGGTTCGTGGCGCTTCGTGCCGTATACTTTCGCGTTGCATGTCCGTCTCCACTACACATCGTCTGGCATACATCGACTGGATGCGTGGCTTGGCATGCATCCTGATGTTCCAGACTCATTGCTACGACTCCTGGCTGAGCCCCGAGGCCCGCAAGTCGACGTTCTTCATGTGGTCACAGCTCGGTGGAACGCTCCCAGCGCCGCTGTTTCTCTTTCTGGCAGGAATGTCCTTTGCTCTCGTGACCGACAAGTTACGACAGAAAGGCTCAACTCCAAATGCGATTGCCTTTACCACGATCCGGCGCGGCGCGGAAATTCTCGGGCTTGGGTTGCTTTTCCGATTGCAGGAATACCTCATCGCCTGGGGATGGGCTCCGTGGAGCGATCTCTTGCGCGTGGACATCCTGAATACGATCGGCGTGTCGATGATGCTGATGGGCGTCATGTGCTGGATCGTGCTTAGTGTGAGTTCAACATCACACATCCGGCAGGTTCTCGGAGCGGCTGCAGGCGCGACCGCTCTGCTGATCTCCCTGCTGACTCCGCCGCTGTGGACTACGTGGCGTCCGTGCTGGCTGCCGTGGCCGATAGAGTCATACATCGATGGCGTACACAACCTAGGCAAGCCGCAAGCATGGATTTTCCCCATCTTCCCCTGGACGGCTTTTGCCTTCGCCGGACTCGCCGTCGGATTCTTGCTGCTAAGCGATTGGGCGCGCCAGCGCGAGGCTGCGGTCTTTGGGATGGCAGGGGCCGCTGGAGTTGCGCTGATCTATCTGGCGCGCTGGATGGATGCGCGTCCCGAGAATTTCTACGCCGTGTACGACTTCTGGCATACCAGCCCGAACTTCTTTCTGATTCGCGTGGGATTGCTGCTGGCAATTCTGGCCGTGACTTACGCCTGGTGCCGCTGGGGTGCGGGTCAGTGGGGATTCAGTCCCTTCATTCAGTTGGGACAGACCTCTCTGCTGGTTTATTGGGTGCACATCGAGTTCGTTTACGGACGCGTTTCCATTCTGCCCAAGCACGCAGTTGGCGTCGAAGTGGCGTCGATGGGCCTGGTCGCGATATCTGTCGCGATGCTGCTGCTTTCGGTCTGGCGAACGCGATGGAAACGTCGCGGAGCAGCAGGGCTGGATGGAGGACGGGCGTCCATGCCCGTCACTGCATAAAGTCTTGCACCGACAGTGGTGGTTCCCTGCACGAGTGGGACGCTCGCGCCTACATTACGAACACCTGGCGAATTGCATTTTCCACCAGCTTCAATGCAATCGCCCAGCGCTGGCGGGCTTGCGGTTCTTCGTCTCCGTATCCGAACACGTAGAAGGTGATGTAGAAGCCTTCCTGGACCTCGTCTTCAACGTGGTAAAAGCAGCGCCGGATCAGCAACTCTGCGGCTGCGGGAATTTCGGGAACACGTTTCAGGAGTTGTACAACTCGCCTGGCGAACTGCTCATGCTCGGCGAAGGAACTGCGTGAACTCTCCTGCGTGAACAGAAGATCGATATAGGAACCGAACTTGAATGCTGCCCCGAAGATCTCTTCTTCGGGATTCATCTCCGTGCTTGACCAGGCATCGCACTTGGCCGTTTCCAGAATGCTGGCCGGAGCATTCATCGCGGCGAGAAACTCGCCGAGTTCTTGTTCTCTGCTTGCTTCTTCGATATTTAGCAGAAGGTCAGGCTGGCGTTTTAAATCGTAATAACGCGGGCCGCCATCTTCGGCGGCCCAAGGTAGTTCCAGGGTTTCGTCTTCAGGTCCCAGTTCGACTGCGAAATCAGCTTCCACGCTAGTGCGCGGGAACTGGCTGCGGCGCGGCCTGTGGAGTTGCGGCGGGGGGCGCGAAATTCACAGTCGGTACCTGGCGCGATCCCTCGGACGCGGCGAAATAGGCTTCGTTGGGTTTGAATCCTGCCCATCCGGCGAAGATGCTGTTGGGGAATTGCTGGATGTAGGTGTTGTAGTCCTGGAGGGTGTCGTTATAGCGCTTGCGTTCGACTGCAATACGGTTTTCGGTGCCGGCCAACTCATCTTGCAACTTGAGGAAGTTTTCGTTCGACTTCAGCTGCGGATAGTTCTCGACAATCGCCAGCAGTCGACCCAAAGCGCCGTCCAGTTGTCCGTTGGCCGCGATCTTGTCCGAGGGAGTGCCGGCGGAAAGCAATGCCGAGCGGGCTTTGGCGATGTCGCCAAAAACGGTCTGTTCTTGCTGGGCGATGCCCTTGACGGTTGCGACCAGGTTGGGAATCAGGTCGGCGCGGCGTTGCAGCACGATGTCCACCTGCGACCAGGAGGCCTTCACGGCCTCATTCTTCGTCACCAGAGTATTGCGGACGCCCACATATTGTCCGAAGACAACGAATGCGATCACTGCCACGATGGCAATCACGATTAAAAACTTGATCATACTTTCCTCCTGAACCAGAAGTCGCAGAAACGGTTTACTTCAGTCTTTTCTTTAGCCTGTCATTTCTTGTCGATGTTGATATCCAGCATTGTATCGACTGCGGCGGTCACGCGCTGCACGGCAGCCAGATACCGGGTGAAAACTTCCTTGGCGTCGAATTGCTTGCGTTCCGCTTTGTGGTCGCGAATGTCCAGCAACTGCAGAAAAGCCGACGGCTCGAAGTCGATTTTGGTCGCCAGAATCTGGATAGCCTCGCGCTTGGAATGAGGCGCGACATCTCCTAGGGCCAGCAGCGCGTGTCTGAACAAAGTCGAGAAGGCAGATACCGAGCCCAGAAGTAACTCCCAAAGCGCGCGGTCGTTGTCTCCCGTTTCGCAGCAGTCGTTGCCGCAGCAGGATGATTTTCTCGCGCAGTTCGTATTCCAGCTGGGCCCGGTGCATGCCAAGCGGAATTTTCAGGCCTGTCAGCACTTCGTCGCCAAAAAGCAGGCGGTGATGATGCTGCATGTCGAGCAGCTCGATCGAAAACACATCGGTAGAATGTTCGAGTTCGTCCCGGGTCATCACCAGTGGTGCGGGATGCTTCTTGCTGTGCCACCACTCCACCACGGGCGCGATGGCGGACAGGCTGGAAAACGAACTCTCCCGCAGAATGCAGAGTAGGTTCAGGTTGGAGAAGTCGGCCTGATATTCTCCGGTCGCGGCTGAACCGTAGAGCACGATGCTCTCAAGGTTTTGCCCCGCCGCCTTTTTCATGCGGCTGACGAATTCATCGAGTTGCTTCTCTGCGACCATTCCAAACCTCCTGCTGAAGGACAGGCGTCCCGCCCATCCGCTTCGTACCCAGCCAAACGATAGCTACAAACGCCGAGGGCAAGATGCCCTCGGGACACCCGGCAGAATGCCGGCGCTACATAAATTCCCTACCAGCTGCCGCTGGCGCCGCCGCCTCCTGAACTGCCGCCGCCAAATCCACCGAAGCCTCCGCCCCCACCTCCGAAGCCGCCACCGCCGCTGTATCCGCCGCCACCGTATCCTCCACCGCCACCCATGCCGGACAGAAGTAGCCAGAACAAGACCTTGCGCAGAGGAGTAAGCAGCACGATGAGGAGAATTACGCCCAGAATTAGGATCTGTTTTCCGGACATTCCTGCATCGGGCTGACTGCGCTGCACCGGGAGTTGCGGGCGGTCCCCGGTCAGTTGAATCCCGGCATCTTGCGCGATGACATCCGCGACTCTCGATGTCATCAGCGACGCGGCGCCGTTGTAGTCGTTCTCCCGGAGCAACGGAACGGCTTCGCGGCCGAAGCTTCCTACCTTGCCATCGGTCAGGATTGGTTCCAGACCGTACCCGACTTCGATGCGGTATTTGTGGTCCTGCACCGCCAGCAGGATCAGGACGCCGTGGTCCGTGGCTTTGCTCCCGATGCCCCACTGCTTGTACAAGGCGACGGCGTAGTTCTCGATGTCCGAGCCATCAAGAGTGTTTATTGTGACTACGGCAACCTGCGCCTTTGCTTTCTGGTCCAGCTGCAAGCAGATGTTGTCCAGTTGAGCGACGGTGGTCTGGTCGAGGACGTGGGCGAAGTCGTTGACGTAGTCGGTGGGATGGAGTTGGGAGACCGGTTCTGCCCAAAGCAGCAGTGGGAGCGCCAGCAGGACGATGGCGACGCGAATCGACTGCAGGAACTTCATCCGCGTTGATTCTATAGGAAAAGCAGTCGAGCCTTGTTTGACCGGACGAGGCTCGACCACACGAGCGCTGACGCTCGCATCTACATTGTCGGGCGTCTACATTATGCGCAGGAACTCTACGATCTGAGTTTCTGCCCAACGTCCGTCATCTCCATCACTGCCGTTGGTCTTGCCGAGGTAAGAGCAGTGGCCGCCGTCTACGGTTTCGATGAACGTGATATTCGGATTGTCCAGAATCTTGCGGCGGGTTTCGGGGAGGATGCGAATAAAGGGATCATTAGCTGCGTTCAGAATTAACGTAGGTACCGCGATCCGATCAACGACGTGAGCAGCGGCGGCGCGGTCGTAGTAATCGACTGCTCCGGTGAAGCCACAATAGAATGCGGTGATTCTGTCGTCGAATTCGCGCAGGCTGCGGATTCCGCGGAGACGCGAGGGGTCGAATGCGCCAGGAAATAATTGGGCCTTGGTGCGCAGCCGCTGGCCCAGCTTCCACAAGAAATACTGTTCGTATAAACGGTTGCTGGGCAGATGCAGAGCGTCGGCAGAAGCGGCGAGGTTGACTGCGGGACAGACTGCCGCCACGGCACGAAATTGACTCGGTCCTGAGCCGCCCCATTCGCCGGCCAACTTCAGCACCAAGTTGCCGCCCATGGAATATCCAGCCAGCGCGAAGCGGGCGATTTTGTCGTGTTCGATGAGATTTTGCGCCACAGCAGAGATGTCCTGCGAGCGGCCGGAGTGGTAGAGCGTGGGCGCCAGAGCTTCCGTACCGCCACAATTGCGCTGGTTCATCCGGACCACATTCATGCCGAGGGCAAGACCCTTGGCGGCGATCCCCAACATGTAAGTGGAATCGCTTGAGCCTTCGAGGCCGTGAACGATGATGACGGTCAGGGCATTCTGCCGGTCGATCTGCCAGTGACAGTGCGCCAGAATCTGGACGCCCGGCTCGACTTCAATGAAACGCGCCTCAGCGACCGGAAGCGCGGGCCGGCGGGAGAGGAAGAAGCTGGCCAGGGTCTGGCGATGTCCACCGCCAAGACCGCGCCGCGGCACGAATGTCGGTATTTTCGTTTGCACAGTCTCCACGCATGATTTTAAATGGGGACGACTAACGAAGGAGCGACGGCGATGCCCATTTTCGAGTACATCTGCAAGGAATGCGACCACCAGTTCGAAGCCCTAGTCTACGGCCAGCAGAAGGCGGAATGTCCCAAGTGCCACGGCGGCAAGCTGGCGCCGCAACTCTCGGTCTTTGCCGTCAGCGCCAAGGGCAGTCCGAGTTCGGCACCGTCGACGGGAGGCTGCGGTTCGTGTGGTGATCCCCGTGGGCCGGGATCCTGCTCGCTTCCCAATTGAACTGACAGGAGCCCCTCGCCTTCCCCTTTAAGGCCATGTGCATAAAGCACTTAGCTTGTGACTACGGGCACCAGCTGAGCATGACCCCCGTAAGTTTTACTGTCGAGCCAATCACCGTACTATCCACCAGGATCGAGCCCCGAAGCGTTCAGCTTCGGAGCCAAGGAGCACGGGATGGATCGTCGTCGCAATCCTCGGGTCAAGGCACAATTGCCGGTACGAATCTGGGGCGTGGATGCTCACGACCTGCCTTTCATGCAGCTGGCCAGCGTCAAGAACCTGAGCAGCAGCGGGGTGGTGGTCCAGGGCATGCGTCGCCAGATCAAGCCGGGAGAGATTCTGGAAGTGCAGCTCGACGATGAGAAAGCCCAGTTCCGCGTGGTCTGGACGGGCATGCAGGGAACCCACGGTGCCGGCGAAATCGGATTGCGCCGGCTGGCTGACGAACCTTTCCTTTGGGGCGTGGCGTTGGGTTGCTACAGCGAGATGGTGGCCGAAGGGTAGTTTTTTTGCCATTTTGTACGTCGTGCCACTAAAAATTGAGGTCCCGGAGGGACCATTGATAGTAGCCCGCCACTTCAGTGGCGGGTTTTTGTTATGCACGGCTGGCGTGCCGTAGGCACGCCTGAAACGTCCGCAAAACGTTCGTGCATAGTTTCAGTCGTTCCTACGGGACGGGAATAATTTCATCAGCTTACCCGGCGTTGAAACGCCGGGCTACTATCAGGCGTCCCTCCAGGACGCGACCCCAACGTCGTACCTCCCGTCCTTCGGCATTTGCAGAGTCATCGACTCTTCCACTATGCTCCCTCTCGCGATTCCCTCGTAATTATCAGACCAAAATTATTGGAGAACGAATGGTGCGGATTATTCTGGCTGTCATGCTGTGCGGCGTATTCGTCACCGGGGCAAAGGCTCAGTCGCTGAATCTCATGCCGATGCCAGCCAAGGTGCAGATGGGCTCCGGCCAGCTTGTGATCGATCCCAACTTTTCAGTTTCGATCGCCGGTCACCACGACGCTCGGCTGGATCGCGCGGTCGAACTCTTTCTCATTCAGCTTCGGCGCCAGACCGGAATGCCTCCCTTCGACATGAAGGTCACAGATTCCGCCACTGCCACTTTGATCATTCAGGCGGCCGGCGGAACCAAGGCGGTGCAGGAACTTGGCGAAGACGAATCTTATCGCCTTGATATCAGCAATTCCGGCGCTCGATTGAGTGCGCCTACCACCCTAGGCATCATGCGGGGATTGCAGACTTTTCTGCAATTGGAGCAAACCACCGGCGCGGGTTTTGCGGTGCCAGCGCTTTCCATCGAAGACAGCCCGCGTTTTGCCTGGCGGGGATTGATGATTGACGTTGGCCGGCACTTTATTCCGCTCGATGTTCTCAAGCGGAATCTCGACGGCATGGCGGCGGTGAAGCTGAATGTTTTTCACTGGCATCTGTCGGAAAACCAGGGCTTCCGGATCGAGAGCAAGAAATTCCCCAAGCTGCAGGGCATGGGTTCCGACGGCCTGTTCTATACGCAGGACGAAGTCCGCGATCTGATCTCGTATGCGCGCGAGCGGGGCATTCGGGTCGTCCCGGAATTCGATATGCCGGGACACGCGACCGCATGGTTCGTGGGTTATCCCGAACTGGCCAGCGGCAAGGGACCGTATCAGATCGAGCGCGGGTGGGGCGTCTTCGATCCAGCCATGGACCCCACTCGGGAAGAAACCTATAAATTTCTCGACACATTCATCGGAGAGATGGCGGCGCTCTTTCCCGACCAGTTTTTTCATATTGGAGGCGACGAGGTAAACGGCAAGGAGTGGGACGCGAATCCTAAGATCCAGGTCTTCATGCGGGCCCACGGATTGAAAGACAACAACGATCTGCAGGCGTATTTCAACCAGCGCGTGCAGAAGATCGTGGCCAAGCATGGCAAGACCATGCTCGGTTGGGATGAAATCCTTCGCCCCGATCTGCCCAAGACCATTGTGATTCAGTCGTGGCGCGGGCCGGATTCTCTGGCGGAAGCGGCGAAGCAGGGTTATCGAGGGCTGCTTTCGTCCGGTTTTTACGTCGACCTGATGTGGTCAGCAGAGCGGCACTATGCTACCGAGGCGCTTAGCGGTGCCGCTGCGACACTGACGCCGGAGGAACAAAAGCGTATCCTGGGCGGCGAGGCCTGCATGTGGGCTGAGTATGTTTCTCCAGAGAATATTGACTCCCGCATCTGGCCCCGTACCGCCGCGATCGCTGAAAGATTGTGGTCTCCGCAGGACGCGCGCGATGTGAACTCGATGTACCAGCGGTTGGCGGTGGTGAGCACGTGGATGGATGGACTTGGATTGACCCACAACTCCAGCTATGCTCCCATGCTTCGCCGTATCGCTGGTAGTGACGACATATCGGCTCTCAAAGTACTGGCCGATGTTGTCGAGCCGGTGAAAGACTATACGCGGGAGGAGACAGCTCCTGCGCCCGCTACCAGCCTTTCGCCGCTGAATCGCGTGGTAGACGCGGTGCGTGCCGAGAGTGCGACCGCCAGGTGGTTTGCGAAGGCTGTGAACGACCTGCTCGCGAATGCGGCCAAGCCGGGCTCGGAAGCAGAGATGAAGGACATCCTCAAACGCTGGCGCGACAACCAGGCCGAACTTCAGCCGCAACTTGAAAAGTCTCTGCTGCTCAAAGAAGTTGCGCCGCTGTCGCAGAACCTCTCGGCGCTCGGAGCGGCAGGGTTGGCCGCGCTTTATTACATCGATCGCGGTCAGGCAGCTCCACCGGAGTGGGTCACCCAGCAAGCAGCAGTGGTAGAGCAGGCCAAAAAAGCGCAGGCCCAATTGCTGATTGTGGTGACTCCGTCGGTCGAGAAGTTGCTCCAGGCTACCGCGGGGCACCCAAGTCCGGCTTCGGCAAAATAGGAGTACGCTGAGACTTTGGGAGGTGGGCTTGGACACGAAGAACTCAGGTATCCAGAAGCCGCTCGTCGGTGCCGACGATTTCACCGCGAAGCCTGAATCCTGGCCGGCACTGCCTCTCGAAGCCTGGCAAGATACCTACGCCACACTTCACATGTGGACGCAGATCGTGGGTAAGGTTCGCCTGACATTGAGTCCACTGATCAATCACTGGTGGGAGGTGCCACTCTACGTCAGTGCGCGTGGCCTTACGACTTCTGCCATCCCGTATCAACGCGGAATCTTTGAGGTGGAATTCGATTTTCTAGAACACAACCTCATGATTCGGACGAGCGAAGGTGCGGGAAAGACAATTCCGCTGGCGCCGCGTTCGGTGGCTGATTTCTATAAGGAATTTATGGCCGCGTTGGCTGGGCTCGGTATCGAAGTAAAAATCTGGCACATGCCGGTCGAACTGCCCAACCCGATTGCTTTTGATCTCGATACGCAGCACGTCTCCTACGACCGCGAGTACGTTACACGGTTCTGGCGCATCCTGCTGCTGACTCACAACATCTTCACGGAATTCCGTGCGCACTTCATCGGGAAGAGCAGCCCGGTACATTTCTTTTGGGGAAGTTTCGATCTGGCGGTCACACGTTTCTCCGGACGGCGCGCTCCGGAACGCGAAGGGGCGGACTCGATCACGCGCGAGGCTTATTCGCATGAGGTGATCAGCGCCGGCTTTTGGCCCGGCGGGGGCGAGATCAAAGGCCCGGCGTTCTATGTCTATGCCGCGCCAGAGCCGGCCGGTTATGGGCAGAGTCCGGTGCGTCCTGCCAAAGCGTTCTACCACTCGGGGATGAAAGAGTTTTTTCTGATGTACGACGACGTCCGTACATCGCCTTCTCCGCGAGCTGCGCTGCTCGAATTCTTGCAAAGCACGTACGATGCTGGGGCAAATCTGGGCAAATGGGACCGGACTGAATTGGAACGCTCCGCATAGCTCGAGTCCTTGTGCTTCCTTCGTGAACCTTCCTGTCCTTGGTGGTTCATGCTTTTAAAGAGCTATAACCACTCAGGACACGAAGGTACACAAAGGAATGCGAATCCCTTTCGCAAAGCCCTGCAGGACAAGGGTTTAGGCTTTATCCGGGCAATTGGTCTTTGAGCAAATCTCCGCTTGGCCTTCCGTTACCTGTCTATGGTTACCATCAGGCCCTATCATCAAATGGTTCTTGTTAGGCGTTATTTCCAAACTATGGCCACTCCGACTCTTGATCCCAAGACCAGCGACACGGTCCAGGCACTGGTGCAGTTACTGCGCTCCCGCTCGTCCGAAGAGATACGGCAGCGCATGTACGACAATCCACCTGGAAGCCCGTGGTGGGCTGCCTGTAAGACCGAGCTCGATTTGCGGAACAGCGAGCGGGCGGCGACCGCGCTGGTGGACACGTCTCGCGTGCTGGACAAACTGCGCAGTGCAACGGATCATCTCGACGAACTCACCGACAAGTTGCTGCAAGCGACTACGGACATGTCCGAAGTGGTAAAGAGCGTGCGCGAGTCCGGCCGGCGGATGGAAATCGCCACTTACGTGATTGTCGGATTGACCATCGTCCAGCTGTTCTACATAGCCTTCCAGTTTTCCGCCCGCCACTAGAAACCGACTTACTATTTTTTGCCCTGCCGTTGATCCTCCATTACCATAGCCGCCGTGGCTAACTACATTGGCGCAATCGACCAGGGAACTACCAGCACACGTTTCTGCGTGTTCGACGCGGCCGGCAAGATCGTAGCGTCTGCACAAAAGGAGCACGAGCAGATCTATCCGCAGCCGGGATGGGTCGAGCACAGTCCCGAGGAAATCTGGCAGGCTACCCAGGACGTGATCGCGAAGGCTCTGGAGACCGGAAAGCTTCACGCCAGCGACCTGGCTGCGATCGGCATCACCAACCAGCGCGAGACGACGGTGCTGTGGAACCGCAAGACCGGTAAGCCCGTGGCCAACGCGCTGGTCTGGCAGGACACGCGGGTGGATGACTACGTCGCCAAACTTTCGCGTGAGGGCGGCGCCGACCGCTTCCGCGCCAAGACCGGACTCCCGCTCAGTACCTACTTCAGCAGTCTGAAAATCCGCTGGCTACTCGATCACGTGCCGGGTGTGCGCAAGCAGGCTGAAACCGGCGAAGTAGTTTTCGGCAATATCGATTCTTTTCTGACCTGGCATCTCACGGGCGGAACTGCCGGTGGATTGCATATCACTGACGTCACCAATGCCAGCCGTACCCAGCTTATGGACCTGGACACCCTGTCGTGGGATGAAGACTTGCTGGACGCGTTCGAAATTCCGCAAGCCATGCTGCCGCGCATCTGCTCCAGCGGCGAAGCCTACGGGACCGTAAAAGTCGGCGCGGCAAAGGGAGTCGAGATCGCAGGAATTCTGGGTGACCAGCAAGCCGCGCTGGTAGGGCAGACCTGTTTCAAATCCGGCGAAGCCAAGAACACCTACGGGACCGGCTGTTTTCTGTTGATGAATACGGGAGAACGCGCTGTCCGTTCCACCTGCGGGTTGCTTACCACCGTTGCCTACAAATTCGGCAAGGAGCCCGCACACTACGCGCTAGAGGGCAGCATCGCCATTACGGGCGCTCTGGTGCAATGGATGCGCGACAACCTGGGACTGATCGGTGCGAGTCCCGAAATCGAAACCCTTGCCCGCACGGTGGAGGACAATGGCGGCGTCTATTTTGTCCCGGCGTTCTCCGGCCTCTATGCGCCCTACTGGAAGCACAACGCCCGCGGCGTGATCGCCGGTCTGACCCGCTATGTCAATAAAGGACACCTGGCCCGCGCTGTCCTCGAAGCCACGGCGTTCCAGACTCGCGAAGTCGTCGAGGCCATGGAGCAGGACTCCGGTATTGCCTTGGATGTCCTGCGCGTGGACGGTGGCATGGTGGACAACACGCTGCTGATGCAGTTCCAGGCTGACATCCTGAACCGTCCAGTAGTGAAGCCTCTGATCAAAGAGACGACGTCGCTGGGTGCCGCCTACGCTGCCGGCTTGGCGGTTGGTTTCTACAAGAACACCGACGATCTGCGCGCTCGATGGTCGGTGGGACAAACCTGGAATCCGAGCTTGGATGAGCCGAAACGTGCCGAAATGTACCGGCTATGGAAGAAAGCCGTGACGCGGTCGTTTGATTGGACAGAGTAGATTTCCGACAAAAGGCCTTAACCACAAAGGACACGAAGGTTCACGAAGGAATGCGGATTTTCCTTCGTGCGCCTTTGTGTCCTTCGTGGTTTACGCTCTTGAACTCTTAGCTACTGTCCTCGCCCACTTTGAGCACCGCTAAAAATGCTTCCTGCGGAATGTCCACGCGCCCGATGCGCTTCATGCGGCGTTTGCCTTCTTTTTGTTTCTCCAGCAGTTTGCGCTTTCGCGAGATGTCCCCGCCGTAGCACTTGGCGATGACGTTCTTGCGGATGGCCGACACCGTCTCGCGGGCGATAATCTTTGATCCAATCGAAGCCTGGATCGCGACTTCAAACATTTGCCGGGGAATCAGTTCGCGCATTTTGGAAACCAGCAGCTTGCCGCGTTCATAGGCAAAGTCGCGATGGACGATGATGGAAAGCGCATCCACCGGTTCGCCTGCGACCAGAATGTCCAGTTTCACCATGGGCGATTCCCAATAGTCAGCCAGGTGGTAGTCGAGCGAAGCGTATCCGCGTGAGACGGACTTCAGGCGGTCATAAAAATCGAGCACGATTTCGTTCAGTGGGAGTTCGTAGTGCAGCATCACACGCGAAGAACTCACGTACTCAAATGTCTTCTGCTTGCCGCGTTTGTCTTCGACCAGCTTCAGGATTCCGCCCACATATTCCTCGTTGGTAAGAATCGTCGCCAGGATCACTGGCTCCTGGACTTTGGCAATCTCGCTCGGGTCGGGCCAGCGCGAAGGGTTGTCGACTTCGATCAACGTGCCATCGGTCTTTGTGATCTTGTAGCGCACACCGGGGGCCGTAGTGATCAGCTCCAGATTGAATTCACGCTCCAGCCGTTCCTGGATGATCTCCATGTGGAGAAGCCCGAGAAAGCCGCAGCGGAAGCCGAAGCCCAACGCGACCGAACTTTCCGGCTCGAAAAAGAAAGATGAGTCATTGAGCCGCAACTTTTCCAGGGCTTCGCGAAGTTGGGTGTGTTCGTGCGCGTCCACGGTGTAAAGCCCGGCGAACACCATGGGCTTGATTTCTTCGAAGCCAGGAAGAGGCTCAATCGCCGGATTAGTTTCGTCCGTGATGGTGTCGCCGATCTTTGTGTCGGCCACGGTCTTGCTGTTGGCCATTAGAAATCCGACTTCGCCCGCCCGTAGTTCTTCGACCTCGACCGGTTTGGGAGTCAGAACGCCGAGGGTTTCAACTTCCAGCACGCGTCCATTCCACATCAAGCGAATTTTTTGCCCCTTGCGGATGGTTCCCTCGAAGACGCGGGTCAGGACGATCACACCGCGGTAGGGATCAAACCAGGAGTCGAAAATCAGCGCCTGCAGTCGGTTGTCGGGATTCCCCTTGGGCGGAGGCACGTGCTTCACGATGGATTCCAGAACATCCGGCACGCCATGGCCGGTCTTGGCGCTGATCAGGACGGCGCCCGAGGCATCGAGACCGACTGCACCCTCGATCATTTCCTTGGTGCGCTCAATGTCGGCGCTGGGCAGATCGATCTTGTTGATGACGGGAATAATTTCCAGACGGTTGTTGATGGCAAGATAGGCATTGGCAAGCGTCTGCGCTTCCACTCCCTGGGATGCATCCACTACCAGCAAAGCGCCTTCGCAGGAAGCCAGCGAGCGCGAGACTTCGTAGGAAAAATCGACGTGACCTGGAGTGTCGATGAGGTTGAGTTGGTAGGTGTGGCCATCCTGCGCGGTGTACATCATGCGGACGGCGTGAGCCTTGATGGTGATGCCGCGCTCGCGCTCCAGGTCCATGGAGTCGAGCACCTGGGCCTGCATCTCGCGCGCAGTCAGCGACCCGGTCAGCTCCAGCAGGCGGTCCGCCAGCGTGGATTTTCCGTGGTCAATATGTGCAATGATCGCAAAATTGCGAATAAATGCGGCGTCCATGGCTGCGGCGGTCAATGGTTGATTCTAACAGGGGACGGGGAGGGCGTCGGGCGTCGGAGTTCGGACTTCGGACAACTGACTCCGTCGTCCGATATAAAATGTATCCGCTCCATGTCCACCACCTCGTTCACTTCGCCATTTACTTCTATCGATCATGTCCAACTGGCAATGCCTACGGGTGGAGAAGCTGTCGCGCGCGGGTTCTACCGCGACCTGCTGGGTATGGTGGAGATTCCCAAGCCGGCTGAACTCGCCAAGCGTGGCGGGTGCTGGTTCGAAAGCGACGCCGTGCAGGTTCATCTCGGTGTCGAGGATGATTTTCGTCCGGCGAAGAAGGCGCATCCAGCGTTTTTATGCCGTGACTACGCAACCTGTGTCGCAAGACTGTCGCATGCCGGAGTAGAGGTCGTGGAGGTGGAGGACATTCCCGGAGTCCGCCGCGCTCATATCCACGACCCGTTTGGAAACCGTATCGAGCTCATCGCCGCTTGACCGAGACTTCAATGCTCGTGCTGGCTTCCGCATCTCCGCGCCGCCAGGAGTTGTTGCGCAACGCGGGTATTCCGTTCACCGTGTATCCGGCCGACATTCCTGAACAGCCGAAGCCGGGAGAGAGCCCGCGCGAGTGTGCTGAACGCCTGGCGCGCGAAAAAGCGCTGGCAGTTTCTCGCCAGCATCCGGCTGATTTGGTTTTGGGCGCTGACACGATCGTCGTTGTCGATGGCGAAATTCTCGGCAAACCCCACGACGAACGTGATGCGGGCCGAATGCTGCGCCTGCTCTCCGGACGAACTCATCAGGTCACAACCGGCGTCTGCCTGGTGGGACCACTGAGAACTGGGAACCAGAAACTGGAAACTGGTTTTGAGGACACACGTTCTGAAACCACGCTGGTGACCATGACCACGCTCACCGACGAGGACATTCGTTGCTATGTCGCAACTGGCGAACCCATGGACAAAGCAGGCGCCTACGCCATCCAGGGCATGGCTTCGCGCTGGATTCCGCATATCGATGGAGATTATTTCAACGTGGTGGGATTGCCGGTGGCGCTGGTGTGCAGGATGCTTCAGGAGCACGGACTACGCGGACAGGGCCAAGTGTAGAGTCTTAACTAGACCTTCTTATCCGGATCTTCCCCGTCTTTCACCGCCGACTTGAAGTTCTTGATGCCTTCGCCCAGGCCCTTGCCCAGATCGGCCAGCTTGCTGGGGCCGAAAATCAGAAGTGCAATGGCCAGGATGATCAGAATTTCCGGCAACCCAAGTTTTCCAGGCATGTAAATCCTCCCCTAGAGGGTTGGCTCGGTGAGCAAGTTCAGAACTTGCGAGTAACCCTGTGGAAATTCTAGGCTACCCCGTGGCTGGAGTCAAAGTTAGGCCCCTGGCTGGGGACCTTCGTCAGCCTTGAATTCTTCGGCGCTGCCGCACGAGCGGGACGCTCGCGCCTACATTCACGCGCGCTCGATCAGGCCTGCCAGCAACGCCGCCCGGCGGGGTAACTCCGAAATGATGATGGACTCGTGCGTGGCATGGGCGCCTTCTCCCACGCCTCCGAGACCGTCCAGCGTTGGAATTCCCAGGCTCGCGGTGAAGTTTCCGTCCGAGCCGCCGCCGACTGCGGCCTCTTCCAGTTTCCATCCCAGTTGTTTAGCGATTTCGGAAGCCTTCTTGTAGAGCGCGGCCATGCCGGCGCCTCGTTCCATGGGCGGACGGTTCACGCCTCCTGTAACTTCCAGCTTGCACTTGCGGTTGAACGGCTTGAGGGCTTTGAGCTGACGGTCGATGACGGCCGCATCTTTCATTTTCGCTACGCGTACGTCGAGAACGGCGGTCGCCTCTGCGGGAATCACATTCGACCGCGTACCTCCAGAGACTGTTCCCACGTTCAGGGTAAGACCGCGCTTCAGATCGACGAGTTTCGAAATAGCGGTGATCTGCTTTGCCAGTTCGACGATGGCGCTTTCGCCCTTTTCGAAATCGAGTCCGGAATGAGCCGCCTTTCCCGTCACCTTGATGGTGTACTCGCCGACACCCTTGCGCGCCGTCTTCACTGCGCCCTTGATTCCGTAGGACGGTTCCAGCACCAGCACGGCCGCAGATTTTCTGGCCAAGCTCTCCGTGATGCGGCGGGAGGACTCGCTGCCTACTTCCTCGTCCGACACCAGCAGCACGGTGACTGGCCGCGGCACGCTGTCGTTGTGCCACGAGCGCAGTCCTTCGAGAGCATGCAGGATCAGCGCAATGCCCGACTTCATGTCGAGCACGCCCGGTCCCCACAGTCGTCCGTCTGCCACACGACAGGGCATGGTGGCCAGCGCTCCCCAGGGATAGACCGTGTCGATGTGTCCCAGCAGGAGAACCGGCTTGCCTTTGCCGTCGGCGAAGTCAACTTGCAGATGGTCGCCGAAGTCCTGGATGCGATGAAATTTTGCGTGGCCGCCGATTTTCTCGAAGCGTCCAGCCAGAAGCGCGCCCAGTTGATCCACGGCGGCTTTACGGTCGCTGGGAGATTCGATTTCTACCAACTGGCGGATGGTTTCGGTGATGGCATCTTTTCGCTCGGTGAAGTACTGCAATCGGTTGGCGGCTTCGCTGGGGACGGGTTGAGGCTTCGATGCTTGCGGTTTCTTCAGGACCCTCTTCATAGTGTGTATTCTCGGCTGTGGGTCGGTCTCACGGTGCCGCCCGCAACACCCCAAACCACAAAGGACACTAAGTATCACGAAGACTTTAATCTCGAGCTTTCCTTTGTGGACCTTCGTGTCCTTTGTGGTTCATGCTTTTTCGACTCGGTTTATACTCATTTCCCGCAGTCATTCCGCGGCTGAGTCGGGGTACAGTATAATCTTCGTTCCTGACGAGAACTGCCTGACGAGAGAAAATGAACAACATCGCTCATCCAGCGACCGCATCTCCGGCGCCGGCAAAGACCACGCTCGACATCATCGATATCTTCAAGATCCTGCCGCACCGCTTTCCTTTCCTGCTCATCGACCGGGTGGTTGAGATTGAGCGCAAGCATCGGATTGTGGCCCTCAAGAATGTAACCATCAACGAACCGTTTTTTGCCGGACACTTTCCCAGCCTGCCCATCATGCCGGGAGTGCTGATTGTGGAAGCCATCGCGCAGGCGGGTGGGGCCTTGCTGCTCACTGAAATAGAAGACCGCGCCAGCAAACTCATCATGTTTACTGGCGTGGAGCGAGCCCGGTTCCGCCGTCCGGTGGTTCCGGGCGATCAGTTGCGCATCGAAGTCACGCTGAAGGGCTGGCGGGCCCGCGTGAACATGATTGCCGCCCGTATGGAAGGCATCGTCACGGTCGGAGACCGCCGAGTGGCCGAAGCTACGGTCAGCTGCCAGTTGGTGGATAGTGAACGCGGACGTGGCGGGTCGGAAGCAGCGGAATCCTAAGCACCCGATGGCAACCCAGAATATTCATCCCACGGCCATCATTGATCCCGGAGCGAAAGTTCATCCGTCCTGCAAGATCGGCCCCTATTGCGTAATTGGTCCGAACGTTGAACTGGGCGAAGGGTGCCGCTTGGTTTCGCACGTCACCATCGAAGGACCGACAAAGATCGGGTCAGACAACGGGTTCTTTCCTTTCTGTTCGATCGGCATGGCGCCGCAGGACCTTACTTACGCCGGCGAACCCACGCGCCTCGAAATCGGCGACCACAACGAGATTCGCGAGTTTGTCACCATCAACCGCGGCACAGTGAAGGGTGGCGGACTGACTCGCGTGGGCAGTCATGTGCTGGTCATGGCTTACACCCACATCGCGCACGATTGTGACATCGGCGACCACGTCATTCTGGCCAATGCAGCGACCCTGGGAGGGCACATCGCGGTCGGAGAGTGGGCGGTGGTGGGCGCGCTCTGTCCGGTGCATCATTTTGTTCGCATCGGGGCGCACTCATTTATCGGCGGTGGCACCACGGTGACGCGCGATGTGCTGCCTTTCTCAAAGACCGCGGCGGCGCGTGATACCCATGCCTACGGACTCAATGCTGTTGGCTTGGAGCGGCGCGGCTTCAGCAAGGAACGCATCCGCAAGATTCACCATGCCTATAAGCTGCTGCTTGCGTCCAAGCTGAATACTTCGCAGGCGCTGGAGCGGTTGAAGTCCGAGCCGGACCGAGGCGAGGATGTGGACACGCTGATCAGTTTCATTGAAGCGTCGGAGCGCGGCGTGATCAAGTAGCAGGGTAGCGTAAATCGGTGATTTTCAGCAGATCGGCCACAGTCCCGGACACATGTGCTCCTGGTTGAGAAC
This sequence comes from Terriglobia bacterium, assembly GCA_963741105.1. Classification (GTDB taxonomy): domain Bacteria; phylum Acidobacteriota; class Terriglobia; order Terriglobales; family Acidobacteriaceae; genus JAIQFF01. Next base: position 825,009 of record CAVUGT010000013.1, read on the forward strand.
GTGCAGGATGGTCCATTCATCGAGAACGTCGACCGTCGGGTCTTTCGTCAGTTGCGCGTTGATCATGGCGCGGACCAGTTTCTCTACATTGCTCTGGGCTTCGGCCTTGCGTTCGGTAAATTCCTGCAACCCGACGTTTTGAGTTTTAAGGCCCGCATTGAGCATGGCTTTGAACTGGCTTTCGCACTGCAGCGAAAACTTGAAGCGCTGGCGCGCCGCTGCCCGCACAGCAGCTCCCCACATGTATCCTGACGGGTGCTGGACGACGGACGGTGTCTCAGGCATAAGCGGTTGAGAGATTGTGCTACGCGAGGCGAAGGTTTATCAAGAGTGCGGCGGGTTCGATCATGAGCGCAGTCGAAACTCTCCCCATTACTTCGCAGGGTGTCATCCTGAGCTTGCGAAGGATCTGGCGTGCAGCGAATAGGCACATTGCCGCTCGGCGACTGCCTCGCATCACGCCAGATCCTTGGGGGACTGAAGTCCCGTCAGGAAGACGCTCGTCCTTGTGGGAAGTTCTTCGCACCAAGTCGCCGTTAGATTCTCAGCCTGGTGCGCGATCGATTGCGGAGAACGAGCATGAACTATGAAACCGGAGCGGATCGGCCTCATCGCCGGGAACGGAACTTTCCCCCTGTTGGTGCTGGACGCCGCGCGCGCGCAAGGCTTCGACGTCATCGTCGCTGCCATCAAGGAAGAAGCGTTTCCGGAGATTGAGCAACACGGAGCCGCGGCGGTGCACTGGCTCTCGCTGGGCGAGTTGTCCAAGCTGATCGAAACTTTTCAGCGCGAAGGCGTGAGCCGCGCCATCATGGCGGGACAGGTGAAGCACAAGCAGATTTTCTCCAGCATTCGTCCTGACTGGAAACTGGCCAAGTTGCTGCTTTCACTGGGCACGCGAAACACCGACTCGTTGCTGGGCGCGGTGGCCAAGGTCCTTGCCGAAGAAGGCATCACGTTGGAGAATTCAACCAAGTTTCTGGAGCCGTTACTGGCGAGGGCAGGAGTTCTCACCAGGCGTGCGCCGACTGAGCAGGAACAGAAGAACATCGACTACGGACGCACCGTCGCCCGCCAGGTCGCGCAGTATGATATTGGGCAAACCGTGGTCGTCGCCGAGTCCGCATGTGTGGCGGTCGAGGCCATGGAAGGCACCGACGCTGCCATCGCGCGCGCCGGGGAGATCATGCGGTCGCTGAGCGGGGAGGCGTCCACGCTGGGCCGCGAACTCACCGTGGTGAAGATTGCGAAGCCCAATCAGGATATGCGTTTTGATGTGCCCGTGGTGGGAGTGAAAACTATTGAAGTAATGCGCCTGGCCGGAGCCACCTGCCTGGCTCTCGATGCCGGTAAGAGTCTGCTGCTGGATGGGAATGCCATCATCGCGGCTGCCGATTCGTGCGGTGTCGCTATCGTGGCTGGCTAGCGTATTGCTTCGGAGTGTCTATGACTGAAACGTTCCGCCTCGCCGATCAAATTCGCCGCGCCTTCGAAGGCAATGCCTGGCACGGAGATTCTATTCTGGAACTGCTGGCCGGCGTAAATGCCGCCACGGCTGCTGCACGCCCGATCAAGACCGCCCACAGCATCTGGGAAATTCTTCTGCACATCGCCGCATGGGACGATGCCGTTCGCCGCCGCATTGGCGGGGCGGTAGAACTCACGGACGAACAGAACTTTCCCACGATCAAAGACACCAGCGAAGCAGCCTGGACGCTGGCGATTGAATCCGCCAAGAAGACGCATAACGAACTCATCAAGGCAGTTGCCGCGTTCCCCGATTCGCGGCTAACGGAGCAGGTTCCGGGCAAGACCGAGAAATTCCACAACTTCTATTACATGTTCAGTGGCATCGCGCAGCACGAGCTGTATCATGCCGGGCAGATCGCGCTGCTGAAAAAAGCGGCGCAGTGAAGCGCAACTGAATCTTTTGCGAACTTCGCTGAATTCTTTGCGCACTTTGCGGTAAAGCTTTTGACCGCAAAGTTCGCCAAGGGCTACGCAAAGGTCGCAAAGGAGATCCGGGAGAACCAACTGACTGACAGCTTTATCAACGTCGCGGTTGTCGGCGCGGGCGCTTTCGGCCGGAATCATGCCCGCATCTATCACGAACTGGCGCAGCAGGGCGAAGCCGTCCGCCTGGTGGGGGTTGTAGATCCGGACGTGGCTCGCGCCGACGCCGTTGCCACTGAATTCGGTTGTCGCGCGTTTGGATCGATCGAGCAACTGGTGACCACTCACAGCGAGGTGCAAGCCGCTTCCGTTGCCGTTCCGACGATCCGCCATCTGGAGACTGCGCGGGCCCTGATGGAAGCCGGTGTCGATGTGCTGATCGAAAAGCCGCTGGCAGCTTCGCTGGCGGAAGCCGACGAACTGGTTCGCCTGGGCAAGAGTCTGAACCGCGTCGGCCAGGTTGGCCACCTGGAGCGCTTCAATCCGGCGGTTCGCGCTACCGCACCGCTCATCACTCAGCCCATGTTTTTTGAAGTCCACAGGCTCAGCGTGTTCACTCCCCGATCGCTCGATGTCGACGTCATTCTCGATCTCATGATCCACGATCTCGATGTCGTGCTCTCCCTGGTGAAGTCGCCAGTGAAGGAAATTCGCGCCGTCGGACTGCCGATCCTTTCCGGTAAAGCTGATATCGCTAACGTTCGCCTGGAGTTTGAATCCGGCTGTGTGGCTAACTTCACGGCCAGCCGGGTGTCGACCGAACGCGTCCGCAAGCTGCGGTTCTTTCAGCCCCGGCAATATATTTCGGTCGACTACAGCCGCCAGGAGGTTCTCGTGTTCAGCGTGGGTGAACCCGGCGAGCTGTCGGGGACGCCTTCGGTGAATCCGCAGATCGGGGTCGCCAAGCCTGCGGTCGCATCCGAAGAACCCCTGCGCGCCGAACTTCGGTCGTTTCTGGACGCAGTACGAACGCGTTCCAAACCAGTGGTTTCATTCGAAGACGGACGGCGCGCGCTCTCCCTCGCTCTCGATATCGTGGCCGCAATGCGGGAGCACAATCAGAAAGTGCAACTCGACCAGTTGCGCTGAATTTCCCCGGTGTATGCCCTCGTAAGTGATTGCTGCACAATGGTTCCGAAGGATTTCGTTTTTACACTTCTTGACAATCAACCCCGGCGCTTCGGGATACCCTTTATTGACCAGTCAGGTACAAACTTTCGTGCCCGAATGCGCTGGTTTTTCGCAGATATTCGAGAAAGATGCGAGAATAGAAAACACTCCGGAACTTCGGAGAAATTCCAATTTTCGAGACTCAAGCCGGCGCGGTCAGCAACTAAACGTCGGCTATTTGTGTCTAACAGGCTGAACCCGCAGGTCGATGTCAATTACTGAAATCCCGCCGCAAAACCCTGTCCCAGCCGCGCAGCCGCTCACCTCCCCGGGCAGCGATCTGTACGACGCCAGCAGTTGGGAAGCCGCCTACAGCGAGATGCACGACGTTCCCGCCCTGCTCATTCAGCTGCAGGACGATCTCTCCCGATCGCGGCAACGGGAAGCATTCTGGATTTCGGTATGCGTCCACCTGGCGATCATCATTTTGGTGGTGAACTCTGCCCGTCTTGAAGGACTGATGCACAAGCGCTCCGTGCTGTTGATCAGCCCGCAAGACCTGTTGAAGCAGAAGGAACTCACGTACCTGGAGCTTCCGCCGGACGAGCAGAAAGTTTCCAAGCGTCCCGACACCAACAAGATCTCGGACAAAGACCGCATCGCGACTTCCAAGGCCCCGCAGCTGGATCGCAAAGAGCTGAAGAAGATTCTGGACAGCGCGCGGCCAGGCGCCCCAGGCCAGAGTGCGCCGCCGGCGCAGCAGCCCGCGCCGCAAGCCCAGGCCGCGCAGGGGCCACAGGCGCCGCAGGAACAGCCGTCACCGCAGCCTCCCCCTCAGCAGAACTCGGTAGCACGCTTGCAGACGCCGCCCGAAGGGCGTCCCACGCCAAATTTCAGCACAGGCGCAATGTCAGCGGGATCGGCGATTGAACAGGCAGCCCGGGCTGCTGCGGCGAATCGTGGTGGATACAGCGGTGGCGACGGTGGAGACTATGGCCTGGGTCAAGGCAAGCAAGGAAACGAAGCCATCGGTCCAATGGACGTCCTCAGCGACACAATGGGTGTGGATTTCGGTCCTTACCTGGCGCGGGTGCTGCACGATGTGAAGGAAAACTGGTATCGCATCATCCCTGAGTCGGCGCGTGCGCCGCTCATGAAAAAAGGGAAAGTCTCGATTGAGTTCGCCATCCTGAAGAACGGACAGGTCGCAGGCCTGCAGATCGTCGGCTCTTCTGGCGATGTCGCGCTGGATCGCGCTGCCTACGGCGGGATCACGGCGTCCAAACCGTTTCCGCCACTGCCGTCGGAATTCGGCGGCCAGTATCTGGCGTTACGCTTCCACTTCTACTACAACCCGGAAAGATCGGAAATACAGTAAGGCAGTCGTCAGTCGTCGGTCTTCAGTCGTCAGCAAAACAAAGGCAAGATTTGCTGACGACTGACGACCGACGACCGACGACTGCTTCACCAGACTCTGCATTTCTTCTCCCGCACCATGGCCGAACCTGCTTTGCAGTGGAATGCCTGCTGAAATTCCGGCACGTTCGAAACTACACCGTTGGTGCGGTACTTGTCGGGTGAGTGGGGATCGATGGTGGCATACATGCGTTTGCTTTCGTCGCGTGTGTTCTCGCACCAGCTTTGGCCGTAGCCGATGAAGAAGCGCTGCTCGGGAGTAAAGCCCTCGATCGAATCCAAATTCTTGCCGCGGGTTTCATTTTTCCAGGCAACGTAAGCCAGCATCAGTCCGCCCAGGTCGGCGACATTTTCTCCCAGGGTGAGCTGGCCGTTGATCTTGATGTCATCCACAGCCACGTATTGTGAATACTGGTCGGAGATGCAACTGGCCCGCTCGTCGAACTGTTTGCCATCCTCTGTTGTCCACCAGTCGCGCAGATTGCCGTGGGCATCGAATTGGCGGCCTTCGTCGTCGAAGCCGTGCGTCAGTTCGTGTCCAATGGTGGCTCCAGTGTCGCCGTAGTTCGGAGCGTCGTCAGATTTGGGATCGAATAGCGGTGGCTGCAGGATGCCAGCGGGGAAATTGATGTCGTTGACCTGCGGATTGTAATAGGCGTTGACGGTGGGGGGCGTCATGTCCCATTCGCCGCGGTTTACGGGCTTGCCAATCTTTGCGATCTGGCGGTTGAATTCAAATGTGCGCGCGCGCGAGGCATTGCCCATGGCGTCGTCGCGCGCGATGGCCAAAGCGCTGTAGTCGCGCCATTTGTCGGGATAGCCGATCTTGTTGGCTAGGGCGTGCAGCTTTTCCAGCGCCTGCTGTTTCGTCGCCGGAGACATCCAAGGCAGGCCATCGATGTCCTGCTCCATGGCGTCTTCGATTTGCTTCACCAGTTTCTGGGCGCGTTGCTTGGCCTCTGGCGGGAAGGCGCGCTGCACGTAGGCCTGTCCCAGGGCCTCACCCAGATCACTGTCAGCGTAGTTTGCACAGCGCCTCCAGCGCGGCTGCAGCTGCTGCGCTCCCGAGAGAGTCTTGCCGAAGAAATCAAAATCGGCGTTCACGAACGCCGACGAGAGATAAGACGCATTCGCATTCACCAGGTGCCAGCGCAAGTAGGTCTTCCAGCTGGCCAGGTCTTCGTGATTGAGAGTCGACTCCATCGCTTTGAAGAACTCCGGTGCAGTCACATTCAACGATTGCAGCCCGGGCTGTCCTGCCAGCGAGAAATATTCCTTCCAACGGAACGACGGGCTGAGTGTCTCCAACTCGCGGCGCGTCATCTTGTGATAAAGCAGTTTGGGATCGCGGCGCTCCACCTGCGTCAGCGATCCCTTGGCCAGTGCCGTCTCGATCCTTAGTATTGTCTGGGCCTCGGTAGCGGACACGTCGGGAGCATCGCCCAGCAGTTCAAACATCTTCTGAACATGGGCCAGGTAGGCGTGCCGGAGGTCCACGGATTTCGCGTCAGTCTTGAGGTAGTAGTCGCGGTCGGGAAGACCTAAGCCGTTCTGGTCGATCTCCGCGATGACTTGCGCAGAATTCTTGTAATCCTGATCGGACTGAAAATCGAATGGCGCGTGCAGACCCGGCATGGCGGCGATTGCCTTCGCAAGGTCCCGTTTAGAGTGCATGGCTGCAATTCGCTGCAGATCGGCCCTCAGCGGCGCCGCTCCCGCAGTCTCGATTCCCTTTTCATCCATGCAAGCGGCATAGTAGTCCCCGATTTTCTGTTTCACTGGATCCTGGCCTGTGCCACCAGCCGCCGCTTGCTCCAGGATTTCGCGTAGCACCACGCGGTTGTCGTCTGCCAGCTTCGTAGTGATGCCCCAACTGGTGCGGTCCGGCGGGATGGGGTTGTTCTTCAGCCAGCCGCCGCACGAGTAGGTGAAAAAGTCGGTGCAGGGATCGACACTGGTGTCCATTGACGTGACGTCGAGGACTGGAGGATGAGACGGCTCACTGTTTTGCGGGTAGGCACTTCGGGGAATGACAGTGCAGCACACAACAGCCACCACGAATGCGGTGCGAAACATTACTCTCCTTGGAGGACTAGAAAATTTCAGATTTCAGATTGCAGATTGCAGATTTCCGAACCAGGCCTGAATGACTTATCGCCTGAACGCCTTTCAATCTAAAATCTGAATTCTGAAATTCTTTTTTCTTCTCTCTTTTCAGACGGGGATCCGAGGCTTTCGTGAGCAGGACGTTATCCCACGTCTGGCGGTGGATACGCCAATCGCACCAGCGTTCTCTCCGAAAACGGCACGTACAGCAGCGCTGCCGTCGCCGCAAAGGCAGCTCCAAAACCGATCTTCTCGGCAAGAAGAAATGGGGCCACCGCCCAGAGTTGGTCCAGCGCCAAAACGACGGGAAACATCTGCTGGAATTTGACGCCGAGGGCCCGGTGATCAAAAGCGACCGCAGAGATCAGGTAACAACGCAACGGGATACCCACGCCTGCCGTCATCATCACTGCGATGAAAAGCGCGCGCGATCCCCAGCCCGGCAGAAAAGTGCTCGTGATCCTGTCGATCTCGCTGAGGCGAAACAGCGCGCTCACGTAAAAGATCAGATACATCAGTTGAATGAGGCCGAAGAGACCACGAGTCAGACTGCGGCGGGGCAACGGAACTTCGAGGTCCTGATGGAAGGACGCTTCTGAGTTTCCGGCCGAGGCCTCTTTGAGTATCACTGGCGAAGAATCCAGCGGCTGCGGCTCCGCGCGTTGCACGGGCGCCAGAAAGCGGTATCCGCGGCGGGCCAGGGTTTCGACATAGCGCGGGTTGGATGCCGAGTCTCCCAGCGCTTCCCGCAGCTTGGCGATTGCAGTGTTCAGACTGTGGTCAAAGTCTACAAACGTGTCGGCCGGCCACAGCTTCTCGCGCAGCTCTTCGCGCGTGACTACCTCTCCCTGTCGCTCCAGCAGAGAGACGAGAATCTGAAACGGTTGCTCCTGCAGGCGAATCCGGTTGCCGTTTTTGCGTAACTCCCCCGCCGCCAGGTCGACCTCGAAAACGGCGAAGCGTAAGGTTTTCCCCGCGGGAGTGATCGGTGGCAACGACACGGCAGCAGGAAGTTTAGCATTGCTGAAATCAATGTGGGCGCGGCGCTACAATGCCTTTGTGCCTCCTTCGGCCAAGCGTCCGGCAAAACATTCCATCTACAAGCTGGAAGCGCGCGGCATTCTTGTCATCGGAGTTGTCATCTTCCTTTTGACCCTCGCGCGCTACTGGCATCACATTGCATGGGGTGCTCGCTGACTGTGTCTCCCGATCCGCTGCTGGTGGTGGTGCTTGGGCCGACGGCGAGTGGGAAAACCGCACTCTCACTGGCGCTGGCCGAACGCTTTCACGGCGAGATCGTCAACTGCGATTCGGTGGCGATGTATCGCGAGTTCGAGATTGGGACCGCGAAACCTACGCTTGCTGAGCGTGCCCGGGTCCCTCACCACCTGCTCGACTTCGTGGATCCGTCCGGTTACGTCACCGCCGGCGAATACGCTCGCCTGGGCCGCGAAGTGTTGCGACAGGTCAAGTCGCGCGAAGCTTTGCCCATTGTGGTCGGGGGAACTGGCCTCTATCTGCGTGCCTTGCTGGACGGTCTCTTTGCTGGTCCGCAACGTTCGGAAGAACTGCGGGACCGGCTGCGCGAGCGCGCAACAGAAATAGGGCCGGGCTACCTGCATCGAGTTCTGAGCCGTCTCGATCCGGCTGCTGCTGCGAAGATTCATGCCAATGACACTCCCAAGCTATTGCGGGCCATTGAAGTCTGTCTGTCTTCGCGGACGAAAATGAGCGAGATGTGGAAGCAGGGCCGCGATCCACTGCACGGGTTCCGCATTGTGCGTCTCGGGCTCGATCCCGATCGCCAGGCTTTGTACGAGCGAATCAACCTGCGCGCCGAGCGCATGTTTGATAGCGGTCTGGTGGAAGAGACTCGTGGCTTGCTCGAGAAATACGGCGAGGCCGCCCGTCCGCTGGCCGCTCTTGGTTATAAACAGGCGGTGGCCCTGGTGCGGGGAGAGATGGACCTCACGAGTGCTCTACAAGCCGCGCAACAGGCGCATCGAAACTACGCCAAGCGCCAGATGACCTGGTTCCGGCGCGAACCTGATGTGATTTGGTTTGCAGGATTTGGAGATGACGTAAAGATTCAGAGGGAGGCAATACAAAAGATCACGAAAATGCACGTATCAGGGGGATTTTCTTCGCACGCTTAGCGGAATCTTTTTGCGTACTTTGCGGTTAAAAGGTTTGATTTTGACGCGGGAAGAGCTAACCGCAAAGGTCGCAAAGGAATTCCGCAAAGGACGCGAAGAAAGCCAACAGTTCAGCGCTGCAGAATATCTTTCAGCGCATTTTTCAACTCTGGATGTTTGAACTGGTATCCACTGGCTGCAAGCTTCGCAGGTTCCACGCGCTGGCTGCCCAGAAAAAGTTCTTCGCCCATTTCTCCAAAGATCAACTTTACGGCGAAAGCGGGCATGGGGAAGATCGCCGGCCGGTGCAGGACGGAAGCCAGTGTGCTGGTGAACTCAGCATTGGTCACGGGATTCGGCGAGACGGTGTTGACTGCGCCCTGCAGGGTGTCGTGATTCAGGACGTGTTGAATTGCACCCACGACGTCATCGACTGACACCCAGCTTGACCACTGCCGGCCGCTGCCCAGCCTGCCGCCCAGCCCCAGACGGAACGGAGGAAGCATCTTCGGTAACGCGCCGCCATCCGCACTCAACACCACTCCAAAGCGCATTTGTGCCGAGCGAATTCCCGCTGCTGCCGCGGGTTCAGTTGCGCCTTCCCATTGACGGCAGATTTCGGCGGCGAAGCCATCGCCGGAGGGACTGTCTTCACGGAGGATCTCGTCGCCGCGGTTGCCGTAGTAACCGACGGCGGAGGCCGAGATGAATACTCGCGGGCGTTGCGCCGCTTTGGCCAGCGCTTGCGCCATGTGTCCCGTGCCCTGAACACGGCTCTCGATGATTCTCCGCTTCTTGGCATCAGTCCAGCGGCCGACGATCGACTCGCCCGACAGATGAATGACCGCGTCGAAGCCGGAAACGATATCCGGCGACACAGGACAGGATGGGTCCCAGGCGATCTGGTCCGGTCCATTGGCTGCGTTTCGCACCAGGCGTGTGACCGCAAATCCTTGGGTCTTCAGAGAAGGCAGCAGCGCGGACCCGATTGGGCCCGAAGCGCCGCTTACCAGCACGCGAGGGGAATTCATAAGGCGTTGTCCGTCCCAACTCTAGCAGAATGATCTGTTTGTGTGGCGCAGGCGCCCTCGCCTGCGGCTTTTGATCTTCGGTGGGCTGTTCAAAGTCAAAGGCGGCGGGCGCGGGCGCCCGCCCCCGCCCCACACGGTCCTACACGCTATAATCCAGCATGGCGACCCTGCGCCAACAGTTCGCGACCAATGTGCTCACAGTGACCCGGTTCCGGGAACTGATGCGCAGAATGCGGGCCAACCGGCCCAACGACGATCTGGAATTAATCCGCAAGGCCTACGAGTTTTCCCAGAAACACCATGCCGGACAGAGCCGTGCCTCCGGTCAACCCTATCTGGTCCATCCCCTTGAAGTGGCCCTGGTCCTGGCCGAGATGAAAATGGACCCCGTCGCTATCGCTGCGGGCCTGCTCCACGACTCCGTGGAAGATACCTCCGTGACGGTCGTCGATATTCGCAAGGAATTCGGCGAGCAGGTGGCGCATATCGTCGAAGGCGTCACCAAGATCAGCGCCATCGATTTCGCAACCCGGGAAGAACAGCAGGCCGAAAACCTGCGCAAGATGATGCTCGCGATGGTGGATGACATCCGCGTGGTGCTCATCAAATTGGCCGATCGGCTGCACAACATGCGGACGCTCGAACATCTGCCTCCGGAACGGCAACAAAAAATTGCCCGCGAGACCCTCGAAATCTACGCCCCCATCGCTCACCGCCTCGGCATGGGCAAGATCCGCGGAGAGCTGGAAGACCTCGGCTTCCGTTACGTCGATCCCATCGGATATCAGCAGGTCCACGATGCCGTCGAAGCCCGACGCAAAGCGGGGGAAGCTTTTCTGGCGCGCGTGGAAGGAGTGTTCCGCGACAAGCTGAAAGAGGCGGGTATTACGGCCACCGTGGAAAGCCGTATCAAGCGCCTCTACAGCATCTACAAAAAGTTGCAGCGGCAGCATATTACGGTCGAGCAGGTGTACGACCTCTACGCCATGCGCGTAATCACGCAGTCGGTGCAGGACTGCTACGCGGTGTTGGGTATCATTCACAATCTCTGGCGGCCCGTGCCTGGCCGGATCAAAGACTTCATCGCCATGCCCCGGCCGAATCTTTATCAGTCTCTGCACACTTCTGTCATTTCCGAAGAGGGAACGCCATTCGAAGTGCAGATCCGCACCGAAGAGATGCACAAGATGGCGGAAGAGGGAATTGCTGCGCACTGGAAGTACAAAGACGGTCCGGTCTCGGCGCAGGACGAGCAGAGGTTGGCGTGGCTGCGCCAGGTAGTGGAGTGGCAGCGTGACGTCTCGGATCCCAGCGAGTTTTTGTCTACGCTGAAGATCGATCTTTATCCTGAAGAGGTTTACACCTTCACCCCCAAGGGGAAGGTTGTAGTGCTGCCGCGGGATTCTTCGCCGATCGACTTTGCCTATTCAGTCCACACTGAGGTCGGCCACAGCTGTGTTGGCGCGAAAGTCAATGGCCGCATGGTTCCGCTGCGCTTCAAGCTGCACAGCGGTGACATTGTCGAGATCCTGACTCAGACCGGGCATAAGCCCAGCCGTGACTGGCTGGCGATTGCCAAGTCGTCGCGTGCCCGCAACAAGATCAAACACTGGCTCAATGTTCATCAGCGGGAACGTGCGATTGAGATTGGGCGCAAGCTGATAGAGAAAGAAGCGCGAAAGTATCGCATCTCGCTAAAAGATATCAAGGACGAGGAGCTGCAGAAAATTGCATCCGACTACGGCGCGGGCCGTCCCGATGACCTGATGGCTGGCATTGGCTACGGCAAGTATTCAGCGCGCCAGATCCTGGGACGCATGGCGCCTACGGCCGGTACGCCCCTCGCCGACGAGGAACAGGAAAAGCCCAGCGGCCTGGCCAGCGTGGTGCGGCGTGTCTTCGGCGGTGACCAGAACAACAACGCCATCCGAGTCAAGGGACACGGCGACCTGCTGGTGTACCGGGCGCGCTGTTGTAATCCGATACGAGGCGAAGCCATCGTTGGCTACGTCACACGCGGCAAAGGCGTGGCAGTGCATGCTATCAATTGTCCCAACGTGACCAATCTGCTGTATGAGCCGGAACGCCGCATTGACGTGGAATGGTCGCAGGACGACGGAACACCCAGCGCTTACCCGGTAAAGCTCACCGTATTCTGCGACGACCGTTTTGGAATGCTCAAACAAATCACCGCTGTCATCAGCGATACTCAGACCAATATCCGCAACATCGAAGCTCGCACCAACAATGGCCAGGCGAATGTCGATATCGTGCTCGACATTGCCGACTTGAAACACCTGGAAAACATCGTTACCGGCGTACGCAAGATTCCCGGCGTGCATGACGTGCAAAGACTGCAGAAAATCTAGAAAGGAGTCGTCAGCACGAACCAACTGGGAACTGAGAACCGAGAACTGATTACTGGGTTTATTTCTTAAACGCGGTTTTCGTTGAGACTGTCTTCTCTCTCTCTTGCTACGAGGTTGACTGCGACCTCACCTATCTGCATTAATTCTCAGGATTGATTCTGGAGGAACCGTGCGCGACGTCATTGCAACCAAGGAAGCACCGCAGGCAATCGGCCCATACTCGCAGGCTATACGGGCAAACGGATTTGTTTTCGTCTCGGGGCAGGTGGCGATTGATCCGGCGACTCAGCAGGTGATCAACGGAGACGTGGCCGCGCAGACGGAACGCGTCATCAAGAATCTTTCGGCGATTCTGACTGCAGCCGGTACCGGGCTGAAGAAGGTCGTGCGTACCACGGTATTCCTCAAAAACATGGGAGACTTCACCGCGATGAACGAAGTCTATGGGCGATTTTTTAACATCACGCCGCCCGCCCGTTCCACGGTGGAAGTGTCTCGCCTGCCCAAGGATGTGCTGGTCGAGATCGATGTGATTGCTCTGGCAGGATGACGGAGATCCTGAGCTTCGATCCCAAAACCATCGAACGGAACCGCAACGCTGCGACCACCGGCTTCCGCCTGGGACGCCATTCTCGGAGGCTTGGGCGTTCCGACGGGAGGTACCGTGGCCGTCCTTCATGACGAGAGCGGTCGGCCTGTCGAAGCACAGGTCCGCGGCGCCAACGGTGACATTGTGTCCCGGGTTGTTCGCAGCTACAACGCGGAAGGACGAGCCAGTGAGGAAAGACCGACGTGGGAAAATCCGTCAGCATGGTTTCTGGACAAAATGACCCCAGAAGAGCGGAGCCAGATTGGCCCTGCCCAAGTGCAGGCGCTGAATAAGGGATGGCGCACGATGTATCGCGGGCAAGCGTGAATCTGGAAAGTTCTATAGCTATGATGCTCAAGGCCGCGTGACTCAACTGCGCGAGAGCAACTTTGTGTTCGAAAAGACTATGACCATCGCTTTACAACGATCACGGCGACGTGGCGGAGATAACTACGACTTACGCCGGCAACGCCGCTCTACCGATCGGCATTCCCCATTCTCTGAACGAGGAAGGCAATCTCACTCCCAACGAAATCCCCGGCGCAACGCCTGAGCCCCTGCCTTTGCCACCCCCGGAGGAGATCCGCTTCAACTATCAATACGACAGCTACGGCAACTGGACGCAGCAGACCACGACTCGAGGTCCTGGCTCAGGGACTCCGGCAGGCGAGCGGCGCCGAACACTCACGTACTACTAAACCGGTATCCTGCCAGGTGTCGGGGTATCGCGACTGGTCACCAACCTCACGCCCATTTACAATCCCTAGTCCCGCATTCTCATAAACATCAGGGAGACCACCTTGATCCCACGCTATACCCGCCCCGACATGGGCCGCATCTGGAGCGACGAAAATCGCTTTCGCACCTGGCTGGCGGTCGAAGTCGCGGCCACGGAAACCCTCGCGGAAGCCGGCATGGTGCCCAAGGATGCTGCCCGTGCCATCCGCGAGCGCGCTGACTTCAACCTCGACCGCATCGCCGAGATCGAAGCCGAAGTTCGCCACGACGTCATCGCTTTCACCACCGCCGTGGCCGAGATCGTCGGACCGCACGCGCGCTGGTTTCACTACGGACTGACTTCGAACGACGTAGTCGATACTTCCCAGGCCCTGCTCATTCAGCAGGCCTCCGCGATCATTGCCGCAGATCTGGATAAGCTTTCTGCCGTGCTCGAGCGGCGTGCCTGGGAGTTCAAAGACACGCCTATGATCGGGCGTACTCACGGAATCCATGCCGAGCCCATTACGTTTGGATTCAAGCTGGCGAACTGGTACTCGGAGACGCAGCGCAACATCGAACGCTTTCGCGTCGCTGCCGAAGACATGCGGGTGGGGAAGTTCTCCGGAGCGGTGGGCACATTTGCGCATCTTAGCCCCGAACTGGAAGAGGGCATGTGCGAGCGCCTGGGATTGAAGGCTGCGGCAATCTCGTCGCAGGTGATTCAGCGTGATCGCCACGCAGCGTATCTTGCAACGCTTGCAGTAATCGCGTGCACGCTGGACAAGATTGCAACCGAACTCCGCCACCTGCAGCGCACCGAAGTCCGCGAGGTCGAAGAGTTCTTCAGCGAAAAACAGAAGGGCTCGTCCGCCATGCCACACAAACGCAATCCAATCACGTTGGAACAGATCAGTGGTCTGGCCCGGGTGGTGCGTTCGAATGCGCAGGCGGCCTTTGAAAATGTCGCTTTGTGGCACGAGCGCGATATCTCGCACTCGTCGGTGGAGCGTGTCATCATTCCGGATTCCACGACGCTCGTCGATTACATGCTGCAGAAAACCACGAATGTGCTCGACACTATGTTCGTCTATCTGGAACAAATGAAGGCGAACCTGGAAAGCACTCGCGGGCTGGTATTCAGCGGCCAGCTTCTGCTCGATCTGGTGGAACATGGCGTTTCGCGTGAAGAGGCCTACCGCGCTGTGCAAAGCCACGCCATGCGCGCCTGGAAAGAAGGGCGGAATTTCAAGGAACTGGTGCTCAAGGACAAGAGCATCACCAGCCGGGTGCCGCGCCAGCAGATTGAGCGGGCTTTTGATTTGAACCGGCAGCTACGGAATATCGACAAGATTTTCGCCCGCGTGTTTGGTGGAAAGCCGCAGGCAAAGCGACCACCATCGAAGAAACGCCGCAGCAAACCCCGCTGACGATTGCCTTTAGCGGCGGTCAGGAGTACGTTGTCGGTCGGGCGGAGAGTCGATCATGGTGCTCCGTCTAAGTGGAGAACAACGTGACCTCAAGATCCTTCTGGTCCGGAATTCTGATTGTCACTCTCAGTTTGGCCCTATCTCCGAGTGCGGAGGCGCAGGACAAGATCGTAAGTAACGGGACGATCGCAGGCGTCATCGTGGGAGTAGTTGCGGCCGTGGCTATCGTGGCCTATGTGGTAATTCACGAATCGACCAAGAAGCGATCGATTACCGGATGTGTCCTCCCGGCTGAGAACGGGATGAGTGTGACGGACGAGAAGGACAAACGGTCCTACGCCCTCTCCGGTAATACGGGCGACATTAAGCCGGGCGATCGCGTGACCTTGTCAGGTAAGAAGATCAAGCCGAAGGATTCTGGTAAGCCGGTTGTCTGGGAAACAAAAACGATATCCAAAGACTTCGGCGTTTGCCGGCCTTAAGACTGAATCTGAGGTTCACGTCCGCCTGGCCAGAGCGCCATCCACTGAGGCTGCCCCTGGCCCTACCACAGCCAGCACGATGCAAGCCGCCAGCATGGTCAACGGAAACTCAACGCCGTGATTCTGATCAAAGAACCCGTTTTTTAGATGGACGACCAGGATCGCGACTACCATGTCAAAAGCATTCAGGGCGGCGGCCCAGCGGGTCAGTAAGCCAGCGATCAGGAGAATCCCTCCGACGAACTCCACCAGTGTGACGATTGTCGCGGATACGAGCGGCAGAGGAATACCCGCCGCGCCGAAAAAGCCGGCCACGCCGTGGATGCCCAGCTGAAAAAGCTTCTGGGCGCCGTGCGCCATGAACACAACGCCAATAACAATCCTGAGAATTGTGATCGCCCAGGACTGATTCGAAGCCTGGTTCGGGTTCTTCATTGCTGATCTCCTAGACTTTTTCGATGGGAAAGCCTGCGTCCTTCCATTCTTCCAGGCCGCCCTCATATGCGCGAACGCTGTCGTAGCCGAGCTTTATCAGTTTCTCTACAGCCAGCCGGCTCAGCGGACATGCCGGGCCGCCGCAGTATACGACGATCTCGGTGCTCTTGGGCAAATTCGTGGACCGGACTTCGCTGCCCACTTTACCCAGCGGCACGCGGCGCGAACCGGCGATGTTTTCGCCCCGGAAATACTCATCCGTCAGAACGTTCCAGAATTGGATGGGACGCTTGTTCTCCATAAGGTCGCGCAGTTCCCCGGTTGAAACCGTCTTGACGTGGGCTTCAGTCGTTGTGGTATTGCTCATGATCGAATTCCTTTTACAAACTCAAGACTTGCCTGGTTCGGTCTGCTCTCTCACCGCCTGCAGAAGCTGAATCAAGGTGCGAAGCCGTTGCTCGCCGAGAGGCCCCAGTATCTTCCGGCCAAACTCCTCGAGCGGACGGTCCAGTGTTGCCAGGAGATCCAGGCCTGCCGGCGTGATACGTGTGGTGATTACCCTGCGGTCCCGGCCTTCGCGGCTGCGTGCGACCAATCCCCGGCGCTCCAGACGATCGACGAGGCGCGTGATGTCGGGGTCGTGGTTAATCATGCGCTCGGCCATTTCGCTGCACGAGCGTCCTTCGTCCCCTGCGCCGCGCAGGATGCGCAGGGCGTTGTACTGGGTAGGGGAGAGGCCAAACGCCTTCAGCATCTCGCTCAGGCGCCAATCCAGGCGGTCTGCTGTGAGCTGTAGGGCCACGGCAGCTTCGTCTTCCAGGCTGTTGAAGGGCTTGGATTGCTGAATCTCGGCCTGGATGCTTTTAGCCACGATCTCAATATAATCGTTATAACGAATATTGTCAAGCGTAATACTCAGGCGCTGGAGTCTTAGCGTCTGATGGCGATGGCATCCATCCGGCTTTTCCAAGCATCGAATTAATTAACTAACCGGTTAATAAACGCCGGGGGAGGAGAGGGATAATCATGAAGAATATTCTCAGGGCCACGGCATCATTTCTAGCGGTAGGCATACTCAGCGTTGGTCTGGCGGCGCAGACGGCCAGCGCGCGTTATGACAGCGACATCCAAAACCGGGTGACGCAGCAGTTGACCAGGAAGCAGGAATTCCGAAACCTGCAGGCGGCCACGGAGGACGGCATTGTGACGCTTTCCGGCACGGTCGATCTTTACCAGCAGAAGCTGGACGCGGCGAAAAAAGTCCGCAAGCTGGATCAAGTGCAGGGAGTGCGCAATCTGATCGCGGTCAGTTCGTCCGCGCCCGACGCCGAAGTGGAAGCGAAGCTCGATCGCAAACTGCACTACGACCGTATCGGGTACGACAACCAGTTCAACTTCGTTGACGTGTCGGTGAAGGATGGCGTCGCTACGCTGCAAGGCGAAACCTATAACGACGTTGGACGCGACTCAGCCTTGGCGCTGGCAAATACCATGCCGGGCGTGAAGGACGTCGTGGACAACATCAAAGTCTCGCCGGTGTCGGGCTTTGACGACCGGATCCGGATCAGTGCGATGCGCGCTATCTATCGAGACCCGGTGCTGGGACGTTATGCCAGCGATCCGGCGTTACCGATCCGCATCGTGGTGGACAACGGCAAGCTGAGCCTGTACGGCACAGTTGCTACGGCGATGGACAAGCAAGTCGCTGGCATGCGTGCCAATCAGGTGTTCGGCGTATTCAGCGTGCAGAACAACCTGGAAGTGGTGAAGGGTTCGTAATGTGGGCGCGAGCGTGACTAAGTAGAGAAGGGCCCGGCGTCAGCCGTGCCCTTTTTTGCGCCACCACGGCCCATGTGGGGACGGGTCTCGGACCCGTCCAGGCCGAGCAGAGCTCGGCAGGGTTTTTGGTAGCGCCGGCGTCCCGCCGGCTGTCGTGTGGGCGTCCCGCCCACACTTTCCGCAATCTCAAATTCCAGGAGATACAGATCTGCAGATATTGCGGAAGTGAGTTCACAACCAACCCCGCCGCCAAACTTCGCTCGGCCCGGACGGGGCGGAGTCCCGTCCCCACACAGTTCGTGGCGATTTCTACAGCCGATTAATCAGTGAAGCGACATACCCGGCCCCAAACCCATTGTCGATATTCACCACACTCACATTCGACGCGCAGGAATTCATCATCCCCAGCAGTGCAGCCAGACCTTTAAATGCCGCCCCGTAGCCTACGCTGGTGGGCACCGCAATCACGGGAACACCGACTAAGCCCCCGACTACGCTGGGCAGCGCACCTTCCATCCCGGCGCAAACGATCACCACGCGCGCCCGCGTCAGCGACGCGCGATTCGCCAGCAATCGGTGAATTCCCGCGACGCCGACATCGTAAAGATGTTCAACGTCATTGCCCATCATTTCGGCGGTGACGACGGCCTCTTCAGCGACGGGGATATCGCTGGTTCCGGCCGAGACTACCGCGATAATCCCCTTCCCATACTTCTTCTTATCGCGCTGCAAAATAATGGCTCGCGCCAGAGCCTGATACTCGACCTTGGGCACTTTCTTCTTCACTGCTGCCAGTTGCTCGGCGCTTGCCCGCGTGGCCAGGATGTTGCCTCCGTGTTTGGCCAGGCGGGAAAAGATGGACGCCATTTGCGCCGGAGTCTTGCCGGGACCGAAGATCACCTCGGGCATGCCGTTACGCAGGGCGCGATGGTGGTCCACGTTGGCGAACCCAAGATCTTCGAATGGGAGGTGGCGCAGGCGGTCAACCGCGTCGTCAGGGGACAGCATGCCCTCGCGGACTTGCTCGAAGAGTTTACGGATGGAGTCAGCGTTCAAGGAAGCACTCGGCGTTTCTGCCAACGCGAGTCTAGATTAGCATTTGGATTGCACGAGCGGGACGCTGGCGCCTACATCGCGCTACCTGCTCAAGTCCGGAAATCTTACCGACGCAGGTAGCTTTTTCCCGTGGCCACGAACTTTCGCGGCCATTGCCCGATACGTTTCTTTGGCCTTCCCCGGTTCTTCGAGATGAACCAGAAACAGCCGCCGCAACATGCCTCGCGTGACTCGTCCTTTAAGATAGGCGTCATACAGGGCATTTCCCAGCATGTAGCCCAGCAGTTGGGAACTGGCGTTTGTCGTCCTGGATTCGGATTGGGCAGCGTCTTCCGGCAACTCACGATCGCCGATATCTTCGGCGACAGGCCGGGCTGGATACAAGACCCGCGAGCCGAAGTAGCCCAAGGCGGACTCGATGGTGTGAGCGTAGAACTGATCCCCCTTGCCGGCGGCTTCCAGGATTCCTCCACGCAAAGGTAAGCCGCGGCAGGCATGATTCAGGAATCGCGCTGCCTCCTCGGCCGCATACATCATCTTGAACTCATGTACATAGATGGCGTTGACCTGCGGCAGATAGACGCTGCCACGTTCCTCTACGTGGCGCACCATGGCTTCGGTTTCTTCCTCGGTGGCATGGTGGCGCGAGAGTTGCTGGCGCAAGCGCGCGCCCGAGGACCGGCCGTAGACTTCCGGCATCAGGTCTATCAGGAACTTCGGTTGCGTACCGTTGTGCGAAGAGTAGCGATCGATCTCGAGAAAGCGCAGTAAGCTGTCGATCAGGTTGTAGATTGTCGGGACGAGATCGGGACCTTCTTCATCGGTGCGTCCCCAGCGGCTTAGGTGCAGGCGGTAGTTCTCGTACTTCTCTAGAGGGGTGGAATTGAAAACGCACACCACGTCATCGTTGACCCGCACGGCTTCTACGCGCTCGTGCTGCTCGCCGGCGGCGCGCCAGTAGAGCTTGTCCACATTTTGCAGGACGGTGAGCACCCGCTCTTCTGGCAATCGCTCCTGCAAAACTTTGGGCAGATGTCCGGGTGCGAGGTGTGATTCGCCAAACAGGACCAGGATGGCCGCGTTGGGATGGCGCTGCCGGATCTCGGCCAGTTTGTGCGCCGCATGACGGTCGCGCGCTCCGATTTTGCGCAGATCTTCGCGCGGCATGCAGTCCAGTCCATAGATGGCGTCGGCGTGTTCGCGCGCGGTCACCAGTAATTCGTAGAACGGCGCCCAGTCGTATCCCCAGTCGAGATCGAAACGAATGCGCTGCTGCAACTCTTCCGCGTCGATCTCGCGACGCCACCATTCGTCGAGAATGTGCTGATCGCGGGAGAAAATTGTTTCCAGGCCCAACACCACGGGGCGGTCTCCTGGCTGAGCGCGTTCTTCCAGCAGAGTCGCGGCAAAGCGCTGGGCAGCCGGCAGTGCATGGTAGTCGCCGATCAGGACCGTGTCGGCTTCACGCATGCTGGCGGTCAGTTGTTGGCGATCAATAACGGATTCGTAAGATTGAAATGCCCGGCTAAAATCTTGCAGATATTTACGGCGACCGTTGGGATCGTTGACGCGGATCTCACGCTCGACCCCGGCCAGGGCGTGCAACTGCGCTTCGCTACGCCGCACCCGCAAATTGGAGGTCGATGACATATCAGTCGTTAGTCTTCGGTCGTCAGTCGTCAGCCTTTGGCCTTCAGTCGTTAGTCGTTGACATCCGAGATCGGATTGACTCACGACAAACGACTAGCGACCACCGACCAGTGCCCGTTCCTTGACTCTTCTTCCCGGCCTCCCTATGCTCCAAGATTCGAGAGAGGGTTGGGAGTTCCGTGTCTAATCAGCCACCGCAAAACCTTACTGTCGCCACTACCGGTGCCAGCGGATCGCTTTTTCTCAAGCACTTTCTGCTGGCTGCGGAACGCGATTCGCGTGTCCAGATCGTGAACTTCATTGCCTCGGACAGCGCTCTGCGCGTCATGGCCGAGGAACTCGGACTGCGCGGGCGCAGCAACCTCGTCGGACAAATTCTGGGCCGCAAATCCACCCGCAAAATCCAGCAGCAGGCCAATGCCGATATCGGCGCCAACATTGCCAGCGGCTCTTATCCCGCCGATTCGATGGTCGTAATCCCGTGCAGCATGGGTACGCTTGCCCGTATTGCTAACGGCATAGCGTCCCAGTTGATCGAGCGCGCCGCAGACGTCTGCCTGAAAGAGAAGCGCCCGCTGGTACTCTGTGTTCGCGAGACGCCGCTCAACAAAATCCACATTCGAAACATGTACCGGGCCGCCGATGCCGGGGCCACTATTTATCCACTGATCCCGGCCTTCTATTTCCGTCCCGCCGGCTTAGATGCCATGGCGCGGGAATTCGCCTACCGCGTTCTGGCCCACATCGGCCTGCCTCAACCCGACGCCTACAAATGGAAGGGCTGAATACATCGGTCCGGTTACCCGAAGGTTACTTCCAGTGTAGAAACGCAGGGGAGAAGCAGGTAGATTCCTGTGGACCATGACCTGCGGGGAGATTGGTTGCCACGCACACTCGAATTAATTGCTACAATCTGCTGGATTTTTCGAGCCCCTAAACCAAGGAGACTCAATGTTTTTTTCCAAGCGTAGCGTCATTTTATTTGCGTTGATTGCTGGCATCCTGGTTTCTGCTCCCTTTTCGTACGCGGCGGGTCCGAGCTTTTCAGTCTCGTTTCCCAAAACTCGCAGTGAGAAGGCGCTCGATGGACGCATCTTCATTCTTCTTTCGAACGACCCGTCCGCCGAACCCCGCATGCAGATCGATGACTCTGTCCGCACCCAGATGATGTTCGGCACGGACGTCGACGGCATGAAGCCCGGCCAATCTGTCGTGGTGGACGATTCCGCCAACGGCTTTCCCATCCGCAATCTGCGTGACGTGCCGCCGGGAGAGTATTTCGTGCAAGCCGTGTTACATCGCTATGAGACTTTCCATCGCTCCGATGGCCACACCGTGAAGTTGCCCATGGACCGTGGCGAAGGGCAGCACTGGAACATCGCGCCGGGGAATTTCTATTCCACTCCGCAGAAAATCACGCTGGGATCTTCGAACCAACCGGTTTCGATCGTACTCGACAAGGAAATCCCTCCCATTCCGGCGCCGCAGGATACGAAATACATTCGTCATCTAAAGATTCAGAGCGCGCTGCTCACCAAGTTCTGGGGACGTCCAATGTTCCTCAGCGCCAATGTGCTGGTGCCCGAGGGGTTCGATTCGCATCCCAACGTTCATTTCCCGGTCATCATCAGCGAAGACCACTTCAATGCCGATTTCGGTGGCTTCCGCACCGAGCCGCCCGATCCCAATCTGAAGCCGGATTACAGCGAACGTTTCCACATTTCCGGCTACAACCGCATTCAGGAGGAAGAGGCCTACAAGTTCTATCAACAGTGGATTGCGCCGGGCTTTCCGCGCGTTGTCATCGCGGAAATCAATCATGCCAATCCCTTCTACGACGATTCCTACGCGGTGAACTCGGCCAACCTTGGGCCTTACGGCGACGCCATCGAGACCGAACTGATTCCTGCGATCGAGAAAGAGTTCCGCGGCATCGGACAAGGCTGGGCGCGCTTTGCATACGGCGGTTCCACTGGAGGCTGGGAATCGCTAGCGGTGCAGGTGTTCTATCCCGACCACTATAACGGCGTGTTTGTCGCCTGTCCCGATCCAGTCGATTTTCGTGCGTATACAACCGTCAACATTTACAGCGATCCGAACGCCTTCTACATGCTGGGGCCACACACGAAGATCGCGCAGCCTGCGATGCGTGACTATCTCGGACGCACGCTGGGAACGGTGCAGGGCATGAACCAGTACGAACTCGCTCTCGGCTCTCACGCTCGTTCCGGAGAACAATTCGACATCTGGCAGGCGGTGTACGGGCCGGTGGGTGACGATGGCTATCCCAAGCAGATTTTTAACAAGGAGACTGGAGAAATTGATCGCAGCGTCGCGGCCTACTGGAAAGAGCACTACGATCTCAGCGCAATCATGCAGCGCGACTGGGCGACGCTTGGTCCCAAACTGCAGGGCAAGCTGCACATCTACGTGGGAACCGCCGATACCTATTTCCTGACGGACGCGGTTTACTACCTGGAAGATTTCTTGAAGTCCACCAAGAACCCGCCTTACGACGGCGAAGTGAAGTACGGCGATCGCGCGGAACACTGCTGGAATGGTGATCCGGAACTTCCAAACTATCTTTCGCGTCTGCATTACAACACGATGTATTTGCCGAAGATTCTTGATCGCATGCAGAAGACTGCGCCGGTAGGTGCCGACCTGACTTCGTGGCGCTACTGAGGAAGGGACAAAGTGACAATGCGCCCAGCATTCGGAGACAAATTACGAACGGGTGTAAAGTGGCTCCCGTGAACCGCACGCTCACCCTTACAGCATTGCTGCTCCTTCTCAGCCCCATTGTCGTCTGCCAAACGCGGTCCCGCGCTTCAAATTGTTCGACTCTGAAATACTTGCGGCACAAGGTTTCATGCCTTTGTGGCACCGTCCAAGTCTGTTCAGGAGATATTTGCGGTCGTCCCTCGGACTATGAACTAGACGACGACATCGCCGTGGAGCTTCGAGACAAGAGTGACACGGCCCTCGATACGCAGAAGGCCGTGGTCGAGACGCGTGAGATACAGGGCACGACACATGACGAGACAAAAACCTCTTACAAGCAAACAGAGCGGAGATTTTGTTTCGAGGGCAAACGAGACGGCGACTATCTCCTTGCTTTTGTCCTCCACAAGAATGGCATCCCTCAACCAGCAGTCATATTCCCCACGAACTACAGGCACAAACGGAGCAAGCCTTGCGATTCTGTATACATGGTAGAGCCGCTCTGTCCGAGATAATTTGGAAAAAAATTGCAATTGCACAGGCAATCAGGAACTTCTTGAAGCCCAAATTCAACGGCGTTTTCAATACAGCGCTAAAGCGCTGCTCCACCCAAATCAAAATCCGCACAAAAATTACCTCTGATGTACGCACCACCTTTGTGCCAGTTGACGTCCACAACCTTCCCGTACTAATGTGCAATTACACCGGAAAGGAGGTGGTCTGATGACAAGTTCTGATTCAAGTGGGAGTTGTAAAAGACCAGGTGAGGTGGCTGTGACTTAGAGCGGTCGCTCTAAGAACCATCGCACGACTACCGGTGATTTAGGGTTGCATTCCGCCTGGCGTAAGGTCGCGCCGGGACCCGGAGTTTACCGAAGGGGACCACCTTTAGAGTGGCCGCCTCTTGGTCAATCCCAAACAGTACACCGGGCGGCCCGCGTATTGAAAAATACGCGGGCCGTTCTATTTTTGCGTCTTCAATGCTTCGATAAGGTGGTCCAGTTAGTAACCAGGATCAGCGGAGAGATGTTTGGTTCCGCAACCGGCAAGGCCAGGAGCCAGCGCTTGTCATTGGGATTCACATCAACTCCTGGAACGCTGGCCATCGAACGCCCTCGGAAAAGCAGCCGCGACTTGCCCACCTTGAAATTCGTGCCGTCGACGCTATATTCCATGCCAACCAGCCTGGAATCCGCAGTGAGATAGAACAACTCCTTGCCCGGTGGCCAAAACGGGACGGTTCCGCCCCCAGTGGAAATCTGCCACTTGCCTCCCGGACCGGGGAACGGTGCTACATAAATTTCGCCCCGACCGGATTCGTCAGAATCGTAAGCTAACCACTTCCCGTCTGCAGACAGCATCCCGTAATAGTCGACGCCCGGTGTCTGGATGACGGGAAATGGTTTGCGGTCTCCGAAAAGAGGAAGAGCCCAGACGTCGGTGGCCTTTGTTTTCTGGCCGCTGTAGTCAAAAAGAATGTAACGGCCGTCCGCAGACCACCGATCAGGCTGTTTGTCACCCTCATCGCCCAACACCAGTTGCTCGCTGCTGCCCCCTGCGACCGGTTTGACGTAAATATCTTGTTGCTTGCCGCCACGAGCGGAAGCAAACGCCACTTGCTTACCGTCGGGAGACCACACCGGAAAAAGATCGTCCCCCTCGCCAAATGTAAAGGGGTTGGCGGTGCCCGAAGTGAGGTCGTACATCCACAGCTTTTGATTTTTTTGTCCTGGAGGAGCGACGGTGACCATCGCGTACTTCCCATCCGGAGAGAGGTAGGGTGAAGATAAATACCCCGGCTCGCCGATCGACGACAGCTTTTTACCGTCCGAATCCAGCCAGGCGAGTTGTGCCTGGGAAGCGTTCTGATACAGCAGCAGCCCGTCGCGCGATGCCGAGAAAGTGGGCCCACCGATGCCAGATGTGCCAGTAGCTATTGATTCAGCGATGCTCTGGGCGCTGCCGGTCACCCGCAGACTGTGCGGGTCAAACGGCTGTGCCAGCAAGGTCCCGCCCCGCGCGAACAGCAAATACCCCGGTTCGACATACTGTGCCGGACTATTTTCGCCGGCCAATACAGGTTGAACTTCACCAGTTGCGAGGGACACCGCAAAAATTCCGCCTGAACCTGCGTTGGATGTAACCAGAACATGCTTACCATCGGGCAAGAAGCTAGGCCAACGAAAGTTGGGCGGTTCTTTTCCGGGGTTAGGGATTTCTACCGCCCTTCCACCAGAGGCCGAAATCTGATACAGCCCCAGGTGTCCGGCAGAAAAAACGATCGATCCTTCCCGGCTCCAGGCCCCCCCGTAAATTGACCATGGTATGGAAGCTACTGCTTCCGCATGGCCGCCTCCCGTAGCTTCAATTTTTCTCAGCTTTCCATCGGTCGCAAAGAACCCGATGTAGCGGCTGTCCGGAGACCAAAAAGGAAAGACCGCTCCTTCGGTTTCGGCGATTGGTTGCGCCGTGTCACCGGACAAGGAGCGAATCCAGAGTCTCGCTTTTCCATCGGCGTCGGTAAGGGACAGCAACACCATCTGTCCATCGGGCGACAAGGCGGCCTGGCCCTCAATCAGAGTACTTCCGGGCGGAAGATTGACTGCCACGCGCAAAGCCGGCAGTACCGCGGGACGATGCAGCAGAAACCCACCGAGAATCCCGGCTGCCGCTACCAGCGCCAGCGCAATCCAGGTCAGTAATTTTCGCCGGGAGGTTACAGGAGCGGGGATAGCGGCTCCAGCCTGCGATCCGCTTTCTGATATCCACCTAAGTTCACTGGCCAGGTCGCCGGCATTTTGCCAGCGTTCCTCGGGATCCTTTGCCAGACACTTCTTCACAACTCGTTCCAACGCAGGCGGCGTCAAAGGCGCCACCGTAGTAATTGGCGTTGGTTCCGTGGTCATGATCGCAGCCACGACTTTTGCCGTCGACTTGCCCTCAAACGCACGCTGTCCGGTCACCATCTCGTAGAGAACGCATCCCAGACTGAAGATGTCGCTGCGCGCATCGGCTTCTTGTCCCTCCAGTTGTTCCGGAGACATGTACTGGAATGTCCCCACCAGTGTTCCTTCCGTGGTTAGCGGGCTGTGCGTCATGGTGGCAGCACTGGAAGAAGCCACTCCCACTGTGCCGAGAACCGGCTTGGCCAAGCCAAAATCGAGCAGCTTGACGCCAGACTTTGTCAGCATCACGTTGTCCGGCTTGAGATCGCGATGGACAACTCCGTGCCGGTGCGCCTTGTCCAGAGCATCCGCCATCTGCGCTCCGTACTTCAGCACCTGATCCGTGGGTAACGGTCCGCGACGAACGCGCGCGCCCAGGGTCTCGCCTTCCAGGTATTCCAGTACGAGGTAGTCGGCGCCGTCCTGCTTGCCGATGTCGTACAGAACGCAGATGTGAGGATGTGAGAGCTTAGAAATAGCGCGAGCTTCACGCTCGAAGCGCTCGCGCAGTTCAGGATTTCCGGAAAGATGGTCGGGCAATACCTTGATAGCTACTTCGCGGTTCAGCCGCGTGTCGCGGGCGCGATAAACTTCGCCCATCCCGCCGGCTCCGGCAGGCGCGACGATCTCGTAAGGGCCCAAGCGTGTACCAGCAGCAAGAGGCATGGCCACCCCAATGGACGCAGATTATACCTGCTATCCACAATCGCAGAGGCTGACGCCGCTTCAGGCTACTGGTTAGACTTTTCGAACCCGAGCCGCACCACTTCTGCGGTGTCTTCCGCCAAGCCTAGCTGGGCCGCTTCCGTCGCGGTGAACCAGCGCACTTCGTCGGCATCGTCGGACTGCGCGCGCTTCTCCGGCTACCCGGCGGCAGAGGAAATCGACGAGCACGTAGTGATACAAAGTGCGGCCCGCGTCATCGCGCAGCACGCGGTCGTAAACGCCGAGGAGTTCAGCCGGTTCAACGATCAGGCAGGTTTCTTCGCGGACTTCCCGCACGGCAGCTTCGCGAAGGGACTCTCCCAACTCCAGCACGCCGTCCGGGAATGGACCATTCTCCCTCCAGCGGAGGATGCCCACGCTTGACCAGCAGCACGCGTCCACCTTCGATGATGATGGCGCCAACGCCTACCAGCGGCGAATCGGGATATTCACGCTTCATAAAATGAAGATCATGAAATGAAGATCGTAAACTGAAGTCAGGAATGCAGGCACATGATATCGCGACAGGTCTAGAATATCCGGGTGTCATTAGACGAATACAAACGCAAACGCCGCTTCGAGGAAACCCCCGAGCCGCCCCCGAAGCTCGAGAAAAAATCCAAGCATCGGTTCGTGGTGCAGAAGCACCGCGCCACTCGGCTGCACTACGATTTCCGTCTGGAGATGGAAGGCGTCCTCAAATCCTGGGCCGTTCCCAAGGGTCCGTCACTCGATCCCGCCGACAAACGTCTGGCCATGATGGTGGAAGACCATCCCGTATCGTACTTCGACTTCGAAGGCACAATTCCTGAAGGTAATTACGGCGCTGGCACGGTGATGGTGTGGGACGTCGGCACCTGGGAGCCGCTTTCGCCTGAACCGGTGAAGGGCAAATTCGTGCCAGGGACCGATGCTGAAGCCTCGGCCATGTTGAAGAAAGGCGATTTCAAGATCCGGCTGCATGGCAAGAAGCTCAACGGGGATTTCGGGCTGATTCATATGCGGTCTCGTCGTCCTGGGACGAAGGGTACCGAGTGGTTGCTGATCAAGAAGCAGGACGATGACGTAGTGAAAGGTTTTGACATCGACAAGTACGACGAGTCGGCTCTTACCGGACGCAGCATTGCCGAAATCGCCGGCGACGAGGGCTCGAAGAAGTGGACGAGTGACCGTCCCGCGTCACGCGGCCCCGTGAAAGCGGCATGGCTGGCGGATGCGATTGCCAAGTTTGATAAGAAAAAGAAATCAACGACGGAGGACACAGAGGACACAGCCAAACCTCGCGTAAAAAAAAACGAAAAAGATAAGGCGATAGCTCCTTCCGCAACCAGCTCAAGAACGAAGCCGAATAAGACTTCCTCTGTGTCCTCACTGTCCTCCGTGGTGGAAGCTTTAAAGGGTGCCGTGAAGCGCCCCATGCCCACGGCGATCCATCCGATGCTGGCTACTTCCGTCGACGATCCCTTTGACGATCCCGAGTGGCTGTACGAAATCAAGTGGGACGGTTACCGTGCGATTGCATTCATCTCCAAAGGCAAAGTTCGGCTAGTCTCGCGGAACCAGAACGACCTCACTGCGCAATATTCTGAATTGCACAACATTCCATCCTTCATCAAAGCCGATACCGTCATTCTGGACGGCGAAATCGCTGCCCTCGACGAAGCCGGACGTTCGTCATTCAGCTTGATGCAGCAGCGAACCGGAATCCGGCAAGGCGGAAGGCGTGTCGCATCTCGCGGCGATATTCCCGTGCTCTACTACGTCTTCGACCTTCTTTATCTCGATGGATACGACTTGCGTCGAGTCTCGCTGGAAGAACGTAAAGAATTACTCAGGCAAATCACGGACTTGAACGGACCAGTCCGTTACTCAGATCATTTTCCCCAAGGTAAGGGATTGTTCAACGTCGCCAAACAAAAAGGGCTGGAAGGCATTCTCGCGAAACGACGCAGTAGCGTCTATGAAGAACGCCGCACCCGCGATTGGCTCAAGATAAAGATTACGCAAACTGTGGATTGCGTGATCGGCGGATACACCGATCCTGAAGGCAGCCGCGATTATTTTGGCTCGATCGTGCTCGGCCTCTATGACAAGAAGGGAGATCTCATTCATGTCGGACAAGCCGGAACCGGCTTCGACCAGGCGATGCTGAAAGAGATTTGGAAAGTCCTCAAAAAGCGCGAAACCAAGCACAGCCCGTTTCCTCACGGCGTGGAAGCTCTGCGAACCGTGCACTGGGTCAAGCCCGAACTGGTGGCCGAAATCAAATTCTCAGAATGGACTCACGAAACCGCCGAAGGCGGAATGAAATTGCGAGCGCCGGTATTTATGGGATTACGGGAAGATAAAGATCCCAAGGAATGCGTAGTACCGGTTTCTGGTTTCTAGTTTCTGGTTTCCAATTCTTGCGCTGAATCGTGTGTACTGGAAACCAGAAACCTGAAACTAGAAACTGTTATTTAATGTCTTTCATCGCCATCATCGATCCATAATCCCTGCCTGACGGTTCCACTGCGCGGACAACAATTCCCGCATACGCGTCGCGGAATTCCGGAAATTTCACCAGCAGGGCTTTTATCAACGCCATGTTGTCCTGAAAAGTCTTGCCACTGTCGGAGACATCCGCCGACTGGTATTTCACTACCAGGTCTAAGTCGCGGGCGACGGCGACAGGAAACAAGTCTGTGACTTTGAAGATCTTTCCCCCCGCCACCAAGTCCAGGGGAGGAAGATCGGACGGCTTCACCGTTTGCATCTCGTCGTACAGTTTGTCGGTCGTGGCCGTGGCCATGAAGGGGACGGGGACCAACAGTTCACGGGCTTCGCCAAAATAGAACCACGCATTGCGAAGTTGTCCCTTCGTTTTGAATTCCCGCGCGCGGCCGGCAAACCATGTGCCGTCGTGGCCGGAGATCTGGGCTGGCTTGGCATAGAAGCCGCCCAACTTCCATTCGGTTCCTTGTTGTTGCAATACGAACGACACCGTGTAGGCGCCCTGCGCCGAGGCGACGTCGAGAGTGACAATCCCGTAGTTACCGGGCGGCAGGTTGGGAATGATGAAGACGGCGCTGTCCTGCGTCTGTCCGTGGGCGCCGAATACACCGCACAGGAATTCGGCGCGTTCCAGCGGGGCGGAACCCTCTGCCTTCAGAAGGTAAGCAGGGCGGGGCGTCCCCGGCACTCCGGACAGGTTGGCCTGGTTGTCTTTGACCGCGTTTTCGATGCCGGAAAAGTTGGATGCCAGGCCGGGAATCGCATTCTGCCGCAAGGACGCTGAGTCTCCCCGCGCCGTCATGTCGTAAAAGCGGGTTGCGGTGGACTTCAGGGCCGCCGCGGTGGCCTGGTCCATGTCCCCGGCCGTCATGCAGGTCTGGGCCGCAGCGGAGATGGCCGATATCGAGATCAACAGCACAGGCAACCATTTTGCGATGTTCATTGAGTCGCGGATATTCCACCTCGGAAGCATGCGGTTCGGAACCGGGCGCAATGCCACAATCTTAAACCGTCCCAGCCACACGTCGATACTCCGTATTTTCAAACCGGGCCGCCACCGTTTCTGGCCAAGATTGCGCCGGATTGCGCCGTGTGCTACCGTCGCCCCTGTTCCCCATTTTCACGCAAGGGAGAAGTTCCATGGCTCTAGTGTTCCTGGGCATTCTCGTTGTCATCGTTGTGCTGTTGATTGGGATGTACAACAGCCTCGTACAGCTGCGTGTCCGCGCCGACAACGCCTGGTCAGACATCGACGTGCAACTCAAACGGCGTCACGATCTTATCCCCAATCTGGTCGAGACGGTAAAGGGTTACGCCGCCCACGAAAAGGGAACCTTCGAGAACATCGCAAAGTTCAGGTCACAGGCTATGCAAGCCACCACGCCGGGGGACAAAGCGGAAGCCGAAAACCAGTTGAGCGGAGCGCTGAAAAGTCTCTTCGCCGTGGCGGAAAATTATCCCGAGCTGAAAGCCTCCGAGCAGTTCACCCAGTTGCAGGGCTCGCTCAGCCAGACCGAAGATGCCATCCAGAACTCGCGGCGTTACTACAACGCGGTCATTCGCGATCTGAATACGAAGATCCAGTCGTTTCCGACAAATATTCTCGCCGGAATGTTCGGCTTCCAGCAGAAACAATTTTTCGAGGTTGCCGCAGCCGATCGCGAGCCGGTGGCGGTGAAGTTCTAAGATGTGGCTGGCCAGACGAAAGCTGTTGTTCCTCGTTTGCCTCCTTGTCCTGAGCACGCCGGTCTTTGCCCAGAGCTGGCGGATCGCGGACTTCCAGGACACGATCCTCATTACTGAGGACGGTTCCACTCTGGTGAAGGAGCGCATCAACCTGGTATTCATCGGGGAGTGGCACGGCATCCACCGCACGCTTCCCATCGAATATCCCGGGCCGCGAAGCACCAACTACACGCTCTTTCTAGATATCGTCAGCGTGACCGACGGCGCCGGCCAGAAACTGAAGTACGATTCGAAAACCTCGGGCGGTTACCGCGATTTGAAAATCTACATTCCCGGCGCAGTGGACACTACTCGGACGGTTGAGATCAGCTACCTCGTCCGCAACGGCATCCGCTTTTTCGAAGACCACGACGAGTTTTACTGGAACGTCACGGGCAACGACTGGCCGGTGCCGATCGACCATGCCGAGGCGCATGTCTACTTGCCCAAGGCAGCAGCCGGAAGATTGCGGGCACAGGCTTTCACCGGGGCTTACGGATCGGCCCTGCGCGACGCCACGTCCGAAATCAACGGCGCGGATGTTGCCTTCGAGACCACGAACCCGCTTCCCATGCGCGGGGGGATGACCATCGACATCTTCGTCCCGAAAGGCCTTCTCAAGGAGCCAAGTTCGCTGACGCGGTTGTTCTGGTTTCTGGGCAGCAATCCCATTGTATTTTTACCGTTGTTCACCCTGGCAGTGATGACCGTTCTCTGGTGGTACAAGGGACGCGATCCTGACCCCGGGCGTTCGGTTGCGCCCATGTACGAACCGCCGCCTGGCATTTCTCCGGCAGAAGCCGGGACCCTAATCGATGACTCGATCCATCCCCGTGACATTACATCCACGATTGTCGACCTGGCGGTACGCGGCTACGTCAAAATTGAAGAGACCGTTGACACCACTCTCCTGATCTTTCATTCGAAGGACTACATCTTGCATTCACTCAAGCCGGTGACCGAATGGCAAGGCTTGGCGCCGCATGAACGCGTAATGATGGAAAATATTTTCTCCGGCGGTCAGCAGACCCAGTTGTCCAGTCTGAAAAACCGGTTCTATACCGCGATCCCGATCATCCAGCAGGACATTAAGGCGGCGTTGAAGAACAAAGGTATCTACCTGCTCGATCCTGATTCGGCGAATGGATATAGTGTGGTGGCGGCCATCTTGATTGTTGCCCCGTTTCTGATCCTGCAGTTCACTGGATACAAGCAAGTTTTTAACTCGGTTCTTCTGCTGATTGTGTCAGGCATCGTGTCTGCGATCATCTGGTGGCTGTTCGCGAGAGAAATGTCGGCGAAGACAATACAAGGTGCTCGTACCCGGATTGCAGTGCTGGGTTTTCAGGAGTTCATGAACCGCGTGGACGCGGACCGCCTGAAGCGCATGCCGCCAGATACGTTCGAAAAATACCTGCCGTACGCGATGGCCCTCGGCGTGGAGCACCACTGGGCGCAGGCTTTCGCCGGCATCGTTCAGAACCCGCCGAGCTGGTATGTGTCGCCCAACGGGATGACAGGTTTCAATCCGATCTTCTTTTCGAGTTCAATGCACAACATGGCATCGGATATGCATCAGGTATTTGTCTCGGCGCCACGCTCGAGTTCAAGCGGTTCAGGCTTCGGAGGCGGTGGTGGCGGAGGATTCTCCGGCGGCGGTTTCGGGGGCGGAGGCGGCAGCGCTTTCTAAAGCCTTGGACTTTCTTTGCGAACTTTGCGAAGTCCTTGGTGTCCTTTGCGGTTAAAG
Source organism: Terriglobia bacterium (assembly GCA_963741105.1). Lineage (GTDB taxonomy): Bacteria > Acidobacteriota > Terriglobia > Terriglobales > Acidobacteriaceae > JAIQFF01. The sequence continues at coordinate 857,606 of CAVUGT010000013.1, forward strand.
ATCTTGATCGCAAAGATCGCAAAGGACTCCGCCAAGGTCGCAAAGATAAGCGGCGGAACGTGTAGGGTGGGCGACCCGCCCTCCGCTCTTAACTTAATTTGTTTGGTAATCAAGGAGAGGTTACTAGGGCAAAGAAACCTGGCGCGTCAGCACTCCGATCGGTTCCCCGGTCTGCCGCAGCGCGTCCTCACGGCTGCGCGACAGGCGGTCAAACCAATGCAGGCCAGGAAGCTTGGCGATGGTGGCATCGATACGCCGAGCAATCTCAGCCCCCTGGGGATCGCCCAGAATGAATGACAGAATCCAATCCACTTCACTGTCAGGCTTCACCCCGCCGCCGACGGGAAGCCAGAAGTGCCGGATGATGAAACTGGTCAGGCGTTGTGCGTTGCGTGAACGCAGTTGCAGCCGGGCTTTGTTGTAATAGAAAGAGAAGTGACGGCGCTCGTCCTTGGCCAGCCGGCGTACGATCTCTGACAGTAGAGGATTCCGGGTTTTGCGGGCCAGCACGCCATAGCCCTCGAGCGTCGAGAGTTCCGAGATCGCTCCATAGGTCAGGTAGGCGGCATGAAAATGAGAAGAGAAGCGGCACAGGATCGACGATCCCAACTCTTTCAGCCACTCCAGAAACGATGTCGCTTTCTGAACTTCAGCGATGCGGGTAGCCGAGATCGGCACGCCCACCGCGTTCAGAAACTGTCGAAGAGTGTGGCCGTGGAAGAATTCTTCGTAAGCCCAGCAGCTCAGGAAGGCAGTAGTCTGTGCGTCCTCAACCGCGCATGTGTTGAGGATGGCGCGCAGGTAGACGATGGTGTGCGACTCGATGTCGGTCATATAAGTCAGGGCGCGGATCTCTTCGTCGCTGATGGGATAACGCGCTGCCTGGCTCAGGTCCAGATCGCTGATGTCCACCTTTTTCGACAGGCGGACGTATCGTTCCACGTCAAATCGCAGGGCTCCGCAAGAGTTGTCGGGCATCGTTCGTTTCCTGATCCGGTCTGCCCAGAGTACGGAAACGCCGCAAATTCGGATTGACCTGCTTTTACTGGTGTTTATGAAACAGGTGTTTGGTCACGGTGGGCCAGAATTCGGCAAACGCATTGCCGCCCATCCGTCCGGCGAAACCTAGAGCGGTTCGCAGGCAGGCGTCGCCCACGCTGGACTCACTGTCCACCCGCCAAGTATTCGAGAGAAAATTGTTGCCGGAAATCCCGATGTACCGGGCATAGGCGGGAGCCATGGTTCCATCGGCCTGGCGCGCCACGAAAGTCATCATCATGACGTTCTTGATCCGTCCTTTTACCGACTGGCCCGTAGCGCGAAAGTACCGCGGATCCTCACCCCACAGAGAACCCATGGCGGCCTCGATGGCGTTGCCCGTGGCAATGCCGGTGAAGCGCATTCCGTATCGTTTGCCGTAACCTTCCCAATGAGGGCCGTACTCGCGAGGACGGTTCATGCCTGTGCCAAAACCTGCCGTGAACAGGCCCGCGGTGAGGCTTTCCGGACCGAAGGTGCTTCGGGCAAACCACTTCAGCCGCTGCTGATTCGTGATGGGCTGGTACGAAACGGGAGAATTCCCGAATGCCTGCGATTTTTGCTCGTGCAGAACCTGACCCGTGGAACGGGTGGATAAGAGAATGAGAATGATTAAAAAGTGCCCCAGATTTAGTTTCACAGGTCTTTGTTGCTAACTATAGGGTTAAGTTTGCTTTCTGAACATTAAATGAGAGACAGGAAATTCGGCGCGCGTGGGCGTGGGAGCCATTTTCCCTGCGGCTTTCGGCAGCTTGGGGCGGGCGAATGGCTGCGAGAGGGGCCCGCCTACGGATGGAGTGAGGGGGGAATCTAGTTCCTACCCCTATCCTGTCCCTTATCAGGCTATTCCGCAGGCTGGCATCCGTGATATAACCGCGCAAGCAGATCGTTCTGGATTCATTCAAGGAGATCCGGCATGGAGCTGGGTTTCGCACGTCGAAATGGGCAGGAACGAGGAGGCATTGTGTCCGACGCGCGGACGGGGAAGCGATTTCCCCTGGAATTACCGATCAAGATTCACAAAGAAGAAGGCGGCGAGCACAGCGGTCTCACGGGAAACCTGAGCGCCGCCGGAGTCTACATCAAGGCTGATGCCGCGCTCGAGTTGGGTTCGAGCGTCGAATTCGAGATTACTTTACCGCCAGAAATGACGGGGGCCAAAGAAGGTGTTGTGATTCAGTGCAGGGGGCGTGTAGTCCGTACTGACGAACCTGCTGGCAGTCCCGCGGAGGCGCGTGGCGTGGCCTGCGTGATCGACTCCTACGATTTCGTCCGCCACTAGAGGCGAGGAGCTTAATAGATGCTGAAATTGATTCTGGCCGACAATCAAGCCATCTTCCGGGCAGGCATCGCCAAAGTACTGGCGGTTGAAGATGAAATGCGCATCGTGGCGCAAGCGCAAACCCAGGAGCAGATGTTCATGGCCCTGGACAAATTTCGCGCTGCTGTTCTGGTGGTTGCGGGCGGGTTCCATTCCGATTTCAACGGCATCCTGCAGGCAGCCGGCAAAGCGAAGACCAGGGTTGTCGTGCTGGCCGACACCGGCGAAAGCGCGCAACGCTACATGGGCGCAGGCGCCAATGGCGTCGTCTATCGCAACGTGACCAGCGCAGCTCTCGTCGATTGTGTCCGCAAAGTGGCGCGCGGAGAAAACTGGGTGCAGGACATCGCCGTGCCCAGCGAACTGACCGAAAACGATATGGTCGGACTGCGGGTGCGCGATCGCCTGACGGCGAAAGAGCTGCGCATCGTCGCTCTCATTGTTCAGGGGTACAAGAACAAAGAGATCGCCTCACAGCTGGGGACCACCGAGCAGGTGATCAAGAATTACCTGCGCAACGTGTACGACAAGATCGGCGTATCCGACCGGCTGGAGCTCGCGTTGTTCACCATCCACCACCGGATTCTCAACGAGGCGGCGGCAGCCACTGCGGCAGCGGCAACGCCGCAAGCAGGAGCCGGCGTCACGTCGTAGTTGAGTTTGTTCACGAAAGGCCGCCTGCGGGCGGCCTTTTCGTTTTTTGCGCGAGGGAACCACGAACCGCGTAGGGCCGGGTGCCCCACCCGCCCAGCGGAGCGCAGCTCCGCGAGATCTGGCCCGGACGAGGGCGTCCGGGCCTCCGTGGCGAATCTCTGCCATCCATTTTTTGAATTGGACATTTCCTCCCCCTGGAGGCAGAGTAGCAATGTCCACTACTTTGCGATAAACCGGTTGCAAGGATGAGTGGTGCGGACAGTGAAGTTCGCTTCTTACCCCCGTTGTTCCAACCCGTAGTTTCTTGACCTCGTCGTCCCAACTTTAACCCCGAAAGCAACGCTTTTTGGCGCGGGTGCCGGTGTGTCTGCTTTCGCCAACCCTAAAGAGGAGACAAGGTCATGAAATCAATTCGGAACGTTTCGCTTTTGAAGGTGCTGGTTCTGTTCGTCGGAGCGATGGGAGCTTCTGCACTGCCCGCTTCCGCTCAAAGTACGAAGGGAACATTTACCCTGGGACACAAAGTTCGCTGGGGAACCGCGGTTCTGCCCGCCGGAGATTACGAATTTTCCGTCGACACGCAGACCTGGCCGGCAAGAGTGATGGTCCGCGAACTTAGTGGCACGACCTCGGCCATCATTCTGCCGCAGGCGTACTCCGACCAGAAACTCGCCGGTGGCAGCACCCTGGTCATCGAAAAGGAAGCCGGAGAATCCGTGGTCAGCAGCCTGAAGCTGGCCAACGTCGGAATGGCGCTGGAATTCCACTCGGGGAAAGTCGCGACTACGGAAACGGCAGCTCTGGGCCCAATCGCCGATTCTCAGTTGAGCAAGTAAGGACCGATGCGGGAGCGGCCACCGAACCTGATGGCCTGCTTCCGCATTATTTTCGAAATAAATCAGCCACAGATTTTCACAGATATGCACGGATCAAATCTTTTATTTCTTTGCCTTCTCCGTGTGAATCCGTGAAAAATCCGTGGCTGCGGTTTTTAGCCAACGACCAACAGCAACCCTAGTTCGTTCTCGAGTTACGCCTCAGTTCGTCAGTGACCACAACCGCTTCGGCCACTTGCCGCATCGACTTGCGAGTCTGCCGGCTTTGGCGTTGCAGTGCGAGATAGGCCTGCTCTTCGTCGATTGCGAGATCGCGCTGCAGAATGCCTTTGGCGCGTTCCACGATCTTCCGGGTTTCCAGTTGCTGCGAGAGATTGGTGTTCTCGGTTTCCAGCCGGGCCATTTCAATCTCAGCTCCCACCAGAAAGCCCGCAGTCGAGATCAGGCGGATTTCTTTTTGATTGTGAACGTGCGGACGGCGGTGCTGCAGATTGATTACGCCCACAACTCTTCCGCGTGACATCAACGGTACCGAGAGGAAGGCCTCGTAGGTGTCTTCCGGCAATTCGTGAAAGAACTGAAAGCGGGGATCCTTGGAGGCGTTCTTGGAGACCGCGACCGGTTCACGATGTTCTGCCACCCAGCCCGTAATCCCTTCTCCCACCTGCAGTTTCAGGCGATCCACTACGTCCGGATGCGGATTCTTGGACGCCCGCAATAATAGCTGTTCATCTTCAAGGACATAAATAAGACAGGAATCGCACTTCACCAGGGCCGATGCGAACTCCACAACGCGTGCCAGAACTTCGTGCAGTGCGTCCGCTGACGCCATGCTGCTGCCAAGCTGGTGCAGAAAATCAACTGAAGAATCGTCTAAAGGTATGGAAGTCGACATGCTTCCACGATAGGGAAGGATACAGGGCGTGTCCAATAGCAATTTTCGATCACAGCGATAAAACCTTTTCGCGCAACTTAGCGGAAATAAATGAATCTTAGAAAGGGTTGCGAGAATATTTTGTTACGGGGGTGTTACAAAATATTTCTCACTAGAGCGGAATCAGCCTCATGACGTTCGCTAACCAGGTGCTTCATAAGATTCGGCCTTTATTAACTACATAGCCATAGGTGCGTGCCTGGGTTTATAAATTAATTTGTCTGAGAGATTTCAGAATTGCGCCCTGTGCCATTTTTTGCGGGACGGATTTACGCTCTGGTCTTCTGGGGCGCATTGGCTGCGTGGGTACTGCCCGAAGTGATCGCGTGGAGAGTGAAGCGAGCCAGCGGCTCGGCGGTAGCTCGGGACAAGGGCTCTCTCACTCTCATCGTGGTCTTGTGGTGGGCGGGAATAGCGTCGGGTTTTTCATTCTGGTTCCTGCTGCCACAAGCTGCGATATCGTGGAATAGGACCTCGGTGTTCTTCGTCGGCATCTGCCTCATCCTACTTGGAATCGCGCTTCGCTGGTATTCGGCTGGGATCTTGGGAAAGTATTTTACGTTCGATATCGCGATACACGGCGGCCAAGCTTTAATTGAAGCAGGACCATATCGCTACGTTCGTCATCCTTCCTACAGTGGCGCGCTGCTGAGTTTACTTGGGTTCGGTATGGCGCTTGGAAATTGGGCGGGCCTTGCCTCATCGCTCGTGTGCCTGGGCGCCGCCTATGCGTATCGCATACCAATCGAAGAAGGTGCCCTCACCGCGGCCCTCGGCGAGCCCTACAGGCAATATGTGCGGCGAACGTGGCGGCTCGTGCCGTTCTTATTTTAGCGTCGGGCGAAAGTTCCCATTCCAATGATTGATACAGTACACATGATTTCGAGACGCGAGTTCCTTGCGGGATCGGTTGCTCTTGCGGTCACTTCGCGGGCTTCTCGAAAGAGAGAGCCAGAATCCGGATCGCTCCTGGTCAACGATATTCATTCCCAACTCAATTCCACTCGTGTGCAGGCGATTCTCGAGCCGCGATCTTCGGAAGATGTAGAGACTATCGTTCGTAACGCCCGAAAAAATAGGAAGGCTATCTCGGTAGCGGGTGGGCGACACGCGATGGGAGGGCAACAATTCGGCACCGATACTTTGTTGATCGATATCAGAAAGCTGAATCGGGTGCTCCATCTGGACCGTCAGGGCGGAATTCTGGAGGTGGAAGCTGGAATCGAGTGGCCAGAGCTGATCGAAGGTTATCTGGCACTCCAAGGTGCCGACCGCCAGCCTTGGGGAATTTCCCAAAAACAAACCGGCGCGGACCGGCTGACCATAGCTGGAACCATTGCTGCAAACGCGCACGGACGCGGACTCACGTTGAAGCCCTTCGTCAGTAACGTCGAATCCTTCGTTCTCGTAGATGCAGCGGGGACTGCCCGGACGTGCAGCCGAGTCGAAAATCCTGAGCTATTCCGGTTGGTTGTCGGCGGGTACGGCTTGTTCGGAATCGTTACTTCTGTGCGACTGCGTCTGGTGCCGAGAACGAAGGTGGAAAGGGTGGTCGAAATCCGAACCGTGGACGATCTGACAGTCGCATTCGACAAGCGCGTGTCTGCCGGATTTCAATATGGTGATTTCCAATTCTCCATCGAGCGCGACTCTGAAGACTTCCTGCACAAAGGCGTCTTCTCCTGCTATCGCCCGGTCCCAATGGATACGCCAATCGCACCAGAGCATAAGCAATTGTCCGACGACAATTGGAGGCAACTGCTGTATCTCGCGCACACAAACCAAAAACGCGCGTTCGAGATATATGCCGATTACTACCTCTCCACCAACGGACAGGTGTACTGGTCAGACACCCACCAGTTGAGCATTTACCCTGACAACTACCACCTAGAAATCGACCAAAGGCTCCACGCGCCCTATCCCGCCAGTGAGATCATCACCGAGATCAACGTCCCACGATCGACACTCAAGGAGTTCTTTGAAGAGGTGCGAGACGATTTCCGAAAGAACGAGGTCAATTTGATCTATGGCACCGTCCGCATCATCGAGCGCGATGACGAGAGCTTCTTGCCTTGGGCAAGGCAACCTTACGCTTGCATCATCTTCAATTTACATACAGTTCACAGCCCCGAGGGCCTTCAGCGTTCCGCGGATACTTTCCGGAGGCTTATAGACATGGCAGCCAGGCGCGGAGGAACCTACTACCTCACGTACCACCGTTTTGCCACCCGAAAACAGGTTGAAGGCTGTTATCCCCAATTCGCAGAGTTCCTGCAGTCGAAAATGAAGTACGACCCTGAAGAGCGGTTTCAAAGCGACTGGTACAGGCACTACAGAACCATGTTCGGGGATCACGGTTGATCGGCGCCAGAGAGTCGGTTTCGAGGCTCCAGGGTCTTTGAAAGCAGCCAGGCTAAATTTTTTCCCCCACAACTTTGCCCTGAGTAAACAAGTACAAGTAGTCCGGGCCACCGGACTTCGAATCCGTACCCGACATATTGAATCCGCCAAATGGGTGGCAGGCCACGGTAGCGCCTGTGCACTTCCGGTTGATATAGAGGTTGCCTACATGGAATTCCTGGATGGCGCGGGCAATTCTGTCCTTCGACTTCGTATACACCGCGCCGGTCAAGCCGAACTCGGTATCATTTGCGATCTCAAGCGCTTGGTCGAAGTTCTTTGACTTAATCACGGCCAGCAGTGGACCGAAAACTTCTTCCTGCTCTAGGCGCGAACCCGCCGGAATGTCGGCGATGACTGTTGGCTGCAAAAAGAACCCTTCCCCGGCATTCGTTGCGCGACCGCCGCCGGTGATCACGCGTCCGTCTTTCTTTCCCACTTCGATGTATTCGAGGATCGACTTCATCGAGCCTTCGTTAATCACGGCGCCCATGTTGGCATTCTCCGCGGGATCGCCGATGGTGATTTTCTCCACTCGCGCTTTCAGTTTTGCCAGAAATATTTCGTAGATGCGCTCATCGACAATTGCGCGCGAACAGGCCGAGCACTTCTGGCCCTGGAAGCCGAATGCGGCCTGGGCCACGCCTTCGACGGCGGTGTCCACGTCAGCGTCGGCGTCCACGATGATGGCGTCCTTGCCGCCCATTTCGAGGATGGTGCGCTTGATCCATATCTGGCCGGGAGCTTGCGTAGCGGCGCTCTTGTTGATGTCGAGGCCGACTTCGCGCGATCCGGTAAAAGCGATGTAACGCGTCTTGGGATGCGCGACCACCGCATTGCCGAAACTTGCGCCTGCGCCGGGACAGAAATTCGCTACGCCTTCGGGCAATCCGCACTCTTCGAGCAGTTCGACAAACTTCGCAGCGATGGTAGGAGAATCGCTGGACGGTTTCAGAACAACGGTATTGCCGCTGACGATCGAAGCCAGAGTCATGCCTGCCATGATGGCGCAGGGAAAATTCCACGGCGGAATCACAGCGCCGACGCCCAGCGGAATGTACATCAGGGTGTCGCGCTCGCCCGGCATCTGGACCGGCAGTTCGGTGTGCGAAAGTCGCAGGGCCTCGCGGGCGTAGAATTCGCAGAAGTCGATGGTCTCGGCGATGTCTGCATCGGCCTCAGCCCAGTTCTTGCTCACTTCAAAAACCAGCCATGCGCAAAACTCAAACTTGCGCTCGCGCAACACGTCGCCTACGTGGAAGAGCAGGCTGGCGCGCTCTTCGAAAGATGTATGGCTCCAGCTGGCAAACGCTTCGAGCGCCGCTTTCATGACTGGCTCGACGTGTTCCTTGCCGGCTTTCTGATGCAGTCCAACGACCTGCGAGGGCTTGGCGGGATTGATGGACTTGATCTTGTCGCTGGTCTTGATTCGCTTGCCACCGATGATGAGGTCGTACTCGCGGCCCAGTTGGCCGCGCACTTTGTCGATGGCGGCGCGCATCTTGCGCGCATTGTCTTCGCGGTTGAAATCAACCAGCGGTTCGTTTACGAACGGTCCTTCATGCAGGCGAATCTGTGGACGGGCAGGAGCTTCAACGGTTGCCATGAGTGCACCTCGGAATGTTTGATGCCGGAGGGTAGTTTTGAGACTCTTCGCGGCTATTGTAGCACCGGAAAATGGGCCTGAATCGGCTGCTCTTCCGCCGAGCTTCGCTCGGCCGGCAGGTGAGACACCTGCCCCTACGCGTGTTGTGGTGGCTATTTCGCCAGGAAAGCGGCGATGGCTGGGCTTATCTTGGCGAGCTCACAGCCGGGCGCTTCATGGCCGCAATTGTCCTGCAGTTCCAGAACTTCCGCCTGCAGCAAACCAGCAAACGCCATAGCGGGTCCCGGCGTGACCATGTGATCACTTCGCGACGCTATCACCAGGACTTTGGCTTTGACTGCTGCCGCCGCGCGCTCCATTGAACCGCCGAAAGGTGCGGAGACGTCGTGAGCCATCATCGCCTCGGACTGGCGGATGTGATTGTTAGCATCAAATTCCGCGACGTCTTTCTTGGTCTGCGCGAACCATTCTGGCAGTTTTTCTCGAGTCGTGTCCTGATTGAATTTGTCCGGAGTTTGGATTGCCAGGCCTTCCAACCCGGTGAGTAGCGTCAACGCCGGTTGTTCGGTGTAGTCTCCATGGTTCCATCCCGGATCGCTCGTGATGGCAGCATTTTCGGTCTGCCACAGCAACAGGTCGAAAGGCGCCAGGCGGGGTGAGCCGACGATGGGAATCGCTTTGTCGATAAAGTCAGGGTAGGAAACCATCCACTGAAAAGTTTGCATTCCGCCCATGGAGATCCCCATCACTGCTTTCAGGTGATTGATGTGCAGCGTCTGGGTCAGCACTTGATGTTGGCTGTTGACCATGTCGCGGATTCCGAACTTAGGGAACTTCATGTGCGGCTGGACCTGGCTGTTGGAGGGTGACGTAGAAATCCCGTCGCCAAGCGCGTCTACCAGAATGACGTAGTACTTCGAGCTGTCCACAATCTTGCCCGGTCCAACTAACTCGACCAGTTGAGCGGTGGTTCCGGTGAACCAGGTCGGAAACAACACGGTGTTGGACTTGTCAGCGTTGAGTTGCCCAAAGGTGCGATAGCCGATCCGGCAGTCGCGGACGGTCTCGCCACTCTCCAGCTTGAAGTCGCCGAGAGAAGCAAACTGTTGCTGACCGTCCTGGGCAATGGCAGCACAAGAAAAGAGAAATACGATCAGGAAATAACGCAAAGGTTTCATGGCAGGGGAATTGTACCGTAGCGCCGGCGTCCCGCCGGCTGTCGGGTGGGCGTCCCGCCCACCCCTTCGCGCCGGCCGGAGGCCGGCGCTACGCCGCTACGGTACCTTCACCGACTCGTGTTCCTCTGCCGGCGGTTGGTAGCTCATGGCGGCGGTGCGTTCCAACTTGTCCCAGGCGAAACGCTCGCCTTCCGCCGCGCGCTTGAGTGTCTTCAGCAATACGATAGAAAACAACTGCCGGTAGGCGAAACGCTGTAGCCAGACTTGGCTGAGCAGCCACGGATCTTCCGGCGCTTCCGGCCTGCGGCGTTCCAGCGCGAAGGCGATTGCCGACGCCAGGAAGTCCATCACGAGGAAAGCCACAAAGAAAACGATCAGGCGTTGGAAGCTGCCCGGATCGGTTGACTCAGGATGGAACGACTTCTGGATGAAATACCAGATCATGCCGATAAAAAACATGATGTCGATAAACGGAGAGACCAGCGGCAGCAGCACTTGAAAGATGGCGATGTTGGGCAGCGCGATCCAACCCAACACTCCTTCGCGGGCAAATGCCGCACGATGCTTCCAGACCGACTGGAGAATTCCAAACGACCAGCGAAAGCGTTGCCGCATCAATCCATTGGCATTGACCGGCGCCTCCGTGTAAGCCAGCGCCAGGTCTTCATATTCCACGCGATATCCGAGTTGCAGAAGGGCCATGGTTAGATCGGCATCTTCAGCCACAGTGTCGGTGTGGAATCCCCCAGCCTCGCGTACCGCCTCGACCCGCCACGCTCCGATAGCGCCCGGCACTACGCTGACCGCTCCCATGGTGTTCAAAGCGCGGCGCTCGAAGTTCTGGCTCGTGATGTATTCCAGTGCCTGCCAGCGCGTCCACAGATTGATTCGGTTGCCGACTTTGGCATTACCCGCGACTGCCCCCACCTTGGGATTGAGGAAATGAGGGATGAGCCGAGCGATCGCATCGGACGCAATCACCGTGTCGGCATCAATCCCTACAAATATTTCTTCGCCGCGAAGATGTTCAAGTCCAAAGTTAAGCGCATCGGCCTTACCCGAGTTCGGCTTAGTCAGGATGAGCACTCGGCCGCTGGCCTCTTCGTTGGCGAAGGCCTTGCGCGCGACTTCCAGTGTCTTGTCGCTGGAGCCATCGTCAATCACGATGACCTGCAGGTTGGGATATGTCGAAACCAGCGCTGAGCGAATCGTCCGGGCGATGACCTTCTCTTCGTTATAAGCCGGGATCAGCACCGCAACCTGAGGCAGATAGTTGGCCGCGTCGCCGGGAGTGCCAAAACGCCGAGGCCATAGCCGGTCGTAGATAGCGAAGGCGCCGACAAAGAAGAGCCGCCCGGTCATCAGCACGTCGCCCACGAAGAAAATCCAGGTCATGGCGTTGAACGCCAGCGGGAAGAGCGCGAATCCGAACAGGTTCAGGGTCGCGACCCAGCGCTGGTTGGAAGGAATCGGCGGCATCACTTCCGCCCGAGTGCGGCCCAGCAACTCGTAGAGCGGAACGATCTGCAAACCTTTTTCCCGGATGCCGGCGATAATGCGAGGAAGCGCCAATACGGTCTGTTCCCGGTCGCCTCCGCCATCGTGCAGCAGGATGATATTGCCGCAATGAATATCGCCCGCCGCGCAGGGCGGCAGGTGGGAGAGCACGTCGGTGGCGATCTGGTCGGCGCTGTGGCGCGGGTTGTCGCGCCAGTCGTTCGGATCGATCTTGTCACCAATGGTGATGTAGCCCATGTCCTGTGTGATCTCGAGCGGACGAACCTGGTCTTCGGTATCAGGCTCGGCGTCGATCGAGTACGGAGGACGAAACAGAATCGTCCGGATTCCCAGGCGGCTGGCAAAAAGCTGCTCGGTGAGATTGAGTTCCACCGCCCGCATGAATCCCTTTGAGATGTTGCTGATATCGGGATGGGTAAAAGTATGGTTCCCGATTTCGTGTCCTTCGTGATAAATCCGGTCCGTGATGTCGGAAAACTTGTCTGCCTGAATTCCGATCAGGAAAAAAGATGCCGGTGCCTGTTGGCTCTTGAGCACGTCGAGAATCTTGGGTGTCCACTCCGGATCAGGACCATCGTCAAAAGTGATGGCCACCTTATTGGGAGAAGACCCGTATCGTGCTACGCGGTAAGGCTCAGGCAGGGAGTCAAAGCTCTGATCGGTGACGAGCCCAGAGGCTTGATCCAGGGTAACGCTGCGCTGACCGTCCGTCGGGCGCGCTTCGATGCGTAGAATTTCCCCCGCGCCCTCCATGTCGACATCCTGGCCGGGCGGAACATCTTTCAATTTATCTTCCGCGCCCGGTTCGCCTGGAATGTCCCAGACCCGCCACAGCGAGCGATCCTCCGATCCCAGACGCCACAGTGCGAAGGTCTGAATGCCCAGAGACTGGGCAGCGCGCATCTGGTTGAGCGCAGTGACTGCGTCCAGAAACCAGATGTCGTGCTGTAGTTCGTGTTCGTCGAGATAGGTGATGTGAGGATTGAGACTGTCACCGTCAAAATCCACGTCCGCTTCCGAATCACGGGCGGCCAGCCACGCATCCTGAACGGTGACGTTGATGTCTCGTACGCCCGGCGGCAGGGGACCGCGCTTCGGTTTCTGCACCCAGTCATATCCGTAATTGCCGATGGCCGAGATCAGCTTGTCTTTCGGGATTACTTTGACCGCCGCCTTCAGATTGTCGATGAACCAGTCTTGCGAAGCCACCGGGCCTGCGGTTCCGGGGGACGGATAGTGCTCGTCGTAGTTCATGAGCACGACGCCATCCACATGAGACGCAACCGCGGCGTAGTCGTATTCCTCGTTGCGCGCCTGCACGCTGACGTAAAGCTTCATACCCTTGGCGTGCAGATCGTCCGACAGTTCCTTCAGCAGCGCCAGGTATCCGGGCTGCGCTTTCCGGGGCAGAGTTTCGAAATCGATCATCAGGCCGTGATAGCGGTCCGTGGCCAGAAATTCTCCAACCTGTTCGCGGAAGTGAGAGCGGGCGTCTTCACTGTTGAGGAAGGCGCTGACGTCCACCCAATCAGTCCCATCGAAATTGTTGACCATGGGGAAGACTTCCATGCCGGTGTCTTCCGTTTTCAGAAAGGGCATGACCTTCTCGTCCACGGTGCGGACGGCGGAGTCCTGGAAGACATCGAAAAACTTGTTGGTCTGCTCGTCGATGCCCTGCAACCGGCCATCGGGCGTGATGATGTGCAACCAGTCCGGGAACAGCAGATCGATCTGGCGAGCGTATTCGCGCAACGACGAAAAACTGGCAGCGTCGTAGGGAACATAAAACGCCGCGCGGATACCTTCTTCCTGATTCAACTTCACCTGGGAAGGCGCCGACCGCGATTTGCGATGTCCACGATGTATGGCTGCCAGTTTTCGCCGCTCTTTTGCCTTCTCCCGTTCCTTCTCTCTTAAGGCATGGTAGGGACGCTTCTGCGGGGCCAGCAGCAACTCCGGCAAAGGCTCGTCGCGCAACGCTGTGTAAGCAAAGAAAACCACCAGCAGCGTAATGCTCACTCCGACGATGTCGAACGTCCGTCGTATCCGCTTCCAACGGGCCTGACGTGGATCGTAAAAAACAGGTTGAGCCATGAAGATAGGGTGTCTATCCATCCTAAGCTGAGGTATTCAGACGGTCAATTACCACATGTCTGAGTGGATGAGGGTGATGAGGGTGCCCCACTTCTCGCAAAGTACGCGAGAAATGGGGCACCCTCGGTCTGGTTTCTCTTAAGCCAAAAGTTCGTGTTTGGGACTGAGGTATATTCTTAGCGTGCGCCAATTTGTGCGCGAACATCTCCGGTTTTTCTGGATCGCTACGTTAGCTGCGGTCGCGCTACGTCTGCTTTTCCTGTTTCGTTTCCCCGCCATCACAACGGACTCCATGGTGTACGGCGACATCGCCAAGAACTGGCTACAGCATGGCGTCTACGGTCTGAGTGGTCCGGACGAAATTTCTCCTACTTACATTCGATTGCCGGGATATCCCGCATTTCTGGCTGCCGTCTTTGCCATCTTCGGCATGGAGCACTACCGCGCTGTTTTGGTACTGCAAGTGTTGGTCGATGTCGGCACATGTTTCTTAATCGCGGATATCGCGCGCAGAGTGATTTCGCCACGAGCGGCGAAGGCGGCATTTTTGTTGGCGGCGCTTTGTCCATTTCTGGCCAGCTATGCGGCCGCAGCCTTGACCGAAACCCTGGAAGTATTTTTCACGGTGTTGGCATTCGACTGCGCACTGGTTGGATTGGAAAAGGTTGACCGTATTCGTCCCTGGCTGGGATGCGGGCTGTCCATTGGTGCCGCGATTCTTTTGCGGCCGGATGGTGGATTGGTGCTGGTGGCGATTGAGTTGTATCTGGCGGTGTTGCTGGTCCGTGCCTGGATACACAAAAAGCGGGCGGGGGCGCCCGCTCTACACAATCCGACTCAATTAATTCGGGCGGGATTCGTGGTTGCGTTGCTCGGATTTGCACCCCTGGTTCCGTGGGCGCTACGCAATCAGCACACGCTGCATCGTTTCGAGCCATTGGCGCCGCGATACGCCAATCAGGAAGATGAGTTTGTTCCTGCCGGATTCAATCGCTGGATGAAAACCTGGATAGCTGACTACGCGTCCGTAGAGGAGATATATTGGCCGGTGCCCGGAGACGTCATGGACGTCGAAAAGCTCCCCATCCGCGCCTTTGATTCCGACGCACAGCGCGAACAGACCGCGACATTGCTGGCGGACTACAACCAGGTGCTGCACGTTACACCGGAACTCGACGTACGGTTCGCGGCTTTGGCCGAGCAGCGCATCCGGCACGCGCCATTGCGTTACTACGTCTGGCTGCCGCTGGTACGCATCGCCGACATGTGGCTGCGACCGAGAACCGAAACTCTGCCGTCCGATACCCGCTGGTGGGAATTCAACGACGATCCCAAGTGGTCGGCGTTGGCGGTGACGCTGGCAGTCATCAACATCTTGTACATCGGAGCCGCGCTCGCAGGTCTGTTGCGGGCGCGTTGGTCCGTCCCGCTAGGACTCGTGCTTTCGTTTGTCCTGCTGCGGTCACTTTTTCTCGGAACTCTGGAAAATCCCGAGCCGCGTTACACGCTGGAGGCTTATTTCGTGGTCATCGTGCTGGGTAGTTTCTTGTTCGACCGATCGACGAAAACTAAACTCAGCGGCTGACCGGAGCCGCCAGCGTGCCAGCCGTGGCGCGTTCCCTCGCCGCATCCAGTGTGCGACCCAGTTGCTGATAGACATCGGCCAGAAAGAGATGGGCCTCCCGCGAATCGGGCTGAACCTCGGCGGCTTTTTCCAGATTATTCAGCGCGCCCAGCGGATTGCCTTGTAGCGAGAGAATGCGTCCGCGCAGCAGATTGGCGCGGTAGTGATCGGCGCTGATGCCAAGAGTGGTGTCGAGTTCTGTCATTGCGTCCGGGACACGATCGATGCGTGCATAAACTGCCGCGAGCGAGAAATGTGCATCCGCCCATCGAGGAGCGCGTCCGGCGGCCGCTTCGAATTCGGGCGCGGCTCCCTTCCAGTCTCCGGTTTCGAATAACGCCAGGCCCAGTTCGTAGTGTCCCATGCCGTTGTCAGGCTGCAACGTTACGGCTTTCTGCAAGGGTGGAATGGCTTTGTCGAAATGCTTAAGCCGGGCCTGGGCGATCCCGTACTGCATATTTGCTACCGGCATGTTGGGCAGCGCGACTAGCGCGCGCTCGAGAAGCGGGAGCGCCTGCTCGTAGCGCGCGTCTTCGACATCGAACATGGCATCGTGCAACATGTTGGCAATTTCGATCTGGGTCTTCGGATCAGTCCCGGTCAGTGCCTTCTCGTCCTGCGCCGGAGTCGTATCCGAACCCACGTACCCGAGGGCCTGCAACTTCTGCATCTTCTCCGGATCGGGCTTGGCCAGATCGACCAGCGTCTGGCTCGTTTTACTGCGGAAATCCGCGAGTTGGACTGCCAGCGTGTCAGCGACCGCCTTCGAACTTGCGGCCAGATTGTGAGTCTCTTCCGGATCGCTCGACTGGTTGTAGAGTTCTTTCTCAGGCGCCTGAATGAAAAGATATTTTCCGGTGCGTAAAGCCCGCAGCGCGCTCCAGCCGAAGGCGCGGTGAGGATAGTCAGTCTCGGCGTAAGACGGACGATCCTGCGACAAGTCTCCAGCAGACGGTGTGGCTTTGACAAGATCCAGCAGCGATTGACCCTGCATCTCCGAAGGAGGGGTGATGCCGGCTGCCGCAAGAACGGTAGGAGCTACATCCACCAGACCGGTGCGAGTTTCAACCCGGCGTCCCGCTCCGCGGTTGAGCGGCAATTTGATCAGCAGGGGCACGTGCAGAGTTTCGTCGTACAGAAACACGCCATGCGTGCTCTCGCCGTGCGCACCCAAGGATTCGCCGTGGTCTGCCATCACGGCGATCATGGTTTCGTCGTACAGGCCTTGCTTGCGGAGTGCGTCCAACAGCTTGCCTACGCACGCATCGGCGTAGGCGATTTCTCCATCGTAGAGTTGTGCCGCGAATCGTTGCTTGTACGGTTCGGGCGGGTCATAGGGATCGTGCGCGTCGTAGAGATGGACCCAGAGAAAGAATGGTCCTTTCGGAACCTGGCTGAGCCACGCCGTGGCATGCTCGATCACGACCTCGGCGCGCCGTTCAACCGTTTTGTAACGATCGGCACCGTGGCGGCGCATGTGAAAGCCCGCGTCGTAGGTGTCGAAGCCGCGATCAAATCCCGGAGCAGTACCGTCGAGTGGATCGAGCACCAGCGATGCGACAAAGGCCCCGGTATGGTATCCGCGATGATGTAACAGGTCGGGCAGATACGGCAGCTTGGCGGAGAGCGGCACGCCGAAATCGTTCACGTGATTAAACTGCGGATACGTCCCGGTAAGAATCGTGGTGTGGGAAGCTGTGGTCAGCGGCACATGCGAGTAGGCGCGCGTGAAGACCACTCCCTGCTGCGCCATGGCATCCAGATTCGGCGTCAGCTTCCGGTCCGATCCGAGAAAGCCCATGCGATCGGCGCGAGTCGTATCCAGAGTGATCAGGATGATGTTGGGATACTTTGCAGGAGCCTTGCGAACTGGAGCCTTCGGACGCTGGGCGGCGACAGGTACGACGGCGACTAAAACCAGCAGCAGGAAGGAGGGACCGAATCGCCGGACGGCCATAGGGATGAAAATCGAAGTCTACCACGGGCATGCACAATTGCCGGGGTCGATCTGGCTGGAAAATCAGCCACGGATTTTACAGATTCACACGGATAAGGCAAAAGAACAATAAAGCTCTTGATCCGTGAAAATCCGTGAAATCCGTGGCTGCCGTTATTTTCCTAGAACGTGAATTTCAGAGAGAAGTTCATATTTCTGGGTCCGCCTTGCGCAATCACCGGATTGCCCGCCGCCACGTCGGAGGTTTTGGTCACCGTTCCGAAGCTGGCGCCGAAAGTGTTATCCGGGAAGTAGTAGAAATTCCCGCGATTGAGGATGTTGTAAACCTCCCAGCGTATTTCCATATTCAAGTGTTCGGTGACTTTGGTGTTCTTCATCAGCGTCATGTCCCACTGACTGAGGCCAGGGCCGATCAGCTGATTGCGGTGAGAATTGCCCACGGTACCCGGGCATGGGATGTAGAACGGTGACAGCGGTATGTCACCGCCAACGAAGTTGGGCAGGGTGTCATCGAAGTTCTGTCGCCCGCACGGATCGAACTCGCCCACGGATCCACTTGCAATTGAATTCTCAACCACGTACTGCGCCGGGTTTCGGGTGTTGTATTTCACAGGGGTGCCGTCCCAGGCCGCACGGATTGAACTGCCCGATAAACCTTGTCCGGAGGGATCGGCGCCGCCCCCCAAGAGGACACTGAATGGGCGTCCGCTGATGGCGGTGTAAATCGTGCTGAGTTGCCATCCCTTCCCGAGCCGTTCACCCAGGTGAGGAATGGTGGGGAAAGAATACACACCGCTGGCATTAAAGTTCAGGCGCACATCGTGATCGCACAGGCCGCGGTTGTCCTTGATGCTCAACGGATTTTGCAGCTGCGGATAGTCACCTGTGCCCCCGCGATTAAAAGAGCTCTCGTCGAAACACTTGCTCCATGTGAAGTTGTATTCCGTGTCCAGACCATGCCAGTCCCGCTGGTTGTACGAAGTTTGCAGGCTGTCGTACTGGGAGTCCGCCAGGTTGGTGGTCTGGACTATGTGCCGGAGATTGGGGAATTGATTGAAGTAGGGGCGGTCGGAAATATCGCCTCCGCTTCCCAAAGGGCTGGCATTCAAATCGCGATTGATGGCGAGGTCGGTTCCATGCTGGCCGGAATAACCAATCGTCAGAACATTGTTGTGCGCGACTTCCTGCTGAATGCTCAGGCTGTAGTTGTGCGCCCGAGGCGTCTTGAAATTCTGGACTACCGAGTAAGCGTCGAAGGGAGGTTCTCCCGTGGGGCTGGGTCCGAAAACCGGTCCTTGAGAGAAGCAGATGTAGTCGCCGACTTGATTGACGGTATCGAAGCATCCAACGCCGGGGACATTTCCTGCTTTGTTGGGCGCGACCGGCACCGGCAAGTTACCCAGTCCCGCATCACCTGAAATGGAGACCGAGAACAGGCCGAGATTCGGTTGGGTAAACATGCCTGCGCTCGCCCCCGCCAGAGAATAAGGAGAGGCGAAGGTGGCGAAATTCGGGACGTCGTAGGCTAGGGAGTAGCCTCCGCGCAGAGCGGTCCTGCCGGTGCCGAAGATGTCCCAGGCGAAGCCGAGGCGCGGACCGAAGTCCTTGTAGTCGATGTTGTAGAGACGGTTGACTCCTTGTCCGGTCTGCACCAGGCCGACGCCGGGAAAGAAATTTGCCGCAACGTTGTTCCGGTCGCGAACGTTGCCGAAGATGTCGTAGCGCAAGCCAAAGGTCAGAGTGAAGCGGGGCTTGATCTTCCAGTCATCCTGCACATAGAAACCAACCGAGTTCTGCACCAGATGCCGATGGGTGTCGCCGAACGCGCGGTTGGCGTTGTCGGCTTTGCCGAGCAGGAGCTCTTCGATGGAATCCTGAATCGGATCCGTGGACATGGACGCGTAGTAGGTGAAGTATCCCAGCAACAACCCGGTGCGGGCATTGTTGCGTAGGCTGTTGGTATAAGCCCGCTGGAAGTTGCCACCCATTTTGATCGTGTGGTTGCCCTTCACCCAGGAGAAATGCTCGGACCAATCCCAAGTCTGGTCGGGGCGAGTGGTGATGGGATACCCCTGCACGCCGCCGATGTATCCGCCATAGCCGAGCGGCAGAAGGTAAACGTAGGGCACGCCGAAATCGGCGGGGCTCAACGGGCCGGTATCCATGCCCAGGCTCTTGGGATCAATTTTGTTCTGGATGCCCAGCAGTTGTGCGAAGCGCGTGAATCCGATTCGGCTTTCCAGGACCTTGTTGGGGCTGAAGTTCGAAGTCCAGCTCACGCCGGCCATCTGCGCGCGCGACGGCGCCACCGAGTTGAACAGGTCTGCCGGTTGGCCCGCGCCGGGCGGCAGTCCCGCGAATGGCGGCGCGCTCTGCAAACTGTCGCCGAGAATATAGCGTACGGCGAGCGAGTTCTTGTCATTCAGCCGGTAATCGAATTTGACGCCGAAGGTGTTAGCGCTGGCAGTAGTTGGGCTGCGCGCGATGATCGTGCCGTTGGGATCCGTAGGGAAAAAATTCAGCAGGGCCTGCCCAACGGGATCGACCGTCAGCAATTTTGCCGCAATGTCATCCTTCGCGCCCTGGATTTCATCCGGCGTGATCACGGTGCGGCTGCTCACGGCCAGGGATTTGTAGCGCTGTCCCTCATAGAAGAGGAACATGAAAGCTTTGTCCTTCACGATGGGGCCGCCGATGCTGCCGTTGAACTGGTTGTTGTGGATCGGCGTCTTCTGTCCCTGGGAAAAATAGTTCGACGCGTCGCCAAATCCGTTGTGATTGACCCAGGTTCCCGATCCGTGCCAGGTGTTAGTGCCGCTCTTCATGTTCAGCAGAATCGGAGCGCCGCCCTTGACTCCAAATTCGGCGGATGGTGTTTCCTGAATGCTCAGCTCCTCGATCGCTTCGGGAGGGAACAACACGGCAGGAATTCCTACGATGCCGGTCTCTCCGATAGCGGAGTCGCCGTAATAGCGATCGTTGTTGTAGAGGCCGTCGATGAAGTAATTGTTCGACTCGACTTTGCTTCCGTTGATGCTGATGGCCTGGAATCCTCCGCCGGGAGTGCGTTGCACGCCGGGAGTAATAGCGAGCAATGAATTGAAATCGCGGCCATTGAGCGGAACGTTTTCGATCTTCTCGTTGTCCACGTAGTTATTGTTGTTGGGAGAAAGCTCGACCAGCGGCGCTGAGCCTTCGACCTCGACCGTCTCGGTGCGCTGACCGATGGTGAGTTTGAAGCTCGCCGGATTCACCGCCCCGGCCTGCACATTCGTGGTCTGCACCGCCGATTTGAATCCTTCCGCGGACGCAGTGACCTTGTAAGTGCCGATCGGCAGCTCGGCAATGCGGAATGCGCCGGTATCGCTGGTGACGGCCGAGCGCGAAAAATTAGTTCCGGTATTGACTGCGGTAATCGTGACATTCGGCAAAACCGCGCCGGTGGAGTCGGTCACCTCGCCCGCAATGTCGCCGGTAATTCTTTGCGCCAGCATCGGCGCGCTGCACCAGCTTATGAGGAGGAGGAGAGAAAAAAGAAATGCGTACCTGGAGGACGGGCCATGCACCATAGGGAATTCCCTTCGTTCCGCTCTGGGGTCGCAAGAGCTGTCGCTGATTGAAAAAAGTTTAGTTGGAGTTCTTGGAAACGATCAAGAAGAATATGTGGGTAATGCGGCTGACTCGCGGTCATCCGAACAATGTATTTCACTACGTCGTGTAAAGAATCGTAAACAAAAAAGGGAATCCGCGTCGGCAGATTCCCTCAGTCTTCATTTAATAGTGTGCTGCCCCTAGAACATGATCTTCAACGCGAAGTTCATGCTCCTCGGCCCACCTTGCGCGATGACTGGATTGCCCACGGCTACGTCCGGCGTCGAAGTGATCTGTCCGAACGAACTGCTGCCAATCACGTTGTTAGCAACAAAAGGCGCAAAGTTTCCGTGATTGAAAAGGTTGAATACCTCCCAACGGAATTGCACGGTGAAGTGTTCTCCGATCTTGGTGTCCTTAATCAGAGTGGCGTCCCACTGGCTGAGGCCAGGACCGCGCAGCATGCCTCGATGGGAATTGCCGATGGTTCCGTCACACGGGATGTAGAAAGGAGAAACGGGCAGCGTGCTCTTGGCGAAGGCAGGGTTGGGGGTCACGCCGTCAGCGAGAGTCGCAAACGGACTGCGTCCGCACGGATCCAGCAAGGTTGGATCAAATGCACCACTGTCATCGATGGAGTTCTCCACCACATAAGCATCGGGATTGCGGTGGTTGTATTGAATCGGACTCCCGTCATAAGAAGCGCGAAGGGAAGTCGAGGCCAGACCCTGTCCCGAGGGATCGCCGCTGATCAGAGGAGTGAACGGACGGCCGCTGAGCGCAGTGTAAATCGTGCTGATCTGCCAGCCGTTGCCCAACAGCTTCGGTACCATTGGAATTGAGGGGAACGAGTACAAGCCGCTGACGTTGAAGTTGTGCGTTACATCGTGATCGCAGAGACCGTGCGAGTCCCTTGGGTTGAACGGATTGTTGGATTGCGGATAGTCGCCAGCACCTCCGCGATTCACGGAGTTTTCGTCGAAGCACCGGCTGAACGTGTAGTTGTAGGTCATGTTGACGCCATGCCAGTTACGCTGGCTGAACGACGTCTGCAAGCTGTCATAACGCGACAACGCCGCATTGGTAGCCTGGATGATGTGCTGGTAGAGCGGGCCGTTGGCATCGAAGTAGACGTTATCGTACGGCCTGGTACCATCTCCCCCGATTGGACTGGCGTTGATGTCGCGATACATCAGCAACTTCTGTCCGTAGCTGCCGGAGTAGCCGACGGTGAGCACCTGATTGGTCGTGATCTCACGTTGTAGACTGAGGTTGTAGTTGTGCGCTCGCGGTGTCTTGAAGTTTTGCGTAACTGCGAACGCATTGAACGGTGCCG
This sequence comes from Terriglobia bacterium, assembly GCA_963741105.1. GTDB lineage: Bacteria > Acidobacteriota > Terriglobia > Terriglobales > Acidobacteriaceae > JAIQFF01. The sequence continues at coordinate 879,693 of CAVUGT010000013.1, forward strand.
TACCCGTAGGACTGGTCCCAAAGACCGGACCTACAGTAGCGCTGTCGAAGCATGCATAGTCTCCGCCGGCGCCGGGATTGTTCGGGTCGATGCAGGTGGCGGTTGGATCCAGCGGGCTGACGCTCGCCGCACCCGAGAACGCAACTGCATTGGATGAGAATTGTCCCTGGAAGGGCTGCGTGAAAGCTCCCGCGCGGGCGCGGGAGAAGCTGTACGGGGCCGCGATCGCGCTGGTATTGGCGACGTCATAGGTCAGCGAATAGCCGCCGCGCAGTGCCGTCTTTCCGTTGCCGAAAACGTCCCAGGCAAAACCCAGACGAGGACCGAAATCCCATGGATCTTTGTTGTATAGACGGCTGAGGCCGTTACCCAGAGTGACCAGGCCTCGACCCGGCAGGAAATTAGCTCCCAGATTGTTTTTCTCGCCGAGTACGCCATTCAGCTCCCAGCGCAAGCCGAAGATCAGAGTGAGTCGGGGCTTTACTCTCCATTCATCCTGGCCATAAAAGCCGAAGGCCTTCTGGTACAGGTGGCGGTGAGTGTCCCCGAAGTTACGATCCGCCAGATCGGCCTTGCCCAGCAACAGTTGTTCGATTTCTCCAACGCTACCGGAGTAATACCCGGCTACCAGCCCAGTCCTGGCGCGGTTGCGCAGGCTGTTGGTGTAGGCAGTCTGATAGTTGCCGCCGAACTTGAGGTTGTGATTTCCCTTGACCCAACTGAAGTGCTCAGACCAGTCGTAGGTCTGATCCGGCCGGGTGGTGATGGGATAGCCCTGCACTCCGCCGATATATCCGCCATAGCCCAAATTGTAGAGATAGACATACGGCACGCCCAGATCGGCTGCATCGAGCGGGCCCGTGTCCACGCCCAGGGTCTTGGGATCGATCTTGTTATTGACGGTAATAATTTGCGCGAAGCGCTGGAACCCGAAGCGACTCTCCAGAATTTTGTTGTTTCCAATATTGATGGTGTGGCTCAATCCCGCCATTTGGGTGCGGGAAGGAGCAACCGAATTAAACAGGTTGGCGGGATTATTTCCCCCTGCGGGCAAGCCAGCAAAAGCGGGCGCGCTCTGCAGACTATCGCCGAAAATGTAGCGGCCGGTAATGACATTGTTTGAGTTGATGTGGTGGTCTACCTTCACACCAAAGCCATTCATGCTGTCGGTGGTAGGAGTCTTAACCACCAGGTTGCCGGTTGGCGACGTTGGGAAAAAGCCCAGCAGGGCTTCGCCTGCAGCCGTAGTCGTCAAACCGGCACCGGCGATCTCGCTTCTGGCAGTCGCAATGTCTGCCGTTGAAACGACGGTGCGGTTGCTCACGCTTTCGGACTGGTAGCGCTGACCTTCGTAATAAAGGAAGAAGAAAGTCTTATCCTTGATGATCGGTCCGCCGATGGTTCCACCAAACTGCTGATTGCGGATGTTAGTGGGCACGCAGGGGTCAGGATCGCCGCCGCAACCCGAGTGCTTGGAGAAAAAGTTGATGGCGTCTGCGAAGTTGGTGTGCCGGACCCACTGCGCGGTTCCGTGCCATTGATTGGTACCGCTCTTCATCACCATGTTAATGGGGGCGCCGCCCTTCACGCCAAACTCGGCGGAAGGTGTCTCCTGCACGGCGAGCTGTTCGATGGCTTCGGGAGGAAACAGGGTCGCTGGAATTCCCACGACTCCAGTTTGGCCCACCGACGAATCGCCGTAGTAGCGGTCGTTATTGTACAAACCGTCGATCAGATAGTTGTTGGACGTGGTACGGGCGCCGTTGATGCTGATCGCGAGAAAGCCGCCGCCTGGAGCGCGCTGCACGCCCGGAGTGATGGCGAGCAGGGAGTTGAAGTCACGTCCGTTCAACGGAACGCTTTCGATCTTCGCGTTGTCGACGTAGTTGTTGTTGTTGGAAGAAAGCTCCACCATCGGCGCTGTTCCTTCCACTTCAACCGTCTCATTGCGCTGGCCGATGGTGAGCTTGAAATTTGCCTGCACCGCGCTGCCGGCGAGAATCTCGACAGTCTGCACCGCGGTCTTGAAACCGGGCGCGGAAGCCGTGACTTTGTAAGTGCCGATGGCAAGTTCAGAAATGCGGTAGTTGCCCTCAGTACTGCTCGTGCCACTGCGGGTCGCGCCGGTGCCGCTGTTCACTGCGGTGACCGACACTCCATTCACCACGGCGCCGGTGCCGTCAGTAATGATCCCGGAAATGTCTCCCGTGATTTTCTGGGCAAGAAGTGATTGGCTAAGACAGACAATCAACAGCAGCAGCAAAGACAAGTATCCGGAAACCCGCTTCCATGTCATGAAATGCCCCCTCGCACTCGATGTTAGGCGACCGCAGATTGTCGTGGAGTCTAGTCGGCGGAGGCTCCTACTATCAAGACAAAAAAAGCGTTAGGCCTGATATGACTATTGGTCAGTACACATAACATCAATCAACACACAGGCACAGATGGATGGTCTCCAGACAAAGGGGACAAAGCTGGAAAACGCTAGCTGAGAGGAGAGTCGCTCATCCGGAAGCGGGTGCGAACATGTTCGGAGAGCAGTTCGATAGCGCCCCGATTGGCGACGGGATCGGCTTGCGCCAGGTACTTCATGGCCTCTACTAAAAGGCGCTGGCCGTCCACATAACGGGGATCAGTCGTGCGCTCACGCCGCTTGCGCCCAATGGTAGGTGGAACCGGGATCGTAAAAACCTTGGCCATGCAGTTCGGGTATCCGGGGCCGATTTCTAAAGATTATTCAACCGACCAGGCGCCGCAAGAGCAGTATACCGCCCGATCCCGTTTTTTCAGCCCTCAATTTTAAGGAAGAAATATTCCGGAAAGTAGTCGCTGGTTGTCAGTCTTCAGGCGTCAGCCAATCCCAAGACTTGAGGCCAAGGGCCGGCGACTGAAGACTGACGGCCGACAGCTGTACTTTAGCCCTGCGGAGATACGATTTTGGTCTTGCCCGTGGTCTTGAGCTTAAAGACGGAATCGGAGATCTTTTCGTTCATCTTGATGCCGGAATACTTGGCCAGGCGGTAATCCCCGGAAGTGCCGAAGAAGAATTTCTGCTGCACGGAAATCCCCCGCGCCGGATCGATCCACAAGATGATGTGGTCCACGTTATTACGAACGTTGCCAGCTTTGGGAGCCAGGTCGAGCTTCGCGGTGTCTACGCCATCCACAGTTTCGTTGCCTAAATACTTCACATCAAATGACTTCATGATGTCGTGGCCACGGCCGCCGAAACCCAGCACCAGGAAACTCTCGAAGGCGTCGCGATTCTTGCCGGTGTCGTACACCGTCACCTGATCAATCTTGGGCTGGTAAACCTGGACCTTAGCGCCGTTGAACAGAACGTATTTCTGGTCGGGTTCCGTGATATCGGCGACCATCTGGATTTCTTTGCCAGCTCGGCGGAAATAGACGGTCCCTTTTTGCTCCTCGTGCTCATCTACTATTTTTTGAAACTGGTCCCAGACTACGCTGGCTTCGGTGGTGTGGAATTTGTCGGCGGCGGCGTCCATCTGGCTTAAGACTTTGTCCAGGGCTGCGTCAGACGGGGCATCGGCGGCGGCCGCAACCGCGGATAGAGCGGAAAAACAAGCCAGACACGCACCTGCCAGAATCAACCGCCAGAAGGGATGTGAGCGTTTCATGTCGGCCTCGCCAGAAGCGGAAACTATTCCTTATGTACCCACACCTTGTAAGTCAGCACACGTCCTTGCCGATCGCGCAGAGCTTCATACCTGGTGATGCTTACTTCGCCGGATATGGGCTCCACAATGCGCAGCAGTTGCTGCCGAACAGTGGCATCATCAGTGCCGGAGATGGCCGGGCCTTCGATCTGGTAAATGAACAAGCCGCCGGCAACCGGTGTGACCACTACCCCACTTGGATGCGGATTCCGTTCTACCGGTTTATCGTGGAAGTTGATCCAGTAAGGGGAAAAGAACACGAACAGAAGAATCAGCGTCACCATCACGTCATATTGAAGGGTGCCGCGCTCGTACGACCACAGCACAAAGTCACGGATTGTGCGCAAGACTTTAGACATGGGCACGGAGGGTGCGTCGGCAACGGTGGTCGTGCTCGTGATTCTGGCTTCGCTCAAGTCTCTTCCGATTCGCGATTCGTCTTTTCCGGCTCAAGTCTAGGCTCTGGCCGCGTTACTTGGCAAACTGTGCTCATTTATCTGGTCAATGCCACCGCCGGCAAAACTCATCAACCACAAAGGACACGAAGTATCACGAAGGTTTCGATCTCAGGCTTTCCTTCGTGAACCTTCGTGTCCTTTGTGGTTCATGCCTTGCAGGTGGCCTCTCCACCCTCTGCCTAGAACTTCTTAGGTAGGATGCGATCTGTGCCCATTGCAGGCCGCAATACTTCAGGCAGCAGAACGCTCCCGTCAGCCTGCTGGAAATTCTCCACGATCGCTACCCACGTGCGTCCTACAGCGAGTCCGCTTCCATTCAGCGTGTGGACCAGTTCAGTCTTGTTCTTGCCCTCTGGACGGTAACGGATATTTGCCCGGCGGGCCTGGAAAGACTCGAAGTTCGAGCAGGACGAGATTTCACGAAACAGTCCTTGTCCCGGCAGCCAGACCTCGATGTCATAAGTCTTGGCTGAAGCAAATCCCATGTCGCCAGTGGAGAGCGCGACCACGCGGTAATGCAATCCGAGCTTTTGCAACACTTCCTCGGCGTCGTGAGTAAGCTTCTCCAGTTGCTCGTATGAATTGTCCGGTCGTGCGAATTTGACCAGTTCAACTTTCTGGAATTGATGCTGTCGAATGATGCCTCGCACATCCTTGCCATACGACCCAGCCTCGCTGCGGAAGCAGGAAGTATGAGCGGTGAGCGAAATCGGCAAGCGGGCAGCGTCCAGCACTTCGTCACGATAAAGGTTGGTGACCGGCACTTCTGCGGTGGGAATCAGCCACAGGTCTTTTTCGCCGTGCGGCACTTTAAACAGGTCTGAGGCAAATTTAGGCAGCTGGCCGGTGCCATACATCGACTCGGAATTCACCAGAAATGGAGGTAGCACCTCGGTGTATCCATGCTCGCGAGTGTGCAGGTCGAGCATGAGGTTGGCCAGCGCGCGCTCTAGCCGTGCTCCCAGGTCCCAATAGACTGCAAAACGCGCCCCTGAAAGTTTGGTGGCGCGTTCGAAGTCAAGCACGCCCAGTTGTTCTCCGAGTTCCCAGTGCGGCTTGGGAGTGAAGTCGAATTTCGGCGGCGTGCCCCAGCGCCGGAGTTCAATGTTGTCCTCAGCGGATTTGCCGGCCGGCACGCTTGGGTGAGGCAGATTGGGGATGCCGGTGAGAATATCCTGCAGCTTGGCCTCGAATTCCTCCGCCGCTTTCTCGCGCTGCTGAATCTGCTCCCGCAGTTCTTTGGTTTCGGCAATCTGGGCGGTCGCGTCCTGACCGCTCTTCTTGAGCTTGGCGATGTCTTCGGACGCGCGATTGCGCCGGGCCTTCATGGTCTCGGCTTCAGTAATCGCCTGACGGCGCTGGGTGTCGACGAGATGAAAATCTTTCAGTACCTGTGCCGGGTCCATGCCGCGCAGGCGCAGCTTCTCTTCGACCAGGGCCAGGTTGTCGCGAACAAAATTCAGATCAAGCATGGGAATTGTCTACTGTATCGAAAAAGAGGTGGGAAGTGCACGTGCGTGGGGCGGACGATCTTGTCCGCCGCTTTTGACTTTGACTTTGGATTTGAGGGTTTGTCTCGCGAGAGCGAAAAATCTAAGTCAAAAGGGGCGGACAAGAGTGTCCGCCCCACACAGTCAAATGCCGCATTTGGTCTGGAGTGTCTCCCGCTGTAAACTACCCCGCAAATGCGATCTGCTCTGCGCTCCCCGGTCCTGGCGCTATTGTTTTGCCTGTCCATCACAAGTGGAGGATTCGGTTCCGCCTACAACGCCCGTCCAAAGCTGGTTGTCATCGTTGTGATCGACCAGTTTCGCGGCGATTATCTGGAGCGCTATCACGATCAGTGGGGCGAAGGCGGCTTCCGTCTGCTGCTCGACCACGGCGCCAACTTCAGCGATTGCAATTATGACTACGCCAACACCCGCACCGCACCGGGGCACGCGACTCTTCTGACCGGCGCCTATTCGAGCGGCCACGGCATCATGGCCAACGAATGGTGGGATCCGGAGAAAAAACGTCGCGTGAGTTCTGTCGAGGACGAAGCCACCAAACTGGTTGGCATCAGCAGCGCCGGCCCCGGCGCTTCGCCGCACAATCTGCTCGCGGACACTCTGGGCGACGAACTGAAGCTGGCCACACAGGGCAAGGCGCGCGTCTTCGGAGTTGCGTTGAAGGACCGGGCTGCCATTCTTCCTGCAGGGTTTGCCGGCGACGGCGCCTACTGGATTGACCAGAAAACCGGCACCTGGATCACTTCCACGTACTATCGCAGCGAGCTTCCCAAATGGGCGCAGGACTTCAACGATAGCAAGCGAGCGGAAAAGTATCTGAACCAGGATTGGAAAGACAGCGACGGGAAAGTCCTTCGCACTACCAAACCCGTCGATGGGAAGGCCGGCAGCTTTTACGAACTGGTGGGCGCAACTCCGCTCGCCAATGACTACGAATTTGAATTCGCGAAAGAGCTGATCACCTACGAAAAGCTGGGCAACGGCCCCGCCACTGATCTGCTGATCGTCAGTTTGTCAGCCAACGATATTCTCGGACACAAAGTCGGCCCGGATTCACCCGAGATGCAAGCCATGGCCCTCGCCATGGACCGGCAACTGGCAAACTTCTTCGAATTCCTCGGACACCAGATGGGCCTGGCCAACGTCTGGATCGCGCTTTCAGCCGACCACGGGGTTGCACCAGTGCCTGCGGTTGCGGCCAAACTGCACATTCCAGCTGCGAGCGTTTCCACCGACAAGATGAAAACGCAAGTGAACAGCTCACTGTCTGCCCGGTTCGCTCACACCGCGGAGTATGTGAGAGAAGTTGACTACCCGCTTGCATGGTTGAATTCCGACAGCTTTGTTGCCTTGAAGGTCAAAGAAGAAGACGCAGAGCGCGCCGTCGGCGAGGCCCTCAAGCAGGCAGGCATGCGCGGTTATTACACACGCTCGCAACTGGAGCGGGGCGACGCGCCGAACACTGAAACCGGACTCAAGTATCTGCACAGCTATTCGCCGCTTGGCGGTTGGTATGTGCTGGGAGTTCCGGTACCGTACACCGTCAGCGTGAGCAGTGGGACCGACCATGCTTCACCCTACACCTATGACACGCACGTCCCGCTGGCGTTTTATGGACTGCCTTTTCAGCCCGGCACCTACCGCTCTCACGCCGAACCCGTCGACCTGGCCTCAACTCTGGCCTCGCTTCTTGGCATCAATGCTCCTTCGCATGCCATCGGTCGCGTCCTGACCGAGGCGTTGCCCCCTTCCCGCCGCGCGGCGACCTCCCCTCATGGATCGGAGCGGGACGAGCGGAGCGCGCCTGCGGTGGAAGGCCGCGGCTTCCAGCAAGGTGCAATCCGCGACTTCTCGTGGGGAGAGACCTTTCCTGCATCGGCCCTGGCCGCTGAGGGGTTACCACGTAACCTGACCGTGGCGGAGGGGTCGCGATGACTTCCCCGGCCACGTCGGCTGCACCGGATCTTTCCGTCACCGTCGCCGGCATCCAACTGAAGAATCCGGTGATCGCCGCCAGCGGCACTTTTGGTTACGGCATCGAGTTCGAAGACATTGTTCATCTCAATAAGCTGGGAGGCTTCGTGGTGAAGGGACTTTCGGCCGAACCGATGGCCGGCAACCCGCCTCCACGCCTCTACGAAACCCCAGCAGGAATGCTCAACGCCATCGGGTTGCAGAACATTGGGGCGCGCGCGTTTGTCGACGAGAAGTTGCCCAAGCTGCAAAAGATGAAAAACATCGTCGTCTTCGCCAACGTGTTCGGATACAGCCGTGAAGAGTACGAGCGCAGCATTGAGATCCTGAACGAAGGCGAGGGAATTGCCGCATACGAGCTGAACGTGTCATGTCCAAACACGGTCGCGGGCGGCATCCAGTTTGGCAGCGATCCGCGGGCGCTCGATGAAGTCGTCAATACCACGAAGCGGATCTCGCGCCGTCCCTTGATTGTGAAGCTCTCACCCAACGTCACCAGCATCGCCCTGATGGCACACGTGGCCCAAGAGGCCGGGGCCGATGCTATCTCATTGGTGAATACGTTCGTCGCCATGGCCATCGATCCGGAAACGCGCAAGCCGCGGATCGCGAACGTCACCGCCGGATTGTCGGGCCCTGCCATCAAGCCAATTGCTCTGCGCATGGTTTACGACGCCTCAAAAGCAGTGAGTATTCCAGTGATCGGCATGGGTGGAATCGCGACCGCGGCCGATATTGTGGAGTTCATGCTGGCCGGAGCCAGCGCAGTGCAGATTGGGACCGCCAGCTACTGGGACCCGGTAGCCACGGAAAAGATCGCAGGCGAACTGGAAACCTGGTGCGCGGAACGGCATATAGGCCGGATCGCGGAATTAACCGGGGCCATGGTGACGGAATGACAGTCTTAGGTCGTCATTCTCAGAATGTCCACAGATGCCAGCGTTTTGACTGACGACCGCAAGACTGAGGACTGACGACAGCCCTATCGCGGCCAGACCGCTAGGATCGCGCCCATCGCCAGATAGCACACCAACTGATACCCGGTATTGATCAAATACAGCTTGGTCGATTGATTCCCGAATAGCTTGGCAGTGAGTTGTACGGTGGTTACGAAGCCAAGCCAGACCGCAAAGCCGATTTTCATTCCGTAAAGAGCCGTGTCCACGGTCGCGATGTCGATGATCTTTCCCAGGACGAAGGCTGAAACCAGGCTCGCTACAAACGAGATGCCGTAACTTTTGCCGGCGCTCTTCTGCATCTCTTGAGTTTTGGCCTTGTCGTCAGGGTCGTAGCCCATGGCCACCATCCAGGGACGCGCAAAGAGCATGGGCGAATACCAGAGAAAGCCCACCACCATGGTGGCGATGCCGGCGACCAGCACAGCCCACAGATTCACATCCATAAACGTCATGAAGTCTTCTCCGGACAACGGAAATTGAGGCGAGCTATAGTAGACCGAGTCGTCCCTGTTGCAAACGGTAAATGACACAATTGTGGGGCTTGGGCCCTTGCCACTTTTCGAACGCCAACTCATCTAATACTTGTCGATTAAGATAAGAAATGAGGAGTCTTGCTCATGGCTAAAGCCACCTTTGCAGCAGGCTGTTTCTGGGGAGTCGAAGCTACCTTCCGTCAACTGCCGGGGGTGACCGCGACCCGCGTCGGCTATACCGGCGGGCATTTGGAAAATCCAACGTATAAGGATGTTTGCAGCGATCGCACCGGCCACGCCGAGGCGGTCGAAGTGGAGTACGATCCGGCGAAGTTGTCGTATGAAAAATTGCTGGACGTATTCTGGGAGAACCACGATCCCACGCAACTGAACCGTCAGGGTCCGGATTGGGGATCGCAGTATCGCTCCGCCATCTTCTTTCACTCTCCAGAGCAGGAGAAAGAAGCCAAGCTGTCGAAAGAGCAGTTGGAAAAGTCGGGCCGCTTCAAGAAGCCGATCGTGACTCAAATTGTTTCGGCGGTAACCTTCCATCCCGCCGAGGACTACCACCAGCAGTATTTAGAAAAGCGCGGATTGGCCACCTGCCACATTAAGTAATGTAGACGCGAGCGCCCCCATGTGGCCTGTGCCACTCCCGCACCAGCGGGGCGCTCGCGCCCACATTCGCCCCGGTTATAATTCCCCGTTCTGTGGTTAAGGAGAATTCATGACTCTTACAGGCCGGGTTGCACTGGTGACGGGCGCATCGCAAGGCATTGGTCGCGCGTGCGCCTTGAAACTAGCCCAGTCTGGCGCCACGGTAGCTTTGGCGGCTCGCGGTCAGGAAAAACTTCAGGCGCTGGCGGCTGAAATCGTAGCTGGCGGCGGAAATGCCGCCGCGTTCACCCTCGACGTAGGCGACGAAGAGCAGATCAAAGCTACCTTCAAGGCAGTCATTGCTCAGTTTGGCAAGATCGACATCCTGGTAAACAACGCCGGCATCACTCGCGACCAACTCGTCATGCGAATGAAGCGCGCCGATTGGGACGCCGTCCTCAATACCAACCTGACTTCCGCATATTTGTGCACGCAGCAGGCGATCTCCTCAATGCTCAAGCAACGCTGGGGACGAATCATCAACATCACTTCGATCTTCGGACAGACGGGACAAGCAGGGCAGGCCAACTATGCAGCTTCGAAAGCTGGACTGATCGGGCTGACCATGGCCATCGCCCGCGAAGTCAGTTCGCGCAACATTACATGCAACGCTGTGGCTCCGGGCTTTATCGAAACCGCGATGACCTCGGGACTGAGCGACGACTTCAAACAGAACGCAGTGAAGATGATCCCGCTCGGCCGCGTAGGCACGCCGGAAGAAGTAGCGAGCGCAGTGACGTTCCTGGCCTCTGAGGAAGCTTCGTACATTACGGGACACGTGCTGAACGTAAACGGCGGCATGCTGATGGGCTAAGTTCTCTGACTCAGTCCTAAAATAAATCTGTCATCCCGACCGGAGCGAGTGTAGCGAGCGCAGTGGAGGACCTTGTGTTCGCTCGCGCCATTAACGAAATGGGCAATCCCAGACTGACCATGACGCAGGCAGAATCGCCTGCACAGATCGAAAAGGCACGCGAACTTTTGCTCGAGTATGCGGAGTCGCTCGGCTTCAGTCTCTGCTTTCAGAATTTCGATCAGGAACTCGCAGGCCTTCCCGGGGACTATGCTCCGCCCTCTGGGCGCCTTCTGCTAGCGGAGTATCGAGGTCAGTTGGCCGGCTGCGTCGCTCTGCATCAGTTACAGCCGGACATTTGCGAAATGAAAAGGCTTTATCTGCGTCCGCAGTTTCGGGGAAGAGGATTGGGACGCTTGCAGGCGGAAGCGGTCATGGCCGAGGCCCGAACCATTGGATACCGGAAGATGCGGCTCGATACCGTCGAGCCGGTGATGCCAAATGCAGTAGCCATGTACCGCCGGTTGGGATTCAGGGAGATTGAACCGTATCGTCCCAATCCCATTGCCGGAGCGTTGTACATGGAATTGGATTTGTAACCGGGCATTGCGGTCCCGCGGGGTCACCTGATAGCGGCCTTGCGTTTCAACGCCGGAAAGGCTAACAAAAGATTTCCGTCCCATAGGGACCGCTGAACTATTATGGGCTTCCGCACAGGAGGCGCCCGACATGAAAACGATCTTCTTGGTGATCCTTCTCTCGATTTCCAGCTTCGCCGTCGACAGCAAGAATGTCTCCTACAAGAGCGGCGATGAAACCGTGCAGGCCGTGCTCTACACGCCCGCGGGGAAGGGGCCATTCCCGGCTCTTGTAGTCATACACGAATGGTGGGGACTGAACGATTGGGTCAAGGACCAGGGGGCAAAACTGGCCGGCGAGGGCTACGCGGCACTGGCAATCGATCTCTATCGCGGAAAGGTGGCGACCACACCCGACGAAGCTCATGAAATCATGCGCGGCGTTCCGGAAGACCGAGCGGCTCGCGACCTGCGCGCAGCGGTTGCATTTCTGAAGTCACAACCGAATGTGAAGAAGCACCGCATTGGCTCGATCGGATGGTGCATGGGAGGGGGTTATTCGCTCAACGTCGCGCTGCAGGAGCCCACACTGACTGCGACCGTCATCAACTACGGTCATCTGGTCGTCGACCCGGATTCCATCAAGAAAATTAACGCTTCAGTACTGGGCATCTTCGGAGGGAAGGACCGCGGCATCCCGGTAGACGATGTGAAAAAATTTGAGCAGGCCCTTAAACAGAAAGGCAATCGAGTTGACATCGTGATTTATCCCGACGCCGGTCACGGCTTCGAGAATCCGAACAACAAAGAGGGATATCGCGCGGACGACGCGGCCAACGCCTGGATGCACACCGTCAGTTTCCTGGCCGGCACGTTGAAAAAGTGATGGACGCTCAACTCAAAAACAATGGCCGGGCGATGATGGCCGAATAACGCCATAAAATCGCGCTTTTACTCCATCACCAGTTGTGGTGCAACGAAATTCTTCTTGCCAGAAGGTACTACTCTGGTTACTATGCAGCACATCCATGGGGGTCCTGTTTTGGTTGCTTTTTCTATGAACATCGGCGAGACCATCCGCAACTACCGGCTGCAAAGAGGCATGTCCCAGGGGGACATCGAAAAGCGCACCGGTCTTCTGCGCTGCTACCTTTCGCGGGTGGAGAACGGACATACCATCCCATCGCTCGATACGCTGGCCAAGATCGCCGGCGCCATGGAAATCGCGCTGTCGCAATTCTTCTCCGAGTCCGGCCACAGCAACGGCTCCAAAAACCTGCCCCAACTTTCCGATGACGAAGTCCGCTTCCTCAGCCAAATTCGCCGATACGCCGTCAGTCTGAACGACAGCGACCGCAAGCTGGTGCTGGCGATGGTTAAGAAGATGGCGACGAAGTAAATCAGCTTCTGGCTTCTAGCTACTGGCTCCTAGCTTGTAGCTCCGCATTTCAGTCTTGCACGGGTCTTCCCGTGAGTACTCAGAGCCGAAGCTTCCACCGCTTCTCAATTGGAAAAATTAGGACTTCGGGTTTACGAGCTAGTAGCCAGGAGCCAGCAGCTAGAAGCCGCCGTTGGGTACTTTCGTTCCATCCCCATCGTGTCCGACGGGAATCTCGTCCTGCTGGCCTTTAAGCCCTAGACTGTCGGCTGGAGATCCCGGGTGACCATCGACGAAGAACTGACCCTGCTTGACTCGCAACTGCGCCGGCTGAAGATCGAGTACGAGATTTACTTCAGCAATCCGACCAAGCGGCCTCCCACGGACGTCGAATGGAAGGTGCTCTCCCTGCTGCGCAAATTCAGCGACGGCGGCGGACGGATGAGCTTTTCGCAGCGTTTTCGCTACAACGAAATTGCGCAGCGCTATGCCATCTACAGCGATCTCTGGCGCAAGAAGAACCGCATTCGTGAAGAAGGATACCGCCGCCCCCAGGACGCTCTGCTCTCCGTTCAAGGCGTGCGGGCGGCGGAACATGAACCCGAGCACAAGGTCTACGGAGTAAGTCCGGCTGCCATAGCGGCAGGCGCCGCCGCGGCCGCCACCCCGGCTCCGATTACGCAACCAGCGGAAGAAAAGCCCTTCAGTGTGCAGTGTGCCGATGTTCGCGCGGAACGCGACCAGGTGCAGAAGCTCTACAACGTCCTGACCGAAGCCAAAAAGAAGTCGGGAGAGACCGTCTCCGGCAACCTCGACAGCTTTGCCTCATTCGTACAGAAGAAGACCGAACAAATCCGCAAACAATACGGTTGCGAAGCAGTCGAATACTCGGTCGAAATGCAGAACGGCAAAGTGAAGCTGAAGGCAAAAGCGAAAAGCTAGTCGAAAACCCAGTCTTCAGTCGTCGGTCCTCAGTCGTCGGCGCTTCCATTGTGGAAGACTCCTCGTTTGCTGGCGCTCATCCACACTTTCGCATTAAGCCCCATACGCACACCCGGCGCGTCTTCTTGGCTGACGACCGACGACTGACGACCGAAGACTGCACCTGTTAGAATTTCCCTGCCTTTCCCAGGCACATCCCCATTCATCCGAGGTCTGCCATGTCCGCGACCCAGACAAAGATTCAGCGTGCCATTCTTAGCGTGACGGACAAGACGGGGCTGGTCGAGTTTGCCCGCAAACTGGCCGGAATGGGCGTGGAACTGATCTCGACCGGCGGCACTGCGAAACTGCTGCGCGACTCCGGCGTCACTGTGAAAGACATTTCCGAGCTGACCGGTTTTCCCGAGATGCTCGACGGGCGAGTAAAGACCCTTCATCCCAAGGTTCACGGAGGCATTCTGCACCGGCGCGAGGTGGCGTCGCATCGCAGCGCCGTGGCCGAACATGGCATTGCTCCGATCGACATGGTTGTCGTGAATCTCTACGCATTTGAGAAGACTGCCGCCAAGCCCGGCGTGCCCTTCGAAGACCTCATCGAAAACATCGATATCGGCGGACCGTCGATGATCCGCTCCGCCGCCAAGAATTTTCAGGACGTGGCAGTTGTGACCTCCCCCGGCGACTACACCGCCCTGGCGGAGGAGATGGCCAAGTCAGGCGGGGCGCTTTCCGCAGCGACCAAGTGGCGTCTGGCGCAAAAGGCTTTCGCCACCACGGCTGCATATGACTCAGCCATTGCGTCCACTTTGGAACGGGTCAGCGCCAACGGCCATTTCGAGTTTCATCCCGAGAGTGGTTTCCCGCAAAATCTGCGCCTCTCGTTCGGCAAGATCATGGATTTGCGTTACGGAGAGAATCCACACCAGAAAGCTGCGATGTACAGCGACGGATCGAGCTCCGGTGTTGCCAATGGCCGTCAGATTCAGGGCAAGGAACTCTCCTACAACAACATCGTGGATTTACAGGCGGCCTGGGACCTGGCGCAGGAATTCGACCAGACGGTCTGCGCCATCATCAAACACACCAACCCTTGCGGCACCGCTACCGGCAAGACACTGCTTGAGGCCTACAAGAAAGCGCTGGAATGCGATCCGGTGTCAGCTTTCGGAGGCGTGATCGGAGTGAATCGCGTAGTGGATGGCGAAGCTGCCGAAGAGATGGCCAAGCTTTTTCTCGAAGTCATCGCCGCTCCGGGCTTCGACGAGGCCGCAAAGGCCAAATTTGCCGCCAAGAAGAATCTGCGCCTGGTTGAAATCACCGACGTCCCGCAAAAGTGGGTGCTGAAGAATGTTTCCGGCGGAATTCTTGTGCAGGACGCTGACACGCGCGTGCTTCAGGAGTCCGATCTCAAAGTCGTGAGCAAACGACCGCCTACGCCTGAGGAGAAACGCGCGCTGTTATTCGCGTGGAGAGTTGCCAAGCACGTGAAGTCGAACGCCATTCTCTACGCCCGGGACGGGCAAACTGTGGGCGTCGGCGCAGGCCAGATGAGCCGCGTGGATTCCTGCAAGATCGGTGCGATGAAGGCTGTCCTGCCTCTGAAGGGAACGGTGGCTGCATCTGACGCGTTCTTTCCCTTTCCCGATGGAGTAGAGGAGATCGCCAAGGTCGGTGCTACAGCAATCATTCAGCCTGGCGGGTCAGTTCGCGATCAGGAAGTCATCGAAGCGGCGGACCGTCTGGGTTTGGCAATGATTTTCACAGGTGTAAGGCATTTCCGGCACTAAGGTCTGTCACCCTGCGTTGGAGGCTTCGCGTTGCGAAGCCTCTATTCCGCTCAGGATGACAGGGCATAACACTTCTTTACAATCCAATAAATCAAAATTCTGCAACTGTCAATTCTGATAGTCCCTGTACTTCTGGTCGTTGCTTCCCCGGTTCCGTGAACGCCTTTTTCACCGCCTGTCACCGTCACGGTTTACAATACGAAAAGCACCCACACACAGCGGTCCGGCATCCAATCGCTATGGTTTAGGGAGGCCGTAGGTTCTCGATGAAAAGTATTTACTGCACTCTTATTTTCCTGATGGTCATCCCTGCTGTTTCCGCGGCGCAGGCTCCGTCTGCGGATTCGAAACCGGCCACTGCATCTGCCACTGCGCCCCGTAAGCTGGACAAAGCTTCCGCTTACTACCACTACACCGTCGCCCACATGTATGAGGAGCAGGTGGCAGTGTACGGCCGGAGCGAACTGGCCAACAAAGCCATCGACGAATACCGGTTGGCTATTGAAGCCGACCCGACCTCGGAGTACCTGACTTCCGCGCTGGCTGAACTCTATGCCAAGACTGGACGCATCCGGGACGCTGTCCTCGAAGCACAGGACATCCTCAAGCGCGATCCCAACAACCTCGAAGCGCACAAGCTGCTGGGCCGAATCTATCTGCGCTCGCTGGGTGACGTGCAGGCAGGACAGGGTTCCCAGAACGTACTCAAGCTGGCCATCGATCAGTACGAGCAGATCATCAAGATCGAGCCCGACAACGTTGACGATCATCTTCTATTGGGGCGTCTCTACCGGCTGAACAACGATTTGCAGAAGGCTGAAAACGAGTTCAAAACCGCGGTTAAACTCCAGCCCGATTCGGAAGAAGCAGTAACCACGCTGGCGTATCTCTACAACGAAGAAGGCGACACTGCCCGCGCTGGCGAAGTATTGAGTTCCATCCCTGACGCGGCTCGCTCGGCCAAGCTCTATTCCGCTCTCGGCTACACCTACGAACAGCAGAAGCAATACAAGAACTCGATCGCGGCGTACCGAAAAGCGATCGAACTCGATCACGACAATCTCGACGCGATTCGCGGCCTCGCCCAGAACCTGATGAACGACGGCCAGACCGACGCAGCGCTTGAGCAATACAAAGTTATCGTGGACGCGAGTCCCGAGGATGCGCAGACCTATCTGCGCATGTCGGAAATCTACCGCAAGAGTGGAAAGTTCGACCAGGCCTTGGAAAGCCTGAAGAAGGCCGGGTCCATGGTGCCGGAGTCGATCGAAGTGCCCTACAACATGGCCGCCGTTTATCAGGCCCAGGGACGCTACGACGAGGCCATCCAGGTCCTGCAGGACCTGCTGAAGAAGACCGAAAAGACCGACAACACCTACACCCAGGCGGAGAAGAATAACCGTTCTGTCTTCCTGGAGCGGTTGGGCACCATCTATCGCGATAACAAGAACGACACGCAGGCCATCGACACGTTCAAAAAGATGCTGGCGCTGGGCGACGAGAATGCCGAGCGCGGCTACCAGCAGATCATCGATACCTATCGCGAAAACAAGCAGTGGCAGCAGGCCACAGACACTGCCAAGGAAGCCGTTCAGAAGCTACCCAACAATCGCAGCATGAAGATGGTGTACGCGGCCCAGCTTTCCGACATGGGCCAGCCCGACGCTGGATTGCAGCAGGTCAAGTCGCTGCTCAAGGGCACTCCGGAAGATCGCGACGTTTACATCACGCTCTCCCAGATGTACAGCCGGCTCAAGCGCTGGCCGGAAGCCGAAGCAGCTCTGGACAAGGCCGAACAGCTCTCGACCAAGGATGAAGACAAGCAATACGTCTACTTCCTGCGCGGCTCGACCTACGAACGACAGAAGAAATACGATCAGGCGGAAGAGATGTTCCGCAAAGTCCTAGTGGGCGATCCTCAGAACGCCACTGCGCTCAACTATCTCGGCTACATGCTGGCCGACCGCGGCGTCAAACTGGATGAAGCTCTCGGCATGATCAAGAAGGCAGTCGATCTCGATCCGGCCAACGGTGCATATCTGGATTCGCTGGGCTGGGCCTACTTCAAGCTGGGCAAGTACGAGTCCGCGGAAGATACGCTGATCAAAGCCTCACAGCGCATCGGCACGGATCCCACGGTGCAGGACCACTTGGGCGATCTCTACCAGAAGACCGGACGCCTCAAGTTGGCCGCCGCACACTGGGAGCGGGCCATATCCGAGTGGAACAAGACCGTGGCCGCCGAAGTCGATCAGGACGACATGACCCGGGTCCAGAAAAAGCTGGAATCTGCCAAGATGAAGCTGGCAAAAGAAGACTCAGAAAACAAGTAGTCGTCACAAACCGTGTGGGGACGGGTCTCAGACCCGTCCAGGCCGAGCGCAAGCTCGGCTTTCTTTTTGTATGCTGATCAGTCCTATTAAAGTTGCTGGAGACCAAGCCATGAGTCTCGACCTGCTCATACGCCCCGCCACGCAGAACGACCTGCCGGAAATCCTGGCCCACCGCCGAGGCATGTACGAAGACATGGACTACAACGACGCAAATGCCCTGTCCGCCATGCTCACGGCCTGCGAGCCCTATTTGTTGGCAGCGCTGGCAAACGGTTCCTTCCGTGGCTGGCTGGCGATTGAGAAAGAAAGAATCATCGGCGGCGGAGCGGTGCTGATCAATCCCTGGCCCAGCCACCCGTACGATCTGGAATGCCGCCGGGCGACGATCCTGAACGTCTATGTGCATCCTGAGTTTCGCCGCAAAGGCGTTGCCCGCCATCTCATGCGGACCATGATTGACTGGTGCCGGAAAGAAAGTTTTGCCGCCGTCTATCTGCACGCCAGCAAAAACGGCCGCCCGCTTTACGAGGCGCTGGGCTTCAAACCGACTACGGAGATGCGATTGGATTTGAGGACTAAAGCGGGAGGCTAATTGCTTACGGAGATAGCCAAATCTAATTGTTTGCGCAGATAACGAGACGGGAAGGGCACCAGTTCACTCGTGCCACCAAGCCCGAATCTGATCGCGCTTTAGCGCCTGGGGTCGGCTATTCACTCCTGACTCCACGATCCGGAAGTTCACAAAGCACACCTCAGCAGCTAAAGCCGCCCGCCAGTCGGCCTAGCTGCGGCATGAGTGAACTCATGCCCTTCCCAGTGTCCAGCCCGAAACCACTCAGCCGATTCCCACCCTCCTGAATTCTTTCCTCCGCTAGCTTCCACAATACTTCGCATACTGCTCGTAAATGAAATTGTCCGTCATTCCCGCGATGTAATCACACACGACGCGCGCCAACGGCTCCTGCCCGGCTTTTTCCTGATAGTTGTGAGGCAGGCTCTCCGGCTTCGCCATCCAAAACTCAAACAGTTCGCGGACGACGCGCTCCGCATCGTTCTTCTCCGGATCGAGCGCTGCGCTGAAATAAAGATTCTTGTAGAGAAACTCTTTCGTGCCACGTCGTTCTTCTTCGATCTCCGCGCTAAAAGTCGCCAACCGCCGCGGGCAGCCGCGGACATCTTCCAGGCCTCGAATATTTTCGGCCTTGATCTGCCTTTGCAGATTTCGGATCAGATCGCCGACCATGCGATCCATGATCCGCTTGAGGGCTTCGTTGAATTTCAATTTTTCCGGAACGTCGGGGTAGGACTTTTCAGCCTCGCGAAAGAATCGGTCGAAAACCGGCATGCCGTGGCGTATCTGTTCGATGGTCAGCAGGTGAGCTTCGTAGCCGTCATCGAGGTCGGCAGTGTCGTAAGCAATTTCATCAGCCAGATCGATGAGCTGGGCTTCGAGCGGAGGCCGCTGGTCGAGCAGGTACTCAGCAAGTTCAGGAAACTCTTTCTCTGAATAATCATGCGAGTGCTTGATGATTCCTTCTCGCACTTCAAAGGTAAGATTCAGCCCGCGAAAGCGGGCATAGCGAACTTCGAAATCTTCGACGATCCGCAGTGCGTGCAGGTTGTGATCGAAAAACAATCCATGCTCTCGCATGGCGGCATCCAGAGTTTTTTCTCCGGCGTGACCGAATGGAGGATGTCCGACGTCGTGTACCAGGGCAAGAGCTTCCACCAAATCGACGTTGAGTCCCAGTTGGGCCGCGACCGTGCGCGCAATCTGCGCCACTTCGATGGTATGGGTCAGCCGGTTGCGAAAGTGGTCCGAGAAGCGGCGAGTAAACACCTGGGTCTTGGCTTCGAGGCGGCGAAAGGCGCGGGCATGAATGACACGGTCCCGGTCGCGCTGGAAATCATCGCGATAAGGATGCTGGGGCTCAGGAATTCGGCGTCCGCGGGATTGTTCCACCCGCACGGCGTAATCGGCCAGCATGTTGGAAGTCTAGCATTTACCGTGGAGGACACAGAGGACACCGAAAATGCTAATGCTTACTTCTCCCAGGTCACGCGATACACAACGCCCGCCGAATCGTCGCTGACATACAGCGCGCCGTCTGCCCCGACGACCAGACCGACCGGCCTTCCCATCCACACGCCTTTCCTGGTTTCTCCCGGACGGATCCATCCGCTGATGAAATCTTCCGGCGGCCCTTGCGCTTCACCCTTGTCATTGAATTTGATGCGAACCACTTTGTATCCCGTAGGCACGCTGCGGTTCCATGATCCGTGAAAAGTGACGAACAAGCTGCCGCGATACTCCTCCGGAAACATTTCGCCGTTGTAAAACAGCAATCCCAGCGGCGCGGAATGCGCCTGCATCTCAACCGCCGGAGCGATCGTCTTCGAGCAGTCGAAGTTTTTGCTTTGAGATTGGTCTGGAACCCGATTGCCATAACAATAGGGCCAACCGGCGTTGCCGCCGTTGGGACCAAGATCGTTGACCTCTTCGGGAGGCAGATCGTCGCCCAGCCAGTCGCGGCCATTGTCGGTGGCCCAAATCGTGTTGGTTTTCGGATTCACCGCCAGCCCGACTGCGTTCCTCAGACCTGAGGCAAAAGTGCGTTGACTGCTGCCATCTTCGTTGTACTCAGTCACGGCCGCGCGGCGCTGGTCATCTTCCACGCACACGTTGCAACTTGATCCGACGGCCACGTACATCTTGCCGTTAGCGAAAAGCAGGGTCCGAGTCGAATGGCCGCCGCCGCTTCCCGGAAGGTCTACGATTTTCTGACTGTTGCTGGCGCGCAATCGCTCTTCATCCCAGTCATACCGCCGGACCGCGTTGATCTCAGCGACATAGAGTTTTCCGTTGTGAAAAGCGATGCCATGCGGCGCATTCAGACCGCTGAGTACAGGCACCGCGCGGTCTGCGTGGCCGGCGTGACTACGATCAGGAAGCGCCAGTACGATACCGTCGCTGGTCTCAGTCACCAGCAAGACTCCACCCGGGCTAAAGGCCATTTGTCGGGCATGCGGAGCGTTAGCGAAGACTGCAATTTGAAAGTCCGGAGGCAGCTTCAAGCGGGTCAGATCGAGTTTTTCGGTTCGGGTACAGGCGAGCAAAAACAAACAAAACAGGGAAGAAATCCAACCTCGCGCGGGAATTCTGAATCCTCGTAAATGATGGGTACTACCTGCAGGATTCACTGTATTACCGCAAGTTTTTGCAACCATGAGGACACGCAGTTTTTATATCAGAATTCGCCAAAATTACGCGGCTGCGGGCATTTTCGCTCCCGTCCGCGAGCCCGCGGCGTTACAATGTCTTGCCAGGCAACGACTTAGGTTTGCCGAGGTTTGGCATTCGACCTGTTATATAAGACAGTAGACGTCGATAACTTTCAGACGTCGATGATTTTGGATGATCGCTGGAGTGGAGCTCCGATGCTCCCCCACTTGGAGGACGTAGAAATGAAGAACCGTCTGTTTGTAGCGCTGCTTCTGGCCGGTGTGCTGGCGCTTCCCGCTCTGGCGCAGCAGGCTGCTCCCACAACGCAAGATCAACCCGCGGCTGCCGCATCAGGCGCCAGCGGAAAGCCTGCATTGCAACCCGATACGCACGAGGGTTTCTGGGGCAAGATCAATCCCTTCGCCCGTAAAAAATATGTGCAGCGGCAGACCGCGCCGATCCGCGATCGCGTGAACGAGTTGGATGAGCTGACGTCCTCGAACACGAAGATGATCAAGGACACCGACGGACGCGCCCAGGAAGGTATCCGACTGGCGTCGACCAAAGCCGCCGAAGCTGACCAGCACGCGATTGATGCCGGAAACAAGGCGACGATGGCGCAGCAAACCGCGACCCAGGCCAACACCCGCCTGACCACAGTCGAGCAGGTCGTCGGCAACATCGATCAGTACAAGGCTTCCAACCAGACTGAGATCCGCTTCCGTCCCGGCCAGAGCGTGTTGAGCACGAACGCCAAGGCCGCCCTCGATGAAATGGCCACTCCGCTGAAGTCTCAGCGCGGCTACATCGTCGAAGTTCAGGGCTTCTCTTCAGGTCACGGCCAGGCCGCGATCGCAACTTCGCAGAAGATGGCGGACGCAGTCGTCCGTTACCTCGTGCTCAATCATGAAATTCCGGTCTACCGGATTTACGTGGTTGGCATGGGCAACGCTCCGGTGCCCACAGCGGCCGGTGACGATGCTAAGACCAAGCGCACCAGCGGTGGACGCGTCGAAATCAGCCTCCTGAAGAATGACCTGGAGACCCTGGCTTCGAGCAGCACTGCCCCGGCTCCCGCGAGCCAGGACACGCCCGCGCCGCCGAAATAACTGAGTTAGGACGACGGACCGAAAGGCCCGAAGCCCTCCCCCGAAAAGCCTCCCGCGCAAGCAGGAGGCTTTTTATTTCGATTTCAGATTGTTGATTTCAGATTTCAGATCTGAACCCTGAATCCGCGATGCCCGCTCTTTCGGCGAGGGATCCGAGTAGCGCCGGCGTCCCGCCGGCTGTCCGGAGGGCATCCTGCCATCCGTGCCTCGAGCTTCAATCCTCTGCCAAGGTCTTCAATCTAAAATCGCAAATCTGAAATCTGCAATCTTCCCTCTCGTATAATCCAACCCCGTGTCCACCACCGCGAAATCTGCCCTGCGCAAAGCTGGCCTGTTCTATTTCGTATGGGTGATGTTCTCGTACTGCACCGGCGGCCCTTTTGGCCTCGAGGACATGGTCACTACCTCCGGCCCGGGCATGACCTTGATCTTCCTGCTGGTGATCCCGTTCTTCTGGTGTATTCCGGTCTCGCTGGTTTCCGCAGAGTTGACCACAGCTATGCCAGTCGAAGGCGGTTTCTATCGCTGGGTACGTGCCGGCTTCGGAGACTTCTGGGGATTCCTCGCAGGCTGGTGGAACTGGTGTGCTTCATTCCTGTTGGGCAGCGTCTACGCCGTGCAGTTCGCCGACTACTTGCGCTATTACTTTCCCGAGATCGTGGGATGGAGGCACTACATCGTCTCCCTCGCCATCGTGGCCGTCATCACTTACATCAACGTGCGCGGCATTCAGATGGTGGGAAAATTCGCCACCATGCTGGAACTCTTCATCCTGCTTCCCGTTCTGGTGCTGGTCGTGATCGGATTGGCCAAGTGGCATCACAATCCGTTCGTCCCGGCCATCCCCCCGCATCAGCCGACGTTCCACGTGTTCGGAGTGGGTTTGGCGCTGGGGCTTTGGCTGTATTCTGGCTACGAGCAGTGTTCCACAGTCGCGGAAGAGGTGGACAACCCGCGCCGCAGCTATCCCCTGGCCCTGGCGCTGGTCGTGCCCATGTCGATTGCGGCTTACTTCTTGCCTACGCTGGCGTCGCTGGCGGCGCTCGGCAATTGGGAG
The DNA here is from genome assembly GCA_963741105.1 of Terriglobia bacterium. Lineage (GTDB taxonomy): Bacteria > Acidobacteriota > Terriglobia > Terriglobales > Acidobacteriaceae > JAIQFF01. Next base: position 902,605 of record CAVUGT010000013.1, read on the forward strand.
AGTTGGCATACCGGATACTTTCCTACCGCCGCACAACTGATTGGAGGCCGCTGGCTCGGCGCTTGGATGTTCGCGGCCGCCATGGTCACCCAGGTCGCGTTGCTCAATGGCACCATTCTGGCCTCCACGCGCATGCCGTTTGCTATGGCGGAAGATGGCTATCTGCCACATGTGTTGAGCGGCCAGCACCCCCGCTACGGAACACCGTGGATCGCGATCATCACTTCGTCAGTCGTCTACGGATTGCTGGCGCTGCATTCGCTGGTGGAACTCATCAGCATCTACAACTGGCTGCGAGTCGCGACCACGGTGATGACCGTTCTCGCAGCCTGGCAACTGCGCCGCAAGAAGCCAGATATGCCGCGTCCGTTCGTAATTCCTGGAGGGCGAGCTGGATTGATCTATTCCGTGGTCGCGGTCGTGATCATGAGTGCGGTCGCGCTACTGGGCAGCGATCGCTACGGTTTGATCTGGGGGCCGGTGGCGCTGGCAGCAGGGCCGGTCGTGTATTTCGGGTTGCGCGCAGCCAAGTGATCGGCATGAACCACGTGGTCTGTAGTGAGCGCACTAGAACGGACCGGGTGGAGCAGGCCTTCAGGCCTGCATACAGATCAGATCCACATGAGTGTTGGGCTTTAGCCCCTCAGGTACCTCAGCGGCTGAAGCCGCTCGTCGTTCCTTGCGGCAATGCAGCGCTAAAGCGCTGCTCCACCCAAAATCAAAACTTGCGGAGCTTCGCCTGGACAGCCGAGGGCGGCTGTCCCAACATGGGCAGTGCTGGTCTCAGCTTACCCAGTCCAGAAACTTGTACCAGGTGCCGGCGAAGGGCAGAAACCAGGGCTTGCCGTTGTACAGACCCAGCGGAGCACCCGGAAACGGAATCCCGACGAATGGGTTTTCCGGCTTCTCGCCGGCGATCATGTGTGCCATCTGCTGTCCCTGCCAGGTTGCCATGGCGACACCGTGGCCGGCGTAGCCGACGGCGTAGTAGATTCCGTCCATCTGTCCGGCGTGGGGCATGATGTCGAAAGCGAAGTCCAGTGTGCCGCCCCAGACGTATTCGACTTTTACATCGCGCAGTTGCGGATAGACGTCGATCATTCCTCGTCGCAGAATTTCAGCGCTCTTGCGGATCGAATCTCCAGTCTCGGGGAAGAATGCGGCGCGCCCGCCGAAGAGCATGCGGCGGTCGGGCGTCAGGCGATAGTAGTAGAGATAGTTCTTGGAATCGTAAATCATGCGATTGCGCGGACTCAGTTCCGCGGCGAGAGCCTCTGGCAGGACCTCCGTCGTGATGATGTACGAGCCGATCGGAATAAGTTTCTTGCGCAGCGCCGGCGTGACAGGTCCGGTATAGCCGCTGGTTCCGACAAACACTTCGCGTGCCCAAAGGGCCCCTCGAGATGTCGTAACTCGCCAGCGCATCACTCCTTCATGATCTTGACGTTCAATTTTTTGGACCCGTGTATTTTCGAAGATAGTCGCGCCCGCTCTTACTGCTGCCTGCGCCAGCCCCGCAACGTATTTCGCAGGATTCAACCCGGCGCTGATTTCATCCACCATGCCGCCGTAATAAATCGATGAACCGATCTCGGCCTGCAATTCGCCCTTTAGGACAATGCGTAGCTTGTGATTGAACTCCCGGGCAATCACTTCCACCTGGCGAGCGTAGTCGTCGAAGTGTTTCTGCTTGCAGGCAACTTCAAGGTGTCCGGAGCGGGCAAAATCACAATCGATGTTTTCCTCGCGGACCAGTTTCTCCACGCAATCGATCGTCGCCAGCGAGGCTGCGTACATACGTTGCGCTCGCTCGCGTCCATACATCGAGATCAGTTTGTTGACTCCCAGCTTGAGCCCGGTCAGGACCATGCCCCCATTGCGCGAACTGGCTCCCCACCCGATGGTCTCAGCCTCAAGAACAGCAACCTTGGCCCCGAGTTTCGAAAGCGTTCTAGCCGCCGAGAGTCCGGTGAAACCGGCTCCGATGACGGCAACGTTCACCCTGTCGGGAAGCCGCAGGGTTGGATCAGTCTCCGGTATCTTCGTCGTGGTCAGCCAAAAGTTTTGTTCCTGAGTGGGCATGCGTTCCTCGTCCGCATTGTATTGCAGCCTTCAGCGCGCCGGGGACCGGAGGAACTCCGGTAACTTTGTCCCACATACGGCTGGTGCTAGCATTTCCCGACGAAGTGCAAGTCCAGCGAGGGTATGAATCGCTATAACCTAAAGACGACTGGTGGAAGGTGCGGTACATCAACAGTAATTTCTAGGGCGGTCGATCCGGCGCTTGAAGCCTTCTTCCCGGCCATCTAAACTTGATCTATGCACGTGCACGCCAGCCCCGGGGGAAGCGAAAAGACATCGCGCATCCTGCGCGTTTCGCTAGGCGTCACCGCCGCCTACATCATCCTGCTGGTCGTGGCCGGCATTCGAGCCCACTCGCTGGCATTGCTTTCCGAAGCCGGGCACAATCTCTCTGACTTCTTTGCCTTGCTTCTTTCCTTGACCGCGGTTTACCTGCAGTCTCGTCCGCCCAGTTCTACCAAAACCTACGGCTATCACCGGGCGGGCGTGCTGGCCGCGCTGGTCAATGCGGTTTCACTAGTCGCAGTTTCAGGCTTCATTTTCTACGAAGCCTTCCACCGCCTGGAGAACCCCGAACACGTGCACGCTGGAGTCATGATCTGGGTCGCGGCTGCCGGCGTGGTAATGAACGGGGTGATTGCGCTGCTGCTCTACCGCGCCGGGAGTGACGTCAACATCCGCAGCGCCTTGCTGCACGAGATCGGGGACACTCTTTCCACGGGGGCAGTCATCGTCGGCGGCTGGGTCATCATGGCCACCGGCAAATATTGGATTGACCCGGTGCTCTCCGTGGTGATCGGCGTTCTGATTCTGTGGTCCGGCTTCGGCATTGTGCGCGAAACGCTGAACATCCTGCTCGAAGGCACGCCGCGCGGCGTCAAGCTGGAAGAGGTTGAGGCTGCTATGCGGCAGATTGACGGCGTGAACGATGTTCACGATCTGCACGTCTGGAGCATCGGTTCAGAGACGCGCGCTCTGTCCTGCCACATCTCGATCGCCGACATTCCGCCATCAGTCAGCGAACGCATCCTGCGCGATCTGAAACACCGCCTGCGTGATGACTTCCACATCGCCCACACCACCATCCAGTTCGAAAACGTAGACTGCGAAGTGGCCCACGGCTGTGTGATTCCTGTGGCGGAAGCAGAACATCACCACAAGCACTAGAGCATTGCAGATTTCAGATTGTAGATTTCAGATTGGAACCCAGGCGGATGTCATCGCGAAAACTGAGAACTGGGAACCAGGAACTAAAAACTGGCTGAACCATCCTGCTGTTTGTCGAAGATCTCTCTTGCCCTCTCGATCGTATCGGCATCCTCCGGCAACTTATCGGTCCGGATCCGCACAATCCGAGGAAAGCGCAATGCATACCCGCTTTCATGCCGGTCGGATTGCATCATGTTATTGAAAGCAACTTCCAACACAATCTTCGGATCGACGATCAACCGAAAACCCTGATCTTCGATGATGTGTTCAAGAAACCATCTGGTCATCTCGGCAATTTCGATGTCAGTCAGTCCAGAATATGCTTTGCCGATGTTGACCAACTTTTCGCCATCGCGCACCGCAAAGGTGTAATCGCTCAATACTCCGATGCGTTTGCCGTGGCCATACTCGACGGCGGTGACCACGACGTCCAGCGTGGCCAGTTCGCGCTTGAGCTTGAGCCACGATTTTCCGCGCCGCCCGGGAGTGTAGGCCGACGTCGGATCTTTGATCATCAAGCCTTCGTTGCCTCGCGCCTGCGCCGCTTCAAACAGTCGATCGAGTTCCAGCGGCGTTGACGCTTGAAATACAGGCGCTCGGATCACACGGGTATTTGAGACGCTGAGGTCGTCGCCGAACTCGAATCGAGCCTGTTTCCCCGAGGCGATTTGTGGTCGAGATGTTCGGGGCGCTGCCAGCAGGGCATCGAGAAGTTTCTCCCGCTCGCGAAGAGACCGGTCGAGCAGCAACTCGCCATTTGCATAGAGCACATCAAAGACGAGATACGCGACGGGTACCCGTTGCATCAACTTCTCGCTGACTTGCTTTCGTCCCAGGCGCTGCTGCAACGCGCTGAACGGGAGGGCCCGGCCGGTTTCTGAGGCTTCCGTTGCGGGCGGTCCGTCTGGTTTGTCGTAGCTCCAGGCCACGATCTCGCCGTCGAGGATTACCTCGCCTGGCAGGCCGGACAGGGCGTCGGGAAGTTCCGGGAACGATTCTGTGATCTCGTCCCGGGTGCGAGAGAAGATTCGTACTTCGCCATCAGAACAGTGCGCCTGGGCGCGGATGCCGTCGTACTTGTCTTCTACCAGCGCGTTCTCAAAATAGCTGAGTGCTTGTTCGGCGGACTCCGCCGGACTGGCCAGCATGAAACCCAGGGGATGAAACAAGCGCATCTTCGCATCGCCCAGTTTGTTTGCTGTTGCCAGCTTCAAGGTCTCGCCAATATCTCCCAGCAGCATGTTTGCCCGTTGTACCTCGCGTAGTGTTCCGCCATAGGCCTTGGCAATTGCTTCTTCCACCAGACTTTCTTTCAGGCCAATACGTAGATCGCCGGTCATGATCTTCACAATGTATTTCGCTTCGAGAGGCGTGGACTGCGAAAGCAGCTCTCGCGTCAAGGCGGCTTTTGCGGCTGGACCGCGGGCGGCTGCGATTTCACGGAATCTGGCGGCGACTTCTGACACACTTAGCGCTGAACTACCGGGCTTTGCCCGGCCAGGACGGGCGGGGGCGCCCGTCCCCACTTGGGCTGTGGTGCTTTGAGCGGATAAAACGGCTTCCGCGACGCCTCCGAGGTCTCCGAACTTGCGGTAGGCGGCGGTCAGGTCGGCTTCGCTCTTGCCGGAAAGTCTCAGCGACAATCCGCCACAGTACTCTGCCGCCCACCTGCAGCGTGGTTTCCTCCCATACTGGAAACGGCCTTCCTGAAAGAAACACTGCGGAGACGGAGGCTTCCTCAGGCGTGCGCGCCTTCAGATATTCGGCGACGATCGCGATCTTTTCGAGTTTCTTGGTGGTCGCGGCAATCCGCTCCGCAGCTTCAGCCAGTTCGATCATCTTGATGTGATGTAGGCGCGAGCGCCCTCGCTCGTGCGTCGGTCATTCGTGCACTATATTTTTCCGTCACATCAACGAATCCGCGACGGTCCCTGCACGAGCGAAGCCGCTCGCGTCCACTTTCGCTCTCTAACTCCATTATATTTAATCACTTACCACGGCGTTCCCAATCCTGAACGAACGCCGTGTGGTACCCTTGTGGTTTGAGCCTCGACAGTTAAAAGGATCATCTAACACTCATGCGTTTCCTGCGAACATGGTGGCGTTTCCTGGTGGCCGTGCAGTTATTGCCCGCCCTTGAAGGCGGCGAGGAAACGTTGGTCGGCGGCCAGGCCGTGCTTGAAGGCGTTATGATGCGCTCTCCGCACGCGTGGGCCATCGCCTGTCGCAAGCCTTCCGGCGAGATCTCTACTCACAGCGAACCGTTGGAGCGGCTATCCGAAAAAAGAAAGTGGATGGCGTGGCCAGTCGTTCGCGGAGTTGCGACACTCGGTCATGCGATGACGCTGGGATTCCGCGCGCTGAAATTTTCCGCCAACGTCGCTCTGGACGAACTGCAACCCGAGCCCGTGGCAGACAAGAAGAAGCTGGAAATTACTGGTTGGATGGCCACGGTCAATATCATCATTTCGGTTGGCTTTTTTATTTTCATGTACAAGTTCCTGCCGCTGCTGGCGGCCACGGAACTGAAGCGAGTGAACCCCGTATTTGGCCAGCAGGTTATTTTCAACGTGGTGGATGGTGTCATACGGATCGCCCTGTTCCTCCTCTTCATCTGGGGAGTTTCGCTGTGGAGCGATATTCGCCGGGTTTACGAATATCACGGCGCCGAGCACAAAACCGTCTATGCCTTCGAGAACGGTGACCTGCTGAATACCCCGTCGGTGCAAAAATATTCCACGTTCCACCCTCGCTGCGGCACCAGCTTTCTGATGACTGTGATGATCATCTCGATCATGGTGTACATCATGGTCGCGGCGGTGTTTCCGGTGACTACGTTCTGGGCAAAGTTTGCCATTCGCATCGTGTTGCTGCCGGTTATCGCAGGCGTCTCATACGAGATCATCCGCTTCGCCGCCAAGCACCGCGGATCGCTGTTCGCCCTTATGACCGCACCCGGCCTCTGGTTGCAGCGCATCACCACCCAGCCTCCGTCGGACGACCAGGCGCAATGCGCCATCATCGCTCTCGACCATGCCATGGCTCTCGAAAAAGAACATGGTGGTGAGTTAGTGATTGCCTAGCGGTTCCCCCGCGAACATTCTCTCCAAATCAATTCAGTACTAGAATTAAATAGTGGAATTAGCCCCTGTGTGGGCGGACGACTGAAGACCTACGACCAACGACTGAATCTATGTTTGACCGACTCGACCAAATCGAAGCCCGTTACGAAGAACTGACGCAGGCCCTCGCCTCGCCGGAGATCGCCGGCGACTCTTCCCGATACCAGAAGACCGCCAAGGCACACAGTGAAGTCTCGTCCATCGTTGAAAAATATCGGGAATACAAAGACCTGACGCGGGGCATCGCCGAAAGCAAGGCTGTGCTCGCGGACGAAAAAGATCCTGACATGCGGGCTTACGCCCAGGAAGAACTCGACAAACTGGAAGCGCGCGTCGGTGGCGTAGAAGAAGAACTCAAAGTGCTGCTGCTACCCAAAGATCCCAACGACGAAAAAGACGTCATCCTGGAAATCCGCGCCGGAACCGGGGGCGACGAAGCCACTCTCTTCGCAGCTGAGATGTTCCGAATGTATACCCGCTACGCAGAAACGCAGGGATGGAAAGTCGAGGTGCTTTCCACCTCGGACTCCTCGGTCGGTGGACTGAAAGAAGTCATTGCCATCATCGAAGGCCAGCGTGTCTTTTCGCGCCTGAAGTATGAAAGCGGCGTGCATCGCGTACAGCGTGTGCCTGCGACCGAGCAACAAGGCCGGGTGCATACCTCCGCGGTCACGGTTGCCGTGCTGCCCGAGGCGGAAGATGTCGATATCAAGATCGAAGCCAAAGACCTGCGCATCGATACTTTCTGCTCTTCCGGTCCGGGCGGACAGTCGGTAAACACCACGTATTCCGCCGTACGCATCACACACATTCCGACCAACACAGTCGTGAGTTGCCAGGACGAGAAATCGCAGATCAAGAACCGCGAAAAAGGAATGCGAGTGTTGCGCGCCCGTCTTTATGAGATGGAAATGCAGAAGCAGCAGGATGCGCTCGCCAAAGAACGCAAAGCCATGGTGGGCTCGGGCGATCGCAGCGAAAAAATCCGCACGTACAACTTCCCGCAGAACCGCGTGACCGACCACCGCATCGGATTGACCATTCACCAACTCGAGCAGGTCATGGATGGCAAGCTGCAACCGTTGATCGAAGCCCTAGTCAGCCACTATCAATCGGAAAAGCTGAAAGCCGAAGCCACCACCGCAGTGTAAGGGTTGTGCTTGCGTAGGGGCAGGTGTCCCACCTGCCCGGCGGAGCGAAGCTTCGCTGCTTACTGTGTTCAAATAAACCTGTGACGCTCCGCGACGCTCTATCGTCCGCCATCTCGCGCCTGACCGCCGCGAACGTCCCCTCGCCTCGCATGAATGCTGAATTGCTCCTCATGTTCACCCTTGAGTGCGACCGCGCCTATCTGCACGCCCATCCCGAACGCAAGCTCTCCACGGACGAACGGGCCCGATATGCCCAGGCCCTGACCGAGCGCGAACACGGCATGCCCGCGCAGTACATTACCGGACATCAGGAATTCTGGGGCATGGATCTCATCGTCACGCCAGCTGTGCTTATTCCGCGTCCAGAAACCGAGCACGTAGTCGAGACCGTTCTTGCTCGTGTAGGGCGGGCGCCCTCGCCCGCCGCCTTGCGCATCGTCGATGTCGGCACGGGTTCAGGATGCATCGCTCTCGCCCTCGCCAAAGAATTTTCAAGTGCCCGAATCGACGCCATAGATATTTCCCCAGCCGCTCTGGAAATCGCTCGCGCCAACGCAGCCCGCCACCAACTCGAAGGTCGGATCAAGTTCCACGAAACCGACTTACTGCAAGGGTTCGATCGCGCCAGTTTCGATTTTGTCGTATCTAATCCACCCTACGTCGGCGAATCGGAAGCAGATCAGGTGCAACTCGAAGTCCGCAAACATGAACCGCGCAATGCTGTTTTCGCCGGCGATACAGGACTGGAAGTGATCGATCGTCTTATCCCGCAAGCGCGAGAATCTCTCAAGCCCAGCGGCTGGCTAGTGATGGAAATCAGCGGGACGATCGCCGAACGGGTGCGGGAGTTGCTGGCAGGATGGAACGATGTGCAAATAACGAAGGATCTGCAAGGGATTCCAAGGGTGGCGTCAGCACGAACCACGTAGGCCCGGACGCCCTCGTCCGGGTGGGCGAGCGAAGGTCTTGATCGCCGACGAGAAACACAAGGTCCCTCCACTGCGCTCGCTGCGCTTCGCTCCGGTCGGGATGACAGGTTTATTTGGTTGGGGAAGGCTAGAAATGAAACCGCACTAAGCCGCTAGGGCTGGCTGACGGTCGCCGGCAGAATTTCGTCCACATCTACCCATTTCGTAGGATACGAACCGGTGTAGCAGGCGGTGCAGTAGGTGGTCTTCTCGCCGTCCGCGCAGGCCTTTTTCATTCCATCCAGCGAGAGATACGCCAGCGAATCGGCGCCGATGAATTCGCGAATCTCGTCCACCGACTTGTTGGCCCCGATCAGTTCTTTCTTGGACGGCGTGTCTACGCCGTAGAAGCAGGGCGAAATCGTCGGCGGGCAGGAGACACGCATGTGTACTTCTTTCGCGCCGGCGTTGCGAATCATGCGTACGATTTTGCGGCTGGTGGTGCCGCGCACGATGGAGTCGTCGATCAGCACCACGCGCTTGCCTTCAAGTAACGTGCGTACCGGGTTCAGCTTCAGCTTCACACCGAAGTCGCGAACGCTTTGCCGGGGCTCGATGAACGTGCGTCCTACATAGTGATTACGGATTAATCCGAAGCGGAAGGGAATACCGCTTTCGGCAGCGTAGCCAACGGCCGCAGTTACGCCCGAGTCGGGAACGGGCACGACGAGATCGGCGTCAGCCGGAGCTTCCCGCGCCAGTTGTCTGCCCAGACCTTCGCGACTGACTTGCACCGCACGTCCAAACACCATGCTGTCTGGCCGTGAGAAATATACGTGCTCGAAGATGCAGCTCGACTGCGGAGCCGTCGGAGAGTAGAACCGCGAAGTGATGCCTTCCGGTCCCACGATCACCAGCTCGCCTGGCTTGACCTCACGTTCGTAGGTCGCGCCGATCAGATCGAATGCGCACGTCTCGGAGGCAAACACGATCGTGTCCTGTCGCTGACCTTCCAGGCGCGGGATTCTTCCCATGTTTAAAGGACGGAACCCGCGCGGATCGCGCGCCGCGAACACACGGTCCGAACTGAGCATCACCAACGAGAACGCGCCTTCGACGCGGCGCAACGCATCCGCCATCGCGTCTGGCAGAGTCTGTTCCTTGGAGAGCGCAATCAGGTGGACGATGACTTCGGTGTCGCTATTGGTCTGAAAGATCGAGCCCTGGGCTTCCAGGCGATGCCGAATTTCCTGCGCATTCACCAGGTTGCCGTTGTGGGCCAGCGCAATCATCCCCTTGTTCGATTGCACCATGATGGGCTGAGCGTTGAATAAAGCAGAATCGCCGGCGGTGGAGTAGCGCGTGTGTCCGATAGCGAGCGATCCGTGGAGAGGCAACAAGACATCCTCGGTGAAGATGTCGGCGACGAGTCCCATGGCGCGATGGGCACGCAAAGTCAAGCCGTTCGAGGTGACGATGCCTGCCGATTCCTGTCCGCGATGTTGCAGCGCATGCAACCCGAGGTAAGCCAGCTTTTCCGCCTCAGGGTGAGCGTAAATCGCCACCACTCCGCATTCGTCATGGAATTTATCGAACATAGTCAGCCTTTAGCCCTTAGCTTTTAGCCACCACAGTCCACGTACGGGCAGGTGTTTCACCTGCCCAGCCGAGCAAAGCTCGGCAGCGTCTTGCTAATCCGCCGCCATCGTTTCCACTTCTGTCCGCAGCGCTTTCTCCAGCGCGCTCTCGTAAACTTCCCGCAATTCCGAAATCGCCGCCGACACTACTACCCGGCCATCGAGCTTGATTTCAATTTGCTCCGGCGCCGTTTCTCCAATTAATTCTGCTTCGATGCCGTATTTTAACGCCACTTGTTGGATTCTGCCGAAGTTATCGCGGTCGCACGAGATTACGACGCGGCTCGCATCTTCACCGAATAAAACGAACTCCGTTGGCAGCCCCAGCGACGTCAGATCGATATTCATTCCAATGCCTTTAGCCAATCCTGACTCGACGAGAGTCACAGCGATGCCGCCGTCGGAACAATCGTGGGCGGAATTCATAATTTCGATTTGAGCTATCTCGACCAGAGCCTTCTGCAACCCAGCTTCTTTTTCAAGCTCCAGTTCGGGAGGATATCCCCAGACCGCGCCTAGAATTTCCTTGGCATACTCCGAAGAACCGAAAGCTGATTCGGCGTCGGTCGCGTCTCCCGGTTCTGCGCCGCGTAAAAGAACGATTGCGCGTCCCGTCTCGCGGAAATCCGGACGCACAGCTTTGTGCACATCTTCCAAAATGCCGACCACGCCCAGCACCGGCGTGGGATAAATTCCTTCTCCCAAAGTTTCGTTGTAAAAGCTGACGTTGCCTCCGGTGATTGGAATTTCAAGTTCTTCGCAAGCTTTGGTGATGCCATCGATCACCTGCGAAAACTGCCACATGATGTGCGGCTTCTCGGGATTGCCAAAGTTGAGACAGTTGGTCCCGCCGATCGGGGTGGCGCCCACGCAAGCCACGTTGCGGGCGGCTTCCGCCACGGCATGCATCGCACCCAGCCGCGGATCGAGATAGCACCAGCGTCCGTTGCCGTCGAGCGCCATGGCCAATCCGCGTTGCGAACCCTTAATGCGAATTACTCCGGCGTCGCCTGCGCCCGGACCTTCCACCGTGTTGGTGAGCACCATGTGATCGTACTGCTGCCAGATCCAGCGCTTGCCGCAGATATTCGGACTGGCCAGCAACCTCTTTAGATTGCCGGTAAGGTCAGAAGTCTCGGCCAGCTTAACGTGCCCCGGCATTTCGCGCGGCACCGGCGGTTCCCATCGCTCCAGCGGACGTTTGTAAACCGGCGCGTCGTCGGTGAGAGCTTCGTTCGGAATGTCGGCAACAACTTCTCCGTGTTGCAGCACGCGCATCCTGCCATCCGAAGTGACGCGACCCACTTCGACTGCGTCGAGTCCCCATTTTTCGAAGACGCGAAACACTTCCTGTTCGCGGCCCTTTTGCGCCACCAGCAGCATGCGCTCCTGCGATTCGCTGAGCATGATTTCGTACGCACTCATGCCGGTTTCGCGCTGCGGCACAAGGTCGAGTTCGATCTCCGTCCCCACGTGGCCGCGTGCGCCCATTTCACAAGTGGAACAGGTGAGCCCGGCAGCGCCCATGTCCTGTATGCCGACGATGGCGCCGGTCTGCATGGCTTCGAGGCAAGCTTCGAGCAAAAGTTTTTCGAGAAAAGGATCGCCCACCTGCACGTTTGGCCGCTTGGCTTCGGAAGCTTCGCTGAATTCCTCGCTGGCCATCGTCGCGCCGTGGATGCCGTCGCGTCCGGTTTTCGATCCCACGTAAATGACTGGATTGCCCTCGCCCGAAGCCTTGGCGTAGAAAATCTGGTCACGCCGGACGAGTCCCAGAGCGAATGCATTGACCAGAGGGTTGCCGGAATAACAAGACTCAAATTTGGTCTCGCCGCCCAGGTTGGGCACGCCAAAACAGTTGCCATACGAAGCCACACCGCTGACCACGCCTTCGAGCACGGATTGATTCTTGTGAATGTCTTGCGCGGATTGTGTGGGGATGGGTCGGAGCCTGCCCTGAGCGGAGTCGAAGGGACCCGTCCGGTCGCCGCCAGGCGACGGAGCTATCGGTCCGAAGCGCAGCGAGTCCATCACGGCCACGGGTCGTGCGCCCATAGTGAAAATATCGCGAAGGATTCCGCCTACGCCGGTAGCCGCGCCCTGAAAAGGCTCAATAAATGAAGGATGATTGTGCGATTCGATCTTGAATGCGCAAGCCCAGCCGTCGCCGATATCGATGATGCCCGCGTTCTCCCCCGGCCCCTGCACAACAAGCCGGCTGCGAGTCGGCAGCCGCTTCAAGTGCACCCGTGAGGATTTGTAAGAGCAGTGTTCGCTCCACATCACACTGAAAATCCCCAACTCGGTGATGGTGGGAACGCGTCCGCCCAGCAGTTGTTTGATTTTTTCGTATTCGTCAGGCGTAAGGCCATGTTCCCGGATGATTTCGGGAGTAAGAACAGGTGTTGAAGAGGGAGTCATATGGGGAAGTCTTATTGTCGCATAAGCGGAAAGTAGGAAAGTAGCGCCGGCGTCCCGCTGTCTGTCGGGTGAGCGTCCCGCCCACCCCTTCGGACCGGCCGGAGGCCGGCGCTACCTCGCAACGACTTATACTGTTCCCCGCATGAAGTCCGTCATCGTCGGCACCGCAGGACACATCGATCACGGGAAGACCGCTCTGGTGAAGGCCCTGACCGGCATTGACGCCGATCGCCTGGAAGAAGAGAAGCGCCGCGGCATCACCATCGATATCGGCTTCGCCCACTTGGAATTGCCCATGCCGGGCGGAGAAACTCTGCGACTGGGTTTTGTCGACGTCCCCGGACACGAGCGCTTTGTACGCAACATGCTCGCCGGCATTGGCGGAATCGATCTCGTCCTGCTGGTGATTGCTGCCGACGAATCCATCAAGCCGCAGACTCGCGAGCATTTCGATATTTGCCGTCTGCTCTCGGTACGCCGCGGGATTGCTGTCCTGACCAAGTCCGATCTGGTCGACCGCGAGACTCTGGACGTAGTGCGGCTGGAGGTCGAAGAGTTTCTCCGCAATTCATTTTTAGATCCCGCGCAATCATCCGTCGTCGCAGTCAGTGCGCTGACCGGCGCTGGCCTCGACGATCTCAAACAGGCGCTCGTAAAGGCGGCGGCCGAGATTCCCGCGAGAGATTCTTCCGCGTTGCCGCGTCTCCCCATCGACCGCGTGTTCACCATGAAAGGTTTTGGAGCGGTGGTCACAGGTACGTTGATTTCCGGCACGATCCGCAAGGAAGCTGAACTGGAAGTTTTTCCGGCGGGCCAGCGCGTGCGCGTCCGGGGTGTCCAAGTGCATGGGCAGGCATCGGAGCAAGCGGCAGCCGGTCAGCGCACAGCGTTGAATTTAGCCGGGATCACAATGCAGGGCCTGGCGCGCGGCATGGTACTAGCCAAGCCCTCAACTCTCCTCGCCACATCTCGGATGGACGTTTCGCTTGCGCTGCTGCCGTCCGCGAAACCGTTGAAAGACCGCGCCCGGGTGCACCTGCATGCCTACACGTTCGAAACCATTGCGACGGTCGTGCTCCATGGACAGAAACTAGTTTCGCCGGAAGAATCCGCGCTGGCCCAGTTGCGTCTCGCCGAACCAACACTCTTGTTGCCGGGGGACCGCTTCATTATGCGCCAGTTCTCGCCAGTCGTGACCATCGGTGGAGGAGTCGTGCTCGATGCATCGCCGATTTCTAGAATGCTTGGGCTGGAAGCGTTTCTCAAAACTCTGACGGAGGGTGACGCGGAGGCGATTCTGCTCGCCCGCATCGCACGACGAGGTCACGATGGAATCAACTTTGCTCAATTAATTGCGGAAACGGGCTGGCCGCGGCCGGTGATCGAACCACATTGCGCTCGTCAGGCTGGGCAAGGAAAGATCGCGCGAATCGGGGACCTGGTCGTGCACATGGCTGCGCTGGAAGAATTGAAATCGTCGATCGTCAGCGCGGTCACCAGTTTCCACAAGAAGAATCCGTTGGTTGCCGGAATCAGCACGGAAGAATTGCGAGGCCAGGCGAAGGCATCCAACGAAGTGTTCCCGTTCGCGCTGGAAATGCTGGTCCGCGAAAAGAAGCTTGAGACTGCCGGAGAGATTGTCCATCTACCCGGCCGCAGTGTGGTCATGAAAGACGAAGAGGCGGAGTCCAAAAAAATCATTGAGCACGCCTTCGCCTCCGCCGGGCTGAAAGTGCCCGCGTTGAAGGATGTACTCGCGGGCCTGAAGGTCGACAGAGTCCGCGCACAAAAAATTGTTACGTTATTACTGCGTGACAAAGTGCTGGTGAAAATATCGGAAGACCTGGTCTTCCATCGCGATGCGCTCCGGGACCTGCGTCAGCGCATGTCGTCTGAGAAGACCAAGTCGCACAAGATCGACGTGGCTCGCTTCAAAGACCTGACCGGAGTAAGCCGGAAATATGCCATCCCGCTGCTGGAATATCTCGACCGTGAACACGTGACGCGAAGGGTGGGAGACGAGAGAGTGATCCAGTAGGACCGGCCCACGGATTTTCACTGATCAACACGGACAAGGCCCTTTTAAAAATGTCTAAAGAGATCTATCCGTGAGATCCGTGCAAATCCGTGGCTAGATCTTTTCCTCCGGAATTTCCAACTCCAACCCCAGCGGATCGGTGACCCGGTTGGTCAGATTGGCCAGGCCGGCAAGCAAATGAATGTCGACGATTTCGGGCTCGGCAAAGTGTTTCTTCAGTTCGTTGAAGTCGATGTCCGCGATCTCATGAGGTGACCGCGTCAACTTCTCTATGTATATCAGTGCCGCGCGCTCTTTTTCGCTGTAGCGGGAGTAGTTGCCTTGCTTCAGTGCATTCCAATCTTCCGGCGTCAGGCCCACGCGTTTGGACGAGGCCAGGTGATGCTGCAAGCAGTAGCGGCAACCATTGATCATCGATACGCGAATGTAGATCAGTTCGTAGAGTCTACGATCGAGCGAGCGGCCGACGCTGGCATAGAATCCGAGAAAGTTCTTCAGCATCTCCGGACGATGTGCCAGCACTTTTTGCACATTGCCGGGCTTGCCTTTTAGTTTCTGCTCGTAGATTTCCTTCACTTCAGGCGTAGCTTGGTCAGGTTCGATCAGAGAGATACGTGCCATGGTCTCCTCGGATTCAAGAATCAGCATCCGTATAATTAGAACAGAAACTTTCGAAGCGTGTGAATCCTTCGCTGGACCGAGCTCCCGAGCGTTATTTGGAGACACGGAGAGGAATCTGCTGATGCTTTCAATTCGTCCTGCTCTTGCCGGCGACGTGCCAGCGTTAAAAGTGCTTATTCATGAACTGGCCGAATTCGAGCGCCTTCCGGTCGCTGTGACTGAAGCAGCGCTGTTGCGCGACGGATTTGGTGAATCACCCAAGTTCCGAGCGCTGGTGGCGGAATGGGACGGCCAGCCCGCCGGCTATGCGCTCTTCTTCGGCTACTACTCAACCTTCGAGGGCCGAGCCGGACTGTTCCTCGAGGATCTCTATGTCCGCGATCAGTTTCGAGGGAAGGGAATTGGAAAGGCGCTGCTGGCCTGGGTCGCGTCGGTGGCGCGACAGGAGAATTGTTTTGGCGTCCGCTGGCAGGTGCTCGATTGGAACACTCCGGCAATCGATTTCTACAAGAGTTTGGGCGCGACCTTTCTGGATGAATGGAAAACCGTGGGCCTGGACGGCGACGCGCTGGCGCGTGTGGCTGGGCTTCCGAATGATGGTGTATCGCAGGAACGGAGTTCGCAATGACGGCAGCAGTGCGCGTGATTGGCGCCGGCTTGGCCGGGTCGGAAGCCGCATGGCAGTGCGCCCGGCGAGGCGTGTCGGTCGAACTCTGGGAGATGCGTCCGGTGCGTTCCACACCCGCGCACCAGACTGCCGACTTCGCGGAACTGGTCTGCTCCAACTCACTTAAGTCCGACAGTCTGAATACCGCGCCTTGGCTGCTGAAGGAAGAAATGCGGCGAGCGGGATCGCGACTGCTGGAGATCGCGCGTGAATGCGCTGTCCCTGCCGGCCATGCGCTGGCCGTTGATCGCGCGACTTTCGCTGCCAACGTCACGACTGCGCTCTCGGACGAGCCGCTGATTACGATCCGGCGCGAAGAAGTCACACGCATTGACGAATCTCAGGTCACGATCATCGCGACCGGCCCTCTGACTTCCGACGCTTTCTCTCAGGAAATAGCGCGACTCAGCGGTTCCAGTCATTTGTATTTCTTCGATTCCATCAGCCCGATTGTTGAAGCCGATTCCATAGACATGTCCAAGGTCTACCTGGCAGCGCGTTACGACAAAGGATCGGCTGACTACATCAACTGTCCCATGTCGAAAGAAGAGTACGAGCGCTTCTGTGACGCGCTGGTTGCCGGACAATCGGTCGAGGATCGTGACTGGGAAAAGCTCAATTATTTTGAAGGCTGCCTGCCCATCGAAGAAATTGCCCGCCGCGGACGCGACACACTGCGCTTCGGCCCCATGAAGCCGGTTGGACTGAAAGATCCGCGCACCGGAAGAATTCCCTACGCAGCCGTACAACTGCGGCAGGAAAATCTGCGGGCCGATTCCTACAACCTGGTGGGTTTTCAGAACCATCTGAAATTTGGAGATCAGGCACGCGTGCTGCGCTTGATTCCCGGCCTCGAGAACGCACGTTTCCTGCGCTACGGACAGATTCATCGCAACACGTACATCAACGCACCAACGTTGTTATCGGAATCGCTGCAAATGAAGCAGTCTCCGCGAATATTTTTTGCCGGCCAAATCTGTGGAGTGGAAGGCTACGTCGAATCGATCGCCACCGGCCTGATGGCTGGCATTCATGCCGCGGCCTTGTCGTCTGGAGGGGAGTCGGTGCCGCCACCGCGTTCCAGCGCTTTCGGTTCACTGATGCATTACGTGACCCACGCCGATCCCAAAAACTTCCAGCCCGCAAACATCACCTTTGACCTTCTGCCGAGCCTGGAGCACAAAATCCGCGACCGTCAGGAGCGGCATCGCCAGCAATGCGATTTGGCGTTGAAGCATTTTGATGAGTGGCTGGAGCAATGTGGGACTGACACTCTTGTCCGTCGCCTTTGACATAGATTTTAGGTAGTTACGACGACCAACCTTCAATAGCCAGAACGGTCCTCAACATCAACTTCAAAGGCGGCGGACAAGAGTGTCCGCCCCACACAATCATTCTGAACAAAATCAAGCCGGTTTTCGTATATCCAATCAGGCGCTCGTACGCCTTGCGGCTTACGTTCGGGCGGCATCCTCGTCCATACAACAATGGTTTTACGCGACCTTATCGGCGATGTATTACGCACCCTCTGGTCCCACAAGCTGCGCACTTTCCTGACCATGTTCGGCATTGCCTGGGGCATCGTCTCCATCGTCCTGATGGTGGCCGCTGGCGAAGGTCTGCGTAAGGGACAGGAAGAGCAGGCCCGCAACCTGGGCAAAGATATCCTGATCGTTTTTCACGGACGCACCAGCATGCAGGTTGGCGGCGCCCGTGCCGGCCGCGAAGTGCATTGGGAAGATGCCGATGTTGTGGCCGTGCAGGCGGAGTCGCCAGATTGCGAATACGCGATACCCGAACTGGAACGAAACGACGTTCGCGCCCACAGCAACTACAACAACGCTGCCTTCACAGTCACGGGATCTCACCCACCCTTCGGATACATTCGCAGCCTCGACGTGGGCCAGGGACGTTTCTACAACTGGGATGATCAGAAAGAGGCGCGTCGCGTCGCGTTCATGGGCAGCGATGCGGCGAAGCAGTTGTTTCCCGGGCGTAATCCCGTTGGCGAAGACGTCTACCTGAATGCGTTCCCTTACAGAGTCATTGGCGTGATGGCCACCAAGAAGCAGGATTCCAGTTACGACGGCTGGGACGTCAACAAGATATTCATTCCATTCGCCGCCATGCGGCGCGATTTTCCCGACAAGCCTCCCGGGACTTCAACAACGTTCGATCAGTTGCTGGTCACGCCCGCATCGGTGGAACAGCACGAATCCTGCAAGCGCGAAATCCAGACCGTCCTGGGGCGGATGCACAACTTCGATCCCCACGACAAAGAAGCCTGTCCTATCTGGGACACGGTGCAGGAAGCCAAAGCATTTCGTCAGATGACCAACGGGATGAAATATTTTCTGGGAGCAGTCGGCATCGTGACTCTGTTGCTCGGCGGGTTGGGTGTGATGAACGTGATGATGGTCGCGGTGCGCGAAAGAACTCGTGAAATTGGGGTGCGCAAGGCGTTGGGCGCGCCCGCGCGAACCATTCTCAAACAGTTCTTTATCGAAGCCTTACTGATTGCGTCTCTCAGCGGAGCCATCGGGATGGCGATCGCATACGGCATTTGCTTCCTGGTAAACCTGCTCCCGATGCCGGATTTCTTCGCCGGTCTGATCGCAACCTGGCAATCCGGTCTGATCGCGTGCGCGCTGCTGGGCATCATCGCGGTGTTCTCCGCGCTGTATCCCGCACGCAGAGCGGCATCGATCGATCCCATCGAAGCGTTGCGCTATGAGGCGGGAGGATGAAAAGCTTGAACCACAAAGGACACTAAGGTACACCAAGGAAAACCCACACGAACGAAGGATTTCCTTCGTGTACCTTCGTGCCCTTTGTGGTTATTGGTTTAAAGCATGCTGACTGAAATCTTTATCGAAGCCTGGACCGCTCTCCGGCGCAACTACACGCGCAGCCTGCTCACCATGCTGGGCATCGTCTGGGGAATTGCCACGGTCACGTTGCTGATCGCCTACGGCAGCAGTTTCCGCCGCATCCTCGTCGGTGGGTTTGACGCCTTCGGCAAAAGCGTTGTCGTCTGCTGGCCGCAGCAAACCAGCGAGCAGCCTGGCGGGCAGCGCGCAGGCAAAAAAGTGCGTCTCGAACAGGCAGACCTCGACATCGTGAAAGAGACCGCCCCGCTGGTGAAACATGTATGCCTCGAGACAGTGAATCGCCCGGGCATCAGCTATGGCGAACGCATGGTGGGCACGGCCGCCATTCGCGGGGTTTGCCCAGAGTATGGCGAAATGCGCAATGAAGTTCCGTCCGAAGGACGATGGATCTCCGCCGGAGACGAACTCGAGCGACGGCGCGTGGTGTTTCTGGGTGGCCGGGTGCGCGAGCAGTTGTTCAGCGGCCGTCCCGCAATCGGCGAGACCGTGCAGATTGGCGGCGTTCACTTCACCGTGATCGGCGTCATGGCCCGCAAGATCCAGTTAAGCAACTATTTTTCCAGCGACGACGACTCTGCCTGGATTCCCTATAGCGCTGCCGGCGATCTCTGGAACACGAAATACGCGGCTGTCATGGTCTTCGAGCCGGTCGCGCCTCAGTTCGAGCGTAAGGCCGAGGACCAGGTGCTGGCCGCCATCGCGACGCGCCAGCAGTTTTCCCCGACGGACAAAAAAGCGTTTCAAATGTTCGGACGCGATGAGTTCCGCCCTGTCATCGACGGCCTGACCATTGGCCTGCAAGTCCTCCTTACGTTCGTCGGCACACTGACCCTGGGGATCGGTGGTGTCGGCGTGATGAATATCATGCTGGTCTCGGTCGACGAACGCATCCGTGAGATCGGCCTGCGGCGCGCGCTGGGGGCCAAGAAGTGGCAGATCAAACTCCAGTTCCTCGCCGAGACTTTGCTCATCATGTTGTTGGGCGGAGCCGCAGGCGTTCTGCTTTCGTATGCGATTGCCGCGGCGGTAGGCACGCTGCCGCTGATGGGTCCGTTGTTTGAAGATGACTCCGGCAAGGCCGACATACATCTGCAAATTTCAATGGCGACGGTCATGCTTTCCAGTTTGGTTCTGCTGGCCGTGGGAGTCGCCAGCGGACTGGTTCCGGCACTGCGCGCCTCAAAGCTGGACCCGGTGGAAGCCCTGCGGTACGAGTAAAAAGATTGCAGATTTCAGATTGAGATTTCAGATTGAAAAACCAAACTCTTACTTCCGGCTCTGGCGGTCAGGATTTTCAATCTGAAATCTTCAATCTCAAATCTGCAATCCTCCAAAAATCCCATTGACCCAACTCGCGCTTCGCAGTAACTTGCTGCCAACCGCGATCTTCCGAGGTGTGATTTGCCGATTTCTGCTGTAGACGCGATTTCTCCGGCCTTCGGGCATACCCAGCAGCAATTGACGCGGCCGTTCCGGGCCAGTCAGTGGGCCAAACTGGGCCTGGTCGGACTGCTGGCCGGGGAGATGGGCTCGGGCGGTGGCGGAGGCTGCAATCCTGGCAGCTTTCAGATGCCGCATCCCAGCCATACCCAGCGTCTTCTGGATACCGGCTTCCCGGCGATCACTCCCATGCTTACCGCCTCCCTGATCGCAGTGCTCGTGGTCACCGGATTCGTTCTGCTGGTCTTCTTTCTGTACGTGAACAGCGTGATGCGTTTCATCCTCTTCGACAGCGTAGTGGCGAAAGACTGCCGCATCTGGCAAAGCTGGGTCCGCCGGCAGGGCCCAGGACGGCGGTTCTTCGTGTGGCAGATTCTGCTCAGTTTGGGATCGATGATGGGTTTGACCATTCTGATCGGGATTCCCGCGGGCTTTGCCTTCCTCGTGGGCTGGCTCAAAGATCCAAAGGAGCACATGATCCCGCTCATTCTGGGCGGCATGGCGCTGTTTTTTGTGTTGTTCGTTTTCATCGTGTCGCTGCTGCTGGTACACGTGATGACCAAAGACTTCGTGGTGCCGCAAATGGCTCTGGAAGAAATCGGCGCCTTCGAAGGCTGGCGCCGCCTGTGGCCCCAGATCAAAGGCGAAAAGCTCGGCTACGCCGCTTATATCGGAATGAAGATCGTGCTGGCGATCGGCGCAGCGATCATTCTCGGCATCGTGTCAGCGATCGTGTTCCTGTTGTTTCTGATTCCAATCGGCGGACTCGGCGCCGTCGCTGTGATCGGTGGCATGGCGGCGGGACTCACCTGGAACCTTTACACCATCACCCTGGCGATAGTTCTGGGAAGCATTGCGATTTTCTCCTTGCTGTATTTGATGTCACTGGTTTCCGTCCCAGCCGTGGTTTTCTTCCCGGCATATTCCATCCATTTTTTCGCGGCGCGCTATCCCGCGCTGGATGCCTTGATTCATCCCGCGCCGCCGGCGGTGTTGCCACCGCAACTTCCACCGGATGTGCCGCCGCCTCCTGATCCGCCGCCGTTGTTACCAACGCCCGAGCCGATCGTGTGAGCGCCAGCGCATTCTGATTGAGCGCTGCAGGAACTCCTCACCAATACGGAGTGTCTAATCTTTTCAGGACACGCGCGCGCCTGAGAGGAGCAACTCCGTATGGCGTTCTCAATGGCAGGCGGTGGTCCGTCCCGGCCCGAACTGAATGTCACTCCCCTGATCGACATTCTTCTGGTGCTGATTATTGTGTTCATGGTGATTGTCGCCACGAGCAAGGAGTACATGGTCGACACACGGCTACCTCAACCGGCGAATGGCGAACAGCTTCACCGGAATGAGCGCACTATCGTGATTCAGGTCATATGGAGCGCACAGAGCCAGGTTCCCCTGCTCAAAATCAACCAGGAGAGCGTCCCCTGGGAGCAGTTGGAGCCGAGCCTGGAACGTATCTTCCTGGGGCGCGTGGAGAAAGTGGTTTACGTCAAGGGCGACGAAAATCTCGATTTTGAGTCCGTGGCCCACGTGATCGCTGAGGCTCACAACGCAGGCATAAAACGGGTGGGATTGATGACCAAGGGCGATTGACCATCAGTTCTGGCTGACCCAGTTGGTACGCCCAATAGGGGGTTACGCCAGCGCTCCGGGCAGGCTATAATAAGCAAGGAATGTTGCCCGATGCGCAATCAAAGCCCAAATTCGCACCTGCCCGCGTGCTGGCTGGACTTCCTGGTCTGCCCGCGCCGTCATTTGGCAGTGCTCCCCTCCCAGGCACGACCCAGCTTGTTCGGTAGCGACTAGTTCCAATCCTCCCAAACTGATGTGGCGTAAGGGCTGAATCTGCCTTTTTCGGCAAGACCGCCCAGCCGACGACTGACGACCGAAGACCGACGATTGTTTCCCGGAGGATCCAATGACTACCAAGACTCTTGCAGGACCCAAGCTCAAGACCGCTCTGCCCGGCCCCAATGCCAAGCGCATTCTCGCGGGCGATGAGAAGTACCTTTCGCCCTCCTACACCCGCTCCTACCCGCTGGTAGCCAAGCAGGGACGCGGCATCGTAATCACTGACGTTGACGGGAACGAGTTCTTCGATTTCTCTGCCGGCATCGCCGTGACTTCGACCGGACACTGCCATCCCGACGTAGTGGCGGCCATCCAGAAGCAGGCTGGCGAGTTGATCCACATGTCAGGCACGGATTTTTATTACGAGAGCATGGTCACGCTGGCCGAGCGGCTGTCAAAAATCGCGCCCATGCCCGGACCGCATCGCATCTATTACGGCAACTCTGGCACCGAAGCTGTTGAAGCCGCGCTCAAGCTGGCCCGTTATCACACCAAGCGGCAGAATGTGATTGCCTTCTTCGGCGCGTTCCACGGGCGCACCATGGGCGCTCTCTCGCTGACCGGTTCGAAGCCGCAGCAGAAGCGCCGTTTCGGAACGGGAGTTCCGGGCGTGACCCATGTGCGCTATCCCGATGTGTATCGCGGTTGCGAGGGTGGAGCGAAGGAAGCCGAAGCTTTCGCCCTCGGCTGTGCCCGCTTTATCGAAGACAAATTGTTCAAGACCACGATGGCTCCGGAAGAAGTGGCGGCCATCTTCGTGGAACCGGTACAGGGCGAGGGCGGATACGTAGTCGCTCCCACAGTCTTCATGAAAGAGCTGCGCCGCATTTGCGACAAGTACGGCATTCTGCTGGTCGCGGACGAAGTCCAGAGCGGTATCGGACGTACCGGCAAGTGGTGGGCTATCGAGCACACCGGAGTGCAGCCTGACATCATCTGCTCGGCGAAAGGTATCGCTTCCGGCATGCCGCTGGGGGTCATGATGAGCCGCGCTGACATCATGGACTGGGTGCCGGGTTCGCACGCGTCGACTTTCGGCGGCAATCCGGTTTGCATTGCGGCTGCGCTGGCCACGCTCGATGTCATCGAGAAGGAAGGCCTGCTGGCGAACTCCGCCGAGGTCGGCAACCACATGCTGAAACGTATGGCGGACTGGCCCCGCAAGCACAGGCTTGTCGGCGACGTTCGCGGACGCGGGCTGATGGTCGGTGTCGAAATCGTTAAAGACAAGACGACCAAGGAGTACGCTGCGGACGAACGCGACCGTATCGTCGAACTCGCTTTCGAGCGCGGCCTTCTATTTCTGGGCTGCGGTCCGAGCACGGTCCGCATCTCACCGCCGCTGGTGGTCAGCAAAGACGAAGCCGATGTCGCAGTCGATGTACTTGAAGAGTGCATAGCGCTGGTAAGTAAGTAGGTGTAGGACGGGCGCCCTCGCCCGCCGCTTTGATGTTGATCTTGTCAGCGGTGCCAATCGCTGTTGGCAAGATCAACCTCCCGGGATTTGCTTTCCAGAACCTGAAAGCCGTTCTGCCTACGGACGCTGTTCGCGGGCGAGGGCGCCGGCGCCACACGTTTTGAGGAATTTGTATGAGCACAGGAAACATCGAACTCATCTACATCGCCCCCAAGGCGACTGCGCCCGCGATTGCAGTGGACGAAGTTCTCGCCATCCCCGGAGTGGGGCTGGAAGGCGACCGCTACGCCCTGCGCCAGGGAACTTTTTTCAAGCCCGAACCAGACTTCGAACTAACCCTGATCGAGGCTGAAGCTATTGAAGCCCTCAAGCGTGACTACAACGTAGAACTCACGCCCGGCGAGTCGCGCCGCAATCTGGTCACGCGCGGAGTCGCGCTGAATCATCTCGTAGGACGCGACTTCCAGATTGGCGAAGTCAAAGCTCACGGCATTCGTCTGTGCGAGCCGTGCAGTCACCTGCAGCGTTTGACGGGACGTCCCGTCATCAAAGGATTACTGCATCGCGGCGGACTGCGCGCCCAAATCCTTACGCAAGGCGCGATTCGGGTCGGCGACACTGTACGCCCATAAGTACTAGCACTTGTGGGTTTCTCCTTGACACCACAACTCGCTGGAGCGAAACTCCGAATAGAGCTCTCTCTAAAATTTTTGCATGGATTCTTACTCCATCCTGGACAACAGTCCCTCCCAGGCAGGGCCGGAAACTGCACCGCCGAATCTCGTCTCTTTGGATCCCATCTCTTCCGATAAGGCTTCCGCTCTGCCTTCGGTACGCGAAACTCTGCGTTTTCCCGGCGAGGATGGCGGCAAATCGCTCAGCGAGATGGCCCAGCGCGACCTCGATGCCACTCTGCAATTGTTGGCCGAGCGCGCTCAGTACATCACGGGAGCGTCGGGAGCAGCCATTGCGTTACGCCAGGGCGAAACCATGGTCTGTTGCGCCAGTTCAGGGCCGTCAGCGCCCGAACTGGGAGCTCATCTGCAGGTCGATTCCGGACTTTCCGGCGAGAGCGTTCGTACTCGCAAGGTTTTGCAATGTGACGATGCGGAAAACGATCCGCGCGTAAATCGTGACAGCTGCCGCGCCTTCGGGATCGCATCCGTGGTCGTGATGCCCCTGATCCGCGGAGAAGAAGTGTACGGCGTGTTCGAGTTGCTCTCCGGCCGCCCCCGAGCTTTTGAGGAACGAGATTTCATCGCTCTCAATCGCCTGGCGGAAATGATCCAGACGGCGGTCGAACATTCCGACGCAGCCCACCGCGCCGAAAAAGAGTTGAGCCGGCCGGCGGTCGATTCATCGAGCGCTCCTGCTACCGCAGAAACGGAATTACCTAAAGTCGATTTGTCCGGCGACGTTCTCGAAACGAATTCTGCAGAGCCGCCCGCTGAGATTCCAGTCATTGCCGTGGTTGCAACTGAAACCCACGAAGCAATCCCATCGCCCGGCGCGAGCGCAGCGACAACAGTTGACGCCCCTCAGTTGGCGAATATCGTTCAGGAAGGCCCGGCACCAACTGACCAGTCCAATCCGATCGCCACCATCGCGTTCGGAAATCTTGGCAGATGCGCAACTTGCGGGTTCCCGGTATCCGAGGGCCGCAAGCTTTGCCTGGATTGCGAAGCCGCCTCTCCCGACGTGCCTTCGAATGGCCTCGACGTTCCCGGAGCGTTCGGCCAAGAGCCGCCTAGTTGGGTGCGGTCGCACATGTATCTCATTGGCGCGGCGGTAATCGCGGTCGCCACAATCGCTTTGCTTGCCTGGCGGATGTAGGGAGCCAGATTTCGCACCGGCCTGCCCTCGTTCCTCCCGAAGACCCAATTCCTGAACAAAAACACCCGAAACTTCGTATCTTCCCAAGTCGCAGTGTCTCTATCGTCTGCGATTCGGCATAACAAATGTTAGGCCCTGTCTAAGTCCGGCCCTCACATTGACGGGGTTAGAGAGAGGAGACGAGTTAGTTCCCCACCCCTACAGTTACTCCGGTTTAGACCTTCGGTGAGATTGATCCTCTTGCGGCTGACCCACAGCACCTGACAATCCGCTCGAACCGTCGGCGACACCTACCATTCGCACTCCCGGCCATTTTTATGGTCTCGTGTTTGCTCAGCAGCAAGGTATTCAATTGGAATCTCTGTTAGCCTCGGCTCGATTTCGTACGATATGACAACACAAAAAGCGGCGCACGATTCTCCTGTCGCTTCATAGATCAAGGAAAAATGACTATTGTGCGAGACTCGGCACGTCGAACTAGAGATCCTGAACTTCAAAAAGCGATAGAAACGCAAAACAGGCTACATGACGTATTGAAATTGCTCTTCGAGCTTCTCGAAAAATACTCTCCAGTTTGGTATAAAAAACACTACCACGATCAAGCCGAATCCGCGCTAAACCTGCGATTAACGAAGCGCAAGTTGAAAGTCCAATAGCTTGAGGCAGTCAGAGTTTGGAGGCGAAGGCCAGCCCTTTCGGGATCATTGTTGATAAATTGTCATTACATTCATTGACTGGGTTGTGAGCGTAATCGCCTGATCTATATAAGGGCATGTCAAGAACATTTTTCTCCCTCCGCCGGAGGCGCGGTTTTGATTCGCGACATCCAGCCCCTTGTCACCACGGAAGGCGCTAGTCTGAGGTCGTGCCCCTGGGTTTGGGTCTGTGTTGTTCCATCTTAGCGGTTTCATGTTCTGGTCGCGGACGACGCCGATCAGTTTCGAAACGAAATCAAGCCGTGCGGTTGTACGGTGTCAACCATGGATCTATCTGAGGCTCGGGGCCTAGTGCTTTTTCGGGTTATCCGAGGGGGCATAGGGATTACACAGAGACTGGGTGCCACAGGCACCGTTTCGTCTACAGGCGTTTGGCATACTCACCCTCGAACCCGAGCGTCTCGAGAACCGACTGGCCACCACCAGAAACAATCACCGGAGATGGAAGGGGCTCTTCACCCGAGGCGCTCAAGCGGCTTGCGATTTTAGTTTTTCGGCGTCGAAGCTCTCTCCCTTCTTCCAAAGAGTCAGCGTAATGGCTGCAATCTTGCGCGCCAACGTGAGACGCGCCATGGTCGGCTTGATCCCTTTGGCCAGCGCAGCTTGGTAGAAATCCTGGAACGGTCCAGGACGGGTACTGGCCATGGTGGCGGCACCTTTAAATAGACCTTTCAGATCATGGTTATGGTCTTTGTTCAGTCCTCGAATGCAAAGCAGTTTCTTCGAGCGTCGTACTTGACCTTCGACCAAGCGATATTCCGCGCTGATGCGGGTCTCTAACGCCAGTCCGCTGTAGGCCCACAGTTGTCGCTTGGTGCGGAAACGATGCGGAGTCTGCATCAGTGCTACCGCCAGCGCCGATCGAATCGGTCCTAGATACGGAATCTGGCGCAGCTTTGCGGTGATGGCATGCTTCCGACTTTCCGCCAGCAATTCCCGCCGGGCTTGCTGACGCAAGCGGCGCAACATGTCCAGTTGCTCATAGAGTCGTTCGGCTCGACGGCGCACACCCGCTTCCCGGAGTTTCGCCAGCCACTGGGCTCGATTCCGGGTGTAATAGACGTCTCTTCCGGCACAGGGAATCGCCCAACTGCGGTACACCGCTTTCAGTCGATTCATGACCCGCGACAGGTCTTTGACAATGGTCAGATAACTCCGGGATAGTTCCCGTAACATCCGCACGCCCGTCTCGCCGTGGTAGACCGGCTTGAGTTGGTTGCCGCGTAACAGCTCGGCCAGCTTGCGGGCATCGATCCGATCGCTCTTGTTCCCGTCTTTCAGCAGCGCGTTCTTCCGTGGATTGCAGACCACCAGTTGGGCGACCTGCGGCTTGAGCAAATCGTACAGCCAGGCGGACCAGGTCCCTTCTTCGAAGGTCACCGACAAAGTTCCGCGCAAGCCTGCAAAGAACTGAAGAATCGTCGCCGCTTCCGTCTCGAGGATGGATTCCATGATTAACTTCCCGGTGGAATCCGTCACCGCGACCACGATGGTTGCTTGATGAACGTCCAGCCCAATATACTTTTCACTGTTCATAAAGGGTGCTCCTTTTCGTAGGTGATGATGTGAACAATCACAACCTACTCCCAAAGGGGCGCCCTTTTATAATGCGATTACATCAACAATCACAGGATGCCCTTCGCCGAAGACAATGCCAAATACCTCAAAGCAATTACCGATAGGAACAATTGGAACAATTCATCGTCATTTCACATTACGAATGCATGGCAGGACGTTAGTCTGAGCGTGGACAGTTCTTTAGAGGGAGGCTCGAATCGTCCCATGCGGACTGGGGAGGGCAGTGGTATGGGTTGTTTGTTGTGTGGGTCTGGAAACCTTACAAGGTTTGTCGCGGAAATCAACATCCATTTTCCGGGACTCAAGAATCTGGGAACTCCCACCGTGTTGGTATTTCCGACGCTCGTGGTCTGTTTAGATTGTGGCTTCACGGAATTTGCAATTCCAGAAACCGAGTTGGCTCGACTTAAGCAAGATGCTGCCGCCTAGTGTTTACCCGAGAGCAAGATTCCCTAAGGGAGGGCTTTATGAGCTGCTTATCATGTGCGTCAGGCAATCAGGCGGAATTTGGTGCGGAGATAAATATTCATTTCCCGGGCCTCAGAAATATCAATAGACCAACCGTATGGGCATTCCCTAAGCTTTCGGTCTGCCTGGATTGCGGCTTCTCGCGGTTTAAGCTTCCCGAACCCGAGTTGCGTCTACTAAGAGAGCCCATGACCGATAAACTGCCTGCCCTGACGAACGGCCTCCAAAGCAGCTAGCAAGTCGCTTCCGGCGAATGTCTTAACCACGTAGCCCTGTGCTCCCGAGTCGAAGGCTTCGCGCACCACGTCAGCGGAAGATTCTTGGCTAAGGAAGAGTATTTTGCACTCGGGAATAAGCTTGTGAATTCGTCGAGCGGCTTCAATTCCATTCAGTGTAGGAAGCCCGATGTCGAGCAGAATCAGGTCCGGCTGCAATCGTTCCGCTTGCTGGGTGGCTTCTAAACCATCTGACACTTCCCCAACAATTTCCAGCCCCGACACTTCCGCCAGGGCGGAAACGAGCACCCGCCGAAAGGGTTCGAAATCCTCTACCACCAGAACGCGGGACGAGTGGAGCATGTGTCTTTGCCCTGAGCTAGCATTCGGCATTACAACAGCGTTCCTCAGCGAGGGGAACTAGCAATACCACTCGGGACAGCGGAAAACTGTGCCAGTGGGTTCACTGTCGTAATATCGCGATTAAACTCACAATCCGCAGGGGGAGTTGTCCTGAGGGTATGCTCTCCGGTCGTAATTGGTGTAATCGCCTT
This sequence comes from Terriglobia bacterium, assembly GCA_963741105.1. GTDB lineage: Bacteria > Acidobacteriota > Terriglobia > Terriglobales > Acidobacteriaceae > JAIQFF01. Next base: position 931,430 of record CAVUGT010000013.1, read on the forward strand.
CCATGAGAAGGCCGGTCGGAGTCAAGTCGATTCTTCGTTGTTTTTATGGACAAAGGTTTTTCTCCCGCCGAGTGGCCACTGTCGCCATGCTTCCATCCGCACTCTCGAGGAGCGATCGTTTCGCTCGGTGCATGTTGGGCGTTCTCGGTTCAGCCGGTGCTGCCATCTGTTTGGCGCCCCGTCGTTTCACTTAAGTGGAACGTGGGCCAGGCGATTAACGCAGTCACCGGAACTCGGCTTTGGGCTTTTGTCTTTTCTCTTCCTGGAACGAGGTCGATTTTGTTTTTGCCGTTTGGTTTTACGCGGCTGCGGCCACGTTCGTTTGGCTGCTGTTGTGCAATGGTTCGTACACTTCTCCGCTCACCCACAGGTGATGCAGTAACACCGCCAGCTTTCTCGCGGTCGCAACGATCGCTCGCTTCTTTCCGTTCCTTCCGCCACGCTCCGCCAGTTTCAGGCCCCAACGCCGCAGGTCACAGTCCACCCCGAACGGTCCCAGAATGTGTTGCGCTCCCTGTACCAGCAGCGTTCGCAAATACGGGTCCCCTTCCTTGCTGATATGCATCTGCGGCTCGCTCTGTCCCGAGTTCCGGCGTCCCGGTTGCAGTCCCAGATAGCAGCCCACGTCGCGGCTCTGATGAAAACGATGCGGGTCTTCCAGCGTGAGCAAGAACGTCAGCGCGATCAGCGTGCCTACGCCCTTGATCTGTTTCAGCAGCGCCACCTGCGGATAACTCTGTTGCGCCAGCTTCTCGATCCGCTCGTTGTACTCCACGATGCGTTCGCTCAGCGACTCCAGTGCCGCCAGCAACGGCTGCAGTGCGGCTTGCAACTCCGGACTCAGTCCCTCAGCTTTTTCCGGATTCATGTTGCGCACGTTGCATCCGCCTAGTCGTTCTCCGTAGCTCTTGGCCAGTCCGCGCGCCGTGTTCACCAGTGCCGTCCGCGCTCGCACCAGTCCCGCTCGCGCCCGGATCAGGGTCAGATCCGCCTGCGCCTGGGCACTGCGATGTTTCACCGGACACAGTAACTCGGGATCGATCCTAGCCAATCGCGCCAGCGTCCGCGCATCCAGACGATCGTCTTTCTTCCGGCTCTCTCCGATCAGCCGCACCTTGCGGGCATTCGCCACGATCACTTCGTGTCCCAACTCGCTGAGCAAGCGACTGATCCAGGGCGAATGCGTCCCGATCTCCAGCGTGATCCGGCTGCGCGGCATTGCGCCGAAGACTTCGCCGAGAGCTTTCGCAGTCGTGCGCACGCGCTGCTCCAGCTGGATCTGGCCCGCTTCGTCCAGTACGCAGTACCAGCTGTTGCGATCTCCCAGATCCAATCCGATAGTCAGTTTCTGCTGTGAAACATTCCTCGTCTGCTGCGTCCCTAGGCTCCCACGTGTGGGCCACGGCCTGAAACGATTGATTTGTCTCTCTGAGGATGGATTCGTCACACTTTCAGCGCTGAAATGGCTAAGCGACGTCGGCGGGTCGCTCTTGATGTTGGATCGTATGGGGAAGGTTCTGTTTGTAACCGGACCAACAGCCAGTTCGGATTCCAGGCTCCGCCATGCTCAATCGCTCGCCCTTGGCAATGGTTCTGCGCTCCTGATCTCCAAGGAATTGATCTCAGCAAAATTGCTTGGACAGGAAAATCTCGTTCGCGACAAGCTAAAGAACTCCGCAATGGCTGATGTCATCACTCGATTCCGGGCGAGATTGAACGGCGCAGAGGACCTGAATGCGGTTCGTATTCTTGAGGCACATGCAGCAGTCGCATACTGGAATGCATGGCGCGATGTTCCGATCCTCTGGCCGAAGTCCGATCTACGGAGAGTTCCGGACCATTGGCGCGTGTTGGGCACACGAGCAAGTCCGCTCTCGGGCGGTCCTCGGCTCGCCGTGAATCCTCCAGGCGCCATTTTGAATTACTGCTTTGCCATTTGTGAGTCGGAGGCGCGTTTGGCCCTTGCCATTCTTGGTCTTGATCCAGGACTCGGTTTTCTGCATCTTCCACGGGCAAACCGCGATTCACTGGCTTTCGACATTATGGAGCCTGTACGCCCGGATGTGGAACGCTGGCTGTATCAGTGGCTGAGTACCGAGCCATTGCGCCGGGCCGATTTCTTTGAGACTGCGACGGGTAATTGCAGGCTCATGTCTCATCTGTGCGCCCGGCTATCTGAGACGGCACCAACCTGGGGAAAGCTTGTTGCGCCCTGGGCTGAGTCCGTGGCGCGTACTCTCTGGGCCAGCAGTTCAATTTCGAAGTCTGTTCGCAGTCTGCTCCCCACAAGGCTAACGCAGGCACACAGGCGCGAAGCGAAAAGCCAGACACCTCTTCCAAGAGTGGAAGCGCCTAAACCTGATAGTGTCTGTCGCGACTGTGGGATTCAAATTCGGAGAGGTACTCGTCATTGCTCGAAGTGCGCGAGGCAAACGACGCATAAGAACTTTCGCGCAGGCCGCAAAATGGCCCAGCTCCCAGAAAACCTTGCCAAACGGGCTGAAACCATGCGAACGCATCGGCTTCAGATCAGTAATTGGAAATCATCAGAACTACCAGGCTGGTTAACTCGTGATGCATATGTGAATCAGATTCAACCCGCACTTGCGAGCATTTCACAATCGAGCATACGTGCGGTCCTAGGTGTTAGCGAACCTTACTCTGCTGACATCCGTGCGGGCCGACGCCGCCCACATCCACGGCATTGGCGAGCTTTGGCGAAACTTGCTGGCGTTGGTTCCGCCGGTCAATGAGTGTAATGGCGATGTTACGCCATTTATGCTGCCCCGAAAGTCCGAAAGCGTCTGGTCGCCGTTATACTCGACGAGGTCTTAGAAAGCGGCGCTGATGAGAACCTTCATCGTCCTGTTCCTGAGCATCGCCACGGCGACCGCCACGCTCTGCGCTGATGATCGGGCGCTAGAGGTCAATCAGCTTTTTGCGATGTTCGACAAACCGGGCTCGCCCGGATGCTCAGTCGGCGTAATCCGCGCTGGGGACTTCGTTTACAAAAAGTCCTTCGGTTACGCGAGCCTAGAACTCGGCGTCCCGCTCACACCTGCGTCGGTCTTCTACATGGGCTCGGTGTCGAAGCAATTCACTGCTGCCAGCGTCGTACTTGCCGCCGAACAGGGCCATCTCTCACTCGATGACGACGTCCGCAAGTACCTCCCCGAGCTGCCCGACTACGGCCGTCGCATCACGCTTCGCCAGATGCTCCATCAAACCAGCGGGTTTCGCGACTTTCTCGACCTCGTGTTCATTTCTGGGCGCAATGCCGCAGACCTCGCCTCGCCGGCCGAGATTCTCAAGCTCATCGCGCGCCAGCGAGGCCTTAATAATGTCCCCGGTGACGAGTGGGTTTACAGCAATTCTAATTACTTCCTGCTCGGCGAAGTCGTCCGGCGCGCTACCAGGAAATCACTGGCGGACTTCGCTGCCGAAAACATCTTTAGGCCGCTCGGGATGACGCACACACTCTTCTACGAAGACAACACGCTGGTGGTCCCAAACCGCGTCGCTGCTTACGATCCCGGTGATGAGGGCAACTTCCTGGTGGATTGGTCCACCAGCTATGACATCGTCGGCGGCGGCGGCCTTATGAGCAGTGTCGATGACCTACTCTTCTGGGATCGGAACTTCTATTCCAACAAGCTCGGTAAAGGAACGTTGCCAATCGAGCTGCAAAGGCATGGCGTCCTCAACAACGGCAACCAAATCGATTACGCCCTGGGCCTATCGCTGGGCGATTACCGTGGTCTTCCAATCGTCGAGCACAGTGGAGCGTTGTTCGGGTACCACTCTGCATTCCTGCGTTTTCCGCAGCAGAGATTCAGCGTGATCGTGCTTTGTAACCTCGCCACCGCGGACCCCGAAGCTCTTACCCGCAAAATCGCTGACCTGTACCTGGCACCCGACTTCAAGCCGACAAGAAACACACTCACCGCGGCCTCAGATCTGCCCGATCCGGCCGCATTCGCCGGCACCTACCTCGATCCGCACTCGAAGACTATCTATACGTTCACCGCTGACCACGGCAATCTCATGGGATGGGGAGCGGCTTTGCAGCGGATTGACGCCGAAAGATTCTACGACCTCGGCAGCAACGTCATCACCTTCGAGAAGGTCAACGGTACGATGCGCTGCTCACTTGCCATTACCGGCGAGGTGTATTTCTCCGGCGACAAGCTACAGTCCGTCCATCTCAGCGAAGCGGAGCTAGCCAGGTTCGCCGGCAGGTACCACTCGGATGAGCTCGATGTGATCTACACGTTGTCGGTTGAAAAGGGAGGGCTGACGGTCAAGGAGGGCGAAAAGCCGCCGGTCATCTTCGACCCCGCGACCCCAAACGAGTTCTACTCCAGGGACTTTCGCGCTTTGGTTTTCCAGCCCGATGTTGACCGGCGCATCTCCGGCTTCAACCTGTTTACGCAAGCGGCTCGTGGGATCATGTTCGATAGGGTGAACTGAGCAGTCTGCTCGCAGAGACGAAAGACGAGTAACGACTGATAATTGTTGTAAACAGGCGTTTACACTCAGAGCCCGGACAGGGCTCGCCGAGCCCCTCAATGAGTGTAATGGCGATTTTACGGCAGTAATTCTGGGGTCCAGCGGGTTGAGGACAGTCGGTCCGACCGCTGCCGTTCGAGCGCCAAAATCTGACCTCGACGCTACCTGGAGCGCCTGAAGTCCTATTTCTTCTTCGGAGGATTCGGGGCGAAGTAGCCGCCGCGTGATTGCAAGGTTAGACCGTTCTGATCTGCCTTTACCTTCAGGCGATGGTAACGTCCATTCTGTTTTACGTCCTTGATCGAAAACTCTAATATGTACAGGTACTCAGGCGCCGCCGCCAGCTGCTTGAAACCTCCTTCAATATCGTTGTTATTGTGAAAGTAAGTTCCGCCGGTCCCATGTGCGAGTTCAGCCATTGCATTCTCATTTAGCGACATGGTGTTGCGGCGGTATTCCGACTTGAGTTGCGCGGTTTGGGCAGAGCCCTTGATCATCTCGCTGGCGTCTATTTCGGTGGTGTACAATCCACGCGCATCAAGGGCGCTGATAATCACATTAGATTGCACCGCAAGATCCATAATCTGTGACTCCTCTGTCCTCGTTTCCGGCATGATTAGAAAGCCCGGCGACACCAGAATCAGCAAAGTCTGGCCGGGGAGTTTGGCCATTTTGAGCACGATTTCTCGCAACGAAGAGAAAGTCACCCGAACATCTTGCTCACCGATGGCTAAGCTTTGCATAGCTGCCGTTTCCGCAAGTCTCCGAGCCACGTCTCGCATATCGATACCCGGCGAGCAGCTCATCACCTCGTCGATCGCCGCCTCTAAAGCGGCGCTATTGTGTCTATTTTCAATCAGGTCGGCATGGTAGTAGTCGATATTCGGGCATTCGCTTCCAGTCATGCGGTAGAGATTTTGTGGCTGCATTTTCATGATGGCAGCCTGCAATTGTGCGCGATCGGTGGTCAGACCGCTGTTGATCTTGCCGGACATTGAGGCTATTGCAGCCATATCCGTGTCAGCCAGGGATGCAGACAGCATCTTGGTGCCGGCCTTTTGAGCCTGAGCCAGATCGCCAACGCTCAGGTGCATGTCGTCGAACAAGAAGACGACGAAGCGGTTTGGGGCAATTGTTGGTCGCGAGGTAGCGCCGGGAACAACTTGCACAGCCGCGGAGCGGGTGTCAACTTCGATCGCCTCGCGTTTCTGAATCATGAATCCAGTTATCGGCTGTGGCTTGTTGTTATCGAAGATCTGGAAATTCTCTTTTTTGAGGTGGCCCACTGCACGGCCGTTCTTGTCACGCACCACTACAGGCACCAGCACCACATCCACATTGCTCTTAAACGTATAGGTGCTGTCCTGAGGGTGCGTTTCTTTCGGCTGCTGCGCTAAAAGGCGTGAGCACGTAACGAGCGCAAAACACAAGATAAATAGCCGAATGTCGCCTGGGATTCGCATTTCTTATCCAACAAAGTCTATCCCTAAAGGATCGTTGCGCGGAACTTTGGCTGAGGTCTGACAGCGACTTCAAACGCCCGGCGACTACACAAAATATCGACCCGAAAGTAGTCGTTGATGTAATCAGGCGATTACACTCATTGACCTGGCACCGACCAACTTGGAACCGGAAGGAGGGAGCATTTTGCCGTCGCTGTACACTACCCCGTCAAACCACGCGTTTGACGGGATAGGAGGTAGGAGAAAAAAAGTCCGTCCTCCATAGTAACGAACTAGTAATAACCGATTCCAGCGGGCGTGGAGCGGGGCGCGAGGGCGGGCGCATGTAGGGGAGCTTGGAAGGGGAGGTCGCGTGTTCCGAACAGTCGTGCGAAACATGGTAGGGTGCGGCCGTTCTGCGCGGCCAATGTTTTAAGGCAGCGGCTTCATAGCTCCGTTCGATAAGCATTTTCAGCGGGAACAAACGGCTGAGTGCTCCGCACAGATTCTTTCGTAGACGTGGCTTTCCTGTTCACGCTGAAAGCTGTTCAACACATACCCGCACAAAATATCCACGTCGTGCTTCCGGGCGATCTCGTCCCAGAGGTGTTCGACTTGAATCGCCGCATCCGCCTTCCCTTGCTCCCACAAAATAGGCGCACATTCACCACAGACTGCAACACGCGGAGGCTCCCTTTGCGCCGCTTTCGCGGCTTCCATCACGAGATCGCCCGCGACCTTCAGGCATCGAGCCGGGTCAGGCAGATCATTCACCATGAAAGTCGAGAGCGTGTCGGCAACATCCAAAGAGACATAGCGCCCCTGTTCGATGGCGGCGGCAATATCCACGCCATGTTCCTGCAATCTCTGAAGAAGACTCTTCCGATGTGACTCGGTCGCGATCACGATAACGGCATTCCCGGCCTCGAGAGCTGCTTCGATGAAAGGAGTAAAGCCAGCTACAAAAGCTGCATCATCAGAATAGAATTCAACCTCGTGGCTGCGAGGGATCTCCAATCTTCCTGGGTTTCTCGCAACTACCGACGGGTTGCCGATCTTCGGAGACGATCGTGCGTGTCGAGCGCAACGACGAAATCGTCACCACGAAAATCCTTGCTGACAAACTGGTCGCCTCGAAGAACAGCGCTCACCCGCAATTAGCAGTTCGCTTCCCGCGTCAATCTTGACGACGTAGCCCATGTGCGCCCGTGCCGAGGGCTTCCTGCACCACATCGGCAGAAGATTCTTGGCTTACAAATAGTATTTTGGATTTGGGTGAGAGCTTGCGGATTTGTCGAGCGACTTCAATTCCGTTTAGCGATGGAAGCCCGATGTCGAGCAGAATCAAGTCCGGTTGTAATTCCTCCGCTTTCTGAAGCGCTTGTAGTCCGTCAGTGATCTCACCGACGATCTGCAATTCCGGTCTTTCCCCAAGCGTTGAACAAATAAATTTGCGAAATTCCTCCGAATCCTCGACCACGAGAACCCGGATTGATGATGTTTCCAAGGAGTCCCCTTTACAACGTCAACCCGACTCTGAGACTAGTTGCCGGTTGTATTCAGAATCCCATATTCCGCAATTCAGGTCGTTGCGCAAGCGCATGGATAAATTCATGGAGTGCCTTATCCAGCCATTGCTCGATATTCGTCAGTTTTCAACGGAACGCGAGCGTGGATCGTAGTGCCAGCGCCAGGTTGCGATTTGACGGAAATCTCGCCGCTGCACCAATTGCAACCTTTCGCGCATGCTGATCAAGCCCAGACCGTGGCGAGTGAAGCGTCTTGTTCTTCAAAGCCACTTCCAGTGTCGCCACTGTGAGTTCGATCGACTCTTCTGTGCCCTGGAGATCCACCGTAAAGCTCCGAACACCGCTGTGCTTCACGGCGTTCTGCAGTCCCTCTTGTAAAACTCGGAACAAACACAGCGAGACTTCCTTCGAGAGGGTGTGTGGTATGCCTTCATCTCGGAACACAATCTCAACCTTGGTTTTTTCGGAGAGCTCTCTGCAGAAGCTCTTCGCCGCGGTGGCCAAGGCCAAGGTAATCGAGTTTCGAAGAATGTAAGCGGTGGGATAGTCCCTGCACATCCTGGGCAATTTCTGAGATACGCGCACGGGTATGGTGAACTAGCTCGTGAAATTCATTGGTCGAAGCATTCATGACTCCATCGATCCAGGTCGATCGCTAACAATGCGAGGCGTTGATTGATGTCATCGTGAAGCTCTCTTCCAATCCAGGTGCGCTCCTCTTCATGGGCCTCAATCAACTTGCGCCCAATGGTGGCGAGACTCTCCTCGGCGAGCTTCCGTTCCGTGATGTCTATGCAAGAGCCGATGTAGCCAGCGAAAGCACCATCCGGGTTGAATCTTGGTACACCATCGTCGAGAACCCAGCGATACTCTCCATCTTTTCGCCGCAGCCGGTACTGCAGTTCAAACGACTCTCTTCGGTTGAATGCTTCGGTGTAGGTTTGGAGACAGCGGTTCGAATCGTCCGGATGAACTCCTTCCGTCCAACCATCGCCAAGTTCCGCCTCAAGTGGGCGGCCTGTGAAGTCCAACCAGGTCTTGTTGACGTAGCTGCACTTTCGGTCCGTCCCGGCCGTCCAGATCATTACAGGTGCGGTATTTGCGACCAGACGGAAACGCTCCTCGCTCTCGCGAATCGCTTCCTCGGCCCGACGCCGCTCTGTGATGTCGCGAATAATGACCGTAAACAACTTCCTCCCATCCGATTCAAGGTGCGTAATCGATGCTTCCATGGGGAATTCTTGTCCATTCCTGCGGACCGCCCACAGTGCGGCCGGCGTTCCCATGTTGCGAGTGGTGACCCCAGATTCGCCGAAGCGGCGCATGTATGCTTCGTGCTCCGGGCGGAAGCGCTCGGGAATGAAACGATCGATAACGGTTCCAACGGCTTCATCTTGCGTGCAGCCGAACATCTTCTCCGCAGCGGCGTTGAACAGCACGATGCGTCGCTCCTCGTCGACGGCAATGATCGCATCCATCGCGGACCCCACGATACCCGCCAGCCGGTTCTGACTCTCACTCAGCTTTTGTTCCGCCTGCTTGCGGTCCGTGATGTCCACTGCCATGCCCAGCATCCGCTCCGGATCGCCATTGTGAGCGTAATAGAATTTTCCTCTGGCAGTGATCCAGCGGACGGTTCCATCAGTGCGAACGGTACGAAATTCTGTTGCATACGGTTTTCGATTTTGTCTCGCATCAGCGACCGCCTGCCAGACATGTCCTCGGTCGTCCGGGTGTATTTTCCGACCAAAGTCGTCGACGTACCCGGAATAGTTGTCCGATGGGATCCCGTAGACGGTTTCCAGGTCACCGAACCACCGATCTCTCCCGCTCCGTATGTCCCAATCCCATCCTACCGACTTCCCGGCTTCCACCGCCAAACGAAGCCGATCGAATGTCATCGACAGCTGGGTTTCTGCACGTTTTGCCCTTGCCCTCTGCCAGAGAAGCGCGAAAATTAGTAGTGTTTCGGCCAAGATCAGAGCAATGCCGCCGATGATGTACCACTTGTGGCTCTCCCAGACGCTGGCCTCGCGAAACCGCACGACCGTTCCCGCCGGCAATCGCTTCTCGTCGAGTCCCCATCGCCGCACTTGTCGCCAGTCGACCATCGGAACGGTTGACTTGCTCTCCTGGACAGGAAGATCTTGAAGGCGTTCTCCCCGCAAAAGGCGGAGGGTAAGTTGCGCGGTCTCGCGGCCTAGAATTTCGGGATCGAAAACAACCCCACCAACAATTCCCAAACCAACATGGGTGGCAGTCTGGTTGTAGACGGGAACCCGTGCCTCTTTTGCGATCCGAGTGAGCACCTCATCGCTAAGTAATTTGTTTCCCGCTGAATCTTCGTACATGGAAAGAAACAAAATCACCGTTCCGTCGGGAACCCGTGCAACGGTTCTCACGAAATCCTGCACGCTACCGGCATCCATATAGGTCAACTTCACCCTTTTCTCAAGCCGATCGAGCTGGCGTCGAGCTTCGGACTGACGCCATCGGTCGCTGTCGGAGGCCCCGGAAATAACGAGTATTTCTCGGGTCCCAGGTTGCAAGCGGAGTATAAGTTCTACGGTTCTGCTTAGGTCAACCTCGGCGAGCGCGCCCGTAATGGGTCGCCCTGGTTCCCAATCGCGAAGGGCGTCCGAGTCTCCGTAGGCGACGATTGGAACACCTGGAAACAGTTCATCCCCATAAATGCGCATGAAATTGATTGCCGGCCGGGCGACCGCAATGATCACGCTGAGGTTTTCTTTGCGCATATCTACGGCGGAGAAAATCGTGAACTGCGATTTGGACCTCACCTTCCGGCCATCTCGCCGTATCAAGAAACTCTGCGTAGAAGTCCAGACGCGGGCCTAGTTCTCGCTCCAAAGTTGATCGTATGATCTCATCTACTATGACATTGGACGGTAAGTCCGGCCTGCTGCCATACAGAGCCAAGACCGCCTTTTGGGTTTCAGCGGCAGGCGCATCCGCCGCAAAACCAGAAACAGACAAGACAATCACCAGCGGAATGAGCGACCGAATGCAAAGCTTCCTTTGTTTTGATGAAGACACATGCTAAAACTCCACACGCGAGGCAACTTGGAAAGCTTTCGGACCGCCGGTTCCGAATGCCTGTCCAGCACGTGCACTTGGCTGAGCGTAATTTGGTTGATTCAGCACACTGCTATAGCCAGTCAGATTAGCGACGTTAAAAAGATTGAAGACCTCGCCAATCAGGGACAACGTCACCTTTTCTTTAATATTAAACTTTTTAGTCAAGCGGACGTCCTGCGAGATGAAGCTGTCGCCTGTCGAAATCTTTCCAGGCAGCACGATCGGGCTGATGATCTGATTAAATGGCGTACGCGGCCTGATCACGCTTTGCGTGCCATCGGGATTAGTAATAATTCTAGTACGCGCTTCAACCGTCGCGTTGTATTGGGCCACGAGAGCTCGCAATTTGGATTGGCTGAGACCCTGTCCGAGCAGGTTGTGACCGTTGATTCCCGGGAGCAGGGTTGTGCTGATGCCGTCACCGTCAAGGTCCAGTCCCGATAATGTGGTGTCGAGCGGAGGCGCACCGTCAGTCTCCGAAATAAACGCTACCGTCCACGCGTTCAACAAACGAGCGCACAATACGCGATTGCGCATGCACGTCCGGTATTTCGTAGACGCCACTGACGATCAGTGTATGCCGTGGTGTGCCGACATTTCCGTAATCGAGGGCTGGATTGTTGTATTGCGTGACCGCAACGAAACCGGTGTTCTTGGCTAGCGCATAACTGCCAGTGAACTGCAATCGTGAAGAGAATCGCTTGTCCAGTTTTACCTGCAGTGCTTGATAGCGGTAGTTCGCATCACCGCCATAGACAGTGATGGCCCCAGTAGAGCATTGGTCTTGGGGGTTAAGTGCCGCAGACTGCGCCGGCGTGCAAATCGGAATTACAGGGTCGCGGACAAAAGAAACAACACCCGTATTTGGATCCACCCCGGTGACGCGCGGGCGATTGAACTGGTTTCGATCCACGGAAAACACACCCTGAAAACCGCCCATGTGCACGTAACGCCGCATGACATAGTCAGCACTCAAAGTCAGGCTGGGCGTAAGTTCCTGTTGGATCCCCGCATTTACGTGAATTGCGTAGGCCGTGGTGTGATCAGGACCGAACAGCTGATCAGCCTGTTTGATGACTTGGACGGTGCTCACCGTTGGGTCGGTTCCATTGCCCAGCTTGGACGCGAGCGTGGAACGTATGGCCGGAAGGAGCGGAAGCAGATCTTGCCCACGGAAAGCCGTGGGCGTGCTTAGAAAACTAAGTCCAACGACTGAACCGTCGACCGGAACGCGTTCATTGCCGGACGGTCCGAGCGCTCCCCGTTCAAGAAGGGGGACAAAAAAAGAGATTCTGTCGTGATAGATTCCGCCGCCGCCACGCACTACCGTTTTGCCCCTGTTTTGCACATTCCAGGCGAGACCGGCCGAAGGATCGATCACACTTGCGCCGCGATGCGGTGGTCGCAAGTCGCTACCGAATATGGGAGCGAGATAAGCAGGTCGTTTCAGATCCTGGTTATAGATGTTTGTCTGATAGGAGTAGGCTGCTCCAAAAGCCAGAGTCAAGCCACGCCGCACGGACCACGAATCCTGCGCATGAAATCGCCACAAATTGCTGTTAGATGTGCTATCCGAGTGGTATGGTCCGGGGAAACTAACGTTTCCAATTCCCGTTATGAAGCTGCGTAATGGCAGTTGCAGAATGTCTTCCAGCGTGGGGGGCGGCGCTGTGGGATCTCTCAAGCTAGCAGGCAAAGCGTTGTAAAGCGACGGTGATTGCAGCAGGTTTGTCGGTCCCCACAAGGTGATTTGCGCCGGTTCATAGATCGCTCGGTACCCGTGCAGAGAAACATGCTCCCAGTCCGCGCCAAGGCGAAGCAGATGCCCGTTATGTTGCCAAGTTAGTACATCGACCAGCTGGTTCGTGGTTGGGGATATGCCGATCGGAGAGCTTGGGCGATTCCCAATATGAAACGCGGGATCGTCAAAGGGCACGATCTCAGGTCCTCCCACGCCAATGCAAACTACGGGATCCGTGCAGTTCTGTGAGGTAACCGGATCAGAATGGCTGTCCAGGTAACTGTAGGCATAGCGCAGATCATTCACGATCCGCGAATTAAGGACTGATGTTTCTCCGCCTGCAATCTGAAGAGCGGAATTGTGACTTGACACCCAATTCGAAGGCATGAAAATGCCTACGGAAGCCGGAGCTACGTTGTTGTTCTTGTCTTGGCTGACGCGGACGAATGCGCTGTTGGCGTTGTCGAGCTTACCATCAACTCGTAGGTTGAACTGGTTGAACGTAAGCGGGCTGGGATAGACTACGTCGAGCTTGGAAAAGATGGGGTGATTGTTCTGTACTGCAAGTGCGGCGGTTTGCCAGTCGTGCTCAAAGTTCGTGAACCAGAAGATCCGATCTTTTCTTAGAGGGCCACCAAGCCTGAACCCGGATTGTTTGCGCGCAAAAAATGGGTCTGGATGCTTGAGATCTCGATGAAAGCCAGGATAGGCGGCCATATTGTGATCGCGATAGAAGAAGAACGCGGCGCCGTGGAGATTATTAGTGCCATGGCGAGTAACGATGTTGATTCCGCCAGCGCCACTCATCGCTGATGCAGGATCGGAGCTAAATCGCTCGACCTGAAACTCCTGCACGGTTTCTTGCGAGAAGTTCTGAGACGTTCCCCCATTCATGCGATCATCCACAACGACCCCATCGACCGAAACCTGGGTCAGCAGGTACTGAGCCCCCGCTATGGAGACACGCGAATAGTTGTTGGCGAAGGCGCCGGGATTTGTTACCGACACGACGCTTACGCCGGGCTCGAGGCGCGCTAGCTCAAGAAAGTTGCGACCATTAAGCGGCAGGTTCTGAATCTGAACCTGACTCACACTGCCGTTTACGGCAAACCCGCTGGTGTTGATGCCTGATGTTTGACCGCTTACCAGGACTCGTTCGTTGACTGATCCCGGATGCAGCTGGAAATTGACCGTCAACTGGTCCCCCACAAGCAGTCTGACATTCTGCACCTCCGTATGGAAGCCAGGGGCAAAAGCCTCGATCTCGTAATCGCCGGGCTCGAGATTGGTTATGTAGTACTGGCCGTTAAGATTCGTGTCCACGACCCGCCCGTCCCCAAACTGCGGCTGCCTGACTCGCAGTGTCGTCTTCGTAACGACAGCGCCGGTAACATCCCTGACTACTCCTCGGATGATTCCCTCTGGAGCTTGCGCCAGAAGACTGTTCTGGAGCAGAACGAATAACGTAAAAGCAATGGAAAGCGCGGGAACATAAAACGTTGAACGCAGGTAGCCGCATCGATCTTGGAAAAATCGCAACTGAATCGAATTGGACATACGCGACTGTTGAGGGGGACCTCACGCCACGGTTCGCCCAGTAGGCCCTGTCAATTAGTTCAGGCTTTTTTGGGGATGGCCATTCTCTGCTGGAACAGCGATTCTAGGCTAGCTAGTAAGAGTCCCAGCGTGACACTGTCAGAATTACCAGTCTCGGCAACTTTCATTGACTTGCAGGAATTGGGCGTTCTTCCGGAATACGTCGGTGGCGGCCCAATCGGCTCTGCGACACTCGGGTTCCGGAGAATAACTCGAGACCCAGCATTCGGCGTAACCCCTTCAATCCATCCGAACGCGAATAGTGCAACTCGGCTCACCGGCCTACGCCAGCTTGGCACACTCACCACTCCCCTCGATGCCTACCAGTTTGGCCAGCACCGGCCAGTGCCTGGGATGCGGGCGCCTTCGGCACGAGCGGATGAAGGCAGCGTAAGGCTGTGACACCCCAAGGGCTTCGGCGATCTCCCGAGCACGGATGGTCCTTAGTCTAGGCCGGATCTTCTGAACATAACATTCTTCATTCAACCACTCAGGCAGGTTTGATGGCGACCACCAGGAGTTCGCGACGGCGTGATCACTACGGGGCGGCAACCTCACTGTAGCAATAGCTCGAGCTGCCGCCATCAGGATAGTTCACTGCTCGACGTCGTTCTCCACGATTAGCGGGAGGAGTGCGGAAACCGCTGCAGAACCCAAGACTGCTATTTTACCTCCGCGTAGGCGTAACGGCCCAAGGCTTGTAACCCGCGCTGGACAAGCCTTTCGGGCGGATGAATTGCGAAAAGTGAGCAATTTTGAACAGTCCGACTGTCTTCCTGAAACGTAGCATGCGCGTTCGACCGTTAGCTTTGTGAGGAGCCTTCCCCACGAGGCGAAGCCGGGTTAAATGACGGTCGGACCCTGCCCCCTCCCCCAAACCTAGCACGGGCTGAGGCAGGTAGCAGGGGTGGCCCCCCCGCTGCTCAAGATTGATCGTTTCAATTCTGAAATTTAATACAAAAATAAAATCCCGCGGGGCTTTGAGCGCGCGCCGAGAAGGTGAAATCTTCAAGCCCATGCCCCAACTATTTCCTGAGTGTTCAGTACTGCTCAGATTCGTTTTGGACTCCGGCATACGGTACACCTTGTAATGCGGAGGTTCCCCCAATGATCACGTCTCGCGAAGACAGCAACTGGGTCTCGATTGCAGAACAGCTCAGCATAGAAATGGATGAAGCCAAGCTCGCGATTCTGGTTAAGCAGCTCTGCTGCGCGCTGGATGCTCGCCACGGACTACCCACGCAAGGCCAGACGAAGAGAGACATTGAGCAAATCGTCGCATCCAGTCAGGGACTCTCAGCATAAATCGGAATTCTCCTTGGCTGGTGCTGTCTTCCACAAGAAAGACCCGATCTACTGCCTGCGATAGTACGGGTATCGTAGTGAAGCTGGCGGCTCCAAGTGACTGATCTGGAGTGGGCTGTCTCTTACAACCTGACGCCCGCCCCCGGCCAAAAAAGGGAGAGCCCAACCCCCGGGGGATCCCAAATTGTATTTCAGATCGCTCTACCTCCTATCCCGTCAAGGCGTGTACCGGGATGATAGAGCATTTCGAAACGACACATCGTAGCAACTACACAGTAAACATATTGCGCTTCCGACGCGGGCGCGCGCAAACTTCCGTCGTCTAAGCATGGGCCGACACGGCGACTTTACCTTCATCGCTGAGCCCGCGCTGCAGCGTTGTACGTCACACGCGGCGACCCCTGTCTGAACAGTGGATCAGCGGTTGGGAACTAGGGCTGGGATCCAGCCGTTGGCATCGTTGGAGCGAAGACCTGGTGAAGCTTCGGCAAGTCAACTTTCACTAACAAGATCATAACAATGGCACACGAGATGACAGAGCTCACGAGCAAAGGTTGTCGGTAAAGTCCCTCAGGTCTTTGGACTACGCTGTCATGATCAAAGGCCAAACGAAGATAAATCGCCATGACGAAAGCCACAAAAGGAAAGGAAAGTATCAATTCAAGACGGTACCGCATGATAAACGCTCCGAAGAAGAGCATGCCCGTTGAGGCATAGAACATCACCGAAGTCAGAAGTGACACTTCGGTGTAATTCGCAAAGGACTTCCGATAGCGGGCAGCGGCTTCGTGATTATTGATTTGCCTATATTCGCTGAATCGTTTCAGCCCCATAAAATAGCAGCCGACCATCCAATAGCATAGCAACAGGGAGGCAGGCGGAATAATCGAGGTAGTTACCATGAACCAACCCGCCAGCAGCCGCAGGGGATTATTAAGCGCTTCGGACAAGACATCAACAAAGGGCAGATCTTTGGTACGGATGGGAGGAATGTTATAGACGCAACCCATCACCCAGAGCACAGATTCCGTCCAAAGGAGGCAAGTTGAGACGCGCCACGCTAATGCCAGCCCCACAACTGCGAGCAAGATCCACTGCACGTAGGCAAGCGGAATGTCAATCCGACCCTGCACGACGGGCCGACTACTTTTGGAGGGATGAAAACGGTCGAAGGGAGCGTCCATCAATTCGTTAATGACGTAATTGCTAGACGCGACGAGCCCCACCGACAATATCCCGATGGCGATCCGCACGAGAAGAGAAAAGGACAACCGGTACTGATCAAAGCTCAGAGGAACGATAATGCCAGGCAGTATGAAGACGTTCTTCACCCAATGATCAAAGCGCGCGATTTGGATGTGACCCTTGATCAGCGTGGCAAGCGAGGGGCGAGTCTGAGCATCCACTTGGGCGATCCTGACGGCAAGTTTCGTTTCGACTTCAGTCGAATAGGCGCGTCTTCAGTTCTTCAAAGGTACGGACGCCTATCCATTCGCGATGTTGCTCGAATCGAGAGCGACCGACGATAACACATCGCATTCCGGCACGGCGAGCGGCCTCCCCATCGACTTCAGGGCGGTCGCCTATGTAAACAGCTTGAGAGGCTCTAACTCCCAGACGTTGCAACGTAACTTCAAGGCCTCGTGGGCTCGGCTTGAATTGTTGCACCTCCAGATCTTGAGCGCTAACAACGGCTCGAAAGTAGTTTGCGATCCCCATCGCTTGCAGCTTTCTAGCGGCTGGATAATCGGAAAAGACGGCGAGCAGCAACCCACGCCGACTGACAAAGTCGAGAAATTCCACCAAACAGGGGTACAAAACAGAGGGAAGAAGTTCAAGCGGTTCAATTTCCACCCATCTTTCAACACAGGAGCGGACAGTCGTCATGTCGTGGCCGGTTTGTTTGCAGGTCTGTTGCAGTTGCAAATCCGCCACATTCCCTAAGGGCGTTAATGTTCGCAGATGCTCCTGTTCTTCCCGATACGCTTTCAGAATGTGGAAGGTTCTTATTCCCAACCGGGGCGAAGTTAGGTGGGCTCGAATCAAACGCTTTAGCATTCTTGCGCGGAGCAAATCCTGGCGGTAAAGCGTGCCGTCGACGTCGACAATAACTGCCGCAAGCCTGCTACCGGCAAACGTTCCTTGTCCGGCCTTTGTGGGCTTCTCCACGGGATCTATTCAGGTCGACAAGCAATCCAGAACTGGCGACTTCTCTCGGGCCTCAATTCGCTTTCCTGTAAATACGATAAAAGTCCGGTCCGGATTGATTACTAAATACGATTTGGTACCTGCTCGACAGCAAGTTCTGGACATACCGAAACAGCTTAGGCTTTGACCGTTTGGCAGCATTGATCTGGTCGCTGTACTGTTTGTCGATCACAATATATTCCGGAACTTCCCCGACCGAGTAACCCAATTGATGGTCGTCCAAGACGTGCTTTTCGAAATCGAGTCCGAAGCCAAATGATCCCGACCCCACCACAAGATCATTTTCCTTGACGTTTTGCTGTAAATATCGAAGCGAGGGCAGAAACGCATTTTGGTAGCTGTTCAATCGCACTCGATAAGCAATGGACGTGATGGCGAAAATAACGAAAAGGCAGACACTAACGATCGAAGCGTAGCGTAGCCATCCGCCCTTGCGGATCAGGCTTTCCAGCCAAATCGCTGCGATGACGAAGTAAATAGGCCAGATATGCAACAGGTAGTTATACAGCTTGGTTCCCTCCAGTAACATGAGCATCAGAAACCAAAGCCCCGTCAGAAGGAGAATGATGCGGTGTTCTCGGTTGCGCCGAATGTCGGCGGACCAGAGACATCCGCCTACGCTGACGACAATCGCGATCAAGATGAGAGTCTTGATTTTCATGTAAATGGGCACGCCAGCTCTCCAGCCACCGAAAAGAACGATGTAACGATCGTGCACCTCGGCAACGAGCGCGGCCCAAGGAGAGAAAAGATAGGCTAACCTGCCCGAGGCGTTTCCGTGAAACTGTGTCCAAAATAGACGGGGTTCTTGTGCGATGTAGAGCCCCCATCCAGCCAGCGCCAAAACATAGGGAGTCGCGGCGAGGGCTAAGAACTTCACGGAGATGTTTTGTCGATCAAGACTCAACCAAAGCACAGCCAAACCTACAAAGCCGAAAATTCCATAGGGGTGAGTCACGAATGCCGCAGCCACCAGTGCGTTGCTGAGCAATACTGCAACTGGGAAGTTGCGTTCCCGAAGGACAAGGTAAGCGGCCATTCCCGCAGCGCTGAGGGCCGCCACCATAGGATCGTAACGTTCAGAAGTCAGATTAATGTAATCGTAGTTGAGAGCGATCAGGGTCATGCTGAGGAGCGCGACCACCCTGTTTGTCGTGAGCATACTGACAATGAGGTACCAGGCGATCAAGCCCACTACGCCCCAGAAGACAGAAAAACACCTCATGGTAACGATTCCGACCCCAAAGAGTTTGAACCAGAGAGAAAGGCCAACGAAATAGAGTGGGGCGGTAACGTAGAGATGCGTGTCGAGACCGGGAAGCCAAACTCGATTCCTCATCGGCATAGCCAGAATGTGCTTGGTCCCAAGAACAATTGCGGCGTTGCCGAAACTACCTTCGTCAGCATCAGGAGCACGCACCCGCGCCATCGCGACCGCGAGCACAATGTATGCAGCAATGATGAGGCAGATCAAAGCGCGTTCATGCTTGCCCCACATGGGGGGTTACTTTACCATAGCGATCTATATCCCCTGAGCGGAAAATGCCCTTCGACCATCGACAAGGGGATTGGGATAGCGAGCCGCCGGCAAGACTGTTTGGACGAAGGCGCATCGAGCCCGTTGAGCTTGCAGAACTGACCCTTTCCGCAGTCGCTGGTTGCAGCTGTGGCGAAAGGCGGCGAGGGAGAGTGCTCGACCTGGCTTCACCTAAGGGTGGCGAGTGGATACCTAGCCCATATCGGCGGTCGCAAGGAAGAATATGCCAGGACTAGGTCACCGCTGCTGGATATGCGAGTCCGAGGACCTACAGTTAGAGAAACCTTCGAATATTGCGAGCCCACTGACAAGTAAATCCTTTTCGATTACCGACAGCCATTATGGTGTTACGGCAGCAATCTATCGGTGCCTGACCTGTCGCTTCCTTCAGTGCTCGGACTTGGCAGCACCGCTACCATTTTATGAAAACCTGGTGGATCCTGACTATGAGGCAGGGCGGAAGGAAAGAAGCGCCCAGGCGAGGAGGATACTGGAATTGCTCCGAAAACATCGGCCGACGGGCCGATTGATTGACATCGGTGCGGGTAGCGGCATGCTTGTCGAGCAGGCCATTCAGATGGGCTATCAAGCGGAGGGAGTCGAACCTTCCGCTTGGCTCCACGCAATGGCGGTTCAGCGTAATTTACCTGTGCACCTTGGCACCTTTCCACTCTCCGCCGCCAGCAGTCAGTTTGACATTGTGACGCTCATCGATGTGATTGAGCATGTATGCGATCCCGTCAAGCTTTTGCAAGACATTGCCGGAAGCCTCTCGAAGGGCGGCCTCGCAATTATCGTCACTCCGGATGTTGGGTCGGTCGCTGCACGCCTCTTCGGATGGAGATGGTGGCACTTCCGCGTTGCTCATGTCGGCTACTTCAACAAGCGTACTCTGCTCCTAGCTTTAGGTCGGGCAGGACTAGATCCAATTTTCGTGCGCCGTCCAGTATGGTTTTTCAGCGCGGAATATCTCTGGATACGCTTACACCAATACTTGCCAAAGTTTCTTCGACTGCCACAACCCCGATTCCTGAAGACTCTTGTTGTTCCGGTCAATCTACGCGACTCTTTACTGGTCGGATGCATGCGCAAACCTCCAGCGACCGACCATGCAGCTTGATCGAGAGGCAGGGCCGAGGCGGGCCCCGTCCCCAATGTCCGGTTCGGGCAGCGACCCCTCAAACCAAAAGGCATGCCGGCCGGCTTCGATGCCGACCCGCAGCTGGATTCTCTGGCGGAGTTTGCGATGGAACTGCTCGGATTTTTCCTTGTGGGGCCAGTCGCCTGCTTCCCGCAGGTCGTACGTTTCGATGTTCTTAGGAAGAAAATTCAGCAGGCCCCGGCGCCAAGCGATGAAGGATGGGGTGGGGTTACTAAGTCATTGAAGCAATACGACATCACTGCTAATGGTTTGCGTTGTCGGCTATTCCGTAGGGATGGTGGCTCGCATCGATAACTTGGGGTGCTCCATTCAATCGCGTTCTGTGCGATTGAGTGGGGTGACGATGCGGCTGACCGTTCCCCATCTCTTGTTCGCTTGTCATCGACATGATCCAGCGAATCATACGACCTGACGTTGGCCTGAAATGTCAACTGTAACATCAAGCAGAAATGTCATTCCCTGCAGTTCATATTAGAAGGGAGTGTATAAGAGACTTGAAGGACGGTTACCACAATGACCTGGATGAGTGGGCTGGGAATACTGGAGGTATCGACAGCATCGCAACCCCACTCAATCGCAAACTGCGCGATTGAATGGGGCACCCTGGCATTTGTCGACCTAAGGGGCGTTTGGGAGAAGGCCGCTTTCTACTAAGACATGCGGGCGGCGATGCCTGGTGACTTGCTCGTAGGCGTAGCCCAGCAGGTCACCGTCGTCCAGGGCTTCGCGGGAGATTTCCATACCAAACAACGAACGGACCGGGCCACCTGCCTACGGTGTTGGCGAAAATCCCTACCCTAACCTCGCAAAGGACGCGAGGGTTAGGATGGGGCACCCGAGGTTCGGATCCGATTTATTTCGCCTTCAAAGTCTGCACGAGTTTCTGGAAGTCCGGATCTGACTTGAGAATTTGAAGCCGGTCGTTCGAGTCGATTGCTTCGGCGTCGTTCCAACCGCGCCGCATCGCCTCTTTCAACTCGCGTATGGCTTGTTTCTTATTTCCTCCGGCGGCATGAGTTTCGGCGAGGAGGAGAAGCGGCCAAGGACTGTCTGAGACCCGGCTCATGAGATCAAAGCAGGCTGCCGCCTGGTCGAAATGGCGGGATTCCAGTTCTTCTTGTCCGCTCTCAATTCCTGCGATCCACAGGCCATTGAACGCGCGGGCGGCAACCAGTCGTTTGGCGTCATTTTTGGAATGCTCGGCCTGGTCCTTGATCTGACGCATTTCTTGCACAATGCTACTGGCAAGAGTGGTTTCGTCGTCGGCTTTACCACTTATGTAGGTGTGAAGTTTTGCCAACACCTCGGTTTCCGACGCAGACTGCTCGTCGATCTGCTCTTGCTCCTTTTTCAACGCTGCTTTAAAGGCTGGCGATTTCTTTAGCACGGCCAGCTTTTTTTCAGCCTCGGCCACATCTGCTGGTTCAGGAAAATCTGATGCCAGCGAACGGTAGGCGGCGAGCTGCGCCAGCGGGTCATTCTTTTTCTCCGCATCCTCTGCATCCGCTTGGGTCAGGCGCAACCGACGATCAAGGAAGGCCGCATCCGGCGGGTGATCCCCGGCTTTCATCGCGCGGAGCGTAATCCATTCGATTGCATCCTGCATGACCGCCACAGGAGCCCACTGGTGCGGGCCGGAAAAGACGCGCACGCGATATGGGAGACCGTTGTCCTCGCGGTCGCGCCGGACCTTCATCACCTCGGGCCAATTGAAGTCCTGATCACCAATGGCGAAGAAGTAAAGCAATTTATCTTTGGCGGCGCCATGGTTGCTGGGATATCCGGCACCGAGTGCAATCACACCCGCAATCTGGCACCGCGGACAGCCTAGCGCCATTGAGCCCGCAACCCGGGCGCCACCCGAGAATCCACTGACGTAAGCAAGGTGAGCATCGAGTGAGAATCGCCGATGGGTGTCCAGCCAGATGGCGTTCACGCTGTGTGATTGGTCGGACGAGAAATTGCGAGAAGTATTCGAACCGGCCATCACGAACGAGTATTTTTCGGCGAGGTCTTTATAAAGTTCGAGCGGGCGGCGGCCCCTTCCGCCGGGATCGAAGAAATAAATAATGGGCCAGGGTTTTGCCGCTGAATACGTAGAAGGCAAATACAAGGCATAACTCTGCGCTGAGTCGCCCTCACAAGTCACGTCGACGATTTGTCCGGCGGGAGAAACTGGTGATTGAACTGCCCGGCAGAGAGCGGGTGTGATGACTACGCGAATCAGACACGCCAGGATAATGACATGCGCTCCGATGGAAGATGGTCGAAGGGCAGAATGTCCGATGATCGTGTGCCTCCAGTCTGGCGCGGCGTTCACTCAGAACTGGACGGCCGCAAGGCGTACCGTCAGGACATTGTAGTTTAGGCGGTGGCAGCTTACCTCAGCGGCTGAAGCCGCCTCTCTCTTTTTGCGATAGTTGGCACGACTGAAGTCGTGCCCCTCCCGTTCGTGGTGTTGGTCGGCGATGTTTCATTTGCGCGGTTCCACATGAAGGGGCAAGGCGAGGTTTAACGCGTGGCCTGCACGGCCATCTTGTTGTTGTCGTAATTCTCGCGAGAAGGCAGAGGGAATTGCCGGCTGCATCGCTACCCATTTCAATCGCAAAGTGCGACTGAGTGGAGCGCTTGTAGCGCTACGCGCCTTTCCCACGTGGTGTGGAGTACCTGCGGTAGTCGACCGAACATTACGGGCGGCAACAAACTCCGTACTGCTGCCAGAGGCGGAACCATGGACTTTGCGCGAGTTTTTCGTCGTGCCTGCGATTCGCGGCCGCGAGATCGCTCAGGTTGAGGGGTCGGGTGTCTGGGACCGCGAAGATGCGTTCCAGCAACTCGATGTCGGCAATGGCTTGTTCCGCGTCCATTCCACCTCCATGATCCACAACGGAGGCAGCGAGGTCAAATCGCGAGGTACCGGGACCTTCGTCACCTCCGTCCTGCCAGTCGTTTTAAAAACGCGAATGGTGTTGAGAGATCTCCCTTGGGTCTGCTCCCTTTGATCTACCGCAGTAGAATTGTGGCGCAAAGACCTGATGCAGATATACGACCTTTCGGGCGAGCCAACTCATCGTAAAGTCGTCGAACCCGGAAGAACATTGGAGAGTTGCCTGGGAGCACTACCAGGCTGCCGGCAATCCCGGAAAAAGCTCACGCCTGACAATAATTTTATCATGGGTGAAACGCCCGAGCTAAGAAATCTATTTGTCGCTACCGGTTTCAACTCGGTCGGAATTGCCAGCGCCGGCGGCGCCGGAAAGTATCTGGCCGAATGGATGATCGAAGGCCAACCAACGCTGGACCTGTGGTCGGTTGACATCCGGCGTTTCGGTCCGTGGGCGAACAACGCCGCGTTCCTCGGCGAACGCGTCACCGAAGTGTTGGGGTTGCACTACCAAATGGCCTGGCCGAACCGCGAGATGGAAACCGGTCGCGGCCTCCGCAAGAGCGCCTTGCACGATCGCCTGGCAGCGCACGGCGCCTCCTTCGGCGTTAAGAGCGGTTGGGAACGCCCCAACTGGTTTGCGCATTCCAACGATTCAGCCCCTTCTTCCGATCTCGCGGCGATGGGAGCGAAGGCCCCACCTCTCGGCGACAGAATGCCGGTAACGGTCGACGTCCCCACCGGCGATGAAATTCCCCGAACGTCGACGCCGGTTCTCCCTCTCCTTGGGGAGAGGGCCGGGGTGAGGGAGGATCGGATTGCTACAGTAGCAACGCGGGGTACGAACGAGCAAATCTCAGCCCTTAAATTAGCCCAGACGCCCGTGGTCGAATACAGTTTCGCTCAGCAAAATTGGTTCGCCAACCATGCCGCCGAACATCGCGCCTGCCGCGAGAGCGTCGCGATCTTCGATCAATCTGCCTTTTCCAAATTCAGCTTCAAGGGCCGCGATGTCGTCAGCGTGCTGCAGCAACTTTGCGGAAACAACGTCGACGTGGCGGTTGGCCGTGCAGTGTACACCGGCCTGTTCAACGAACGCGGCGGATTCGAGAGCGATCTCACGCTGGTGCGCTTGGCGCAGAATGAGTTTTACATCATCAGTGGCAGCTCGCAAACCGTGCGTGACTACGACTGGATCACGCGGCACATCGACGGCTGCGAACACGCCGAATTGGTGGACGTGACCAACGCCTTTGGTGTCATCGGTGTGATGGGTCCGAACTCACGCGCGCTGCTCGGTCGGGTAACGGACGCGGATCTTTCCAATGAAGCATTTCCGTTCGCCACCGCAAAACTTATCAGTGTCGGCGCGGCGACGGTCCGCGCCGCGCGCATCACTTACGTCGGGGAACTGGGATGGGAGCTTCACGTGCCCACCGATCAGATGACGCTTGTCTATGACACGTTGATCGCGGCTGGCAAGGAGCTCGGCGCGACCAACGCCGGACACTACGCGATAAACTCGTTGCGGCTCGAAAAAGGTTATCGCGCCTGGGGCGCCGAACTTTCACCGGATGATACACCCTTGGAGGCCGGGCTAAGTTTTGCGATCGGCTGGAACAAAGAATTTATTGGCCGCGAGGCGCTCTTTAAACAGAGGCAGGCTGGGGTAAAGCGGCGGTTGCTAATCTTTGTTCTCGATGATCCCGGACCAACGCTCTGGGGCAGTGAACCGATCTATCGCGATGGCAAACCGGTCGGCTACACGACCTCCGGATCGTATGGCCACACGGTTGGGGCCGCGATCGCGATGGGATACGTGAATGATTCGAACGGCGTGAATGAAGATTTTATCAAATCGGGCCGGTACGAAATTAACGTGTCGGGGCAACGTTTCGGGGCCAAGGTTCATCTGCACGCTCCCTACGATCCGAAGCGGAAGCGGATTCTCGCGTAACCGCAGAATCAGGTAACACTGCCGACAGCCCGTTCAAAAACCCAATCTTGTAGGAGACGAGGTCACGAGACTCATTCATTTCCTCTGAAAAACAGAAAAACCCAGAGTCTCCTGACGTCGTCTCCTACTTTTTGAACGGGCTGCTAAGGCTTGATATCAATCCCGGTTGGATCGCTGTCTTCCCAACCGCGCCGGCTGTGATATTTCCACCAATCGATTTCCTTGGGGTTGCGCTTTTCGAAAGCAGCATGAGTGTCGGCGAACACGAGGTTCAATCCATTGCGATGCACCGAAGACGACGGTGTCCAGTACGGCATCTCCCAAAGCAGCACCGCTGTCGATGAGCTGACGACGTCGGTCGTCGAGCGTCCGCTCACGGGCCGCTTTTCCTCGTAGTCGACCTGCCGCTCAAGGCGTTCATCCCGCCGGGCTGGGTGGCGCAGGAGGCGCTGCGGCTGGAGCTCTATCGTCGGATCTCGCTGGCGGCCGATCACGCGGCGCTGGACCGCATCCGGGAGGAGACCGTCGACCGCTACGGGGGCCTGCCCGACCAGGTGGAGACGTTGTTCGCGGTCGCCTCACTGCGCGTCACGTGCCGCGCGCTGGGGGTCGAGGAGGTCAGCACCTATCGCGATCAGGTGCGGTTGTCGCCCGTCACCATCCCCCCCGAACTGGCTTTCGATCTGCAGGAGCGCGTGTTCGGCGCCACGTTCCACGACACGACGAAGACGCTCAACCTGGTGCCGGACCGGGTGTTCGGGGCGGACCTGGCGCGGTTCGTCGAGCGGTGGCTGCTGGAGGCGGTCACCGGTGATCGGGAACCAGTCACGTAGACTCAATGGTCGTGAGATCCCTTCCGCACCGCTTCGTTGTCGTGTCCGGCGTGCTTGCCGTCGCCATCGTCCTTTCGGCCTGCGGCCACGGGGGTGGCGCGGGACCGCAACCCGCGGCCACCGTCGGCGGCACCCACATCACCGACGGACCAGGTCGCGAAGGAGGCCAGCCTCTTCACGTTCATCGCGGGGCTCAACCGCAGATCAGTGGCGGGGCGTCAGCGCCACCGACACGGAGGAGTCAGGCGTGCAACCGGTTCGCCCTCGGCAACCTGATCCAGGGCGTCTTCGTCCGCCAGCTACGCCGCCGAGGCCAACCGGGTCACGGTCACGCGACCAGGAGGTCGACGGGGATGCTGGGCAACCTCGACGCGGGGCGGGCAAGGACCACCGTCGACCAGGCGTTGGCCACCAACGGGCTCACGCGCGACGACCTCAACGCGCTGGCGCCCACGTCCTGCTCTTCCAGGACGGTGGAGAAGGATCTCGGGTCCGCCAGGCTCCAGCGATACGGCACTGCGCCAGCTCTACGAGGAGCAGCATCCTGGCGTTCACCACGCCAGCGCCGACCACATCCTGGTGAAGACACAGGCCGAGGCCGACAGGTCTACCAGCAGGTCACCACGCCCGGGCGCCACCGCGGGGCGAGCTCCGCCGCGCTCGCCAAGCAGGACTCGATCGACACGACGTCGGCGAGCAGAACGGGGGGGCGCTGCCCGCGCGACGCCGGCCTGGCGACGTACGAGCCCGAGTTCGGCGGAGGCCGCGATCGCGTTGCGCCGGGAGAGATCTCCGAAGCCCGTGCCATCCCAGTACGGCTGGCACGTGATCCGCTTGATCGCGAAGACGGTGCCGCCGTTCGCCCAGGCGAAGGCGCAGCTGCTTCCGGCAAGGGGCCTGCGGCGTTCAACGCATGGCTGGTCCAAGCAGGCCGACGGATCAGGCGTGGACGTGAACCCCACGTACGGTCGCTACGACACGCAGACGCTCAGCGTGGTCGCCGATCACCAGCACCGATCCGAGCGCCACCGTCTCGCCCTCGGCGGTCGCCGGCGGACGCGGCCTCTCCCACGCCGAGTGCGACGCGTCCGGCCGCCGGACGTGGCTTCGGCCCACGCCGCGAGCGGCCCGGTGCCCGCCTCGCAGCACGGGGCGCGGTTGCTCGATCTCGTGAAGGTGATGGCGCGGCCTGCGCGGGCCCGGCGGTTGTCCCTGGGACGCCGAGCAGACGCACCGCACGCTCGCGCGTCACCTATTGGAGGAGACGCACGAGCTGATCGAGGCGATCGACGCCGATGACTCCGACGCGATCCGCGACGAGCTGGGCGACGTCTTGCTGCAGGTGGTGTTCCACGCGCAGCTGGTCGGCCGACGAGGGGCACTGGGACATCGACGACGTCGCGCAGGGTCTCGTGGACAAACTGATCCATCGTCATCCCCACGTCTTCGGCGAGGTCGAGGTCTCCGGCGCCGACGAGGTCCTCGTCAACTGGGAGAAGCTCAAGGCCGAGGAGACGGGCGGACGCAAGGGGGTCGACGAGGACATCCCGGTCTCGCTCCCCGCGCTCGCGCGTGCGGCGAAGGTCCAGCGCCGCGCCGCGGGCTGGGGCTTCGAGTGGGGGAGCATCGATCCGCCCTGCACGTCGTTCCGCGAGGAGGTGCGGCGAGCTGAACGCGGCCGCGAGCGGCTCGCCGGACGAACGCGGAGGAGGAGATCGGCGACGTCCTGTTCGCACGGTGTCGGTGGGCACGCAAGCTCGGGGTCGACGCCGAGACCGCCCTGCGTCGGAGCGGTCCGCACGTTCGCCGGACGCTACGGCATGGCGCTTCGAGCTTGCCGCGGCGCGGGCATCGACGTCGAGACACGCGCCCGAGGATCAGCTCCGCGCCCTCTTCGCGAGGCGCGGTCAGCGCGGTGATCGCCGCCGACGTCCGCATCCGCGGGCGCCGACGTCGAGGCCGCGATCGCCCGCGCGGCGCCCCACGGCGGGAGACGCCCGTGATCCGCCCGGGGCGGGGCGTTCGGGCTCGATGCCGGTCCTCACGCTCAAGCTCGAGCTCCTGCAGCACACGGGTTCGTTCAAGCCCAGGGGCGCGTTCAGCAAGATGCTCGCGTCCGACGTGCCGCCGGTGGGCGTGATCGCGGCGAGCGGTGGCAACTTCGGGCTGGCCGTCGCCTACGCCGCGCGGAGCTCGGGCATCACGCCGAGATCTTCGTCCCCTCCACGTCGCCCACGGCCAAGATCGATCGGGTGCGCGAACAGGGAGCCGACGTCCGCGTGATCGAGGGGTACTACGACGATGCGTCGCGAGCCGCGCACGCCCGCGCGCGGTGGAGACCGGGGCGTGTTGGATGCACCCCTTCGACCAGCCCGAGGTGGTGGCGGGGCAGGGGACGATCGGCATCGAGCTGGCCGCGCAGGTGCCCGACGCCGACACGGTGGTCGTCTCGATAGGCGGGGGCGGCCTGGTGGGCGGCATCGCGGCCTGGCTGCAGGACGACGTCCGGGTGATCGCCGTGGAGCCGGCGACTCGCGATGCCTCGACGCTGCGCTGGCGGCGGGGGCGCCACAGGAGGTGCCGGTGGGGGGCGTCGCCGCCGACTCCCTCGGCGCCCGGCGCGTGGGCGCCATCGCCTTCGAGGTCGCGCGCCGCTACGTGAACGGCGTGACCCTGGTGGCGGACGAGGACATCCGGGACGCGCAACGGGCGATCTGGCGTGAGCTGCGGCTGGTAGCGGAGCCCGGCGGCGCGACCGCGTTGGCGTCGCTGGCCTCCGGCGCGCTGCAGCCCGCGCCCGGGGAGCACGTGGTCGTGGTGGTCTGCGGCGCGAACTGCGATCCGGCCGACGGCGTCGGCTGAACCGTTGCGTAGTCGTGCTCGTGATCACAGGAGGATCTCGCTCGCGCGGACGCGTTCGATCGGGTGACGCTGGACCGCACGTCACCGACGTGATGCCGTTCGCGGGCGGCGTGGCGTTCTTGATCCGCACGATCGCGCTGCGTTACGTCGCAACTTGCTGTGGATCGACGATCCGGGGCCGCCCCGGTCGAGCGGTGGATCGACGACGCCGATCGCATCCTCGGCGGGCAGGCTGCCGCCATCGCACGGTCATGGTCGCCGACCCCGACGCTCAGCGCCGATGGCGAGGAGCTTCGTCGCGCACGGGTACACCATGGATCGCGTCGTGCTGCTGGTGCAGAGCGGCGAGCCCGAGCGCGTCCCCGATCTCTCGTCGGTGCAGGAGGTGACGTTCGCCGAGGCGCGTCCGCTGCTCGTGTCGATCGACCGCCGCGAGCCCTGGTCCGACGCGACGATGTCGTCCGTCCACTCGTCGATTACCGCGCGAAGGTGGAGCGCACGACGGCGCGCGGGTGTTCACTACCGGGTGCACGGGGAGCTGGTGGGGTGCTGCGAGCTAGCTCCATGTCGAGGGCGACGACGCGGAGGTCGACGCGGTCGACACGCTCGCGGGGTACCGCAACCCGGGGCCTCGCCAGCGCGGTCGTGCTGGCTGCGGTGGCCGAGGCAAGGCCGCCGGCGCGTTCCTGGGTCCTCCTTGGGCCGACGAGGATGACTGGCCGCAGCACTGGTACGGACGGCTCGGGTTCGTGAGGCGGCGACATGGTCGAGTTCCTCCGGTGGCCGGCGGGGAAGGCGCGAACCGGCGGCGGAGATCCCGACGGCGTGGAGGGCGGGAGATGCCCAGACCGGGGCTAGGGTCGGCTACCATCGGGCCCCCATGTCGCTGATCGATTCCGTCCACGCGCGCCAGATCCTCGATTCGCGCGGCAATCCCACGGTGGAGGTCGACGTCTGGCTCGACGACGGCGCGTCCGGGCGTGCGGCGGTGCCGTAGCGGCGCCTCCACCGGCGAGCACGAGGCGCTCGAGCTTCGCGATGGCGACCCGGCCGCGCTACGGGGGCAAGGGGGTCGCTCGAGGCCGTGGCGCAACGTGAACGGGCCGATCGCCGAGGCGATCGTGGGGTCGACGCGTTCGATCAGCGCGGGGTGGACACGCGCGCTGCTCGACCTCGACGGCACCGCGGACAAGTCGGCGCTGGGCGCCAACGCCGTCCTGGGTGCCTCGCTCGCCGTCGCGCGCGCTGCGGCCGATCGAACGGGCTGCCCCTGTGGCGCTACCTGGGCGGGCCGAATCGCGCACGTTCTGCCGACGCCGATGATGAACGTGATCAACGGCGGCGCGCACGCGGACAACGAGCTGGAGCTCCAGGAGTTCATGGTCATGCCGGTCGGCGCGGCGTCGTTCTCCGAGGCGTCTGCGCTGGGGCGCCGAGTGCTTCCACGCGCTGAAGGCGATCCTGCACGACAAGGGACTTTCGACGGCCGTCGGCGACGAGGGCGGATTCGCGCCGCAGATCGCGACCGCCGCCGAGGCGCTCGAGCTGCTGCTGGAGGCCATCGAGACGGCGGGCCTCGTTCGCCGGGCGACGAGGTCGCCCTCGCGCATGGATCCCGCCATGATCCGAGCTCTTCGAGGACGGCGGCTATCATCTCGAGGGCGCCGCTGCGCTCGTCCGACGACATAGTCGAGTACTGGGACGGGCTGCTGGACCGGTTCCCGATCGTTTCGGTGGAGGACGGCCTCGCTGAGGACGACTGGAGAGGGCTGGCCGAAGCACACCACGCGACCTCGGACCGCGCGTCCAGCTTGGTGGGTGACGACCTGTTCGTCACCGACCCCGAGCGCCGACCGGGCTGCCGCGAGGGGTGCGCGAACACGCATCCTGGTCAAGTTCAATCAGATCGGGTCGGTCTCGGAGACGCTCGACGTGATCGGCTGGCCAACGCGGCAGCGCGTCCACCGGCGTCGTGAGCCACCGCAGCGGCGAGACGGACGACGCCACGATAGCCGATCTCTCGGTAGCCACGAACGCGGGTCAGATAAAGGCGGGCGCACCCAGCCGCGGCGAGCGCACCGCGAAAGTACAACCAGTTGCTCCGGATCGAGAAGCAGCTGGGCGAGACCGCGCGGATACGCGGGCGGCGAGTCGATGGCGGGCGCGGGATGAGCACCGCGCCACGGCCACGTCCCAGGTCGCCTCGACGGCCGCTCCCGCGCGCCGCCGGCGCCTTCGACTGTCGTTCGTGGCACGGTCCTGCTCGTGATGGTCGTGATGATCCTGTGCGCGGGCATCGCCGCGTTCCGCAACCTGGCTGAACGCAGCTCGTCCGGCCGCGTCTTCGAAGCGCAGACCGCCGAGTCGCAGGACAAGGACGCTCGCTCCAGCGGTCAGGTCACCCAGCTGCAGCGATCCGACCTACCTCGAGCAGCTCGCCCGCCAGTGCCTCGGCATGGCGGATACCCGGCCAGATACCGCGTTCGTCACGTTCCCAAGCGCGGGGCGCCGTTACGCCCCCGTCTGCTAACGCGGCCCGACATTGACGTGCCGGAGATGATTCGCGCACACTGGCCGCCTGCGCGGGAACGGGCGTGGGTGGGATGCTCGGCGTTCGCGGGCACGCAGCGGGAACGGGGATCGAGATCGCTGAGATCGAAGTTGGGAGCAGTAGTCGACGGCACCGTCGAGCGCATCACGCCTTACGGCGCCTTCCTCAAGCTCGAGGATGGCCGGCTCGGCCTCGTTCACATCTCCGAGATCGACCGCAACTACGTCAAGGACGTGCACGACCATCTCCGGGAGGCCGACGTCGTGCAGGCGAAAGTCCTTGCCATCAAAGAGGACGGCAAGATCGACCTGTCGATCAAGGCCCTGCAGGATCCTCCACCGACGCCGCCAGCGCCGAGGGACGATCCAGAGTTCGAGCAGATGCTCAAACGATTCATGAAGCAGTCCGAAGAGCGGCTGGTCGACTACAAGCGGGCCGTCGAGCACAAGCGGAAGTAGGGTGGCCCCGCACCCGCTGGCCCTCCCACGGCTTCACGCGAACTGAGCGCCGGTCCTCGGACGGCGTGCGTCGTGCGCGCGCAGTCTGGCCGCGAGCCCTCCACCCGTTCTCGTCGTCGGTCGGTGCACGGGCGGACACCCGTTGGTTATTCGCAACGCGCCGCTGGGCGCCGACGGGAACCCCTTTCCCACGACCTACTGGCTGACGTGCCCCGAGGCCGTCAAAGCGGTCGCGCGCCTGGAGTCCGTCGGGTCGATCGGCGAACTCAACGCGCGCATCGACAGCGATGAGGTGTTCGCCGCGGCGGTGGAGGCGGCGCACGCGTCGTATGCCGATGACCGCGCGCAGGACCTTCCCGATGCGCGGGGCTGGGGCGGCGTGGCCGGCACCCGCACCGGGGGTCAAGTGCCTGCACGCGCACTACGCGTTCCACCTGGCCGGCGGCGTGGACCCGGTCGGGGCATGGGTCGCGGAGCGCGTCGACCCCGTCCATCCGGCGCAGCGGCCGGGGCGCGTCGCCGGCGATCGATCAGGGCACGAACTCGTGCCGGCTCCTGGTGGTGGAGCCGGGGGCACACCCCGGTGAGGAGCCCACGGAGCTGGGGCGCGACATGGTGATCACGCGGCTGGGACAGGGCGTGACGTGACCGGCCGGTTGGATCCGGCCGCCGTGGCGCGGACCCTGGCGGTGATCGCCCGCTACTGCCGTCGCGCCAGGGCCCTTGGGGTAGAAGGGATCCGCGTAGCCGCCACCAGCGCCGTGCGCGACGCGGCGAACCGGGACGCATTCGCCGTTGCGGTGCGCGGCGAGGCGGGCTCGGACCTGGAGATCGTGACCGGGGAGCAGGAGGCGGCGCTGTCGTTCCTTGGCGGCACGCACGGACTCGACCCGGTGGAGGTGCCCGGCCCCTATCTGGTGCAGGACATCGGCGGCGGCTCCACGGAGTTCGTGATGGGAGCGCAGGCGGGTCGGGTGGACGCCGCCATCTCCACCCCAACGGGGGACGTTCCGCCTCACCGAACGACTCGTGCAGCACGATCCACCGACGCAGGAGGAGCTGCAGGCGCTGGAAACCGCGGTCGCCGCGGTGCTCGACCAGGCCGAGCAACGGGTGCCCATCAGCGACGCGCGGACGCTGATCGGCGTTGCAGGAACGGCCACCACGTTGCAGGCGATCGCGCTGGGGCTGACGCGCTACGACCCGGATCGGATCCACCGCTCGTGGCTGTCCTATCAGGACGTGCGACGCCTCCTCGGGGACCTGGCGCGCATGACGAACGCGGAGCGGGCGTCCATCCCCGTCATGGCGCCCGGGCGCGGCGACGTCATCGTGGCCGGGGCCCTCATCTTGGAGTTCACGATGCGGCGGTTCGGGTTCGAACGGACGCTCGTGAGCGAGACGGACATCCTCGACGGGTTGGCCCTCGAACGGCTCGGGGTCCGGTAACCTCTCAGGCCGTATGCCCAGTCGTGCTCGAGAAAAACAACTCGCGAAGCTGGCCGCGCGCCGTCAGGCCGAGGCCGCCGCCCGTCGCCGCCGCCGCACCCTCTTCATCGCGATCGGCGGCGGTCTCCTCATCGCCGTGGTCGTGGTGATCGTGATGGGCATCTTCCTGGGCAACAAGCCCACGGCGGCGGCCGCCAGCGTGACGCCCACGCCGTCCGCCAGCACCGCCGCATCGCCGTGCGGCACGCCAACACCTCCGAAGGACTCCACCCAGACCAAGCCCACCTTCGACAAGGCGCCGCCCATGACGATCGACCCGAACGCCACCTACACGGCGACCTTCGTGACCAGCTGCGGGGACGTTCGAGGGGCACAGCTCGCTGCCGAAGAGCGAACCCGGTGGGCGTGAACAACTTCGTGTTCCTGTGCCGGACAAGGGGTTCTACGACGGTCTCACGTTCCACCGGATCGTGAAGGATTTCGTGATCCAGGGCGGCGACCCCAAGGGCGACGGCACGGGCGGCCAGGGGTATGAGACCCGGTCACGGTGACGAAGGGGTCCACCTTCGACGCGCCCGGCGTGCTGGCCTTCGCGCACTCGTCCACCGGCGGCAACGGGAGTCAGTTCTTCGTGACGCTGGCGCCGGCGCCCAACCTCAACCCCACCCCGTCCTCGAAGTACTCCATCTTCGGCAACGTGACCGAAGGGGATGGCCATCGTCCAGAAGATCGGGAGCGTGCCCACGGTCAGCGGGCCCGCCTGTCCCACCGGCGAGTCGTGCTCGCCCACAGAGCCCATCTTCATCCTTAAGGTGACGGTCGCCAAGAAGCCCTGACACCGCTGGGGGCTCGACCCGGCTAGCATCGGTGGACGCCCGGGTGTCGGAATCGGTAGACGACAGCGCCTTAAAAGCGCTTGCCCTTCGGGGCGTGTGGGTTCGAATCCCACCCCGGGCACGAGTGGGCGCGCGCATGAGAGCCGACTTTCTCATCACCCGGATGCAGCAGAACATGGTCCTCACGCATCCATGAGGCGTGCGAGCAGGAGAAGAAGTCGTGAGGTTTCCCTCGGAGGGGGTCGAGTCGGCGGCCCACTTCACCTCTTCTTCGAGGCGGAGCATGAGCGGCTGTTCCAGGCCCTCTACTTGGTGACCGGGAACCGCCGACGCGGAAGAGCTCACTCAGGACGCGTTCCTGAAGCTCTGGGAGCGGTGGGGTTCGATCCATCGGATCGACGCCCGACCGCGTACCTCTTCCGAGTCGCGCTCAACGGGTTCCGGTTGCGTCGTCGTCGGGCGTCGGTGGCCCTCCGGAAGGTCCCCCCGATCACCGAGGCCCGTGACGCGTTCGAGGACGCGGACATGCGCGCTGACGTTCGTGCGCTCCTTCTGGCTCAGCCGAACGCAGCGTGCGGCTCTCGTTCTCGTGGATCTGCTCGGATACCCGTCCGAGCAGGCGGCGCGCATCTTGCGTGTTCGACCCTCCACGGTTCGCTCC
>CAVUGT010000014.1:0-95617 GCA_963741105.1 Terriglobia bacterium
ACGGGTGGCCCACTCAAGCCCGGTTTTGGCTTGAGTGGGGAATGGAACTGCCGGTCAAGGTCCGTTGAAATGTTCCCGGCGGACGCGACGTGCTGCAATGATCACTGCCAGCCAGAAGATCGTGAACGCGGTGGCAAATATCTCAAATCGGTGCCTGGCCCAAACCAGTCGGTCGGCACCGGACGGGTGCATACGGAGTGGCGCGCGCACCCAAGAGATGCAGGCTGTCCTATTCCAGCACTGGATTGCGCAACGGCGCTACAGACTTCAAATCCTCCTGCGAGACCCGCTTGATCTGTTTGGTAAGTAGCGGAATAATTTCGTCCCCCGCGGGTGCATTCATTCTTGCGTTCTCGTAGGCGTGAACGGCATCGTCACGCTTGCCGCGCTGCAGCCGGATATTCCCCATCTCGATCCAGCGGTAGTAAATCTTTGGATTTGACTCGAGCGATCTGCTCAACAACAACTCCGCTTTTTCCAGATCAGGAGTTGCGGAATATTCCGCGTCGAGCGCGCGATCGGCCAGTCGGGACGCTCGCGGTCCGGCAAGGGTGAACGTGCCGCGAAAAATCATCAGATTGCCGTATCGCTGAACTGGTTGGGTGGCGAGCAACGGAGTGTAGTCGAGAATAAAGTCGCTGTGCTGACCTGGCGCCAGCATGGCCGCCGCGATCATCACTGTGCCACTGACCACGTCTAAAGTGTCAGTCTCGGGATGCGCCTTCCACTGCGCTTGCATGGAAGGTATTCCCCGTCGGTCGTCTTCGGGATAGGACTCCCAGTATTCGACGTACGGAATCTCTCCTTTGGGTTCGAGATACTGATGGTAGTAGGCCGCAAGCTCTTTGGTTCTCTGTCCCGACTCCATACTTTCATCGCTGAGATGACGCCAGGCGTTGTCCGCTCCTCCGACGAGTTCGTTGTAGTACTCCCAGGGCCGCAACACCGGTATCGCCGACGCCATCGCCACAACGGTGGCAAGCGCAATCCCCGCAAGAAGCGGGCGAGACTTCCGCTCCCACGCAATCGTCAGCGCCGCCGCCCCAGCCACCGCAATGGACGGAAGAACAATCAGCGCGTGACGCATGCCCGCGTAGCTGGACGTGCCTTTAATCAGCATGACCAGCAGCAACCCGCCGAACAGGAGGATCACCAGCAGCGGTTCGCTCCCAGACCAGCCCGGTCTGGCGCTGGCGTCCCGCCGGCTGTCCGGAGGTCGTTTCGCCCTCCGCTCGAACAAAACGAGCACAACACCCAAAAGCGCCAGCGCAGTCAGGCCGATTGGCAGCTTGATCAGCACCACCGTCGGGAAAAAATAGAATGGCGCCCGCTCCATGTAAGTGCGACCCATGAAGAAGATCGGGGTTGCACGGCCTTCCACTCCCACATGCAGAATGTCCGCCAGTCCCCACAAATAAGAGCGCGGCATTAAATGCGCGCGAGCCATCAGTGACACCGCACCGCGGAGTAGGGGACCATGAAGGTCTGCAATCTTCGCCGCCAGCGGCCGGTTGAAAAGATCAAGACCAGCCGGGCTCTCGTTAAAACGAAACCGGTACAGGCCCCACAGCGCAATCCACGCGAGCACCAGAACCGCGAGCACCTGTCCCGACCGCAGCCAGCGTGAACGGTTCGCCTCCTTCCTAACCAGCATGACCGCGCCGAGAAATGCGACCGCCACTCCAACGATCAATCCGGTATGTTTCGCGCCCAGTGTGAGGCCAAGAGTGATCCCTGCGAGCAGAACGTCTGTGATCCTGCCCCAACGAAACGCACTCCAAGACAGAAGCACAGCGGTAGCGCCGAGGAGTGCTACAGGAAGGTCCGTCAGCACCACTGGCAGATGTGCCGCAATGGTCGGATCGATGATCAGAAACGCCAGCGCTCCCACGGCCATCAGCGGACCAAATTTTTCCCCGAAGGCGCGCCACACTGCCAGAGCAAATCCGAGCAACAGGATTCCATTGAGCACGAACATGGCAATCCGCACCCGGCGCTGCGCTACGTCCGGATCGTTCTCTGTGAATACGACAGTTTCCGTGAAATGCCGCTCATCCCATTTTTCGAAAAGGGGTCTGAAGGTCGGAGTCTTGAAAATATCCGGCGTAAGAAACGCGCCCACCCACAGCTTGATCAGCGGAGGATGTTCGGGGTTCAGGCGGTAATCGCCGAGGCGCGCATAAGTGACGCCCGCAGTGATGTGGTACGCCTCGTCGATATCAAAACTGTCGAGGCGGGTAGCGATGGCTGAGCGAAGAACTCCGCACAGGATGAGACACACCAGCAGAGCAAGGACAAATACGTTTCGGCGCACGCCCCCCATGTTCGAGGGAGTATAGACGGGTTCGACCGTGTGAGCCAGCGTCGCTCTTTTACGGATCGCTTACTTAGCTTCGGGCACGCCGCGAAGACCGCTCATCGACTCAACGTCGATACGAAAAAAGATCGTGTCGATCGCCAAATCGCTGGTCTGTTCTCGCCTTTCCGCCAGCGGGTTTCGCCACCATTCCGAATACTGCGTGAGTTGCTCCTTCGCGTGTTCGCGCTCAGACGTGTATCGAGGTTCTGTCAGTTCCAGGTAGGTTCCGTCCACGACTACGCTGGTCCAGTTCGACAAATTTCCTATCTCGTCCACTTGCAGACAGACCCTGGGATTCTTACGCATCCACTTGATCTTCTTGCCGACAGTGGAAAAGACATACAGATGGCCAGGCTCGTAGGCAAAGCGAACGGGTACTACATAAGGTTGATTGTCCAGCGAACACGCCAGTCTTCCGATCGATACGCGGTTCAAAAGCTCAACGCACTCCTCCTGGGAAATTGGAGTAATCCGCATGACAACTCGCCTCCTGCAGCACAATCTAGACTACTCCCTTCATCGCTGAGAGAGCTACGCCACCCCTTTCGTTCTCGTTCAATTGAGAACTTCTCGTTCTATACTTACGCCGGACGGTTTCCCGGCATGTCAGAGCAAGTATTCGGACTCAGCGTAAATCAGGTCATGGCCTATGCCGCCGTGGCCAATCTCCTGCTCGTGGTCGTGCTCGCGGCGATCAATATCTACTACGCTGGACACGCCAAGCGTCAGGCCGACGCCGCCAAAGAACAGGTGGATTCTTCGAACCGGCAGGCGGAGATTGCCGGGCAAACTCTCGATCTTCTGCGCAAGCAGATGGAACAGCAGCTTCGCACCGACACCGCGTCCGTCGGCTTGCAGTTGAAAGTCGCAATCCACGTCATCGAGGATTGGCTCAAGCGCATCGGATCGGACAAGCATCCCCAGCTCCCGGACGACATTGTCATCCTGCCCGCCGACTTCAACTTCGCCACCCAGCGGGCCCATTCCATCGATCCCATCGCAGCGGAAAATATGGGTGCCGCCGCCGTCCATGTCACCGAGGCCGAAACCAACCTCGCAATTCTGCGGACGCTGACGGCGGGTTCACAGGGCGCCAAAGAAGTACAGGAGAGGGCCGCAAAAAACTTGAATAACGCCCGGTACAAGCTGTCCGTGGCCCGCACCCGGTGGGAGGCCATGGGCAACCAGCCGTCTTGACCGGCGCGGCGCGGCAGCGCATAATTACGGCCTTGGAATATCCTGGCTTTCCGGATGAAAGCCCTGTCGTCTAACTTCCCCCAGCTAATCAGGCAGCCATGCCGAGTTCCGCCTAGCGGAACAGGGAGTGTTTCTGATGAGTGAAGAAGCGAGCAAGCGTATCGGCGATTACCAGATTCTTGACGAATTGGGCAGCGGCGGAATGGGCCGCGTCTGGCGCGTGCGGAACGTCATTACGGACCGTGTCGAAGCCATGAAAGTCCTTCTTCCGGATCTGGCGGGACGGCAGGAACTAGCCGCGCGGTTCCAGCGCGAAATCAAGCTGATGGCCAGCCTGAACCATCCCAACATCGCCGCGCTGCGGACCGCATTCACCGCCGACAACCAGCTCTACATGGTGATGGAGTACGTCGAAGGCGTTACTCTGGCCGACAAGCTGGAGAAGGGTCCAATCCCTGTAAACGATGCGGTCAACTACATCAGCCAGGTGCTGGGCGCGGTGGGCTACGCCCACCAGCAACACATCATTCATCGCGACATCAAGCCCGCCAACATGATGCTGACGCCGCAGGGTGTCGTTAAGCTGATGGATTTCGGCATCGCCCGCGCCGGCGAGGAGCGCAGCCTTACCATGACCGGCACCACCATGGGCTCATTGAGCTACATGTCCCCGGAACAGGTGAAGGGAGAAGCCACCGACGGACGTTCCGACCTATATTCGGTCGGCGTATCACTCTACGAATTCGTAACCGGGCAGCGCCCGTTCACCGCCTCCAGCGACTATTCGATCATGGCGGCCCATGTGAAAGAAGCGCCCAAGCCGCCGGTCGAACTGCATCCCGGATTGCCAGCCACGTTGAACGAAATCATCCTGATGGCCATTGCCAAGGACCCGGCACAACGCTTCCAGACTGCTGAAGCCTTCCGCAATGCTCTGAGTTCGGTACCGGTGACCACGGTCTCGACCGCTACTCTCGAAGCCATTACGGTGGACTCGATGCAGTCGCTACCGAATCTGCCGACGCCGTCCGTGGCGACTCCGGTTCGTCCGGTCTCCGCTCCGGTGGCGACTTTGAAGACCCGACGCCGCCGGCGCACCCCAACTCCGATTCCACCGCCTTCCGCAGGAAGCGGTCATCGTGGCTTGTACATGACATTGGGAGCGCTGATCGTTCTCGCGGTTCTGGTCGTCGCGGGAATTTACGTACCCAGAATCAGTAAGACGAACGCGAAAGCGCCCGATGCCTCGTCGATGCCGCAGACCGCTGACACCAGCGCGCCGAGCACGGCCCAGCCCAGTGAACCTGCACCTTCAGCCGCTGCGCCAGATGCTGCGTCGTCAGCCATGGGCGCGATGAGTTCAGACTCGACGCCCCCGGCGGCATCGCCCGCTACAAGCGCTCCTCCAGTCGA
Source organism: Terriglobia bacterium (assembly GCA_963741105.1). GTDB lineage: Bacteria > Acidobacteriota > Terriglobia > Terriglobales > Acidobacteriaceae > JAIQFF01. The sequence continues at coordinate 4,970 of CAVUGT010000014.1, forward strand.
TAATTCGAGTGCGATGCAACCACCGCCGGCTCCAGGGGCGCCAAGTGCTATGAAGAGCGACATGGGGGCAGCGGCCAAGTCTGGCCACGCCCGAGCCAAAAAGCTTGTGGCGCAAAACAACCCTCCGAGCGGCATGGCCGGTGACGCTGCAGCCGCTGCGCAGGGGGACAACGGCATGTCCGCAGGACCGAGCGCGGCCGAGATGGATGAGTTGGAAAAAGATGTTGATCAGCTTTCCAATCGCGCCGCCGCGGTAAACAGCGGCCTCGATCGTTTGCAGCAGGAGCAATCGGCCAGCGGTTATGGACTACGCGGTGACATGGTCGAACGCCAGGCCAGCATGAAGTCGAACCTCTACAAAGCCGAAGAAGCGATGCAGCACCACGATGTCGTCCGCGCGAAGAAATACGCCGATATGGCAGGGAAAGATCTGGAAGTCCTGGAGCGATTCCTGGGACATTAGCGGCAGTTGATAGGTTCTAGTTTCCGGTTTCCAGAAATTCCAGGAGACCGGAAACTAGAACACTGAACCGAGAACCGAGAACCAGGAACTGAGAACTAGAAATCAGAAACCCAAACTAGAAACTGCCTCACCTGCTGTACTGATTCCTCTTCTTCTCCGCGTGCCGTTCCAGCCCCAGCTTGATGAGTTTCTCGATCAGCTCCGGATAACCCAATCCCGAAGCCGCCCACAGCTTGGGATACATACTGATCGCGGTAAATCCCGGCATCGTATTGATCTCGTTCAGATAAATCTTCCGGTTCTTGGGGTCCATCAGGAAATCAACGCGCGACAGGCCAGAGCAGTCCACGGCTTTAAACGCCGCAATCGCCAATTGCTGAATCTTTTTAGTTTCGGCCTTGCTTAACTTGGCCGGAATGATCAGCTGCGATCCTTCATCGAGATACTTGGCGGTGTAGTCGTAAAATTCCTTGCCCGGAACAATCTCACCCGGCACCGACGCGCTCGGGTTATCGTTGCCCAGTACCGAGCACTCGATCTCGCGGGCTTTATGTTTCTTGCCGCCGACGCCTTCCTCGATCACAATCTTGCGATCGAACTTGGCCGCTTCTTCCATCGCCGGGCCGAGTTCCTTACGGTCGCGCGCTTTCGAAATTCCCACCGACGATCCCAGGTTCGCCGGCTTCACGAACACCGGATACTTCAGCTTGCTCTCCACCAATTTCTGGACTTTCTTCGGAGCACTCTCCCAGTCGCTGCGCAGAACCGTGACGTGCTTCACGATTGGCAGTCCGGCGGCCATGAACAACGACTTCATGACGTCTTTATCCATGCCGGCCGCAGAGCCCAATACTCCCGCCCCCACGTAGGCAATGTCCGCCAGTTCAAACAATCCTTGAATGGTTCCGTCTTCACCAAAAGTTCCGTGCAGCACGGGGAAGATGATGTCTACGTTGATGGCACGGTCGCTGGCGCGCCGGCTCAAAGCTTCGGTCTGAAAGGGAGCGAGCGAGCTTCCTCCCCCCGGCCGTTGCGGCTCAGGCGGAACTACAACTGCCTGCCCTGTAGCCAGCACTGCTGCTCCAGGTGTAGCCTCGGGGTCTCCTGCCCGCAGATGGGACGGGGCGGAACCAGTGGCCTTACCCTGCAACAGCAGTTCGGCGTCCCCTGCGGTCAGCCAACGGCCTTCCTTGGTGATGCCGATAGGCACGACGTCAAACTTGCTCTTATCAATGGCGTTTAGGACGGAGGCCGCGGAAAGCAGCGATACTTCATGCTCTCCGCTGCGCCCGCCAAAAAGGATGCCGACACGGAGTTTCTTCATGGTTAGGGCTTGATTAGACCTCTCCATTCTTGCACAATGTCATACCGTCCGGGTTGACGAGGGCTGCACCCCCGAGCAAGCCTCGCCGAGGCTGGGACCATTAAGTCTTGGTGGTCCTGATTCTTTGGTCAAAGGGAATTTCTGCCATGCGAAAAGTGACACCCATAGTTGCGTTATTTTGTCTTTTTCTTGCCCTTCAAGCGACCGCACAAGCACCGCCCGCTCCCGGGGCGCCATCTGCCACGCCAGCACGAAAAAAGCGGGTAGCGATCATGGACTTTGACTACGCTACCGTGCATGGCGGCGTATCTTCGATCTTCGGACAGGACGTGGACATAGGGAAGGGAATCTCGGACCTGATGGTCACCAATCTGGTGAAAGACGGCAGCTACTCGGTAATCGAGCGCAAAGCGCTCGACAAGATCATGGCCGAGCAGAATTTTTCCAATAGCGACCGCGCCAATCCGACGTCTGCGGCCAAACTTGGGAAACTGTTGGGCGTCGATGCCATCATCGTCGGCAGCATTACCACTTTCGGCAACGAGACCAAGAACATCGGCCTCGGAGGAGCGGGCAGCGCGATCGGAGGTTTTGGCCTCGGAGGTTTCGGCCATAAGAAGTCCAAGGCCATCGTGGCCCTCACCGCACGCCTGATCGATGTCGACACCGGCGAAATCATGGCAGTGGCCGAAGGCCGCGGCGAATCCAAGCGTGAAAGCACTTCATTCCTGGGTGGAGGCGGTCATTGGGCAGGATCCGGAGCTGGTAATGTCGACTTCGGCAGCAGCGACTTCCAGAACACGATTATTGGTGAAGCCGTGAAAGCCGCCGTGGACCAGACCAGCACCGAGGTGATTGCAGACAAGGAGAAGTTGGTGGCGCGAACTATCACCGTGGAAGGACTGGTCGCAGCCGTCGACGGAGGACAGATCATTCTGAACGTCGGATCAAAGGCCGGTGTGAAGGTCGGCGATCAACTGAACGTCGAGCGGGTAACCCGCGAGATCAAGGATCCGTCGTCTGGCAAAGTGATTCGCCGCATCGCCACGACAGTTGGCGTGGTGAAGGTCACCGATGTTGACGATATCTCCGCGGTTGCGACCACGGTTTCAGGAACCGGTTTCAAGACCGGCGATGCAGTAAAGACAGTCACGCAGTAGCTGGATTGTATGGGGCGGGCGCCCTCGCCCGCCGCCTTTGATTTTCGAAAACGAGCGGCGGCAAACCGCTCGTTTCATTTTCGTCTGAAGTTCTTACGGGCCCCTGCTTGTTCGAAAGCCGCGCCCAGCGGCCGAAGCGGAGGTTGTTCATGCAATTACGAAAGTCCGCGAGCGTTGCGCTTGCGATCCTTCTGATACTACCCGTCCTGTCCGCGCAGCAGACGAATCCCCTGTCCAACGCCGACGTCATAAAAATGGTGAAAGCCGGAACGCCCGACGCCACCATCGCGAATGCCATTGCCACGGCCAGCGATACTCAGTTCGATCTTTCGTCCACTGGGCTGCAGACACTCGGCCAGGCCGGAGTGAGCAGCAAAGTAATCCGGGCCATGCTGGCGGCAGAGTCGAAAAAGAAAGATGCTGCCGCAGCAGCGGAGAATGCGGCGCCTGCGCAGGAGGCACCCGCTGCACAAGCCGCGGACACATCGTCAGGCATGGGCTCCCAGGGAATGGCGCCAGGAATGTCGGCGGACCAGATGCAACAGATGCAGCAAATGATGAACAACATGCCGCCTGAAATGCGGGAGCGCATGCAAGCGTCTATGGCGGCGCGAAACGCAGCCAGGTCTGGACGGGGAGGAGGATCGGGTCGCTCCGCCAACTCCATCCCATCTCACGCCGGAGTGCCGGTTCCGCTGGATAGCCCGCTGTATACCTCTTTCATGCGGCTGAAGACCCAGCCCGGGTATCGCATGGTCATGGCCATGCACAGCACCGATCCCAGAATGGAGCAGGCCGCTCAGAGCATATTCACTCCAGGGGAATTATTGGTTGTGGGGGATACGCGGCAGTACACCATGCATTACAAGATGCAGGCCACAGACATACCTGGAAGGGTGGATGACTGGGAGATCCGTGCGGTGGTGCAAAACGGCCGGGCAGCGCGGCTCATTACTTCGGCTGCCGTGCCTCGATTACTGAAGGAAAGCGAGGAAAAGGCAGCTCACGACCTGGCCGAGTTGGACCGCATGGCCGCGACCTCGATCGCTCGGGCCGCCGCCGAAGGACCCATGGGCGCGATCGGAGCAGGAATGACTGCCGCAGGAGTCGCAATGGCGCATGCGGAAGTTCCCAAAATGCTGAAGAAGGAGCGGGATATGTTTTCCTGGCAGTGCCGTGACGTCGCCCCGAGCGGGCCAGGCGCACAGTCCACGACACAGCTCACCGACCTGCACCCCATCGGCGACCAGAACGCGGATGGCACGATGGCGGACGGATACGAGTTCCACTCTTACGATAACGAGAAGACCCAGGGTACGGTGCACCTTCTTGTTGCGAAAGACACCGGCTTGCCGTTGCGCCTGGAACTGCTCGATCCTCGCGGCGCCGGCGGGATCCAGATGAATTACATCCTGCTCGCGACTCCGCCAACTATCGAAACTCCACCTTGTCTGGCAGGCAAGTAGTAGTCCGCGCAATTACCTGCCGGTTTGGTGCCGCTCCGCCACGAACCACGTGGGGACGCTGCCCTCAGCCGTCCGGTCGAGCAAAGCTCGACATTTGTTTCTGTCAAACCAAAACTCGCGGAGCGTTGCTCCGCCGGACTGCCGAAGCCGCCTTCACCAACAATCCATCCCTAGTATTTTCCAATTATTGATCGATCGTTTTTCGGCTTTACCTTGACCAGCACACGTCGTGCGAACGATCGGTCGAGAGAAGCCAAAACCGACCTCCCAAACCTCTCCGAGATTCGCGGACGCATCCCTGGTGTGAACTGTTGTGGAGAGATGAGTCCATGCAAAAGCAATTCGTGTTGCTAGTTCTGGGATTCGCGCTATCTGCTTTCGGTCAAAGCAACTACGCCGGCGTCGCAGGTACGGTTACGGATCCACAGCATCTCCCCGTCGCGGGAGCCGCGATCCAACTGACTGCCGCCAGCACCGGCGCCATCCGCCACGTCGTCACGGACCAGCGCGGCCTGTTCGAAGTCTTGGCGCTCTTGCCAGATGACTACGAACTCACCACCGATGCCGCCGGCTTTGCTCAAGGAAAGCAAACTTTTCGGCTTGAGGTGGGACAGAGACTTACCCTGCCAATCAATCTAACGGTGGGTGCAGTGAAGCAGGGAGTCGATGTCACGGCCGCGAATGAAGTATTGCACACCACCGATGCCAGCGTTGGCGAGGTCGTCGAGCCTAAGTCTATCCGCGAGTTGCCGCTTAACGGACGAATGCTGATCGACTTGGTCCTCACCGTACCCGGCGCCCACGTGGGATTTGGCGCGCAAACCGGCTCGACGAATCCGCTTTACTGGCGCCCTGGCCAGCGCTCCGCGGTTGTCATCGGTGGCAGTCGCCCGAATGCGAACTTTTTCCTGCTGGACGGAGCAACCAACACGGATCCCACCTTCAACACACAGAACCTCAGCCCCTCGCCCGCCGCGGTCAGGGAATTTCAGGTGGAAACCAGCAGCTACACGGCGGACATGGGTGGCGCAGGCGGCGGTCAGATCAACATCATCACGCACTCGGGTTCCAACCGATACCACGGGACGGTCTACGAATTTCTTCGCAACGGAGCGATGGATGCGAGCACTTTTGGCTCCATGGGAAATAATCATTTGGTGCAGAATAACTTCGGAGCTTCCTTCGGAGGGCCGCTGGTCGGAAAGAACACTTTCTTTTTTCTCAACTACGAAGGTTTCCGTTTGTCACAAGCGGATGCACAGATTCTGACGGTGCCCACCCAGGATGAGATCATGGGCGACTTCAGTATGAGCAGTGTCAAGATCTACGACCCTACAACCGCCGTTGCCAATCCGAGCTTTGATCCGACGAAACCAACCGGACCTACAAATTTCCCCTATACCCGCTCTCAGTTTCCCAACAATATGATTCCGTCGGACAGAATCAATCCACTCCTGACAGATTTCCTGCTCAAATACGTGCCCCGCCCCAACATGATGATGATGGACGGTGCTCCGGATTCGAACAATTACCTCGACATACGCAACGAACTACACGTACAAGACCAGGGCACGGTTCGCGTAGACCACAATTTCTCAAACGATGACACTATTTTTGGCAGGTACAGTATCGGTACGGAGAATGGCTTCTCGCCGAGCAGTGGGGTGACGGCCACGACGGAAGATCTTCCGGGATTCGGAGCAAACTTCGACAATCGTTCGCAGCAGGCAGTGATCTCCTGGAACCACGTCTTCGCCCCCAACAAGGTCAACACTGGTTCGTTTGCGGTCTCCCGCCTGTCGATGGATCGTACATCCCAAAACGATGGTGTGAATGACATCGTCACCGCGCTGGGCATCAAGGGCGTGGGATTCGGCGGGCCAAACGCTTGGGGCGCTCCCTGGTTCGCCGCCCAGGGCTACACCGGAATCGGAGATACTTTTGCCGCAACGCCCATGCATGCCTGGGACACGATGTACGAATTCCGGGATGCTTTCGCATGGCAGCGTGGACGTCACGGTATCAAAATGGGCGGCGATTTCCATTGGTACACGTGGCCGATGTGGGGATTTTTCCAGAACCGCGGCTTCTATCAATACACCAACGGGTACACAACCGAATTCGGATTTAACAACGGGACGGGCTCCGGGTTCGCAAGCATGCTTTTGAGTCTGCCTGCCGTCAAACAACGCCAGGCAGGCATCCCACAAATGGATTTGCGTAATTGGGGCAGTGATGCGTTCATCGAAGATAGTTGGCAGGTAACACCGACGACGACACTGAACCTGGGCGTGCGGTACGAATATTCAAACCCGCTCTACGACAAGGACAATACCAACACCAACCTGATCTTCAACAATGGTGTACCTTCGGTGTTCGTCGGTGGCCAGAACGGATACCCGCAAGGGCTGATGTATGCGAACAAACACAACTTTGCGCCCCGTATCGGAATCGCCAAGAGCATTCCAAATCATGGCCTCGTGCTTCATGCATCGTATGGGATCTTTTTCACGCCCGTGGACCAGAACACCTGGTGCAACCAGCGGCACAACGTACCGTATGTATTTCCGGAAACACAGCAGGCGGACAACTTCACTCCTCCGGCTGCGCTCTTTGCGAATGGCTTGAATTTCGGAACTCCAGTTTTGGGTACGGGAGCACTACCGGCGACGACAGTAAGCTTTACGGCATTCGATCCACACGCCCCTGCGCAGTACGTGCAGCAGTGGAATGGTTCCGTGCAAAAGAGCCTGGGGAAGGACACATCCCTCGAAATCGGATATCTCGGCTCACGCGGCTTTCATCTGCAACGCTCGCACTTGATCAACAACACGCTTCCTGGACCCGGTCCGTTGGGGCCACGACGTCCGTTCAAAACGCTGACGTTCGTTCCCGACACCAAGTTGCAGCAGGGTAGTGCTGATGCCGTTATCCAGAGCCAGACTTTTCCTGTCAGCACGATCAACCTTTTGGAAAACACGGCCCAAAGCTGGTACGACGCAGGCTACGTCAATGTGCGCCGCCGCTATTCGCACGGGTTGAGCTTTCTCGCCAACTACACCTATGCCAAGAATCTGACCAACGCTCCGGACTTCCGCTCGCCCATGGACGAATCGGCCATCCCGCAAAACAACCGCGACCTCGAGGCCGAAAAAGGGCCGGGCTGTGACGTGCGCCATCGCTTCGCGCTCAGTAGCGTTTACGATATCCCTGCTTTTGGTCGAGCGGAATGGGCGAGAATGGTGACGCAGAATTGGCATTTCTCGACCATCTACCAGGTTCAATCGGGAATGCCATTTACCATCTCCGTATTCGGCGACACGGCGAATTCCGGCACGGTGTTGGGAGAGAACCCCATTCGTGCAAATGTCACCGGACAGCCCGTCTTTGGCCCCGGTACGCACACATCTGACGAGTGGTTCAACCCTGCAGCTTTCGCTACACCCCCGGCCTTTACCTATGGCAATGCTGGACGGAATTCCGTTTATGGTCCGCGGCAGCAAAGCCTGGACCTCGCCCTGGCACGTTCGTTTAATCTCACGGAAAGAGCCACATTTCAGGTCCGTGCCGAGGCCTTCAATGCGCTCAACAAGGTCAACCTCGGCACACCCAATCGCTTCGTAAATACCCCGCAGTTCGGGACGATCACCATGGCGATGACGCCGGGCCGGGAACTTCAATTCAGTGCAAGGCTTTCGTTCTAAGCGTTTGAAACAGTCTTTCGCATGAGCGGCGGCGGCAATATAATTAGTAGACGCTGAAGGAGGACGGTTGTGGCAGTTTCGAGTTCCGCGGTTCCCAATATTCACGCCGCCCCTGATGCCGACGCCAGCTTTTACGAAAAGCTGAACAGCCGCTGGCACGAGCGCGCGCTTCAAGCCTTCATGTTTGTCGTGCTGGCTCACTGGGGCGAGCACCTGGTTCAGGCTTATCAGATTTATGTCATGGGATGGCCACGCCCGAAGGCCAACGGCATTCTGGGTCTGTGGTACCCCTGGCTGATCCAGTCCGAAACTCTGCACTACGGCTACGCCGTGGTCATGCTGATTGGTCTCTGGACCCTGCGCAAAGGATTTACCGGACGGGCGCGAACCTGGTGGACAATCGCGTTAGTCATCCAGTTCTGGCACCACATCGAACATTTCCTGCTCATCTTCCAGGCTACAACCCACCACAATTTCTGGGGCAAGCCCGTGCCATGCAGCGTCTTGCAGTTATTTTTCCCCCGCGTGGAACTACACCTGTTCTACAACTCGATCGTGTTCATCCCTATGGTCATCGGGATGTACTATCACATGTTTCCGCCCGAGGGTGAGCCAAGGAACATCACCTGTACCTGCGAATGGGGCAGCCACGCCTCCGGAAAAGCTGCTTAGTCGCATACGTGGGGACAGCCGCCCTCGGCTGTCCCAATTGGTCCCGCTCAGCGTCTCACGATTCGCATCCGCCATTCACCAAACTGGCATACAATCGTCTCGCTCTTTTGCGGCCCTCCGCAAAGCCCGACCCAGTCAATCGATCCATCTAAATCAGGAGGCAATGATGGCTACTGCCGCAGCAGGCAATCGCGTGCCCGTGGTCACCAGCGCCCCAGGCCGCCGTTACGACCATTTCTTTTTCTCTGGGATGGCTTTGCTTCTACTGGTCGCGGTTTTTGTTGGCTTTGCACGCACTTACTATCTCGCCGGGATGTTTCACGCGACGCTCCCAAGCGTCATCATCCACCTGCATGGAGCGGCATTTTCTTGCTGGATTCTCGTGCTGATCGCACAAACCTCGCTAGTGGCGGCCGGCCGCGTGGATATCCATCGCCGCCTCGGCGTATTCGGTTTTCTTTTAGCGTGCGCGATGGTCGTTCTCGGCGTCCTGGCAGGTACCAACTCCCTGGCCCGAGGCTTTGCCCCTCCGGGATTGGACGCAGCCACGTTTTACGTAGTGCCGATCACGGACATGCTGATCTTCTCCACTCTTGTCTTCTTTGCCTTCCGCAATCGCTCCAATCCTGCCGCCCACAAACGGTTCATCCTGATCGCCACGATTGGGCTGATGATCGCAGCCGTTGCGCGCTGGCCCTTCGCCCCGGTCTACCGAAATCCTATCGCGGCAGCGCTGGTGACTTACCTCTTCTTGCTCCTTCTTGTGGGGTACGACCTGTGGTCAATCCGCAAGGTTCATCGCGCTACGCTATGGGCCGGGGCATTTCTCATCGTCGTACAGCAGATCAGAGTACCGATCGGCATGACGGCCGCGTGGCATACCTTCGCAGCCTGGGCGGGATCGATGGTGGGCTGAAACTCGCGGCAAGATTTCTTGACTCACCGATAAACGTCTCCGGGCCTCAAAGGAGAACTACGCGTGCAACTTTGGAGAGTGGGTTTCGTAATATTTTCTACAGCTGTCATTGCCGCGTCGGCAGATCTTCCAATTGGACCAGTGAATGTGCAGGATGTAAGCACCATTGAGGGGATCATCACCGCCAGCTATGAAGCCTTGAGTGGGCCGCCGGGAAAGCGACGCGACTGGGCGAGGTACCGCAGTCTTTGCGATCCGGACGTCCGCCTCGTCTCAGCTTCAGGAGATTCAAAAACCGGTAAGACAAAAATCATTCGCTGGAACTTGCAGAAATACATCCATGATGTCGACGGCTACCTCGTGGGAACCGGCTTCGAGGACAAGAAACTGGCATGCGTGCCCAAGCTCTATGGCAATGTGGCCACAGTTCTTTGCGGCTTTGAAGGCAGAGAACAGTCCAAGTTGGTGGAACGCGGAGTCGCGATCTACCAAATCTACAATGACGGTAGCCGTTGGTGGATCACATCAGTGATCTGGGACCGGGAGCACCCAGGAAACCCGATCCCTTCAGAGTTGCAAAAGTGACACCGGGGGCCAAACAAAACGGACCGATCTAGTTCACCGTGAACGTCATCGCGCTTGAAGTCGAAGCCTTCGTTCCCCCCGTGCCATAAATACCGCCTGAGCCCGGAGTGGCCGGATTCGTCACCGTAATCGGAACGGCGCCGGGAGTCGCGATGGCCGTAGCTGGGATCGTGGCGGTAAGTTGCCCAGCCGTCACTCGGGTCGTGGCCTGGCTCGCGCCGTTCCAGTTAATGACCGCGTTCGTGGAAAAGCTGCTGCCGTTCACGGTCAACATGAACTGCGGGTCGCCGGAATTAGCGGTGTTAGGAACCAATGCCGCGATGGTGGGCTTGACTCCGGGCTGCGGAGCCGCCGCCTGAGGAGTGCTGTATCCACATCCCAGGCCAAACATTGTGAGCAATAAGATAGAGGCTATTTTCATGGTCCTTCTCCAGTCGGGGAATTCAGCTTGAAAGTTAGCAAGGCAGAAAGATCGGAGTGTCAGCAGGGTGTTACTTTCTTGTCAAGGAAATGTCTATCCGGATGTAGGCGCGAGTGCCCACATTAGCTTCTTTTCGCCCAAGGCCCCGAAATCTAGTAGGATGTCGTCGCCCAACGGAGAACAGCGCCATGCTGAGCTACTCTCGCGGTCCCGATCAAGAGCTATGGGAGTTGACCATCGGGCAAGTCCTCGACCGCGGCGTTGAATGCTGGGGCGACAGCCTGGCCCTGGTTTCCTGTCATCAATCGAAGCGCTACACCTGGCGCGAACTGCGTGATGCGTCCGACGCCGTCGCGCGTGGGCTCGCGTCCCTCGGAATTCGGCGCGGAGATCGTGTAGGCCTGTGGTCCACGAACTGCGCCGAATGGGTGCTGGTCCACCTGGCATGTGCGCGAGCCGGAGCGATTCTGGTCAATGTGAACCCGGCCTATCGCACTCACGAGTTGGCCTTCACATTGCAGAAATCTCGCATGAAAGTCTTGTTTCTGTGGGAGCGCGACGCGAGAGCAGAGTATGCGCAGATTCTGGACGAAGCGCGGTCAGGAAAGCAGCTGAGTCTGGAGCACGCCATATTTTTCGGCAGCGAGCGCTGGCAAGAACTGCAAACTGCATCGGCGGAAATCTGCGAGACGATTGAACCTGGAGATGTCGCCAACATCCAATACACCTCGGGCACGACCGGCCAGCCAAAGGGGGTGATGCTGACCCATCGCAATCAGGTGAACAACGGCAGGATGCTGGCAGCCGGCATGCGCTATACCGACCGTGATCGCATCTGCGTGCCGTTGCCCATGTATCACTGCTTCGGCTGCGTGATCGGAACTATGTCAGCTCTCGCCAGCGGTGCTGCCATCATCATGCCGAACTGGACCTTCGATGCTCGAGCCGCGTTGCAGGCCGTACAGACCGAGAAGGCGACCTCCCTTTACGGTGTCCCTGCAATGTTCATCGCTGAACTCTGCCTGCCGGACTTCAAATCCTACGATTTGTCCAGTTTGCGCACTGGAATGATGGCAGGAGCACCCTGTCCGGTGGAAGTGATGAAGCGAGTTATGTGCGAGATGGGCTGCGCCGAGCTGACTATCGGCTACGGGCAAACGGAGAGTACGCCGGTAGTGACCATGTCGGCGCCCGATGATCCGGTTGAGCTGCGGGTTTCGACCGTCGGCAAGGCTCTGCCATGTACCGAGATGAAAGTTGTTTCGGTACTCGATGGACAGACCGTTCCAACTGGCGAGCAGGGCGAAGTCTGCGCCCGCGGCTACATGGTGATGAAGGGATACGACGGTGACCCGGAGTCGACCGCGCGGGCCGTCGATGCGGAAGGTTGGCTGCACACCGGAGATGTCGGAGTCATGCGGGAAGACGGCTACATTCATCTGACCGGACGCGCCAAAGACATGATCATTCGCGGCGGTGAGAACGTGTATCCCCGCGAGTTGGAGGAGTTCTTGTACACCCATCCCAAGGTCGCCGAGGTGCAGGTCGTGGGAATTCCCGACGAGCGCCTGGGCGAAGTCGTCGTGGCTTGGGTACGGCTGAAAGCAGATGAGAAAGCGACCGAGGAAGAGCTCCGCAAATTCTGCGAAGGCAAGATCGCGTACTTCAAGATTCCCCAGTACGTGCGCTTCGTAGAGCAGTTTCCGATGACAGTAACCGGGAAGATTCAGAAGTTCCGCATCCGCGAGATCGAAACCAAAGAGCGCGGCCTGGAAAAAGTGGCCAAACTGGAGACGGCGTAGCGGCCCTGGTTCCTAGAGAATCTTCTTTCCGAACGCCGACTGAGCCAATTCAACTGCCAGGTTCGCCGTGCGGTTGTGCTCGTCAATCACCGGATTGACTTCGACAATTTCAAAACTCAACATGCGTCCGTGGTCGGCGATGATCTCCATCGCTAGGTGAGCTTCGCGATAGGTCGCGCCGCCACGAACGGGAGTACCTACACCGGGCGCGTCTTCGGGATCGATCCAGTCCATGTCGAGCGAAATGTGATAGCCGGCGGTGCCGCGTCCGGCCATGCGCAGCGCCTCTTCCATCACCGTGCGCATGCCACGCTCATCGATGTCGCGCATGGTGAAGACGCCGATGCCTGCCCGCCGCACGTTCTCCTTTTCGACGGCATCAATGTCGCGCACTCCCACCAGTACACAATTCTCCGGCCTCACCTTGGGTGAGAAATCAAAAATGTTCGCCAGTTCCGCCGGGCCTAGGCCCATCGTCGCGGCCAAAGGCATGCCATGGACATTCCCGCTGGGCGAGCTATCGGGCGTATTAATATCGGTGTGCGCATCCATCCAGATCAGTCCAATCTTCTGATTCTGACGCCGGTAGAACTCAGCTACGCCAGCCACCGTTCCGGCCGCCACCGAGTGGTCCCCGCCCAGTACCAGTGGAACCAGGCCGGCTTCCAGAGTTTTCACTACCAACTCCGCATGCTTGGTACAGGTCGCGGTAATTTCCTTCAGATACTTGGCCGATGGGTCGCCCACCGTCTTCTGTTCCGGAATCGCGACCGCGACGTTGCCGGCGTCCTCCACAACATGACCCAGTTCTTCCAGCCGCGCCTCAAGTCCAGCTACCCGTACCGCCGAGGGACCCATGTCCACGCCCCGGCGCGATTGTCCCAAATCAAGCGGGACACCAATTACCCGAATCTTCTTCGGCACAATGTTGGATGAAGTTGTGGGTGATGGGTTCATAGAGAAATCTGAGAACTGAGAACCGTGAACTAACAGCTAAGAGTAAATCCCGACTACCACGGCACTTCTGGCGGATAAAAGTTTTACGGGTATAACCGGTTCAACATCCGCGGAAATGGAATCGTCTCCCGCACATGTTCCAAGCCGCAGATCCATGCCACCGCCCGTTCAATTCCCATGCCAAAGCCGCCATGCGGCACGCTGCCAAATTTGCGCAGGTCAAGGTACCACTTGAAAGCCTCTTCGGGAAGCCCGTGTTCGCGAATCCGTTGCACCAGCAACTCGTACGACGCCATACGCTGCGATCCGCCAATGATCTCGCCATAGCCTTCCGGCGCCAGCACGTCCACGCACAAAGCGAGATCCGGCCGCTTCGGATCAGGCTCCATGTAGAACGCCTTTACCTTTGCAGGATAACGATGGACCATCAGCGGCTTGTCGAACTGTGACGAAATGTAAGTCTCGTCCGGCGATCCGAGATCACCACCCCACTCGAATTTGTTTTCGAGAGCCCCCTTGGCGTGCGCTTCCTCCAGCATCTTCGCTGCTTCGTCGTACGTGATCCGCGGAAACGGCGCTTCAATCTTTTCCAGCTTGGTAAGATCGCGGCCGATGATTTGAAGATCGCTGCGCCGCCGCTCCAGACAACGCTTCACCAGGAAGCTGATCAAACCCTCGGCCAAATCCATGAGATCGTCGAGCTCGGCGTATGCAACTTCGGGCTCGACCATCCAGAATTCGGTGAGATGTCGTCGCGTCTTCGATTTCTCCGCGCGAAATGTTGGACCGAACGAATAGACCTTGCCCAGCGCCATCGCGGTCGCTTCGATATACAGCTGCCCGGACTGAGTGAGAAATGCCTGCTCGTCAAAATAATCGACCGGAAACAGAGTGGACGTGCCCTCGCAGGCCGCCGGAGTAATGATTGGCGGATCGGTCAGAGTGAAACCGCGTTCATCAAAAAAGTCGCGTGCCGCTTTGATAATCTCCGCGCGTACTCGCAGGATCGACGCTTGCCGCTGCGACCGCACCCAAAGATGGCGGTGCTCCATCAGGAACTCGACGCCATGTTCTTTGGGAGAAATCGGATACGGGTCATTCTCCGCCACGCGCTGCAGCACCTGAACCCCCGAAACATCGAGTTCATATCCGCCCGGCGCACGCTTGTCTGCGCGGACCTTGCCTTCGACAATGACGCTGGATTCCTGCGTCAGGCCCTTGATTGCGTCGAACACCTCAGGAGCCACGGCGTTCTTCGGCACCACACCTTGGATCACTCCAGAGCCATCGCGAAATTGGGGAAAGAGCAGCTTCCCGCTCTCGCGCAAGTTGTAGAGCCAACCCCGAATAGTGACAGTCTCGCCCTCGTGCTTGCCGATTTCTGAAATCGTGCTGACAGGTGACGACATAAGATTTTAGGTAGCGCCGGCGTCCTGCCGGCTGTCGCGAGGGCATCCCGCCCTCGCCGCAACGAATACTATTCCGACTCCAGCTTCTCAAACACTTCCCGCATCTTCTCCACGGGATTCACCTTTTCGTCGCCTTCAATCTCCAGCAGCAACGGCGGCGTATTCGGAGCTGAACGCAACAACTCCATCGCTTCCTTCCAGTCGATGTTTCCGGCTCCCGGCCAAAAGTGCGAATCGCGATCTCCGGCATTGTCGTGGACGTGCGTCGAGTGAATATGACCCTTCAAGATTTCAAACGCAGCTGCCACGTTGCCCATGATATGCGCATGGCCGACGTCGAAGCATATGCCCATGTCGTCGAAGTGCGTAATCTGGATAAAGTCCACCAACTTGTCCGGCGTGCTTAACTCGTTGGGAATATTTTCCAGCAGGATGCGCACACCAAGGGGCTTGGCAAACGCACGCAGGTGCTCGATCGAAGTCATGGCGGCTTCAAATTTGCGATCGTCGAACGATTCGCCGCTGGTCCCCATGTGCTGTACCAGGAAGCGAAAGGGGATTTGCTCGGCCACTTCGATGGCGCGCTTGATCTCGTCCATGGCCTCGATGCGCTGCGCCCGATCGGTGGCGGCCACGTTCACCGGAGGTCCTCCGGTGCGTCCGCCTTCGTAATCCGCATACATCGGTGAATGCACGGAATGCAGAGCTACGCCGCTGTTCTGAAACCAATCCGCAATTTCGCGCACATGCTGTTTGCGATTTGCATAGTCAAGATGCTGTCGCGCCGCGAAAATTTCGATGGCCTGGGCTCCGCCGCGCACCAAGCCGTCGAGCAGCCCAGGATGCAGCCGCTCTTTCACATACACGTAAGTGGACATCGCTTTCAACATGATCAATCCTGTTCGTCCAACCCTAAAACCCTACCGCTCTGCCATTATTACGCTTGTCGCTGGCGCCCAACCGATCTCCCCGTTTCGGATCGATCATGATGCACTCGCCATCGCTCCATGATTCTTCGGTCTCCACCTTGTGGCCCATTCCCGCCAACTGCTTGACCGCTTCCGAAGGAAATCCCTGTTCCGTGTAACTTACATCCGGCAACCACTGGTGATGAAAGCGCGGAGCGTTTACCGCTTCCTGAATATTCATTCCGTAGTCGACCACTCCCATCAGGATGTTGGCGACGGTAGTGATAATCCGCGGGCCTCCCGGAGAGCCCAGCACCAGAAACAGCTTACCGTCTTTCAGGACGATCGTGGGCGCCATCGCCGAAAGCATCCGCTTGCCCGGGGCAATCGCGTTAGCCGGGCCCTGAATCAGCCCGAACATGTTGGGCACACCTTGCTTCGCGACAAAGTCGTCCATCTCATCGTTTAGCAGAAAACCCAGCCCCTCGGCCGTTACCCGCGAGCCAAAGCTGTCATTCAGCGTGGTCGTAACCGCAACCGCATTGCCCTCGGGATCGACCACTGAATAGTGCGTCGTATGATTTGGTTCCGCTGCGCCGACGCCCGGAAAATGTGCTGCAGCCTCCTGCTCGAGCCCGCTGAAGCTGGCCGGACGTTTCAAATCCTTACTGACGCTGGCATGCTCGGGATCAATCGATTCCCGCCAGGCCGCACCATAGTGGTTGTCGATGAGTTGAGCTACGGGAATTTTCGAAAAATCCGGATCACCCAGAAACTCCGCCCGATCGAAGAACGCGCGGCGGAAGGCCTCCAGAGTCAGGTGCATCGCTTGCGGCGACCGCCCTCCAAGTTTCGCCAGATTGTAGCCCTCGAGAATATTCAGGATCTCGATCAGCGTGGTCCCGCCCGACGAGGGCGGCGGTGCGCTGATGATCTCGTATCCGCGGTACGATCCCCGCACCGCCTCGCGCTCTTTCACTTCATAAGCTGCCAGATCGTCGGCCGTGATTAGGCCTCCGCCCTTCTGCATCGAGGCCGCCAGTTCTCGCGCCATCGCTCCGTGATAGAAGTCGTCCGGATTGGTGGCGATCCGTTTCAAGGTTCGCGCCAGATCCGGCTGCTTGAAAATCTCTCCGGCTTTGTAATAGTTTCCATCCCGCTGAAAAATACGCCGCGATTCAGGAAACTTCGCCAGATCTTTATCTTCCTGAATTTCGGCGGCGTCCTGGGCAGCCAGCGCAAAGCCATCCTCCGCCAGCTTGATCGCGGGAGCCATCACCTGCGCCAGCGTCAGCTTGCCGTACTTCTTCTCCGCGTAAACCATCCCGGCCACAGACCCCGGCACTCCGATCGCCTTGTAGCCGATGGTGCTGGCGTCTTCGATGACATCACCCTTGGCATCCAGATACATGTTCGCGGTAGCTGCCGCCGGAGCTTTCTCGCGATAGTCAACGAAGTGCGTCTTGCCGTCCGCGAACCGCAGTCAGCATGAATCCGCCGCCACCCAAATTCCCCGCCTGCGGATGCACCACGGCCAAAGTGAAGCCAACGGCCACGGCCGCGTCGACAGCATTCCCGCCGGCTTTCATCATCTGTACCCCGGCCCGCGAGGCCAACAGGTGGACACTGACCACCATCCCGCGAGGCGCAACCACAGGCACGAGCCGCTCCCCGAAAGCCGACAAACTCGGCATCAAGGCCAGCAGAATGAGTAACTTGCAATGAGGTCGCATGGGCAGGGACTGCTAGAGGCTAGCCCAGTGGCAGAGCGAGAGTCAAATCAGCAGATCAAGCCACATCTTGTGATCTCCACCGGACATGTGGGGACGGGTCTCCGACCCGTCCAGGCCGAGCAAAAGCTCGGCAAGCCTTTTGTTACCGACCGTTCCGGCAGATTTTTCGTGCCCATTGCGAAAAACGAGAAAGGCTAACGCTTCTTCCCGCGGACCCTGCTCGCCCTCCGAACTTTTTTCCCCGGGACTTTCCCAACTTTCGCCTTCGCCGCCACCATCCCATACGACTGCTCAATCAAATCCTTCACGTCGCTCCACGGCAGCACATCCAACCTCTCGAACGACACCCACTTGTAGCGCCCCAGATACGGCGCCGGGATAATGTCTTCCTGCTCCACCAACTCCGCAAACCTCTCCGGATCGCACTTGAACATCAATCGTGGCGGAACTGCATTGAGATTGAGCAAAGCAAAAATCTTCCCTCCCACCTTGAAGCAGAGGTCATCTCCCCATTGCAGGTTCTCAGTAGCATGAGGAAATGAGAGACAAAATTTGCGAACGGATTCAACACTCATATTCTTGAGACTCGCGAATCTAATCTGCGGAACGTAGAATCAAAGCCCGTTAGGAGATTGAAATGCAAACCAGACAACTTGGCAACTCCGACTTACACATCACGCGGGTAGGCTACGGAGCGTGGGCCATCGGCGGGTCCGGTTGGCAGTTCGCGTGGGGATCACAAGATGACAACGATTCCATCGCCGCCATCCATCGTTCTCTCGAACTGGGTGTGAACTGGATTGACACCGCTGCCGTTTACGGCCTGGGCCATTCCGAAGAAATCGTGGCCAAGGCCCTGAAGGCCTGGTCTGGACCTCGGCCTTATGTGTTCACCAAATGCGGCCGCCTCTGGGATGAAAAAGGCAACGTCCGCGGTGGCCTGAGCGCCGATTCCATCCGCCGCGAAATCGAGGACAGCCTGCGCCGCCTCGGCACCGACGTCATCGATCTCTACCAGATTCACTGGCCACCCAATCCTGACTCTCCGGAACTCGAAGAGGGATGGTCGACCCTTGCCGACCTGAAACGTCAAGGCAAAGTGCGCTGGATCGGCGTCTCGAATTTCAATGCCGGACAACTGAAGCGGGCCCAGGCCATCGCTCCGGTCACTTCGCTACAGCCTCCTTATTCGCTGATTCACCGCGATGTGGAGGCCGAAACTCTGCCTTATTGTCTGCGCGAAAATATTGGTGTGATCGTCTATTCGCCGATGGCGTCCGGCCTGTTGACCGGAGCCATGACGCGCGAACGTGCCGCCGACCTGCCCAAGGACGACTGGCGCCGCAACAATGCAAATTTCAACGAGCCCAAACTGTCGAAGAACCTGGCCTTGGTAGAACGGCTGCGTGAAATTGGCAAACGCCACGGCCGCTCCCCGGGCGAAGTCGCGATTGCATGGACGCTCAAGAATCCAGCAGTGACCGCCGCCATCGTAGGCGCCCGCAACGCCAACCAGGCCGACGGCGTCATGCGCGCCGGCGAATTGTCTCTTACGGACGCAGAAGTATCTGAGATTGAAAACTCTTCAGCCGAGTCAGCAGCGTAAGGAGTGCCAACTCAAGGATTTCCGTCTGGGTGGGGAGAACCGGTCAGCGACTGTAATGGCGATGTTACGCCAATTGACCTTTCAGGGCTGCGTTTTTCCAGCCAAAATGTCGCGGAGGAATTGTTCCAAGTACGGCTCCTCCTTCGCCCCGGCGACCCAACTCGTCCGCGAAGATAACAATAAAGGCAAGGTACAGAGTGATGCTAGAAGCCGTGATTAGAAATCCGCGCCAAGTAGTGGTCAGGAGCCCAGTCGCAGCGATAGCGAGGGACACGGCCCAGATCGCGAGACTCAAGTAGGAAGGACGAAATTTGCCGACAACTCTTGTTAGTTCAGCGTCGTCATGAAAACGCCCCACCAATATTGGCGCGAGACTATTTTGCGAGTCGCGTTTCTTACGAATGCGGAAGCTGCCATTTTTGACATTACCCACAACTGACTTTTGATACGGCTCGGGGAGGATTGTGAAGCGGAGCCGGTCAATGTTGGATCGCAGCCGTTCGCTACATAGCTGGGCTGGTATGTCTGCCGTAAATTCTAGATGTTTCCACACGGGCTAGGGGATGATACCTAACGCAAACAGTAATTCGGCCTGCAATTTTCGCCGCATGTCGATGCTACTTTTCCAAGATTCTGGCAACTGCTGTGATCGTATTCCAGTTACGTGTCGTCGCCGGAACCCCGAAAACTTTATCCAGCTGGCCCAGGTAACGGATCGCTTTCATTTCGCGCCGGTACAGGCCGAGGACGAACCGGTCTTTTATGGCGAGGATTTTCAAAGACCATTCGTCCCCCGAAGGAAGACTAAAAGGGATGGAAGGCAAAGGCCGCCCACGTTTTGCCAATATGCTCACAAACCAAACGATTTTCGGTCCCACGGGCTGACCCGCAAACGGATTCGCCGATTGCAGTTCGAGCACGTCCTTCCCTTTGCAAATTACCACTTCGGTCTCAAACGGCAATCGCTTTGCCAGCTCCGCACGCAGTCTGGCCTGACTAATCCGTTTCCGCACCACGAAAGTTCCGGCGGCGCCAAAATTCACGAGGTCGAAGCCGCTCAGCTCTTTCGCGAGGATGCTCGGCCGAAAAGTCCTGTGGCCTCCGACGTTGACTCCTCTCAAGAAGACGACCAGCGCCATGACAATTCACTCGCTCAAACCTGTTCCCGTGCCTCACCCAGCGTTACGTTCACATCCATCTTCTTTTTCGCCCGATAGATTGTGAGCCGCACCGTGTCGCCCGCACGGTGACTGTTCATCATCTGGCTGAGATCCTGCTGGTCCTGAACGTCCTGACCATCAATCGCCACAATCAGGTCGCCGCCCACCATGATCGGCATGTTGCCCAGATACGCGCGCTCAGTGCCGCCTTTCAAGCCGGCGCGATCCGCCGCTCCACCGGGCACCACCTGAACGATCAGCAATCCGCTGTCCGCGGCCAGTCCCAACTGGTCGGCTAGTTCCGGCGTAATCGGGATCGTACGCACGCCCAGTGCCGGACGCCGCACGCGGCCCAGCGTCATTAAGTCGTTCAGCACGGCTTTGGCGGTGTTCACCGGAATGGCAAAACCAATGCCCGCGCTCTGTCCGACGTTCGAAGCGATCATGGTGTTGATGCCAATCACTTCACCGTGGAGGTTCAGCAGCGGCCCGCCGGAATTTCCGGGGTTGATGGCCGCATCGGTCTGGATGGCTTCATCAATCTGCATTCCGTCCGGCTCCTGCACCGGGCGGATCGAACTGATGATGCCCCGAGTCATCGTCCCAGCGAGACCGAAGGGATTGCCGATCGCGTAGACTTTTTGCCCAACCTGCAAATTGTGCGAGTCACCGAGCACCATCGGGGTCAGTCCCGGGCCTTTGATTTGAATCACTGCCAGATCGTGCGAGCGGTCAGTCCCCACCACCGTGGCGCGGAATTTCTTCCGGTTGTGCAGTGTGACTTCCACCTGGCGGGCTTCGGCGATCACGTGATAGTTGGTCAGCACATGGCCTTCTTTATCGATGATGAAGCCCGAGCCCTGCCCTTCTTGTGGCACCAGTCCGTAAAAGAAATCAAACGTCACGGCCCGCGAAGTGATGTTCACCACGGAATCGATGTTCTTGCGATAGACGCTGATGTTGTTCTGCTCTTCGGCATCGAACGGCTCGACTGCGGAAGCTTCTGTGATTTCCACCTTCTCAATGGGCCGGCCGAACCAGCTGGTGGGATGCATGCGTCCCGAGCGGTAGGTCGTGAAGTAATAGAACGCGCCGGCAAAAATCAAAGCCAGCAAAACAGGTCGCAGCAGTTTCATAGTTCAACAACCTTCCCGACGTGGTTCGTTATCCCGCTTCCTTCTCCAACTCAACGGAAATTTTCTTCACCTGCCGCTCGGTTTCATCAAGCGAGCCCGAGTTGTCGATCACGTAGTCGGCGGCTTTGATCTTTTCTTCATCTGGAAGTTGCGCTGCCATCCGCCGCGTAACTTCCCCGCGCGCCGTTTCCAAATCAACTTTCAACCGCCGCGCCCAGCGTTCGATACGCTGTTCGGGACGGCAGGTCACCACCACTAATCGATCGAAGCCCTCCGCCATCCGGGCTTCAAGAATAAGCGCTGCCTCAACCATGGCAATGGTATGCGGATCGCGTCGGCCAACCTCGGCAATCCACTCTTCCTGCCGCCGGATCACAGCCGGATGGACAATCTGATTCAGTTCCTGAACCCGCGACGGTTTTCCAACGCCGCCGAAGGCGAGTTCTGCCAGACGCGCACGGTTCACCTTGCCGTCGGGATCCAGAATTTCAGAGCCGAAGTGCTCCACCACTTCTCGGTAAACGGCTTCGCCGGGCATCATAAGCTGGTGGGAAATGTCGTCAGCCTGAATCACCTGCGCGCCCAATGCGGCAAACATCTTTCCCACCACGGATTTGCCCGCGGCGATGCCTCCGGTCAATCCAACCTTAAGCACTTCGCGCGTGCTCGGCCGCCCGGACTGGCAGGCGCGAGCCCCTCCGCATCTTGGCGGCCTTCACCGTGTTGGACATCAGCATGGCGATGGTCAGCGGGCCCACACCACCCGGGACAGGCGTAATTGCGCCCGCCACTTCCGCCACATGGGGATCGACGTCGCCCACTAACGTCGACCCTTTCGTCCTGAAAGTTTCCTCACGCCTGGCGTCGCCGGCAAAAAGCCGATCAAATTCGGCGCGCTCGGTCACTTTGTTCATGCCGACATCAATTACGGTGGCACCCGGCTTCACGAAGTCCCGAGTAATCATTCCCGATCGGCCGATCGCCGCCACCAGAATATCGGCGCGGCGGCAGACGCCGGGAAGGTCCCGTGTCTTCGAGTGGCACACGGTCACGGTCGCATTCGCATTGATCAGCAGCATGGCCGCGGGCTTGCCCACAATATCGCTGCGCCCCACCACCACCGCGTCCTGACCGGCGATCGGAATCTTGCTGCGCTTCAAAATCTCCATGATTCCCGCCGGGGTACAGGGCACCAGCCCCGGCCGCTGGGTGGAGAGAAATCCTACGTTCATGGGATGGAACCCGTCCACGTCTTTGCCCGGGTCCACCGCCATCAGGATTTTCTTGGAGTCAACTTGCGCCGGCAACGGCAACTGCACCAGGATTCCATCGATCTCATCGCGCCGGTTCAATTCGAGCACCAGTTCCAGCAACTCCTGGCTCGAAATCGTGTCCGGAGGCGTAATCTGCTCGCTGTAGATGCCCACCTCGCCACAACTCTTTACCTTCCCCCGAACGTAGATCTCGGAGGCCGGATTGTGCCCGACCAGAATGACCGCCAGACCGGGACGAACTCCGGCGGCCGTCATGTCTTTTACTTCCACAGCAACCTCCGCCCGTATTTCAGCGGCGATCTTGTTGCCGTCCAGAATCGTGGCAGCCATGAAGCCTCCGAGGAACGACTTTATCGTAAATCATCTCTCGTCGTTCGAGTTCGGCCCAACTGAGAAC
This sequence comes from Terriglobia bacterium, assembly GCA_963741105.1. Lineage (GTDB taxonomy): Bacteria > Acidobacteriota > Terriglobia > Terriglobales > Acidobacteriaceae > JAIQFF01. The sequence continues at coordinate 28,063 of CAVUGT010000014.1, forward strand.
CGGGAACTGACAACTAAAAACTGAGGTCCAGTCCAATCGCGAAACCACAGTCGAGACCCTCTAAGCCTTGTCCCTCCGGACAGAAAGCGTAAAATCCCTCCATGATTCCTCAAGACCTGCTCGACATCCTGGTTTGTCCCGTCTGCAAAAAACCGCTCGCCTTGAAAGACCAAGGGCAGAGTCTGAAGTGCTCCGAGTGCAGCCGCGTCTACCCGGTGCGTGACGGAATCCCGATCATGCTGGTTGACGAAGCCGTCATTGATCCGTCTTAGCATGACCCGTCCTGAGAGCCATATTCTGTCATCGCATCTCGTCCCAGAACGACACAACGTGTCAAGATCGAGAATTCCCGTTATGGCACGTTCGTGCCACAAAAATCAGCCTCGCCGACGCATCCAAAGATTCAGGTGTCTGCAACTTACCGCAACGCAAGGGGTTTAAGAAACCAAATCGGGGCTGCCAACGTATATAGAAAGGGAGCCCGATGTGGGCCCCAAAATTGCATGCAACGTTCATGGCAGGCAGTGAGTCTAATAGTTAAGGAAATGCAGGTCGGAGGTGATAACGACCATGAAAGAACGATTCTCCAGTACCGAACTGTCGGCTCTGCGCAACGATCTTCTTCAGGGTGGTTTGATCGATTCGCGCGAGGCCGCTGAACTCCTGCAAGTCTTCCTCATGGGCCGTGGCTACGGGGTGTCGCCTCAGGCAGCCATGGATGCCGTGGGCCGGGTTGAGATGTCAGGCTGCTCCATGCCGGTACTGCAGAAAGAGCTGGAGGGTCTGGCTCTGGTGATGTAAGCGGTGACCAAAAGTATGTAAGAAATCTACGGGGACCTCAGAACCAAGCCGTTTCCCCGCGAGGTGAATAACAAGAATCAGCCGGGCTAACCAGCCCGGCATTTTTGTTTTAGAGTCAGCTTCTGGCTTCTGGCTACTAGCTTCTGGCCAAGGCAAACGTGAAATGCTCGGAGAGGGGCGATTAGCCAGTAGCTAGAAGCGCCCTTGTTCACTCGTACCGCAAACTTTCCACCGGATCCAGCTTCGCCGCCCTTGTCGCCGGCACCGTCCCAAAGATCACCCCCACGAACGACGAAACTAGAATTGCGACAATCGCAGACAGTCCTGAAATGGGAATCCGGTATTCCGTCAGGAAGCGGACCGAATAGGGAATCGCCAGTCCGATCACCACACCAATCAGCCCTCCGACCAGGGATATGGTCATGGCCTCGGCAAGGAACTGGAAGCGTATCTCCCGGTTCGTGGCGCCCAAGGCCTTGCGGATACCAATCTCGCGGATGCGGGAACTCACTGTGGCCAGCATGATATTCATGATCCCGATCCCGCTGACCAGCAGGACGACCGCCGCTACCAGCAGCAGCACCAGGGTCAGAGCGTTGGCCGTCTTCTCCGCCAGCACGACCAATTGAGTGAGATTCATGACGTTGTAAACCGATTCGGCCCGGTGGCGGCTTTGGATCACTTTCCGGATCTGGTCGGTCGCCGGTGCCACCATGGCGGGGTCCGACGCCGAGAAGTAAATCTGTTTCACCGTCGGAGTGTCGGTAAAGTAGCGGCTCACCGTGTACGGGATCAGCATGGTGTAATCGACCACTTCGGTTTGCCCGAAGGTATCTACACGCTCCCGGAAGGTGCCAACGATGGTGAAGGGCAGGCCGCTGAGTTTGATGATCTTCCCGATCGCTTCTTCCTGCGATCCGTAAAGCTCTTCCGCCATCTTCTGGGTGATCACGCCCACCTTGTTATGTTCCTGCTCATCTTTACCGTCGAAAAATCTGCCGGTGATCACCACCAGGTTGCGCACGATCTTGTAATCGGGAAAAACCCCGAGCACCGAGATGTCGCGTTCCTTGCCCCCGCCCACCGGAATACGCTCGCCCAGTGAGACCACCGGCGAAGCCGCCACAATGCCAGGGACCTGCTGCAAAGCGGCCTTCAGGTCATCGATGGTGAGCGGGTCGGGAGTGACGCTGGCAACGCGCTGGGCGCCGCTCTGGTACTCCGCCTCGATCTGGTTGGTGCCGATCGACTGGATTTGGTTCAGCACATACTGCTTGCCGGTCATGCCGATCGTCACAACAAGGATCAACGAAGCCGTACCGATCACCATCCCCAACGCAGTCAGCGCGAACCGCACCTTGTTACTGCGAAAGGTCTCATAGGCAAAACTGAGGATCTCGCTGTAGACCATCTGGGGCGGCCGTCGTTCTGGTGCGGAAGTAGTGGCAGTCGCCATTCGTTTCTAATTAGATGCTAGCCGCAACCGCCGGGAGGCGCAATTACGGAGGAGAGGCCCACGCGACGGTCGAAAGGGGTTGGTAGCGCCGGCGTCCCGCCCACCCCGCAGTCGAATCCGCACTTCTAACCCGGCGGTGCCGCCGCCCCGCGGGCGTAGTAGTCAGCAGCCCCGGGCTCCAGCTTCCGCCCCTTGGCATCGAAGATCCGAAAGTGCGCCAACCCCGCCCGTTGCAGGGCAAACTGCAAGGTCGTCCGGATCACTCCAAACCCATAAGTCACGCTGCGCCGAAAGTTGATCGACGAAGCCTCCTCGAAATATTTCGTCGGACACGACACTTCGCCAATCCGAAAACCAAAGTTGACGCATTGCGCCAGTACCTGGTTGTCGAAAACAAAATCATCCGAATTCTCGAGCAGAGGAAGCCCGGTCAGCACCTCACGGCTGAAGGCGCGATAACCGGTGTGATACTCCGACAGCTTGATCCCGAGAAACAGGTTCTCGAACGCGGTCAGAAAGCGGTTGGCCACGTACTTGTAGAACGGCATGCCGCCATGCAGAGCCTGCCCGCCGATAATGCGCGATCCCAGCACCACGTCATAGACACCATAAGCAACCATGCTGGCCATGGCCGTCACCAGGAGCGGCGTGTACTGGTAATCAGGATGCACCATGATGACCACGTCCGCACCCGCCGCCAGGGCCTCGCGATAGCAGGTCTGCTGGTTGCGGCCATAGCCGTAATTCTGGTCGTGCACATAGAACTGCAACCCCAACTGCTTCGCAATTTCGACGGTGCGGTCGGAACTGTGGTCGTCCACCAGAATGCGGATGTCGACCAGTTCCGGCAATTCCGCCACGGTCGCCGTCAACGTCTTCTCCGCGTTATAGGCGGGGAGCACCACGGCGATATTCTTTCCGTTGATCATGGAATGCTCATCATAATCTCACAAGCCCGGATTTTGATTGAGGCACTGTCTTGTGTGGGACCGGGTCTCTGACCCGGTCGGGCGGCCCAAATGGGCCACAGTTCTGAAGTTCCCCAACATACAGCGGCGCTGCGTACCGCTCGACCGGGTCGAAGACCCGGTCCCATGCGGATCATCCTGAGCACCATTTTCCCCTTTGTTGATAAAATATCTATTCGGTCAAGCCCGAGACTCAATGTCCGAGAAACGCACCCTATTCGAGAAAGTCTGGAACGAGCACGTCGTCTCCTCCCCACCGGACCGCCTGCCTCTTCTTTATATAGACCTGCATCTGGTCCACGAGGTGACGTCGCCGCAGGCTTTCGATGGCCTGCGCGCGGCAAAGCGCCGTGTGCGCCAGCCCAACCGGACAGTGGCCACGGTCGATCACAACATCCCGACCGACCCCCGCGGCACGCCCATTACCGATCCGATTGCTGCACTTCAGATCAAGGCCCTGCAGAAGAATTGCAAGGAATTCGGCGTCCCCCTGTTCGACATGGACTCGCCCGACCAGGGCATCGTCCATGTCATCGGCCCCGAACTCGGACTTACCCAGCCGGGCATGACCATCGTATGCGGCGACAGCCACACCAGCACCCACGGCGCGTTTGGCGCGCTGGCCTTCGGCATTGGCACATCCGAAGTCGAGCATGTGCTGGCCACACAATGTCTGCCGCAGCGCAAACCGAAAACCATGCTGATCGACGTTCGGGGCAAGCTGCCTGAAGGCGTGACCGCCAAAGATCTGGCTCTGGGGATCATCGGACAGATCGGCACCGACGGCGCCACCGGACACGTCATCGAATACGCCGGAGAAGCCGTCCGCGGACTCTCGGTCGAAGGCCGCATGACGTTGTGCAACATGAGCATCGAGGCCGGAGCTCGCGCCGGCATGGTCGCGCCGGACGAGACCACCTTCGCCTATCTCAAGAACCGCCGCTTCGCTCCACAAAACGGCGGCTGGGAAAAGACGGTCGCACACTGGCGCACTCTGCCGTCCGATCCCGGCGCGCGTTACGACAAGATCGTGGAAATTGATGCCTCGAAGCTGGCCCCGTTCGTGACCTGGGGGACAAACCCCGGCATGGTGGTGTCTGTCAGCGGCCGTGTCCCGGATCTCACTGATCTCAAGACGGACGCAGATCGCCACGCCGCCGAACGCATGCTGGAATACATGGGGCTGAAAGCCGGCACCCGCGTGGAAGAAATTCCAGTCGATCGCGTCTTCATCGGTTCCTGCACCAACTCGCGCCTCGAGGATTTGCGCGCGGCCGCTCGCGTGGCCAAGGGACACCACGTGAGTCCGAAAGTCCGGGCCATGGTCGTTCCCGGCTCGCAAGCGGTGAAACATGCAGCCGAGCAGGAAGGCCTCGACCGAATTTTCCAGGAGGCAGGTTTCGAATGGCGGGAGTCCGGCTGCTCGATGTGCCTGGGTATGAACCCGGACATCCTGCAACCGGGCGAGCGCTGTGCTTCGACCAGCAATCGCAACTTCGAAGGCCGTCAGGGCCGTGGTGGACGCACCCACCTGGTCAGCCCCATGATGGCCGCAGCAGCCGCCATCGAAGGCCACTTCACCGACATTAGAAACTGGAAGTTTGAGTAGTTAAAGTAGCGCCGGCGTCCCGCCGGCTGTCCGGAGGGCGTCCCGCCCTCCGAAAGTCTGGAGAGCAAATGCAACCTTTCCGCACTCACAAAGGCAAAGTCGTCCCGCTGGATCGTGCCAACATAGACACCGACCAGATCATCCCCAAGCAGTTCCTGAAGCGAATCGAGCGCACCGGCTTTGGCGAATTCCTGTTCTTCGACTGGCGTCGCAACAAAGATGGTTCGCAGGACCCCACTTTCTCCCTGAACCAGCCGCGCTACAAGGGAGCCAGCATTCTCGTCACCGCCAAAAACTTCGGCTGCGGATCGTCCCGCGAACACGCCGTCTGGGCCCTGGAAGATTTCGGCTTCCGCGCAGTCATCGCCCCATCTTTCGCCGACATCTTCGCCAACAACTGCGTGAAGAATGGCGTGCTCACAGTGGTTTTGACAGAAAACGAAGTCGAAGGGATTATCAAACGCGCGGGGGAGCAGCCCAACTACCAACTAGCCATCGACCTCGAAAAATGCCAGGTCAGTGATGACGCTGGATTCAAAGCCACTTTCCAGATCGATGAATTCACCCGCCACTGCCTGCTAGAAGGCCTCGACGACATCGGTCTGACGCTAAAACACGAACCCGAAATCACAGCCTACGAATCCCGCCACCCAGTCGCGACGAAGATCATGTAGGGCGGGCGCCCGCGCTCGTGCAGCGGGGCAAAGCCCCGCAAGATTTTTGGGACATTCTAGACCGGTGGCCCCGCCGGTGCCCCAGACGGTTTCACCTTAGGCGTATTCTGCTCCGGATCCTGCAGGAACAAAATAATTTCGTGATCAATCTGCTCCAGTATCGGCCCACGCGTTGCATTCTTCTTCACTGCCCCCTGCACTTCCCGCACTCCAGCCAAAGCCGCAGCCCGTACCTCGGCGGTTGCGTCAGAATTCGCCGCCAGAATCATCAGGCGGTCCGCCACTTCGGTTTGCACCACGCCTGCGAGATCCCGTTCAGCGGGTGTCTTCGCCGTGTCAGAAAACGCGGTGCTCACCAGTGCCGAAACCACGCTCTCCGCCGAGGGCGCTTTTGACTCCTGACGCGAGATCACCACCAGCCTTTGCATGCGCTGAGGGTTTAGTAATCCGCCTACTACGATCTCAGCCACAGCCCGCGCCCCGTCCTGAGGACTGAAAAGATATCCCGCCGACGAGGCAAACTGCTCCGGATCGGAATCGCGATTCTCCAGCGGCGCTAACGCCTTCCATACCTCCGCCGGAACATTCAGCCGCGCAGGATTCAAAGCACCCAGCGCCAGTTGCAGCGCCTCCTTCTGACTCTCCGCCGGCCAGATGATAACGGGTTTCTGCCCATCCCCTGCCAGCGAGAGCGGAATCTCGGCGCTACCTATTACGTTGATTGCGGCTCCCAGCGCGTAACGATGAAACAGATAAACCAACGGCAACCGCGAAGTGAACATCGAGTTGGGCTCGCCCGGCCGCAACATAAGCGGGCTGTACTGGGCCAGGAGCGAATTTCGCACCGGCAGAACCGTTTTAAGCCAGTTCACCGGATCGGGGCCGTCATCATAAGAATTCCATCGAGGATCGGCCGTGTTTCCCCAGACAATTCCTTTCGCCAGCGCTCCCTTGACGATCGCATCCAGCCGCGCCTGGTTCTCCCGCACCGAACTGCCCGGTTTGCCCTGGCTGTATCCCCATTCGATGGCGAGGCGGTCGTAACTCCCGGTCTCTTGCATGTAGGCATCGGAGAGATCGGCCGTCCCATCTGCACGAATCTGAAAGCGCGGCGCGAAGTAATCCATCACCGAGCCGCGTCCGTAGGTGCTGGCCACGAAGTTATGTTCCAGGCCCAGTACGTGTCCCATTTCATGACAGGTCAGCAGTGCCAGCCGTTTCAGCATGGTTTGTTCTTCGCTGGTTTTCGGATCGAGACTGTCGAGCGCGGCGAAGCTATCCAGAGCGGGTTCGGAGTTGTCCCGAGCCGACGGCATCACCGACTCCCAATAATTGTTCACCGTGCGCATGCGATGCGAATCCAATTGCACCACGGCGTGAATGATTTCGCCCGTCCGCGGATCGACGTGGCTCTGCCCCACCGACCATCCTCGTCCCGACCGGTTCGTCCACTGGATCGTCGGATAGCGAATGTCCATCGGATCCACGCCTTCGGGCAAATCTTCGACCCGCAGAGCGTTTTTGAATCCAGCTTGCTCAAACGCCGCATTCCACCACAACGCTCCCATACGCGCCGCCGAACGGATCGGCTCCGGAATCGCGCGGTCGAGATAAAACACAATCGGCTTCACCGGCTCGCTCATCGCCGCATTCGCATCTTTCTTCTGCAGACGCCAGCGGTTTACCAGGTAACGCGTCAGCGACCGGTCGTAAGCCTGCGAGAAATCCTGAAAGCTGGTACTGATAAATCCCACCCGTGGGTCTTGATCCAGCACCTCGTATCCCGCAGCCGGCATGGCCACAAACGAATGATGCTCGCGCAGGCTCAACGAGTGTGGATCAGGCTGGTTCAGATCGCTCTCCGAATCCGTGGAGAAAGTCAGCAGCGCTTCCACTTCCGTATTGAGAGGGAAACTTCCGGTGTGCTCCAGATCGATCACGCTGCGATCTTTGTCCAGCCGCCAGTCCGCCGCCTTCGACGATTGTTCCCGGATGACCACGCCACCCACGGCACGCGAAGGACGGCGCAATTGCGAGAGCAGATCAAACGCGTCCCGCATCAGCAGGCTGTCGCCGTCGACCAGCACAGTGCCATCGCGCTCTCCCTCGACCGGAAGCGAGGCCAGCACCGAAGTCGGGAAACTGTATTCCACCGAATGCTGCAACTCCGCCGCTCCGTTCGGAGCGCGGAAGCTTGTGTTCTCCTGAATCACCAGCACGCGCATTCCAGCCCGCCGGAACCGGCACACTGCGCCACCGCCGAATGAACTCCGGTCCGCAAATGCCTCGATCGAACCGACGCCGCTGCCCAGTCCGGTGAAGTATAGAAACTCTCCCTGCAGCGCTGCTGGGGACAGCTCAAACAAGATGTCACCTTTTTTTTCGTCCCAGTAGTACGGGAAGAAGCCATCGTGCCGTTGCAACCCAGCCGTACGAGTCGTAAGTCCGTCCGCCGGCTTGGCAGATGTCTGAGCAACCACGCAGCCTGTCAGAACCAGCAGGGCAAACAAAAGCCGCAATCTTGTCATAGGCTTTGTCTTATACATCACCAGCCCGCGCCCGCTCAATCCATCTGAGAACTGAGAACGAGGAACTGAAAACTAAGAATCAAGACCAGAAAATCGTCGTTGGCCGTCGGTCGTTGGCCTTTGGCACTTAGTCCTTGGCCAATGACCAACGGCGCGTCCATCAAAGGAAAAAGCCCCGGCCCTTCAAACTACGAAGGACAGGGGCTTGCTTTCGGGGGTGTGAAAGGCGCCGAGAAGAGATTACGCAGCGTGGGCAGCCGCAGATAGAGAAAGCAGAGGCACAGTGGCTCGTAGCCTGGTCCCGGGATCGGCAGGTTCAATCTCCAATTCGCCCTCCAGCTCATTCAAACGTTCGCGCATTCCAGCCAGTCCCACGCCGGAGTCTAGAGCCGCCATTCGCGAGGTGCTCGGGAATTTCTTGGAAATTCCGCATCCGTAGTCTCGCACTTCGAGAATGACCACCGGGCCCTCGCGGCGCAAGCGGACGTCTACCTCGAAACTGCCGGAGTGCCGGTGCACGTTGGTAAGACTTTCCTGTAGCACGCGGAAGAGTGCGTTCTCGATCTGCTTGGGTAGACGCTGAATCTCGGGGGCAAAGTCCACTCGTACCTTGATCCCGCTGCGCTGGGCGAAACCCGCCAGGTACCACTGCGCAGCCGAAGTTAATCCTGATTCGTCCAGCAGGGGCGGATGCAATAGATAAGAGGTCGTGCGGATTTCCTGTAACGCCTCATCCACCAGACCCGCGATCCCGGCAAGCTCATCGCGGGTTGCTTTGTCATGGTGCAATTTCTGTTGCAGCAGGGTCACTGATATTTTCAACGCAGTAAGTGTCTGGCCGGTGCTGTCGTGTAAGTCCCGGGCCACTTTTCGCCGTTCCTCGTCTTGCACCCGGAGCAGCCGCTGGGAAAGATTCTGCAATGCTACCGTGCGCTCAAGAACTAGCATCTCAAGTTCCGAACACGATTGCCTGAGGGTTTGCTTGCTTTGATGTCCTGAAAGAATCCACATGGCCCACCTCTTTGTGTGAGAACTATCTCATTAAGAGGATTTAACTTCTGAGCAATTCCGTACATTCCAAATTTCTGTCTTTTGGACGCGATCTTCAGGGAAATGAGTGGGTTGCTGCTGAATGTTCTTACGAAGAGACTGGCTTTTTCACACAAAGGAAGCCGGCAAAGTTGAACCACTGGAAAAACGTTTCGACGATTTCAAAACCGTTGCGCCGGAACAGGTCAAGATTCTCCTGCAGTTGGTACGGGACCAGGACGTTCTCCAGTGCCTCTCGCTTGCGCGCGATCTCAGTATCCGAATACCCCTGCTTGCGCTTGAAGTCATAATAGAAATCGATGAAAAAGCGGTTCACGTGACCGTTGTTGGTGAGGATTTTCTCGGTCACGATCAGCGCACCTTCACTGGCCAGCGAATCGTAGATGTGCCGGATCAGGGCATCTCTGCCCAGAGGCCGGATGAACTGCAGCGTCCAGCACATGGTGACGATGCTGGCATTCTCCAGAGGCAGTTCTGAGAGCGCTCCGTTGAGCTCGCCCGGGCGGACCTCGATTCTCTGCTCGAAATGGTTCTCGGCAATCTTCTTCCGTGCCCGCTCCAGCATGGGAAGGGAATTGTCGTAGCCGGCGAAGCGTGCCGCCGCGGGAAGTTTCCGGCACATATCCACCAGCATGGTCGCGGTTGAGCAGCCCAGGTCGTACACCATCGTTCCCGGAATATAGAAGCGCTTGCCGATGTCGGTGACCATGTTCAGCTGTTCCGAGTAGAACGGGACACTGCGTTCCAGCATGTCGTCGAACACCTCGGCGACTTCCTTGTTGAACTCAAAATCCCGCGCCGGCTTGTTCCCGGCGAGAAAGACTTTGTCCTTTTTCTTTTTCTTCATGTGCTTCACCCCCACAGCAACTAGGCCGTCCGCCGCCGAAACAAAAATCCGCGTCCTTCCTGCTTCTCCGGTGCGCCACGTACCGCCCACCGTTCCAGGTACACAAACTCCCTGACCAACTCTAGTCCCGCTTCTTCGGCACAGGTCACGACCTCCTGACGATTCAGGAACCAGCTCAGGCACTGTGTGTAGTAGCCCGGCCGGTAAGGTCTTTGCTCCACCACAAACGAGGGTGAACGGCTCACCACTTGTAACCGGGCAAGATACAGAAACTCACCGGTAGCAGCCGCCAGCTGGCAAAGCACAGCCCGCCAGTCTTCGAAGTAGTGCAGCGCGCTGCTGCTGATCACCAGGTCAAATCGTTTTCCGGCCAACTCCGTTGCGTCATCGTGGAAGTGCACCTCAGGTTGCAGCTTTCTTCCCGCTTCGCATAACGATGGCACGTCATAGCAGTGGTATTCAATCTCAACTTCAGGCAGCAGGGTCTTGCTGTAGAGGTAGTAGTGGCCTGCTCCGCTGCCCCAGTCCAGCACGGAGAGGTTGTCTTTCTTCCTGGCCGCGAGTGCTAACACGTACCCGTAGGACATCATTGCGTTGTGATAACCCACTTCGTCACGGGTCACACTCCACGGGAAATGGGAGACACCCAACGGACCGGGTCCTTCAAGGTTACGCACCAGCGTGGGCCAATGCCGTGCAACCGCATCGGCAACATCGGGATCAGTCCAGCCCTTCATCTTCGGGTGCTGTGCTCGCCAGCCTTCGGGCACATAGACCCACTCCGAGAGCAGGTAATTGATTTTTGTCACCAGCAACGCAGGAAGGTAAGGCGCGGCGCGGATGAAGAATTTTCCTGCCGTTCGAGCTGCAAAGCTCGCACGCCAGCTACCGGGATTTCTCATGAGGGGTTCGGCACGGGATTCGGAAGGCGGAATTGCACCACACTGTTGGGTCGGACCGTAACCAGCCATTCGTTGCCGTCCCTGCGATAGTACTGTCCATCCCAGCGCGCTGTGGGTCCCGCCGGACTTTCAGAAAGCTCGTCGCCGTTGACCGTTACCTGCATCTTCGCACTGCTGCCGAATCTGAGAGTGATGCTTCCATTGTAGACTTGGCGATCTAGCCGGTTGAACACTACAAAGCGCGCCCCGGTGCCTGCCGTCTTCAGCGCCTCAACCTGCGTCTGCCCGGACAAAGTGCGGTATGCATACAGCGGTCCCATTGGTACATACCAGATGTTCTCCCGGCCGCCGATGTGGGCCAGATGGCGTTCATAGAAACTTTCCGGGCCGTAGTCGAGCATCTGGGGATGTGAAAGGAAGCTGTAGATCCCGCCGCTGGCAAATACTTCGTCGAACTTGGCATTCAACAAGGCGACGTCCGTACGCCCGGAAATCGTGACCTCGCCCTTTCCCGGAACCGTTTTCGAATAACCCTTCTGCACCACCTGGGTATAGCGTGCGGCGTAAGGATTCGAGTCGTAAGTCTGCAGGTCGGGAACGGCGTGATGGTCCAGCAATTCATTGGGATAGCCTCGCGCCGCTAAATATCCAGCCCGCGCGATCTTTTGCTGAATAAAGTCCCGGCCGGCACAGTTCCCACACGGGTAGGCCCAACTCCAGACGTAGGGCTGACTGGTGTTCTTCAGAATGTCATCTCGCGAGCCCGCGATCTCGTCCCAGGTAAGTGCGCGGAAGCAGTAGAAAGGCGTTTCCGGGATACGGCAGGGATGTCGTCGGGAGTGCGATCCAATTTCATGCCCGTTGGCGATTGCCTCGCGTAGACGAGGCCACAGCTTAGGCATGATCGACCGGTATCCGGTGGTGACAAAAGCTGTAGCTTTGATTCCGTGGCGGTCCATCACATCCAGACAGGGCGGCATTAACTCGTGGGAATCATCCACGGTATGGCTCACTACCGCCTTCGCGCCATTCAGATACTGGGTCTTGCCCAGAAACTCAACCGAACCCGCTGGGCCGCCGAATTCCTTGGCACTGACTCCAAGCCGGCCCAGGGGGTCACCGGCCACGTCACCGATGGGCGAAGGTTCTGCCTGTAGCCCGGTGAAGTCCTTCCAGGAAAGGTGGCTGTTGCGGGCGGAGTGTGCAAGCGCGACCAGTTTCAATACGTTGCCAGACCGGTAGGAGTCGGCCTCTCCAAGCACGGAGGATTCTAGCAGACTCGCTCAAGACCGCCTTGGACGCGGGATTTAGTCTGTACCTTTGGTCCCGGCGCGCATATATTAGGCTTGCCATGCGTATCACAGATGCTTCCGGCGGCTGCTGGCCGACTCCTCTTCAGGAACTGCTGCTTAAGGCAGCCCTGCTGAAGACGGATGACGCTCTGCTGGCCTGGAAGGAATGGTACGGCCAGGACGGCCTGGAGCGCATGGACAACGGTTCCTACCGCCTGCTTCCCCTGGCTTATCGCAATCTGGAGCGCCTCGGCTATCGGGACCCGGTCCTGATGAAGCTCAAGGGAGTAAACCGCCGCGCCTGGTGCGAAAACCACTTGGTGTTCCGGCGTATGGCCCCGGTGCTGGCCGAGTTCCACAAGGCTGGTATCCCGACCATGCTGCTCAAGGGGGCAGCCCTGACCCTGCTGCACTACCGCGATTTCGGTTTGCGGCCCATGCAGGACCTCGATGTACTGGTTCCGGATGAGCAAGCGCTGGACGCGGTCGCTCTGCTCCAGGCCCAAGGCTGGACACGCAACACCTTGCCGGCGGTTGCCCTGGGGAAGTTCTTCCTTTCGTTCCGCCACTCCGCCGACTTTACCCGCCAGCCGCAGGAGCGTATCGACCTGCACTGGCACGTCCTTCTTCAGGCCTGCTACAGCGGTGCCGACCGGACTTTCTGGGACGCTTCCGTCCCGGTGGAGTTTGAAGGGCAGCCGACTCGCGCCCTCTGCCCCACCGATCAGTTGCTGCATGCTTGCGTTCACGGCGTGGTCTGGAATTGGGTTCCGCCCTTGCGCTGGGTAGCGGACGCCTTCTGCATTCTCGAATCCTCAACGATTGACTGGCTCCGCCTGCTCGATATCGCCGTCCAGTTCAGGGTTGTTCCCGCGTTGCGCGATGCCTTGACCTATATGGTCAAGTCAGTCGACGCGCCGATTCCCGTGGAAGTGCTGCAGAAATTGCAATCCCTGCCGGTCACCCCGGCGGAGCAGCACGAGTATCAGTACTACATGAAGCAACTGGACTCGCCCGGAGTCAGCCAGACCGTGCGTGCGCTATATCCCCAATATCAGCGCACCGTGAAAGGGAAGAGTCTGGTCAGTCGAGTGGCGGCCATCCCGCTCTTCCTCCAGCACTATTGGAACCTCGAAGGACGGCGCGGGACGATCTCAAGAGCGTTCAATTATGGAGTCAAACGGATGCGACTGCTCTGGTCAGGGCGACGCCTGCAGGCTCGAATGCTCTAGGTTTCTGTTTGGTTCTTGGCTTTGCGACGCCGTTCCATGGCCATCCTCATGATCCGGGGGTATTCGCTCCGCGCGTCGCGTTGGCGTATCCCCATGTTGGTCTCGTGGATTCGCCGCCTGGCCACCACATCCGGAAGCATGACTGTCTTCAAGGGGAGTTCGGTTGCCCGAATATACCAATCAATAAAATCGCCGGTCTTCCACTGCGGGTCGAAGAGTCCAACCCGAAACAGCGCGCTTCGCCTGACCAGCACTGTAATCTTCAGATAACCCTCGAAGATTCCCAGCGACACAGGGGCAGTATTCGGACCCGTCTCCCGAAACTGCTCGACGTTTCCCATCACCATGTCCAACTCCGGATTACGGGTGAAGGCGTCAAGTTCCAGCTTGAGTTTTCCTTCTGTCCACAAGTCGTCGGAATCGAGGAATGCGATGAATTCACCCTTGGCCTTCGAGAGTCCATGGTTAAGGGCCGTGGCCACTCCGGCGTTTTCCTGGAAGTAATATTCCACCTGCGGAAAACTGCGGGCCACAGTCGCACTGCCGTCGGTGGACCCGTCATCCACCACGATGATCTGCATCGGCTCGTAGTTCTGCGCCAGGATGCTCTCGATGGCAGCGCCCAGATATTTTTCGCAATTGAACAACGGAATGACCGTGCTGATCAGTGGAGCTTCCGTCATAAGTTGGCCTGCTTTAGATCGACAGCATCATGAACGCAATAACCGAAGGCATTCCAGCAAGGAATGAACTTCGTGTGATGGCTCCTTCCACGGCGTGGCTTTTGCCGACCTCCATCGCCGCGGCCGCGAATCTTTTCCCACCCACAGCCATCCGCCCCGCCTCGCGTCAATCATGTGTTCCTTGATGTAAGACCACAACTGGTGGAAGCTTTGCCGGTAGTTTCGTTCGTCGTCCGGATACAGCAGCGCCATCCTCAGCAGTGCTCTCATACCTTCGGCCTGGGGCCACCAGAACTTCGTGTCGATAAAAACAACAATGTCTTCCAGGTGGGTGGGGCCGAAAGTGGAACCACCGTAGAAAAACCCTCCTCGCGAGTTGTCCCAACCATATTGCAAAACCGTGTCCACCACGGATTTGACGACATCGCGTGTCTTCGTATCCGACTCCAGGCACGGCAACCGGGACGCCTTGGCCAGAATATTGGAAGTATTGATTCCGTATGAATATCGGGCAATATCGGGCACGGGGGTCCAGTTGGGCAGAAAATACATGTGCACCGCCCCGGGCGGCACAACCATGATGTCCCGCACTATGTGGAGCATCTCTAACAATCTCACCTTTAGCTGCTCGTCCGGTGAAACCCGGTACAAATCGACCATCGTCTCCAGCATGTCGCCATTTGTGTTCGCGTCTTTGAACCCCAATGGGGTTCCGATGCAATCACGCACCAGGTTCGGGATGGGGCACTGCTCGCGAGAAAGAATCGGCATCCCCTCTCGGGTGTAGAGAGCGTAGTAACCGCCATACTCGTAGTCGTGGCCCGCTTTTTCCAACCATCGAAGGGCTTCTTGCGCCAGCGTGAGGGCTTGCGGATCCGAGGTAAGTTCGTAATACGCGATATACCCCGCTATGCCGTAACTGGCGCCGTGTCCATGTTTGGTGCCTGCTTCAAGAGGACTGCCCGAACGGTCCAGCAAGCGATACCAGCCCCCGAACTCACGGTCCCACATGACATCGCGGAGGTACTGAAAACCGTGGGTGGCGTATTGACGATAACTCTCGAAGCGAGGATGAGCCGCCGCCCGCGAGATCAGCCGCAACATGCGGGTCTGATACTCCAGCATCTTGAGCTGAGGTCCGCGCGGCCTCCAGCGATAGTCGAAGTCGGAAAGAAAGCCGCCATGTTCCTGATCTACACAGCGGGGAAACCAGGTTTCAAGGATCTTGGCCAGCGCGTCCTCAAGCTCGCCGGCCAGGATATCTTTGGCAGCCATATCCAGAGACTGCCCGTTCCACGCCGGTTTTGCCTCATCTTTATTCATTCAACCACCCCGCAGAGTATAGGACGACATGCTGGATCAGCGTAATATTTCTCGTTCGACACGTAGGCCCGACCAGTTGCGTCATTAAGATCTTCGCGGAGAGCCTGGCCTACAGCTGAGAGAAGCCACAAGAGTCATGGAAGTTCAGCAGCGCACTTACGAACAGTGGATCAGCCTCTCAGCGACGGTTGTGCTGCTCGCAACCACGATCATCTCGTTGATTTGGTATGGCCGCATTACTAGCGCAAAGCTGGCCTTCTCCCACTCGTTCACGATTGTTGTCGCCGCGGAACTTGCGGTTTCCATCGTTCTTCTGCGTCATCGCGCACTCAACGTTTTGAGGGCTTTCTTCACTTCTGTAACTCATCCCTTGAACCTTGCCCTGTTCCGGGTCGTTGTTTTCTGGGGGATATTCAGCGAAGTGCGTCTCGCAACCAGAACGATAGTCTCGTTCACCAGGATTCCAACTGGACTGCAAGTCGCCCCCTGGGGGATGGGAACATTCCTGCACTATCTGCCGATCAACCAACGATGGGCCACAACGGCCGCGATGCTGGTGCTGATATTCAGCGCAACGGGATTGATCGGATTACTTTCCAGAACGTCAGCGCTGTTGTGCTTTGTCTTTGGTCTCTATGCTCTCGGCATCCCTCAGTTTTACGGCAAGGTCAATCATTACAACCACCTGATGTGGTTCGCTGCGATCCTGGCCGTCAGCCCCTGTGGAGACTTTCTCGCCCTTGACGCAATATTCGCAGCGCGAAGACGGGCGAACCGCGGGATTACCGCACCTCCTGAACCGTCCCGGGAATATGCGTTGCCGCTTCGATTCGTGATGCTGCTGGTCGGAATCATCTACTTTTTTCCCGGTTGTTGGAAACTGTGGGATGGCGGCCTTGAATGGGTCTTCAGTGACAATTTACAGAAGCAGCTCTATCTGTTTTGGACCTGGTCTTTCAATAGTACGTGGCTGCCTTCGTTCAGGATCGACCAATATCCCCTCTTGTGCAGGCTGGGGGCAGCGGGCGCGCTTCTTTTTGAATTGCTTTTCATCTTCGGAATATTTTCCCGCCGGTTCCGTCAGCTTGCAGCCGTCGCTGGGATCGCCTTCCACAGGATGACACTGGCGTTCATGCGCATCGGCTTTTTCAGCCTGCAATGGTCATACGTTGCGCTCTTCGACTGGAGTGCGGTTTTCCGTAGGATCGGACGCTGGCTCTACCGCGATGACATGTTCTTCCTTTACGACGGCGATTGCGCGAAATGCCGCCGGACCGTCGCATCGCTGAGAGTTTGCGACATTTTCGAGCGCGTCACCTATCTCAATATTCGCGACCGGGTCGCGGTCCGCGATGCCGGCGCGAACTGTGTGAACGCTGACCTGATGAAAGCACACGTTTACGCAGCGGTCCAAAAAACTGGCTGGGCCGGATTTCAGGCATATGGAGCGTTGGCTCGACGCATACCGCTTGTTTGGCCTTTCATTCCTATTCTGTATCCCATCCTGTATTCCTTGCCCTCAGGTATTGGACACGGCATTCATCGACAGACATCGGACACACGGGCTCACGGAGTGGCTGGCAGGGGGGCGGTCCTGACGAAGTCGGAAGGTATACACGCCCGATTATCCGGCATCGTCGCGGTGGGCACCGCCTTAGTACTAATCTGCTCGTTTTGCGGCGCTCGCAAGATTGTTTCCGGCTGGCCTTTCGCCTGCTACCCAACTTTTTCGTTGCCCGCCGCGGACAAACTGGAAACGCTGGGGATGGTCGCGACCACCTCTTCGGGAGAAACTTTCCCGGTGGAGATCAAAGCCATAAGCTATGAGCGTTTGTATTGGTTGTTGTCAGGCATTCTCGCGACCAGAGATCCATTGCTCCAGCAGAATCGTCTTCGAGAACTTTGGACTTTCGCTGTCCGGAGCGATCCGACGTTCCAAAAAGCCATCTCCGTCAAGTTTTTGAGGCAGACCCTGTGGACGAATCCTGATTTATGGAAGAGTAACCCTGTCGACCAGAATCTGTTGTTCGAGCTCGATTCCGCGCCCTAGTTGGGTATGCAGGGTTGCAATCCCTTGCACACCTTCCGGTCGTGCCAAAACCCTTGTGCAGCGCGCCTTGCGCGGCCTTATTCCCGGTGATAAACTCCGTCGTCATGGCCCTTTATCAGGTAAATCGGCCCGATGTCGTAATGGAATCTTTCGGCGGGGAGACCGTCCTCGTCCAGATGAAGAGCGGCAATTACTACAGCCTGCGGGGGTCCGCTCCGCTGATCTGGGACTTGATTGACCAGGGCTCCTCGGTCGAAGATGCCGGCGACTTTTTGCTCGCCAGCCACGTCGGGAACGAAGAAGAAGTCAGGAGCTCGGTGCGAACCCTGGTGGACGAATTGGTAGCCGAGAGCTTGATCGTGCCGGTGGCGAGCGCTCCCTCCGCGGCCTCCAGCAAGTCACCATCTCCCATGGAACCAGGCGCGCCCTTCGAGCTTCCAGTGCTCGAGCGCTACACGGACATGCAGGAGTTGTTGTTTCTCGATCCCATCCATGATGTGGACGAATCGGGCTGGCCCCACCGCAAGGTTGAGGGTGAAAACTAGGAATGGACTTTACAGTGTCGGAGGAACGGCAGCCTGATTCTGCCGGCGGTTCTCCCCCCGACCCGGCTGGATTTTTCGATGCCGTCCTTAATGTCTTTCAGCAAGCCTCCGCCGGACGACTCATCGAGCATCACTACCGGATCGGTGGAAAAGCCGTGCTCATGCGCTTTGCCGGCGCCGCCATGGCCGACCGCTTCTCTCCCGCCATCGGACATCTTTCCGAGACATTTCACGTCGAGCCTGACCTGACCGTACATTTCTTTGATGACCGCTCAACTGGCGCGCGCATGCCCCCCGCACCATGGCCGCCCGAGGCGCCTGGACCGCGCGGCGTCGTTCAGGGCTACAACGATGATCGCTTTTTTACGATCTTCGAATCCGACATCCTGCAGATGTTCGATGCCAGGCAGAACGCGGGCATTTACTGGATACGAGACTACGAGTGGCTCCCCTACTGGGAAAATAGCTTTCCCATGCGATCCATCCTGCACTGGCGCTTCCGCCATGAACCGCTGCAAGCCATTCATGCCGGAGCGGTTGGGAATGCTTCCGGCGGCGTTCTGATTGCCGGCAAGAGTGGTTCGGGGAAATCCACGACTACGCTGGCGTGTCTGTCCTCAGGCCTGCTGTATGCGGGGGACGATTACGTACTCGCGGATATCGCCGGCGAACCCTACGTTCACAGTCTGTATTCAACCGCCAAACTTGTTCCCGACAATTGCGACCGCTTCCCCCAACTCAGACCCCTGGTTTCGAATCCCGACAAACTGGACGAGGAGAAAGCTCTCATTTATCTGCGAGAGCACTTTCCCGCCAGCATTGTCCGCGGCCTGCCTCTCCGCGCCATTCTGTTGCCCCGGGTGACCGGACTGCCCGACACGAAACTGGTCAAGGCAGGCGCCATGGATGCCTTTCGCGCCATCGCTCCGACAACTCTTCTGCATCTGGCCCGTGCCACCGACGAAGCCTCCCGCAAGATCAGCGCTCTTTGCCGTTCCCTGCCGGTCTACTGGATCGATGCCGGTACGGACCTGCCCCAGATTCCCCGAGTCATCACTGAGTTCCTGGAACGCGGTGCGCGATGACGGGCGTCGAAAATCTGGTAAGCGTAATTGTCCCTGCCTACAACGCGGCATCGTTCCTTCCAAAGGCAATAGCGAGTATCGATCGTCAGGGCTATCATCCTCTTGAGATCATCGTGGTGGACGACGGTTCGACCGACAATACAGCCGAGGTCGTGCGCAGTCTGCCCAGCGTGACCCACTATTTTCATCAGGAAAATAAGGGACCGGCGGCGGCGCGCAATCTCGCTCTGAAGCAGGCCGGGGGCGAGTTCATCGCGTTCCTGGACTCCGACGATGAGTGGCCCGCCGGCAAACTCGAACTGCAACTCGGACGCTTCCAGACCGAACCTCGCCTCGAAGTGGTGCTGGGCCGGATTCAGTACATTTCGTTGCCTGGAGCTCTGGAGTTGGATCTCCCGTTTGAGACTGAGGACCGCATTCTTACCCACGTCCATCTCGGCAGTGGTGTCTATCGTAAGTCGGTTTTTGACCGCGTCGGTCTTTTTGAAGAGAGCCTGCGCTTCAGTGAAGACGTAGACTGGTTCATGCGTGCGCGCGAAGAAGACATCTCTATGGTCATCCTGCGAAATGTCACGCTGCTCTACCAGCTTCACGCCGGCAATATGACCCGCGAGATGACCTCTAAGAGCTGGAACATGGGAATTGTGATCAAACGTTCCCTGGAGCGTCGCCGCAGCCGCGGCACCGGCCGCCCGATCCAGTTGAAGCCTTGGTCTTTTTACGATGAAACCGGACGGACCCGGGCTTCTTTCCCAGACAATGCCCCGGGCAAGCCTGCGATATGAGGACCCAGGACAACGCGAAATCGCAGAAACGCGCTGCCTGGCTCTACTACGCCGGTTGCTACCAGGGGCAGAAGGACTCGCTGTTCGTCACGGTCCTGTTGTGCGCCATGCAGTTTGTTTTCGTGCTACCCACAATCTATCTGGTACGGCACGTCTTCGATGTCGTCATTCCGCGCGGCGATTTGCGTGGCGTCTTTTGGGACGGCATCATGATCGCGGCTAGCCAGACGATGTATACCGTTTTCATCCTGTGGGTCCGCAAAATAACTCTCCGGACCACCAAGGTTGCCGTCGCCCGAATCCGCTTCGATCTGCTCTCCCGCCTGTATGTGCTCTCCCGCACTTTCTACAGCGATGGCGATCGCGGCGGCCTGCACACCGTCATTGTGCAGGACACTGAACGCGTCGATGTGATGAGCAACGCCATCGTCTCGCGCGTGCTGCCGTCACTCCTGGCCTCAATTGGGTTCTCTTGTGTGCTGATCTGGCTGAACTGGAAAATGTTCCTGGTGACCATGCTCGTCGCGCCCTTGCTGTTTGGGGTCAACCGCATACTGGGGAAAAAGTTGAAGGCAGCGTCGCGGACATTCCGCCGCACCTTTGAGACCTTCAGCAAGGGAGTGCTCTTCGTCACCGAGTCGATCGATCTCACCCGCAGCCAGACCGCGGAAAAGTTCGAACTCGAACGCCAGTGGAAACAGATCGAAGATCTTCGCCAGAACAGCGGACGCTTTGCCTGGCTCGATACCGCTTACAGCCAGGTACAGGGCAACCTTGCAATGGCTGCGGGAGTGCTGGTGCTCATGGCGGGTGGCGTGGCCGTTGCCCACGGTTCCATGACGACTGGCGCTCTCCTCTCGTTCTTCGTGACCTTGCGAATCCTGAGCCAGTACGGAGCGCAGGTCATCGAAATCGCCCCGACCGTTGTACTCGGAAACCAGTCCCTCCTGGCTCTCCACCAGTTATTGACTTCGGAAGCAGTCGAGCCCTATCACGGAACCGCCGGAATTGATTTTCAGGGAGAGATCAAACTCGAGGATGTTTCCTTCCGCTACGGCAAACCGGCTGTGTTGAACGGCGTCAACCTGATCATTCAGCCTCGGCGCACGGTCGCTCTCATCGGTCCCAACGGTTGTGGCAAGAGCACCATTCTGCATCTGATTCTCGGCTTTTACCGGCCGAACGCCGGCGCCCTGTACTGCGATGGACGGCCCTACGACGAGGTCGATCTCTCCTCCGTGCGCAGATCGATTGGATTCGTCGCCCAGAATCCAACCCTATTCAGCGGATCCATTCGCGAGAATATTTCCTATGGAATGCCGGAAGCCACGCTGGAACAGATTCGACAAGCCTCCAGCCTCGCTCTCGCGGACGATTTCATCATCAAGCTTCCCGATGGCTACGACACCACCATCGGCGATGACGGGGTCCGCCTGTCCGGCGGTCAACGCCAGCGCATTGCCATCGCACGCGCTCTATTGCGGCAGCCGAAACTCCTGGTGCTCGACGAGCCGACCAACCACCTGGACATCAAAGCCGTGACTCGCCTGATGGAGAACCTGCGCCAACTGGAGAACCAATTAGCCTTGTTGCTGGTCAGCCACGACCGGGAAGTAGTTCGTCACGCCGACGATGTCTTCGAGATCGACAACGGCATCGCCCTGCGCATGACTACCATGACCGTATAACTGAGAACCGAGAACCAGGAACTAAAAACTAGAAATCAAAAACAAGAAATTCGTAATCAGCAATCAAGAAGAAGAACCAGAAAGTAAGAAGCAGAACGTATATCTTACAAACCAGGCGGTGCACCAGTTGAATCGGGCTCCCAGCCAAACCATCCTTTCGCCTCTTCGCATAGCGCTGATCCTGGGAGTCACAACCATCGTGGCCGCGGTTCTGCGCCTGCATCAGCTCTCCGTCAAAAGCTTTTGGATTGATGAAGGGGCAAGCGTCAGCTTCGCCACCATGCCCTGGCGTCCGTTCCTCAAGACGCTCTGGAACTACCAGGGCAATATGGCGCTCTACTATTTTCTCCTGAGGGCTTGGATCCATCTGGGAGACAGCGAATTCGTGGTGCGCAGCCTCTCCGTGCTCTTCGCGGTCCTGACCATTCCGGCGATATATTTCCTGGGCAACCGTCTGTTCGATCGCTCCACCGGACTGATTGCCGCGGCGTTGTTGGCCGTACACAGCTTTCACATCCACTGGTCGCAGGAGGCCCGCGGGTACAGCTTGCTGATCCTGCTCCTGGTGCTGGCTGCGTATTTTCTGGTTTGTGCGCTGGAATCGAAGGCCAGCCGCTCTTTGTGGATCGCATTCGCCGTCACTGCTGCGCTGAGCTTCTACTCTCACATTTTTGCTGTCTTCGTGCTGGCTGCCTTCGCATTCTCCATTGCGTATCCCAAGCCCTACCGCATCGAAAAGCAAACCATCGTCTGGGTCGCGATTCTTTTCGAACACCTGATCGCTCCCATGGCTCTGTTCGTCGTAGTCCATCACTCCGGCAGCCAGATCGGCTGGCTCCCGTGACCGTCGCTGCCCGCGGTCAACGAATTCTTCCTGCTTCTCACCAGCCAGGGTGGCATTGTGCTGGCGGTGATTTATCTGTCCCTGTGTGGATTGGCATTCATGCTGGCATCCGAAGCCAGCCAGCCGGAGAAGATCCAAGCAGAGCAAGAAAAGTGGGCTCTCCGCCTTCTCTTCCTGTGGCTGGTGCTGCCGCCCGTGCTGACTCTGGCCGTGACACCCGTCAAGCTGCTTTTCTACGGTCGCTACATGGTCATGTGTGTGCCCGCTCTGGTCCTGCTCGCGGCGCGCGGGCTCACTCTTCTCTACCACGCGCCGATGGCAAGACGAGGGGCCGCGGTTGTGGCCTTCGTGCTGGTGATGGCACTGTCCGGTTGGGGCACGCACAAGTACTTCACGAGATTTCCCGAGGAGAGCACAGATTGGCGCGCTGCCGTGAACTACATCCACGAACATCAGCAACCCGGCGATGGCGTGTTCATCTACACCTCGCACGCTCTTAGTTACGACTACTACGCGCATCACCCCGCAGCCGGACAAAGAGACGCGACCGCGCCCGATGTCTTATACCCGCCCGATCCCCGGCGTCCCGTGAGCCACGACGAAATCAACGGCGATATCGCAGGACGTGGACGAGTATGGCTCCTGCTGCACGACGAAAGAGGAAGACCAACCGAACTGGCGGAGATTCAATCCACAATAGGCGAACAATTCCAGGCGGGAGAGGAGCACGTCTTCCCGGGAGAGATACCCATTACGGTCGTGCTCTACAGCCATCCCAGGCCATGCGGTAACCGCTGGAATTCGTATGACTCGGCCTGAAGCGCCCGCCCCCGACAAGCCGTCACGCTCAGCTTGCGAAGCATCAGGCACGGAGTGCACAGCTGTAGGTCTTCGATCTCACAGGCTGAGAAAATCGGCGCCCTGTAGTAAAACAGTACTAGGTGCGGAGAGTTGGCCGAGTGGTTGATGGCACCGGTCTTGAAAACCGGCATACCCGGAAGGGTATCGGGGGTTCGAATCCCTCACTCTCCGCCAGTTTTCTTTGCTGGGGTTCCTGACCGACTGCCATTCTGCCAACACATCCAGCTCACGCCATCAGGGTTTCGCCCGTGGCACGGCCTCTCGATAGACCTCCCAATGCTGCACCAGTTCGCGTACCACCGGATTCCCGACCCGATATGCATTCTCAATCGCCTCGCCATAAGCCGCGTAGTTTCCGGTCGCCTCACTCTTGAGAAAATCCGCGGACGACGTGCCCTTAGGCGGCATCGAGAAGTCGCTGCCGGTTCTGAGATCGAGCGCGCGCGCACGATCGGCCCGGCCGGCATGGGCGAGGAAGGTGAGCGCCTGCAGAAAGGCTGCGTCCTCCTCGGCCGAGGTCGTGAAGTGGCCTTTGTCTCTGGTCCAGTGGGGAACCCATTTTTCTGCCCAGTCGTTCATCCTGGCGCCGATCCAGAAGCGGTCCGCGGTCAATGTGTCGCCACGTAGCACGAAGGGCGGCCGCTGTGCGTTGGGCAGGTCGGGATATCCGGCGCGAGCCGCCTTGAGCTTGTCATCGTCCGGTAGGACAAGGCCGCGCGTCAGTTCATACGCCCAGCTCACAAGCCCGTCGTTCAGTTCATACGCCAGAATTCCATTGTCGGAAATGGCCGGCGGCGCCGGCTGTTCAAAAGGCCTCGCCCGGTCATATGCCACGATGCCGGTCGGCCAGTCGGACGGAATTTCTCGTGCGTCAATTTCATAGGCCAGATCGCCGTCGACAATGTAACTCGCCCACACTGCCGAGCCCACCGACCCCCGGTTGGGATCGATCCCGGCAATGCCAGCCAGGATCCAGTAAGCCTTGCTGAGGTCGAAGCGCGGATCCAGCCCAAGCGCCATGATCGAAGCCGCTGCCGAAGACTTGCCGGCCCCAGTCACGATGCCCAGCACATGGTCCTTCGCGTTGTAGCGCAGCGCGCGGAAACCTTGTGGAAACGGCAGCACCTCGGGCAGCGGATAATGCTCAACCCAGTTCTGGAACTCGCCCGGTACGTCGCCGGTATCGTTGCCAACCTCGAAAGCGGTCACAACCACGACGCGGATTTGCAGCGGCCCTGATGCGTCGGCGGCCCCGCCAGGCGAAGCGAGGCCCATGAGGAACATCGCTGACACTCCAATCCACGGCACAAATCTCCAGTTCATCTCCGTCCCCTGCTCCTAGGCTTCTTGCTGGTAGGTATTATCTCCGAGGCATCTGCTTGTGCCATGCCCGCGTAGGGGCGGACGCGCCGTCCGCCTAGCGGAGCGAAGCTCCACTATTTTAGAGGCGAAAAAAACTGTCGACATGCGACGCCCACTCAACGCAGTTCGGGACGCAGCTCCGCGGTGTTTGCCTGGATTTCAATGGTTCCGTCGCTCAGACCGGAAGCCGCAGCCGTCAGATGAATCGAGCCGCTCTGTCTTCGACGTGCGCACCACGATCAAAGCCCGTCCCTGGAAAAGCTTGCGCCGGTCACCGTGATACGTAGCAGCGTCCTGGCCATCTCCGTTTCCCACCGCTGCAATCACGCCGGGCCCGCCGATCGCGAAGTGCACTTCCTGGTCCGCATCCGGTTGAAATCGGCCCTCCGCATCCACCGCCTCTACGCTGATGAACGACAAGTCCTGGCCGTCCGCCTGAAGCGTCGTGCGATCCGCGGTCAGCCGCAATCGCGCCGGCTTGCCCGTCGTCGTGAGAACGCTCTCCGCAACCACGCGATCGCCTCGTACTCCCACCGCCTTCAAGGTGCCCGGCGCGTAGGGAACGCTAAACAATGCCTTGAATTCCTGCTCACGGCCGGTCGGCTTCTCGCCAATCAGTTTGTCATTGAGAAACAGCCGAACCTTTTCGGCGCCGGAGTAGACTTCCACTTGCATCTCCTTGCCTTCCTGTCCCGCCCAGTTCCAACTCGCAATCGTCGGATAAGTCGCCCAGCCCACGGCGATGATCTTCTTTCCTTCCGGTTCGGGCAGACGGACAGTGGCGTACACGCGATCGCCACCATTCCACAAGATGTCCCGATAGTACGACTGCGGCTTCCGAAATCCGGTTAAATCAAGATCTCCGCACGCCGCTGCGTGCCACGGATACCCGTGAAACAAGACCGCCATCGCGACTTTCATGGCTGGATCGGCTTGGCCCTGGCCCATCGCAGCCATCATGTCCACTCCATTCGCCATCCCGAGGAACATCTTGTCCACCAGTCGCCGTGCTCATCATCGCGCCCATGATCTGCGCTCCCAATCTGCGCCTCTTCCGGAGTGCCATAAGACCACGCGCCGATACCGGACTCACCCAGATAGTCCATGGCAGTCCATGCAAAATCGCCGATCACATACGGATTGTCCTGTGAGATTTGCCACAAGGGAAACACCTTCGCCGGAAACGACTCGGTCGTCAGCATGATTCGCGTTGGCAATTGGCGATGGTCCTCCGCATAAGTCGGCAGAATGTTGTAGTTGTAACCAGTGATGTCGAGCTGCGAGAACACAGCTTCCGCGTTCGGTGTGGTGGTGGTTCCAGGAAACGCCAGCGTCAGCGGGCGCGTGCTGTCGAGCGATCGCACCTGATCGGCCATTTGCTTACCCATCGCACCGCCTCGTTCAACCTCCAACTCGGGGATCTCGTTGCCGATTCCCCAGATCACGATCGAGGGATGATTGCGATCGCGCAGCACCATGGACGAGACATCCCGCTGCCACCATTCATCGAAGTCGCTGCCGTAATCGAACTTGACCTTGTTCGCCTTCCACGTGTCGAACGGCTCATCGAGGACCAGCAAGCCGAGCCGGTCGCACGCGTCGAGAAATGCGGATGACGGTGGATTGTGCGCGGTTCGAACCGCATTGTGCCCAGCACGCTTTCAGCAGTTCTACCTTGCGCTCTTCCGCGCGGTCGAACGCCGCCGCTCCCAGCGGTCCGTTGTCGTGGTGAACGCTGCCGCCGGTGAGCTTGATGCTCTTGCCGTTCAGCACCAGTCCCTTTTCCGCAGACCACGAAAGCGACCGGATGCCGAAGGGTGTCACCACTTCGTCCACGACTTTGCCGTTCTTCAGCACTTGCGTAGTTGCCCGGTACAAAGCAGGCGACTCCGGCGACCACAGCGCAGGTTTGGCGACAGCAATCTCCTGGCTTGCTTCAATGTCTTTTCCCGGCGCGATCGTTACGTTGGACTCCGCGCTCCCGGCCGACTTGCCCGCCCGGTCGGCGAGCATGGTCTTCACGGTTACTTTCGCCGGCTCGGATGACTCATTCACCACTCGAGTGCGCAGCGAAACCTTCGCCGCTCTGTCAGAGACTTCGGGCGTGGTGACGAAGACTCCCCAGTGAGCCACGTGCGTTGGATCGGTCACCACCACTCGCACATGCCGGTAGATGCCGGACCCGCTGTACCACCGGCTGTTCGGTTGCGCCGAGTTGTCCACTCGCACCGCCAGAACGTTCGGGCCGGAGAAATCCAGGTCGGGCGTAAGGTCAAAACTGAAACTGGTATATCCGTACGGATGGGTCCCCAGCTTGCTTCCGTTCAGATAGACAGTGGCGTCGCTTGTACACACCGTCAAACTCAACGCTCACTCGCTTTCCCTTCCACTCTTTGGGCGCGCTGAACGTCTTGCGATACCAGCCTGTCCCTCCAGGGTAGAAGCCACCACCGGCAGCACGTCGGATTGTCCTTCTCGGGCACTCCTTCGATGCTCCAATCGTGCGGAAGATTGACCGTGCGCCAGGATCCGTCGGCGAATCGACGCGCCTCCGCGCCGCTCGGATCACCGAGCATGAATCGCCAGCCAGAGTCCGCATCCAACACTTGCCTGGATGTCTGTGATGGTGTTGCGTTCGTCGGAGTGGTCCCTAGCGAAGCCAGGGCAGCGCAGATCGCAACTACTCGGAAGAAAAGGGTCGGTTTCATGGAAAGGCTCCTTGGGTGTTCTGTAAGGCTGGGGCCGTAGATATCAGTGCGACAGAATTCTCAGCTCGCGCGCAAGCCAACAGTAGCAAACGGATGGTTTCGCGGAACAGGCTGTCGATCGGTTGTCCGTACTCCAGCTCGACCCGGCCGCCCAGCGACGCCAGCCGGCGTTGCGCCCCCACGACTGCATTCATCACGGCATGCAGCGTAAGCTCAGGGTCCAGATCGGCGCGCAGTGATCCGTCGGCGATTCCTTCCCGGATCAGCCTGCTGAAGTGCTCGAACCCTTCAGGATTGATCTGCGCTTCCAGTGTGAGCAGGCGCTCGGCCGGCCAATCCTGGGCGTACATAGCGTCGAATTGCGCCAGGAACCTCACCTTTGCCTGCTTCCTGGTGAGATCGTCGGCCATGAGTTCCAGCAGCGCCGTAATTTTTGCCAGCGCAGTTTGCTCACGGTCGATCGCTGCCTTCGCGCGCGCAGAAAAGTCGGCCAGCAGGACCTCGAGGATCGCCCACACGATGTCGTCCTTGCTGGAGAAATACTGATAGATGGTCGACGTCCGAAGCTCCGTCGCGGAAATGATCTCCGTCATTGTGACGCGATCGATGCCGTGCTCGTCGAAGAGCTTCTCCGCCGCTTCCAGGATGCGGCGGCGCTGCCGCTCGCGATGAATGTGATACGTCCGCGGCGATGAAGTTGGGTTCTCTGTTTGCATTTCAAGGCGTCATTAATACGAACATATACTACGAATTCGTAGTATTAGTACGAAACAATACTCGCCACACCGCCGCCTGTCAACTATGAACAGGCGTGAGATAGAAGACGCCGACTCCCAGTCTCCCCGGAGCCCGATCTTACGAATTACTTCTTTAGCTTTCGTGTTGTTTCGATTCTGATGTACTATCTCCGCTATCGCGCGCTGTTTGCCAAACTTCCCCTTGCCGGAGAACCAAATGGATCGCCGCAGCTTCCTGAAATCCGCCACCGCAACAGGACTCGCAGTCGGCCTGCTCAAGACCAGCGCCAACGCCGCCATCCCCGAACACAACTGGGACAAATACGATTGGGGGCCAGGGCCCGCGGTTCCCGACCGGCTGTACCAAGGCCCATTCCCTCAGTACGGCCCCGGCGCGGTGGTTCCTGACAGCGATGTTTCGATGATTACTTCTCCGTCCCGCGAAATCGTCGCCAACTACGGTATGGGCCTCGTCGCTTATCTTTCCGACGACACCGGTCCGCTCGTTATCCCTGGTGAGAGCCAGGAAAAAACTCTGGAGGATCTGGTCAGACTGCCCTTCGTGCAGAAGGTGTACCTGCGTCCCAACTGGCGAGAGGTTCAGAAGCAGCCCGGCCGGCTCGACTTCCCCGAGTGGTGGAAGATTGCGTTCGATCTGTCTCGCCGCTACAACAAGCCCATCGGTTTCCGCGTCCAGTTGGAGAATCCCGACGTTCCCGAGCCTGGGATGCCGGACTTTCTCCTCAACAAGGTCCCTCTCGTAAAGCTAAAAGGCGAGTGGGAAGGCAATCCCGCGGAGACGCGCTATAAGAAGGATAACCGTGTGCCGCGCTACGATCACCCGGCGTACCAGGCTGCTTTCCGCGAATTGAATGAGCTGCTGGCCGCCGAACTCAACGGTCATCCGCAGATTGAGTTCATGGATACGATGATGTACGGCTTCTGGGGCGAAGGCCATACCTGGCCCTACGAGGGCAATCCTTTCCCCAGCCAACTGGTCGCTGAACAGACCTGGATGTCCATGTTCGAGACCCAACTCCAGCACTGGACCAAAGTCCCGCTGGCCACGAACACACAGCCCGACTTCAGCAACGTAGGCAACGCCGACATGCTCGATCGCACCATGCGCACCGGCAACTGGCTGCGCACCGACACCATCTTCATCGAGAACACTCAAATCGAGGCCTTGAGCTACCGTCCACCTTGGGCTGCGGCGATCTGTGAAGTTGGTTTCACCACCGGCGACGAGAACCAACTCCAGATCGACGAAGACGGGCTTACCTACAACGAGCAGATCATTTCTCACGCCGCCGATGTCGGCGTCAACTATCTATCGGTTTGGAGCTGGCACAACCAATCGGCCCGCAGCATTACGAGCTACTACGAAAAGTTTCCGGGACCCATCGACGAGATGGCCCGCAAGATCGGCTATCGCATCCGCCCATCGTTTATCTGGACTTTCACCCGCGATGGAGCGAACGGCCTCGTGCTCGGATTGGCAAATGATGGCATCACGCCCGTCCCAGGAGTGCTGCGTCTCACCGTTTTCAGCGAAGACAACAAGATCAACGTATCAGGCTGTGTCGATCCTGGATATCCGAAGCCGACCGGCGTACATCAAGTCATGCTGATCCTGCCGGCTGGCGCCCAATGGGAAGGGCTGCGACTGAAAGCCGAGTTAGAAGTGGAGGGTGTTCGTCATCCGATTCGCTGGGCATGCCGCCAGAAGGTGAATGAAGATGGCTCGTTGACGCTGCGCCACAATTACAACCCAAAGCACCCATTGGTGTAGAAGTGACACATCTCCAACTGAGAACAGAGAACTAAAAACTAAGAACTGATTTTTATCAAGAACTGGTTCGGCAACAGCGAAACAGTGCGTAACAGTTTGTAGGAATTTTCTTGGATGAACAGCATGAAACTTTCAACGGTCTTTTTCTTATTTGCTTGTGTCGCCGCAGCGTTCGGCCAGCCAAACACTTCCTTTTACGTGGCGCCCACCGGGAAAGATTCGAATCCCGGTACGCAAGCGGCGCCGTGGCGCACCGTTCAACATGCCGCTGACACCGCACGTGCAGGCAGTACCGTCAATGTGCGGGGCGGAGTCTACGAAGAACTGGTAAGTATCAACGCATCCGGCAACGCATCGGATGGCTTCATCACGATTAGAAGCTATCCCGGCGAGACGGCGGTCCTGGACGCGACGCACTTCACGCCTACAGGAAGACAGGCAGTGCTTACGATTCACAATCAGAGTTACGTCAGAATCGAGGGCTTTGAAATTCGTAACTTTCGCACCGCCGTGCATCGCCTCAGTCCATTGGGTATCAGCGTCATGGGATCGGGCTCCCACATCGAACTGTTGAAGAACAATGTCCATCACATTGAACAGACTTTTGACGGCCGCGATGCTCCCGGACACGGCGACAATGGATTTGGCATTGCCGTTTACGGCACCGACTCGAAGATACCCATCACTGATTTGATCATCGACGGCAACGAGGTGCATCACCTCAAAACCGGTTCAAGCGAGTCGCTGGTGGTGAACGGGAACGTCACGAACTTCCGCATCACACACAACGTTGTCCACGACAACAACAATATCGGGATCGACGTCATCGGCTTCGAACGAACGGCGCCCGATCCCGCTGTCGACCAGGCGCGCGACGGAGTGGTAAGCGGCAATCTGGTCTACAACATCACTTCGCGCGGCAATCCGGCATATCAGAACGAGGAAAACTCCGATGGCATTTACGTGGACGGCGGCACCCGAATTCTCATCGAACAAAACGTCATTCATGATGTGGACTTTGGAATCGAGCTAGCCAGTGAGCACAAAGACCGCGCCACCAGCTACATCACTGCGCGAAACAATCTTATCTATCACTGCCATACTGCAGGCGTTTCCATCGGAGGCTATGCGCCTGAGCGGGGACACACCGATCACAGCACGGTGGTCAACAATACCCTCTACGACAACGATACGTCGGGAACCGGCTCCGGCGAGTTCCAGATGCAGTGGAACATGGCCGGCAATATTTTTGCGAACAACATCGTCTATGCGGGACCACGCTGCCTTATCTCGCTAAACAAATCACAGGTCGACAAGAACCAGTCGTCCGTCACGATCGATCACAATCTTTATTACTGCGCCTCCGGGGCTAATGCGAGCACCTGGACAGGAGCTTCCGCGACCGTGACTGGATTCGACAAATATGTCGAGTCCACGGGGAATGACCGTCATTCCCATTTTCTCGATCCGCATTTTGTTGACGCTTTCGCGCACAATTTTCATCTGCAATCAGATTCTCCCGCGCTCGATGCCGGTACAACTGACGGAGTGCCGGTGGGAGAGCTGGACCTTGATGGTGCACCGCGAGTGAGATCCGGGAAAGTGGACATCGGCTGCTACCAAAGACAATAGGAGAAATCCATGTTGAACTCGGACGTGAATCGCCGCGAATTCCTGAAGATCACTGCCGGAGCCAGCGCCGCCCTGGCCATGCCAACCTTAGGACATGCTGCCGTCGCTTCCAACAAAATGATCGGCATCCAGGTCGGAGCGATTTCGTTCGTGGACGAAGGCACCGAGAAAGTCCTCGACATCCTTCAGGAACGTGGCGGCGTTAATACGCTGTTTCTTGCGGTATTCACCTACGGTCGGGGCATTGCCGGAAGACAGATTCCAGGTCAGCCGTTGCCCGATCATGGCAAGCAGGAATACGATCTCAATTTTCACGGTGGCAATTTCGCCACTCCTCATCCGCAGTACTACAAGAACACGGTGATCAAGGACACGCGCGCGCCCGACCACGGCAACCTGGACATCCTTGCCGAAGTTCTTCCGGCCGCGAAGAAGCGCGGCATGAAAGTCATCTGCTGGCTCGAGGACGTCTTTCGCACCGACTTGCCGAACATTCAGAAAGTTCAGGAGCGCGACCTCTACGGACGAAATGCTGAAACCCTATGCGTCAACAATCCCGACTACCGTAATTTCTTTACCGGCCTGGTCGAGGACTACACCCGCTCTTATGAGGTTGACGGAATCATGTGGGGATCCGAGCGCCAGGGCGCACTTTCAGATAGTCTCGGCGCCACGCACGACACTCCGCCGATCGATCCCGGCAACGTGACCTGCTTCTGCGAGTTTTGTCAGGCAAAGGCCAAAGAACGCGGCATCAATGCAGATCGCGCCCGCCAGGGATTTCTCGAGTTGGAAAAATTCGTTCGCTCCGCCCGCAGCGGCAAGCGCCCAGTTGACGGCTACTACGTTCAATTCTGGCGGATCCTGTTGCGCTATCCCGAAGTGGCGGCATGGGAAATGCTCTTCACCGACGGCCTTCGCGAAACCTACGCCGCAATCTACAAAACCGTAAAAACCGCGAAGCCGGCGGTGCCGGTGGGCTGGCACATCTGGCACAACAATTCCTTCAATCCGATCTATCGCGCGGAACAGGACCTGCACGAGCTATCGAACTATTCCGATTTCATAAAAGTCGTGATGTACAACAACTGCGGTGGTGAGCGCATGGCGCTCTACGCCGACAACATCACCTCGACCCTCTATGGAGATCTCTCAAAGCAAGCCCTTCTCGATATGAACTATGCGCTGATGGGATTCAAGGAAGGCAGCTACGATCAGATTCCCCACACCGGACTTTCATCCGACTACGTCTACCGCGAGACCAAACGCGCGCTGGAGGGCGTCGCCGGCACAAACACTCGTATCTTGCCCGGCATCGACATCGATATTCCTACCGAGCCGAACAACAGTAAGTCCACGCCGGAAAGCGTAAAGCAGGCGGTTCTGGCAGCGCTTCGCGCCGGCGCGCCCGGCGTCCTTCTATCCCGAAAATATTCCGAGATGCGTCTAGCCAACCTCAGCGGCGCCGGCGACGCCATTCGCGAGTTGAAATCATGAGCCAGTCGAAGCCAACTTGCCGTGACTAGCAACGAGACGTAGACGTATCGGAAGCTATGCCTCGCCCGGCGGAGAACTCTTGCCCCACGAAACAGAAGGCCGCTGCAGCCGGCAGCGGCCTTCTGTTGCAACCTAATCCGCCTCTTTGCGACTCTTCTTTCGAGCACGCTTTCGAGCTAAGGCTTCCTTGACACGCTTCTTCTCGCCCGGCTTCAGGTAGAAGGAGTGACGCTTAACCTCCTTGATGATGTCTTCCTGTTGCACTTTGCGCTTGAAGCGACGCAATGCATTTTCGAGAGACTCGCCCTCTTGCAGTCGAACTTCTGCCAATCTCATCACCTCCCAACCAGTACCCGATCTTACGCTCCCAAATTTTACCTGATCTGCACTTCACTCCCTCGCCGAACCGAATGCCAAATTGTCTCCCTGGATCAAGGTACGCTCATCGGGAGATCGAATGGCGATCACCGGCATGCTTCAACGGCGTATACTAAAGGCAGCAAACCACTTATGAAAAACACAAAATTTGTCGTTAAAGTGAATCGCGGAAGTGCCCTCAAGCCTGAATATGTGCAGCGGATTGATCGAACCCCTATTCAGATGACATCCGACCGTAAGCTCGCGCTGTTGATGGGAAGACTAACGGCGGAGGATGCCGTCAAATCTATCGAAAATAGCCGGTGTAGCCCGGAGTTAATATCCGTTCAGGTCAGTGTCTAGTTGACCATCGGCCAGGGAAAAGAAATGCCCGAAATCCTTTCGGATAGCGGGCATTCATGGTTCCTGATTAGACAGCCTGAACGTTCTCTGCCTGCCAGCCC
This sequence comes from Terriglobia bacterium, assembly GCA_963741105.1. GTDB lineage: Bacteria > Acidobacteriota > Terriglobia > Terriglobales > Acidobacteriaceae > JAIQFF01. The sequence continues at coordinate 61,835 of CAVUGT010000014.1, forward strand.
TTCGGGCCTTTAGTCACATCGAACTGCACGGCTTGTCCTTCTTGCAGGCTGCGGAAGCCGCCAGCCTGAATGGCAGAGAAATGTACGAATACATCCTCTCCACTTTGACGGCTAATGAAGCCATAACCTTTCGCGTCGTTGAACCACTTTACTGTTCCTTGTTCCATTGATATTCCTACTTTTGTTTTTTGAATTTCGGCTGAGAAGAGTCGCTGCGGATGAGTGGGATGACGCTGGTTGGCGGTACCGACTGCAACTGCGGATGAATCAAACTTAGCTGATACTGTTTGGATGCAGGCCGCCGCGGAAATGATTCGAAATACCGACCCCGCAACCGAAAAGGACTGGAGCACCGGGGGCATTCACTCCGAGTAGCCTTCGTCGTCCTCGTCATCATCATCGTCATCGTCCTCCCTCTCACCTTTGTCTTCCCCATCGTCTTCTTCTTCGTCCGGCTCTTCGCGGAGGAGGACATCAGCAGCTACCGCCTGATCGGAAGGGGCGGGCTCAGTCCGTTGTGTACCTATTCTGTTCATTGCTCAATAGTACGCCACCGCTCGAAAAGCCTCGCGCATAGAGCCGATGGTCGCGCTCCGTAATAACTGAGCTACAAATTCGCCCCGTACTCATTTCTGGGTGCCCCATTTCTCGCCGGTTTTGCGAGAAGTGGGGCTTGTCCCACTCCTCAGATCCGCTCGTTTGAATGGTTCAGGGCTCACTCGAACGCGGTCGACGGAACGGGACAAGTGGCCCACTCAAGCCGAGTGCCCCATTTCTCGCCGGGTTTGCGAGAAGTAGGGCTTGTCCCACTCCTCAGATTCGCGCGTGTGAATGGCACGGGGTTTACTCGAACGCGGTCGACGGAACAGGACAAGTAGCCCACTCAATCCCGATTTTGAGTGGGGATGTCGAATTCCCTAACTCTGTTATCCCGACCGCGGCAAATCATCGGGAAGGCGATGATCTGCGAAGTGGAGGGACCTGCCGTGGTGATAGAGACTAATGAGCGAGGCCGACCCGCCGCTCTAAGCTCTGAAATCGCGGATCGTTCCGTAGCGGGTCCCATCCCGGTTCTACCTTGAGCGTGTTCAGAATATTCGAATGCCGGGCATAGGCTTTATCGAGCCAGGCGAGAGTCTCGTCTTTTTTGCCCATGCCCATGTATGCCCATGCAAATGCCCCTGGATCCACGGGATGGCGACGGTCTAACTGTCTCAATTCCTCCATCGCATGCTGAGCCTCCGTCGGATGGCCCCAGCGGCCGAGAACGTACACCCGCTCCCACGGCGTATTGTCAGGGTTGTATTTTTCGAGATCGGCGAGTGCTTTCGCGAACTGTCCCGTTTGTACATACACGCTTCTCACCATATGAGCCCGCGAGAAGGTCGGTTCCATTTCGAGCACCGCATCTAACCCTTTTTCGGCGCGGTCGTACTGACGCGAGTAGTAGAAGATCATTGCGTTGTCGGCTGCAATAATCAGCGACAAGGGATCAAGCTGTCGGGCGCGTTCACTCTCCCGCAATGCTTCATCAAAGCGGCCGTTCCAGGTCAGATATTCTGCATACCAGTGGTGCGCGGTAGCGTAGTTAGGGTTCAGGTCGATGGCGCGGCGATATTCTTTTTCGGCGGTCTGCCAATCCCAATCGTAATTCTCGGTGATCAACGCTAGAGAAGTGTGTGCTTCCGCGAGCCCTTCATCCAGTTGCAAAGCCTTGAGCGCCGCAATGCGCGCTTTCGGCATGACCTGAGTAGACGGAATCGACATGGTGTAGCCGGGCAGAAGCGCATAGCAATCGGCCAAGCCTGCATATGCGCGAGCATAGTCAGGATCTTTCGCGATGGCCTGCTGGAAATATTTGATCGCCTCTTCAAAACCTTCCGGAGTTCTCTTGTTCCAGAAATAGCGGCCTTTCAGGTAAAGATCGTAGGCCTCGTACGACTTGGGTATCTGTGCCTTGCTGATGGCAGGGGCGCTCTTGTCTTCGCCCAATGTGACTTGAATCTCATCGCCGATCTCCTGAGCGATTTCGCCCTGCAGTCCCAGCAGATTGCTCAGATCTCGATCGTATTGCCGGGCCCAAAGATGTGTCTGATCACTCAATTGAATGAGCTGGGCAGAGACCCGCACTTTCCCCGCATCACGCCGCACGCTTCCCTCAAGCACGTACTGCACGCCCAGTTCGCTCCCAATCTGACCCAACTGTGGTTGATTGTTCTTGTAGTGCATAACTGATGTGCGGGCGATTACGCCAAGGCCCTTAGGATCGAGGACCCCAAGATGAGAAATCATTTCTTCAGTCAGGCCATCGCTGAAATATTCCTGAGCTGGATCGCCAGTCAGGTTCTCGAAGGGCAGAACGGCCAGCATCACGCGGCTCCCCTCCTTCTGCGCCTGGATATGGGAAGTTGACCAGCGAAAATAAGCCGTGAATGCAGCCGCCAGAATAAGCAATACCGCACCCGTGACCAGCCACCTCTTATTGCCCCAGCGGTGGTCTATTGGTCCCGGTTGGGGAACCTCTATTTGGGGAGGAGGGGTCCAAGGGTCTGGCGCCAGGGCCACACTACCGGATATCTCCTTCACCTCAGGCGCAAAGCGATAACCTCTGCCCTGGACGGTCAAAATGTAACGCTGCTCCGCGGTTTCACCCAGCGCCTTGCGCAGCATAAAGACGGTCTGGGTGAGGTTGGATTCTTCCACAAAGCTGTCAGGCCAGATCGTGCGCATCAGCTCGTCTTTGCTGACCACCTGGCCGCTGTGCTCAATCAGCAACAGCAGAACCTCAAGAGCTTTTGGGGTCAGGGCAATCGGCTTCTCGCCCTTCCTCAGGACCCGGTTTTTGGCGTCCAGACGGAAGTCGCCAAAAGCGTATAAGTAACTGATCAGGCTAGGCATAACTCAATTTTGAGAAACTTTGAGAAAACTTGAGAACCGCTTTTAGGACATGGGCCGCACATTAGAGATAGCTTTTGTTCCGCGCGGAAGCCGGGAACCCTGAATTGGCGGCCATTCTACCACCGTCTGACTCAGCCAGACTCCCCGACTTTCCCGCAATCGGGCCATTCAACCGTAGGAGCAGTGCCATGACCTTCACTCGATCCCTCCTCAGCGGCTATCTCGACAAAGAGTTGTTTAGCACCTGGCAAACGAAGTGCACAAGTTACTGCAGGTTGACCAGTAGGCCGGTTCGGGAGGTCCAACTGGTAAAACTCGCGTCGATCCTGCTGATGGCGGTGGTCACGATTACAACGGCCGCTGGTCAATCTTTGCCTAATCTGTTCCCCCTTCCAAACCACAGCGGATTTGTGGAAACGTACAACGTCCACAATGCTCCCATTAGCTTGAAAGGGGCATTTTTTCAATCGCTCGGGACCAATGGGAGGTCCTGCTCCTCCTGCCATTTGCCAACCGAGGGATGGAGCATCTCTGCGGAAGAAGTGCAGTTGCGATTTTTTCTGACCCAGGGTCGGGACCCGATCTTCCGTACCAACGATGGCTCTAACTGCGACCAAAATATCGATACGTCAACTTTACAGGGCCGGCGTAAGGCGTACAGCCTGTTGCTGAGTAGAGGCTTGATTCGAATTCCTTTACCGCTGCCCGACGGCGCCGAGTTCAGCGTGCAAAGCGTGAACAACCCTTATGGGTGCAGTGATACATCCATGCTCTCGATGTACCGGCGTCCGCTTCCCACGACAAACCTGGGTTTCCTCAGCACACTCATGTGGGACGGGCGCGAATCCACGCCGCCGAGCACGCAGAAGATCACCTACCCCAATACCGGCCAGCTGCTGGCAGACTTGGCTCACCAGGCTATCGATGCCACGACCGGGCATGCGCAGGGTGCAGTTCCCACGCCGGCGCAAGTACAAGACATTGTGAACTTCGAGACTGCACTGCGGACCGCACAGGCGTTCGACTTCAAGGCAGGCCTCTTGAACGATGTCCAGGCAACCGGCGGACCAGTCGCTCTGGCCGCGCAACCTTTCTTTATCGGCATCAACGATTCATTCCCCGCGAGCTTTGGTTTCAATCCCACGGGAGCAGCGTTCGACCCCAATATTTTCAACTTGTTCAATGCCTGGACAAACTCGCGCTACGCCTCGCGGACCAGTATTGCCCGCGGTCAGGCGCTCTTCAATTCGAAACCGATTATGATCGCCGGCGTCGCCGGGATAAACGATGTAGTCGGGCTTCCTTCGACATTTATTGGCACTTGCGGAACTTGCCACGACTCTCCCAATGCAGGGAATCATTCCGTCTCTGCCCCACTGAACATCGGCGTTGCCGACGTGACCAGTTCTCTCGATGTCAGCTACCTGCCAGTCTTCACTCTGGTAAACAACACCACGCATCAAACCGTTCAGACCACCGATCCCGGCCGCGCACTGATTACTGGAAAGTGGGCGGATATTGGAAAAGTAAAAGGCCCGGTTCTCCGAGGCCTTGCCAGCCGCGCACCTTACTTCCACAACGGTTCAGCCTCGTCGCTGACAGATGTCCTCGACTTTTACAACGTGCGCTTCAATATTGGTTTTACAGCCCAGGAGAAAGCCGATCTGATTGCGTTCCTAAACTCGCTCTGAGTCCGACGCGCACCTTTTCTTCACACATAGCAGGAGTGGCCCATTCTAAATTTCGCGTTCTTTGCGAAATTTAGAGTGGGGATGTTAGAGGTCGGGCCGCAATCCAACAGGCCGTTAGGGACAAGACCGATAAACACGAAAACACAAACGCCCGGCAGAAGGTCTGGCCAGCCTGAACTGCCCCACTCAAGCCAAAACCGGGCTTGAGTGGGCCCCCCATCCAGCAACAGCACTATGTTGAGCTTTTCCTTCCTCTAACACTCAGGCCAAGTCGTAGCGATCGTTATTCATCACTTTGCTCCAAGCAGCCGCGAAGTCTTTCACAAACGACTCCTTCGAGTCGTTAGACGCATAGACTTCCGCGAGCGCCCGCAGCTGGGAGTGCGAACCGAAGATCAGGTCGACACGCGTAGCAGTCCACTTGACCTGATCGGTCTTCCGGTCGCGCCCCTCGTAGACCTCTCCAGAGCCGTTGGAGTGATTGGACGGCTGCCACTTCGTATTCATGTCGAGCAGGTTGACGAAGAAGTCGTTGGTTAGCGTGCCGGGTTTTTGAGTGAAGACACCATACTTGGAATTGCCGGAGTTTGCTCCCAGCACGCGCAGGCCACCGACGAGCACAGTCATCTCAGGCGCGGTCAGCTTCAGCAACTGCGCCCGATCCACCAGCAACTCCTCAGCCGACTGGCGCTGCTTGCCGCGCAGATAGTTGCGGAATCCATCTGCTTTTGGTTCGAGCGGCTCGAAGGATTCAACATCAGTTTGCTCCTGCGACGCATCCATGCGCCCTGGCTTGAATGTGATCTTCACATCAGTTCCGGCGTCTTTCGCAGCTTTCTCAATCGCCGCATCGCCGCCGAGAACGATAAGGTCCGCCAATGAGACTTTCTTCCCACCAGACGCGGAAGCATTAAACTCGTTCTGGATTGCTTCCAACTTCGCCAGCACCTTCTCCAACTCCGCTGACTGGTTCACCTCCCAGAACTTTTGTGGCACCAGACGAACGCGCGCACCGTTCGCTCCGCCACGCTTATCAGAGCCGCGGAAGGTCGAAGCCGACGCCCATGCCGTTGAGACCAGCTGAGAGACCGACAAGCCCGACGCGAGTATCTTCGCCTTCAGTGAAGCAGCATCCTGCTCGTTGATCAGCAGATGATTCACCGCGGGGATCGGATCCTGCCAGGGCAGTGTCTCTTTCGGAACCAGCGGCCCGAGGTAACGCACAATCGGGCCCATATCACGGTGCGTCAGCTTGTACCACGCGCGCGCGAATGCATCCGCGAACTGATCTGGATGCTCGTAGAAGCGCCGCGAAATCTTTTCGTAAGCCGGATCGAACCGCAAAGCGAGGTCCGTGGTCAGCATGGATGGCGCGTGCTTTTTCGACGGATCATGCGCATCCGGCACCGTGCCGTTGCCGGCGCCATTCTTCGGCGTCCATTGATTCGCACCGGCCGGACTCTTGGTCAGTTCCCAATCGTATTTGAAAAGGTTTTCGAAGAAGTTGTTGCTCCACTTTGTCGGCGTCGTGGTCCATGTGACTTCAAGACCACTGCCGATGGTGTCGGCACCAAAACCTTTACCGAATTTATTCTTCCACCCGAAGCCCTGGTCCTGGATATCGGCGCCTTCTGGTTCGGCGCCCACGTAGTCCGCAGGAATAGCGGCGCCGTGGGTCTTCCCGAAGCTATGTCCGCCGGCAATCAGTGCGACTGTTTCTTCGTCGTTCATGGCCATGCGCTTGAATGTTTCGCGAATGTCCCTGCCCGCCGCAATGGGATCAGGCTTTCCGTTGGGCCCTTCCGGGTTTACGTAAATCAGACCCATTTGCACGGCAGCCAGAGGATTCGCGAGATCACGATCGCCGCTGTAGCGCTCGTCAGCCAGCCACGTGCCTTCGGGTCCCCAGTTCAGCTCTTCGGGCTCCCACACATCCGCCCGGCCGCCGCCGAAACCAAATGTCTTGAATCCCATGTCGTCGAGGGCCACGTTGCCTGCGAGGATCATCAGATCGGCCCACGAAATCTTTCGGCCATATTTCTGCTTGATCGGCCAGAGCAACCTCCGCGCCTTATCGAGGTTCACGTTGTCGGGCCAGCTATTGAGCGGCGCAAAACGCTGCTGCCCAGCTCCGGCGCCGCCGCGGCCATCGCCGATACGGTAGGTGCCCGCACTGTGCCACGCCATGCGGATGAACAGTCCTCCGTAGTGCCCGAAGTCGGCCGGCCACCAATCCTGCGAGTCGGTCATCAAGGCATGAAGGTCTTTGATCACGGCATCCAGATCAAGACTCTTGAATTCCTTGGCGTAGTCGAACTCCTCACCCATGGGATCGGACAGCGGCGAGTGTTGATGCAGGATCTTCAGGTCCACCTGATTCGGCCACCAGTCGCGATTCGTGGGCGCGGAGGCTCCGTGGTTAAAAGGGCATTTAGACTCGGGTTTGGTGCTTTTGTCATTAGCCTCGGGGGAAACACTCCCCGATGAAGTCGCGAGTGTATTGTCCATATGTTTTCGTCCTTCCAATCTTGAATAAGTACTGTGTGAAACGAATTATTTTTTGGCGCTGCAGCGGCGGCAGAGGCCAAAGACCTCGACCAGCGGCTGTGTCAGATCAAAGCCATCCGGCAAATGCCGGTTTAGCCGTTTGAAATCGATGAATTCTCCTTCGATGTCCTGCACCGATTTGCAGCGGGAGCAAACCAGGTGGTGATGAGGTTTGAGATTGCCGTCCACGCGCAAGGTCGCCGCATGCGGAGTGACTTCTCGCAGCAACCCGCACTCGATAAACAGCCGCAGATTGTTGTAGACCGTGGCCAGAGAAACGGATGGAATGCGGCGCCGGACCGCGGCGTAAATGTCTTCCGGAGAATAGTGTCCGTGGGAAGCGATGACGGCTTCATACACCACCTGACGCTGGTGCGTAACCGCCAGACCGTGCTTCTCGGCCAACTCACGGAACTGTTCATGGGTAAGACGCATGATTATTGGATAAGAACAATTATAAAACGATAGGGAGTAGTGTCAACCGAAGCGTTGTGGAAAACTGTCGGGACGGGTGGCCCACGCAAGCCCGATTTTGGCTTGAGTGGGTTGTCCAGATTCCCTCAATTCTGTCATCCCGACCGGAGCAGTCCACCGCAAGAGCGGTGATCTGCGAAGTGGAGGGACCTTGTGTTGTGACGTCAACCCGCCATGACGGACGGAATCCAGTCCGAACAGACCAAGCGAAAACACGCGGTATAATCTGTGGCCATGCTAAACGACGGATTCAAGTTTGTGGTTTGCAGCCTGTTGAGCCGCCGGGCTTCGTTGGAGACTATCCGATGACGATATCTCAGGCCCAGCTTTGGAAAGGCACTCCGTTCAGCATCGAACGGAAAGACGGCAAAGCTTCAGGCACGGTAATCTTCCGTCTCTGCGGACCCTTCACCGCGCGCGACATGTACGGGTCTCTCACGCCCGTCGGCCTGCGAAATATGCTCGACTTCCAATCGATGCCGGACGAGCAACCGCCGTTGGTGAACATCCTCGACTTGACCGACGTTCCCTACATGGATTCTGCCGGCTTGGGCCTCGTTGTGGGACATTACGTAAGCTGCCAGCGCAAGGGCATCCGGCTGATTGCCGCCGGAGTGAGTCCACGCGTCCGGGAACTGTTCAAGATGACCAGAGTGGATACCACCATTCCCATGACCACCACGGTTGACGAAGCGGATATCCACTAAAGCGTTCTAGAGGCCGGGCGTCCTTCGATAAAAACAAAAACGAAGACGGGTGGCCCACTCAAGCCCGGTTTTGGCTTGAGTGGGAATGTCCAATTCTGCCACTCTGTCATCCCGACCGGAGTGGAGGGACCCTGTGTTGCAACGTCAACCAGTTGTCATCGACGGTGGGAATCGAGTCGGAATGAGCGAAACGAAAACACGAACGAGCGGCAGGAAGATGCTGTCCAGCTCTGAACTGCCCCACTCAAGCCAAACCCGGGCTTGAGTGGGCCACCCGTCCTGACAGAGAGAGTGCCAACAAGATCGCAGCCGATTCACGTGGATGTGTGGGTTTTGCACACCGCCGATTGCGATGATTGTTCCTAGAGAGACTCCTTGGCTGCCACTCGGTCGAAGGGAACCTGAAGGAACTTGCGCACGAAGCTCCTTCCGCCGTCGGCGGCTACCAGGTACTGACAACGAACACGCTCTTCAGCGGCCTGGTGCCGCAAAGTCGTGCAAACGGCGCTCTCATCCTGCTCGAGGGCGGCCAACTCCGTCGCCAGTTCGACCCGCCCGCCGCTTCTTTCGAGGAGTCCTCGCAAAGCCTCTTCGACGCGCCACTGTGGCGTGATCAGCGGACTCGCATACGGTGTACCGGCGTGGAATTGCGGCCTTCGTGCATATCCTTTTCGCCGAGTACCTTTGGGCCTTCGTAGCCGCGAAAGGGAATATGAAATCGACCGCTATTCAGGACTTGCTCGACGATCCCGAAGTCATCCATCACTTCGAGACTGCGCGGTTGAAGACCTTTGCCCTTCGAACCGATGAAGTACTCCGGCGTCTTGTCAACAATTCGGAATCTCACGCCGCGTCGGGCGAGATCACACACCAGCGTCAGCCCGGTTGGGCCCGCTCCCACTATCAAAACCTGAACCTCTTCAACTGCCATTTTCTCCTCAGTATGAAATGTGAATTGTAAATGCCGATATACCGGATATGAGAGTCATCGCTGGTGGCCCACTCAAGCCCGATTTTGGCTTGAGTGGGGATGCACAATTCCCCCAACTCTGTCATCCCGACCGGAGCAGATCACCGCAAGAGCGGTGATCTGTGGAGTGGAGGGACCTTGTGTTGCGACCCCAACCAGAAACGATGGACGGTGAAGCTCCAGTCGGAATAGACGAAACGAAAACACGAACGAGCCGCGGAAGACTCTGTCCAATTCCGAACTGCCCCACTCAAGCCAAAAGCGGGCTTGAGTGGGCCACCCGCCCCCTTCGCCCTCGGCGAATAGTCACCTTTGGTCGAGCTAAAGGACTAGACTCTAAATTGGAGTGGTCTTGACGAAGAGTTCTTTCCCAGGAGGCCCCATTGGTTGGCGTACTAAGCAGGTTCGTCATTGCCAACGACATGGCTCCGGCGGTCAAGCAGGCTTTTCTTCTTCGTCCTCACCTGGTGGATAGTGCGCCGGGCTTTGTGAGACTCAATGTCCTCAGCCCAGAGGACATGCCCAACGAAATCTGGCTTATGACTTACTGGGATGATCTTCCCAGCTACAAGACATGGCACAAGAGCCATGCCTACCACGATTCCCACGCGGGAATACCCAAGGGATTGAAGCTTGTGCCGGGGAGCGCCAGGCTCCGCGTATTCGATCTGATCATCTAGGAAAATGAGATGTACTGATTTTTCAATTCCGATTCAGCTTCCGCTCCAAAGAGGCTCCCTTGAATTCCACGCATAGTAGGAATTTGACTCAAACTCCTCCGGCACCAGATCCAATTTCACAAACATCAAGCCCCCGACTCCATTGCCGTTGGGGACCATATTGATCGATCCGTAGGTTGCGATGCCGAAACCACTCGAAACAACCCGGGATTTCATCATTGAGCGGCAGCACGATCTTGCCCAGAAAATCGTGGATCGCCAATGGGAGCTGCGCCCGTCTTTGCAACAACGCTACGGTAAACTTGGCCACGCCAAGTGTCTGGAAGACGCCCGCTATCACCTGAAATATCTCTCGGAAGCTGTGGGGGCGGCCGAACCTAACCTCTTCGCGGACTACGTCACCTGGGCCAAGACCATGCTGAGCGCCCGCCAAATCCCGGTTGAGGACCTGGTATTCAATCTGGAAACCATGCTCAACGTCCTGGGAGAAGAACTGCCTGGGCCCGCGCATCAGCCCGCGCTGGAATATGTGAAGTCGAGTATCCGGGAACTGCTTCTATCCCCCGATAAGCCTACCTTTCTCGATCCTCGCCAGCCGCTGGCTGAGTTGGCCGCCCAGTATTTAAGCGCGTTGCTTCGCTATGAACGGCACATCGCTTCGGCGCTCATCCTGCGCGCGGTAGAAAATAAAACCAGCATTAAGGAGATATATTCCCACGTCTTTGAACGTTGCCAGTACGAGATCGGCCGGCTCTGGCAGTCGAACATCATCAGTGTTGCCGACGAGCACTACTGCACTGCTTCCACCCAGCTGATCATGTCGCAGCTTTATCCCTACATTTTTCGTTCGGACCGCAACGCCAGAGGCACGATTGTGGCTGCCTGCGTGAGTGGAGAACTCCACGAAATCGGGGCTCGCATGCTCTGCGATCTGCTCGAAATGGAAGGCTGGAACACGATCTACCTGGGCGCGAATGTTCCTACCTCGGGCATCATCGGAGCGCTTCGCGACCGCGAGTCCAGCATTCTCGCCATCTCCGCGTCGATGACTTTTCACCTTGCGGCAGTAAGAGAGGTGATCGCAGCGGTGCGCGCCGCCAGTCCGAAAACCAGAATTCTGGTGGGAGGCTATGCCTTTAAGGTCGCTCCCAATCTCTGGCGCGACGTGGGTGCGGACTACTGGACCAGCGACGCAGCCGATGCCATAGCCCTTATCGGCGAGTTAGACCATACGAGCGTCAATGCTGAACAATAGCGCGAAGAAGTTTCCCATGGATAACGATAACGATCGCGACGATCGCCTGTATGACGAGTTATCCCGCGTGAATAACGAACTGATCAATGCGCAGCGGGAACTGGTCCAGCGAAATGTCCGGCTGGAGCGCGCTGAAGATTTACTCCGCAAGGCGCAGGGCGAACTCGAACAGCAGGTGCGCGATCGTACACGCGAGTTGGAGAATAGCCTGGCGGCGTTTCAGGAAGAAGTCGCCGTCCGCCGCGCCATCGAAAACAAGCTGCGCGCGTTGTCGTTAAGCGTGCTTCACTTGCAGGACGACGAACGCCGCCGCGTGGCGCGCGACCTCCACGATACCGCCGGACAAACCCTGACCGCTCTGAAGCTATCCTTAAGCGCGCTGGAAAAGAAGGTGAAAAGTGATCCACCGACCGCGAAACTTTTTACCGACCTCAATGACCTTGCCGACCAGGCGCTCCAGGAAATCCGCACCACCTCGCATCTCCTGCATCCTCCTTTGCTCGATGAGTCGGGCTTCTCCTCCGCCGCCTCCTGGTATGTCGAAGGGTTCAACCAGCGCAGTCCCATTCAAGTCAAACTCCAACTGCCTGAGGGCGTTCGTCTTCCCAGCGCAGTCGAGATTGTCCTGTTCAGGATCTTGCAGGAGAGTCTTACCAACATCACAAAGCACACCGATAGCGCAACCGTTGACGTGGTCCTGCGAGTCGACGACGAAACCATCGAACTTTCGGTGAGGGATTACGGCAAGGGTATTGCGCCTGAGCGCCTCAAAAGAATGAATCACACCGGTTCTGATGTTGGCGTAGGAATTGCGGGCATGCGCGAAAGGCTCAAGGAGCTGGGTGGAAAACTGGAAATCCAATCGGATTCAACCGGGACAGTGTTGATAGCATCGCTACCTCACGCTATCTGAGTTTCCCCGTCGCTCCGATCGCTAAATCACCACAACAATCAGGAGGGTGGCCCACTCAAGCCCGATTTTGGCTTGAGTGGGGGATGTCCAATTCCCCCTCCTCTTTCATCCCGACCGAAGCAGATCATCGCGAAGGCGACGATCTGCGGAGCGGAGGGCCGTTGTGTTGCGACGTCAACCAGTTGTGATAGCCGCATTCCCGCTACTAATGGCCGAGGGCAAGGCCATCGAATGTCGCTGAAGTTCGGGTTTTCATATTGCATGCAATTATATAAATACTGCTTGCCGACGTACCCGTAACATATTGACTTACTGTAAGCATCCTCATAGCATTGCATGCAATGTCGGCTTCGCCACTCACTTCATACTCAGATACTCAGACAGAACGCCTCGTACTTTCCTTGCGGGAGCGGATCTTGAAGGGGGAATTCCCGCGCGGCGAGCGGCTTACCGAACTGGGGCTAGTTTCACTGCTCCAGGTCTCTCGCACGCCCATTCGGCTTGCGCTCGAACGGCTGGCCAATGAGGGATTGCTCGACCCGATACCCACGGGCGGTTTCCGCGTGCGTTCCTTTAGCCTGGTTGACATTTGGGACGCCATCGAGATTCGCGGAGTCTTGGAAGGCACTGCTGGCAGATTCGCCGCCGAGCGGCTCGGAACGGTGGAAGAACTCGCGGGAGTGAAGCGACTGCTGGCAAAAGCTACTATGGAATTTCCCATCACTGCTGAAGGATTCGCGCGGTACCTTGACGTGAATCGGAGCTTTCATCGGGAATTGTGGTGGATGGCCAAGAGCCCTCCCCTGTTCCGGGAGCTGGAACACATCTGCAAGATTCCTTTCTCCGCGCCTGAAGCTCTGGTCTTCGGCCTCGCGGACCGCGAGCCGCGCACGGCCTATGTTGCCGCCGAGCAACATCGCGCGATTGTAGAGGCTATCGAGAATCGCGAAGGCGCACGGGCAGAGGCGCTCGCGCGCGAGCACTCCAGGATTTCGAGGCGCAATCTCGAATTCGCTTTTCGGAGCAAGGAGATAAGTAACCGTTTGCCCGGAGCAGCGCTAATCACGAACTGATCCCAAAAAAGGACGTGCGTGTGACATCCATTTCCGATCCCCCACTCATTGGTCGTCGAAAGTTCCTAGCAAATAGTTCGATCGCACTGGCGGCCATCGCGGGCACCTCGGTGATTGGCATGAATAAATTCGCATGGTCGCGGCCCGAGCACTCAGAGCCGGTCGAAGTCAAGACCGCTTACGGACGCCTCCGCGGTACGCGAAACGGAGATCTGGTTACGTTCAAAGGTATTCCTTACGCCGGCCCAGTCTCCGGAGCTAACCGTTTTAAAGCGCCGCCTCCTCTTGAGCCTTGGACTGGGGTTCGTGATGCGTTCACTCCCGGCCCACCGTCATTTCAGCCGAGCCCGCGGGTCGACGAACCACCCTTCTCCGAGAATTGCCTTGTGCTTAATATCTGGACGCCAGCCGTGGATCAGCGCCGGCGTCCCGTGATGTTCTACAACCATGGCGGCGGCTTCGTCGTGGGTTCAGGGAGCACCTGGTACCAGGATGGCAGCAACCTCGCCCGGGAATACGATGTGGTGGTCGTGGCCAACAATCACCGCCTTGGACTCCTGGGATATTTGTTCCTGGCTGACTTGGCCGGCGAGGAGTACGCGACTTCCGGCAACCAGGGAATACTCGACATTGCCGCAGCTCTGAAGTGGACATACGAAAATATCGAGGCATTCGGCGGCGATCCGCACAATGTAATGGTCTTTGGAGAATCCGGGGGCGGCGCAAAAACTTCGTGCATCTACGCACTACCGCTGGCAAAAGATTATTTCAACAAAGCCTCGATTGAGAGCGGGCCCGGTGTTCACATGACGCCTCGCGACATGGCTACCGAAACCGCCAGGATGGTTTTGACTGAACTCGGCTTGTCGGAAAAAGAAGTTCTCAAGCTCAAAGACGTTCCCCCGGAGAAGCTCGTGGAGGTTCAAGGCGCAGTGGCGAAAAAGGCCCCGGGAAACCTGACCCTCACCGGCGGGAGAAAGGGCATGGTGGTCGCACGCCCGGGCGGCTTCGGTCCCGTGGTCGATGGGACTTACCTTCCGCATGATCCTTTTGATCGGACTGCACCGGCAATTTCTAAAGACAAGCCGCTCATGGTCGGAACCAACCGGGACGAAATGGCGTTCTTTTACTGGGAACGCAAGGCGACCGACTTGTTTACTTTGTCCGACGATGGGTTGAAGGCGCAATTGGATAAGGACTTCGGCGCGAATGCCGAAAGGATCCTGGCAACCTATCGTAAGAGCCGGCCTGGCGCATCGCCGTCCGATCTCTACGTTGCAATTACAACCTCGCGCGCCATGTGGCTGGGCTCAATTGAAATTGCCGAGAAGAAGGTCGAACAGAAATCGGCCCCCGTTTATATGTACATGTTTATGCACGAATCGAACTTGATCGTTCCCGGCACGAACCATCGGCTGGGCGCGGCTCATGCCACCGAGATCTGGTACAAGTTTGACAACACCGATGTGGAAGGGCCGAAGAATGCCCCGGGACCGCCACTGATCGGCACCGACCCGGACCGCAAAAAAGCCGCGCTGCACATGAGCGAGATGTGGGCCACGTTCGCCAGGACCGGTCGCCCAGGCGCTAAGGGACAACCTTCCTGGCCCGCCTACACCATGCCAAAGCGCGCCACGATGATGATCGATGCGCAATGCAGGGTCGAAGAGAATCCCTTCGGGCAGGAACTCGCCTTGTGGGACAGCCTGAGCATCTAGCGTAGTGGCCCGTGGTCAAAGCTGTCGTATGGGGACCTACCAATGACTTTGCGGAGACAATCCACCTCATGAAAACCAAATTCCGGGTGTCCACCCTCGTCGCCCTATTGTTGACCGGCACGATCAGCGGATTCGCTCAGCTCCCTCCTGAAGCTCGGGCCGGACTGTGGAAAGCGCAATGGATCACTTCGTCGAGCGCGCCGCAACGCGACATGGTCGTTCTGCATTTCAGGAAAGCGATTGAGGTACCGGCGGTTCCGGAACATTTTGTCGTCCACGTCAGCGCCGACAGCCTGTTCATTCTCAACGTCAACCAGCGCGAGGTTGGACGAGGCCCGGCCCGGAGTGACCTTGCCCACTGGAAGTTCGAAACCTACGATCTGGCGCCGTTCCTGCGCCCTGGCCGCAATGAGATCGCTGCGACGGTATGGAGCCTGGGCGTTTCAACCGGCGCCCAGATCAGCGATCGAACTGGCTTTGTGCTCAGCGGTGTTTCGCCGCAGGCAGATGTTGCGGACACGAACGATAGCTGGGAAGTCACCGAAGAAAAAGGTGTGCAGTCTTTGCCGACTCCGCCGGAGGTTCAGCGCTCCTACTTCGTAGCGGAGCCGGCGGAGAGCATTGATGGTGCTCTATTCGATTGGTCCTGGAATGAGGCTGCTTCCTCCCGCAGTAAATGGGAGAAGGCTGCTTCCATTGGAAATGCCATTGAGCGGGGATCAGTGTTGCAGAACAACAACTGGCAGTTAATGCCGGATTCGCTTCCCGCCATGCAGATGGAACTGATACCGGTTGGACACGTCGTACGTGCCTCCGGAATTCAGCCCCCGGCGGATTTCCCCGGCACTGGATTCGAAATCCCGGCTCATGCGACCGTCAGTTTGCTGGTGGACCAA
This sequence comes from Terriglobia bacterium, assembly GCA_963741105.1. GTDB lineage: Bacteria > Acidobacteriota > Terriglobia > Terriglobales > Acidobacteriaceae > JAIQFF01. Next base: position 77,657 of record CAVUGT010000014.1, read on the forward strand.
TCCCATTTGACCACGGCGTATCCCGAGCTGACAGTGAGCGGAGGCGCCGCGAGCAAGATTCGTCTTACTTATGCGGAGGCGCTCGTTGACAGCAAGGGAGTGAAGGGCAATCGCAACGAAATCGAAGGCAAGCACATTACTGGTATCTTCGATGAATTTCTGCCCGACGGATCGGCGAAGCGCGCCTTTATGCCCCTGGCATGGCGCACGTGGCGTTATCTGCAGGTTGACGTCACCACCGCCGACCAGCCGCTTCGCATCGAAAACCTCCGCTCATGGTTCACGGCCTTCCCCTTCGAAGAACGCGCCCGCTTCCAATCAGACGACCCGGTTCTAACTCAGATTTGGCAGATCGGATGGCGGACGGCCCGGCTCGACGCGCACGACACCTACATGGATACGCCGTATTGGGAGCGCATGCAGTATATCGGCGACACGCGTATCCAGGCCTTGATCTCCTATAACGTCGCCGGCGACGATCGCCTCGCTCGCCAGGCGATTCAGGCCTTTAACGATTCCCGAATTACAGACGGCATCACCCGGAGCCGCTATCCGTCATCGGTCACGCAAATCATTCCAACCTTTTCATTGCTGTGGATCGGGATGGTGCATGACTTCTGGCAGTATCGCGCAGACGATGCATTCGTTAAAGCACAGATACCCGGCACCAGAACCGTGCTGGACTGGTTTATCGAAAAGCAGAGGCCGGACGGACTCATGGGACACCTGAGCTGGTGGCCCTTCCTCGATTGGGGGAAAGACTTTGCCTTCGGCATGCCACCCGAAGATGCAGACGGCGGATCTTCTCCCATCACACTTCAGTACATCGAAGCCCTTCGCTACGGCGCGGAACTGGAATCGGCGTTCGGAGACTCGGTGCGTGCGCAAAGGTACCGTGAAGCCGAGAGCCGCGCGGTTAACGCAGTCCGCAAATTGTGCTGGAACAGTGTCTCCGGTCTGATCGCCGATACTCCTGCCCAGAAACACTTCAGCCAGCATGCCAATATTCTGGGCGTATGGCTCGACGTAATCCCTCGGGAACAACAAAAGGACGTTCTGAACAAGATCCTCTCGGTGAGCGACCCAGGTTTTACATCAACCGGTTCCGTTCCCGAAATGACGAAGGCGACCTACTACTTCCGATTCTACTTGGCCCGCGCACTCGAGCACGCAGGCATGGGAGATCAATATCTGAATCTGCTCAAGCCATGGCGGGATATGACAGCTTTAGGGCTCACCACGTGGGCTGAGCAGCCCGAGCCGACAAGATCAGATTCCCACGCCTGGAGTGCTCACCCGAATTTCGACTTTCTCACCATCGTGGCAGGAATTCGGCCGAAGGCGCCTGGATTTTCCAGCGTGAGTATCGAGCCTCATCTCGGCCTGCTACGCAATGTTGTTTCCGCCGTACCCACTCCCAAGGGCATGGTCGAGGTAAATTACGTTTCCAGAAATTCAGGAGTAAGCGCCGAGATCAATCTCCCGTCGAATGTTTCGGGCGAATTGATCTGGAAGGGAAAGACTTTCAGCCTGCATCCTGGGAATCAACAAATAATTTTGCCGTAAGACGCAGAGCCCGACAGCCAAACTGAGAACCGAGAACCAATAACTAACAACTGGTTTTCCAAAAAACCCGGTTTCCAAAGCCAGCGCACTTCGACAAATAAGAGAAAACCGACTCGATAATCGTCAAACAGCGTCCTGCCATGTTCGACGGTGCCCCACTCAAGCCCGATTTATGGCTTGAGTGGGAATGTCCAATTCCCCCAACTCTGTCATCCCGACCGGAGTGGAAGGACCTTGTGTTGCGACGTTAGCCAGTTCTGATTCCTGCCTGGCTTTCGGCTACTGACCAATGACGGCTTCATAGACAACCATCCGCGCAGCCGGTTTGCCGTCCTCCTCTTGCTCGGGTGCGTAAACGCGGTGTGTTTTCGGGTCAACAGCGAGGCTATGAACCGCGTGCTGAACCCTGAAATCTTCCAGCTTGCGATAATGCCCTGGGTCATCCTGATGGAAAACCGATATCGCTCCGCTGTAGCACGCAACATAAATACGGTCGAGGCCGGGATCAAATTTGATGACGTCCGGCCCACCAGCCACAGACAGAAAGGCAACCGGCAGATGCTTGTCTAGATCGAATACAGTCATCAAGTCGTTACCCTCGCAGGCAAGGAACGCGCGATGGTGCTCCGGATCGAGCGCCATCCCGTGATTACCTTTGCAGCGTCCCACGGAGTATCGTCCGACGACCTCATCCGTCGCAGGATCGATCACCGCGAAGATATTCTGATCTTGCAGGTTGACGTATATCTTTCGCGCGACAGGGTCGTACTGCGGCATCCCCGTTTCACTATTGAAGTGCAGAGTCCGGACAATTTCATCTTTCTGCACATCGACAATAGCCTCCGCCTTACCTCGTTCATCTGAAACATACAGCTTATGAAATGGTGCTGCGTATGCGCTGCCGTCGGGCTTCGCTTCTGTCCGCAGCTTCTTGACAACCTTCATCTGCTTCAGGTCAACGACGCCTATTGTGTTGTCGTTCGCGTTAGAAGTGTAGAACTTCTTCAGCTCGGGGACGTACTCGACGCCTTCAGCTCCCGGCGTATCGGTAACCGTGGCGACAACCTTGTTCGTTGCCAAATCGATGACGTAAGTCTGCCCGGCAGCGAGATGCGTAGAGAGCAGGTAGTTATCGTCGTTGTCGATTGTCAGGTAGTCAAAACGCTTCCCCCCTGGCCCGGGAAGATCGAACGAAGCGAGCTTCCTCAGCGTTGGTGTCCCAGTTTGAGCGTCTGCGATCAGGACAAGTCCAAGAAGAGCAGCGGTTAGGAATAACGAAATACTTCTCATCGGTCCTCTCAGCTATTTCACTGCCACGTGGCTCAAGGCCGCTTTGATTCCTCCAGCCACGGAGTCAGGACTGCCAACAGCCCAGAAATGCATGAAGAATAGCCGAGGCTGTTCCGTCAGCATGTGGCTATGAAGTGCGGTAACTTGGATTTGATGTTCCTCAAGCGCAGCGATCACAGGATTTACTTCTTCCGCCGTCAAGACAAAATCGCCAGTAGTCGCCACCTTGCCGGAGCCGGCATCTTGAAAATTAATGGACTCGGCTACTCCTTGCGCTCCCGAGAGCATCATTCCATGATCTGTTATCGCATTTGAGCGGGGGATGCCGAAGGACAACACGCCGCCTGCAAAGCGACCTTTTGTACCCACACCATCCTCTACGGCCTTGACGAACGCTGGCGGTTCGCCTCCTGGAACCGGAGGCGTTGGCTTATCGAGTGGCGTCTTGGATTCACCTAAGGCTGAGCGGAGCGCCTGAGCAATATCGGCAGCTTTGCCATGTCCCATGTAATGCATGTACAGAACAGAAGGAGTCTCCTTCATGAGGTGATTGTGTACAGCCGTAATTTCGAACCCGGCGGTTCGCAACTTCCTCATAACTGGATTCACTTCATCCTCCAAAAGGACGAGGTCGCCCATTACCGCGGCATCACTATCGCTCCCAGCGAAAGCGGCCCAAGAACCCAGTGCTAGTCCGGGCTTTACCTCAACGCCGTCCACCGAGACGTGAAGATCAGTGCGGGGGAACCCGACACGGTAGACATCCCCGGATTTCTGCCCCGAGCGGCCCAATACGTCGTCAATTTTTGTCGTGTCCAGGCCTTGTGCTGCGGCAATCACGGGCCACGATAGAAGTAGTAATGCAGACATTAGAATGCGGGCTTTCATAGTCTCTCCTTGATTCAGAATCCCGGTCTTTTAAAGCGATTGATAAATTCCCTCGGCCAGTTGCACGCCACGATCCAGAAGTTCTTGATCGCTGAGACCTTGGCGAGCCCATCCCTTCATGACTTCGTCGATTCCGAAACCTTCTTTACGACCGAACTTCTCGTCGAACAGATCAGCGTCGTGCACCATTTGGGCCATCGCTCCTGCCTTCTTATCGCGGATGTGAAATGCCTTCAGAAGCGTCTCAAACGTGCAGTCTTCGCCCCTGTGCCCAAAGCCGCCCTCGTACATGTCAAAAGGAACTGCTTCGGGTGGCTTCTGGTCTTCGACTGCGAAAGCAAATTTCGCCTTCGGATCAATGAACCGTCGAATAAGCCACGCCGAACACACGCGATCGATACCGGGACGGGTTCGGGTAACCCATAGCCGGTTTCGGTAGGCGGCAGGAGAAACCCTGCCCATGTCCGAAATATTCGTTTTTGCTTTGGGATTTTGTAATTCGTCCAGTGCACGCTCCACCTGCCTTCGAACGGGGCTGCCGAAGAAATCGATCGCAGTGGTTTCCTGAAACCGCTGCCGAAGCCGCGTAATGGCGATTGAACTCTTGGAGCGAGAGATCCCTCGCAAATCCTTAAGCAACTGCTGATAGTCGCGGGTTCGAGCATCTGTGAATAGTCTGATCAGTTGTGGTCTCGAACAGTTGTCGATCGACTGAACCTCGACGATTGATGCCTCGCCCTGGTGGCTGCGGATTGTTGTCGCCAGCCATTCAAATCGCTCGCGGTTCTCCGGGCTGTTGGGAATCAGATATCCGGAGTTGCCCAGCGGCAGAGATCCATTCCGTTGGAGCTTTCGCCAGATAGTGACGCGCAGGCTCCCAGACTTTCTTGCCAAGCTGAACACGAGAAAAAGCCAAGGGGATTCCCGTCTAACTGGGTGCGTAAGACTCATTACATTTATGTTATACATCTAACACAATCAAATACAAATTAAAGGATCGAATGGATGGAGACTTCTGGGTTGCTCCCAAGTGGACGGCGAACGGAAGCTGTCCATTTTCTAGGTGAGATTAGACCTGTGAACTCGGTTTCTAGGAAGTGATCGCGTGGCCCCTGTCAGATGCCCGCGTACCAGGCATAGCCGCCTTCTGGAGACGCGGAGCCCAGGCCCTTGCCGAACTTTTTCAGATTGTCAGTGACCGTCAGGTGGGTGATGAATTTCACGCTCTTGTAGCCGAGCTGGCGAGGGACACGCATGCGAAGCGGGCCACCGTTGCCTACGGGAAGCACATCGCCATTCAACCCGTAGGCGAGGAAAGTCTGCGGATGCGATGCATCGGCCATATCGATGCTGTCCCACCAGTCGGGCTGGAACGAAAAGTAGACAACGTATCTCGCCTGCGGCAGCACTCCCACGATGTCCAGCACGTGGGACAGAGGCACTCCGATCCACTCCGCGACATACGACCAGCCCTCTTCACACGCCAGTTGCGTGATCTGGCTCCGCGACGGATAGCTCTTAAGCTGGTCCAGCGAAAACGCGGCGGGATGCGCGACCATGCCATCGATGGTGAGCCGCCAGTCCGCGAATCCCCCGGCCTGAAGTCGCTTGAACTCGTCAGTCGGTGGCGCCATTTCGTTCGCGAATGGAGGATTCGAAATCTGACTGCGAGGGAATTCGCGGGCCAGCGAGTGCTCGGTCAATAGCCGGTGGGAAGCGTAAGTCAGCGTTTCTCCGAGGCCGAAGATTCCACCGTGATCGGGTGGAACCAGTCCATATTTTTGCGCCATGCCCGCGGCTACGCCCAGGCCCGTCACGCCCGCCGCGGCGGCGAGTCCGGTTGTGATCATTTTTCGGCGCGACAAATTACGGGATGAAGGATCTCGCGGTGACGACTCGCTCATGTGCGCTCCATATCTATATCTGTATCGGCGCGGCCTGTGATCATCGCTCGCATCCGGCTCCCGAATCCGGCAATAAAAACCATCACGACGTGCACCAGCACGAAGAGCAGAAGCGCCACGGAGACGAAGAAGTGAAGCGTGCGTGCTGATTGCCGTCCGCCCAGCAAAGTGACGGTCGCCGGAACCGCGGAAACGAAAGCGGGAGACATCGCCAGGCCCGTCCAGATGACCAAGGGAAACAGAACGAAGATCACAAACAGGTAGCTAAGCCGCTGCAGCAAATTATACGACCAGGCTTCCGCCGCACTCGGCCGCTTGAAGCGTAAATGTTCTGCGATTACCTTCGAGCACGCCCGCCACGAAAGATCGGTTCCGCTCGGGAGCAGGTTTTTCCGCAGATGCCCCGAGAAAAAGCTGAAGATTACGTACAGCAGGCCCGTCAATACCACCACCCACGCAGCTTGGAAATGGAGCGCCCGGCTCCAGCCGTTCTGGTCCGGCAGCACATACCCGTAGCCGGTAGGTACCAATGCCCTCGAGGAAGGGATCGGCAGTTTGAACAATGTCGGCGTCAAGTTATTGCCGTTCTCGCCCCAATAGAAACGAGGGTGAGAGATCACAATTTCAGCGCCGGTGACGAGCAGCGCAAAAAAACACAGCGTGGTGATCCAGTGGGTCACGCGGACGAGCGCAGAGTGTCGCGGGGTAACCGTCGTTGCCGGCACGGCTGAAACAGCGTTTGGGACGTAAGCAGACTCGCTCACGCGGGAATGGTATCACGACACTGAACCGAACCCATCAACCACGAAGGACACGAAGTAGCACGAAGGCTTCGATCTCAGGCTTTCCTTCGTGTCCCTTTGTGTCCTTTGTGGTTCAAGCTTTTCCACCCACAGGCGTCAGCACAGGCCCGGCGAACTGCGGCACGGCCAAGTCAGGCATGGGCGTTCCCGCAAACAGCCGCCGGCAAGGCTTCGCCAGCCAGCGCGCCCAGCGCCCTGACCACGAGACTCGCGCGCTATCAGTCGCGATCCCAGTGTCCGCATACATCTGGCGATAGATCTTCGAAATCAGCACAAAAGCCAACCGCCCCCGGCTCGACTTGATAAACCGCGACCGCTTCCAGATCGAACCTATGCTGTAAAAACTGTCCCAAACCGCCTGTGTGCGCGAACGAATTTCTTCCGCAGTCATCACCGGATGGTCCCAATACAACTTGGGACGCAGCGCCTGCGGAATCAGCCACCGCCGCGTAAGCGGCACCCCCGCGATAGTGGGAGGCGAAATCCCCAATCCCTTTTCCCAGCGATCAAAATCAACAGTCCCAGGGTACGGACTCAACGTCACAAACTGAGCAAACGTAAGATCCGCACTGATCGCGGCAGCCGCTGTAGCGTCAAAAGTCTCAGGCCGATCGCTCGGCAATCCAAAGATGAAAGATCCAAGCACGTGAACTCCGCGCGCGCGGAAAATTTTCAGCCGCTCGATCAAATGCTCGCCTGACAGATTGAAATCTTTATATACGTCCTTCAATCCAGCCGGCGTCACAGCCTCCACTCCAACCAGCGCACCTTTGATTCGCGCCGCCCTCATCGCATCAAGAAAATCGGTGTCTTCCGCGGCTTCCATAGTGATCTGAGTAAAGAACACCATGTCGTCAGGAAGCTGAGCCAGCCGTGCCATCAGTTCGAACCGCTCCGCCCGCAGAGTCTCAAGCTCCGTTATGCGCGCCGAGTTCTTCTGCATCCGCGCCAGATTCAGATCCGTAAGTGTGACCGGATAAAAATTGTCATCCGCCAGCGCGATAAATCGAAATCCCAGACGCCGCAGTTGCACCACTTCTTCCATGACCGCATCCGAAGCCCGCTGCCGCGGACGCTGCCCATCCGTCCTCCAAACCGAGCAGAACGAGCAATGCTTTGGACATCCCCGCACCGTCTGCACGGATGCCCACATATAGCGGCTGCGCGGAATCAATTCCCAGCGCGCGGCCACGAAGTCACTGGCTTCGATTTTGCCTCCGTGATAAAGCGGCTGCGGCGTGCCCTTCTCGCAGTCAGCCAACGCGTTCGGCCAGGCTACATCACCATCGCCCGTCACAATGGAATGTGCTCCGCCCAACTGCCGGGCTTCCTCAGGATAGAGTGTGGCGTGAATTCCGCCGAAGATTACGTAAGCTCCGCGTTCGCGTGCCAGAGTCCCAATTTCGTAGCCGCGCAGCGCGTTGGCGGTATGAATGCTGATGCCCACCGCATCGCCCGGTTGAATGCGCTCGGGATCCATGGGGCTGAGGGTTTCATCGACCAGAATCGGGTCGCCGAATCTCGTGGGAGTGGCGCCGGCCAGCACGTACTGCCAGCGAGGAGTAATGACCGCAGTCCCGAACGATACGTGGCTCGGGTTTATGAGATGAACGTTCACGCCCAGTGCTCCTTTTACTGCGGATTGCTCCGAACAGTTTCACGAGTCACTAGCGGAACACGCATCTACGTTCGATGTGTTCTTGGTGAGACGCTTGATCTTCTGGCGCCATACAGAACAGGGACCAGTTCAGCGCGCTCTGCCTGGCAGGATCGGAAGGCAGGAGACTTAGGAGAAGTAACACGACTCCGGGGTCGTCGAGGGCAGCTTAGGCCTGAAAGGGGAGGAAGTCAATCGCTAAGCGCTACTGATTCCCAAATTGAGATACCTAGCCTGCACCTCAAACCACGTGGAGACAGCCGCCCTCGCTGTTCGGCGCAGCGAGATCCGCTGGTGTTTTGATCCCGGCAAGACTGTCGAACTGCGCTCGACTGGGCAGATGAGGACATCTGCCCTACGCGGCTCGTGCAAATAAATGCTACTTTGCCGGCGATTTCGGCGGAATCTCGGCGTACCCGGGCGTCGCCTGCGCCAGATTCTTCTCCACTGACGCTTTGGCATCGCCGATCGACCAGCGAATCCCGCCAGCCAGCAGATTAAGAAAAAATGTATTCGACCAGTTTTCCGGGCGGTCGCCGATTGCCGTAAAGAAGACGCGTCCTTTTCCATGCATCCGCGACCAGGTCCCAGGATAAGGAGGTCGTTGATAGGGCTCCCCGGTCATGCCCTTGGTGTCAATCGCCAGAATGACGTGGAGATCGGGCGCGAAGTCTTTCATCGAATACCACTCATCCATCAGACTGACCGGCGAAGTCACGCCCTCCAGGCCAGGGAATTTCGCGTCCGTCACGATGAGGTTGGTGTTCTGCAGCCGGGGAGTGCTGCCATGAATAATGAACTCGCCGCCCAGCATTCGAAGATATGGATCAGAACTCTCGCCGTGAGCAATGTAGCGATTGGCTAGATCCTTGGTGTCGGGCTCAGTATGAAAAGTGTCAGACGCGGCGTGGACCCCCACAAAGCCCATTCCGCCGTGCACCGCGTCCAGCAACGTCTGCTTGCCTGCCACAGACATGGCTGGATTGCCGTCCGTGCCGACCTCGGTGAGATTCCCGGTGGTGAAGAACAGAACCCCGGCATATTTCTTGAAGTCAGGCGCATCGAAGACACGCCCATCCTTGGTCGCGGTCACTTCAAAACCATGCTGCTGCGCCAGACCCGTGACGGCCTGCTCCAGAATGCTGGGATGCCCGTCGGTTGTCTTGATGACCTGATGTTCAAAGCCTGAAGACTTGGTGAAGATGAGCACGGACTTCTTCTTTTTGGCGAGCAGATCTTTGGGCAACGCAAGTCCTGCACCCGCGATGGCGCTGGCCTGTAGAAACCGACGGCGGCTGAGTGTGTGGTTCATGCAGTTGCTCTCCTGATGGTCAGAAAGTGATGTTTGGAACTGGATCGCCAGAACTCGATCACTGGCCGGAACATAGTAGCCCGCTACCGGCTGCGACTCAACTGGGGACTGGAAAAATGTTGGCACTGGCTGGGTTCGATGTAGCGCCGGCCTCCGGCCGGCCCGATGGGCGGGCGGGACGCCCGCTAGACAGCCGGCGCTACGATTCAGGGGCCTTCTCCGCTGAGTGCAGTACCTTCACATGCTGGTCAAAGTCGCGCTGCAGGGCTTTTTGATATTCCGCGAGGTTGGGACGATGGCTCGAGGATCGTACCCGGAATTTCGCATCGCTGCATGACGTGCATTCCGCCTCGACTGGAATATTGCCCAGCCATTTCGTCACGCGGAGGAACGGCTTTTTCATAGCTCAAGTTTCCTACAGACCAGCGACCCAGCGCCACTCGTGGATTCGTAATCTACCGAGGACTGTGGACGCGGATTTCTGCCACCAATCTCTTGATGGCGTCATCCTGAACGGCCTTCAGGCCGTGAAGGATCTGGCGCGGACCGGCAGGAACCCAACCTTGCTCGCGAATGAAAGTGTGACTCTGCGCGCCAGATCCTCACCCGGCTAAAGCCGGGATCCAGGATGACGCAATTCTCTGGCGGTGTAAGTTGTATACTCACGTCCCGAAAGGCCCAAGCATTCTCGCAAAGGACGTCCATGAAACGCACAATCCTGTCACTTCTTTTCTTGATCTTCGCCGCACTCGCCCGGGTCCAGGCGCAGCCTGCTACAGCAGCACAACCGCAACCTCCCGCGGCCTTGACCAGCCCGGAGGTTCACGCAGACGGCAGCGTTACCTTCCGCTTTCGAGATCCCAACGCGCACGAAGTGATGTTGACCCTGGAGGGTTCGAAGCCCGTCCCCATGCAGAAAGATGACCAGGGAGTCTGGGGCTTGACCACTGCCACGCTGGCGCCCGACTTCTATGGATACGCGTTCCTGGCGGATGGCGTCGGTCTGATCGATCCTTCCAATCCTTCGATGAAGCCCAACCTGCTGCACACCCAGAGCCAGGTACATGTGTCGGGGCCGACTTCGTTACCGTGGGAGATCAACGACGTGCCCCACGGCCTCGTCCATCATCACTTTTACAAGTCCGCAGTGGTCGGCGATCAGCGCGACTTCTTTGTCTATACACCGCCTGGATATGATCCGCGGTCGAAGCGAAGTTACCCGGTGTTGTATCTGCTGCACGGATTCAGCGACGACGCTACTGGTTGGACTGCAGTCGGACGCGCCAATGTCATCCTCGATAATCTGATCGCCCAAGGTAAAGCGGCACCAATGATCATCGTGATGCCGCTGGGCTACGGCGCGCCGGAAATCGTAGTGCAAGGCCCGGGCGCATTTGCGACGGATCTTCGCAAGCGTAATTACGACCGCTTCATGCAGGCCCTGTTCACCGAAGTGATGCCACAAGTGGAGACGACTTATCGAGTATCCAAAGATCGCAAGTCGCGGGCCATCACGGGATTGTCCATGGGCGGCGCCGAGTCGCTGCTGACCGGGTTGAACAATCTCGACAAGTTTGCCTGGGTCGGAGCTTTCAGTTCGGGAGGAATCACCGAGGACTTCGACGGGCAGTTTCCCGGCCTCGACTCGAAAGCCAACGAAAAACTGCGCCTGCTATGGATTGCATGTGGAACCGATGACCGCCTTATCGATTTGAACCGCAAGGTGCGTACCTGGCTGGATTCGAAAGGCGTTCACTACACTCCGATTGAAACGCCGGGCGCACATGTGTGGATGGTCTGGCGGCGGAATCTGGCGGAATTTACTTCTTTACTATTCAAATAAAGACAACTGCGTCATGCTGAGCTTGCGAAGCATCTGGCGTGAAGCGGATGTGCACTGTGGCGAGACCGTTGCGATGCGAGCTTACCGTGCTCTCCACAGAATGAATATTGCCCGCATCACCAGGTAGGCGAGGATCAGCAGAAGCCACGGACTGTTCTTGACCGTCCATCGCCACAGCCGCGTCATCGGACCTTCGGGATAGGCGCTGACCGGCTGTCCGTCGAGGTAGCGCGCGATGTCGTGGGCCAGTTGCTCAACCGAGTCGTAGCGTTGTTGCACATCTTCGGCCATCGCCTTGCCGGCAATTGCGGTCAGAGCTTTCGAAGTCCGCGCTGCTCCCGCGATCAAAAATTTCAGCACTGCGCCCAGCGAATAGATGTCCGCGCGCGGTCCTATAGCTTCGATCTCGCCCCGCGCCTGTTCCGGCGCCATGTAACCGGGTGTTCCAAGAACCACGCCGTGCGCGGTCTGAGCCTCGGAGGTTTCCGCCGCGGAAGCGTCACGGCCGGCAAGCGCAATGCGCGGTCCATCATTCTTCGGAGCTATGGTGTCTGCTGTGGGCGCACGCGATTCAGCATCCAGCAACTTGGCCAGTCCCCAGTCCATCACCAGCACTTCGCCGAAGGGTCCCACCATGATGTTTTGCGGCTTCAGATCACGATGCAGCACATGGTGGGCATGCGCGAATGAAACGGCTTCACAGATTTTCTGGAAAGTCCGCAAACATTCCGGCAGGCCTCCGAGTTCGTCGCGCTGTTGATCGAGCCTGCGGCCCTGCACCAGCTTCATGGTGTAAAACACACGTCCATCGGGCAGAGTGCCGACGTCGTGTACAGGCACGATCCCGGGATGTTCGAGCTGCGCGATGATTTTTGCCTCGCGCAATAGTCGCGCGCCAAATTCGCCGCTGGAGTCTGCGATCCCCAGCACTTTCAGTGCAACGTCGCGGTCCAGGGCCGTGTCCCGAACCCGAAAGACCCCGCCCATGCCGCCCGATCCCAGCTTGTCGAGCAGCACATAACCTGTGCCACCCAGGTCAGGCGTATCGGCGGCCGCACGCAGACGATCCAGCGCCTCGTCGGACAGCCACTTCATGACGCATCCACTCCCAGCAGGGTTCGCGCCTCCCGCCGGAATTCTTCTTCGCTTCCCGTCATCTCGCGCAGCTGCTCCAGAACGACGCGGCGAAATTCGCGGCGCGCATAGGCCAGATAGTTGGTGACGTCCGATGTTTTCAAACTGAACTGTCGGGCCACTTCTTCATAGGTGAACTCTTTACCAGACTCGTCGATGTCGTAGAACTCCAGCAGGCGAAAGTGCATCGCCTTGCCGCGCCGCTGGCATTCCTCGCGCAATCGTTCCAGGGACAGGCTGAAAATGCTTCGCACCCACTCCCGCTCAAAAAAATCTTCCATGGAATCCGGCGACGGAATCTCCACCTGGTGCAACTCGCCTTCGGCAGATTCAAAATCGAGCGAAAGGACCTGCGCATCCCCACCGCGCTTCAAACGTCGTGCCGCCTTGTCTTCATTGATGATCAGGTGGTCGACGCACACCCGCAGAAAAGTCCGCAGGCGGGCCCGCTGCGGATCGAAGCGGGCAAGAAAGTCCTTTTCCAGCAGGTGGAAGAAAAATTCCTGCGTCAGGTCTTTCGCCTGCTCGTTGTCTTTGTCCCAGCGCAGGCGAATGTACTTGTAAACCGGCTTCCAGTAAGCAGCGATGAGAATATCAAGCGCACGCTGCCGTTCTTCCGGTGCAGTACTGCGCGCAGCCACGATGAGGGACCAGCGTGTGGGCGGAAAATTTCCCTGGCGGAGAAGATTGGCGTCATCACGCATACCAGCGATGGGAGTGTACGACGCAAGCGCGCAACGAACAAGCTGCCACCACGAACCACGTAGGGGCAGATGTCCCCATCTGCCCAGCGGAGCGAAGCTCCGCAAAGTTCTTTGTTGTCGCTCGGAAAAAACTGTCGAAAAGGAATTCAGCAGTGCCTTGCTGTGGAAATTCCCGTCGAAGACTAGCGTTGCAGCTCCGAATCGCGAGCGAGAGTTGCGCCGGACATTCGCTACAGTCGCGACTCCTCGCTCATTTCCAGGTCTCATGAAGCGCCCGAAAATTATTCCCGAAGAATTTTAGAATTGCACAAGTATTTGGGATTGACCGCACCCCAGATCGCGCGTAGATTCTTTTTCACCTTCACAGAAAATCCAGCCAGGACAAACTGCATTTTGTCGACAACCAATTCCATTAATCTTCCCTCCCCCAAGGGTGGAATAAAGTGAGGAAAGTAGAGAGCGAATGGCAAGTCTATCGGACGCGATTTCTGATCCGGGCCAGGCAGCTCACCGGTCCCCTGGAGTTCCGGGATGCGCTCGGACGTGAACATCGTGGACAAAAGGGCGACTACCTCGTGGAGTCCTCCGACGGCGTGCTGAGGATCGCGCCCCGCGAGATTTTCGAGGATGTCTACGTAGCGATGGGATTCGCTGTCGGGAAAAGGCCTTTACCGACCACACGAAATCTTTCCATTTCAGATATGAAGCGCCAGACTGTGGCCCGCGCCGAGATGTCGGCGTGAGTTGCCACGAGGCGATGGATCGGTGGCACGGAAGCATCGTGCCACCAGATTTTTCGTCCTTGTGGAAAAGCGGGGCGATAGGGGCAGAATCCCACTTGCTAAGACTTAGATACAATATGTAGGGATACCCCCTTGACAGCCCCAACATACGGGCGTACTGTTTGCATCCCATAAGGCTTTAGACGCCTCCGAGAGACAGGCGTGGCGATGCGGTTCAAGTACAACAAAACAAAGGATGGTGCTGGATTAGAGGTGATCTGGCGTCGTCCTGGCAACAAGTGAGTGTTGGGCGGATGTGATGTGCGGTGGCCGTTCCCCCGTTCTCTGTAAATTTGGCTTATTGAACTCCTCCCGGGGGAGCGACGACATTTGACAAATCAAGCTGTGGAAAATGCCTTAAAAAGAAGGCTGGCAACCCCTTTCGCCGAACTGAGAACTGAGAACCAGGAACTGAAAACTGATTTTCAAAAAAAGGGGTTTTGAACCATCGAAGACAGGAATCAGCAAGGCAAGCGACCGAATCCAAAGGAAAGAAGACAAAAGCAATGGCAGAAGTAAAAGCAGGAGCCCCCACCCCCCAGGCCACCGCGGTGCCCAGCGCGACCCCGGTAAACACCGTCACCCCCAGCAAGAAAGCCCCGGGCCTCAGCTTCCGCCGATTCTTTACCAAGCTTGGTATCTCTCCCTATGACGAGATCGAATGGGAGAAGCGCACCGCGCTGATCACCGACGCCAAGGGGAACGCCATCTTCGAACAGAAAGATGTTGAAGTTCCCAAAGACTGGTCGGTGACTGCCACCAATATCGTGGCCAGCAAGTATCTGCACGGAACGCTCGGCACGCCCGACCGCGAGAGTGGGGTGCGCGCCCTGGTCACTCGTGTGGCCGAGACCATCCGCGACTGGGGTATGTCGCAAGGCTATTTCAAGACGCCCGATGACGGCGCAACTTTCCACGACGAGCTGTCGCACATCCTGCTGCGCCAGTACGCTGCTTTCAACTCGCCGGTCTGGTTCAACGTAGGATGCGATCGCATCGAGCCCAACTCCGACGCCCAGAACTGGCACTGGAATCCCGCTAGCGCAAGAGTCGAGTTCGGCGTCACTGGCTACAAGACGCCGCAGTGCTCCGCCTGCTTCATCAATTCGGTGAAAGACTCGCTCGACTCCATCCTGACCCTCGCCAAGACTGAAGGCATGCTCTTCAAGTGGGGATCAGGCACTGGCACCAACCTGTCTTCGCTGCGGTCTTCTACTGAGGGTTTGAGCGGCGGCGGCACCGCTAGCGGTCCGCTCAGCTTCATGAAAGGTTTTGACGCCTTCGCCGGCGTGATCAAGTCGGGCGGCAAGACTCGCCGCGCCGCCAAGATGGTCATACTGAACATCGACCATCCCGACATCGTCGACTTCATCGAGTGCAAATCAAAAGAAGAAGCCAAGGCGCACGCGCTCGTCAATTCGGGATACGACGGCTCGTCGCCCGATTCCGATGCCTACTCGTCCATCTTCTTCCAGAACGCCAACAACTCCGTCCGCGTGACGGATGACTTCATGTACTCCGTCCTGCGCGACAACGGTTTCACCACCCGTGCCGTCCGCGACGGACGCCCCATGCACAACTTCAAAGCCAAAGAGCTGCTGTACAAAGTCTCCGACGCCACCTGGCGCTGCGGCGATCCCGGCATGCAGTACGACACCACGGTCAACCGCTGGCACACTTCGAAAAACACGGCTCGCATCAACGCCAGCAACCCGTGCTCGGAATACATGTTCCTCGACGACTCCGCCTGCAACCTGGCCAGCCTGAACCTGCTGAAGTTCGCGCCCAACGGCACCTTCGACGTGGAAGCCTATCGCCACTCGGTAGATGTCCTGATCACCGCCCAGGAAATTCTGGTCGACAACGCCGGCTACCCAACCGAGATGATCGCGAAGAACTCCCACGACTACCGTCCGCTGGGCTTGGGCTACGCAAATCTCGGCGCGTTGCTGATGGCCGCCGGCCTCCCGTACGACTCCGACGCCGGACGCGACTACGCCGCCTGCGTCACCGCCATCATGTGCGGCGAAGCCTACCTGCAATCCTCCCGCATCGCCGAGTCATGCCCCGCGTTAGTTCCAGCCACCGAGCCCACACAAAAGGGCCTGGCCGAAACCAATCTAGGCGCAAACGTCATGCCCGGAGGAGCCTGCCCCGGCTGGTACATAAACCGCGAACCGTTCCTCGACGTAATCCGCATGCACCGCGCCAGCGTCAACAACATCAACAAGACAAATGTCCCAACGAATCTCTACGAATCCAGCAAAGACGCCTGGGACGAAGCCCTCGCCCACGGCGAAAAACACGGCTACCGCAACTCCCAGGTCACAGTCCTGGCCCCAACAGGAACAATCGGTTTCATGATGGATTGCGATACGACCGGCATCGAGCCGGATCTGGCGCTGGTTAAGTACAAAAAGCTGGTGGGTGGCGGGATGATTAAGATTGTGAATAATACTGTGCCCACTGCGCTGTTTAAGCTGGGTTACGACCACGACGAAACCGACAAGATCGTCAGCTACATTGACGCTACCGGCACCATCGAAGGCGCGCCCGATATTAAGGACGACCATCTTGCGGTGTTTGACTGCTCGTTCAAGCCGGCTAAGGGGACGCGGTCGATCCATTACATGGGGCATCTGAAAATGATGGCGGCGGCGCAACCTTTCATATCGGGCGCCATCTCTAAGACAGTGAACCTGCCGGAGAATGCCTCCGTGGAAGACATCATGGAGTGCTACATCCAGGCATGGAAACTGGGGTTGAAGGCTGTGGCCGTCTACCGTGATGGATGCAAGAAGTCGCAACCGCTGAGCGCGTCCGGCACTTCGACGGCGCTGAGTAAGAAGGGCGATGCCGCTGCCGCGGTCGCCGCCCAGCAACATGTTGAGGAAGAAAATCTCAACGCTCCGCCGCGCGCCCACCGCAACAAGCTGCAGGAAGAGCGCGCCTCCATCACGCACAAGTTCAGCATCGGCGGACACGAGGGCTACATCACCGTCGGGCTTTATCCCGATGGCGAACCGGGCGAGCTCTTCATCACCATGGCCAAGGAAGGCTCCACGGTCAGCGGCCTGATGGACAGCTTCGCTCTGGCCGTCTCCATCGCGCTGCAACACGGCGTACCGCTGAAACTGTTCTGCGAAAAGTTTGCCCACACCCGCTTCGAACCCAGCGGCTGGACCAACAATCAGGACATCGGCTTCGCCAAGTCGATCATGGACTATATCTTCCGCTGGCTCCAGTTGCGCTTCCTCACCGGACAGCAGGGCATGCTGTTCGAAAACCTCCGCCTGCGGACGCCCGGCGCCGCCTCGCAATCTGAAGCCGTAGGAGAAGCCACCAGCTCGCCGGTTTCCGATCAGAGGTCCGAAGTCCGAAGTCCGACGCCCGGTTCAGTCCACGCCGCCGACGCTCTCGCCGGACTCATCGACCTGGGCGACGCCCCCAGTTGCAGCTTCTGCGGATCCATCATGACGCGCAATGGAAGCTGCTACCGCTGCGGAAGTTGCGGGAGCACGAGCGGCTGCAGCTAGGCTAGGTTTGCGTAGGGGCAGGTGTCCTCACCTGCCCTGCGGAGCGAAGCTCTGCAGGATTTAGCGGTGCTGGCTGATGCAAACGTCGAGTTTTCAGATGGTAAGATTTGCCAGGCCGAGGTTCACTGGCACGAAGCTCATGGGATTGGCGCGAAAGAGCACAAAATCAAAAGGCAATCACGAAGTGCGGACGGCGTGGGGATTTCTGGCGGTCCGCCTGCCGATGCCGGAAGACAAGCAATGGGCGGCGGACCGGGCCACGATTTTGCAGGCGCTGGGAGTGCTCGATCCTGAGGGCAAGCCAACCAAGTTGCTGGAGACGGTGAAAGCCGCGGACCTGGCACGGCTGACCGAAGAAGATTGGCAGCGCGAACGGACGAAGATGCTGAAGACCTGTAACCAGTGTCACTCAGGGAATTTCGCGGAACAGCAATTGCGGCAGGGCGATGACATGATCCGTAGTGCTGACCACCTTATGGCGCAGGCCATCCGGACGGTAGCGGTCTTGTACAAAGATGGCACGCTGCGGCAACCCGCGAGCT
>CAVUGT010000015.1:0-335840 GCA_963741105.1 Terriglobia bacterium
AACTAAAGCAACTCCGCTGGCAGGATATCGACCTGATAGCCCAAACGCTTACCATTAGAAAGAGCAAGACGGACGCAGGGGAGCGTCTAATACCCCCTCAATAGTGCGGCATACAGTGCTGTGATGGAACTTCGAGAGAGAGCAAAGGGATTCGGGGGGACCGAGACAGGCCATTTCGTATTTCCAAGCTGTGAGCACGGCCGTGTTGACACTAGCAAGCCCCAAAAGAGCTGGCGATCTGCTTGGCGCAAGTTAACAAAAGCGATTGAATGTCCCGCGTGCGGAGAATTTCAGCAGCCAGCCGACAGGTGTCAAAACGAGGATTGCAAAGTTGATATTAAGAACGTCAAGAGTCCAACAGCAGGGCTACGCTTTCACGACCTCCGCCACCACGCTATAACGGAGCTAGCTGAATCCCAAGCCAGTGATCAGACCGTCATGGCAATCGCCGGGCACGTATCGCAAAAGATGCTGGCCCACTATTCCCATGTGCGACTAGAAGCCAAGAGAAACGCCCTAGATGCGCTCTCTAAGCCAACCTCGAATGTGCGGGTCTCGGATTTGAAACGCAAAGGCGAAGAAGGTGAAACAGGCGGTTACGTCACAACTCACGTCACAAACGACCACGCGAAGGAGAACATCCCTACGGAACTGCTAGAAAAGAATGGTAGGCACGACTGGACTCGAACCAGCGACCTCTACCGTGTCAAGGTAGCGCTCTAACCAACTGAGCTACGCGCCTGCCGACGATCTTGTTTATTGTACCGGGCTCGTCATCCGCGGGCAATGTTGAGCCTGGTTTCGTTGTGCAGTTGCAAAACTTGGCAGCTCGCGGCGACAATCCTTAGGTGCAGCCTACCGACTCGCATGGCGTCCCTGTCGCCAGCGTTCAGAATCCGTTTCGGCCCGGGGGCGTGGTGCTTGTCACTCTGGGCAATCCTCGGGAAAAGTTCTGGGGCGCGATTCTCGCGTTGACCGATCAGGGACTCAGTCTCTCAGGCATCGAACTGGGCTCGTTCGAGAACCTGGTCTCGATGATAAAGGCGGGCGATCCTGCCTCTTTCGGTGTAGTCTTCTTTCCGATGCATCGCATTGAGCGGGTGGAGCTTGATCTATCAGATGGAAATGTTCCTTCGCTGTCTCAGCGTTTCGCGTCCAAGACGGGACTGAACCCTGCCTCGGTTCTCACCGCTAAACTGGCGGCTGATTCACTCAGCCGCGGAGAGCTCGAATGAAGCTCTCCCAACTGCTCACCGCCCCCAACCAGCTGACCCTGCTGCGGATGATGTTCGTGCCATTCATTGTGATCGATTTGGTGGCCGGACATTACAAGTGGGCGTTGATCTTGTTCGTCCTGGCGGGATTCAGCGACGGCCTGGACGGTCTGTTGGCCCGTACACTCAAACAGCAGACCGTGCTTGGTCAATATCTTGATCCCATCGCCGACAAGCTATTGCTCAGCACCATGTTCATGGTGCTAGCCATTCTGCACAAGATTGCCTGGAAGTATACGGTTTTGGTTTTCAGTCGCGACATTTCGATTTTGTTTGCCAGCGCTGTGCTTTATGCCATCGCCGGGCTCCGCGACTTCCGTCCCAGTATGTTTGGCAAGGCCAATACATTTGCCCAGGTGGCTGCCATTTTTTTTGTGATGCTGTATCAGTTCAAGCATGACCGCTGGGTCTGGATCACGCAGACGACGTTTCTGCACGCCACCGTCGGATTCACGGTAGTTTCAGCCCTTCATTATGTTGTCCTGGTCGGCCAGCGGCTGCGTGCTGCCAGCCATGTTTCTGCGGAGGCCGCCAAATCTGCGAGAAGCTCGATTTGACCGTGTTTCAGGTGTCCCCCTAGAATTGACGGTTCCGTAACCACTCTTCCCCATCTCATGGCTTTGCGCCTGTACAACACGCTGTCCGGCAAGATCGAAGAATTCCATCCGCTGCAAAACAACGAAGTGCGGATGTACGCCTGCGGTCCGACGGTTTACGACTACGGCCACATCGGGAACTTCCGGACATTCGTCGCCGTAGATATTCTTCGTCGTTTTCTTCGGCAGAGCGGTTTCGCCGTGCGCCATGTCATGAACATCACCGACGTGGACGACAAGATCATCCGCAACTCCGCGCAGGAGGGTTTGAGCGTCAAGGATTACACGGCAAAGTACGAAAAGGCCTTTCTCGAAGACAGCTCAACACTGAACATTGAGCAGCCGATTCTTGCCCGTGCCACGGAACACATCGAGCAGATGGCGCGCTTCATCGCCGAACTGGTGAAGAAAGGTTGCGCCTACCGCACAGACGACGGCTCTTATTATTTTCGCATCGCCAGTTTTCCCGGCTATGGCAAGCTCTCAAAAAAAGACTTCGCCGGAATGGAAGATGGCGCGCGCGTTGACGTGGACGAATACGAAAAAGACAACGCCCGCGACTTTGCTTTGTGGAAAGCTCCCAAGCCCGGCGAGGCGTCCTGGGAGAGTTCGATCGGGCCGGGGCGTCCGGGCTGGCACATTGAGTGCTCGGCCATGTCGATGCAGGAACTGGGAGAGACTTTCGACCTGCACGCTGGCGGCGAGGACCTTATCTTTCCGCACCACGAAAATGAGATTGCACAATCCGAATCTCTGACTGGGAAACCTTTCGTGCACTTCTGGTTTCATGCCCGCTTTCTACTGGTGGAAGGCGAGAAGATGTCGAAGAGCGTAGGCAATTTCTTCACCTTGAGAGATCTGGCACTGAAGGGATACAGGCCCTCTTCCATCCGTCTACTGTTGGCTTCGGTGCCTTATCGTCACCAGCTGAACTTCACTTTCGACGGACTGAAGCAGATGGCCAGCAACGTCGAGAAATTGCGAAACTTTCGGCTTCGTCTCAAGACTGGACAATTCCCCTCCGGCTCAACCGATTCCACGCTGGCCCGCGAAACCGTTGAGCGCATGACTGCCGCGCTCGATGATGACTTGAACACCGCGCAAGCCCAAGCTGCGGTCTTCGAAATGGTTCGCAAAGCCAACGTAGCGATCGACAGCGGTCAGATGAAGAAAGAAGATGTTGCGCCCTTGCTGGCAACGCTCGACAAGTTCGACGAAGTCTTTGCTGTCCTGCGCGACGATGATGCTCCCAAGATGAAAACTGTTCTGGAATGGGCAAAAGCTGTAGGCCGCGAGAAAGATATCAGTCAGGAACTACTCGACGCCGTTGGCTCGCAAGGCCTTCCTGATACCGAAATCGAAAAGAAGATCGCCGAGATGGAAGCTGCTCGCAAGTCGCGCAACTTCCAGGCCTCGGATGCGATCCGCGCCGAACTTACGTCCGCCGGATTGCTGGTTGAAATCACCAAAGACGGAGTGCGCTGGCGCAGGAAGTAGCTGGGAGCACGCTAACCCGCCCGCTCCTCTCTACCCACCCAACTGGGAGGACTAGCGACTGAAAACGGGTTTCTAGTCTCTGGTTTCTGGTTTCTTGGTTTTTGGTATCTCGTTTCCGGTTTTACGCACTGTGGCTATCGCAACACCGCCTGGCTGAGGGCAGCGTCCAGTGCCGCATTGCCGCTGGGAGCACACACCTGCTGGTTCCACTGCTTCTTCAAGTCCCCAGGACTCGGGACGGCGATGCTTTGCCGCGCGATTTTCGGCATTGCAACCTGCGCCTTGGGGATGAGCGACGCAAAACTGCTCACGCTGGTAAGGATCATGTTGACCGCTGTTGCGATGCGGGCTGAAAGCGCTGGATCGCTGATATGTGCTGCCTGCAGCAGCGCCGGCAAGTTCTGGTTCGTATCCTGAATAAGGCTTTCGATCTTCTGCAGAGTGTCCGCGCTAGGGCTGCTTTTGTAAGTGTTGTATAGCGATTGCAGAAGCGTCAGGTCTTTGCTGGCCTCTGAGGAAAGACTTTGGATGGCCGAGGTCTCGGCCGGAGTCAACTGCTTCCCCGATTGCAACGTGGAAACCAGGGCGCCAATGTTCAGCGCCATCTGGGTAAGAACTGGCAAGTCGGCGAGTGCCACGCTGATCCACTGGGCGCTGCATCCGGTGGTGATCAGGGAAATGCTCAAGACAAACGCCAGTATGATTCTGCCTGTTGAAATCAACTTCATGAATATGTCTCCTTTTAAGATTGCGGATTGTTTGGATTTAGGAAAAACTGAGCCGAGCGGTGCTCGGCCGGGTCAGCCGGGGGCGGCTGTCCCCACGCGGTTCGCGGTGGCTATAAAACAAAAACGCCATCGGCCGGGGCCGATGGCGATTCTGTGTAGAACGAAAGATCCTAGAGTTTATGGTTGATGTTTACGCTGCGTTCTCGCTTGCCTGCGCTACCCGCAAAATTGTGCTCTCATCAAAATGCCGGCCGAGGATCTGCAGGCCGATCGGCAATTTCTCTTTCGTCTCGCCACAGGGCACGGAAATCCCGGGGATGCCGGCCAAGTCTGCAGTCACTGTGTAGATGTCGGCAAGATACATGGCGAGGGGATCATCCACTTTTTCGCCTAGCTTGAACGCCGCCGTGGGACTCACCGGACCCACAATGGCATCCACTTTCTTGAATGCCTCTTCAAAATCGCGTGTGAGCAGAGTGCGCACTCTTTGCGCTTTAAGATAATACGCATCGTAGTAGCCGGCGCTGAGAGCGTACGTCCCGAGCATGATGCGGCGTTTTACTTCCGCGCCAAAACCCTGATCGCGGCTGCGCCGGTACATTTCGGAAAGCGTGCGTGCGTCCTTCGCACGATATCCGTAGCGCACTCCGTCAAAGCGCGCCAGATTAGAAGACGCCTCGGCCGTGGCCACGATGTAGTAAGTCGGAATCGCGTACTTCGTGTGCGGCAGCGACACTTCCACGATCTCGCAGCCCTGTTTCGCCAGTTTCTGGATTGCAGCCTCGATCGCGCTGCGGACTTCCTTGTCCAGACCTTCGCCCAGATATTCTTTGGCCACGCCAATTTTCAATCCGCGAACCGGCTTCTCCAGTTCCGCGACATAATCCGGAACTGGAACTTCGGCGGAAGTCGAATCCATGGGATCGCGGCCGGCAATGGTGCGCAGCATGATCGCCGCGTCTTTCACCGTCTTCGTGAGTGGCCCAATGTGATCGAGCGACGACGCGAATGCTATCAAGCCGTAGCGAGAAACCCGTCCGTAAGTCGGCATCATGCCGACTACGCCGCAGAATGAGGCGGGTTGGCGAATTGAGCCGCCGGTATCTGAGCCCAATGTCGCCACCGCCATGTCCGCCGCAACCGCGGCCGCCGATCCTCCGGAAGAACCACCAGGAACTCGCGTGAGGTCGCGGGGATTGTGCACCGGCTTCCAGGCAGAGTTTTCGTTGGACGATCCCATGGCAAACTCGTCGCAGTTCAACTTGCCCAGCACGACGGCGCCTGCGGCTTCGAGACGGGCAACGGCTGTGCAATCGTAGGGTGGAATGTAGTTGCCCAGGATTTTCGAGCCTGCCGTGGTGCGAACGCCCTTGGTGACCATTACATCTTTGATGGCGACCGGCACTCCGCCAAGCGGGGGAAGTTTTTCTCCCTTTGCCGCCAAAGCGTCCATCTCCAAAGCCTTGGCCAGCGCCCGATCTTTGCAAAGAGTCAGGAATGCGCCAATCTTGGGATCGTCGCTCTGGATCTTGGCGTAAAACGATTCCGCCAGCGCGGCGGCACTGGTCTTGCGCTCCTGCACGGCGGAGCGGGCGGCGTCGATGGTAAGAAGGTCTAAATTCATTCGTCCTTGGTCGTCGGTCTTTGGTCGTTGGCCAAAGACCAAGAGCCAATGACCGACGGCGATTCTTCCTATCTTTCGATCACTTTCGGGACTTTGAAGAATGTTCCGTCCGAGTCCGGAGCATTTTCGAGCGCCACGTCATGCGGCAATGACTTACGCAAACCCTCGCGGATATCTGCGCGGCTGGCGTAAGCGAAGCGTTCGCTACCCTGCTTTGATTGATCGACACCATAGCGATCCGAGACTTGAGCCATGGGCGGCACGTTCGTCGTATCCAACTCGTTCAGACTGTCGATATGACCCAAAATCGAGTTGAGGTCGCGCACCATGCGAGTACGCTCTTCCTCGGTCAATTCCAGATTGCCGAGGTCGGCTACGTAGGCAACGTCTTTTTCTGTAACTTTCATGTCCGTGTAGGGCGGGCACTCTCGCTCGCCGGTTTGTCCGCAATCACAAACTCAATCCGTCTTACGCTCTCCGCTACGTAGCGATTGATGACCGCCAGATACTGCGGAGCCAGGGCCTGCAACTCGGTGCGCCATCCAGCGTCAGGAACTTCCACTCGAAGAACACCTTCCGCGAAATTGTTTGCACGGGTTCGCGCCGCGACTGCTTGTCCACAAGCTACCGGCCAAGCCAGCAGCGGGCCCTCTCCGGGAGCGGACCGACGTAAGCTGCTGGCGACAATTTTTTCCAGTCCTGCGCCGACTTGTTCCATGGCTCGGGTCATCAGAAGATCAAATCTTGGTGGGAGCGGAAACGATTTTACCATTCCCCCAAGTTTTCGACCGCCGCGGAAAACTTCGCTCTCTTAAATCTGTCGCCTATATTTTCAGAATACCAAGTTAGGCAGGGCAAATGGGACAACGCAGGCAACAATATATTTTGTTTCCGCTCAACCGTTTAACGCAAAAATCGCGCGAAGAGGGGCTTGACAGATTTTTACCGAAGTCGGTTCTGGCCGGTATGGCTCGCTTCCAGGGGGAATTCACGCCTCACGTATTCCAGCGCGCTGTCTCTCGACTGCAACCTGCCCTCGAGTTGGGCGTCTTCGACCTGAGCAAGGATTTCCTTGAAGCGCGGCCCGGGAAGATAACCCGCCGCGATCAGATCGCCGCCGGCGATGAGTGGCGCGGGACGAATCGCTTCCGGAGGCGTCGCCGCGATCCTTTCGCGGGTGAGGTTGTAAGACGCCAGGTTTCGGTGACTGGCCTGACAATCCAGACGGTGCAGTTCGAGGTGCTGGTCAAAGTCCGGCATGCGCACAAATCTCTTGAACGTGGAATCCTTCATCTGCGAAACGTGCGAGAAACGCATGTGGTTGGCAACCAACGCCAGAATCTGTTCGGTATCGTCGTTGGAAAAGCGCAGACGGCGGCAGATATCTTCCGCCATCTTCACGCCGACATCGACGTGATTGTCGAAGCGAATACGATCCGGAGCGACGCGAAACGTAGGAGGTTTACCCACATCGTGCAAGAACGCTCCCCACGCCAGTGTCGCGGGACAGGGCTGGGGCAAATTTTCGAGCAGCAGTAGCGTGTGCACAAAGACGTCGCCCTCGGGGTGAAATTCCGCCGGCTGCGCAACTCCCTTCATCGCGGAAATCTGGGGTAAAACCTCCTTCAAGAGGCCCGTCTCGTCGAGCAGGAGAAACGCCTGACGAGCGTGGCCCTCAGTGAGCATTTTGGTCAGCTCGTCACGAACGCGCTCGCGGGAGATTTGATCGATCCCGGCTGCGAGCTTCTGAATCGCGGCAAAGGTTCCCGGCTCGATCACGTATCCGAAGCGGGCAGCAAAGCGCACGGCGCGCAGCATGCGCAGTTTATCTTCCGTGAAGCGAAGGTCGGCTGGTCCGATGGTTCGGATGATTCCTGCCGCGAGGTCTTCCCTTCCGCCTACGAAATCCAGGAATTCGTTCCTGATAGGATCGAAGAGCAGGCCGTTGATCGTGAAGTCGCGGCGCTCAACATCTTCCTGAGCGCTCTTGCTGAAACGCACCTGGTCGGGATGGCGGCCATCGCTGTAGCCGATGTCGCTGCGAAAGGTGGCGACTTCGATCGTGTTGTTCGCGTTATCTCTGACTGGAACCAGCACGACTCCAAACTGCGCGCCCACCGCGTAGGTCTCGGGAA
The DNA here is from genome assembly GCA_963741105.1 of Terriglobia bacterium. GTDB lineage: Bacteria > Acidobacteriota > Terriglobia > Terriglobales > Acidobacteriaceae > JAIQFF01. Next base: position 7,855 of record CAVUGT010000015.1, read on the forward strand.
AGATCCGCATGACCTGGTCCGGCGTCGCGTCGGTAGTGACGTCGTAGTCGGCTGGTTCACGGCCGAGCAGGAGATCGCGGACGCATCCGCCGACCAGGTAGGCCTGGTGGTTGTGGTCGCGCAGGGTGCGAATGATTTGCTCGGCGAATTCTTTGGTTTCAGACATTTGGCTTCATTAGAACTGCTTGTCGCCCTGCGGGCGACCGGACAGCCGAGAGCGGCTGTCTTCACGCGGTTCCGAACGGTTCAGGCATTCCACTCAATCCGCAGGCGATCTCGTTCCGCCTCGCTTAGTCCGAACCAAGATTCCGCCACATCGCGGACGCGTTCCAGGGCGGCCTGCATCTCCTCATGCTTGCGCTTGAGCTCTTCCGCATCCGCGTCGGGCGAAACCAGCATCAGCGGAGCGCTTACGATTACTGCCCGCGAGAAGGGATGCGGAATCGCCATCAAGTCCCAGGCTTTTGCCAACGTGTGCGCCTTTTCGACCCCGATGTGGAACACGTAGATGGGCCGGCCTGTCTTCCGGGCCAGCATCACGGGTCCGGGTTTGGCGACGTAACGCGGTCCGCGCGGCCCATCAATGGTAAACGACGAGTCGACGCCCTCTTCCATGCGCCGCGCCATGACCGCCAGTCCTCGGAGGCCTCCCCGAGTCGAACTTCCTTGCGCGGTAGTAAAGCCGAAGTGCTCGATCACTCGCCGCGTCCACTGGCCATCGAAGTTGGTGGTGTTCATCACCACCACGCCCCGGTTGCGCCAGTACCACGTGGCGGAAATAATGCAGCGGTGCCAGAAGGCGGACACCACCGGCTCTCCCCGTTCTCGGGATTGCCGGTAGTGATGCATGCCCAGTTCTTCGAAACGCAGCGTGGGTCCAAGAATGCGAATGACAGCGATGACCGCCGAGGCAATGACCGGAATTTGCATTCGCCGCCAGCGCGAGAGTTGGGGCAAGCGGGTATCGTAGAGCGAACTGACCGGCTCGGTGGTATGCGGCGCGCTCGGGCTTTCGCTCGGCATCACGAATATTGTAGTCGTCCGGCGGGCGACCGGACAGTTGGGGGCGGCTGTCCCATGTGAGTCGTTTAGACTAGAGGTTATGGCTGGCGCTTACATCCTCGGAATTGAAAGCTCCTGCGATGAGACCGCTGCGGCCGTGGTGTATGCGGGCGAAAGAATGGTCTCGAATGTGGTGTTTTCGCAGATCGCGGCGCACCAGCCTTACGGCGGGGTGGTGCCCGAGTTGGCTTCTCGCGAGCATTTAAAAGCGATTGTCCCGGTGGTCCGCAAGGCGTTGGCCGACGCGGGACAGACTTATCAATCGATTGACGCGCTGGCTGTGACCCAGGGACCGGGCTTGGCTGGCGCCCTGCTGGTCGGTATCGGATATGCCAAAGCGCTGGCCTTCGCTCTCGACAAGCCCTTAATCGCAGTGAATCACCTGGAAGGGCACATTCACGCCGTGCTGCTCGAGGAGCGGCAGAAAGATAATCGTCCGGTCAACTTTCCCGTGCTGGCGCTGGTAGTTTCGGGCGGCCACACGCATCTCTATCTGGCCGAGGAGAAGGATCAGCACTGGTCGTATCAGAATATCGGCCACACCCGCGATGACGCCGCCGGCGAGGCGTTCGATAAAGTTGCGAAGCTGCTGGGGCTGGGATATCCGGGTGGCCCCATCATCGACAGATTGTCTACTCATGGAGACCCTGCGGCGGTGAAGTTTGCTGCCTCGCAGCTCAAGCATCGGGACCGCAATGACAAAGGGGACGCCGGTGTTGGACCGCGTTTTGATTTTTCCTATAGCGGCATCAAGACTTCGGTGTTGCGCTATGTCGAGGTCCACAACATGCAGTCTTCGATTGAGGCACGCCGCAAAGCCCTGGCTGGTATTGAGAAGCCCACGCTTCAAGACTTTCTGCTGCATTGCGACAGGCAAACTCTGAATCTGGTGGCTTCGTTTCAGCGGGCGCTGGTAAGCGATCTGGTGACGAAGACTCTGACCGCGGCGCGGGCATGTAATGTCGCCACTCTGTTCGTGACTGGTGGCGTGGCTGCGAACAATGAATTGCGCCAGCGCTTTGAGCAGGACGCAGCCATGGAAGGCCTGCACGTCTATTTTCCTTCGCGTCCGCTCTCGACCGACAACGCGGCCATGATCGCGGCCGCGGCGTATCCCAAATTTCTGACGCGGGAGTTTGCTCCAATGGATTTCTCCGCGGAAGCGGGAATGGCGCTGCGGTGATCAATTCTCAAACCTTGAACCACCAAGGACACCAAGGTACACGAAGGAAAACCTAAGGGTGATTCATAGTATTGGCTTTGGCGAATCTTGACGGGCCGAAAGGTAACGGCTGCCTTACTTCACTTCGCTGCAGCTTTAACCTTTGTCACCCGGCTTCCGAGCAGAGCTTCCAACGCCTTGGTAAGCTGGGCTTCAATGTCGATGTCCTTGAAGATGGCGAAATTGGCGCGATGCTCCTTGGCGTCGAATCCGCTGTTCTTGCCGGCGACGATCACGATGGGGATGTCAGCAGTTTCGGGTCTGGCCTTGAGCGCAGTGATGAGTTCCGTGCCGCTCATTTTTGGCATCTGCATATCGGTGATGATGATATCGGGGTGAATGCGGTTCACGATCGGCAACGCTTCTTCGCCGTTTGTAGCTGATTCCACAGTGTAGCCACGCTCTTCGAGGAATCGGCAAACCGTGTGCCGAATGAGCATAGAGTCATCTACAACGAGAGCGACGAGCGAAGCTTGGCTTTTTGCGGACAAGATATTCCCCGGGCGACATTAACAAATTGTTATGGCCGCGCCAAGAATAAAGGCCTGGAGCGGGGTTACCTTTGTCACGCGGTAAGGCGATCCTGTGAGTTAGCTACGGCGAGGGCAGAATGTCCTCGCGACAGCCGGCGGGACGCCGGCGCTACGAGGTCAAAATTCCTTGGGCAGCTTCTCGTCTTCGATGGTCATGTCCTTGAATTCGCTCGATTCGAAGATTTCGCCGCATTCCTTGCATTCGACGAATTCAGAATCTTCTTCGCGAGCCACAATCTGGACGCGCGGGTGCTTGCATGGTGCCTTGTCGGTTTTCTTCTCGGGGAGTGGGGACGGCGAGGATGGGGTCATAAATCCGGGTTCTAGCTTCCCTGTCGTACGGCAGAGGGATTTTGCCGGAAATTGGCGGTATTTTAGACCTGCACCAGAAGTTGTCAAGTCCTTCCGTTGATCTTTTGATTTTTTTTGTGGAAGACATGGTCAAAAGCATCGACCTTCGACAGGACTTGAGTCGTTGGGTCAAGTTGCAGTCAAGTCGCACCTCCCCAGCGGTTAAACGCTATCCAGCGACCGCTTGCCGTCATTTTCTGACCATTGCCTGTAACAGGTTGCATTTGGGCGGTTTGGCGTCTAATATAGTCATATCCGACTGAAAAGGTCGGATTTGTCCAGTCCATGCTGAAGCTGACCAAAAAGGCGGATTACGGGTTGATGGCCATGAAGCATCTGGCCGAGCACGCCGACCTGGGAGCATGCAGCGCCAAGGATGTCGCGGACGCCTACCGCATTCCCCAAGAAGCGCTGGCCAAGATTCTGCAGAGGCTGGTGAAGGCTGGGTTGCTGCATTCGCAGCACGGGACAAACGGTGGATACACGCTGGCCCGCGATCCGGGGATGATTTCGGCGTTTGAAGTGATCCGGGCGATTGATGGTCCACTTTTTATTACTTCATGCGTGACCGTGCGCGGCGAATGCGATCAGAGCGATCGCTGCAATATTCGGGAGCCGTTGCGCCGGGTCAGCCACGGAATCGAAGAGCTGTTGCGGAGCATCACTATCTTGGAGATGAGGGATGAGCCGGCCCACGGCGGCGACCAGGCCACCAAAGACAAGGCCAAAAGCTCGACGGAATTCGTAACGATTGGATGAACAGGTTCTGAGGAGAGCAATTATGAGCACAGATGTAAAAACGATCCCCCAGGGGACTAACGGACGCAAGGAAGTCCAGACCCAGGAACAGCGCACCGCCGCCAACGGTGTGAAGCTGCCCGTCTACATGGACAATCACGCCACTACGCCCATGGATCCGCGGGTGCTGGAAGAAATGCTTCCCTTTTTTATGGAAAAGTTTGGCAACGCCGCCAGCCGCAACCACTCGTTCGGGTGGGCCGGCGAAGAAGGCGTCGAGACTGCGCGTGAGCGCGTGGCCAAACTGATTGGCGCCACTCCAAAAGAAATCATTTTCACTTCGGGTGCCACCGAGAGCGACAACCTCGCGATCAAGGGCGTGGCCGAGATGTACCGGGAAAAAGGCAATCACATCATCACGGCCGTTACCGAACACAAGGCCGTGCTCGACACTTGCAAGCGGCTGGAAAAGTACGGCTACCGCGTCACGTACATGCCGGTGCAGAAGGACGGCCTGATCGACCTGGAAGAACTGAAGCGCGCCCTGGATGACAAGACCATCCTGGTGACGATCATGGCAGCCAATAACGAGATTGGCGTGGTGCAGCCGATTGCCGAAATCGGCAAACTCTGTCATGAGCGCGGCGTGGTCTTCCATACCGACGCCACCCAGGCAGTCGGCAAGATTCCGATTGACGTGAACAAGATGAATATCGACGTCATGTCGATCACGGCGCACAAGATGTACGGCCCCAAGGGAGTTGGCGCGCTATACGTGCGGCGCAAGAATCCGCGAGTGCAGATTTCCGCGATCATCGATGGCGGCGGGCACGAGCGCGGCATGCGTTCGGGAACCTTGAACGTCCCCGGAATTGTTGGGCTGGGCAAGGCTTGCGCCATCGCTTCGGAAGAGATGGCGAAGGAGGCTTGCACACTGGCAGGCCTGCGAAACCGGCTGCGCGACCGCATCATGGGGCGACTGGACGAGGTCTACATCAACGGGTCGATGGAGCATCGGCTGCCAGGCAATCTGAATATCAGCTTTGCCTATGTCGAAGGCGAGTCACTGCTGATGGGCATCAATGACATCGCAGTTTCGAGCGGATCGGCCTGCACCTCGGCGACTCTGGAGCCGTCATATGTATTGAAGGCGCTTGGTACAGGCGACGATCTGGCGCACAGCTCGATTCGTTTCGGCATCGGACGCTTTAACACCGAAGCAGAAGTGGATTACGTCGCCGACCGCGTCATCGAAACGGTGGAACGGTTGCGTGAACTTTCGCCGCTGTACGAAATGGCGAAAGAAGGCGTGGATCTGAAGAGCGTTAAGTGGGCAGCGGAGTAATTTGGCTTCGCTCAGGGTGACACGAGTTTAATTTTTTCAGGAGAGAGTCAACATGGCATATAGCGATAAGGTTCTCGATCATTACTCAAATCCGCGCAACGTCGGCTCGATGGACAAGAACAGCACCGAAGTTGGGACTGGTCTTGTGGGCGCTCCGGAGTGCGGTGACGTGATGAAACTGCAGATCAAGGTAAATCCGCAGACCAACATCATCGAAGACGCGAAGTTCAAGACGTTCGGCTGCGGTTCTGCCATTGCTTCTTCTTCCCTGGCTACCGAATGGGTGAAGGGCAAGACCGTCGAGGAAGCGCTGCAGATCAAGAACACCGAGATCGTGAAGGAACTCGCTCTGCCTCCGGTGAAGATTCACTGTTCGGTTCTGGCGGAAGACGCCATCCGGGCGGCGATTCATGACTGGAAAGCGAAACAGGGCGCGGCGAAGCCGGTAGCTGTCGAAGCGAAGTAAGCTTTCAGCCGTCAGCTCTCAGTAAGAGCTGTGTGGATTTGGGTTAGCTATGGCAACTACAACCGAAGAAACGACTAAGCCGGCGGCACCGACCAAGGGCGGCGTCAAGGTCACGGACAAGGCGCTGGCCAAGGTGCGGACCGCGATCGTTAAGGAAGGCATCTCGCCGGAACAGGGCGGGTTGCGCCTCGGCGTGCAAGGCGGCGGCTGTTCGGGTCTGAGCTACAACATTCGCTTCGACACCCAGCCCCGCGAGCGGGACCGGATCTTTCAGTTCGGCGACGTGCGCGTGTTCGTGGATCCGAAGTCGTTCATCTATCTGAACGGAATGGTCCTGGATTATCAGGAGACTTTGATGCAGCAGGGATTCGTGTTCGTCAATCCCAATGCATCGAAGTCGTGCGGTTGCGGAACGTCATTCTCAGGGTAAGGTTTTGTGTGGTTGCTATTGCTCGTGTGGCCGCGGGCGACTCGCCCGCGAAAGCCTGGAGCGGCAAGGCCCTCCGCGCTCCGCCTTTGCTTTTTCCGGTTTAATGACTTTCCGGTCCAAATGATTGGAAATCCCTGAGAATTTTGGCGCTGCATCGCGGGCGAGTCGCCTGCGGCCACACGAGCACAGGCAACACAATCTAAACATGGCGATTGATACCTCCAAAACGATCTCGACTGCCGGTGGCGGTGATACAACCGCGAGTTGCTGGTCGTGCGGCGACATGCGGGCTGCGCATTTCTGCCATGCCTGCGGCAAAGTGCAGCCACCCGCACCGGTGAATTATTTCTCGTTCTTTGGCTTGCCCCGCAAGCTCAACCTCGATGTCGCACAACTCGAGCGGGAATTTTACGAACTGAGCCGTAAGCTGCATCCTGACCTAAATGCACGCGCAGACAAGCGTGAGCAGGACTGGAGTTTGGAGCAAAGCTCGCTGCTCAACGACGCTTACCGCACGTTGAAAGATCCGATTAAGCGTACGCAATATCTGTTGCAGCTTGAAGGCGTGGAACTGGAAGAACAGTCGAAGACCGCCACCGAAAAAGCGCGCGCCAGCGGTGCGGTTAAAAAGCAGATCGTGCCTCCCGATCTGCTGGAAGAAGTTTTCGATCTCAACATGCAGCTCGAAGAACTACGCATGAACAAGAAGATGGGCGAAGACGATCCAGCCCTGGTGCAGGATCTGGAAGCGCACAAGGCCCAGTTCGAGAAGAAGTACGAAGAGTTGGCGGATGAGCTGAAGACGCAGTGGAGCCGCTGGGACGCGACATTGGATCGCAACAACGACCAGGAGCGGCAAGCAGCGCTGAGCAGCATGGTCGATCTGCTGAACCGGCGCAGCTATATCAGGAATCTGGTACGGGACGTGAATGAAGCACTGGAAGCGTAAAGCAATTTTAGATTTGTGATTTAGGATTTCAGATTTTCAATCCTAAATCTCAAATCTGAAATCTGAAATCTCCCTATGTCAGCTGATCGCATCGTCGGTATCGATCTCGGAACCACTAACTCCCTGGTGGCTTTCATGCAAGGGAACAGGCCTGTCGTGATTCCAGGCGAGGACGGGGTAAACCTTGTGCCTTCCGTCGTCGCGCTGGATGACAAGGATCAGACCATCGTCGGCAATGCGGCGCGCAAATATTTGATTGAAACCCCCGAGCGCGCAGTTTACTCGATCAAGCGGCTCATGGGCCGCGGCATCGAAGACATTCAGCAAGAATTGAAGTTGTTTCCTTTCCAACTGGCGGACGATCTGCAAACGGGAGAGGTTCTGCGCATCCGACTGGGCGAGAAGACCTTCACACCTCCCGAGATCTCAGCCTTTGTCCTGCGCCAGCTCAAACGTAACGCGGAACGATTCTTTAACGCGCCAGTTACGAAGGCAGTCATCACCGTACCCGCCTACTTCAACGATGCCCAGCGGCAAGCGACCAAAGATGCGGGGCGTATTGCCGGGCTCGAAGTCCTTCGCCTGGTGAATGAACCCACGGCCGCCTCCTTGGCGTACGGGATCGACAAGAAGCAGAACGGTATCGTCGCGGTCTACGATCTCGGCGGCGGCACCTTCGACGTTTCAGTTCTTAAACTGCACGATGGAATTTTCGAAGTGGTTGCCACCAATGGCGATACGCACCTGGGCGGCGACGACATCGACAATCTTTTGATCGCGATTGCACTCGACGACATTCGCGGGGACATGGGTATCGACGTCTCGCGGAATGGCGAAGCCGTAGCCACCATCCGCAAAGCAGTCATCGAAGCCAAGATTGCGCTTTCCTCCGAACTTGCAACTACGCTCGAAGTTGATTTGCCCGGCGGTAAGCACTATGCGCGAAAGATCACGCGGGAACAGTTTGAGCAGTTGATTCAGCCGATCATCGATCGCACGGTGGGCCCCTGCAAACAGGCCCTGAAGGACGCCGGCCTGAAGCCGGAACAGATTGATGAAGTGGTGCTGGTCGGCGGGTCTACGCGGATTCCCAAAGTGCGCGCGCTGGTGGAAGAGATGTTTCACCGCAAGCCGCATACCGACTTGAATCCGGACGAAGTTGTCGCCCTGGGCGCGGCGGTGCAGGCCAATATTCTTTCCGGAGGATCCGAGGCTACGGAGAACATGCTGTTGCTCGACGTAACGCCTTTGTCACTCGGGATCGAGGTTGCTGGCGGCGTCACCGACAAAATCATTCTGCGCAATTCGACGATCCCTGCTTCGGCGACGCAGCACTACACGACACAGGTGGACGGGCAGACGAACGTCGCCATCCACGTGCTGCAGGGCGAGCGAGAACTGGCGAAGGATTGCCGTTCGCTGGCGCGCTTCGAACTGAAAGGGATTCCGCCGATGCCGGCGGGAATCCCGCGCGTCGAGGTCAAATTTCTGATCGACGCGAATGGAATTCTGCATGTCTCGGCGCGCGAGCAACGCAGCGGGAAGGAAGCGGAGATCGAAGTCCAACCCAGCTACGGTCTGACTGACGAGCAAGTCGAGAACATGATTCTGGATTCGTTTGACTCCGCAGAAGAAGATTTTCGCCAGCGGCAGCTGATCGAGGCACGCAATGAAGCCGGCACAATCACTGCGGCGCTGGAAAAAGGAAAACGAAGTCCGGCGTGGGGACAGCTCACCAGTGACGAGAAGAAGCGCATCGCAAAACTGGAAAAGACTTTGAACGAGGTTACGGGCGCAGACGATTATCAGGCGATTCGCAACGCCATCGACGCGTTGAACCAAGGCACGATGCGGCTGGCCGAGCTGATGATGGACACGGCCGTCTCCACGGCCCTTAAAGGCAAGACGATGGATGAAGCGGATATGGGTGAAGGTCCGAATGCGCCGCATCCGGTAGCTAAAGCGGATTTCAACTAACGCAGTTGTAAGTCTTTAGTTGTCAGTTCTCAGTTCTTGAACGATTCGAGGTTAGGAGCAGCGAATGGCGGAACATAAGACACAAGGCGCGGGAGTGGCTACGGTGGAGGCTCCGGGCGAGAACACGGTGCAGGTCACTTTTTTGCCTGAGGGCAAGACGGTTCAGTTCGAGCACGGCAAGCTGCCTTACAAAGACCACGGCAAAGAGGAATCTCTGCTCGACGTGGCGCTGAACAATGGCATCCGGCTGGACCACGCGTGCGGCGGCAATTGCGCCTGCACCACCTGTCACATCTGGGTAAAGCAAGGCGCCGAAAATCTTTCCGAAATGGACGACGATGAAGCCGACCGGCTGGACATGGCCGCCGACTTGCAGTTAAACTCCCGACTCGGATGCCAGGCGGTGATTACCAAGCCAGGCAAAGTCGTAGTCGAGATTCCGGCGTGGAATCGGAATTACGTTTCGGAAGAACACTAGAAATCCGTCGTTGGTCTTTGGTCAACGACGAAGGACCAATGACCAATGTCCAATTTCCAAGGAGTTATTTGCAATGCCGAAAGAATTGACCTGGGATGACGCGGATGATCTGGGAATTCTGCTCTCGGAGCAGCATCCTGAAACTGATCCTCTGGCTGTGCGCTTCACGGATTTGCACCGGCTGGTGACTGAACTGCCGGGTTTCAAGGACGATCCCAAGAAGTCGAATGAAGGCAAGCTTGAAGCCATCCAGATGGCATGGCACTCAGAATTTCTGGACCGCACCCAGGCTTAAACAGCAAGCTGCAGGGGCTGAAGCCGGGATTTTTCAGGCGTTTTGCGGCACGACTGAAGTCGTGCCCTTCCCACCCTCACTAGCGCTAAAGTCGTACCGTTTTCAAACCAGATGAAATATGCACTTGCGATTCATTTCGCGGACTCCATTTCCCTGTAGTACTTCTGCAAGACATAAAACGCCTGCTTGCGCTCTCCGTGATTCGAAATCAGTCCCTTGCGATTGAAGTAATCCTGCGTGCCGGGCAGCAGGCGGCGGGGTGAGTGGAAGTCCATCAGGACCCAAGGCGATAGTCCTGCCAGCGCTGGAATCTTTTTCAACATCGTGATCTGGTGCTGGTAGACGTTGGATTGGTACTCCTCGGTCCAGCGTTCATCGGCGTCTCCATGCCGGCCGTACGGATCTTCCGCGCCAAATTCACTAACGATGACCGGCTTGTCCCAGCCGAACTTCCATTGCATGCGGTCGGCATCTTCTGGACGACCCCGGTACCAGCCGAGATATTCATTCAAGCCCAGGACGTCGAGATACTCTCCCAGGGCGTCGTTGAGTTCTCGAGTGTCCGGTCCGGTTTCGTCTACGTGATTCATGGCTGACGTAATGAGGCGCGTCGAGTCCACTTGGCGTGCGCTGTCGGCAAGTTGGCGAAGAAAGGCGAGACGCGCGGGCTTGACCGGGGTCTCGTTCGAAAGCGACCAGAAGACCACCGACGCGCGATTGTGATCGCGCGCAATCATCTCGTGGAGCTGGTTCTCTGCGTTTTGCAACGTTGCCGGATTTTCCCAGTCAATGTCCCAATAGACTGGGATTTCGGACCATACCATCAATCCCATCCGGTCGGCGAGGCGACTCATGTTCTCGCTATGCGGATAGTGAGTAAGGCGCACGAAATTGCATCCCAGTTCGCGGGCCCATCCCAGAAGAGTCTCGGCATCCTGCGGAGTGAACGCGCGCCCTCCTCGAAGCGGAGCCTCTTCATGCAGGGAAATACCGCGCAGAAAGACGGGCTTGCCGTTGAGTAATATTTGAGTGCCCCGAGTTTCGATGGTGCGGAAGCCGATGGCGTCGTGAACTTTGTCCGAACCGCCCGACAAAACCACATCGTAGAGCTTGGGATGTCCGGGCGACCACAACTCAAGCTTGGCGGGAAAATGAAACTCCGCATGTCCGGAGGGATCTGTGGTGACCGTTTGCTTGATCGCAGCTTCTGGAATCTCCAACGTGACTTGCTGTGCTGATACAGCGCCGCCTAGTTGCATCCAGCCCGAGATCTCATTGCTCGAACCTTTGGTGAGTTGTACGAAGTAATCCTGAATAAAGGTTTCCGGCACTTCCACCAGGTTTACGTCGCGCGTGAGTCCGCCGTAGTTCCACCAGTCAGTGTTGACCGACGGAACTGCATCACGCCTTCGGGCGTTGTTCACTTCGGCTACCAGGAAATTCTCGCCTTCGTGAATCTTGTCCGTGACTTCAAAGTTGAAAGGCGTGAATCCGCCTTCGTGTTCACCCAGGGCTTCCCCGTTGAGATAAACGCGCGAGAAGTAGTTGGCCGCGCCGAAATGGACGAATACGCGAGTGTGCTCCCGCTTGTGGTAGGAAAATGACTTCTTATACCAGATTGGCCCTTCGTAAAAGAACAGCTCCTTCTTCTGCAAGTTCCAGTCGCCGGGGACATTCAGAACGTCAGACTTGTCGAACTCATATTCGAGCAGATCGTGTTTGTCTTTGGTCTTGGCATTCAGATAAAAGCGGGCATTGAGGCCGGTTTCGTAAGGATCGATGATGGCCTGCCATGGACCGTCCAGACTGATGGCAGTGCGGTTGGAAATGTTGTTGATCAGTGGAGAAGGGTTCGCCGCAGCGAATGCCAAAGATGTAAACGTTAACAAAAGAAAAAACAGACGTCTCATTAAAGGCCTCACGAGTCGGGCAATCTTAGTGATGGGTCAGCGAAGGTGTCAAACCACCACGCTAAGGTTTGGCCTCGGCCCTCGGCTAACGAACACCGGTGGGCGAAGAATCTTCGACACTGGCCTCGCGCAGGAATCTGGCAGCCTCTTCCGGCGGTGTGGGATTGATGTAGAAACCAGTTCCCCACTCGAAGCCCGCGGTTTTCGTCAGCTTGGGCATGAATTCGATGTGCCAGTGATAGTGATCGTTGTTCGGGTCCTGCACAGGCGAAGTGTGAAAGACCAGATTGTAGGGAGGGTTATCCAGCACGCGCTCCGCCTTGGTGAGCAGGGTCTTCAGCGCCTTGGCCAGGTTTTCAAACATATGAGTCGAAGAATTCTCGAAGGCCGACTCATGCTGTTTGGGCAGAATCCAGGTCTCGAAAGGAAACCGCGGCGCGTAGGGCGCAAGTGTAATGAAGTCGGTATTTTCAGCGACCACACGCGTCCCAGTCTCAGATTCCTGACGAATCACGTCGCAGAAAACGCAGCGCTCTTTGTACATGTAGTACTGCTTGGCGCCTTCGATTTCTTCACTGACGTAAATCGGTAGAATCGGCAACGCAATCAGTTGCGAGTGCGCGTGTTCGAGAGATGCACCAGCCGCCTCCCCATGATTTTTGAAAATGAGGATGTACTTGAAGCGGCGGTCTTTCTTGAGGTCAAGAATGCGATCGCGAAAGGTCCAGAGCACGTCCTCGATCCTTTTAGGCGGAAGATTAGCCAGACTGGCATTGTGGTCTGGAGTTTCGATGATGACCTCATGCGCTCCGATGCCGTTCATGCGGTCGAACATGCCCTCGGCCTGTCGATTCAGATTGCCCTCGATGCCGAGTGCGGGAAACTTGTTGGGGACAACCCGCACCGTCCAGCCCGGAGAATCCCGCTGCGGAGGAGGACCCCCATTGGGGTTGGGACGGTAAGCCTGAATCTCCGGCGGCGTCTTCGATTCGTTGCCGTAGCAGAACGGGCAGAAGCCGCCCTTGATCTTGACGGCTTCGCGGGCAAAATCCGTCGGACGCTTGGCGCGGTCGGTAGAAATGATGACCCATCGTCCCACGATCGGGTCTTTCCTAAGTTCAGGCAATTTCTGAAGTCCTTTCCTTGGCACACAAAACGTCGAGCGTCTGACGCGAACTTTTTATTTTACGCCTTAGGAGGCGTGGAATGCCGCTTTGGGTGACGACGCACTGTGCAAAAAACATGAACCACCAAGGACGCGAAGGTACACGAAGGAAAGCTAACCCGCAGCGTGTCCTGGATTATGCGGAGATGTTCCGGAACAGCTCGATCTGGGGTTGGCGCAACGGCGCGTCGTAATACACACTGATGACTTCAAGGCGCCACGGGCAGGAATGCGGCAAATGCCGGAGGTATTCGCGCGCCACGGCAAGCAGTTCCCTGCGCTTTTCGCGGTCGACGGCGGCTTCGGCGGGTTTTACGTCGCGAGTTGTACGGGTCTTGACCTCGACGAAACACAGGACATCTTTATGCCAGCCGATCAGGTCGATTTCGCCGCGGCGGTTGGGCGACCGGAAGTTGCGCGCGACCATGACGTATCCGTTTCGCCGAAGATAGAAGTAGGCGTCCTCTTCGCCTCGGCGGCCGGTGCGGAGGTGTTCAGCGATATTGTCGGGGGGCAAGATTCGGCCCGAGATCCAGTCGAGGATGCGAATCGTGGCGTGAGTGATGTGGCCGGAGAGCATGGGTTCTCGTAGCGCCGGCGCTACCTAATTTGGGGATTTTAGATCGCGGCGTCCAGCGAGGCTGTGACGGATGTCACAAGATGCGGTTCAGTGAGAGAACTTAAGGGTCAAAATCATTACCGCAAAGGACGCTAATGAATTCGCAACGAACGCGAAGAACGGGCTACAACGATTGCTGTTTGTGGCGAGGAGTCAGTGGTCTTCGCGGGCGCGGAGCCAATCGAGAAACATCTGTTCAATAGGCTTGTCGTAAGTCATCAAGACGTGGCGGACGGTGTGGCCACTGACGAAATGACATACTTCTTCCGCCAGGTTCTTGGCGTGGTCGCCCGCGCGTTCCAGCGATTGGGTCATGAAAATAACCTGGAGGCTGGCGTGGCGTTGCACATTCTCCGGATTCTCGATATGCCGCAGGAAGATGAGGTTCCGCAGGCGATCGATCTCGGCGTCAGCTCGCAACACGTCAACTGCCCGCTTGACGTCCCGGGTGGAAAACGCCGTGCCCGCATCCGACAGCATTTTCTCAAGCACCGTGGCCATGTGAGTAAGGTCGCGAATGTCCTGCGGATCGAGGCGTGCACAAACCGATTGCGCGCTTCCGGAAAAACTAAGCAGAAGGTCGCCAATGCGCTCCAGACTGATCATGAACTTCATGCAAGCCAGCAGTTCACGTGCTTCCGATTCGGTCACCTGGGTAATGATCTGGGTGACACCTGCATCGATCTCCATGTCCAGACCGTCAAGTATTTTTTCCCGCTCTCGAAGAGTGCTTAACAGGGGACATGATGCCGTCGCCACACCTTCGGCTGCGGTTGCAGCCGCCTCCTGGGCAACCCTGCAAGCTTCAATCGTGCGCTTCACCAGGTAGGCGTAAGGAGATTCCGGCGCCGGACTTCTCAAAATGGCCGTGCTCATGGGCAAACCTCTCCCGGTTGCGACCCCGATTGGCCGCACCGTGCGCACTCGGCTTCTGCTCTTGCTGCTATGAATAGTCAATACCGCAGCATAGGTTGTTTTTTCAAGGGCTGGGTTAACAGGAGGTAAATGTTTTGGGGTTTTATCAAGTTCAAAGGCGACGGACAAGAGTGTTCGTCTCACACACGCCCTAGGCGAGCGGGAGCGTGAAGAGGAACGTTGATCCGTGGTTGAGTTCGCTTTGGGCGCGAATTGAGCCGCCATGAGCCAGGACGATGTGTTTGGCAATCGCCAGTCCTAGTCCGGTTCCTCCGGATTCACGGGAGCGCGCCTTGTCGACACGGTAGAAGCGCTCGAATAGCCGCGGCAAGTGTTCGGACGGGACGCCGGGACCGAAATCCTGCACATAGAATTCCACGCCCTCCGAAACGGGACGCGCTCCGAGAATGACCTTGCGGCCCGACGCTCCGTATTTCAGAGCATTTTCCACCAGATTGGAAAATACCTGATGAATAGCCTCGGGATCGGCTCCGACCTGGGCAGTAGCATTCTCTTCCACCTTTAACTCAACATTCTGCGCTCGCGCGATTTCGCGAAAACTCTGCACCGCCTCCTGCAGGAGTTCCGCGGGCGCGGTGGCTTGGATGTCGAAACGCTGCTCGCCCGATTCCACTCTGGCCAGGGTGAGCAAGTCCTCGGTGAGGCGTGACATGCGCAAAGCGCTTTTGCGGATGATGTCTAGAAATTCGCGCGAGTGGTCGTCCTCAGGAGCGCTGTCGAGCAGGGTCTCCGTGTAGCCCTGAATGGAAGTCAGCGGTGTACG
Source organism: Terriglobia bacterium (assembly GCA_963741105.1). Taxonomy (GTDB): domain Bacteria; phylum Acidobacteriota; class Terriglobia; order Terriglobales; family Acidobacteriaceae; genus JAIQFF01. The sequence goes on from CAVUGT010000015.1 coordinate 23,094, forward strand.
CAGCTCATGCGAAACGTTGGCAATAAAGTCGCGACGTGTTTTCTCGACCCGTTCGGTTTCAGTAAGGTCGCGCAGCACGGCGACGGCGCCACCGCCCGGCATGGGGGCGGCAGTCACATCAAAGGTGCGTCCGGGAACAATGGACGCGGCCCGCGCCGTAAAAACCTTTCTCGCTTCGCTCGCGCCCCGCACGGCCGTCAGGAAGTCGGGGTCGCGGACGGTCTCAACCAGGGGCGCATTCTTGCGTGTGTGCTGTGGGACAAGTCGGTCCATGGTCTGGTTGGCCCACTGCACGCGATTATCAGCACTGACGGCGATGACGGCGTCCTGCATGCTGTTGAGCAGTGTTTCAAGTTGACGCTGGCTGGTCTGCAATGCGGCAAAGCTTTCTTCCAGGTGCCGCGCAGTCTTGTCGAGCGAGGTAGCGACCTGCCCAATTTCATCTCCAGAGGGTTCCTCGATGCGGGCGGCCAGATCGCCTGCGGCAACGCGATCGGCGAATTGCACAATGCGGTGCAGACGGCGAGCGATTGACTGCGCTGCGATGCCCGAAATGACAAGGGCCACCAAGAATGCCAGCAGCGAACCGAAAATCAAGTGACGGCGAACTCGAGTTAACGCCGCATCGACGTCAGAAAGAGGATAAGCCAGACGGACAGCGCCGCCAGCGACGGGGGCAGCGACGTAGAGAAAAGGAATGCCTACGGTGTGACTGCGGCGCGTGTCGGTGCCGACCCCACCTTTCAGAGCCGCGACAAACTCCGCACGCTGGGCATGATTTTCCATAGAGGCAGGATCGGCCTCGGAATCCGCCAGCACTTTCCCCTGCGCATCGATAATGGTGGCACGAGCTCCAGCGGCTCGGCCTTCATCGGCGACGATGTTGCGCAAACTGGGCAGTTGTTCAGCACCAGATGTCCCGATCGCATTGGCCGCCGACAACGCATGAATGCCGTCGACGTGGATGGCGAACATCTGGGTCTTTTGTCTGAGATTAGTTTCGATCTGCTGCAGGAGAGAATCTTTCCAGGCGTGGTGAACGGAGAAGTCGAAAGTCGCCGTGGCTGCGGCGATCACCAGGACAAACGCAGCCAGCAGTTTGAAAAATATCCGCTTCCTCACTTCGGCGCCTCAAAGCGGTAACCGGCGCCCCGCACGGTCTTGAGGTAGCGGGGATTTTCAGGATCGGGCTCGATTTTTTCGCGAATGCGGCGTACATAGACATCCACGGAACGCGGGGTGACGTAGGCGGTGTCGCGCCAGACCGAATCGAGCAACTGGTCGCGGGTAAAAACGCGGCCGATATGCCGGGTGAAATAGTGAAGCAGACGAAACTCGGTAGCGGTTGTAGTCACCAGATTGCCACTCACGGTGAGCGTCATGGCGCTGGGATCGATTTCAATTTCACCGATCTTGACCGGACCAGGCGAGAGCGGTCGCTCGAAACGGCGCAGTACGGCCTTGACCCTCGCCACCAGTTCGCGAGGGCTGAAGGGTTTGGGGATGTAGTCGTCGGCACCGAGCTCCAGTCCAAGAATGCGATCCGCTTCGCCGCTCTTTGCCGTCAGGAAAATCACCGGAGTGGCGGCCAGAGCCGGAATCTGCCTGATCTGGCGGCACAGTTCGAGACCGTCTTTTCCCGGAACCATGATGTCGAGAATGAATAGTGTCGGCCGCTGGCGTTCCGAGTCGGAAATAACTGTGTTTCCGGTGGAGAATACTTTCACCGTGAATCCGTCGGCTTCCAAATGGTGACGCACCAGGCGGGAAATGTCCGGATCGTCTTCGACGACAAATATGCTTGGTTTCATGGGACGTATTGTAGCGGGCGGACCTGTGGGGAACCTAGCCGGTGCGATTTCCATTTGGTGGCTGGTCTCCTCAAAGAAGGCGTCATGCTGAGCTTGCGAAGCATCTTGCGCGGAGCGAGTATGCTGCCAGTCCGCGTCCTTAGCAATACGCGCAAAGTCCTTCGGGACTGAGATTCCTCAGGATTACGCTCAGTAGAAAGGGGATTTCAGACTAGAGTCGCGGCGATTTCCTCGATGATGCTCTAATTTCGATCACCATATTTCCGGAGCGCTCTTGTCGGAAAGTTATATTCGGCGGAACAACGGTGGTTGCGCTGTATTCCGTGACTACCGCGGGACCGGAGTATCTCTTGCCGGGCGGGAGAGAAACCCGGGAAATGATAGCGGCTGTTTGCTTTTTTCCGGAGAAGAAGAACGGGGCTCGGTCTTCAAGACCTTTGCCGGGCCTTGCCCGGCCTGGACGGGCGGGGGCGCCCGTCCCCACGTGGCCTGAGGTAGGGCCAGCAGTCAGCCTTGCTTGCATTGACTTGATTGTTGAACGAAGACGCAGGGTGACCAACTCTACTTCGCGCATTGGATAGCTGTAGCCGTAGCGGCGTTGATGCTCTTGGTGGAAATCACGGACCAGACTGCGCGTGTACGGAATATTCAATTCATATCCTTGACCTTGGTAGCGGACATCTACGCTGCGCCTGTGATTGATTGCGCCTCTCCATTTCTCGGCACGAAGATCTTTTTCCGCGCGGCGGCTCAGAATTGCGAACTCGCGTTGAAGGCGCTGCGCGGGGAGTTTCTCTGCGATGCGCCAGAGCACAGTGCGTGAGTAATCTTTGACCACGTCGCTGACCAGGATGCCGAACGCGGAGAGAGCGCCAGGCATGGCGGGAACGAGAACGCGTGGAATGCTGAGCGCTTCCGCCAGCTCGCAGGCGTGGAGAGCGCCCGCGCCGCCGAATGCAACTAGCGTGAACTCTCGCGGGTCGTGACCGCGTTCTATGGAGACCACGCGTATGGCCTTTTCCATAGTGGCGTTCACGACGCGGATGATTCCGGCTGCGAACTGTTGCGGCGTCAGCTTCGATGCGTTGCGTTTGAGCCACTCGGCAAATAGGCGGCGGGTGCGTTCGAGATCGAGCGTGAAATCACCGCCTAGAAATCGATCCGGCTGCAAACGGCCGAGAAGCAGGTTGGCGTCCGTCACCGTGGGCTGAGTGCCGCGGCCGTAGCAGATCGGGCCGGGATCGGCCCCTGCGGACTCGGGACCGACACGCAGCGCACCGCCGGCGTCGAAGCGGGCGATCGAACCTCCCCCGGCGCCCACCGTGTGGATGTCGAGCATGGGCACGCCAATCGGGAAGCCGGCGATGTCCGCCTGGCTGCTGGCGCGAGCTTCGCCGTCAACCAGAGCAACATCCGTAGAGGTACCACCCATATCGAAAGTGATGATTCGTTCATAGCCGCTACGTCGCGCCATGGCAGCGGCTCCTACCACTCCTCCTGCCGGCCCGGAAAGCACCGTACGAACCGGTTCGCGGACCGCGGAAGCGAGGGCCGTGATCCCTCCACTCGATTGCATAACAAAGATGCGGGAGTTGGCGCGGCGCCGGTTATTTTCGGCGAACCAGATTCTCCAGATAGCGCTGCATCACCGGTTGCAGGTAAGCGTTCACCACGACCGTGCTGGTGCGTTCGTATTCGCGGAACTCGGGAAGAATCTGATGAGAAATCGAGAGTGGTACGCCAAGTTTTTTCAGGACAGCGGCGACAGCATCCTCGGTCCTCGGATTAGCGAACGAAAATAGTAGCGATATCGCGATTGCTTCAGGGCTTTTCTTTTGAACATTCTCAGAGAGAGCAGTCAAGTCTTCCAGAGATGGCGCATGCAGGATCTTGCCGTCGCTCGCGGTGCGTTCGTCTATGCCAAAACGCAAATCAGCAGGCACCAGGGGTTCTACACGATCAAAGAAGAAATCATAAAGTTTAGGACGGGCCTGGCGGCCGATCTCGATAGCATCTTCAAAACCAGTGGTGGTGACCAAAGCCACGCGCGCGCCTTTGCGCTGTAAAAGAGTATTTGTGCCGACCGTGGTGCCGTGTAGAAGAACCGTTGCAGAGCGCTGGCCGACCTTTTCCTGGGCTTCGACAATCGCCTGTGAAGGATCGGACGGCGTGGAGAAGACCTTGAGCATCCGGACTTGGCCGCGTTCTACCCAGACGCAATCGGTGAAGGTGCCGCCGGTGTCGATGGCGATGTGGAGCGGTTCGGTGCGCGGGCGAGGGGGCATGGAGGTCAAAGCGGAAGGGTAACATGCTCGATCTAGGATGGGCGTCCTCCATTACACCCGGCGAGACGCGTAGGGCGTTGTTCTTTTGATAGGCTGATGCAATGGCGAAAGATGCGGCCAGCGAGCTGCTATCGATCGAGGGACGTGAAGTCCAGATAACGCATCCCGACAAGCTGTATTTCTCGGCGCAGGCGCGTATCTCGAAACTCGATCTCGTGCGCTACTACCTGTCGGTTGCGCCGGGTGCGCTCGCCGGAATCAGAGATCGTCCGATTGTTCTCAAGCGTTTCGTTAATGGCGCTGAGGCCGAGGCCTTCTACCAAAAGCGTGCACCCACGCAGCGGCCTTCCTGGTTGAGAACCGTCACCTTGTCATTCCCCTCGGGCCGAACTGCGGAGGAAATCGTCGTCGATGACGCGCCCGGGCTCGGCTGGATCGTCAATCTCGGCTGCATCGAGTTGCACCCGCACCCGGTGCGCTCCGGCAATCTTGATCACCCCGACGAACTGCGGATCGATCTCGATCCGGTCCCGGGTGTAAGTTGGGATGATGTGCGCCGCGTAGCTCTTGAGGTTCAGGCGTTGCTCAAAGACGTCGGACTTCGTGGCTGGCCCAAAACCAGTGGCTCACGCGGCATACATATCAACGTCCGTATCGAACCTCGCTGGACGTTTACGGAAGTACGCCGTGCTGCCATTGCGTTGTCTCGCGCGGTGGAGCGGCGTGCGCCCACGCTGGCCAGTTCGAAATGGTGGAAGGAAGAGCGTCACGGCGTATTCCTGGACTACAACCAGAATGCAAAGGACCGCACGACGTGCTCGGCCTATTCGGTCCGCCCGCTTCCCGATGCACGGGTTTCGACGCCGTTGCAATGGCACGAGGTCCCGGACTGCAATCCCGCTGACTTCACGATATTCACCGTACCGGAGCGCTTCGCAAAAATCGGCGATCCCCATGCTGGCATGGATGCTGAGCCCGGATCACTGGCAGGATTACTGGAACTTGCCAATAAAGACGAAGCCGCTGGCCTCGCTGACGCGCCCTGGCCTCCGCACTTTCGCAAGATGGAAGGGGAAGCACCTCGCGTCATGCCTTCTCGCGCCAAATCAGCGGCAAAGAAGGCACCACGAGCAAAGATGCCGCTTATCGTGATTGCGAACTCTACCGACAAGGCGGCCGCTCTGGCGGGACTGGAAAGATGGAAGACCAAATATTCCCAGGTCGCCGCTCTCCTGGCCACGGACGACGTGCTGGTCGACTCCATGCGAGGCCGGTCTTCGACCTGGACCCGCATCAGGGTCAATCTGCGTCATGTACCCGAAGCACAAAGGCCGCCGCAGGAAACTCCCGACCCCGATGACGATCCAACCCGTGAATGGCGGCAATGGCACAAGAAAAAGGCAAAGAAAAAAGAAAGCGAGTAGATAGGCGGCCGGGCGCTAACGGCCTTGCGGGAAAATCTCTTCCAGTTCCTGCGGCGGAACTACTTCGAGCTGCGCATAAGTGCAGTCGCTTGGTTTCTTATCGGTCCGCCACCTGCGGAACTGCGACATGTGACGGAATCGGTCTCCTTGCATGTGCTCGTACGCAACTTCCACTACCAGCTCAGGTCGCAGCGGCTCCCATGACAGGTCTTTGCCTTGACTCCAACGGCTTTGCCCGCCGGGCATTCTCTTGACGCCGTCATCCGTCACGGTTTCAGCCTCCGCCCACGCTCTCCAAGGGTGATTTGCAAGCGCATCTTTGCGGTACGGTTCGAGAAATTCCGCCAATTCCTTCCGCTTGGCAGCACCGAAGCTTGCACAAACTCCGACGTGCTGCAAAGCGCCGGAGTCGTCAAAGAGGCCCAGGAGCAGTGAGCCGATCAGGGTGCGATCACCTTTTTTGTACCAACGAAATCCTGCCACCACACAGTCGCAATCGCGCTCATGCTTGACCTTCAGCATCACGCGCTTATTCGACTCATACGTTCCCGCAGAAGGTTTGGCCATCACGCCGTCAAGCCCTGCCCCCTCAAAGCGGCGAAACCAGTCGGAGGCGATGATGCGTTCGGTGGTTGCCGGGGTTAGGTGGATGGGTGGCTGCGCCGATGAAAGCAGCAACTCCAGCTCGCGGCGCCGGGTTTCGAATGGCTCACCCCGAAGATCCCGCTCCCCTTGGCTGAGCAGATCGAAGAACACGATTGAAGACGGCGTTTGTTGCGACAGAAGCTTCACCCGCGAAGCGGCGGGATGAAGCCTGAGTTGGAGTGCATCGAAGTCGAGGCCATTGTCCTTGACGATAACGATCTCTCCGTCAAGCACGCATCGCGCAGGTAACGCCGAGCGCAATGGATCCAGCAGCTCGGGGAAGTAGCGGTTCAGCGGCTTTTCGTCGCGGCTCTGAATCAGGATCTCATCGCCATCGCGAAAGACGAGCGCGCGAAAGCCATCCCACTTCGGTTCGAAAATCCACTCCCCATCGGCTGGCAATTCGCCGACTCGCTTGGCCAGCATCGGCAATAGCGGCGGGTTCACAGGGAGTCGCACATCTCATGGTATACCGCGCGCTTAGATTTCGGAGGGTGGAGCAGCGCTTTAGCGCTGCATTAAGGCTGCGATTCGGTGCGGCTTCAGCCGCTGAGGTACGTGGATCAAACTCCCGCCCTGTCGTTCCAAAGCGCGGAACAACAAGGACGGGGCACCCATCTCTAAGTCTTGTTTGTGAAGGCCAGCGTTAGCAGAGTTTTTTGCTCCACTTCGTGAGCCTTTGCCGATCCTGTCGCCGGGCTTGCACTGGCGGAACGCTTCACTGACAGGACTGCACGATCGCCCGCAATCCGGCGCAGCCGAGGCAGCACGTAGAAAAGCGCTCCCATGTTCGCTGGTTCTTCCTGTACCCACACAACTTCTCGGGCCGAAGGAAATTGTCCGATCGCGGCTTCCAGTTCTTTCTCGGGGAACGGATAGAGCTGTTCGACTGAGACGATTGCCGTCGTCTGATCATTCCTCTTCTTGCGCTCGGCGCGCAGCTCGTGGACGATTTTTCCGGTGCAGATCAGGATGCGGGTAGCGTCGCTGACTTCCGTGTCCGGCAAGACGGTCAGAAAGCCCTGGTGGGTGAAGTCTTCAATCGGAGAAGAAGCGTCGGGATGGCGCAACATGCTCTTCGGAGTGAATACGACCAGCGGCTTGCGCCAGTGGCGCAGGGCCTGTCGTCGCAGCAGATGGAAATACTGCGCGGCACTCGACGGCTGGCAGATCTGAAAGTTGTCCCTCGCCGCTAGTTGCAGAAAGCGCTCCGGACGGGCGCTGGAATGCTCCGGGCCCTGGCCTTCGTGACCATGCGGCAGAAGTAACACCACGCCTGACAGCAGTCCCCATTTGTCTTCGCCGGCACTGACGAATTGATCGATGACAGCCTGTGCGACATTGGCGAAGTCGCCGAACTGCGCCTCCCACATCACCAGGGTCTCGGGATAGTCGCGGCTGTAGCCGTACTCGAATCCCAACACGCCGGCTTCGGAAAGGGTGGAATTGTAGATTTCGCAGCGGGCCTGACCTTCGGAGATGTGTTCGAGCGGAACGTACTCCTGCTCATTTTCGATATCGAGCAACACGGAGTGCCGCTGATTGAATGTGCCGCGCCGCGTGTCCTGCCCGCTCATCCGGACCGGGACTCCGGCCTTCACCAATCCTCCAAGCGCGAGCGCTTCGGCCATGCCGTAATCCACCAGGCGCTTGCCAGTGCCCATCTCGGCGCGCTGCTCCAGCAACTTCTTGACCTTGGGATGGATGTGGAAATCGGCCGGGTATGTCGTGAGCTTGCTGGTAATTTCGGTCAACTCCTCGGCAGTGAGACCGGTGTTGACCTCGTACTCAGGCTTATAACGGCCACCGATGTAGTTGTTCCAATAGTTCGGCAGTTCGCGCAGCAGCGGCTTCTTCCGAATGCTTTTGGCTTTCTTCTGCGCTGCTTCGAACTCTTCCTTGATTTTGTCTACTTTCTGTTGAATATCAGCCGCGCCGATGTCTTCCGCATAGATCTCCCACAACGGCGGATGATCTTTGATCACTTTGTAGAGCAGCGGCTGAGTGACGGTGGGATCGTCTACTTCGCTGTGGCCGTGGCGGCGGTAGCCGATCAGATCGATGACGACATCGCCCTTCCAGGTGTAGCGATAGTCGGCTGCCAGTCGTCCGACGCGGACGACGGCATCCACGTCTTCGGCATTCACGTGAAAAATTGGAATGGACTGGCGGCGCGCCAGTTGGGCAGAGAACCGTGACGAGTGTTCTTCCTTATACAAGGTGGTGAAGCCAAGCAGATTGTTGGCAATGATGTGTACCGTACCGCCAACCGTGTAGCCCTTTAAATCGGAGAGATTCAGAGTTTCGGCGACCACACCCTGACCGGCGAAGGCTGCGTCGCCGTGCACCAGCAAAGGCACGAATTTATGATCTCCGTCTTGTCCGGCGCGATCTTGTTTGGCACGGGTCCGGCCCACGGTGACGGGATCGACCGCTTCCAGGTGACTGGGATTTGAAACCAGGTGAATGTGAATCTTCGTCCCTGAGCGAGTCACGTACTCGCCGGTCGCACCCATGTGGTATTTCACGTCACCGCTGCCCAGAACGCTGCGCGGATCGACATCTTCGAAGCCGGCAAAGATTTCTTCCGGAGAGCGCTTGGCCACCTGCACGATGATGTTCAACCGGCCACGATGGCTCATGCCCATCACCAGTTCCACCGCGCCTTGTTGCCCGGCGGCGTCCAGGATTTCGTCCACCAGCGGAATGATGGCGGTTACGCCCTCGAGCGAGAAGCGCTTGCTGCCCAGATAACGCTGCTGCAGCACCTGCTCGAAGAGGTCAGACCGGATAAGCTGGTCGAGAACCCGTTCCTGGTCGACTTCGGGCTGGGAGCCTTCAAGGCGCTCCTGTATCCAACGGCGCCGTTCGGGATCGGTAATGTGCATGAATTCCGCGCCCACCGTTCCGCAATAAATGCGGCGAGCTTCGTCGGCGAGGTCGCCCTCGATTCGGAGGCTCGGGTGCTCGACGGGCGGCAAAAATCCGAGGGGATCGAGATCGGCCTCGAGGTATCCCCAATGACGGAAAGGGTCGAATATGCGCTCACGTTCACCGTTGGGAGCTTCCAGAACGGCACTTGCGGCAGATGGACTAGCAGATTTGGATCGGGTCGCCATATGTCTATTACTAGAATAACGGATGCAGCGGGATACGTGCTGGATTCGTCCGGCAAAGCGTGCCAGGGCTGTATTTGGCAGCCTAGGCGGCGGGCGCCGCCGCTTTTGCCTTGGGCAAAGCCTTCATTAATAAGCCATTGAGCAGGATCGTGATCACGGAAGCCGCCAGCGTGGCGTGATAGATGTCGTCGGTGACCAGGTGCGCATCGCGGGCCACCCGCACCAGCACGTAGGAAAATTCGCCGATCTGAGTGAGTCCCAGTCCCACCAGCAGGGCGGTTCGCGGAGGATAGCGAAAGAGCCATACGACAGTGGTCCAGATCACGAACTTGCCCAGCATGGTCAGCACCACAATCGTGCCCCAAAGTGACGGCTGGGAGATCAGGATGCGTGGGTCCACCAGCGCGCCAATGGTGACAAAAAACAGTGCAACGAAGGCGTCGCGCAGGGGCGAGAGCTTATCCAGCATTTTATGTGTCGTTCCGGATTCGCTGACGATCAGCCCGGCCAGAAACGCTCCCAGAGCCAGAGACAATCCAACCGCCTGCGTCACTGCCGCAGTGGCGAATCCCAAAGCCAGGACCACCAGCAGGTAGAGTTCCTCGTTGCCAGTGCTCCCTACGCGTTTCATCAGCGGCGGTACCAGCTTGGCGGCCAGGAACATGACCGGCGTCAGGATCAGCAGGGCTTTTCCGACGGCGATCCCGAGGGAAAGAAAATGGCTTCCGGTGAGATTGGTGAGGGATGGAAGCAGAACGGTCAACACCACCACGGCCAGGTCTTCCACCAGCGTGATGCCGATCATGACGTGGCCGTGGGGTGCGCGCAATTCGCCACGCTCGGCCAGCAAGCGGGACAGGACCATGGTGCTGGCGACAGAAACGATGGCGCCTACCGCGACCCCCTGGATCGGACTCCAGCCCAGCATCCACCCGACGCCGACGCCCATCCCGACGGAAAGCAGGATGCCCAGCGGCCCGCCAAAAATCGCCACCCACTTCACTTGCAGAAGCTCGCGGAAGGAGAACTCCAGACCGATGGAGTACATCAGCAGGATCACGCCAATCTCGGCCAGGGTTTCGAATTCGTGTACCTGCGAGAGCGTGGGGCCTGGAGTAAAGGGCCCGATCAGAAATCCGCCAAGAACATAGCCCAGAATCAACGGCTGGCGCAAGACTTTGGCCACACTGCCACCTACGACGGCGGCTCCGAACACATAGGCGAGGTCTCGAAAAAAGGTGGTTTCCATGATCTAGTGCCAAGCAATGAAGTTACTAGTCTAAATGCCGATTCACTCTGCTTGCAGTACGGCCTGCAAAAGTGTAAATACTGGCCAATCAACCGGCTCATCACCTCAAGTTCCGATTCAGTACCAGTCCCGACTTGGCCCGCTAACCTCAGGTTATTTCGTTAACCGCTCTCACCTTGGCCATGTGCCCGCCGAGGCCTCCGATGTAGTAAGTAGCCGCAGCATCACGTGCATATGGGAAGCAAGGGACAGGCCGCGAGCAAGAGCGCTCAGATGCAGCTGCTGCTGGTTGGCGAGAGGCAAAGGGCTGAGGATACCGTCCGCAAACTGTGGCGCGCCGTCGAGCAGTCAGCCGACCTAGTCATGATCACGGATCGAGAGGGCATCATTGAATATGTCAACCCGGCTTTCGAGTCGCTGACCGGCTACTCTCCCGGCGAACTGACCGGCCAGACTCCGCGGATCCTGAAATCAAGCCAGCAGACTTCCGAGCTTTACACCGAGTTGTGGCAGAGCATTCTCGCAGGCAATGTCTTCCGTTGCACCATGGTGAACCGCAAAAAGAACGGAGACGTTTTTGTCGCCGAGAAGACGATCACGCCCCTGCGTGACGGCGAAGGCAAGATCACGCATTTTATCTCGAATGACCGTGACATCACCGACCGGCGCCGCATGGAAAACCAGCTGCAGCAGGCGCAGAAGATGGACGCGATCGGGAGGCTGGCCGGAGGCGTGGCCCATGACTTCAACAATCTCCTGATGGTCATCAGTTCCTACGCCGAGCTGATGCTGGATTCGCTTACACCCCAGCATCCCCTGCGCCATAATGTCGACGAGATACAGAAAGCATCCCGCCGCGCCGCCGATTTGACCCGCCAATTGCTGGCCTTCGGTCGCAAGCAGATACAGACGCTGCAAGTCCTCGACTTGAACCTGCTGATTGCGGATTTCAACAAAATGCTGCCGCGCCTGATTGGTGAAGATATCGAGCTGGTATTTGTCCCGGGAGAGAAATTAGGCAGAATCAAAGGCGATCCGGTGCAGATCGAGCAGATACTGATGAATCTGGTCGCGAATGCACGCGACGCGATGCCCAAGGGCGGCAAGCTTGTGATCGAAACCGCAAGTGCGCGGCTGGATGATGCCTACGTGCAGGAGCACTCCATCGTCCCTCCCGGAGACTATGTGCTGCTCACCGTTGGTGACTCGGGCCTGGGAATCGAACCGGAACACATGCCGCATATTTTTGAACCGTTCTACACCACGAAAGAAGAAGGGAAAGGCACCGGCCTGGGACTTGCCACGGTCTACGGTATTGTGAAACAAAACAGCGGGTTCATCTGGGTATACAGCGAGCCCGGGATGGGGACTACCTTCAAGATTTATTTTCCGCGAGCGCGGCAAGCGAAGCTGGCGCTGCAATCTACTCCTTCGACCGAAGGCTGTCCTCGAGGCTGCGAAACTTTGCTTCTGGCGGAAGATGAACCGGCGATCCGGCAGTCCACGCGAGAGTTTCTCAGCATGAACGGCTACATCGTCCTCGAGGCCAAGAATGGTACGGAAGCGTTGGCCCTCGCCAAAAGTTACAAAGGCACCATCGACTTATTGATCGCGGATGTGGTCATGCCCCAGATGGGTGGGGCGAAACTGGCGGCAGAGTTGGCCCCCGACCGTCCAAAGATGAGGGTCTTGTTTGTCTCCGGATACGCTGAAACTACCTTCCAGCGTCACGGCGCCATCGACGTAACTGCCCGCTTTCTGCAAAAACCTTTCTCCCTGAAGACCCTCGCCCGCAAAATCCGCGAAGTCATCGACGAAGGCAAATCCGCATTCGCCGCTGCAGCATCCGTCTAGCATTTGCGTCCTTTGCGGAATCCTTAGCGTCCTTTGCGGTTAAAGATTTTGCCTACCAGTGCCGCAATTCAGTGCACTCGCAAGTCTCGTATAATGCGATCCGGAATCCTGATGAACCTGCCCTCTCGTCCAGCGCTACTCAGTTTTGTTCAGAGAAAGAAGAAGCCGTGATGGCTGCTTCCCTGCTGTGGCAGGTTCTGCTGGGATTCGCGCTGCTGGGCACCTTCAGCTCCACCATCTTTTTATTCATGGTTCTGATCGCAGCGGTGCGGTGGAAACGCGGAGCCCGCGCTTATCAACTGGCCGCCGCGAAGACGCCAGAGTCTTCCCTGCCTGCCGTGACTATCTTCAAACCGGTGCACGGCATGGAAGCCCAGTTGGAAGAAAATCTGGAGAGCTTTTTCCAGCAGGACTATCCCTCATTCGAGATAGTTCTAGGCGCTCGAGACGCCAACGACGCCGGGCTTCAGTTAGCCGAGAGAATTCGGCAGCGCTATCCGCAGATCAAGAGCCGAATTGTCGTATCCGGCCCACCCACATGGCCCAACGCCAAGGTTTTCTCGCTCAGCAAAATGATTCCTGGCTCGACCAACGATTACTTTGTGACCAGCGACAGCGACGTGCGGGTCTCGCCTAACTTTCTGCGGGATGTGATTCCGCCTCTGCTGGACCCGAAAATCGGCCTGGTAACTTGCCCCTACCGGGGCGTGACCGCAGGCGATTTCTGGTCCACGCTGGAAGCGCTGGGCATGTCGGTAGAAATGCCATCCGGCGTCATGGTCGCGGAGATGCTTGAAGGTATCCGCTTTGCGCTTGGTCCAGCCGTGGCTTTCCGCCGTGATGCGTTAGACAAAATTGGCGGCATCGCAGCCACCGCCGATTACTACTCAGACGATTTTGTTCTGGGAAATCTGGTGTGGGCAGCCGGGTACAAAGTCATTTTTTCTCATCACATCGTTCAGCACGTACTGACGCCGCGTCCGTTGAAGCGAACTCTTGGCGACCAGTTGCGCTGGATGAAGAGCACGCGCTTCTCGCGTCCCATGGGCCACTTGGGGACTGGGCTCACTTATGCGATGCCTTTCGGAGTGCTCGGCCTGATTGCTGCAATGGCGTTGGGACACCCAGGATTCGGAATCGCACTCTTCGCTGCCGCTTTTGCGAATCGGGTCGTGCAATCGATCGCCGTGGGATGGGCGAACAATCGGCGACCGGCGCGCGCTTTACCTGTCATGGCTCTATCCAGTACGCGATCTGCTTGGCTTCTTCGTCTGGATGGGCAGCTACAGCAGCCGCACTTTTTTCTGGCGCGGTGAAACCTATCGCTTCAGCAAAGGCGGCAGAATTATTCCGCAGAACCGTCCAGCGGAGAGTGCGGTGGGAGCGAAGCTGTAAATATTCTCATCATCTCCGAACTGCGCTCCGAGCGCTTTGGGGAAGGGCACGAGTTCACTCGTGCCGCATGCGTCAAATGGCGCGCGGCTTCAGCCTCTGAGGTTTGCTTGAAATTTGATCCAGTTCCGGGAATGGCGATATCCTGCAGCGCCCTTCGATAGGCTTTCGGGAAGGGCACGAGTTCACTCGTGCCCTTGTAGCAACGGAGGTTGGGGGCTTCGGCCGCTGGAGGTGTGCTTAGTATTCGATCCCACTGCTGCGCATAGATTTAAACCGATTCAGTGGATGCATCCAGCCGACCTCAGGCGCTAAAGCGCGATCACACTTTTCGGACTTTGCGGCACGACTGAAGTCGTGCCCTTCCCTTTTTTGTCTGGGAAGCTCTTCGGGGAAGTTTTTCGTGGAAGCTTTTTGTCGCGGACCCTAGGAGTTGATTCGCACCAGCTTGCCATCTTTCAATCTGAAAGCATCTCCGCGCCAGATCACCTTATGTCCGAACAAACTAGCAAACCACACCAGCAAAGCGGCAAAATCCCGCAGCGGCAACAAAGCCAGCAGGCTCAAAATCTGCCGATCACGCAACACTGACCATCCCACGACCAGAGCGACCGCAACTCGTAGGCTCGTGACCGCAGCCAGTAATATCCAGGCCCAGAGCGCACCCTGACCAAGCACCAGCGCCAGAACTGCCCACGGCAGACCGAACGTCAGCACCAGTCCGAAGTATCCGCCACGGCGCGAATCGCGCACAGCGCGTCCCCATCGAAGTTGATGGTCGACAAACTGTCGCAGCGTGTAGGCCGGAAGAAAGGTTTCGACCACCACTTCTGACAGCTGCACTCTTCAATCCGCGTGCTGCAATCCGTTTGCCGATTTCGTAATCGTCCGCGAGATAGTCCACAATCGACTTCGAAAACCGCCGATGGCTTCGAGATCTGCCGCCGTAAAGCAAGCGTAGAACCCAGTCCAAAGCGGATACCACCTTCAAGTTGCCGCGCCGTCAAAACGCCGGCGGCAAAGTCCGTGCTGATGCCGAGGGCTTCCAGTCGTGAACCCAGAGTCGGACTCGCGATGCCGCGATAAAGACACGTCACCAGCCCGGTTTGATTGTCTTGCGAGCGGAGTCACTACTCGCCGCAGGTAATCCGGCTCAACCCGGATGTCGCTGTCGTTGACGAGGATGTTTTCGTACTTCGCCTGAGGCAACATCTGCGCCAGATTGCTCACCTTGGTATTCGAGCCGAGATTCTCGGGAACAAAGGATCAGTGAAATCGCGCGCTGGGGGAACTCCTAGCCTCAGGCGCTCGACAAGTTCAATGGCCGGATCGGCAGGATCGCTGACGCCAAAAATAATTTCGTATTCCGGATAGTCCTGCAAACAATGGCTGCGGAAGCTCTCATACATTTCGGGGTCAGTACCCCGGAGCGGCTTGAGAATGGAAACGGGTTGTGTAGGGCGGGCGCCCTCGCCCGCCGCTTTTCGCTCGCCGAGAAATCGAGCGGCGCTGAACAGGCAAAGCAGGTAGTAGGCTATGCTGCAGACGGTAACCGTTCCAGCAGCAATCGCAGCAATGTCAAAAATGGGGTAGGCCACCGCTTTCCTTCGTGTGCCTTAGTGTTCTTCGTGGTTTAAATAAAAATCATCAACCACCAAGGACACTAAGGTACACGAAGGAAAGCTACTCGTACCGCAGCGACTCGATCGGATCCAGATTCGCGGCCTTCCATGCCGGATAGATCCCAAACAACAATCCTTCCGCAGCAGCCGAGCCCAGTCCAAACGCAGCCCAGAAGAATGACATGCGCGCCGGCAGCGAACTCCAGATTGCCGGAATCGTCCACGTAATGATCGCCCCGAGCAATACGCCAAGAACCCCGCCCATCGCGGTCAGAGTGATGGCCTCCAGCGTGAATTGCAGCAGGATGTCGCGCTTGCGCGCGCCGATGGCTTTTCGCACTCCGATCTCGCGCGTGCGTTCGGTCACTGACACCAGCATGATGTTCATCACGCCCACTCCGCCTACGATCAAACCCACGCTGGAGACGGCAAACATAAAAATAAAGACCGCGCCCGTGACCTGATTCCATACTTCGGAAAGTGAATCCTGGGTGAACACGGCGAAGTTGTCCGGCTTGTCCGGAGCGACTTTGCGGCGGCGCCGCAAAAGCTCTCGGATCTCGTCGATGGCCTTGGGCATGTCATCGTGCGACGTCGCTTTTACGCTGATCCAGTATGTTTTCAGTTCGGGATGCAGTTTGCGAAACGTGGCCAGCGGGAAATACACGATGTTGTCATCCGGATTCTTGCCGCCGGCAAAGACGCTTTTGCGCTTCGCCGCGACTCCGATCACCGTGAACAGCTGGCCATCGATATTGATTTCCTTGCCCAGCGGATCTTCGTTCGGGAAACAGCTCTTCCGCGGTGTCCGATCCCAGAACGATCACCGGCGAATGATGCTCTTCATCAATCTCGTTCAACCAGCGTCCCGATGCGATGTCGAGATCAAAGACGTCTTTCCAGGTGCCGGTGTCGCCCTCGAGAATCGTGCTCTTGACCTTGCGGCCGTTGTACTTGACCTCGTAAGTGCCGGTGCCGAATTCCTGGCGGAAATAGCGCAGTCCCGTGGTGGCAATCTTCACGTGAGGCAATTGCTGAACCGCCACAAAGTCGTCGTAAGTGAGCTCTTTGCGTGTCCGTATTTCTTCTGTAGGCCGACCGAAGGTCAAGGGCTGGTGATACGCGAAGACGATATTGGAACCCAGGCTGCTGATGACCTGGCTGACGTTGTCGTTGAGTCCACGCACGACCGAGGAAATGCCGATCACGACCGCGACGCCGATGACAATGCCAAGCACGGTCAGCGCCGACCGCATTTTGTTGGTGCGGATAGTATCCAGCGCCATCTGGACGACTTCGCCGTAATCGCTTCTGCGCAACATAGAAATCTAGTTTCGAGTTTCCCGTTTCCCGTTTCTGGTTTCTGGTTTTGAAACCAGAAACCGGAAACTAGAAACTGGTCACAGTTCAAATCTCAACGCCGCAATCGGATCCAGCGTCGCCGCCCGTCTTGCCGGATATACTCCAAAGAACACTCCTACGCTAGCGGAGACCAGCAGGCCGGCCGCCACTGCCCACAACTTAATTTCCGATGGCATGCCGATCAGAGCGTGATGCCTTTGGCAAATGCGATTCCGAACAGCACGCCCAGAACGCCGCCCACCATCGCCATCGTCCCGGATTCGATCAGGAACTGCAGCAGCACATCCTGACGGCGCGCTCCCATGGCTTTGCGTATCCCGATCTCGCGCGTCCGCTCGGTGACCGACACCAGCATGATGTTCATGATCACGATGCCGCCGACGACCAGCGAGATTGCCGCAATGGCGATCATCGCAATGAAAAATGTTCCGCTCAGATTCGACCAGATGCTCAGGAAGCTGGCGTTGGTTTCGGCAGCAAAGCTATCGGGCTTCCCGGGAAGATCGTGACGCCGGGCGCGCAGCACAGCGCGGGCTTCATCCATCGCGGCGTCGAGTTCCGTACCCACGCCTGCGGCTTTACCCGAAATACGAATGCTGGTGTGCGACCCGAACTGCTTGAGATATGTAGAGAGCGGAATCGCGACGTAGTTGTCCCGGCTTTGTCCGAGCGTAGTTCCCTGTTTTTTCCCCACGCCGATTACCCGGTAGACTTCGCCTTCGACGCGAATCTCCTTGCCCAGCGGATCTACTGTGGGAAAAAGATTGTCCACGACATCGGTGCCGATCACGCCCACCTGCGAACGGTTTTCCTCGTCGTTCTGATTCACCATGCGTCCGGAGGTGAGATCGAGATCAAGAATCGGAGCCATCGACGGAGTCAGTCCGCGAATCCACGTATCGGTAATCGACTCTTCGTCGTACCTCACGTGTCCGCTGGTATTGGTGACCGAAGCTCCCAACATGGCGCAGTGCTTGCAGGATTCGAGGACGGCGTAGTAGTCCTCCATGGTGAGGTCTTTGCGCTTTTGTCCTTCGAGGAACTGGTCGACATTGGTGATCACGGGAGTGACTTTGCTGATGATGAACACATCGGCGCCCAGATTGAATATCTTCTCCGCCACATAGCCGTTGATCCCGTTGACGAAGGTGACCACGGCGATCACCGCAGCCACGCCGATCACGACGCCGAGCAGCGTCAACGCAGAGCGCAGCTTGTTCGCCCAAAGCGACAGCAGCGCGATGCGGATAGCTTCGAGGGTAGTCATGAAGCGGTCGTCGGTCCTCGGTCGTCGGCCAGACACCGACCCCGAGCTGCTTGGCGTTAAGTCTAACAGAGTAAAATCTCTGCGCATCCGCCTGCGGCGGGAAGTCCGAGATCCGAAGTCTGACGTCCGAAGTCCGGGTCCGACGCCCGAAGTCCGCTATAATGAACCTGTTGGCAGCTGGACCGGACGGTCGCTCTTGCCGCGTCAAGTGGTGAGGGAGGAAAGTCCGAACTCCACAGAGCAGTGTGCCGGATAACGTCCGGGAGGCCGGGTTCAAGCCCGGTCGACGGAAAGTGCCACAGAAAACATACCGCCCCGACGGCAACGCCGGGGTAAGGGTGAAAAGGTGCGGTAAGAGCGCACCGCCGCCGCAGTAATGCGGCGGGCAGGGCAAACCCCACACGGAGCAAGACCAAATAGGGAGGGAGCCTCGGGCTTCGCCTGAGGCACGTGCCTGCTCGGCGCGCCACAACCTCCGGGTAGGTCGCTTGAGCCGCGCAGTAATGTTCGGCCCAGAGGAATGACCGTCCTGCCGGAGCAATCCGGCGGACAGAATTCGGCTTACAGGTCCGGCTGCCACAAGCTATTATTTTCAATCACTTACAGAACTCCGCGTCCCGTTGTGACGCCGGTGTGACGCAGTTAAGCCGTATCGGACGGAAGTTCGGTCTTCGATTGCCTGAGAATCGCCTTGCGCATGAGACCGGAAAAAGGGCCGACCGCACTCCACTACAAGCGAAACGTCTAGAACGCCGCACCGGAACACTCGAATCCGAGTCTCAGTGGAAAGAACGACGCTACCTTCGCATAGCTTAAACCCCTGCGGAAAACCCGCGACCTTGCACCCCGCCGTTAGATACACGCACTGCGAAAAAAAACTGACAATCCCCTGAAAAGGCGCGGTGTGTGGACTGCTTTCTCGCTTCGTCCGCGGACACACAGGGAGGTCCGCAAGGTGTGAGATTATTCTTTGATCGAGTCCTGGCAGTAGAAGGTGATGATGGCTTTACGTGAACGAATCTGATCCCAAACTTTTGGATCTGCAATCTGCTCTTGCTGAGGTGCAGCGCCTACGGGAAGAAAACGTTCGGCTGCGGCGTATTTTGCAGGACCACCGCATACAGCTTCCGGTCGTGCAGTCCCCGAACGGTATTCCCGTCACAACGAGCGCCCTACCAAGTCCGCACACCCTTGTCTTGAAAGCTGAACAACGCATTGCCCTCTTCCGGAGTCTCTTCCACGGGCGCGACGACGTTTATGCAGTTCGCTGGGAGAACGCCGACGGGCGATCTGGGTACATGCCTAAGGCAGATCGTGACTGGAAGGCCTATCTTCGCGCAAGAGACGAGGACCGCAAGAAGGTCGACCGCCAGACTCGGAAGTTCAGACCGCTAACCGACGAGGTAGTGCGTGGACACCTCGTCGGAGATCACACCATCGGTATTTATCCGCTTCTGCAGGACGAGACATGCTGGTTCCTCGCCGTCGATTTCGATAAGAAAACATGGCAAAAGGATGCGATTGCGTTTTTGGCCGTATGTCGCGAACTGAGCGTGCCAGCGGCACTAGAGCGTTCACGGTCAGGCAACGGTGGCCACGTGTGGATCTTCTTCGACCGATCAATCCCCGCAACGACCGCGCGAAAACTGGGCTGTGTAATCCTGACTCGGGCCATGGAGTCCCGTCACCAACTTGGATTGGATTCATACGACCGCTTTTTTCCCAACCAAGACACTATGCCAAAAGGCGGATTTGGCAATCTGATCGCTCTGCCGCTGCAGAGGCTTCCGCGCGCAGATGGAAACAGCGTCTTCGTAGATGCGGAGTTTCGCCCATATGGTGACCAATGGGCGTTTCTGGCAAGCGTGAAACGGGTGCCCCCTTCTGCTGCTGAGGCTGTCGTTCAGGAGGCTCAACGAAGTGGGGACCTTATCGGAGTGAGAATCAGCTCTACGGAAGATGAGGGACAAGACCCTTGGACATTGCCGCCATCCCGAAAGCGAGCAGAGCGTCCAATACCAGGCCCCCTTCCGGTGCAGGTCCGAATTGTTCGCGCCAATCTTTTGTATATCGAAAAGAAGGATCTTCCTTCCGCGATGCTCAACCGGTTACTTCGCCTTGGGGCATTCCAGAACCCCGAATTTTACAAAGCGCAGGCAATGAGGCTTCCTACTTTCAACAAGCCACGAGTTATCGCCTGTGGCGAGGAACTCGCTAACCACATTGCCCTACCACGCGGCTGTCTGGTGGAGGTCATCGAGTTGTTGAAAACGCACCGCATCAAGCCAGAAGTCAGTGACGAACGGTTTGTTGGTCGTCCGATCGAGGTAGGGTTCTACGGCCGACTGCGTCCGTTACAGCAGGATGCCGTTGATGCGTTCGTGCAGCACGATGATGGAATTCTTTGTGCTCCCACGGCTTTTGGCAAGACGGCTGTGGCAGCATGGCTGATCGCGGCAAGAAAGGTAAACACTTTGGTGTTCGTACATCGTCAACAATTGTTAGACCAGTGGCATGCGAGGTTGGCAATGTTCCTCAACCTTCCCGCCAAGTCAATAGGACAAATCGGAGGAGGGACGACAAAACGCAGTGGTTGTGTCGATATTGCCATTCTTCAAAGTAGCCACGACAAGGAAGGGGTGAAAGACTTTGTGGCAGAGTATGGTCAGGTGATTGTTGACGAGTGCCACCATCTATCGGCGTTTACCTTTGAGCAGGTGATGAAGCAGGTGAAAGCGAAGTACATCGTCGGACTGACAGCAACTCCCGAGCGAAAAGATGGCCACCATCCCATCATCTATATGCAGTGCGGCCCGATTCGATTCAAGCTCAGCGCCCGCTCAATGACGGCAGCTACGCCGTTCGAGCATGAAGTAGTTCCACGGTTGACGGACTTTTCCTTGCCGCCTGAGCAAACCGATATGACGATTCAGGAAGTGTACGCCGCAATCGTAGATGATCGCGTCCGCAATGAATTGATCCTTACGGATCTCGTCCAGGCAACCACAGATGGGCGCTCACCGTTGCTGCTTACCGGCAGAACTGAGCACTTGAAATACTTCGAAACGGAGCTGGCTGGCAAGATGAACAACGTGTTTACGCTGAAGGGTGGCATGGGCAAGAAACAACGACGATCGATAGCAGAAGCAATTGCGGCTGTGCCCGAGTGCGAGCCGAGAGTTATTCTGGCGACCGGCAGCTACATAGGCGAAGGGTTCGACGACGCTCGCTTGGATACACTCTTTCTGGCGATGCCCATTTCGTGGAGGGGAACGCTGCAGCAATACGTAGGGCGTCTCCACCGACTTCATGATGCCAAGCGTGTTGTGCGAGTCTACGATTACGTGGATTCCAACGTCCTTATGCTGGCGCGAATGTACGCGCGTCGCCTGAAAGGGTACGACCTGAGCGGCTACACGATCCGGGACGCCAGCAACGAAACGTCGTTCTTTGAGCAGGTTGAAAATCGATCTCCTAAAGAGCCTTTGATCAACGGAGAAACATGACGAAACAGAACAGTCACCGGGCGGTTCTGCATCTGCGGAAGCTGAAAGGCGAGTCTGGGATGAATCTCCCTTCACTCAGCAAGGCGAGGCTTAAGGAACTGATCGAACAAGCGATCGTGGATGCTTACGGCGAAGAAGAACAAGTAGGCGGTTTTTTCACCATGATTGAGGAACACCTAGCATTGCCGTTCGCTGTGAAGGTCCTAGGCGTCGATGCTGAGGTAGAGAAAGTCGACATGACGCTAGATGGCCAAATTGTTGCCATTTGCCGTCGAGGCAAAACGCGGCAGAAGATCCCAATCCTGGACCTGCCTTTGCCGACGCCGGCACCAGCAGGCGTGGAATGGATTGTCGCTTATCGCCACTGGCGCCGAGGGACCTGGTGAGCGAATATCAGTACTACGATTTCCGCGCAATTGACCGTCCGCTGACGAAAAAAGAGACTGCAGCACTCCGTTCCATCTCGACGCGGGCCGCAATCACAACCACGAGCTTCACGAACCACTACGAATGGGGAGACCTGAAAGCCAATCCGAGCAAGCTGCTGGAGAAATACTTTGACACTTTTGTCTACGTCGCGAACTGGGGGACGCATGAGTTCTATATTCGCCTCCCGCAGGAATCGGTCGACTACAAGTTGCTCAAGGCCATGGTCCCAGGCGAGACCGTGCGGGTGCGAAAAACCGCGAGATTCGTGATCGTTGAATTTGGAAGTGAGTCCGAGTGGGACGGCGAGGACGACGGTACCGGATGGATGGCCTCCCTGATGCCTCTGCGCTCAGACCTGCTTCGGGGCGACCTCCGATGCCTGTATCTTGGCTGGCTTCGCAGCGCGCAGGATGGAGGACTTGATGAAGATGAATTGGAGCCGCCCGTGCCTACAGGCTTGCAAGAATTGTCCGGTTCCCTCGATGCTCTGATCGAATTCCTCGAAATCAACGAAGATCTCGTCGAGGTTGCAGCACAGGCTTCAAAACCACTCGCTGCTGGACCGAGCCGCAAAGAGCTGTCCGCATGGATTCGAGGCCTGCCGGAAAAGGACAAGAACGAGTTGCTCATTACTGCGGTCATGGAGCAGAGCGAGCGCTGGCGAAGCAATTTCGTGCGGCGTTTTCAGCGTCAAAACTCTCAACACTGTTCGCAGACGGCTGCAGCGGCCCGGCGCAGTGTAGGCGACATCCTGGCCGTGGGCCGCGCGCGAGCGAA
The DNA here is from genome assembly GCA_963741105.1 of Terriglobia bacterium. GTDB lineage: Bacteria > Acidobacteriota > Terriglobia > Terriglobales > Acidobacteriaceae > JAIQFF01. The sequence continues at coordinate 45,836 of CAVUGT010000015.1, forward strand.
GGAAAGAATCCAGCGCCTGAACGAACAGCGCGCGGCAGAAGAGGCAAGACGAAAGGCCCAGGACGAGGCAAACCGAGCTCGCTATCTCGATCAACTGGGGCGACGCGAACCGGAAATCTGGGAGCAGGTCGCCGTACATATCCTGAAGCGGCAGCCCAACAACTACGCCAGGGCGGTTGGCTTGCTGACCGACTTGCATGATCTCGCGGTCCGCCGGGGCAAGAGGGCCAAATTTCAGATGGAACTCGAGAAGATCCGGCAGACACACGCCGCCAAGGAGAGCTTCTTGCGTCGACTTGTCAAGGCAAATTTGTAGGTAGGCTGATCGCGACTACCCGCAAACAATCGTCTCGGACCGCCCATTGTGACGCCGGTGTGACGCAAAACCTGCCAACACTGACAAAGTTGACATCATTGACACTTCGCGGCGACTGATTTCAAATAAGTTGTCTGTTTGCAATGCAGTCCGGCGAATTCGGCTTACAGGTCCGGCTGCCACAAAAGATTTCTGCAGGTCCTTCGAGTCGTTGCGCTCACTCCGGATTAGCCAGTGTTCCCGCCCGCTAAACGGCTCAACTTACAGAGTCGGCTGCCACCAAGTTTACTCGGGGGTCGGAGCCGACATTGCGATGGAATCAATCCGAGTCCTGAGTGTAACGCCTGTTTTCGACCATTGGAACGCCTTCGGGATACCATGGCGGGGTTCCGTATTGCTGAAGAAGCCCCGCCGTTCAGCCAGTCAAACCAGACGATCCGCGTATTTGCAGCCACGATCGGGCGGCCGTTGGGGACTATTGGACTCTTGCGCCAGTCGCAGTGACGGCATTTGCGTCAATGACCTCGCGAATTTCTCGGCCACCGTTATCGATAATGAAGTGACTGCGAATGGGAGAATCGAGACTGCCGTTGACAAAGACTTCCTGCGAACCCGTGCAATCCTCATTCACAGTGTAGGTGCCGCTGCCGGGAGTCCATTCCTCCTGCGGCTCTTGCCCGTTCACGACGACATGGTCCACCTGGGTCTTATTTCCTTTGCCGTCGTAGTGAGCCAAGGAGATTCCGTGAATCGGGAGTGTAACGGTGGGAGAGATAAGGAGCGTACCTTCGATGGTATATGCGTAGTCGCCGGCAATCGTCCTAGCCGAACATCTGGGCGGCGGTGGGAACTTCTGAACATTGGATTGTAAGGACGCGGACTGCGGAGCGGCAGACGCCAGCAGCGCCAGTACCCCAGACATGACCGCGATGGGCACGACGACTACAAAAGAAACCAATTTGTTTTGCATTGTGACCTCCTTTGGGCCGGAGCGACAGTATTTCGAGAGCCCAAAAACGTAAAGGGCGCGCGTGTTCTCTGTATGCGGCGATTGTGTTCCCTGATAAGAGGTGGCGAATGATGCAGTTAGGCGTGAGTTGGGAATGCTTCATTTAGCAACGGAGTGAGGTAGGATACTCTGGAACTTGGGACGGAAGGACCCCATGACGCCGATTCGCTTTGGAGCATTCGAGGTAGATGCTCAATCCGGTGAGTTACGTCGTGACGGAAAGAAGGTCAAGATTCAGGAGCAGCCGTTCCAGGTGCTCACCCTCTTGCTGGAGCGGCCCGGCGAAGTTCTAACCCGGGAAGAACTAACCAAACGGCTATGGTCCGACCAGACAAACGTAGACTTCGAACGTGGACTAAACAAAGCGATCACGCGGCTGAGGGAAGCTCTGAGAGATTCAGCCGAGAATCCTCGCTACGTGGAGACGCTGCCACGCCGCGGATATCGATTTATTGCGCATGTAACGAATGGCGCCCATGTCGCTGAAGTCGAGACTAAGAGCAGAGAAGTCCCGGTAACTGAAAGCCGAACCCGGAGCCCGAGAATGGCCATGCTGGCAAGCGCGGCCGTGGCCCTGGGACTACTTTTGCTGGCGGCAATTGGCGGCTACCTGCTGCGGCCCTTGCCACACTTACAATCTGACAACTTGGCCATCGTCCCCTTCACAACCTTCCCGGGTCTTGAAGTCGCACCCAGGTTCTCGCCCGATGGGAACCAAGTCGTATTCTCCTGGTTCGGTTATGAAAAGAACTTCCAATTTGATCTGTACATCAAGCAGGTCGGGCAGGAGCACGTGGTCCAACTTACTCACCACCCGGCCCGATTTATGGCATCTGCCTGGTCCCCCGATGGCCGATTCATCGCATTCAAGCGCGAAGCTGAGCCTGACGCGAGCGGCATCTACCTCATTTCAGCGCTCGGTGGTGCGGAGCGAAAGCTCGCTGCCATCACTCATTTTGGCGGACCGGAACGAATTTCGGTAGCCTGGTCGCCGGACAGCAAGGGTGTGGCATTCTCCGAAGCAGTCGCTCCTGACGGGGCGAAGGCTTCGTCTCCTGAGCACTATCAGATTCACCTGGTGAATACCGAGACTTATGAAGAACGGGTTCTGCCAGATCCTGCCACGGATTGTGTGGAGACGTTGCATCCTGCCTTCTCGCCCGATGGCAAGTATCTCGCGTCGATGTGCGCGCTCACCGAAGGTGTCTTCAAGATCTACCTGCAAAGCCAAGACGGAACTCAAGCACGTGAGGTGACCCGCGTCAAAGCTTCGGAGGGGTTCGCGGATCTAACATGGGCGGCGGACGGCCAGTCTCTGCTATACGCGGCTGGCCACCACCTGTGGCGCGTACCCGTCACCGGTGGAATACCAGAAAAGCTGAATTTCGCCCAGGATGCGGAAAGCGTGACAGTGGCGCGTGCCGGAAATCGCCTAGCTTATGCTCAGGTACGCCATCCCAGCAGCATTTGGCAACTCGGAGTCGCCGGACACAGGAAGTGTATCGCCGCACCGACAAAGTTAGTCACTTCCAGCCGTGGTGACTCCGGTGCGCGCATTTCACCCGACGGCCAATACATTGCATTCCAATCCTACCGTTCGGGGAGCGCGGAGGTTTGGATTAGCGATCGCTCCGGTTCAAACCCGCTCCAATTAACCTCGTTCGGAGGAGCCGAGGTCGGCGCACCGAGTTGGGCACCCGATGGCGGGAGGATCGTCTTCCACGTGCGGGCATCGGGTGGTCCCGAACTATACATCGCGAACATCCGGGGAGGATCTTCGAAGGTATTTCCCACAGGAACAGCAAACGCTGCCCACCCATTCTGGTCGGCGGACGGACAGTGGATCTATTTCTCTACCGAACCATTTGAGGATATCTGGAAGGCGCCGGTGAAGGGCGGCGGGGCGGTTCGTTTGACCGGAGGAGGCAAGGACCGTTTCGGACCGCAGGAAACTGCAGATGGAACACGTGTATTTTTTGGCAGGTTGGTCAGCGGCCATGAAGAGGTTTGGTCGGTATCGGCGAACGGCGGGGACGAACGTCCAGTCCGGGGAATGCCGGTCGATGTGAATTGGGCACCGGCACTGGGCGGAATGTATTTCATTCAAGGCGCCCCACGGCACTTCTCCGTAAACCACTTCGACTTTGCGAGTCAGCGAGTCGGCAAAATCTCCGACTTGCCTGGCCTGTTTACCCAGTGGGGACCGTCCGTTTCTGCTGACGGCCACACCTTTCTAATCTCCGGCATCGAGCGCGTCGAAGGAGACATCGTCCTTGTGGACGGTTTCCGTTAGGGGTGCGCTGGGGCCGGGCGCATCCTACGTGTCCTTCAAGACGAATTCCCCTTTTCACGAGCCATGACGCGGCTTACAGGTCCACCTGCCACAAAATCCTCGTCTGCCCGGTACGCCCTCCAACCTTTCAACGGTTCGATTCAGGTATACCCGAATGGACCCTTAACAGTTAATCTTCCTGCGGAGTTCCACCGCTCCCTCGCCTTCAAGAATGGAGTACTATGGTGCCGCAAGTTGGCTTCATCCTGTACAGGGACTCATAAGGACCGGGGGCCGGTAGTTTTCTCATAATCCTGCAAGCGTTTGGCGCCCCCGGTACCTCCGTGCGAAGGGGGAGCCATGCGTGATCGTATTGGATTCGCCTGCAACCGCCGTTTCCGCCAGATCATTGCCCTGATGTTCTTTCTCAGCTTTGTTCTCGGAGCCTCCTCACCCGCCCAAAAGAGCCCGCCCGCCGCTCCCGGTCCAAAGTACGACCTCCATACCGAGGTGAAGATCAAGGGCATAGTGGACGACGTGAAACTGCCTCCAAAAGGCAGCGAGAAAGAAATTGTCCACCTGCTGGTGAAGGATGGCTCCAACTCTGTCGATGTCTATTTGTGTCCCAAGAGTTTTTTCGACGATATGGGCATGAGCTTTGCCAAGGGAGACGAAGTCACCATGACCGGCTCGAAGGTAAAACAAGGCGACGCCGATCTTTTCCTGGTGCGGGAAATAGTGAAAGGCACCGACACTTTCGCGCTGCGGGACGCGAAGGGCGAGCCCGTCTGGGACTGGCGTCACTGATGACTTCCTGAGATTTGTGACGCGCAAGAAGTTGAGCCAACGCCCTCATTCACGGCATCATGCGGCCTTACCGGGAAGGCGCCCTGCCCAATGCCTCCCCTCGCTATGAACCATCCCGCACCGATCAATTGAAACTTTCGATGATGAAATCAGATTTCAGGGCTTATGCTTTCTCCCACTTGGGGCTCTTGCCGCAGCTTTGAAATAAGAAAGACTTCGCCTCAGAAAACACCTCCTTTGCAGAAAGTGGGACGAGCCATGGGTGCAGCACCCAAACTCATCATGGAAGACTCTCTAAGTCTTCAGGAAATCGTCAACGCTATTTACGATAAGTATCGGACCGTCGACGACGGCGAGGTTGCAACCTACATCCCGGAACTGGCCAAGACCGATCCCAACGGTTTCGCGATTTGTCTCGCCACCGTGGACGGCCAGGTCATTTGCGCCGGCGACTGGAGGAGAGAATTCACGATTCAATCAGTCTGCAAGCCCTTCGCCTACCAGATGGCCCTGGAAGAATCTGGTCGCGAGCGAACCCACACATCTGTGGGGGTTGAACCTAGCGGAGAAGCGTTCAACTCCATCGAATTGGATCCCAGAACCATGCGGCCATTCAATCCAATGGTAAACGCGGGCGCGATTTCCGTCGCTTCCCTGATCAAGAAGAAATCCCCGGCCGCAGGGGTGCGCTCGTTCGTCGGAAAGATGCAACTGGCCGCTGGCCGCAAGTTGAAAATTGACAGCGGGGTCCTGGCTTCGGAAGCAGCTACCGGGAATCGGAATCGCGCGATCGCCTACCTTATGCTCAATTTTGGCGTCATCGACGAAGATGTAAACCACACTCTTCACCAGTATTTCTCGCAGTGCTCGCTCCTGGTGAATTGTCGCGACCTGGCGGTCATGGCGGCTACGCTGGCCAACATGGGAACGAATCCAGTAACCCGCGATTCCGTCTTCGATTTTCAGTACATTAAAGACGTTCTGGCTGTCATGTTCACTTGCGGGCTGTACGATCATGCCGGGGAATGGGCCTATCGAGTGGGCCTTCCCGCCAAGAGCGGCGTGGGAGGGGGGTTGCTGGCGGTGGTCAATCGCCAGATGGGGATTGCGGTCTATTCTCCACGGTTAGACGCCAAGGGCAACAGCGTCCGTGGAATCATGGTGTGTACGGAATTGGCTAACCGGCTGGGATTGCACGCGTTTGAGTTCACGAACGTAGGGTCGAGTTTTGTGCAATCGATGTTGTAACTTCCATTGCGTCCTTGCGGAATCCTTGGCGAACTTTGCGGTTCAAGATTTGTCCTTCCTGACGATGAGAGTCCTAACCGCGCAAAGTACGCAGCGTGCTCCGAGGCCCAGAGTCGAGGACATTGATATAAACTAACTGTCGACCGCAAAATGAGGAGGCTCTATGTCCGCACCCAGTCGCCGGCCCGAAATTCGCCGCCGCCGTACGCGCAACGAGAAGATTGCCAAGCTGAAGAAACGCCACACAGCCGCTACCACCGAAGCCGACCGCACCCGCATCGCGGCCAAACTGCACCGCATGAGCCTGAATTCTCCGGGGCAACCACTGGTCAAATCGGCCTGATCAAACCGGCTTAATTAAACTGGGGTGACGCCGTCAGGAGTTCGCGGCGCGGGAAATGACTTTCGCTTCGTCCGCAAGGTGCGGGCGAGCTGGCCGCGTTTCCGCCACTTCGTGGTATACGCGGAGAATCTGCTGCGCGGCGGCATCCCAGGAAAATCTTTTGGCCTGCTCGTAACCTCGCGCCTTGAGTTTGTCGCGCAGCGGCTGGTCGACCAGTACGCGATGCAGCGCGCGCATGATCTCAAACACATTTTCCGGATTCACCAGCACCGCCGCATTACCCACCACTTCGGGCAGGGACGACGTGTTTGACGTCACCACCGGCGTGCCGTGCGCCATAGCCTCCAGCGGAGGCAGTCCAAATCCCTCGTAGAGCGACGGAAAGACAAAGATTTTTGCCGCGTCGTAAAAGATGCGCAGCACTTCAATGGGCACGAACCCCATGAAGCGCACGTCGTTCTGAACCCGGCTGCGAATCACTGTGCGGCGCAGGTCCGGATGCTTCGACAGTTCGTCTCCGATGATGATGAGCTTCAGCCCGGGAAACAGAGCTTCCTTCTCTAACTCCGCCTTCAGTGCGGAAAATGCCTCGATGATCCGGACCACGTTTTTATGCGGGCTGATCCGTCCGGTGTACAGCAGGAAAGGATGGTTCACCAGATAGCGCTCCGCCAGCAGCTGCCGATCGGCCTCGCTGGCGTGACCGCGCAGGAAGCGCTCATCAATCGCGTTGTACACCACCTCGATGCGGTCGGCAGGGATGGTGAATAGCTTCTCCACTTCGCTCTTGGTGAAGTTGGACACCGCAAAAACTCGCGCCGCGCCCTTTAACGCCCGATGAGTAAGGTAAAAGTGCAGCGAACGCTTGAAGCCCGATTTATCGCGGGCCCGGTACATGTGATCAAGCACGTCATGCACAGTCAACACGTAAGGACAGGGCAGATTCCGCGGAAGCCAGAACAGGTGCGGAATGTGCACCACGTCACAATTCAGGCGCTTCAGGATGGCGCGGTAATCAAAATAGCTCTTGATGGTGTTGTCGTTGCCGAGAAGAGGTACGGTGCGAAAATTCTGCGGAAGCGGGCCGATCTCCGCCACTTTTTCCGGCGGCCCGATCAGAAAATACTTGCTCTCGTTATCCAGCCGTCCCAGGGACCGTACGATGTTACGGGTGTATGTGCCAACGCCAAACTCGGTCATCCGCCGGATGTCGATGGCAATTCTCACGGGGAGATTTAATCACAGAGAAGAGTCCGCCGCTAGGCACAGGGCAGGCACGGGCCGGATTTGATGGAGGACGAGCTTCCTCGCCCGTCCTCCAACCTAAGTTACGCCCGAACTTCCACCTGGGCCTTCGCCCGGCGTTCGGGATAGAGCGGAAAGGCTTCCGCCAGAGTCAGAACCTGCTTTCGGATCTTGCCGAGCACAGATGCGTCCGTGCGACCGTGCAAGGCTTCCGAGATCCAGCGCCCGACCTGCCTCATCTCCTCTTCCTTCATGCCGCGTGTGGTCAGGGCGGGGGTTCCGATACGGATTCCACTGGGCTTCATAGGCGGATTGACATCGAACGGAATGGCGTTCTTGTTGACTGTGATCGCCGCTTCACCCAGCGCCTTCTCCGCTTCGCTGCCGAGGATTCCCTTGGAGAACACATCGACCAGCATCAGGTGGGTGTCGGTGCCTCCCGAGATGATGCGGAAGCCCTCACCGGCTAAGGTCTCCGCCAAGACTTTGGCATTGGCAACAACCTGCCTCGCGTAGTCACGAAATTCCGGCTGCGTCGCTTCCTTGAAGCTGACGGCCTTGGCCGCGATGATGTGCACCAGAGGGCCGCCCTGCATCCCGGGGAACACGACCTTGTCGATGGCGGCGGCGAATTCCTGCCGGCTGAGGATCATCCCGGCACGAGGTCCGCGCAGCGTCTTGTGGGTGGTCGTGGTGACGATGTGCGCGTGGGGTACGGGCGACGGATGCACGCCGCCAGCGACAAGTCCGGCGAAATGCGCCATGTCGACCAGGAAAAGGGCGCCCACTTTATCGGCAATCTGGCGCATGCGCGCAAAATCAATGATGCGAGGATAAGCGCTGCCTCCACCGATAATCAGCTTGGGGCGCTCTTTCTCGGCCAGCTTCTCCAGATCGTCGTAGTCGATGGTCTCGGTTTCCTTGGTGACGCCGTATGGAACAATGCGATAGGTCTTACCGGAAAAATTCAGATGATGGCCGTGGGTAAGATGTCCGCCATGGGCGAGGTTGAGACCGAGGATGGTGTCGCCGGGTTGTAGGACTGCGGCGAAGGCCTCCATGTTGGCCTGGGAACCGGCGTGCGGCTGCACATTGGCGTGTTCGGCGCCGAAAAGCTTCTTTGCCCGCTCGCGCGCCAACTCTTCCACCACGTCCGCGAACTCGCACCCACCGTAATAGCGTTTGCCGGGATAGCCCTCAGCATATTTATTGGTGAACACCGAGCCCATGGCTTCGAGCACAGCCTCGCTGACAAAGTTCTCGGAGGCGATCAGTTCCAGGCCTTCGTGCTGGCGGCGAACTTCGTTATCGATGGCAGCGGCCACCTGCGGATCGGATTCGGCGAGTGGGAGGGACATTGGGTTAAGTTTCATGATGAATTCTCGTAGCTTCTGGCTCCTAGCCTCTAGCTCCTACCTTGAACCATTCTAACTGGCGTTTCGGTCTTCGAGAAACTGCCACTTGCTACTGGCAGCAAATCTTAAACTGTGAAGATCGCAAAGAGTTCCCGAAACCGAGCGACCACCGATCCCGAAACCTAGCCACGCGCTCTTGGGGTGCGAGCTAGAAGCCAGGAGCTAGCAGCTAGAAGCCCTCACACGCTTTCGAATGCCGTCCGCAAAAACGAAATCAGCTGCCATCCATCCATGTATTTGTAGGGCGTTTCGCCGGTGGTGTAATGACCGCAGGGCAGCACGATAACCTTGTGATCCAGTTTGTAGCGTTCAAATTCGGCCACGGCATCACGAGAGAGCTGGGGCAAGAATGTCAGGTCGTACTTTGCATAAATGATGAGCGACTTTTTGGGCCAGCGGGCGAACTGCTCGAAGTATGAAATCGGACTGATGCCGCTCCAGAGGGCGCGCAGGCGATCGAGATCAATCTGCGATTCCAGGCCCTGGCGGATGTGACGCGTGGACTGTCCATGCCAGACCACGTCAGCGACGTTGGTGGAGGCGTGATTAAAGGCGGCCACTCGGATGCGCGGATCGTGCGCCGCGGTAAGAAACGAATAACAGGATCCCAGGCTCGTGCCCACAATGCCGAGCCGGTCGTAGCCCTGCTGCTCCAGCCAGTCCAGACAGCAGCGCACGTCCACCACCGCCTGGCGGCAGGCATCGAGGGTGCGTCCAATATTAGCGGAGACCGCATAGTCGGCACGATGTGTGTCGGCCGGCATGCGAATGTCGTGATACGGCATGCTCAGACGCAGCACTGAGATTCCCAGGAGATTCAGCGCGCGGCAGAGTCCCGTATAGGCGATCGCATCGGAATTCCAGTGCGGCAGCAGTACCAGGGCACGCCGTCCGCGTGCCGGAAACCAGCGGGCGTTCACCAGATTGTTTTCCGGGTATGGCGAGTGCACCGGCGAAGTGAAGCGCAGGAAATCGGCCTGGCTGCCGCGGACTTTCGCTTCCAATTTCGGGTCGGGCACTTCCCGCGTGCTGAAGACCTGCACCTCGCGGCGTTCGAGACGAAAATCCGAAGGCACCTTGTAGGAATAAAAGTCGTCGCTCGCGGCCACGATGCGCTGGTTGTACTCGCGCAGGAATTTCTCGGCATCGGCATTCGCTGGAAGGTATCCGGGAGCGAAGCCGTTGCGGCATGGCCAATCGCGCGCCCACTCGAGGCCCCACTCCAGCGGACGGACCACCCGGTTGTTGTCAACCGAGGTGAGCCGGGTTTCCCAGTCGTACATCCATTGTTCGTAGCGGGAAGGCATTGATAACTCAGGATAACAAAGGGCGGAGGAGCAGGTCAGCGCAGGCACAGTGAAGGGCGGAAATCGGCATTAGTTCCACCGGTCAGGGCTTTAACCGGAGGTCGTCACAGACCGTGTGGGGGCGGGACGGAGCCACATGGTCTATGTTGTTTAAAAGGAATGAGTTCTTGGCCAACGACCAATAACAAACGCCTAGCTATACTTTCTAGGCACCCTTTTCGAAATGGCGCAAAGAATCTCGTACACATTCGTGCTGGCGAGTTCAGCGTGCTCGCGGGCGTCGACGCTCAGACCGTCGACCGCGCCGAGGAGGACCACTTCATCCCCGACGGCAATACCGGGCAGGCCGGTAACGTCCGCGAGCGTGAGATCCATCGAGATGCGGCCTAAGATGGGGGCGTAATGTTCGCGAACGATGACGCGTCCGCGGGATGACAGTGCACGATTCAATCCGTCGGCGTATCCCACCGGAAGCACGGCAATTCTTGCCGGAGCTTTTGTGACGTAGGTGCCGCCGTATCCCAGCGCTTGATTGGCACGCACATCGCGCAGCGAGAGAATTCTAGTTTTCCATGTGAGTACCGGCTTCACATCAAGCCGCAGCTTGCTGCCGCTGACTTCCCTGCCTGCCCGCTCAAACGGCAGATGGTAGCCGTACAGCGCGATTCCCGGCCGCACCATCGAGTTCCATGACTCGCGGTGCGAGATGACGGCGCCGGTATTGGCGACGTGAACCAGCGGCGGATCGAACCCTTCGTTACGCAGAAGGATGCGAACTTGGGCGAACTTTTGCAGCTGTTCGTTGACCGAGGGCGCGTCCAGTATTTCGGAAGACGCGAGGTGAGTGGAAAGACCTTCGAGCGCTAGATGTGGCGACGCCTTCAGCGCGGACGTAATCTCGTATAAGTCCTCTGGATCGACTCCGAGCCGGCCCATCCCTGTATCCACTTTCAAATGGACGGGAAGCTTCGCGCTCAAACGGGCCGCGGCTTTCTCCAGCAACTCGACCTGTCCCGGCTCCCAGACCGTGGGAGTCAACTGCAGGCGGATGATCTCTTCTTCTTCGCCGCGCCAGAACCCGGTCATCAACAGAATGCGAGTGTGAATGCCGGCATCACGCAGAGGAATCGCTTCGTCGAGCGACGTGACGCCCAACCAACGCACCCCCTCCTGCTCAAGCGCCTTGGCACATTCCGTGGCACCGTGGCCGTAAGCGTCCGCCTTGACCACCGCGCAGACGGTGACTCCGGTTCCAATGTGGCGCTGGACAACGCCGAAGTTGTAGCGTAGGTTCTCTAGCGACACTTGGGCCCAGGTCGGTCGCGTCGCCGCACGCTTCAGGATTTCAGCTGTAGCCACTGGTTGCGATTATAGCGGTCATATTGGGGGTGCCGGGGTTACGCCTGTGCTACTCCCGCGTGCCCCCAAGCCCTATCCGCCTGACAGGATGAAGTTCACCTTCACCTCAGTTTCCACTTCCACGGGTTCACCATTCAGAACATAGGGCCGGTAGCGCCACTGGCGCACGGCATTGAGTGCAGACGGTATCAGCAAGGGATGGCCGCTCAGGACCTGAAGATTCTCGATCGCGCCATCCCGGCTGATCATGGCCCGCAGGACTACCAGCCCCTGAACACGTACCTGCCTTGCCAGCGCGGGGTACTCAGGTTGAACGCGATAAATCAGGTTCCCTTCCATCATGCGCGAGGTGGGAGGGTGATGAACAGTGGGCGCAGGCGGTGGCAGAGCTACATTGGAGTCGCCGATGCCATCGATCACTGTACTGCCGCTGCGCGGATCACCGAGTCCGTGGCTTACGCCGACCGCATAGGGATCGACCATCGGCGCAGGTGGCGCGACGTCCGTCAGAATCGTCACCGTGGGTGGGATCTGCTGAGGGCTAATCAGCCTGTTTCCCATCAGATTGCTTTGCGGAGTAGACGACGAACTCGAGCGGGGTGGCACGGGCGGAGCCGCCGGTAGCGGAGCAGGCGCAAGCAGCGGGGCGAGCATAGCAAGCTTCGGCAATCCGTCGGAATAGAACAGCGGCAGTAGAAGCAGGAACCCTAGAGCAAGACCCTGTACGGCAAAGGAAACCAGCGTAGTCCATCCGCGATGAGAGTGGTTGGACCATTCGGAATCAGAAAGCAGGTCAGCAAACATGGTGTCCTCCAAAGAAGTCAGCGGGACTGTCTGTAAAGACACCGGATGTTTGGTCTTTAGGCCCGGTAAGAAGGAAAATGCAGCAAAGAAAAAGGCCGCGTTTGCACGCGGCCTGTGGGAACTTCTTCTCGACGCTGAGTGTCTCGCCGGGAAAAACTATTTTGGTTGAGTGGTAGCTGGTGCCTTGGGTGCTGGCTTCGTCGCAGATGGCGTGGTTGGCCGGGGCGCGGCGGGCCTTGCGGCGGGAGCAGCGACACCGGACTGGGAGTTGTAGAGATCAACCACTGATTTGGTGATATCCACTGCCGGTCCAGCCCACATCACCGGACCATTGGGCCAAGGGTTGGAAGTGTCGATCAGGACCCCGTAGCCGTTGTCCGCGGCGTATTTCACCAGCATCGGCCCCATTTTTTGCAGGATGCGTTGCGCGATTTCGTTCTGCTGGCTTTGGGCATCGTCGCGGGCGTCCTGCACCTGGCGCTCCAGGGACTTCTGCTTCTGTTCGATCTGTTTGACCAGGGTAGCCCGGCTGTCGTCATTCAGCTTGTCACTCTGGGTATTGAGCTGCTTCTTCAGGGCCTCGACTTCGTCGTTTTGGCCTTTCAGTTCGGTCTGCTTGGGCTCGAGCTTCTTGCTCAGGGTCTCGAAATCGCGCTGGCCTTCATTGGTGGCGAAAATGGCCTGCTCGACATTGATGGTTCCGAGTTTGGTGCCCGTGGCGTTGATGACAGGGGCGGCGGCATTGTTCGCTGCAGCGCTCGGAGCCGCGGGTAACGCGGAGTTCTGGGCCAGGGCAGCAACGGATACAGCGAACACCGTGCACATAAGAAATCGCGCGAACTTGCTTGTCATGTGTGTGATTTTGAACTCCTTGGAAATTTGTCCCGGGAAATCGGTTAGATTTTTACACAAGCCAATGCTGGCCGCGTCTCAGCAATAACCCAACCGTTGCGTATCAACGGAAGAGGCTGGGCCGGAGTTCCCAGCGCCTCACGCCGAACCTGAAGCGGCGTGGTGACCACCCCGTTTGGCTACCTTTCATCAGGGCGTGGATAGCATCATTATAGGGATAGCCTCCGGTCAAGGTCAAACTACAGTCGTCAGTCGTCGGTCTTCAATCGTCTGTAAGGCCTTGCTGAAGACCGACGACCGATGACTGACGACTAGAACGTCGTTGCCACGCTGAAGCGGAACGTCTTTCTTGGTTCGCGTAACTGGAACGTGGGCGCCAGGCTTCTGGCAGCCTGCTCGAAGGTAAAGTCGCCTGCCGCTCCCGGCGGGAACATGTCTCGCGTAATGGGCACCGGACCCCGCGTAAGGTTGTCGAGGCGGAGGGGGTTGTAGGCCCAATAGACCCGGAACGGAGCGTTGATAATCGGCAGAAAGACCTGCACTTCCAAACCAGTGGACATCCGGGGAACCCAGTTGGTCGAGCTTACAATCTGCAGCTCATCCGAAAACGGGGGATTCTGTTTGTGCCCACCAGCGCAGTTCAGAGCAATATCCAGCGCGGGACAGCCAAATACCGTGGCGTTGATATCGGCTAGTTGTCCGTCGTTGATGCGGAGCTGCGAATTTCTGACGATCGGATTCATTCCGATATCCACAAATGGCGCTAACGCCACCGGGCCGGCAATGGTGATCCGGTATTCCAGATTGGTGACCAGGCTGGCGTCGCCTCCAGGAAATACGATCCGCTCCACCGGAACTGGAATCGTGTAGCTGCCTCGCAATGGATTGGCCGGGTCCTTCGGAACCACTGTGCCGTCCGGATTGCGCAGGATGATGTTGCCTTTGTCCGGAAGGAACGCGACCGGGGAGACGGAGCGTATATCGAAGCCGCGTATGTCATTCTCGCCGCCCAGATAGAAACGCTCGAAAGGCGGCGCCACCACGCCACCGTACCCGGCCAGGAACGAGCCCTGAATGTTGAAGCCGATCGTATTACGGCCCTTTTGCACGGGCTTGAAGTGTTTGTACTGAACAATGGGGCGTACCGACCGCACCGTCCCGCCCAAGCCGGCAATTTCTCCACCCATAAATACGCTGGTCCCGCGCTTCGGCGAGATGGGGCTATCGATCGTACTGAATGAAAAGCTGGGCAGGACTTTGCTGGTGATAATGCCTTCCAACGAGTTGGGGCCGCTGATCCCGCGGAATGCAAGATCGGTGAATAGAATCTTGGAAGCATCGCTGACCGCGACGATCGAAGAGCGGTCGAACGAGTAAGTGAGTCCGACACGCTTGAACGAATGGTGCAACTGGTAGCTGATCGAACTGGTAAACCCGGTGCTGGACTGAGTGTAGTTTTGTAGGTTGTTCAGGTATGCGTTCGGCAGGTTCACCTGTTGACCGGTGAGGATGGCCTCCTGACGCGCCTGGTTATAGTTGTATTTCTGGGTGAATACCGAAAAGCCGCCCTGAATCGGGCGATCGAAAAGATAAGGTTCGGTAAAGCTGAACGACAGAATCCGCTGCGCGTTGCCGATACTCGTCTGCACCGCCAGCGTCTCGCCCAGTCCGAGGAAGTTGTTGGTGCTGTAGTTGACCCCGATGAACGCCCCGGCCAGGCCGCTCACGCCGCCGTTCAGGCCAATGCTGTTTTTGCCCTTCTCTTTCACCTTGAGGGTCAGGTCGACCGTGCCATTCTTTTCATCCAGGTGAGTTTCGGTGACATTGGGATCGTCGGGCTTCAACGCCTCAAAATATCCCAGCTGATTGAGACGCAATAAGCTCAGCTTCCACAGGCGTTCGTCGTAAACCTGACCTTCCTCCAACGCCACTTCGCGGCGGATGACCTTGTCGCGAGTGGTGGTATTGCCGGCGAATTCAATTCTGCGCACGAAGAACTTCTTGCCTTCGTCGATGTCAATCGTGAGGTTCACCAGTTTCTTGTCTTCGTCGAAGGTGGTGTTAGGAATCGACGTAAAGTTGATGTGGCCCAGTTCGCGATAGGCATTCCGCAGGTTGTCCAGCCCCTTCGCCACCTTTTCGCGGGAGAAGATGTCGCCGTCCTTCATGGGGAAGAGGGAGCGCAGAGCTTTGATGTTGCTGACTTCCTTGTTCCCGTTGAACGTGATGCTCCCTAGCCGGTACTGATCACCTTCCTCGATGGGAATCGTGATGTCGACCGCCTTGCCCGGTCCTTTCACCAGGAGCGGGATATGGAATCCAGTGTGGCCGGTGTCGTGAATTTCTGTCTTGGCGTCCTGGACGACGACCTTGAAATAGCCACGGTTCTGAAATTCAGCCCGCACGCGTTCAGTATCTTCGTCCAGCTTGCTGGCATCGTAGGTCTTGGCAAAGATGTTTTCCAGGAAGATGGAGTGAGGAATGCCGATCGGCTTCAGGTTCTTCATCGCGCCCTCGAAGAACGCGCGCATTGACATGCTTGTTGCCGATGAACGTGATCTTGCCGACGTTGACCTTAGGCCCTTCCTTGACCACGAACGTGACGCTGACCTTGGCCGGAGGAATCGGACGTACTTCGGTGCGCACCGTCGCGAATTGCCGGCCATGCTCCGCCAGCAGTTCCCGGATCGTGACTTCTGCCTTCTTAACCTTGGTGGGATCGTACTGGCTCTCGGGGGAAAGCCCGACCTTGCGCTCCTTAAAACGATCGAGCACGTCGCTTTTCGAAACCGAGTTCAGTCCGAGATACTCAATTTCGCTGATGGTCGGCCGCTCCTTGACGTAAACATGGATACGCCAGCCCTTGGGGGTCTGTTCTTTCTCGAACCGTATGTCCTCGAAGTAGTTAGTGTTCCACAGGGAGTTGAAATCGCGGTCGAGCGCCGGCTCGTCATAAACATCCCCGGCACGGGAGAAAATACGTCCGCGCACCGTGTCCGCCGGGATGCGCCGGTTTCCGTGGATGACGATCTCAGTAATGATTTCCTGCTGGCCCCAGCCCGCCGACCCCAGCAAAATCAGCAAGAGGCACACAAAAGGCCATCGCAGTTTACAAATCTTTATGATTGAAGAAGATGAAGGCGATGCCGAAGCCAGAACAGGGGGCACGCGGCCCGACCTGTTCTTCGTCACTACAGGGCTATCCTGATGAAAACGAAGAATCGTTACGACCTCGGAACCTGGGAGTAGGAAAGTGGCAATTATACGGTAGAGCCGTGGAGAGCGTCCAAACCGGCGCCACCTCCGGGCGACGGTTTAACAAGCTCTACTTCAACCAAGACGGAATAAAACGTAGCGGAGTTGCCTAGGTCCGTAAGTTTTTCCGAAGTAAGCACATTTATATTGCGGTTGCCGGAACTTAACTTGGCCCAATGCAGATTAGCGGAAACCACGCCCGGCTGGACGGCGCCGTCCACCCGCGCCCGCAGATGAATGTACCCGCGGCGATTGAAAACTCGAACGACGTCGCCATCCACGATCTTACGCGTCCGGGCGTCATCCGCGCTGATTTCGAGCAATCCGACCTCTTCCATCGCCTGGACCACCGGCACATTGCAAAACGTAGTATTCAGAAAGTTGTCCGCTTTGCGGGCCAGAAGCTCCAGAGGGAACTGCTTGGCCTTCGAACCGTGCCGCGACTCGTCCGGCGGCGTAAAGACCGCAACCGGGTCAAGCCCCTGCGCACTAAGATCTTCACTGTAAAGTTCAGCCTTCCCACTCTTCGTCCCGAAATTACCCTGGGCAAACGGCAAAAAATCTGGGAACTGAGAACTGCGATCTGATAACTGGTTTCCAAAATTCAATCTCACGTGCCCTTCCCGCTGCAACCGGTCGCGATCAATTCCCCGCAGGCGGGGATTTTCCGAATGCAATGCGGCATCGATCATCTGATCAACAGACTCTCGGAAACAGTCGTCATCGAAGCCCATGCGCTCCGCCAAAGCACGAAACACTTCAACGTTGGAACGACATTCGCCCAACGGGAGTATCGCCGCATCCGACATTTGCAGGTAGTAATGACCGTAAGCACCCTGCAGATCTTTGTGCTCGAAGAAGGTGGTCGCCGGAAGAACAATATCGGCATAGTCGACGGTATCAGTCAAGAACTGTTCATGCACCACGGTGAACAAGTCGGGACGCTGCAAGCCTTGAATCACAGCATTGTGATCGGGACAAACAGCCGCCGGATTCGAGTTGTAGACAAAAAGCGCTTTGACCGGCGGGTCTGGCAGCGTGTTGAGCGCCGTTCCCAGCTCGACCATATTGATGGTGCGCGCCGGGCGTCCCAGCGCCTTCTGCATGAGGTCGGTGCGATCCAGAGCGTCGCGGTTTAAGCCGAACGCGCCGCTGGTCGAGAGCTGCAGCCCGCCGCCAACTTCTTTCCACGAGCCGGTAATGCACGGCAGCATGGTGATGGTACGCGCCGCCATGCCTCCACCCTCGGAGCGCTGCACTCCGTAGTTCACCCGAATCACGGCCGGGCGCGTGGTCGCGTACTCCCTTGCCAACTTGACGATGTCGCCGGCTGCGATCCCGGTCCACTTCGCCACCCGCTCCGGTGGATACTCTTGCACTTTGTCTCGCAGCTGCTCGAAGCCTACGGTATAGCGGGCAACATAATCGGCGTCGTGCAGTCCCTCATTGATGATGACGTGCATCATCCCCAGAGCAAGAGCCGTGTCGGTGCCTGGATTGATGGGAAGGTACCAGTCCGCACAAGCGGCGGTCCGCGTCCGGTAAGGATCGATCACCACAAGTTTCGCGCCTTTGCGCCGCGCGTCCGCGATGAACGGCCACAAGTGGATATTGTTACCGTGGATGTTCGCGCCCCACGCGATGATGTAACGCGAGTGGGTGAACTGCTCCGGGTCGGTGCCCAACTTAACGCCGATGACGGATTTCAGCCCCGCCTCGCCCGCCGCGGAACAGATATTGCGAGCCAGCTGCGAAGCGCCGAGGCGATGAAAGAATCGCCGGTCCATGGAACCACCATTGAGCGCACCCAGCGTGCCACCGTAGGAGTACGGGAGAATGGCTTCACTGCCAAACTCTGAAGCAATTGAACGGAACCGCGAAGTAACTTCGTGGAGAGCCTCGTCCCAGGTAATGCGTTCGAACGCCTGTGTGGCGCTGGCGTCCGCGACTGGACCTTTCGCTCTTATACGCCGCATGGGATAAAGCACCCGGTCGGGCGAGTACACGCGGTCCAGATACTTGGCCACCTTGGCACACAGAAATCCTCGAGTCACCGGATGCGCTGGATCACCCTGAATCCGGGTTGCGCGGTCGTCTTCAACGGTAATCAGAACGCCGCAAGCGTCTGGACAATCATGCGGACAAGCGGCGTGGACAACCTTTTTCATAGTCCGATGATTATAACCTCGAAAAAAAAGGGCGGCTGGGAGCCGCACGCGTTAAAAAATCCGACGTTGTCGACTACTGTGTTTCGACCTCCCGCACGCGATGCGACCAGAGCACGGGATCGCCGCTGACCGAATCTTTCAAGACCAGTCCGCGTGCCACTACCGGTGCGGAAACCGTAGCGGTCGCGGTCTGCAGATCCGTGAGCGTCAGAGTGTTGCTGTTGCCCTGGAAGAACACGGTCCCAGCGCCCGTATTCACGGTCAGTGGTCCGCCGAGCGACATTCCCAGAAGGCCGGTGTTCAGCAACTGGAAGGTGCCAGCATTGCCACTGGTAACAGTCACGCTGCCTGGAACGACAAGTCCGTACACGCCCTGGCGCCGCAACGAGATGAAGTCAGGAGTAAACGTGCTGCCGCTGACGCTGCCTCCGATAAAGATGCGCTGACCTACGACCATGGAAGAATTCCCAAATAGATTGTTGGGGCTGAACCAGCTGTTATTGAAGAAGCAGATGGCGTAGTTGGAGACGGTGCTGACATCCACGGTCTGCACTGTGTCAACCAGAGACGAGGTTCCACCACCGGTTTCGCCAACCCACAAGGTGACGGTCTGGACGGGACCTGAAGTCGGATTCACGGCCAGAATGCGGCCGGAGAGGAATGCCAGGTCGGTGGTAATGAACTCCACGTCGCTGGCGAGCAAACTGCCGTCCAACTGCACCGTGCCTTGCAACGCGACGAATCCGCCTGAAGTGGGCAAGGTAGCCAGAGTGAAGCCGTTGTTGTACTCCGTGCTGCCATCGACATTCACGGTGAACTGACGCCCGAACGGTCCTTGCATCAAGAAGGAATTGCCGGCAACATTCACGGACACAATTGTGCCGGTCAGATCCGTGACCTGTCCTTCGGGATTGGTCGCCTTAACCGCCTCGATGAACATGACCGGATTGATCACGCCTGTAATCTGTCCGCTGCCATCGACTGCCAGCGATTGACGAATATCAAATTCGGTATGCACGCCCGCCAGGCCGTTGGAAGTCACGACCATCGGCGTGGGAAAGGTCACTGTCACCGATGTGGTTTGAGGACTGGTGCTAGTTGGATTGGCAAATGTGCCGTTCAGCGTGCTTACCTGCGGAGGATTGACGGCGCTGATGTAGTTGATCACCGGACTCGCCAGCACAAAAGTCGCCTGGGTATAGGTGTCCGCCGGAACCGCATTAAACGCCAGCGGAGTACGAAGTCCCACCAGGCGGGCAAAATCGACAGTGACCGGCGATGACAAAAGCTGCGGAGAATTGATGGCGCCGGTCAGCGTGATGGAGTTGATCGTGAGGTTCAGACTCACCACGGAGGGAAGCGGAGCATCTTCTCCGGTGACATACACCGCTCCGGCTTGCGGACTGCTGGAAAGAGTCGTGCTGCCGCCTCCGCAACCGACCAGACCCAGACCGCTGAGCACAAAAAGCGCAGTGAGCGCCAGAAACCTTTTCATGACAAACTCCTGAATTCTGAGAAATCGACGTGTTCGTGGTACGCGGATACAAACCCTCTCAGCTTAGGGAAGTTGCGTTACTTTTGGACAGAGTACCTAAGTAAGTTCCGCTCTGGACGCGGGTTTCGAAGGGGTTTGAACGGTGGGAGCGCGCTGTCAGAGTTTCGATCGGGGGGATCTTGTCGCTATATAAGAGCAATTTTTAAGGGGGGGCATCCTGAGGGACTTTAGTCCCGAAGGATCTTGCGCGCAGCGGCTCAATTGCTGCCGTTCTTGACATCCGCTCCACGCTAGATGCTTCGCAAGGTCAGCATGACGCCTCGCTCAAGAGTAAAGGTCACAAATTAATATTTTCAGTCGTAGGTTCTGGGCCGAGGTCCCAGGCCTGACGTCCGCTCCTAGATTTCCATCACTTCCTTTTCTTTGGCCTTGCTCATCTCTTCCATCTTTTTGATTTCACCATCAGTCAGTTTCTGGATTTCATCCATGGCGCGCTTTTCGTCGTCCTCGGCAATCTTCTTGTCTTTGGCGGCTTTCTTGATGGCGTCGTTGCCGTCACGGCGGATGTTGCGCACTGCGGTGCGGTGTTCCTCAAGCATCTTGTTCAGGTGCTTGACCATGTCTTTGCGGCGTTCTTCGGTGAGCGGCGGCACGGGCACGCGAATGATTTTGCCGTCATTCATCGGATTCAATCCCAGATCGGCGGTGCGGATGCCCTTCTCTATGGCAGCCAGGGCAGTGGGATCGAAGGGCTGGATGGTAATAAGCTGCGGCTCCGGCGCATGCACCTGGGCAATCTGGTTCAGCGGCATCTGCGAACCGTAGTAATCCACGTTGACCGCATCCAGCATGTGCACCGAAGCGCGTCCGGTGCGGGTGGCGGCCATCGCCTTGCGAAAGTCTTCCACTGCTTTGTCCATCCGCGTCTTGAGTTGGACGCGAATGTCTTTAAGTGGGCCAGCATCAGCCATTTGTCAGCTCCGTTGATTATTCAAAATCAAAACGTTGCATTATAAACCTTTACCACAAAAGCTCCCTGTCATCCCGACCGGAGCGAAGCGCAACGAGCGCAGTGGAGGGACCTTGTGGTGCTGCTACCTGCGGCACTGCCTCGTCCGTGGCGATTGATGCGAGGGATGATCTTCGAGTGCGGCGGCTAAAACGCAAGGTCCCTCCACTGCGCTTCGCTCCGGTCGGGATGACAAGGTTTGGAGTGGCCGAGGTTCTTACGCGCTTACCAGCGAACCGATCTTCTCGCCGAGAACCACTTTGCGGATATTTCCACGGTGATTCAGATTGAAAATGATGATAGGCAGGTTGTTGTCCTTGCAGAGAGAGATGGCGGTGGAATCCATCACTTTGAGTCCGCGCTTGAGCACTTCCATGTAGCTGATCTCGGAAAACTTGGTGGCGTCTTTCACCAGCATGGGATCGGCGTCGTAGATGCCATCGACTTTGGTGGCTTTCAGAATCGCGTCCGCCTTGATCTCCATGGCGCGCAGGGATGCGGCTGTGTCGGTCGAGAAATAAGGATTGCCGGTGCCGCCGGCGAATATCACGATCCGTCCTTTTTCCATATGGCGAATGGCACGGCGGCGGATAAAGGGCTCGGCCACCTGGTTCATTTCGATGGCGGACTGCACCCGGGTGTGCACGCCTTGCTTCTCCAGAGCGTCCTGCAGCGCCAGGGCGTTGATGACGGTGGCCAGCATGCCCATGTGGTCAGCCGAGACGCGATCCATCTCACGTGCCTGCTGGGCCACGCCCCGAAAGAAATTTCCACCGCCAACGACAATGGCGATGTTGACGCCAAGGGATAGGACGTCGGCAAGTTCAGCAGCAATTTCGTGGATACGCAGAGGATCTACGCCGAAGCCCTGGTTCGCTGCCAGGGCTTCGCCGGAGAGTTTGAGCAGAATGCGTTTGAATACCGGAGCTGACATCAGTTGGTTTCCAGTTTCTGGTTCCAGTTTCTAGTCACTGGCCCGATGTCTATGGTACACGCGTGTTTGTCCGGGAACTAGAAACCGGAAAACTGAAATTGCTTATTCGGCTTTCTGTTCCGGTTTGGTGACGGCAATGGTCTCGCCAGCTTCTCCCACCTTGAAGCGAGCGAAGCGCCGTACCGCAATGTTCTCGCCCAGCTTGCCGATCTTGGTGGCAACGAGCTGGCCAATGCTGACGGTCTGGTCGCGGATGAAAGGCTGCTCGAGCAAGCAGACTTCTTCGTAGAACTTGCTCATCTTGCCTTCCACGATCTTCTCGACCACTTGAGGCGGCTTGCCGGTGGCGGCAGCCTGCGAGCGGTAAATATCCTTCTCGCGCTCGAAAGCCTCGGGCGTGACGTCTTCCTTGCGGACGAATTTTGGATCGCTGGCAGCAATGTGCATCGCGATGTCGTGCACCAGTTCCTTGAAATCGTCAGTGCGGGCCACAAAATCGCTCTCGCAATTCACTTCCACGAGCACGCCGATCTTGCCTCCCGCGTGAATGTAGCTGGCGACCGCGCCTTCCTTGGTCACACGGCTGGCCTTCTTGCCGGCCACGGAGATGCCCTTCTTGCGCAGCAGGACAACCGCCTGCTCCAGATCACCCTTGGCTTCGGTCAGGGCATGCTTGCAGTCCATCATCGGCGCTCCGGTCTTTTCCCGGAGCTCTTTCACTTGATTGGCAGAGATGTTCACGGTAGTTGTGCTCATAAAAATAGTCTTCGGTCCTCAGTCTTCAGTCGTCAGTTCAATCCATGGGTTCGAGGGTCAAGCTGAAGACCGACGACTGTCCTAACAAAGTTTGACCCGCGCCGGACGACCCGCGCGGGTCTGATTTCCCTCAGGGGCTAAAGCCAGGTCTTTGCGGGCTTCGAATCTGCCGGCTCTCTTGTGGTTACGCTGACGACTGAAGACCGACGACCAACGACCGGTTTCAGTACGTCTGGGTCTCGACCTGCGGAACTTCGTCTTCCACGGCTTCCTTGGCCGGCGCGGGCTGCTTACGCACGCCTGCACCCAGGACGTCTTCCATGCTGATGTCCTCGGCTCCGGCTTCAGGAGCGCCAGCCGCTGCGAGCTCTTCTGCAGCCTCGGCGGCAGGAACTGCCTCGGGTTCGGTGTAGACAGCAGCGGCCATGTCAGCGGCCTGCTTGTCCGTCATCAATTGCGCGCCCTCGGCGACTGAATCGGAAATCTTCGAGGCGAACAGACGGATCGCCCGCAGCGCATCGTCGTTGCCGGGAATCACGTAATCCACTTCGCTGGGATCGCAGTTGGTGTCGACCACGGCGACCACCGGAATGCCCAGCTTGCGGGCTTCGCGAACGGCGATCTGCTCTTTGTTCGAGTCAATCACGAAGATCGCATCCGGCAAGCGGCTCATGTTCTTGATGCCGGCCAGGTTGGCCTGGAGGTGCTTGCGCTCGCGCTCCAGCTTGATGACTTCTTTCTTGGGCAGCAATTCGTAGCGGCCATCCGTGGCCATCTCGTCGAGTTCCTTCAGCCGCTTGACCGACTTCTGAACGGTCACCCAGTTGGTGAGCAGTCCGCCCAGCCAGCGCTGGTTCACGTAGAAACCGCCACACTTGGTGGCTTCTTCGGCGATCGCATCCTGGGCCTGGCGCTTGGTGCCCACGAACAACACAATTTTGCCTGCCGCAGCCAGGTCGGCTACGAATTTCGACGCTTCCTTGAACATCTTCAGCGTCTTTTGCAGGTCGATGATGTAAATACCGTTGCGCTCTCCGAAGATGTATTCCTTCATCTTGGGATTCCAGCGCTTGGTCTGATGCCCGAAGTGAACTCCAGCTTCGAGCAATTCCTTCATGGTGATGTTAGCCAATCAACCTCCTCATTTGGTCTGCATCCGGCGCTCACCCGAAGGCTGCCCCGAATTGCCATTCCCGCCCCGCACCGCGAGGCGCAGGAAGAATTGAACACCTAAAAAGCAGTTTTCAGTCTGGAGTTTCAATGGTTTCGAAACCAGAAACTGGAAACCGGACAACTTGAGACTATCTCTTCGAGTACTGGAACCGTTTCCTGGCGCCCTTCTGTCCGTACTTCTTGCGTTCCTTGGAGCGCGAATCGCGGCTGACCAGTCCTTCTGCTTTTAGCTTCTTGCGCAGCTCGATGTTGAACAGCATGAGCGCGCGGGCAATGCCCAGCTTCACCGCGTCCGCTTGGCCGTTCACTCCGCCACCGCTGACCCGGGCGAGAACGTTGAACGTGGCCGCGGTCTCGGTCGAAAGCAGAGGCTGCTTCGCGCTCGAGCGCTGCGACTCAGTCACGAAATATTGCTCGAAGGGACGTCCGTTGACTTTGAAATCGCCGCTGCCCGGACGCAGATAGACGCGCGCGATTGCCGACTTGCGGCGTCCCGTACCGTAATACTGCACTAGCTCTGCCATGTTTTAGCTTCTAGCTCCTGGCTTCTAGCTCCTGGCCAATCGGGCTGGGAGAGAATCCGGCTATCGAACCTTTCAAAGAATTCCAAATCTTGCGTACTAACCAGCTTTTGAAACCAAAAACTCGAAACCGCTCTACGCCTTTACCGCCTCCAGAGCCCTGACCTGCGGCTTCTGGGCTTCGTGAGGATGCTTGTCGCCGCGATAGACCTGCAGCTTGCTGATCATGTGGCCACCCATTTTCGTCTTGGGCAGCATGCGCTTGATTGCTTCTTCGATAATCAGCTCGGGTTTGCGGTCAAAACGCTTGCGAAATTCTTCCGTTCGCAATCCGCCCGGGTATCCGGTGTAATGCTGATACACCTTCTGCTCGGATTTCATTCCCGTCGTCTTCACCTTTTCGGCGTTGATGACGATGACGTGATCTCCGGTGTCGATAAACGGCGTATATTGCGGGTTCTCTTTACCCATGAGGATGCGCGCGACCTGTGAAGCCAGCCGGCCGAGCGTCTGCCCAGACGCATCCACGACGTACCACTTGCGCACAATTTCCCCCGCTTTGGGGAAATAGGTTGACATTACGAGTCTCCCAGAAATTAAAAAAGCTAAAGAAGACCGCTGAGTATCCACTTCAACGCCGAAGGCGCAGGGTACCAGGCGGGCAACCGCAGGACTGCCAAAGTCTTAAAGATAGCGTAGGAATGAGGTTATTGTCAACGATAAGGCATGTACTGTGTGGGCCGCCCTAGCCCGCCCCACACATCACACGGCTACTTTTTGATAGCCTGCCCAAACGCGATCAGGTTCCCGTCCGGCGCCAGTACCAGCAATTCGCGCTGACCATAGTGCTGGTCGACCGGGCCATACACATCACCCTTGGGCAACGTGTCGAGCTTCGGCTTGAGTTCCGCATAGAGTCCGTCGACGTCATGAACGTCTATGTAGTAAGCGAAACGCCGGTTGCCGGGCGGGGATCCCTCGGGCCCACTTTGTTCCAGAAGACGAAAGCCAACAGTCTCCCGCTGCAGGTACGCGTAATTGCTGACGCGAAGGAGGACTTTGAACCCCAGAGTGTTGGTGAAGAAGGCCAGCGCGCGATCAATGTCCTCCACGTGCATGAAGGGCGTGATCTGAATGAAATTCGACATCGCCATTCTCCTGGCGAGGAATTAGCAATCAAGACTATTCATAGGCCAAAGCGTCAATTGGATCTTTCTGCGCCGCTTTGTATGCCGGATAAAGTGCTCCCAGAATGGCACCGACGATGGCGATTCCAGTGGAGCGCAGGATCCATCCGCCGGTGACGACCACTGGCAGCGTTGGCAGACGGTAATGGATAGCTGCACGCGCAGCCAGGCTGACCAGGACTCCGACGACGATGCCGCCAATGGCTAGGAGCACCGTTTCCCGAAGAATAACGTTCACGATATACAGCTTGGAGGCCCCGATGGATTTCAGTATTCCGATTTCGCGGGTACGCTCCATGACCGCGGTGTACATGGCCTGGAAAATGACAATGAAGCCGATGACTACGGAAATGCCGATAACAACACGAATGAACGTCGCCAGGCCAGGATAGCTATTGACCGTGAACATGGACAGATACTCGCGCATGGAGCGCACCGAATAGCTTTCCAGTCCCTGCACACTCTTCACCTCTTGCACCACTGCATCCGCGTTCGCCGGATCGTCCAGCTTCACATAGAACACCGAGGCTTTGCCCTGGCTGCCGATCAGTTCCTGCAATGTGCTCATGGGAATGAATTTGCGCGATCCTCGCCCTTGCTCCACGATGCCGGCGACCCGGAAAGGATGATTGAGAATCTCGATATTGGATCCCACTTTTACATGCTGCGCCTGAGCAAAATAGTCATCTACCAGGCAGTCGTTGGGACCCTGGAAAGGGCCGCCTTGGACGTAGTGAAACGGAACCAGCGCCTCGAACGTCTTTAGATCAATCCCGTAGATGACTTCAAGATTTTTGGTGGTCGTGAGTTGCCAGATGACCGGCGCGACCACGCTGATATGGGGTAGCTTCTCAAGCACCCCGCCGATCTTGACCGACATCGGGGCATTGCTCACGCCGGCCATGAAAGACGTATTGGGAGGCTGCACGATCACATCGGCACCGATGCCGGCCTGGCGCTGCCGCGTGTCATTCAGCATGCCGACGGAAAGTCCAACGATCAGCAGGATCAGCGTTACCTCGAGTGCGATGGCCACGATGCTGATCAGCGACCGGATCGGCCGGTGCACCAGGTTGGCGACGATCATTTTGTTCATCATTGGAATCTGTTTCTAGTTTCAGGTTTCCAAGTGCACTCGACTTCAACGCTTTATCTTCGATCTCCGCTCACCTGACTGGCCTGAGGACGGTCCAGATTTACGACTTGGGCTCCCGCTGGCTGATCCAGAACGAATTTATCATCTGGCAGCGGCTCGTTCACTTGCAGCTTCACCATGGTCAGGGTGATGTCGTACTCCTCCTGCGGCCTCCAGATTTCAATCTGGGATGGGAATTGCAGCCCTTCGTGATCCTTATATCCTTCGTAGCGCGAGTCCGTCGCCAGATTTCCGTCCTGATCGTAAATGAACTGGCGGTGCGGCAGCAGGTCGGTCCGGCTGAAGATAATCTTGCGCGAGAGGAACCAGCCTTTTTCGCCTTTGCGGATCACTTCAATTTCGTAGTCTGCCTGCTGGACCTGATGGTGCTTGGCGTCGGTCACGATTTCGAAGTTGTTCTGCATGACCGCGATCTCGTTTTGCGGATCGATTTCGCGCAGCACGAGAGCGTCGTAAATCTGCTGAGGCCGCAGATTTTCCATCGGCTGCTGCTGGTTGTGGGTCTCGACATCGTTACGGCCAACGACGAACCGGTTCTTGGGCGGAATCCAGAGCTTGAAATCGCGCCCGTCGCTCACCATGTCAAAGGCGCGATTGCGGACGATAGGCAGCAATCCGATCATGCGCAACATAGCCGGCTTGCGCAAAAGAATGTAGCCGCGAATCTGCTGGTAGTCGACGACCTTGCCTTTTTTTATCCCGCCTACCGAGGTGTCGATGTCAACGGTGGCCTGCAAGCTCTTGATCTTGGCGGCCTGAACGTTGATGTAGTCGATCAATTCCGCCTGGGTAGCCGCCTTCAGCGGAGCGGTACTGATCTGCCTCTCGACCCGGCGCGAGCGGAACAAACATCCGGTCAGCGGAAAAACTATCAACAAAAGTAGGAGGGCCCGGTAACGGAGAGAAATAGGCATTGAGACTGAATTGGATTCCTCAGGAAGCAGTTGGGTTCACCAAGTACGTAAGTATATGCGAAGAATGGATAACTACGCGGGTTGGGGGTTGTCAGATCAGCAACCCTGACGCGTTTTCAGGTGGTGCGGAAACACTATCTTCCCTGTACAGCCTGACGCAACCTGGCCACATTCTGGTTATGTTCTTCGAGGCTACGGGAAAATCGGTGGTGGCCGTTGCCATCGCTGACGAAATAAAAATAGTCGGTCTGCGCCGGATGCATGGCCGCTTCGAGAGAAGTTCGGCCGGGATTTGCAATAGGGCCGGGTGGAAGTCCGGCGTGAGCGTAGGTGTTGTATTCGGACTGAAATGCCATGTCGGCGTGATGTAGCGCGCCGGCGTAGCTCCCGTTCAGCAGTTCGGCATAGATCACGCTGGGATCGGCCTGTAGCGCCATATATTTTTCCAGCCGGTTGTAGTAGACACTGGCTACAACGGTGCGCTCTTCAGCGACAGCGGTTTCTTTTTCGATGATGGAAGCCATCGTCACCGTCTTCTGCACGTCAGGCTTCCGGACGTCGGTTCCCTGTCCGTTCGGGATCAGGCCAATCTGTTCCGAAACCTGGCGAAACTGCCTTACCATGGCAGCCGCGATGTCCTTCATACTCTGGGTTCGCGTGAACTCATAGGTATTCGGGAACAGATAGCCTTCCAGAGTTTTTGCTTCCGGGGCAATGTCTGAAATCAATTCCACGTGCGTTCTCGCGACATCGAGAAATTCCTGGCTCGACCCCAGGCCTGCGTCCTGGACAGCCTGCGCGATGTCGAACATGGTGAAGCCTTCCGGAATGACAACCGTGTGCACGTAGATATCGCCGCGCACCAGGCGATTGTAGACATCCAAAGTTCTGGCGGTTTTATCGAAGAGATACTCGCCGGCTTTCAACGATTCCCTGTGATGGATGCGATGCCAAAGGATGAAACCAAGCCGGCTGCGGATGACTCCGGCAGCTTGCAGTTCGGAGGCGATGCGGCGTGTGGAATACCCCGGCCGCAACATGACAAACCTTTGCCGTGTGGGCGTGACGGGCAGCCACAGCGCCCATGCCATCCAGCCGCCGACTGCTAAAACGGCGAGCAGCAAGAATGTCAGAAACTTGCGCACGTTAGATTTAGTTTAGATGAAGAGTGGTCGTTGGTCGTTGGCCTTTGGTCGTTGGCCTTTGGGAGCAAAGTGGGCCATGGATTTACGCGGATTACCACGGATAAACCCAACAACCAGGGATTAAAAGACAAGAATTTAGTCCTGATCCGTGAGAATCCGTAAAGATCCGTGGCTGATTTTTCGCCAACGACCAAAGACTATTGACCGCTCGTTGCTTCCATCCAGGATTGCAATATCAAAACCGCCGCCATCTGGTCTACCACTTCCCCGCGGCGTTTGATCGACATGTCGGTTTCCCGCAGGAGGCGGTTGGCTTGTGCCGAAGTGAGGCGTTCGTCCCAGAGATGGACGGGCATGCGGAAGCGGCGGCGGACTTCCTCGGCGAAGGCTTGCATCTTTTCCGCCTGTATCCCTTCACCGCCGGTCATGCGGAGGGGCAGACCCATCACGATCTCGGCCACCTTGTATTCGCGGATTACCTGTTCCAACCGGGCAAAATCGGTGCGCTTGTTTTGACGCTGGAGGGTTTCCAAACCTTGCGCCGTGATGCCGAGAGGATCGCTGATGGCGAGTCCGATCCGTTTTGAGCCCACGTCCATACCCAGAATTCGACGCGGACGCCCGGCCTCGAAGACACCAGTTTGGTGGGAAGGCACCTCGCGATTATATGTCGCTCACAACTTTTGCGTTAAGCTACGATACCGCTATGGCCACTGACGAGGCAGAGATCGAGAGCACTCCGGCACCGGCCGTCGTCGTGCCTCCGCCCAAGCCGCAGAAACCTCACTGGGCATTCACCGCTATTGGAATCGCCACCATTCTTGGATTGTGCTATTTCGGAGAACTGGTGCTGGCCGTGATGCTTGTGTCGGTGTTACTGGCGTTTATTCTGGCGCCCGTGGTGGAATTTTTCATGCTGCTTCAGTTGCCCCGCGGTCTGGCGGCCGCGGTGGCCGTGATCCTGCTCTTCACTCTGATCACCGGCGTGGTGTACTACTCCTCCAACCAGGCCATCGTCTTTGTGCAGGACTTGTCGAAATACGCCCACCAGATAAGACAGAAAATTTCCCAAGTGCAGCAACAGGCAGAGTCGCTCGGTGGCGCCGATTCAGCTGCGGGAGCGAAATCCTCTGAACCGCGTTCGAGCACCAGTTGGGAAGAACTGATGACTCGCGGCTTCGGGTCAGTCTCGCACGCCTTGCTGGCCGCGTCGTTCGTGCCTTTCCTGGTTTACTTCATGCTGAGCTGGCAACATCACGTGCGCTCCGCAACCGTGATGCTTTTTTCTTTGGAGAATCGCAACACGGCATACATAACGCTGGGATTGATTTCCGCGATGATTCGCAGCTTTATGGTGGGCAATCTCCTGATCGGTCTCTTTCTGGGAACGGCCAGCACCATTGCATTCGCGATTCTGCATTTGCCGTTTTTCTATTTTATTGGTTTCATCAGCGGGTTCCTCAGCCTGGTTCCCTACCTCGGCGTTGTGCTGGCGATGGCGCCTCCGATCTTCGTCAGCATGGGCCACATCGAGTCCGGAGACGCGGTCGTCATCGTGATGGTTGTGTTAGGCCTGCACCTGATCGCGCTAAACGTTCTCTATCCCAAATTCCTGGGCAACCGCCTGCAGCTCAATCCTCTGGCAGTCACAATCGCTCTCCTCGTTTGGGGGTGGCTCTGGGGAGCCATGGGACTTGTCCTCGCCGTGCCGATTACGGCCGCGATGAAGATTGTGTTCGACCATATTGAATCGTTGAAGCCGTATGGGGCTTGGATGGGGGAGTAGAGGTCTCAGTCACTGGTCGTTGGTCGCTAGTCGTTAGTCAACCGCCATCCGTCACGCATCCGCTTCATTCATGTCACTGGTTCTTTGGTCATCCGTCACAGACTCCCAGCCTTGAATTGCAGTGAACCACCATGAGTTCGGATTTAGGGGAGGTTGGTCATGATTGGCTCTTACAAAGATTTAAGGGCGTGGAGGCTATCGATAGAACTGGCGTTGGAGATCTATCGGCACACCGAGAATTTTCCGCGCGAAGAGAAATACGGTCTAACAAGTCAGCTGCGGAGAGCGGCGATTTCTGTATCCAGCAATATCGCGGAAGGCAAAGGACGTTCGTCCGACAAAGAGCTGGTTCTTTTTCTGCACCATGCCAGGGGCTCACTTCTTGAAGTCGAGACCCAACTTCTAATCGCTCAAAGGCTCCTTTACGGCAACGAAATTGAGTCACGCAGGCTCTTGGGATCCGTAGAGATTCTGGCCAAGACCCTGAACGCCCTGATCAAATCATTAAAGGCGATTGCGGCCTGAGCTTGAGAATCAAATTGGATGGGGGTGACAAAGGACTAACGACAAAAGACTACGACTAGGCCACGAAATCCGAAGCTTCCGGAAAACGTAACTTGCTCTTGGAAAGAGCTTTGGAGAGCATTTCTTCGATTTCGACTTCTTCGCAGTTTTTGGCCATGGCAAGCTCGCTGACCAGGAGGTAGCGGGCGCGTTCCAGCATCTTCTTTTCGCGGAATGACAGGGGCTTGGACTGGTTCAGCAGCAGCAAGCCTTTCAGGACGGCTGACACATCCAGCAGCGATCCGGTGCGCATCCGCTCTGAATTTTCCTTGAAGCGGTATTTCCAGTCGGCGTTGTTGTCACACTCGCCATCTGTAAGAAAATCAACGATTTTCTGGATTTCGCCGTTCTTTACCACCCGCCTAAGGCCCACGGTATTCACGTTATGGAACGGAACCATGACCTTTAAGCTGTTGGCCTTGATTTTGAGGAGGTAGTACTTTTCCACAGTCTCGCCGATCGTCCGGCTGCTGATTTGTTCGATAACCCCAACGCCATGATTGGGATAGACGACCTTATCACCTATGTGGAAATCGCCGCTGATCATGAGGAAACACCCACGAGGGCAGGGCAAATGAGGAACTGCACCCCTTCAGTTTACCCTAAACGGGAAGGCAAAGGCAATGAAGAACGGGCGTCGCACCTCGGACCTCAGACTGCGGACCTCAGACCGCAGACTTCGGCCTTGGGCCGACCTCAGGGTTTCCCACCCGAGCCGCAACGCGCCTGGCTCAAAGTCGATCGGCCAAGCGTACTCAAGGTCATCCGCTGTCGCACCGACCGTCAAGAAGCCCGACTCTGAAGTCTGAGGTCCGCAGTCTGAGGTCTGAGGTCCGACGTCCGCTCTCCGGGTTTATAATCCTTCGTCACATGACTGACGCGATTAAAAGGAAGTTGCAGGAAGAGATGAATGTGCTCGAACACGAGCTCGTCCATGAACTTCCCAAGGAAATAAAGAAGGCAGCCGCCCTGGGAGATCTCAGCGAAAACGCCGAGTATCACATGGCGAAACAGCGTCAGGAGTTCGTCAAGGCGCGTCTCCGGCAATTGGGAGCGCGTATGGCCGAGCTGGCCCTTATCAATATGGATAATATCCCTAAAGATAAGGTCGGGCTGGGCTCCACCGTTCGGGTTTATGACAGCTCCAAGAATGCTGAAGTCGAGTACAAACTGGTGACCAGCGAAGAGTCCGACGTAACTTCGGGCAAGATCTCGACCAGTTCGCCGATCGGCCGCGCGCTGCTGAACAAGAAAGTTGGGGACAGCTCGGTTGTGGTCACGCCCAACGGCAAGCGCGAGATGGAAATTCTGAGCCTGATCACAATCCATGAAGCGGAAGCGAAGTAACGAGGCTGCGGTACAGAAACTGGGTAAAGAAATTTAGATGAGCATGACTTGGACCAGCGCCTTCGGACGGGGATGCGGCGTGTTGCTTGACGCCATCGTCCGCTGGCTCGCCTTGGCGCGGATCAATCCAAACGTGCTCACTTTCCTCGGGCTGGTGGTAAACACGATCGCGGCGTTCCTGTTTGGATACGCCAACGGCGACAGTCAGGCACGCATGTTCCGTTATGCCGGGTTGGTGATCATCGGATCTGGGTTTTTCGACCTGGTTGACGGACGGGTGGCCCGGGCCAGCAATCAGGTGACCCGCTTCGGTGGCTTCTTCGACTCCGTCATCGACCGCTACAGCGATGCGTCTCAATTTTTTGGACTGCTGGTGTTTTACTCCCGCTCAGACCGCTTCTTTTACGTCGTCCTGACGGCATTTGTGATGGTGAGTTCGATCATGGTCAGCTACACGCGCGCCCGCGCTGAATCGCTGATCGGTTCCTGCCGGGTGGGCTTCATGGAGCGTCCGGAACGTTTAGTGCTGGTAATTATCGGGGCGCTGTTCAATCGCATGGCCCCGGTTCTATGGCTCATTGCCGTGCTCTCCACGATCACTGTGATCCACCGCATCCGTTACACCTATACGCGAACCGAAGGCGCGGATGCATTGCCGGTCAAGGCCGGGCAGGCAGCGTAGAGGTTGCACCCCCTCCAGCCGTGTGTTAACGGGTCTTCGACCCGTCCAAGCCGAGCGAAGCTCGGCAGTTTGCACCACGAAGCTGTAATTCATACGGACCGCATCCTCTCTCACTTCTCTCGTAGAAGATCCTCGGCTTTCACTGGGTAGCAATTTCCGAGCTTGCGCTCGGCGCGGACGGGTCGAAGACCCCCCACACGGTTCTTGCCGGAGCATGATCCTGCTATCCTGACTTGTCTCTTTCTTCCGAGGACTCTTCTTGCACGATCCTGTTCTGGTCATTCATGGCGGCGCTTGGGCCATTCCTGACGACATGGTGGAAGCTCATCTCAACGGCGTGCGCAACGCCATGGCTGCGGGATGGCGCGTGCTCGAGCGCGGCGGTCCGGCGCTCGACGCTGTCGAGGAGGCCGTCGTCATTATGGAAGACGACGAGACCTTTGACGCCGGACGCGGCAGCTTTCTCAATCGCGACGGGAAAGTGCAGCTCGATGCGCTGATCATGGACGGCGCCACCCTGCGCGCCGGCGGAGTGGGTTGTGTCGAGCGCTTGCGCAATCCGGTGCGTGCTGCCCGAAAGATTCTGAGCGACAGCCCACACGTGTACTTTGTTGCGGAAGGGGCGGAACGGTTCGCGGCGGAACATGGCATCGAGCTGTGCAGCAACGCAGATCTGATCATTCCGCGCGAGGTCGAGCGCCTGCGGGAATTTCAGGCCCGGTCGGCGGACGCGAAAGTCGATCTGTTTGCACCCACCATCTCTCACGACACGGTCGGCGCAGTCGCACTCGACAAAGACGGGAACATCGCCGCCGCGACTTCCACCGGCGGTACTCTCAACAAGGCGCCTGGCCGTCTGGGCGATTCGTCGCTGATCGGATGTGGGTGTTACGCAGACAATCAGACTGCCGCTGCTTCGACCACTGGATGGGGCGAGCCCATCATGAAACTCGTGCTCGCTAAATGGGCAGCCGACCGTGTTGCCACTGGCAGTTTGCCTGAGTGGGTTGCAGCCGAAGCGATCAACTATCTGAAAGATCGGGTGAACGGGCATGGCGGGATGATCCTGCTTGACGCGCAGGGCAGGTTTGGTATCGCCCACAACACGCCACGCATGGCTTGGGCGCTGAAGTCATCAAAGCATGAGAGTTACGGGATCGAACGGAGTAAGTAATTTGAGTTCTAAGTTGCTTGTTCTCCGTTCTCGGACGCTAACTAAGCCAATTCCCCTCAGTGATTTAGCTTGATTTAGTCGCCCAACCTGATGTAAAAACCGACCGGCATTTAGTGTCAGACAACGTGCTCGCTCAATTCCTGCCTACGAAGGGCGATCGCTGCCGTCAGCGAGAACCCCATGTCCTTCGGTCCTCGGAGAAAACTTTTATGGTGGTGCGAAAGCTCGTCTCAGTTGCGTTTGTGATCGTTATGCTCGCCGCCCTCGGTTTCGCTCAGGGCGCTTCGACCGGCGATCTGCATATTACGGTCCGGGACCCGAAGGGTGGTCTGGTCACCAACGCGACGGTAGCGGTGCGGGATGAAACCAAGGGACTCGAGCGCACGACTAGCGAAAACAGCGACGGCCAGTACCAGATTCTGCTGCTGCCTCCGGGGCGCTATACGGTCAGCGTGGAAGCCGCCGGTTTCGGCAAGGCGACCGTAACCGACGTTGCCATCACCGTGGGACAGATGGCGGAAATTCCCATCAGCCTGGCGGTCGCTGGAACGCAGGAAGTGATCAATGTGAGCTCCGAGGCGGAGCTGGTGGAAACGCAACGCACCTCTTCGACGGACACCATCGACCAGCGGCGTATCGACAATTTGCCGATCAATGGACGTAATTACATAAACTTCGCACTGACCGATTCGCAAGTTCTACGTGACAACGCACCAAGTATTGGCGCGGCTCCGACCTCCGGGCTGAACATGAGCGGACAGCGAGCGCGTGCCAACCTGGTGAATGTCGACGGCGCAGACGCCACCGACAATTCGACGAACGGCGTTCGCTCCACGGTTTCGCAGGAAGCGGTGCAGGAATTCCAGATCATCACCAATGGCTACGCCCCTGAATATGGAAGAGCTTCAGGCGGCGTGGTCAACATCATCACTCGTTCCGGATCGAATGACTTTCACGGCGACGTCTACGGATATCTGCGCAACCGCGCGTTCCAGGCGGTGAATCCGTTCAGCACAGTCCCCGATCCGGCTTACACGCGGGTACAGGCGGGAACGGCGTTTGGCGGACCGATCAAGAAGGACAAAACTTATTATTACTTCTCTTACGAAGTTACGCGCCGGCACGAGACCGGATTCTCCAGCGTAGGCGCTCCCAACGGGACTTTCGGCATGGTGGGCTTCGACGCTTCTCCAGTGTTCGGCGCACCTCCGGGCTCGGGTTTCAACATTCAAGCGACGCAGCAGCAGGCGGCGTATTTCCAACAGACTTTGCCGGCCGCGCTGGCGCAACTGGGAGCTATCAGTCCGGCACTGGCTGCGGGGTATGGTCAGGAAGCGGCACTGTACGCGGCTTTTGTCGGGGGCTCTTCGGGGATCGCGCTCAATGGAAGTTATCCAGCGTCGTTCGCGGCGCTTGAAGGGACGCTTATTCCTGTCCCTGGAAATGGCAGTAATCCGCTGACCCAGTTTCCGACTTCGTGTAACGTAGGCGCGCCGAATTTTCTCTGCAACGGATTGCCCAACCGGTTTCTTGGCCTCGCGCCACAGGGTGGGAACTATCCGGTGTTCGAAGGCACGAGCCTTTACTCGCTGCGACTGGATCACAATCTCAATAACAGCAACCGACTGATGTTTCGCGCCAACGTGAGTCCCAGCACAGTGACGGGCATTCAGGTCAACGGGGAAAACCAGACTTACGGACAGAACGCATTTTCGCGAACCTCTTCGCAGACATATCGCGATGTGAGCGGCGTGGCGCAGGACACGATGACAATCGGCACCAACAAGGTCAACGAACTGCGCTTTCAATACGCCCGCCGTGGATTGCAATATTTCTACTCTGACGCTCCGGGCGGATCGAACGTAGCTTCCAACATCGCGGGCTTTGGCTTCGTCGGCCGCGAACCCTATTCGTACATTCAACGAGTGGAGCAGCGTTACCAGTTCACCGACAATTTCTCCTGGACGATCGGACGCCACGACACCAAGTTCGGAGTGGACTTCAACTACCTGCCCCTGACCGCCACCTTCACCGTCAACTACGGCGGCGTTTACAACTTCAGCTCGCTCGATGCCGGCAGCCTGGGCTTTTCCAATTTGTGCGTTGCCAACTCGGCGCCTGCAGCGCTGTGTCCTGCCTTCCCAGGATTCACCGGCTTGCAGGCATTCGGCCTCGGCATTCCCAGCACGCTGGTTCAGGGCATCGGCAATCCCAAGGACAGTTTTTCCAACAAGCCCTTGGGCGTGTTCTGGCAGGACTCTTTCCGGGTGAAATCGAACCTCACGATTAATCTGGGCCTGCGGTACGACATTGAATTTCCGCCGCAACTGGTGAAACTGACCGGACTGCCGCTCGCGGCTTACAACCAACTCGGCCTGCAAAAAGGGATCGACACTGACAAAAACAATTTTCAGCCTCGCGTCGGAGTCGCGTGGGACCCACGGGGCGACGGCAAAAGCGTCGTTCGTGCCTCGTATGGAATGTTCTACGATCACCCGCTGCTTGGCTTGTATTTCTTGGGCGACGCATCTGACGGTTCGAAAAGCGGGCAACTCTTGTTCGCTGGAGGAAGTCCTTGCAATCCGGGGGTTGCGGCCGGCGCGGGCAGTTTGAATGCGACCAATATCTTTCAGGGTATTCTGAACACGAGTTCGTGTCTGCCCACGATTCCTGGCTACCAGCCCAACCAGCAGCGCTTCGACCCTTCAAATGCGAACCTGTTCATCAATCAGAACTACTTGAACCCGGCGACATTTTTCCCGGTGGCCTTTCAGCCATTCGGTTATCCCCAGGGCAAAGGTTTCGTGTACGCCTATGCTCAGCAGGCCAACCTAACCTTCGAGCAAGACCTGGGACATAACATGTCGTTCAGCCTGGCTTACAACTTCAATGGTGGACGCCATCTGAATCGTCCGATCAACGCCAACACGACGCGCGGCGATCTGCTGGTGAAAAACTGGCAGGCAGCGCTGGCAGCCGGAGCGGCCCTGCCCTCGGACAATCCGTTGTTCGTGAACAACTGCGGCGTCGGTTCTGCCGGCCCGTATGTGCCGACTGCGCTGATGAATTTCTTCCGTCCGTCGGGATTGAATCCTGCGATTGCGATTGCGCTGCTCTCGAATCCCACAACCGCGCCTTGTGTTCAGGGAGTCGCGCCCCTGGTGTTGCAAGCCGGAGGCCTCAGCACCG
The DNA here is from genome assembly GCA_963741105.1 of Terriglobia bacterium. GTDB lineage: Bacteria > Acidobacteriota > Terriglobia > Terriglobales > Acidobacteriaceae > JAIQFF01. The sequence goes on from CAVUGT010000015.1 coordinate 83,268, forward strand.
CCTGTGATCCTACGACTCTGACTGGATGCGTTCCGTTCAGCGACATGGATGCCAATTATTCCAACGGCAGCTCGGTCTACCACGGGCTTACGGCGAATCTGAAAAAGCGGTTTGGCAACCACTACGAATTTCTGGCGTCGTACACCTGGTCGCATGCCATCGACGACTCGACTGACTTGCAATCGCCTCTGGCGCCTCAAGACAGTTATTTCCCGAGCGCGGAGCGGTCGACATCATTGTTTGACCAGCGTCATCGCATGGTACTGAGCGGTGTCTATCAGAGCGGCAAGCTCTCTGGAGAAGGATTTGCCAGCAAGTTCTTCAGCAACTGGACGCTGGCGCCGATTCTCGAAGTCGCTTCCGGCAGGCCGTTCAACATCATCACTGGCAATCCGGATAACTTCCAATTCTCGCCGAGCACCAGCCGGCCGAATGTGGTGGCGGCGGGTACGCCCGACACTCCGTGCGGACCGACGGTCGCTTCGAAGTATTCGCCCACGGGATTCTTTCAGGAGCCCTGCTACGTTCAGTTTGCAGCGGGAGGAACGCCGACGCTGGCCGCATTGGACGGCAACTTCCCTCGCAATGGTGGCCTGAGGCCATGGACGGTATTCAACGATCTGCGCGTTTCGCGCCGCATCAACTTCGGCGAGCGCATAAGCGCGGACCTGATCGCCGACATCTTCAACATCGCGAACAAATACAACGTAGCGGATGTGAATCCATTATTCACCAGCGCGGGACAGCCCACGGCAGCGTCGGATCCGCGGCAGTTTCAGTTTGCGCTGAAGATAAACTGGTAAGAGCGGACGTCAGACGTCGGACCTTAGACCTCCGGCGTCAAAATTAGGATTTGATTTCCTGAGGTCCGAAGTCCGACGTCTGCTCTCTCTGCTAAACTGACTTTCTATTCTTGGCGCTTGCCGGAGATTCCTTTTCCATGTCTGACACCAAAGCACCCACGGCACGGACTCGTGTGGTTCGCGAGGCCCATCGTGGGATTTACGAGCGTGCGGCGGCTTACGAAATTCTGGATGAAGGCTTCATTTGCCACGTTGGGTTTGTGGTCGACGGACAGCCGTTTGTCATTCCCACTGGCTATGGACGGACGGGCGACAACCTCTACATCCACGGCTCGGCTGCGAGCCGGATGCTGCGCAATCTCGACAAGGGCATACCAGTTTGCATCACCGTAACTTTGCTCGATGGGTTGGTACTGGCCCGGTCGATCTTCAATCACTCGATGAATTACCGGTCTGTGGTGGTGTTGGGCACTGCGGTGGCCGTGCGGGATGAGCAGGAAAAGTTAGAAGCACTACGATTGCTCTCGGAGCACATATTGCCCGGACGCTGGGCGGATTCCCGCTTGCCCAACGAAAAAGAACTCAAACAGACACTGGTGCTACGTCTCCCTATTGAGGAATTCTCAGCCAAGGTTCGACAAGGTCCTGCCATCGACGACGAGGAGGATCTCTCGTTCGCCACCTGGGCAGGGGTGATTCCTTTGGAAGTAGTCGCGGGGCAGCCGGTCGATGATCAGCTTCTAAAGTCGAACACGCCGGTGCCGGAATATGCACGGGCGTATACACGGAGACGATAGCGTCGTTGGTCTTTGGTCCTTGGTCGTGGCCAAAACAAATCAGCCACGGATTTCACGGATCTTCACGGATAAGACAAAAGGTTTGATCCGTGTTAATCCGTAAAATCCGTGGCTGCATTTTTTGGCCAAAGACCAACGGCCAAAGACCAACGACGTTTTCTTAGTTTCCATTCAGCCAATCGGCATAAGCCTGGAACGAATACGGGCGTCCCAGAAAATCCTGGATCATTTCTGCTGCCGGTTTTGTGCCGCTGGCCGCCAGAATTGAGTTGCGGTATTTGGCTGCGACTTCGGGATTGAGTAATCCGTCTTTTTTGAACTCGGTGAATAAGTCCTTAGCAATCACCAGAGACCACATGTACGTGTAATACGCGGCTGAGTAGCCGTTGAGATGGTCGAACGCGGTCTGCATGTGGGTGCCTTCGACATATTTGAAGGGCATGTAGCGTGTCTGTAACTGCGATACAAGTTGGTCCTGATCGAGCCCTTTCGGATCACGGTTGTAGAAATCCAGGCTGATGGCGGCGTAGAACATTTGTCCGCGCACACCCAAAGCGCGGCCGAAATCGTCCGCTGCACGGGCCTTTTGGGCCAGTTCCGCGGGCAACGGTTCGTTGGTTTTGTAGTTGCGCGCGAACAGTTTCAGGATTGCCGGGTCCTTGGGCCATTCTTCAAACATCTGTGAAGGCGCTTCGATGAAGTCATTCTCGAGATCTCCCGTGGCCCACTTGGAATTCCCTCGCATGATTCCGTGGACCAGATGTCCGTACTCGTGGAAGAAAGTGATGACGTCGTCGCGCTCCATCAGTCCGGGCTCGTTCGTTGATTTGGGGAAATTGCAGACGAGAACGTATTCCGGAAGCCGGAAGCCTGCTTTGCCGGTGGCCAGCGTGAAAGTGGCGTAGTGCTTGTATTTGTTCTCTCGCGGAAACATATCGAAATAAATCCGCCCGATGCGGTTGCCGTGGTCGAAGACGTCATAGACCGTCACTTCCGGATGCCACACTTGCGCGTCGGTCACCGGCTTGTAAGTGATGCCATACATCTTGCTGGTGATATCGAGAATTCCCTGCAAGACGCGTGAGTATTCAAAATAAGGACGCATGACTTGCGAGTCGTATCCGAATTTTGCAATCTTGGCGCCGCGCGTGAGATGGGCGACGTCCCATGCGTTGACACTCTCTGCCTTGGGATCCTCTTTCTTCTTGTAGGCCAGTAGTTCGTCGTAGTCGCGCTTCGAACCTGCTTGCGCCGCCGAACTGATCTTTTCGATAAAGTCAGAGGCATTCTGTTCGGTCTTCACCATCTTGTTTTCGGTGAGGTACGCCGCCCAGTCGGGGTATCCCAGAATGTTGGCGAGTTCGTGACGTTTATCCAGCAACTGTGCCATCACGTCGATATTTTTCGGATACGCACGTTGCCGGTAGAGCACGTAGAACTGCTTTCGAGCTGCCTCACTCTTGGCGTAATCCATGAAGGGGAAATAGTCGGTGTTATCGGTGGTGAGGGTTACTTTGCCCGAGGCATCGGCAGGGTGAGAGTGTTTGAAGTCTTCCGGTAGCCCGTCCAGGTCGGAGGCGTTCAGCTGAAGTTTGCGGACATCCGCGGCGATATTCTGCTCGAACTGCTGGCCAATTTTTACCAGGTCGTCCTGCAACTGACGGATTTTCGCACGGGTGGCGTCATCGCGATCAACGCCGCCGCGGTGGTAGTCAAGAAGATTGGTCTTCAGGAAATAAATGCCCGCAGCATCGAGCTTGGAGCCCTCGAGCGATGCAATCACTTTGTATAACTCCTGATCGAGAGAGACGTCGGTCAGCGCGCTGCTGACTTCCTGTTCGCAAGTCTGTGCGGCATCGCGGAAAGGTTTCGAGGGGTGGGTCTGCTCGGCCAACTGCGCACGATTCGCGGCGTCGTCCATGACCACAAGGGCGGTGTCGAATGCCTGCAGTGTGGCGAAGGCATCGCGCGGCGACTGGCTGGTTTTGATCTCGGCGATGCGTTTCTTGCCGTTATCCAGATCAGCGCGGCAGGAGGTCAGAAAGGACTCGGCCGTTCCGGCCAGGTAACTGGAGGCGTTGGGAGCCGGCATAGGCTCCTGGGCAGAGGACAACAGGCTCGCGCCCGCGATCAAAAAAGTGGACAGCACCCCGGCAAACTTACGACTCATAGTTCTCTCCGATCACATTACAAATCTAAGGACTTAAATCGGCACCTGGGATTAGACGTACGAAGACCGATCAGGTTAAACAGGGTGACGGGTCCGGTCAATGTACCTTCTAAACCCTATGTCATCCTGAGGGGGCGGCTGTCCCCACGTGGCTTGTGCGAACCGCGGCCTCGATAAGCTTATAGGGGTTCTTCGACTGCGTTGCGGCTTCGCGAAGCGAAGCGGCAACTCCGCTCAGGATGACAGGTTGCGAGTTTCAGTTCGTGGGGCGGGTTTCGTACTCGGTCGTCTTCAGTCCGATGGCGTCCTGCTCGCACTGGCGAATTTCGAGAATGCGCGATGTGACGATTGGGGTGCGATACGAGGGGTGGCGAAATTCCAGGTGCATGCCGCGGCCGACGAAGCCAATCTTCAGCATGGATCCGCCCCAGGAGGAGCCTTCTATTCTCACTAGGACGGGCTCGGGACAGAATGCGGGATGGCCCCAGATCCAGGCTTCGCCTTGTCCCCGGTGGACCACCGTGTACCGGCGGTGCTGGGTCTGAATCTGCAGCATGGTTCGGGCAGGGAGGTCCTCAAGAAATGCGCCGCCTTCGATCTCCGACTCAACGATGTTGCGGTTCACGCCATCGTCGAGATTGGGATGACAACGAAAGAACTGCGGGCAAGTATCCACCGAGTCCCCCTGTACCGGTACTTAGCTGAGTATAAACCTACGGTGCAAAATGGAAACCCTCATTGGTAACCGAGCCGGTTTTCCGACTAAAAGTCTTGCACGGAAGGAGGGCCCGCGAGTATTATGCCCGACCTGTCCCTAAGGTAATGGCTGGTACTGCTTTACGGGTTGACCCTTCAAATTGGGGCAGAGTACGATTCATAAATCTCTGCAATCCGCGCGACCGGCAATACTCCGCGGAATGCATCGATGCAAGGGTAAGTCGACGCAATGTAAGTAGCAGATAAACATGGGGATCAAGAAGCTCAAGCTGTTGGCGGCGCCCACGTTGGCATTGGTACTGGCTGGTACAGCCTGCCATACCGACAAAAATCAGGCAAAGCTGCCCGCTCCCCAGGCCAACGCTCCGGCGATGACCGCCGCGGGTTCTAAGCCGGCTCCTCAGGCGCCACCTGATCCCAAGCCTATTCCGCCCACTGAAGCCCAGGCCGTACTTCAGCCTAAGCCGGATCCGGTCACTGAGCTGATCGCGAAAGCCGAGAGCGAGTACCAGGCTGGCGAGGAAAAATTCAAGGCTGGTGATTTGGAAGCGGCCAAACGCAGCTTCGATCATGCCATGGACATGCTGCTGCAGAGTCCTCCCGAGGTTCGATCGGATGAGCGGGTGCAGCGCGAACTGGAGCGCGTCCTCGAAAGCGTAAACTGGCCAACCCTGGCGGCGCTGCAATCGGACAATCCGGCGCCTCAGCAGAAGGCAGAGCCCGCGCCGATCGACGAGGTCAACGATGTAACGCCTCCGGTCGATCCCAACGTCAAGGCACGAGCCGAAGCCGAGATCAAAGCAACCCACTCAGATCTGCCCCTTATGCTGACCGATCAGGTGGCGGGCTTCATCAACTATTTTTCCACGACCAAGGGTCACAGCACCCTACAGAACGCGCTGGAACGCGGCGGACGCTATCGTGAAATGATCGAAAGCACGCTGCGTGAGCAGGGCGTTCCGCAGGAGCTGATCTATCTGGCACAGGCGGAGTCGGGATTCCACCCCTTGGCGCTGTCACGCGTAGGGGCACGCGGCATGTGGCAGTTCATGTCCAGCCGAGCACGAGGCTACGGTCTGCAGCACAACCTGTGGGTTGACGAGCGGCAGGACCCCGAAAAATCGACTCGCGCCGCGGCCCGTCATCTTAAGGATCTGTACAACCAGTTCGGCGACTGGTATCTCGCCATGGCGGCCTACAACTCCGGACCCGGTACTGTGCAAAGCGCGGTCAAGCGCACCGGCTACGCCGATTTCTGGGAACTGTACCGGCGGAATGTACTGCCAAAGGAAACACGCAACTACGTTCCCATCATTCTGGCCGTCACGATTATGGCCAAGAACCCGGCCCAGTATGGGCTGGACGACATCACACCTGAGCAGCCGGTTCCTTACGACGCGGTCAAGGTCGACTATTCGGTCGACCTGCGGCTGGTCGCGCAGTGTATCGATGTCTCGCCGGCGACGCTGCAAGACTTGAATCCCAGCCTGTTGCGCCTGACGACTCCCAAAGACCAGACTTTTGAGCTACGTTTGCCCGCTGGCACCAGGGACCGCTATTTGTCGGCGATCGCCGCAATCCCGCAGGGAATGCGGGAATGGTGGCGCTACCACGACGTTGCCGAAGGCGATACGGTGGCTTCCATCGCGCGCGCCTATCGCACCACGCCACAGGCCATCGCAAGGGAAAATCATCTACAGGATGGCGATGAGCTGAAGGCGGACACAAAGCTGGTGATCCCGATCCCGCCGGGCAAGCATGCTGCCACAGAAGACGGTGCCAGCTATGCCCGCCTCACTACCCGTTACAAAGTGCGCCGCGGAGATACGGTGCAGACGGTCGCCGACAATTTCAGCATTCCGCCTACGATGGTTCGCCGCTGGAATCACCTTCGTGGAGACAGTTTGCGCGGCCGGCGCGTGGTTTACGTCCATCTGCCAGTCACGCCGAACGCCCTGGCTCCCGAACCCACCGCGACTACCCAGTCTAAGTCAAAGGCCCGCAGGGAGTTAGCTCCCACATCAATCAAGGCGATACAGCATCACAAAGTGCAACCGGGTGAGACTCTGGTCTCCATTGCCACGACGCACCACACTACCGTGCAAGCCTTGAAGCGAGACAATGGCGGACTGGCGATGCTGCGTCCGGGCATGATTCTTGTGATCAGAGGGGTTCAGTAAAGCGCTTCTGGCTGCTGGCTTCCAGTTTCTGGCTACCCTGATACCAAGCTCTTTCCAGCTATCGGAAATCTCTTTAGAAATACCTGTTGCCTCGGCTATTCCACTTCGCCTGCGCGGTGTAATATGCAGCCTGCGCACGGTTATTTCTTGATGCGGACGCGCAAAAACGCTGTGCTATAATCGCGCCCCGTTCAGCCAGTAGTCTTTCAGTTGTCTTTTTATTTCCCTTAGTAGCCGCGGCGCTTGCGGCGCAACCCGCGCCCGACGCGGCCCAAAAACAGGAGGAAAGATGATTTTTGACAATACCCTCTACGCCCGTGACGAAGAGATGGATGAGTTCGGCGACAGCGGCGCCTACGGCGATTCGCTGGAAGAAGACTACGAGGAAGAAGAAGAGGAAGAAGAAGCCGAACTGCCCGGCATGATCGAGCCGGCAGCCGAGCCCGCGCCTCCCGCTCCAGCAGCGCCACGGCCCGCGGGCGGTGGGGACTCTCCCAAGCCGCCGCGTAAACCGGCGGCGAAAAAACCGGCTAAGAAAAAGCCAGCGGCAAAAGTAGTCCGGAAAAAACCGGCGAAGAAGAAGAAACCGGCGCGCAAACCGGCCAAGAAGAAGGTCGCGAAAAAGAAGCCGGCGCGGAAAGCTCCGAAGAAAAAGGCCGCTCGCAAGGGCAAGCGTCGGTAGATTCGATCACTCGTCTTCGTGTGGCGCGGGCGCCCTTGGCCGCGAGCCTTGAGATCAACGTCAAAGGCCGCGGGCTAGGGCGCCCGCGCCACACGTACCGTTACGCTGCCTTAGGCAACTCTGCCGGTTTGTTCAGTTTCCGCACGGCCAGAGACATCATCACTCGCGCTACTCCGCTGATGATCATGCTCACCCCAACGAGCGTGCCAATCGCCCAGGCCGAACTCGACGGCCAGTGAATGCCGATAAATAGACCCAAGAGCAAAGTCACAACGCCGTCGAACAAAACCCAGACAGCTCCCCGTGCGGGACGAAGATTGAAATAGAGCAGGATATCCAGCACTCCCTCAATGAAGAAGAGGGATGCCAGCAGCAGAGTCAGTGACGCGACGCCTAACAGTGGATGGACTAGCAGATATCCGCCGATGAAGATGTAGGCCAGACCCACCAGCGCTTTCCAGATCATGCTGCCCGCGCCGTGGGCATGAAAGGCTACTACGAGGTGGATGACACCGGCGAGAATGATGAGCCATGCTATGACCGCGCTCACTGTAACCGCCGCCAGCAGAGGGGAGCCGACCGCCAGAACCCCGAACAGAATGAGCAGAACTCCCCAAAAAATGGCCCAGCCGGAAGCCTGCCGCAGTAACGAACCCGGTGATGGTGCAACCATAGTGCGCCTCCTCAGGCGAATTTCAGGAGGCACATTTTGCTACCGGGCTGGGATTTGCGCAAGGGGGAACGATTGCCGCAAATTCGCGGACTACTTCTTCCCCGCTACGGATTGCAGACACTTGGCGTAAAGCTCAAGAAGGTGTCCGGCATATTCTTCCGGCTTGGCTGCAGCTCCGGTGCCCTGAAAACCTACTCCTGACGAGGTCGTCCGGCCGTAGCCTGTCGTCATGGCGACAAATTTCATCAGATCGAGTGCGATATCTTCGTTGCGGCGTAATCCACTTCCTCCGCCGGGTACTTCCTCCATGAGGGCCTCCACTGTAATGGCTTTGGGTCTAAAAGTGATGATAACAGAAGGCTTTCAGGATGGTTGCGCGGGGCGGACACGCTTGTCCGCCCCACACAAGTCTTACTTAGTTTACGTCTTGCAGCATGGTGTAGGAAAAACCTCCGGACTGGCTGTTCAGGCCTACGAACGTTCTGATCTGGCCTGCCGTGAAACTAAGCGATCCGGTGTCGACGGCGCTGAACTTCTGGCCTACGGGCGTGAGCACGATTTCATAGCTGCCGGAAGTGATCCCCTGGTATCCAGTGGCCGCGCCAAAAGCCAAATTGCTCACGTTAGGACTGACCGTAGTCAGATCAGTGGCTGGCGCAACGATGTAGACATCCGCCGGGCCCAATCCCGGGGCTGCATTGACGATCCGAATCTTAAAATTGCCCGAGGCGGGCGCGGAGTTGTCATCGGTGAGCACGAGGTTGGCGATGTTGGAGGAAAAGTTGTAGGAAATGATGGTCGTGTCGGAACCGGACGCAAAACTAATCGCTTGCTGCAGCAGGGGTGTGCTGGAACCGGACGGCTCTATCGCGACCTGGTGCGAACCGGATTTCGTGGTTTGATATCCGGTGCTGGTGCCGTAGCCGAGATTACTCGACACACTGACACTATCGACCAGCACGTCGAGGTTGGATTCATCGGGGACGGCGTTCATTACCCGAAAGCGAGTTTGTCCACCTCCGCCGCATCCTGCAATGAGAAGGATCGTACCCAGACCCAACATACCGGCACACAATGACATCAACCGCAAGATTCGGCTCACTATTTCACTCCTAGGTTCTGGTTTTGGATTTCCGCAGTAAAGACGGAGTGATGCAAAGCCTTCGATTGGAAGTTGCTATGTCCGAGTAAAGAGTGCGTCAAGGCAAGTAAAGTCTTGTAAAACAGTCGTCTGTCGTCAGTCTCAGTCGTCAGTAGTCAATGCATTTACTCGGCTGAGGACTGACGACTGAAGACCGGCCACTGAATTCTGCTTTACGAAGTTTTACGTGCTTTTACCAAGTCTTTACTCTGCGGGTGATTGCCAGGTGTTCTAACTACACAGAGAGATTATCTCCGGAGCGCAGAGCTTCAGAGAGTACGCGAATAAGAATTGGAGATTACAAACATGTTGAATTCAACAGAACCGCGATTTAATTTCAGACGAAGCGGACGCAATACATTCCTGGCGATGATCCTGCTCGCGGTGTTGTTCAGCGTAGGGTTCGCTGTCAATAATGCTTTCGGCCAGCATAGTCAGGAAGCTCCGCCGCCTCCGCCAGCCCAGGGCGATCAGCAGCCGGGACCGGGGATGGGTAGAAACTTGGGCCGTCGTCCAATGATGAGCGTGGATGATCAGCTCAAGCATTTGACCAAGAAGTTGAAGCTGAGTGACGAGCAGCAGACGAAACTGAAACCGATTCTGGAAGACCAGCACAAACAGATGGATCTCCTTCGCGAGGACTCGTCGCTTTCACGCCAGGACAAGTTCAGCAAGATGCAGGAGCTTCGGCAGAACTCCGACACTCAGATCAAGAGCGTGCTGAACGAAGATCAGCAGAAGAACTTCGACAAGATGCGCGCGGAGCAGCAGGACCGGATGAAGCAGTGGCACCGGGGAGGCGACAACGCTCCTCCCGCGGGAGCGAGTCCAGATAGTCAGCAGTAAAGCGGCTCAACGTTTTCTCCCAAGCCTCTGGAGCCGGTAGCTCTTTTGCGTCGCCCGCAAGAGTTGCCGGTTTCAGAGGCCCCTTTTTTGGCACCACAGAAAAACCGAACCGGGTGGAGCAGGCCTTCAGGGCAGCATACACATGTGCATGCTGGTTGGGCTTCAGCCCCTGAGGTACGTCAGCGGCTGAAGCCGCTCGTCGTCCGTGCGCCAATGCAGCGCTAAAGCGCTGCTCCACCCAGAACCAAAACTAGCGGCGCCTCGCTCCGCTGGACAGCCGGGGGCGGCTGTCCCCACGTAGTCCGTGGTTTCTCCCCACGAGCGGGGCGCTCGCGTCTAGGTTGTTATTTCACACATCAGGGCCAGCAAGTTGTTTTCGGAGTCGCGGAAGAATGTCATCCACAGATCGTGGTTAGGCATTTTTGCGATCAGATGAGGGGTGTCCTCGAAGTGCACCCCAGCGTCAAGCATTTGCTGGTGCGCCTTTACAATGTCGGGTACGGTAAAGTACAGAATCGAGCCGGGGTGGTCGAATTCCGGTTTCTCGGGATGCGTCAGCATCAGGCGAACTCCGCCGCAGTCGAAGAATGCCAGGCTGCCGGCGGTGAATAAAAGCGGCAGGCCGAGGATGTCCCGATAAAATGCAGTGGCGCGGTCGATTTGCTGAACATTGATAGCGATCTGACCGAGTCGCGAGATGCCGATTGAAGGAGTTGCAGCAGCCATGGGAGTCAGCCCTCCGTGGTTAATCGTTAGTATAGCTAACTATATTTGATGGCCGAGCGCAAGGGAAAAAAGAGACCTCTAGGCGAGTCTGCCGCGATTGCGGACCGGCTCCATTCCGCGGCTATCCATTTGTTGCGCCGGGTGCGCAAGCAGGATGCCGCTACCGGCGAAGGCCCAGCCCGGCTCTCGGCATTATCGGTGTTGGTCTTTGGCGGCCCTATGACGCTGGGACAGTTGGCCGCAGCCGAACAGGTGAAACCTCCCACCATGAGCCGCATTGTCACCGGTCTCGAGCGAAGCCGCTTGGTGGAACGGAGGGTGGATTCCAAAGATGCGCGGCGTCAGCAGATTCATCCCACGCCTAGGGGCGAACGCCTGTTACATCAGGGCAGGCGGAGAAGAATCGAATACCTGGCCCGTAATCTCGACCGCCTATCGCCAAAAGAACTGGGAACCCTCTCTGAAGCCGTCAAACTTTTGGAGAGCATTTTGCGCGACTGGCCGTCGGAGGAATAGGTTGACGGTCCGAAATTCCACACCCTAGGTTTCAATGCCTACGTAGCAGATGCGTCCGATCAGATAGTCGTGCAGTTTTTTGCCCGCCTCCATCGCCATGACTTCCACGGGATAGGCCTGGTTGTGGGGCCGCAGGACCAGGTGATTGCCCGCCACTTCCACGTATTTCAGCGTGCATCCACCGGCGCGGGCGATGGCGTACATGTTGGATTCGCCCTTGCGGTAAGGTTTCAGCGAGTTGTAGTGGCGATCGATCAGGACAGTTGCGCCGGGCAGGATGCGGGGATACATGCTCATGCCCTCGCGTCCGTCGGCGCGGATCATTACGAAGCGCTCCCAGTCTTCGCGATCACCTTCAACTTCGGGGCGTAGCTTGCGCAGGAAGCTCTTCTTGAGCTTCACGACTTCTTTGACCTTCATGCTCATGATGAGTGGCTGCCGGGCGGCGACCGCACCGTCCACCATCAGGACGTTTTCAAAATCGTCGTCGCTGGGAGGCGTAATGCTGGCGCGTTTGTTGATTTCGCTGGGATCGAGAAGGTCGAGAACAGAAAGGCGCTGGACGTTTAATACTTTGTCCATACCTTCGACGCTCAAACCCCGCTTTCGGTTAAGGAAGTTCGAAATGTGCGCCTGCCTGAAGCCGGTCTCACGAGCCAGGCGAAGACCCGTCAACTCGCCTTCTTCGATGCGCTCCCAGAGCGCTTTGCGCAGATTTTCCTGCAGGGCCCGGAACTTCATGGCCCGAGTATAACACCGCACGTATAGCATTTGGCTATTCAGGATTTCTTATGAACATCTAAAAGAAATATTTTCTTGACTTGGCAAAATCGCAAGCTTACGATCAGCGACCTGTAGAGTCACCCGGTTTTTGAGGGGGAATTTGATAAGCAACAACACAACTGATCATGGTGATCAATTCACAATCCGAAGGCGAAGAGAACAATTTCGTGGAATTCCGCCGCAAGGTGCGGGCCGCGGAAATGCTATCGTCCGCCATGGAGCGGTTATTGCGGGAGCTCCATTTTACGGGCCGGCTCAGTGTCGTGGTGCAGAATGGCCGCGTGCTGAAGTCCGGCTATGAGGAGGGCTATTTCCGCCAGCCGACGGCTTAGCAGGTCGGGCCAATAGTTCCCCATCCAAGGCAACACGCACTCATAACTAAATAATCCCAGCAGGTCATCGTAAGAGAAACGAGCCCTGTGACCGAGTAATCGGCACAGGGTTTTTTTATTTGTGCTGAAAGCTTTCGAGGCAATCATGAAAATCGAAGATCCGGAAGTCATCCAGTTGGAACTCAAGTACTGTGAACGCTGTGGTGCGCTATGGTTGCGCCTTCGGGGAGGGCAGGACATTTACTGTGCTCCCTGCGATCTGGAAATGCTGGATCTCCCTTCGCCTCGCAGCGTGCCCAGCCGGCCACGCCTGCCCGGCAATCACAAAGTAGACCTCAAAGAGCAGCTTGATGGTCTCTCGACGTTTTACGGAGAGGAAGGAACCGCATGACTGTCGTTCCCGGCCTTCCGCCATCCGAAGCGATTGTCAGAAATTCCGCAGGGCGCCTGCCATTGCAGCCCAACCCTCTTGATCAGATCGGGCACGATCCTGATTTGTGGTTATACCGGGAGCGGACCCTGGGAATACTGAGGCGATACCAGCGCCTGTCGATCGAATCGGGACGACTGCCGTCGCTGCTTGGACGGGAGTTTTTTCGAACCCAGGTGACGTCTTATCACGCTGGTACGTTCGAGGATGCGGTGATCTTTGTGCACGATGTGGGGCGCGGCCTGGAACAATTGGGCGCGTTCGAACACAAACTGATTGCGAGAATCGCACTTCAGGATTACACACAAAACGAAGCTGCCCGAGTGCTGGGCTGCCGGCGACGCACCGTGGGACGGCGCTTCCCGGAGGCCCTGGACCAGATGACGGATATCTTTCTGACCGCTGGTCTGTTGGTGCGGCTACCTGCGACCGACGGAGCACGAGCGGAAAACTGTCAAGAGGGCAATATCGTGGAAATTCCCGCAAGTGCTTCTGAACATGGAGAATAAAATTTTGGAAAGCATGTCCCATTCCCCCAGTCGAAACTGCTATTCTAGATTTAGAGATTGAGAAAAAAGATTAAGGGCGCGCTCAAGGGCGCGCTCTTTTCTTTTGGGGATGAAAGCATTGGCAAAAGCGCGAAGCCCGAGGCCAGCAAGAACGCGACCGGCAATCTCGGAGAAGCACGCTCGTCCAGACGCCGGTCAACAGGCCGCTTCGGACTTGGCGGAGGTCAGGCGGCAGATCAGGGATCTGGTCAGGAATGGCGCGGTCGAAATGGTAGAGACCACAATCGACCAGGTGGGCAAAGGTCACTATCTGGGAATGAAATACCTTTTCGAGATGATCGGACTCTATCCCGCGACATCGACAGAGGACACACGGACACAGGATTCAATGGCTGCAATCCTGTTGCGAAGACTCGGTCTTCCTGAAATGCAAATGCCGGAACAGACCGTTACCAAAGATTCCACAGATTTGGCAGGGGCGGCAGCCGCCAGTGAGGATGGCTTAGAATGAAAGTCAATGGTTGGACGACAACGGCAAGCCGATGGTCGGAATCGGCGAAGCTTCTGTCCTCTACTATAAAGATCTCGACTTTCAACCGACGCGCCGCAACGCCGACTGGAACGCTACTGGGCTATCGGCCGTCAGGGCAAGGGACCTTCAGGATGGACATGACATGGGTGACCGGCCGCATCGCGGTCGGAGGCGGAATCTGGAGAGCCGAGAACATGGCAGAGGTGGCGGGGGCAGGCGTGACCCATGTCATCGACATGCAGATCGAATTTGACGATACCGAACTAGCAGAACCGCACGCCATTGAAGTGCTTTGGAATCCCATTGACGACGATTTCCAACCGAAACCGCCGGAAGTGTTTCAGGTTGGTGTCGACTTTGCAATGGACGCACTTAGCCAGGAAGGAACCAAACTGTTCATCCATTGCGCTGCGGGAGTGCACCGCGCGCCGATGATGACTCTGGCGGTATTGTGCTCGATGGGTTGGACGACAGAAGCGGCGTTGGAGTTGATCGAGAAAGAGCGTCCGGTGGTGGATTTCGCCGACGTGTATGTGCGCAGCGTGGAGAGGTTTCTGGATCAACAGGTTCGAGCGGAGTAAATGCAGTTCTTAGTTGTCGGTTCTCGGTTCTCAGTTTCCTAACAATCCACAATAGTTTTTAGCTGGCCACTTTTCCCCTGTTTGGGTTACGGGGAGATGTGCGTCTTTTGAAAATCAGCAAGGAGGAAACATGTTTGACGCGCACAGCCGCCCCTGGGGGCGGCTTTTCTACTTGCTGGCATTTTTGCTGGTGTTGCCGGGCGCATCCTGGAGTCAAAGTCCCGCAACAACGACAATCAACGATTTCGTGTACAGGGCGGATGGGTCGCTGGCTGGCGGAACACTGCTGATCTCGTGGCCGACCTTTAGCACGAGCACGGGACAGTCGGTTGCCGCGGGAAGAAAGAGCGTGATTCTGGGGCCCGGTGGGACGTTGTCGGTTGCGCTGGTTCCGAACACGGGCGCGACTCCGTCCAATACTTTTTTCACAGTCGTGTACCAACTTGACGATGGCACGGTCAAGACGGAGTTCTGGGTAGTGACCCCAACTTCTCCAACCACGATTTCGGCGGTGCGCACTCTACTTGGAGCGGGAAATTCCGCAGTCACGAGCGTAGGTAGCGGAACATTCGTAAGGAAGACCGGGGACACGATGACCGGCCCGTTGCAATTGCCTGGAAGTCCTGTTGCCCCAAATCAGGCCTCGACCAAGCAGTACGTCGACACGGGACTGGCGGCGAAGGCGGATGTAATTGGCGGAGTGGTCCCCAGCGGGCAATTGGGAAACGGAACGGCAAACAACAGTCTCTGCCTCCATGGTGATTCGAGCTGGGGGGCGTGCGGGGCCAGCGGCAATGCGGTTTCGATCCAGAATGTACCGGTAGACAGCACGGCACCAATCGACAACCAGGTCATCACCTACGTCGCGTCTCTCGGAAAATATGAGCCACGGGCGGGTAGCGGAGTGACCGCGGGAATGGCGGCGACAAAATATTCGTCCGACTTCAACTGGTCCCAATCTCCTTCCACGAACCTGAGCACGGCAGGGGCGAAGACGGTAAATCTGGTGGCATGCGTTGCCGGAGTGCTGGCATCGGAGCCTCAATATTACGTCTACGTGGCTGGCACCGGGACAGCGGAAGGCTTATTCAACAGCCGGTCCGGGGCTGAAAAGAAGAATGCGGCGATGTCTTTCGTGTCAGCGGCTTTGCAGCTAACCGACGCGGTGACATCGCGCCACATTGTTGATCCGGACAAGTTCAAGCAAGGTCTGAGCGCCGTGATCGACGGAACCGTTCTTTGCTTGAATGCTTCTACGTGGTCAAAACCCGCCCAGCCGTGAATCAGCCGATTTCTTCGGCCCAGTTCTCAAGCGTCTTCTTGACCTGGGCCATGAACTGGTCGGCAACTGCGCCGTCGATGACACGATGATCGTAGCCCAGCGTCAGGTTGACGATGGAGCGAACCGCGATCGAGTCATTCCCGTCTTCGTCAGTGACGACCTTGGGCGATTTGGTAATTCCACCTACGCCCATGATGGCCAGGTTAGGTTGATTGATGATGGGCAATCCGAACACAGCTCCAAACTGGCCGGGATTGGTGATGGTGAAAGTCGAGCCTTCCACTTCGTCCGGCTTGAGCTTCTTGTTGCGGGCGCGCTCGCCCAGATCGCTGATCCCACGTTGCAGACCGAGGAAGTTTAGCTCGTCGGCATTCTTCAACACTGGAACGATCAAGCCCCAGTCGAGCGCGACCGCGATTCCGACGTTGACGTGGCGATGGTAGCGGATGCTTTCGCCTTCGAGCGAAGCGTTCACGATGGGGTATTGCTGCAGCGTGAGAATCGCGGCGCGGGTGAAGAACGGCATGAAGGTCAGACGAGCGCCGTTGCGCTTTTCAAACGCGGCCTTGTTCTTGTTACGCAACTGCACGATGCGCGTGATATCCACTTCGAACATGCAGTGGACATGGGCGCTGGTGCGCCGCGATTCGATCATGCGGTGAGCAATGATCTTGCGCATCTGGGTCAAGGGAACCAGATCGCCGGGAATCGGAGCCGGAGCAGGAGCGCTGCTGGCGGATTTTGCAGGCGCGGGAACCGCAGAAGGCGTTGGGGCTGCGGCCGCCGGTTGACCTTGTTCCAGAAACGCAGTGATGTCTTGCTTGGTGATGCGTCCGCCGAGTCCGGTTCCGGGGACTTGCGACAAATTGATGTTGTGCTCGCGCGCGATTTTACGGACCAAGGGAGACGAACGAGCGTGGTCTTCTTCATCGTGCGAAGCTTGTGGTGGCGCTACTTGAGCTGGCGCGACTGAAGCAGGGGCCTTGGTTTCGGCGGCCGGTGTGGGGGCTTTGGCCGGAGCCGCTTCCTTTTTCGCAGGAGCAGCGGCGGCCGCAGGTTTAGCCGCGCCACCCTCGCCATCCGCGGAAATCGTGCCGACGACTGTATTCACCTGGACGGTTGCGCCTTCGGCAACCTTGATGTCCTGTAGTACTCCAGAGGCTGGCGCAGGAATTTCGGCGTCCACCTTATCGGTAGAGATCTCGAACAGGGGCTCGTCGCGCTGCACCTTGTCACCGGGCTTTTTCAGCCACTTGGTGATCGTTCCTTCAAAGATCGATTCGCCCATTTGGGGCATGACAATATCAGTCGGCATAATTCCCTTCCACGCGACGCCGTCGAGGGCCGCGCAACCCTTCATTATATATAGGCATGGTGGTTTTCTGTTTTTCAGGCCAAGGCTAGTCGTGATGTTCGTGTTCATCGCCCTTTGGATCGACTGCCGGGGGCGCGACTCCGGTGGATTTCTTCCAATAATCCTGCACCGCAGGTGGCAACTTTTCGATGCGCGAAAGGAAGGCGGTGACTTTCCACATGTCCTGTTCGCTTAAGGCCTTGCTCCATGAGGGCATTCCGGTATACCGGATGCCGGTGCGTAGGGCGTAGTAGATGTGCCACTCCGGATCATCCAGCGGATAAATAATCAGCTGCGGGACGGGTGGATAGAAAGAGTGCTGCAGTACGCTGGGTTTATTGTCGAGCCCGCCATGACAGGACGAACAATTCATGGTGTAGATCTTCATCCCGTCGATCAGGTTGTCGTCTGTCGGCGGGACGGGATTGGTCAGGCGAGGGGCGTGGCGCCCCATGGAGGCATCCATGGCCGACATGGCGATGTGCTGCTCCAGTTTCGGCGGAGTGGAATCGGCGTTGGTGGGCAGGAATCCGAGAGTCGCGATGGCCAGACCACCCAGGAAGAGCAGAAGCAAGGTAATGACGGCGCCGAGAATGAGATTACGCATGCCTGCCTCCTTCGTTCATCATACGCCCGTTGATTCTTGCCGAGCTTCTCCCGGACGGGCAGCCGAGGGCGGCTGTCCCCACGTGGGCGGGCGCCCAACAAACTCTAATATGCTTTCAGATGGCGGGCTTCGCGCAGCACGTCGCTCACCTTGGGCAGAAAGTATTCCTCCTGCGGCGGCGAGAACGGAACCGGCGAATCCTGGCCAGCGATGCGGACGATGGGGCCGTCCAGGTCGTCGAAAGCTTCTTCGTTAATAATGGCAGCAATTTCGCCCGCGAGACCTCCTGTGAGGGAGTGCTCGTGCAAAAGGATGACTTTGTTGGTTTTGCGCACGGTCTCCACAATCGCTTCGCGGTCGAGGGGCGAGATAGTGCGCAAGTCCACAATCTCAACCTCGATCCCTTCTTTGCTTAAAGTTTCGGCGGCTTCCATCGCGGTGTACACCATGGCAGCATAAGTAATGATGCTGAGGTCGCGACCCTCACGGGCGATACGCGCCTTGCCCAGCGGCACGATGTAGTCTTCCGCAGGCACTTCTTCCTTGATGCGACGATAGAGGTATTTGTGCTCGAAGAAGATGACCGGATTGTTATCGCGGATGGACGCTTTGATCAAACCCTTGGCGTCGTAGGCGGTGGCCGGACAAACTACTTTCAGGCCCGGCGCATGCACAAACCACATCTCTGGATTCTGCGAGTGAAACGGACCGCCATGAACATGGCCGCCGCTAGGTCCTCGAATCACCAGAGGACCGGGCGCACCCCAGCGATAGTGAGCTGAAGCAACCATGTTGACGATCTGGTTGAAAGCGCAGCCGATGAAATCCATGAACTGAAATTCGGCCACGGGGCGCAAGCCGGTAAGCGCTGCGCCAAAGGCGGCGCCGACAATGGCAGATTCAGCAATGGGTGTGTCGATAACGCGCTCAGGGCCGAAGCGGTCGATGAAGCCGTCGGTAACTTTGAACGCGCCGCCGTAGATGCCGATGTCCTCGCCAATACAGAAGACGGTGGGATCGCGTTCCATTTCCTCCCAGATACCCTGGCGGATAGCTTCGAGATAGGTCAGTTGAGGCATATCTTTTTATCTTCTTGTCACTTCAAATGAACCACTGCTTCCGCGCTTCTGGCAAGAACTGCGCTCCCCTTTTTAACTTTTGGCACTCCGTACTTGGGTTTGATTTCGTGGCAGCCATCTTCGCAATACACTCCGCCGGCGGCCGATTCGGGTTCGGGCATAGGGCTGGCGACTGCGAATTCGCGTTCGGCTTCGACTTGTTGATCAACCGCAGCGATCAGTTCCCGGTTCTCAGTTGGGGTCAGCCACTTTTTTACGTTTACCAGGAAATTCTCGAAGCGGGCGATGGGATCGCGTTTGCGCCAGAATTCGAACATCGATTTGGGGACATAATCCGCCGCGTCGTGGATGGCATGCCCTTTCATGCGCATCATCTTGGCTTCGATGAGCGTGGGGCCTTCGCCACGGCGGGCTCGTTCGCAGGCTTCGTGGGCGGCGTCGTAAACCTGGCAGGCGTCGGTGCCATCGATGATTACACCGGGAATGCCGTAACCAATGGCGCGCTCAGCCAGATCTTTGACCCGGTACTGCATGGAACTTGGCGTGGAATATGCCCACAGATTACTTTCGACGAACAGCACCAGGCCGAGGTCCTGTACGGCAGCGAAATTCAAGCCTTCGTACGTGACGCCGGTGGACTGACCGCCATCGCCGATGTAGGTCATGACTGCAAGGTTCCGTCCCTGGAGGCGCGCGCCCAGAGCCACGCCGGCGAGAACAGGAATGAGGTCGCCCAGCATCGAGATGGGAGCAACCATGTTGTGATCTTTGATGTCCCCGAAGTGCGATGTGCCGTCGCGGCCACCGGTGGGAGAACCTGCCTTGGCCATGTACTGCATCATGATGTCGCGAGGGGGGAAGCCGCGGACCAGGATCGAACCCTGATTGCGGATCATGGGAGCGAACCAGTCTTCCTTGCGCAAAGCGTAGGCGGAAGCGCAGGAGCAGGCTTCCTGGCCAAGGCCGAAGTAGACTCCGCCGACTACTTTTCCCTGTTTGTAGAGGTTTTCGAGCGTGGCCTCCATCCTGCGGTTGAGAACCATCCAGCGATAGATCTCAATACATTGCTTTTTGTTCAGATACTTCGATTCGCGGATGGGTGGAACCGGAGCGCTCATGTCGCCCGCGACTTCGTAGCTGACGTTGCCGCCTTTGCGGACTTGACGGACATCGAAGTCTGGCTTTTCCAGGCGGTAGTCCGGGATGGTATAGGTGCGCTGGTTGGGATTGGTGGAATTCCGCGTGGACTTGGCGGTGAGTTGTTTTTTTTGCTTCTTGGCCATGTGCGCTTGCTTAATCCATGCTAACGCGGGGAGGTTGTTTCTGTCGCGTCCCGGAGCACCACTAATGTCACGCTCGGAATAGATCTTCTTCTTTGTGCATCTGGCGCAGCTCGTCGGGCGTCTTCAACGGGACGCCGACGGAGTTCTCCAACAGGGCGTCCAGATTCTCCAGCCATAGCATCTGACTTCCGAAAACAGTGCCGAAATTGCGGGAGATGGAATGGGCAACTTCGTCTAAAGAAAGCTTTCGGCCTAACTCTTTTGCCATGGACGTCACCGGCTTGGTGGTGATTCCGCAGGGGATAATGAGGTTGAAGTAATCAAGGTCGGTGTTTACGTTGAGCGCGAAACCGTGGGAGGTCACGGCTCTTGAGATGTGAACGCCTATGGCGGCGATTTTGGCTTCCGAGCCTGAAGCAAGGTCCCTCGACTCCGCGGGACAATTCGCGAGCGAATTGTCCTGCTGCGCTCGGGATGACAGGGGTTCCGGGTTCGTCCAGACGCCGGTCAGGCCGCAGATGCGGGTCGTGGGGATGCCATAGTCGGCGCAGGTACGGATCAAAACTTCTTCCAGTCGGCGCACGTAGTCGATTGCGCCCAGAGTTTTACGCTTGCCGTCGGGTGTGGCGATGGCGCGCAGATCGAAAATGGGATAGCCGACGAGCTGGCCGGGGCCGTGGAATGTCACGTCGCCACCGCGATCACACTCGATTACTTCCACGCCGCGCTGGGCCAGCACTTCGGGTGACACCACGATATTTTTCTGCTTGGCGTTGCGTCCCAGAGTGATGACTGGATAATGTTCGAGCAGCAGCAGGACATCGCCGATGCGTTCTTCCTTACGCAGTTCGACGAGGCGCTGCTGTAGGCGCAGCCCGGTGGCGTAATCTAGCGTGCCGAGTTGGAGGACGGAGATCAAAGAAAGCGATTGAGTAATAGCGATTGAGTAATTTTTAAATTGAGTAATTGAAAATCCTACAGTCGCCAACTTTCGAAATTCCAATTGCTCGATTACTCAATTACCCAATTTCCAATGGTTCTCATGCGTTAATCGGCATTCCGTAGACGCTGTTCGCCGCATCCAGCATGGCCTCGGCCAGCGTGGGGTGGGCGTGGACCGTCCACATCAGGTCTTCGACCGTGGCTTCGAGTTCGATGGCAGCAACTGCTTCGGCGATCAGTTCTGTGGCCTGCGGGCCTATGATGTGTACGCCCAGGATTTCGCCGTAGTCGGCGTCGGAGACGATCTTGATGAAGCCTTCGTGCTGGCCGACGATCGAAGCGCGCGAGTTTGCGGTGAAGGGGAACTTGCCGACTTTAATGTTGTAGCCCGCCTCTTCCGCTTTTACTTGGGTCAAACCAACACTGCCGATTTCCGGGTGGCAGTAGGTTGCGTTAGGTATGTGCTCGGGATTGATGGGCTTGCCCTTTTTCCCTGCAATTTTGGTCACGGCCACGATGCCCTCCATCGCGCCCACATGGGCCAGTTGCGGCGTTCCTAGGACGATGTCGCCGATGGCGTAGACGCCGGGTTCGGCGGTCTGCATCCAGCTGTCGGTCTTGATGAAGCCACGGTCGGGCTTGATTTTTGTCCTCTCAAGCCCGAGGTTCTCGGTGCGCGGCTTGCGTCCGACCGCAATCAGGATCTTCTCTGCTTCGATTTTCTGCGGTTTGCCATCAATGCTAAAGGTCACAGTGACGCCTGATTTACTTTTCTCGATCTTGTCGACTTTTGCGCCGGTGTGAAACGCGATGCCGCGCTTCCGATAGACGCGTGCCAGTTCCTTCGATATCTCCTCGTCTTCGATGGGGACGAGCCGAGGCAGCATTTCAATGAGCGTGACTTCCGTGCCGAAGGAACGGAAGATGGAAGCGAATTCGACACCCACGGCTCCGGC
Source organism: Terriglobia bacterium (assembly GCA_963741105.1). Taxonomy (GTDB): domain Bacteria; phylum Acidobacteriota; class Terriglobia; order Terriglobales; family Acidobacteriaceae; genus JAIQFF01. Next base: position 105,189 of record CAVUGT010000015.1, read on the forward strand.
GCCGACGATCACCAAGGACTTCGGAACTTCCTTGAGCGAGAGAATTTCGATGTTGCTCAAGATATGGTCGCCGGGCTCAAGACCAGGCAACATGCGGGCTTCCGATCCGCTGCAGAGGATTACATTTTTCGCCTTTACGTGACTGGCTTTGTCGTCGGCAGTGACTTCGACGGTCAGCACACCGTTTTGCGACGGGCCGGTCAGCTTGCCGTAGCCTCGGATGGTTTCGACTTTGTTCTTCTTCATCAGGAACTCGAGACCCTTGGCGTGCTTGGCTACGATCTTCGACTTGCGTTCCTGGACGGCGGGCCAGTTCAGCTTGCGCGTCGTCCACGCCTTCAATGCCGAATTCCTTGGCGTCTTTCAGGTGGTCCCAAAGTTCGGCGTTAAACAGCAGGGCCTTGGTCGGGATACAGCCTACGTGGAGGCAGGTGCCGCCGAGCACGTTGTCCTTTTCGATGAGCGCGGTTTTCAGGCCGTACTGGCCGGCTCGGATGGCGGCGGTGTAGCCAGCCGGTCCGCTGCCGATGATGGCGATGTCATAAATGGTTTCGGGCAAAGAGATAGTCCTCACTATGAAGAGATGCGGGATAGCAAACGTTTGATTCTAGAACAGGGTGGGGTCAAAGGCGATAGCAGCCCGAGAAAAGACCCGCCCAAGTGGAGCTTGGACGGGGCACCATCGAGTGGGAACTTCTAGCTCGCAACAGACGTATTATTTCTCAGGAGGTCGATATGCACGTTTTTGGGCTTTTCCTTTTTCCGTTCTTTGGATGTGGATTTGTCCTTTACTTCCTGCCGACAATTGTCGCGTTGCTGCGCGAGAGGCACGACAAGCTTTCCATCTTTCTGCTCAATTTCTTTTTAGGATGGAGCTTGATTGGATGGGTCGTGGCCCTGATCTGGGCCTGCAAGAATGACCGGATCGTCTACATCCAGAGTCCGCAGCGTTACTAGGCCAGCAGCTTCGCTGCTTCTTTTGCGTAGTAGGTGACAATGATGCTGGCGCCGGCGCGGCGGATCGACAGCAGCGACTCCATCATGACGCGCTCGCGGTCGATCCAGTTATTGCGGGCGGCGGCTTCGATCATGGCGTACTCACCCGAAACCTGGTAGGCAGCCAGCGGGAGATCGAAACGATCGCGGGCAGCCGCAATTACGTCCAGATACGGTAACGCGGGCTTCACCATGATCAGGTCCGCGCCTTCCTCGATGTCCTCTTCAATCTCCCGCATGGCCTCGCGAAGGTTGGCGCCATCCATCTGGTAGGAACGGCGGTCACCGAACTGAGGCGTGGAATCGGCAGCCTCACGGAACGGGCCGTAAAAGCCCGAAGCGAACTTCGCCGCATAAGAGAGGATAGGAGTGTTCAAGAAACCCGCCTGGTCGAGCGCTTTGCGGATGGCAGCAACGCGGCCATCCATCATGTCGGACGGGGCGATGACGTCGACACCGGCGTGAGCCTGCGAGACGGCTGTGCGAGCCAGCAGCTCGAGCGTGGCGTCGTTGAGGATTTCGTAGTCGCCGGTGATTGCGGGCGGACTTGCGACCGCAGCACCCAGCGACTGGGCTCCGGCGCCGGAACTGACCACGCCGCAGTGTCCGTGAGACATGTATTCACAGAGGCAGACGTCTCCCATGACGATGAGGTCTGGGACTTCGCGTTTGATGGCGCGGGCAGCCTGCTGCACGATTCCGTTTTCCGCCCAGGCGCCGCTGGCGACCTCGTCCTTGGTCTCGGGAAGGCCAAACAGGATCAGGCCGGAAACGCCCAGGGCGGCGGTTTCGCGCGCCTCTTTCACGGCTTCATCGACCGAAAGATTGAAGACGCCCGGCATCGACCGGACTTCCTTGCGTACGCCCTCCCCCGGACAGACAAATAACGGGTAAATAAAGGCTTCGGGGCTGAGACGGGTCTCCCGCACCAGCGCGCGCATTGAGGCGCTTTGGCGCAGGCGGCGAAGGCGTGTGACCGGGAAGGTCATGGGCTGATTCTAGCAGAGGGGCTTGGGGATGGTCGCGGTGGGGTTAAGCTGGAACCAGCGCCCCCCCAGCGGCCAAGGCCGCGGAGGGTTGGCGATGATGCGGCACGACTGAAGTCGTGCCCTTCCCGTTTCTTGTCGTGCTCTCCCCGTTTCGTTAGCCCCGCTCTCACCGTCAGTCATGCCTTCCCGTTTTGTCTTGAGATGGTTCCGCTCCTACGGGGTACCAAAGTAACGCTTTGTCTATTCCGAAATCGATTTGCGGCTGGCTTCGACCACTAGAATGCGGGATATCAATGGTTTCTAAGCATCGATGGCAGGTGGGAGGGATTGCCGGCTTCATTCTTATTTATGCCGGCGTGTCGATAAGTGTACCTAAAGGATTTGGGCTGCTTGCCTTCGGAGATATAAGCCAGTCCCTGCTGTTGTTTCTCGCCTTCGTCATCATGCTGGTCAATGCAGTTCAGACCCGCGGCCAAATTCGGCTTTTCTGGGGTCTGATCGCGCTGGGTTGTCTGCTCTGGTCGACCAATCTGGCCTTGTGGACGCTCTACGAAGTGGTTCTGCGCCGGACGCTGCCTGATCCGTTTATCGGAGACGTAATCCTCTTTATCCACGTTGTGCCTTTCATGGCAGCGGTAGCGTTACGTCCGCACCTGCTGGAGGAGAAAAAACTTTACTTCAGCACGCTCAACTTTCTGATGTTGCTGGTGTGGTGGGTATTCCTTTATGCCTTTGTCATCTTCCCGGATGAATACGTCGTGCTCAATGTTTCTCTTTACAGTCCGCACTACGACTTGCTTTACCTGGTAGAAAATCTGGCGTTCCTGATGGTGCTGGGCATGCTCGCATGGAACGCGCGCGGAGCCTGGAAGAAGATTTACTGGAACCTGTTTGTGGCGTCAGGACTTTACGCCGTGAGTTCGGTGGCTTTAAATGCCGCCATCGCTCGCGGCACCTATTACACTGGCAGTCTTTACGACATCCCGTTCATTTCTTCGGTTTGCTGGATGATCTGGGCAGCGCTGCTGGCGAATGAATCGAAGCCGCCCTCTCAGCTTGCTCCGTCAATGATCTCGCGCTGGCAACTGCTGACCCCACGGCTGGCCATGCTGGCGATGCTTTCTCTTCCGGTGATGGGATACTGGGCATGGTTCCGCGACACCGCAGCGCCTAACTTGCGGCAGTTCCGACTGATCGCCACACTGGTCGCGATGGTGGTCCTGGGTCTGTTTGTATTTCTTCGGCAATTTCTCATGGACCGTGAGTTGGTGCGACTGCTGGAAGAGTCGCGCTCCAGCCTGGAAAACATGAAGCGGCTGCAGACCGAGTTGATTCAGCGCGAGAAGCTGGCGTCGCTGGCTCAACTGGTGTCGGGAGCAGCGCATGAAATCAACAATCCGCTGGCTGCCATTCTGGGATACTCAGAGTTGCTCGCTTCTCAGTCCGACTTGGACTCGAATCAGGCCAACATGGCGCGCAAAATTGGACAGCAGGCACGGCGCACGCGAGAGTTGGTGTCGAGCCTGCTCAGCTTTGCCCAGCAGTCGCCCGGAGAGAAGACGCTTCTCGACATGGGCTCGATTGTGCAGCGCGCTCTGCAAATGAAAATGATGCGGGCGGAAAGCCAGAACATTCGCCTGGAGAGCCGGATAGCGGCCAACCTTCCGCAAATATGGGGGAACGTGAATCAGCTCTTTCAGTGCTGCGTGGAGATTATCGGCAACGCCACTGACGCCCTGGAAGAAGTAGGCGGAGGAACTTTTTCAGTGAGCGTCCTCCCGGAGGGTGATGAGCTGATCATGGAATTTTCGGACTCTGGTCCGGGCGTACGCGACCCCCAGCGTATTTTCGATCCTTTCTACACGACAAAGCCTGTGGGAAAGGGTATGGGATTGGGGTTAAGCGTGACGTATGGTGTCGTGCGCGATCACCAGGGACAGATTAACTGCGAGAATCGGCCCGAGGGCGGGGCTGTGTTCACGCTTCGTTTCCCTTTGGCGAAGCGATCGGCGCCGTTAATGGTCGAGACTGCTAAGGCATAAATTCATTTCAGATTTGTGATCTCAGATTTCAGATTCCTCTAATTACTTTTCCTTTGCGAACTTGCGGTCAAGAGCTTTTAACCGCAAAGGACGCGAAGGAGACCGTAGAGTTCGCCAATAAAATCCCTGGATTCAGGCTTTGTCCTGATCTGGCCGGCTTCTTGTAACATTGAAGCTGATGCCGTCTTCTCTCCTTCATAGTAGCGCGCGAGTGCTGGAGTTTGACTCCTTGCGCGATTTGATTCGCGGGTATGCGTGGTCCCCTCTGGGGCAGGAGCGCGTCGCGGGGCTTTCTCCTTCGGTCGATCGCCTGTGGATTCAGAATCAGCACCAACTCACCAGTGAGATACGGGAGTTCCGCCGAGTAGGTGGCCGCTTCGAGTTCACCGGGCTGCTGGAGATATCAATCACGGTCGAGAAGGCTCGTATCCAGGGCGCGGTCCTCGAAACTACCGAGATTCGTGATGTCGTGCTTGTCGTCGATCGCGCCAGCGAATGGCGGGGGATCGCTTTGAACCCGCCGGCGGCAATGAAAGTGCCATGGACAGCGGTAGGGGAACTCTCATCCGGGATCATCGACTTCAGCGAGTTCCTGCGTGCCTTCCGCAACAAGATACAGCCTGATGGCACGCTCGAAGATCGCGCTTCGCCTGAACTGGCCCGCATCCGGCGCGAAATTGAGCGGCAAAAGAGAACGATCCAGCAATCGCTGCAAGGCTATCTGCGCCGGTTGTCAGAAGGTGGTGCGGTGCAGGATGAGCTGATCACGATCCGCGGCGAGCGTTTCGTGATCCCGATCAAGATCGAACAGAAGCGCAGGGTGCAGGGCGTGGTCCACGGCGCCAGTTCCAGCGGACAGACCGTGTTCGTCGAGCCTTTGGAGACTATCGAGCAGAACAACGAACTGGTGCGGTTGCTGGATGATGAGATGGCAGAGATCCATCGCATCCTTCTGGAGATGACGCGCCAGATCGGCGAGAGCTCTGAAGTGATCCTGCAGGCGGTGGAGGTGTTGGGCGAATTGGAATTGCAATTCGCCAAGGCCCGGTTTGCGGAAGACTATGCCTGCGTGCCGGTGCTCGTCGTTGAAGATGACAACCTACAAGGACCACGTGAGGACAGCCCCCGGCTGTCCGGGCCGGGCAAAGTCCGGCTGGTTTTGATCAATGCCCGCCACCCCTTGCTGGAGAGAAATTTGAAAACAAAAGGCGGGCGTGTTGTTCCCGTCAGCATCGAGCTTGAGGGCGAAGGCGTCGAACTTGTCATCACCGGTCCAAACACAGGCGGGAAAACCGTTACTCTCAAAACCGTTGGACTGCTGGCCCTGATGGCGCAGTCCGGCATTCCCGTCCCCGCGGATCGCGCTGAGTTCCCCATGTTTGATGCGGTACTGGCGGATATCGGCGACTACCAGTCGATCGAGCAGAATCTCTCAACGTTTTCGGCCCACGTCACAAACATCGACTTTATTTCACGCACGGCTACGGCAAACTCGCTGGTGCTGCTGGATGAGCTGGGCTCGGCCACCGATCCCGAGGAAGGAGCGGCTCTGGCGGTCGCGATCGCTGAGCACTTCCGGCGGATTGGTTGCATCACGGTGATCTCCACGCACCACACTTCGCTGAAAGTCTTCGGGGCAAATACGCCCGGAGTCGTGAATTCCTCCGTCGGATTTGATGAGACCACGCTGCAACCGACTTACGAACTGAGAATCGGCGTGCCGGGAGCGTCGGCGGGCATCAACATCGCGCAGCGGCTGGGACTGAATCCGTCGATTATTGAGGCCGCACGATCGAAACTGGGGACGCAGGCGCGGGACGTCGGCCAGTTTCTCGACAGCCTGCATGAAAACCTGCGTGAGGCCGAGGCCGAACGTTTGCGCCTGAAAGCACGCGAAAAAGAACTGGAACGCGAAAAGGCGACTCTCGCCGCTGAGGGACGGAAAGAACAGCAGGCAAAGATCAAAGAGATGGAGAAAAAGCTCGAAACCCTGCTGCGCGATTTCGAGTATCAGGCGCGGGAGATGGTGAATGCCATCCAGGACCGGGCTGCGTCGCAGAAGCTGTCGAAAGACGCTGAACGGCGTATTTCCAAGCTGCGGCGAGAATTCAGCGAGCAGTTCGATTCGACTGTGGTGGCGCACTCGACCGGGGCCGATCGAGGCGATCCGAATGCGCAGCCGCAGGTAGTGAAACATGTCTCCGAGGGCGACACGGTGAAACTTAAGTCGGTGGGGCGGCCCGCCGTGGTGCAGCCGGCGTATCGACGAGAATCACTTTGAAGTCGAAATCGGCGCTATGAAGATGAAGATCGCTCGTGACGACATTGCAGAGGTGCTGTCGCGGGCGGCGGATTCGCCAGTCAAAGCGGCCCGGGCGCGTGGTATCTCGGTTTCGCTGGAAAAAGAGAACGACAGCGTGCCGTCGGAGATCAACGTCATCGGTCGCACCGTGGACGATGCTACCCGCGAAGTGGAGAAATTTGTGGACCGCGCATTCCTGGCCGGTTTACCGCGCGTGCGCGTGGTGCATGGCAGCGGCATGGGTATTTTGCGGAAAGCTTTGAGGCAGTATTTGCAGAAGCATCCGCATGTGGAATCTGTGACAGAGCCTGCGCAGAATGAAGGTGGCGGCGGCGCGACGGTGGTGGAGCTGCGGGTTTAGTAAAGAGCGCGTTTTCCTCCTCCCTCATCGAAGTAGCGCCTTCTTCCACAGCTTCTCCACAGCAATCTGCTTCCGGTATATTCAAAACAGCGGCTTTCAGGCTCACAATTCCTGCGGATAGCTGTGCCTCCAACCATGACCGACTCCAGCGATTTCAAGGAAACCGTCAAGCAGCAGGCGGACATCGTTCGCATTGTCGGCGACTACGTCAAGCTGAAGAAGGCGGGGGCGCAGAACTACTCTGGGCTTTGTCCTTTTCATAACGAGAAGTCTCCGTCGTTTTCGGTGCATGCCACGCGGCAGTTTTATCACTGCTTTGGCTGTGGCGTGTCCGGCGACGTTTTCAGCTTTGTCCAGAAGGTCGAGAACATTACTTTTCCCGAAGCTGTAAGGGTGGTGGCGCAGAAGCTGGGGATTGCGCTGCCCAAGGTAACCTACTCGAGTCCGGCTGAGGCGAAGGAAGCTCGGCTGCGTACCGTGCTGCTTGATGTCCATGAGCGTGCCTGCGCGTTTTTTCAGGAATATTTACGACGGCCTGAGGGAGCGCATGCGCGGGAATATCTGGCCGGGCGCGGGTTGAATGAAGATGTGATCAAAGCATTTCGGATCGGATTTGCGCCGGATTCGGGGTTTATCCTGCGCGACCGCTTGAAGGGCGAGTTCGAAGAAGACGTGTTGCGGGAGAGTGGCGTTTTTTCGTGGAAGGTGGAGAGCGGCCGTCAGACGTCGGCTGTCAGCCTTCAGCAAAGTGGGACTCAGAAAAACAGTTCTCAGATATCAGTTCCCGGTTCTCAGTCCAACGCAAGGTCCCTCGACTCCGCTCGGGATGACAACGGTGCGGGAAATCAGCTAGAAGCCAGCAGCCAGAAGCCAGCAGCTGCAGCTATGTATTCCAAATTTCGCAACCGCGTAATGTTTCCCATCACCAACGAAGCGGGGCGCGTGATTGCTTTTACCGGGCGTACGCTTTCTGCCGATGAGAAAGCTGGGCCCAAGTATTTGAATTCACCCGAGACGGCGATCTACTCCAAGTCGCGGGTGCTGTTCAATCTCGACCAGGCAAAGGAAGCGATTCGCAAGCTGGATTACGCCATCTTGGTTGAAGGACAGATGGACTGCATCTCGGTGTTTGCCGCCGGGTTCCACAACGTGATCGCCAGCTCGGGTACTGCTTTCACCGAGCTTCAGGCGCGGCTTTTGGGGCGTTTTACGAAGAACGTCGTCGTCAATTTCGATCCGGATACGGCTGGGGCCAAGGCCACTGAACGGACGCTTGGGCTGCTGGTTGAAGAAGAATTTCAAGTCAAGGTGCTCACCCTCGAGTCGGGGTTCGATCCTGATCTGTTTATCCGGCGCAAGGGGAAAGAGGCTTACGCCGGCGCACTAAGGACTTCGCAGAAATATTTCGACTACCTGATCGAACGGGCGAGGGCACAGTTCCCAGTCCGCAGCGCCGAGGGCAAGGTGAAGGCGGTGAACTATCTGCTACCTCACATCCAGCGGGTGCCTAGCCGGATTGTTCGCGACGAACTGGCCCGAGAGATGGCGCAGAAGCTGGGCATCGACTCCTCGGTCCTGCGGCAGGAGCTGAAACATGCCGCCGCCAACCGTTCGACTGCGACGCTGAAGGCTCCGGCCGAGGTGCAGATCACGGATGCAGAAAAGATTCTGATCCGGGCGCTGGTCTCGGCTACCCAGATACAGACTTCTGAGGAGCACATTTCCGCCCGCGACGGCGCAGAGGAGGAGTTTGACCCGTGCCGCCAGGCCCAGTTCGTCCTCAAAAGCGAGGGCTTACACCAGGGAGTCGCTGCCGAATCGATCATCGAAGTCCTGCTCAGGTCTGAGGCGGTCCACGTCACCGATCTGCCCCTGCCGGAGGCCGATCGTCACTTGCTGGCTGCCATCCTTATGAAGGACGACGAGGAGCTCTCCGCCGAACGGCTTGAGGGGGCGGTGCGAGCCCTGCGGCGAATGCAACTCCGGCGCAAGCTGGAGCTGGTCCAAAGGCAGCTGCAGGGCACGCGAGGACAGGAAGCCAGCCAAATACAGGCCCTTTTACAGGAAAAGATGCGTCTGAAACGGGCGCTGATGGATCCGAGCCTGGCCGACGACGGGCCGACGGCCAGGCCAGCATAGAGCCCCAAAACACTATGAAACTAAATGGAGTTTGATGACATCTAACTGAACAGTTGACGGGAACATGGACGGGGTGTGTCAAAAATCAGCCTATCGCTGATATCCACTAAACCCATCCGATGCTATAATTCGTAGGTTTGTGCCCGGCGCGCAACTCCGCCGCTTCACGTTCCCACCGCTAAAAAACGCTCCAGTCCTTTCCGTTAGGACGAGAAGAAGGTAATCCGTCTTGGCTCTTGACGACAAGTACGACGATATCAAAAAGCTGATCGACACAGGTAAAGAGAAGGGATATCTGACCTATGACCAGGTCAACGACCTTATCCCGCACGACGTGCATTCTCCCGAGGACCTGGACGATCTGCTGACCACGATTGGTACGCAGGGAATCGATGTGCTGGAGGGACCCAAACTTCCCTCCTCCGCGCTCGATAAAAAGTTCGAAGAAGAGGGAGAAGCCGGCGAGGACGTTGAACTCGACCTCACCCCCGGCGCTCTCGAAAAAACCAACGATCCCGTCCGCATGTATCTGCGCGAGATGGGAACTGTTCCCTTGCTCACGCGCGAAGGCGAAGTGGAAATCGCCAAGCGCATTGAGCGTGGGCAATTGCGAGTGCTGAAAGCGCTCTCGCGCTCTCCGATCGTCATCAACGAACTGCTGGCGATGGGCGAGGACCTCAAGAAGGGCGTCCGCTCCATCAAGGAAGTGGTCACCTTCGACGAGGAGGAGATCACTGACGAAATCCTTCAGAACCGTCTGAAGGAGTTCACCGGCAAGATCGACGACCTGGCCAAAGCCTACAAAAAGGCTGGGCAGTTGATCGAGAAGTTCGCTGCCGTCTCGCAGAAGAAGCGTCCCAAGGACTACCGCCGCGCTCGTCTGAATCTGGCGCGGGCTGTGGTGGCCGTTTCTCTGTGCGTTCGCAAGTTGGGATTCACCAACGCCGAGCGCAAGCGGTTGATCGACCGCGTCAACAAGACGGTCGACACCATGCGGTCGCTCGACCGGCAATCCCAGAATCTGGAACGCAAAGCGGAAGCCACCCGCAGCGACGACCAGAAGAAGGACTATCGCAAGCAGTCGCGCGCGGTCCGGTCTGAACTGGAGAAACTGGAGGGCGAAGCTGGAGTTTCCTTTCAGGAACTCAAGCGGACCCAACGGGAAATCATCCAGGGGGACATGGATGCGGAGCAGGCCAAGCGAGAGCTGATCGAAGCCAATCTCCGCCTGGTGGTGTCCATCGCCAAGAAGTACACCAACCGCGGTTTGCAATTCCTGGATTTGATCCAGGAAGGCAACATCGGTTTGATGAAAGCTGTCGACAAGTTCGAATACCGCCGCGGATATAAGTTCTCGACCTACGCCACGTGGTGGATTCGGCAGGCCATTACGCGTGCGATTGCCGATCAGGCGCGTACGATTCGTATCCCGGTGCACATGATCGAAACGATCAACAAGCTGATCCGCACCTCGCGGCAGCTGGTGCAGGAACTGGGACGCGAACCTACGTCGGAAGAAATCGCCAAGCGCATGGATATTCCGGTAGCGAAAGTGCGCAAGGTGTTGAAGATCGCGCAGGAGCCTATCTCACTCGAAACGCCGATCGGCGAAGAGGAAGATTCGCATCTGGGCGACTTCATCGAAGACCGCGCTGTAGTCTCGCCGGCCGAAGCCGTGATCAACGTCAACTTGAAAGACCAGACTTCGCAGGTGCTGCGCACGCTGACGCCGCGCGAAGAGAAGGTCATCAAGATGCGCTTTGGTCTGGAAGACGGCTCGGAGCACACGCTGGAAGAAGTCGGCCAGTCGTTTGCCGTGACTCGCGAACGCATTCGCCAAATCGAGGCGAAGGCGTTGCGGAAGCTGCGGCATCCGTCACGTTCGCGGAAGTTGCGGGCGTTTCTGGATGGAGTGCGCGACTAACAGCTAGCCACGAACTTTTCACGGATCACACGGATTAAGGGCACGACTAAGTCGTGCCCTTTGTTTTCTGCCATGTAGACAAGCGGCAGCAAACCCTCCGGATAAAAAAATAGAAAAGATCTATCCGTGTTAATCCGCGAAAATCCGTGGCCACGAATTTTCCCTGTCTTTTCCTTCCCTTTCCACAAGGAAGTCTCATCCTCCACAGTTTCTGCACAACTCAACGTCAATTTTCGATTGCGATTGATTCGTGATTCGCTCAGAGTGACTCCAGTGCAGACGTGAGATGCATTGAACCTGCTCGCGACTGAAACAAAGCTGGTGGTGACCGGTGATTCTCGAGGGTGAATCATCGGGAGGGTTTTTAGAAATGCGCTTCGGCGCGTTTCGTTAAACTCGGGCGTTGCGGCCTCCTCAGAAAGTCCTTCCCTAAAAAGCTGGACTGGCGCCGCCCGCTTTCACAGTCGTCGCAGATCAATATCTGTGAATCTAGTATTCGCGGATTGATCGCCTGCAGGGTGTGCCGGCAAATGTGCGTTCCTTTGGGAGCGCGGTTTTCCGAATCACACTTCGCCGCTTAAATGTGGCGGAACTGCTGGCGTGGCACTCACGGAGCAATGCGGCCCAGGTGGCTGGCCTGGGCCGCGTTTATTTTGTACGTCCTTGCCACGGATCTTCACGGATTCACACGGATATAAAACCCATTTCCAAGATGTAAGGGCGGGACGATACTTACACTTGATAATTCGCTTTTTGTTCTCCTATACTGGCCAAGCACGTATGCGGCCGAAAAAATTGAATTCGTTTTCCGTTTTCCGAAGGCATTGCCCAATATCCACAAGGGCCCGGGGCATAGTATCGCCGTCGCGCTTCTTCGAGGCTAATTCTCTTTCCAGATCATAAAAACCTTGGCAACTACTGACTACAGTCTCGCGCACAGCCTGCCGGCCAACGTGGAAGCGGAGCGGTCGATTCTTGGCGCCATCCTGCTGGATAATTTTTCCTACAACCAGGCAGCTGAGCACCTGAAGCCGGAAGACTTTTCCCTCGACTCTCATCGCCGCATTTACACCCGCATGATGGATCTGGCCGAGTCTTCCCGGCCGATCGACATGATTACGCTGGTAGAGGAGTTCGACCGACATAAGGAACTCGAAGCCATCGGTGATGTTGGATACATCTCTGGATTGGTCGATGGCGTTCCTGACCGGCCCAGCATTGAGCACTACATCAAGATTGTTCGCGACAAGGCGCTATTGCGCGGACTGATACACACAGCTAATTCCGCTATTGCACGCGCGTCCGACCAGAGTGATCCTGCCGAGGAAGTTCTTAACGACGTCGAAGCCGCCATTCTCCAGCTTTCTGAAAAGCGTATCGGCCGCGGCTTCATGGGCATACAGGAAATCGTCAAGGAATCGTTTGGATCGGTGGATGCGTTGCTGCAGCGCGGCCAGCGCATCACTGGACTGGCCACGCACTACACCGATCTGGACGAGATGACGAGTGGGTTGCAGCGCTCCGACCTGATCATCATCGCGGCGAGGCCCTCCATGGGCAAGACCGCGTTCGCCATGAACATCGCCGAGAACGCCTCAATTGAAGATCAGAAAGTAGTCGGCATGTTCTCCCTGGAAATGTCACGCGAGGCCTTGCTGCTTCGGTTGTTGTGTTCGAGGGCGCGAGTGGACTCGCACAAGATGCGAACTGGCTCTCTTTGGCGCGACGACATGGATAAAGTGGTTCAGGCCATGGAACATCTGGCGCATGCGCCGATTTTCATCGATGACACGCCCGGCATCAGCCTGAGCGAAATGCGGGCCAAAGCCCGGCGCCTGCAACAGTCACAGGGTCAACTCGATCTGATCATCGTGGACTACCTGCAGCTTATGTCGGGCGGCGGCAGGCGCTATGAAAACCGGACCCAGGAAGTTTCGGCGATCTCGCGAGGGCTAAAGGCGCTGGCCAAGGAACTGAAGGTTCCGGTGATTGCGCTTTCTCAGCTGAGCCGCGCGCCGGAAAGCCGTGGGGGCGACCACCGTCCGCAACTCGCTGATCTGCGCGAATCAGGGTCGATTGAGCAGGACGCGGACGTAGTGGCATTCATCTTCCGGGAAGAGGTCTACAAGCCCGACGAACCCGAACTCGATGGCGTCGCCGAGATCATCATCGCCAAGCAGCGCAACGGCCCGACTGGGCGCGTGAAGATGGCTTTCGTCAAGCGGTCTACCCGCTTCGAATCGATGGCGCAGGACGGAATGGAGCCGCCCGAATAGGGGATCCCCTGTTAACTTGCACTACAACTCCGCTGCCACATCCTGTGGAAAGCTTGTGGAAGGGTCGGTCTGTCGCATTTTTCGCCTATGTCGTTGACAATTGGCTGGATTTTAGACCAGGGCCGAAGTCTCCGTAAACCACGGAGTTGACGAGACTTATTGTCTAGCCGCGATTCGACACTCAAAATTTTCAGGGTGCATTCAAATTTGTACAAGCTTTGGGATTTGCACATCTGGACGTACATGACGTGGTGCGGACAGTAACGCTTCCCTGGAAGCGAGCGGAAAAACGAAAGCGTCCCGGACCCAGGTTTGAGTCCTCGGGACGCCCGTCGAACAGCCCTCCCCCAGAACTGCTCAACCGCAGATTAGATTCCTCTCAGATCAACGTAAATAGCTCCGTCGTGCCAGACAGACGGCACTACCGGGCCAGCGCTTCGGGAATGAGAGTGCCGAAATCCGCAGTATTGGAACAAGAGCTTAACCGCAAAGGTCACTGAGGAATTCGCGAAGGACGCAAAGGAAGAACCTGGGGATCCGGTTCTTTTGCTGGTTGAGGCCCCACATCTCCCAGAATCTTGCATGTGGAGCCTCAAGCCAGAAACCACCCGCGTATCTTGTCATCAGGCGCGACGCCAGTGGCAAAGGGCGTTTTAAGGTCGGTTTACCGACGAAACCAGAGGTCGGCATCATTCAGCGAATGCGTCATGCTGACCTTGCGAAGCATCTGGCGGAAAGCGGTACGCACTGGGGGCGAGACCGTTGCGATGCGAGCAAGATCCTTCCCTACCAAAAGGCCCCACAGGATGGCGCCCTAAATATCATCATTTCAAGGTGACCCACTATTCGACTTTCTCCGAGCTAACGCTTCGCGGACAAAATGCCGATTAACGGTTCACGGAAGATCCGTGCTTCGGCAGAGGTTCGCGCACCGTGCGTGCTCCAGAACTCATGCGAAGGAAGAGTGGGAGTGAGCCATGATGCGAACAGAAATTATGCGCGCGTTGACGACGCCGCCAACCGACCTGGTACGTTCCCTGCTCAAACGAAGTGAACCGATGGTGCTGCCTTTGACCGATCCGCGGCACTCCGATGTTCCGCTGCTGCGTGGCGCCGAAATCGCTGCTGTGTACCACAACCACCGTGTCGCCGGCGACTTCTATGAATTCCTGCGGGTAGGCTTGTCCCGAGTGCTGTTTGGCATGTTTGACGTCGCTGGCCGCAGGGAGGACACGCGCGAAATTCTAATCGCCGCCCAGACTACTTTTCGCACCCTGGCGCCTACACTTTTTGTCGGGGAAGACCTCAACGAAGCAGAGGCGATAATCCAGCTTTCCCACGAGATCAATCGCACGATCCTGGAAGCGGCGGACGGGGTGCGCAGTTGCCCTGCATTCATCGGTTGCTACAACGAAGACCTGGGGACGGTCTGTTACACCAACGCGGGGCACACGCCAGCGCTGCTTCGGGACAATTCAGGAATCACGCAATTCGAAGCCAGCGGACTGCCACTCGGCATTTTTTCTCACGCCACTCATAGCGCTTCTACTTGCGCGCTTGGTCCGGGCGCGGTGCTGCTGATTGTTTCCCGCGGAATGGTGGAGGCCGAGCACGATCATCAGGAATTCGGTCTGGAGGGCATAAAGGAAGGCCTTCAGAAAACAACCGCGACTACTGCTCAAGATTTGTGTCTCGCGATCCTTCGGTCTGCGGAGCAGTTCATGGAGGCCCCGCCGGAGCACAACGACGTGACGGCACTGGCATTGCTGCGTACTCGGTGATGCTATCTCGCCAGTGTTTGTGTCTTCACGGGTAAGAGAAAATAGAACACCGAGCCACATTCGAGCTGGCTGGTGACTCCTATCTTTCCGCCGTGAGCTTCCACAATCGCTCTCGCGATCGCCAGGCCCATACCCGTCCCCTGCACCCGGTACCGCTGATTTTTTCCGCGATAGAACTTGTCGAAGATCAACCCTTGCTCCATGTCGTCGATGCCAGCACCCTGGTCGGCGACACTCAATTCAAGATTCTCGCCTTTGATCTCAGCGGTGACACGGATTGGAGCTTCGGGTGCGGAATATTTCGCGGCATTCTCGAGTAGCTGGACCAGAACTTCCTTGATGCGGTCGGCGTCCAGACGCACGGTGATTCCTTCCGGGACTCTGATCTCGACCGGATGTTTGCCCAGCGTCTGCTTCACGTCTGCGACCGCTGCGTTTACCAGATCGAGCACACGGCAATTCTGCAGGTCGAGTTGAAATTCGTGGGACTCCAGTTGCGCCATCTCCGCGGCTTCGCCGACCAGGCGATTCAAACGATCGGTTTCTTCGTTGATGACGGTCATCAACTCGTGGCGATCGTCGGGGCCCAGGGCCGTGGTCGAAAGTAGGCTGGTAATGGAAGCCTTGATGGAAGTCAGCGGAGTTCGAAACTCGTGAGTGACAGAATCCAGAATGGCGGAGCGCAGTCTCTCGCCTTCGCGTGCGCCTTCGGAACGAGTAAGGGTTTCGACGGCATTGGCGCGCTCGACCGCGATCGCGATCAAGCTTCCTATAGCGGCCAGGGTTTGCCGGGAAAGCCTGCCGGCCACGCCGATCGCGCCGACGGTCCGGACTCCCATCTTGAGGGGAGTGAAACTCAAATCGCGGGCGCTGTCGACTACGGCTTCGCCGCGCGCGATGATGGATTTGAGTTGATCGCCGTCCAGTCCGGGCGTGTCGATTCCGGAGCGATAGATGTTTCCCTTGTCCGGAACGTAGACCGCCGCGGCGGAGACGCCGAATGATTCGACCACGTGGCCGGGGACGGCATTCAGCAATTGAAGAACATTGTCAGCTGTCAGCAATTGCTGGCTGAATCCGTAGAGTCTTTCCAGTTCGTGACGCCGGCCTACGGCTTCATCCGTCTGCTTGCGGGCCCGATTGGAGAGTTCACTGGCGATTACAGCGGTGGTAAGAAGAGCAAAGAGGGCAACCCAGTTTTGCGTGTCGGAAATGGTGAAGGTCCCCGTCGGCGGCAGGAAGTAGTAGTTGAAGGCGGCCGCCGCTACGAATGCAGTAAACAACGCATATCGCAAACCCCACACCGCGGACACGATGAGGACCGAGACCAGAAAGGTCAGGGCGACTGTGGTCGGATTTACGTGAACCACCCTGGTGTACACAACTACCACGAGAAGCAGCGCCACCGCACAGGCGGTGAAACGAACAATCATCCTGATGATGGACTGGTTCACGACCAGCGATTGTAGCCGATGTCGACAAATCGAGCGCCGTCGATCACAATAAGCGGCAATGGCCAAGACTCCGGAACAATGGTTGGAAGAAGCGGCGCCGGAACAGAAAGGCGGCACGCTCAAACTGTTTCTCGGATACGCGCCCGGCGTGGGCAAGACTTACAACATGCTGAGCGAAGCTATCCGGAGGAAGAGCCGGGGCGAAGATGTCGTCATCGGAGTTGTTGAGACGCATGGCCGCAAGGGTGTGGTTGAACTGGCCGGGAAACTTGAAACCGTCCCCAGAAAAAAACTCGAATACAAAGGCACGGTCTTCGAGGAAATGGACTTGGACGGAATTCTTGCCCGCAAGCCGGCGGTGGTCCTGGTCGACGAACTGGCCCACACCAACATCGAAGGCAGCCGGCATCACAAGCGCTACGAAGATGTCCTGGAGTTACTGGACAACGATATTTGCGTTCTGACCACGATGAACGTGCAGCACCTGGAGAGTGTTGCGCCCAGCGTACAGAGGATCAGCGGCGTCACAGTGCGGGAGACGGTTCCGGACTGGGTGATGAAGCGGGTGCGGGAAGTGGTCATGGCGGACCTGACGCCGGAGGCGCTGCAGACACGCATGCGGCGTGGCGATATTTATCCGATGGACCGCGTCGAGAAGGCGCTGGCGAATTTTTTCCGTCCCGGAACTTTGATCGCGCTGCGCGAATTGGCTTTGCAGGAAGTGGCACAGGAGGTTGACCGCAGTCTCGAAAGTTACCTCGACAAGGAGGGCGGCGAGCGCAACCTGGGCATTCGTGAAAGATTCGCAGTCGCGATCAGCTCGAATCCAGCAGCGCAGCACCTGATTGCCCGTGCGGCGCGGATGGCCAAGAAACTGGATGGAGAGTTATATGTCGTCTACGTGGACATTGGGGTGGATGACAACGAGCCCAACCAGCTGTCGCTTGCGTCCAATGTTCGCTTTGCTGAAGCTGTCGGGGCTACGGTGGTGAAACTAAAGTCGCCAACTGTGGCCAAGGCGGTCGCGGAGTTTGTACGCGAGAAGCACATCACCCAGGTTGTGTTCGGTCACTCCGCGGTGAAAGGATGGAAACGGTATCTCTATTTGAATGCGATCCACAAGTTTCTACGGGACGCTCCGCCCGTGGATGTCCACATCGTGACCCAACAGTCTTCCTGATCTGAGACACTGAACATCCATGGCCGACAAGAAAAAGATCCTCGTGGTCGACGATGAACCGCAGATCACGCGCGTCCTGCGCACGACGCTCAACGGCAGCGGTTACGAAGTCCGCACCGCCGACGACGGACACAGCGGCCTTCGCACCGCGCGAGAGTGGCAGCCGGACCTGGTAATTACAGACGTTTCGATGCCCAATATGGATGGCATTGAACTATGCCGGCAGTTGCGTGCGGAATCGGCGTTGCCGATCATCGTGCTCTCGGTCAAAGGCGAGGAGAAAGCCAAAGTCGAAGCACTTGACGCCGGGGCCGACGATTACGTCACCAAGCCAGTCGGCATGGATGAACTGCTGGCGCGGGTGCGCAGGAACCTGGCGCGAACGAAGCCGGCAGAGGACGGATCGCAGCGATCCATCGCCATCGGCGACTTCAAAATTGACGCGGATGCGTTTCGGGTTTCGGTAAAGAACGTTGAAGTCCGGCTGACGCCCAAGGAATTTGAACTTCTGCTTTATCTGGCCCGGCACGCTGGCCGGGTGGTCACGCATCGAACTCTTCTCCTTGCCATCTGGGGACCTAATAGTCTTGAACAGCCGGAGCATTTGCGGGTGCTGGTGGGGCAGCTGCGCAAGAAGATCGACACTGGGGACACGCCCCGGTACATCGTCACCGAGCCGTGGGTTGGGTACCGTTTCGAACCTGCCGGCGAAGTTTGATTCCGATCGCACGGATTGTGTGGGGACAGCCGTCCTCCGCTGTCCGGCGGAGCGAAGCTCCGCGTGAAGTCGAAAATCTTCAGTCCTCGCATACGGACAAAGCACCCCGGCGAGCAGAGCTCGCCCGGACTGCCGAGGGCGGTTGTCCCCACGCAGCCCTTGCCGTAACTCTCTCCGCCTCAATCTCCTAGCCCGCTTTACGACTTTTTTATGCACTCTTTATACAAACTTTATGGTCAGAAATATCCAATGCTATTGAGAGGTCACCATGACTCAACTAGGAACAAGCGCGAATCCAGGAATCGTCGCCATGATTATGTTGCCGGCGTGTATTTTGGCAATTGGATTTATGGTCCGTTTCTTTGTCGCTTTGACGGTCGAGAACCGGCAACTGCATTCGGTGCATGTCCTTCAGCCTAGCGGTGTACACTCCGAGGCTGACACCAACTGCGTCGGGGCCCCTTCTCGCAGACCTACCGTGCATTCAGCGGCCTACGTCGCGATCGGAGTCGTCAGAATCACGACGGCGCTCGCCTCGAACGCCGGACGCAGAAAGAGTGACACCTCAGTTAGCCGGTCCCAGGTAATCACGCTCGACGGGCCAAGTCCAGAGATCAGTGTCCCAGGCGAACATCGTTATCGCTCGGGCTGAAGCGCCAAGATTGGAGAACCTGACTATGCGAGACATTATTTTCGTTGCGGCAACAATTGCTTTCTTTCTGATCTCTATCGCGTATGTGAAGTTTTGCGATCGCATTCGCTGAGGTGAAACGCCATGGATTCTGAATCAATCATCATGCTGGTTGTAAGTGCAGGACTGATGGTTTACCTGCTGTACGCGTTGTTGCGGCCGGAGAGGTTTTAATTCAATGACAGCAAATGGCTGGCTACAGATCATCGTATATCTCGCCGTCATATTGGCGATCACCAAGCCGATCGGTGTGTTTATGGCGCGGGTGTTCAACCGGGAGCGAACTTTTCTCGACCCGGTGTTGCGCCCGGTTGAGCGTCTGTTGTACCGCCTGACCCTGGTGGACGAAGAACATGAAATGCGCTGGACGGAATATGCGGTTTCCATGCTGTTGTTCAGCGGCGTTTCCATGCTGGTGCTGTACCTGATCCAACGCACGCAGCAGGTGCTGCCCTTGAATCCGCAGAAATTTGCGGCGGTGGGTTCCGATCTGGCCTTTAATACGGCGGCTTCGTTTACTACCAACACCAACTGGCAGAACTATGGCGGCGAAGCCACCATGAGCTATCTCACCCAGATGGCTGGACTGGCCTACCATAATTTCACTTCCGCGGCGGTCGGCATTTCGCTGGCTATTGCTTTCATTCGCGGCATCGCGCGCCGGGAAAAAGAGACGATTGGCAACTTCTGGGTCGACCTCACCCGTACCACCCTGTGGATCTTGCTGCCGGCGTGTATCGTCTTCGCGTTGGTTCTGGTCTCGCAAGGCGTGGTGCAGAATTTCAGGCCATATGACACGGTGAAACTGGTCGAGCCACAACAAGTGCAGCGGGTCACCGATGGCAAGCCGGTTGTGGGCCCGGATGGCAAGCCGGTAATGGATACCGTCACCGACCAGGTGATCGCGCAAGGACCGGTCGCGTCCCAGGAAGCGATCAAGATGCTGGGCACCAACGGCGGCGGCTTCTTCAACGCTAACAGTGCTCATCCCTTCGAGAATCCCACGCCGCTGAGTAACTACCTGCAGATGATTTCGATCTTCGCGATCCCGGCAGGCCTGACCTACACTCTCGGCCGGATGACGGGATCCCAACGTCATGGCTGGGCAGTCTGGGCGGCGATGGCGATCCTGTTCGTAGCGGGCGTGACGCACCGCCTACTGGGCGGAATCCAAGGGCAATCCGCTGCTGAAGGGAGTCGACCAGCATGCCAGTCTGACCCAGTCGGGCGGCAACATGGAAGGCAAGGAAGTCCGCTTCGGCATTGCTGATTCGGCACTGTTTGCCACCGTCACAACAGACGCCAGCTGTGGCGCTATCAATGGCTGGCACGATTCCTTCACTCCTCTGGGCGGGATGGTGCCTCTGGCCAACATCATGCTCAGCGAAACCGTATTCGGTGGAGTGGGCGCGGGCCTTTACGGGATCCTGATCTACGTTGTCCTGGCTGTCTTCATCGCCGGTCTGATGGTCGGCCGCACGCCGGAATATCTAGGAAAGAAGATCGAAGCCTACGACGTGAAGATGGCGATGCTGGTGACGCTGGTCTTTCCGCTGGTCATTCTGGTGCTGACGGGCGATCTCGTCGGTCAAGGGATTCGGGACGTCCAGCATCAGTAACGCGGGGCCGCACGGACTGACGCAGATTCTTTATGCCTTCACATCCCAGGCTGGCAATAACGGCTCCGCTTTCGGCGGACTGAACGGGAACACGCACTGGTACAACATCGCCGGTGGCGCCACCATGCTGATTGGGCGCTTCTTCATGATTCTTCCCATGCTGGCAATTGCCGGGAACCTGGCCAAGAAGAAGTATGTTCCGCCATCGCTGGGCACGTTCCCGGTCACCACGCCTTTGTTCAGCGTGCTACTCGTAGGCACGATTGTGATCGTGGGTGCGTTGACGTTCTTTCCAGCGTTGAGCCTGGGACCGATTCTTGAGCACCTGCTGATGCAGGCGGGAAAGACTTTTTGAGGAAATATGTCAGAAAAAAAAGGTAAGGCGATTTGGGATTTGAAGATCGTGAAGGGTGCGGTCTGGGAGTCGTTGCTGAAGCTGAATCCGCGCAAGATGATGGGCAATCCCGTCATGTTCGTGGTGGAGGTCGGCAGCGTGCTGACCACAGTCCTGCTGGTACGGGATGTAATGCGCCATGAGGGACAGTTTGGCTTCAACCTACAGATCACGCTCTGGTTGTGGTTTACGGTCCTGTTCGCCAATTTCGCTGAAGCCATGGCGGAAGGCCGCGGCAAGGCGCAGGCGGAGTCGCTGCGCAAGGCCCGGTCAGAGACTGTCGCCAACCGGGTGCTGCCGGATGGCAAGATAGAAAAGATCGCCAGCTCCAAGTTGCGTGCCGGTGACGTGGTATCAGTCGCCGCAGGCGAATTCATTCCTGGTGACGGCGAAATTGTCGAAGGAGTTGCTTCGGTAGACGAGTCCGCGATCACGGGTGAATCCGCGCCCGTGATCCGCGAGGCCGGAGGCGACCGTTCGGCCGTAACCGGTGGCACTCGCGTACTCTCCGACTACATCAAGATCAAAATCACTTCGAATCCTGGAGAGACCTTCCTGGATCGCATGATCGCCCTGGTCGAAGGCGCGGAGCGGCAGAAGACGCCCAACGAGATCGCACTCAACATCCTGCTGGCGGGCTTGACGATTATTTTTCTGCTGGCAGTGGTCACGCTGCAGCCGTTCGCGATCTATTCAGGTTCGCCTCAAACGGTGTTTGTTCTCGTATCGTTGCTGGTCTGCCTGATTCCCACCACCATCGGTGGATTGCTCTCGGCCATCGGCATCGCCGGCATGGACCGCCTGGTGCAGCACAACGTTCTGGCCATGTCGGGACGCGCGGTCGAAGCCGCGGGAGACGTCAACACGTTGCTGCTCGACAAAACTGGCACGATCACCCTGGGAAATCGCCAGGCCGCGGAGTTTATTTGCGCGCCCGGAGTGACCGAGGCGCAACTCGCCGATGCAGCGCAGCTCTCGTCGCTTCCGGATGAAACTCCCGAAGGGCGTTCGATTGTTGTGCTGGCGAAAGAACGCTATGGCCTGCGCGGACGCAACCTGGCCGAGCACGAAGCGCACTTTGTGCCCTTCACAGCGCAGACCCGCATGTCTGGCGTGAATCTGGACGGCCGCGAGATCCGCAAAGGCGCGTCGGATGCAATCTCGAAATATATTTCCTCGGTAAACGGCAGCGGTCTTTCCAAAGAAGTGCAGGCGACGGTCGAACAGATCGCGCGCTCGGGGGGCACGCCTTTGGTCGTCTCGGAGAACAAGCGCGCACTGGGCGTGATCTATCTCAAGGACATCGTGAAAGGCGGCATCAAGGAACGCTTCAGCCAGCTACGGTCGATGGGCATTCGCACCGTGATGATCACGGGCGACAATCCACTCACCGCGGCTGCCATTGCGCGTGAAGCCGGGGTCGATGACTTTCTTGCTCAGGCCACACCCAAGGAGAAGATGGACCTGATCCGCCGGGAACAGGCGGACGGGAAACTGGTGGCCATGACCGGAGACGGCACCAATGACGCTCCCGCGCTGGCGCAGGCCGATGTCGGCGTTGCCATGAACACCGGCACGCAGGCGGCGAAAGAAGCGGGCAACATGGTGGACCTGGACTCGAACCCCACCAAGCTGATCGAGATCGTAGAAATCGGCAAGCAGTTGCTGATGACGCGCGGCGCGCTGACTACATTCTCCATTGCGAACGACGTAGCCAAGTATTTCGCCATCATTCCGGCGATGTTCGCCGGAACATTCCCCGTACTCAACGCGCTCAACGTCATGCATCTCAAGACGCCAGGGTCGGCAATATTGTCGGCCGTCATTTTCAACGCGCTGATTATCGTCGCGCTGATCCCGCTGGCATTGCGTGGCGTGAAGTATCGCGCCATGGGTGCAGCTGCACTGTTGCGCAATAACCTCTTGATTTACGGCTTGGGCGGAATCATCGTGCCGTTCATTGGCATCAAGCTGATCGATATGGTCATCACGCGGATCGGGATGGCTTAGGAAATTTAAGATTTAAGATTTAAGAATTCAGATTTAAGAGACAAGAAGTACGAAACAAAGAGAATCGCCATGAAAAAGAATCTTCTGATTTCGGTACTGATGACAGTCGTTACCACCATTTTGCTAGGCCTGGTCTATCCCCTGGTGGTCACTGCGCTGGCGCAGCTTTTCTTTCGCGACAAGGCCAACGGACAACTGGTGCAGCGTAACGGGACGGTCGTGGCCTCGCGGATCATCGCCCAACCTTTTGTCGGTGCAGGATACTTTCATCCACGGGCTTCCGCGGCAGGAAATGGCTACGATGCAACCAGTTCCGGTGGAACCAATCTTGGACCCACCAATCAAAAACTCATCGACCGCGTGAATGCCGACGTTGCTACCGCTCAAGCGGAGAATCCCGGCAAGCCAGTTCCGGCCGATATGGTCACAACCTCTGCTTCAGGACTTGACCCCGACATCACTCCGGCTTCGGCCGAGTTCCAGGTCCCTCGTATCGCCAAGGCGCGCGGGATGAGCGAACAGGCGGTGCGTGCGATCGTTGCTCAACACACCCAGGGCCGGCAATTGGGCTTCTTCGGTGAACCGCGCGTGAACGTGCTGGAACTGAACTTGAGCCTTGATTCCGCGTCCCGGTAGTGGTGAGATAGAAAAATCCTGGATCACAACCAAAGATTGCAGACCCTTCCGAAACTCAGAGCGGCGGCATGAACCGGCTTACGCTCTTCGGACTCTTCGCTGTAACCGCGATGCTTGTGACCTACGCCCTGGAGAACCGCAGCCGCTGGTTCATCCTGGCATTCAGCGGGGCCTGCGTGCTGGTCTCGATTTATGGCTTCCTGCAGGGCGCCTGGCCGTTTGGGATTGTGGAAGGTATATGGTCAGTGGTGGCGTTGCGGCGCTGGTGGCAGGCCGCACGGTCCTGAGGGATTCGCCACAACCCACTTGGGGACAGGCGCCCTTGGCTGTCCGGCGGGGCGAACCTCGGCTGCTTTTTCGGCAGGTCCCTAAGCTACGTTTCTGGTACGAAAACCTCTGTCGAGCTTCGCTCGACAAGGCGGACGACGGCGTCCGCCCCTCGGTGGGTCGTGGTGACTCATGCACGAGCGAGGGCGCTCGCGCCTACATTTTTTTGGGTGGGGACGCTTCTTTTTCGAAGAGCATCTTGAAATCTTCGACCGAAGTCAGAATGACAACGATGGACGAACCGATCACGCCGGCCACGAACATCACTTCGATAATGCGAATCAAGACTGCAACCAGGATATTCATGATAGCGACGTTCCTCGTACTCCCTTGAGCGACTCAGCCCGCCCAAGATAAAGCTTTTGGTCGGGGCGATAGGATTTGAACCTACGACCCCCTGCGCCCAAGGCAGGTGCGCTACCAGGCTGCGCTACGCCCCGACTTTGAAGGACTTGCAGTCCGTTTTGAACCTGTATTGAAGTCTAAGGCCGGGGGCGCAGGTCACGCAAGGCTTGAGCCGGTGATTCCAGGAAATGGGTTGCGGAAACTTCGGGTTCAGGCGGCGTGGGAGTACCGCAGCGCGCGTTGCGGCCGTTTCGGAAGAAGATGAACCGGGGCTTTGCAGTTGGGATAATTTGGACAGGCCAAATAGTTCGTCAGCCGTGACCATCTGAGTACGAGCCGCGCGAAACATCGGGGACAACGCGGAACGGGTTTCATAGCGCCATTTCAAGCCTTTGGGGTGGCGCTGGTCAATACAGCAATTACCCTAAGGGATAATCTTCCCCCCACTCAAGCGCCATACTCCGTTTACGCACACGGCGTATAATTCCGCTTGGATCATGCTGACCCCGCGTTATGCCCTGGTGGCCTACGTAAGAAATCCTGTCGGGGAATTTGTCGAACGCCTCCGCCGTCAGTTGCATCCCGAACTCCCTCATCTGGCAGCACATCTGACCGTGCTCCCCCCTCGTCTTCTGCAGGGTACGGAGGGCTCGGCAGTGGAGATCCTGGAAGAAATCTGCAGTCAGGTCGCGCCTTTTACGGTCACGCTAGGCGATGTCGAGACTTTTATCCCGCGCACGGCTACGGTTTTTATTCGCGTGGCCGAAGCGTCCTACCGGATGCGAGAACTGCACGACCAACTCAACACAAAAACGCTGGCCTTCAAGGAAGAGTGGCCTTATATGCCTCATCTGACCATCGTAAAGATGAGCGACGAGGCCAAGGCACAGCAGGCGTATCGAGTGGCCCGTGAACGCTGGACCCACTTTGATGGCAGCCGGGACATTCAGGTCAGCGAACTGACTTTCGTCCGGGAAGAAGAACAGAATTGCTGGGTCGACCTGGCGGGAGTTCCACTGGGCGGCCAATTGGTGTCGTAGGCGGACGTCGGACTTCAGACCTCAGACTTCAGACTTCAGACTTCAAAAGCAGCCACGGATTTCACGGATTGTCACGGATCAAGATCTTTTTATTCTTTGTTACCTTATCCGTGTGAATCCGTGAAGATCCGTGGCTGATTTTTCTTGCGTTTGAGGGCCGAAGTCTGAGGTCTGGCGCCCGCTTCCTTCCTCCGAAGTACATGGCCTTCCCGTCTATTGCCAACCTCCTTTTCCTCGCGTACATAAGATGTTGGGTTGCTGCGTAAAGCCGCTGCCCGTGCGGGTTTGGGGACGTTACGGCCAGGAGGCTTATGCAGACAGGGGTTTACGGGTCAGGCTATCTCGGGACGGTGGTTTCAGCCTGTCTAGCGGACTTTGGAACACCCGTAACCTGCTGCCATCCCGATAGTTCCCGCATGGTCGAAATGGCACAGGGCAACGTGCCCTTCTTCGAAAAGAACCTCACAGAAGTAATCAGACGTAACGTGCGCTCCGGGCGGTTGGCGTATTCCACCGACATGGAATCCTTCGCGCGGAAGGCGCAAGTTATTTTTCTGGCCGAGGACACCCCGCAGCACCTGGCCGATCTTGCGGTTCGGATCGCGCGCCTGGCCCCGAAGCCTCCCATTCTCTCGATCATGACACCGGTTTCGGTCGGAACGGCGACCACTGTGGAGAAGCGGCTGAAGGACGCTGGGCTGAAGGCGACCATCGTGTCGCAACCCGTGTTTCTGACTCCGGGTTGTGCAGTCGAGGATTTCAATTGGCCCGACCGGATCATTCTGGGCACCGCCTCCAACGATGCTGTGATGGCGCTGAAACAGATTCTGCATCCCCTCGTGATGCGAGGCGTTCCCGTGATCGTGACCAATCACGAAACTGCCGAACTGGTGCGGGAATCGGCGACAGCGTTTGTTGCCACCAAAATTTCGTTTATCAATGAACTTTCGAGCCTGTGCGAGAAGGTCAATGCCGATGCCGTAAGCCTGGCGATGGCCCTGGGTTTGGACAAGAAAATCGCTCCCCGCTGTCTGCAGCCGGGAGCTGGCATGGGAGGAATCTTTGCCGAGTCTGACATGGAGTCACTCGCCGAGCTGGCGCGCGGCAAGGGAGTTTCGCTCAAGGTTCTGACTGCGGCACGCGAGGTAAATCTCAGCCTGGCCGACCGCATCGTGGACAAGATTTCGTCCGTGGTGAAGTCGGTGCAAAACAAAGATGTCGGCATTCTGGGCCTGGCTTTCAAGCCCAACACCAACTCGGTTGCTGGCTCATCTTCCATGAGACTGGCGCAGAATCTGGTGGCGCGGGGCGCCCGGGTACGGGCTTACGATCCCGTAGCGATTCCCGAAGCACGCATGGAACTGAATGGCACCGTGCACTATTGCGAAACGCCTTACGCAGCATGCGAGGGCATGGATGCACTCGTTGTCGGCACGGGCTGGCCGGAATTTCGCGGGCTGGATTTCGATCGCATCAAACATCTGCTGAAGCGTCCTCTGATTGTGGATACCAAGAACCTGCTCGACTCAGTACGACTGCGCGCCATGGGATTCGAGTACCTCGGCGTGGGCCGGCACTAAGACCGTTCCGCCGTCGTGCGCATGACCCTCCCCACTCTTCTGACAGCTCTCACCCCAGTTGCTATAATCGTGGAGAAACGGTGGGAGTAGCTCAATTGGTAGAGCACCGGACTGTGGCTCCGGACGTTGCGGGTTCAATCCCCGTCTCCCACCCCAACGTTTCGCCCCTAACGCCCCGGAAATCTTGAACCCCGGTCAGGAGTTTCAGCTTTCATTTGTAGAAAGCACTCTTGATACTGTCCCAGTACCATCAGTGCAGATCAGCGACGGGGATTTTCTCTCACCAAAATTGGGAGGAGCGTACGTGATGGGTCAATTCAGGAAGCTTGAACCACAAAGGACACAAAGGTACACGAAGGAAAAGCCTGAGACTAGACCTTCGTGATACTTCGTGTCCTTCGTGGTTGATATGGTTTGGTGACGGATCGCGGAACTGAACCCACTGTGAGAGCGTAAGAAACTGCATGCTCGATCGGACCATATCGCACTATCGCATCGTCGCCAAGATAGGCTCCGGCGGCATGGGCGTGGTCTATCGGGCGCATGACGAACAACTGGAGCGGGACGTCGCGCTGAAAGTGTTGGCCCGCGGCACACTGGCGAACGAAACCGCACGCCACCGCTTTCGCCGCGAGGCATTGGCTCTGGCCAAGCTGAACCATCCGAATATCGGGACGGTTTACGAGTTTGGCAGCGAAGACGGAATCGACTTCCTGGTGATGGAACTGATCACCGGCGTCGGCCTCCACTACAAACTCGCGGCTGGGGCACTGCCCGAGGCAGAAATCTTGCGGCTGGGTTCACAACTGGCCGACGGCCTCGAAGCAGCCCATGCGCAAGGCATCATTCATCGCGACCTGAAGCCCGGCAACCTGCAAATCACAAAAGACGATCGCTTGAAGATCCTCGATTTTGGCCTGGCGCAGTGGATACCCACGGGCGACCACGACAGCCTAGCTCTTACCGTCAGCAAGGCTCAGGAAATGCCCGGCACTCTGCCCTACATGGCTCCAGAGCAGCTGCGCGGGCAGCGAGCTGACCAGCGCACCGACATCTATTCCGCGGGCGCCGTGCTGTACGAAATGGCCACTGGAGAACGGCCACATAAGCAGATCTCGGGGCCACAATTGATTTCAGCCATTCTGGAGCGGCCCCTGGCCGCGCCCGGTGTGTACAACCCGGAAATCTCGCCGGCGCTCGATAGCATCATTGTCAAAGCGCTCGATAAGGATCCCAATCGCCGCTATCAATCGGCGCGTGAAATGCAGATTGATCTGGAGCGATTGAGTACCGGCCTGACCCCGATTGCACGGCGTCCTCATCGGGGATGGGGTTTATTGAGAGCGGCGGCAGTGGCGCTGGTGATCTCCACCCTGGTGATGCTCGCATTCGATGTGGCTGGCATTCGCAGCCGGCTGCTGCACCCGGCAAAACAGGCGGGAGCGATCACCGCCGCGACCGGCAGCACTCCGGCGAGCAATACTGCAACGATAAAAGCGCGCCGTTCCGTGGCTGTCCTCGGCTTCAAGAACCTGTCCGGCAAGCCGGACGAAGCCTGGATTTCAACTGCCCTGGCGGAGATGTTGAGCACCGAATTGGCGGCGGGAGAACAAGTGCGAACGATCCCAGGCGAAAATATCGCCAGGATGAAAGTGGATCTGGCGCTGGCCGATGCGGACAGCTTCGGTCAGGAATCTCTGACCAAAATCCGCAATCACCTGGGCACCGACCTCGTAGTCGTGGGCTCTTACCTGGCGATGGGCAAACCGGGAGCAGGCAAAATCCGGCTCGATTTTCGTCTCCAGGACGCGGCGGCAGGCGAGACCATTGCTTCCGTATCGGAGACCGGCGCTGAAAACGAGCTTCTGGACCTGGTCTCACGCAGCGGAACCGAGATTCGACAGAAATTAGGTATCGGACAGGCATCGGATTCCGAAACTTCGGGGTTTCGGGCTTCTCTTCCATACAACGCAGAAGGAGCCCGTCTCTACTCGGAAGGATTGGCGCAGTTGCGGGTCCTGAACGCGCTCTCCGCTGTTGATTTGCTGCAAAAGGCGGTGCGGGCGGATCCCAAACATGCGCCCACGCACGCGGCGCTGGCCGAGGCGTGGTCCACTCTCGGCTATGACAGCAGGGCAGCAAGTGAGGCAAAGAGAGCGCTTGATCTCTCGGAGAATCTTTCCCGCGAGGAACGACTCTTCGTGGAGGGACGGTACCACGAGTTTTCCCGGGAATGGACGAAAGCAACTGAGATCTATCGCACGCTCGCAGGATTCTTTCCGGACAATCTTGAATATGGATTGCGTCTGGCCGCAAGCCAGGCGGCCGGAGGTTCAGGCAAGGACGCATTGGTCACGTTGGAGAGTCTGCGCAGTCTGCCTGTACCGGCCCGGGATGATGCTCGAATAGATCTCGCCGAAGCCAACGCCGCCGCCGCACTCGGCGACTTCAAGCGATCGGAAGCAGCCGCCGCGCAGGCCGTCATTAAAGGGCGCGCACAGGGCACCCAATTGGTCGTTGCCCAAGCCCGCTCGAGACAAGGGTGGGTTCTGGAACGCCTCGGGCAGTCGAACGAGGCCGCGGGCGCTCTCAGCGAAGCGCGAGGATTGTTTACGGCTGCGGGTGACCGAATGGGAGCAGCAGCAGCCCTGCAGTCGAGCGGACACCTTCTCTATGACAAGGGAAACTTCGCCGACGCCCGCAAAGCCTACGAGGACGCCCTCGGCGTTTTTCGAAGTCTCGGCAATCAGCTTCGTGCTGCGGCCTCGCTTAACAATATGGGCAATATCTATTACGACCAGGGAGATCTGGCGCACGCGCGGCAATATTATGAGCAATCCATCGCCGCCTATCGCGAGATCGATGATAAGTCTGGACTTGCGGGCGGCTTAGGAAATCTGGCGAACGTGCTCGACAGTATGGGTAATCTGCCCGAGGCCCTGAAAATGCAGCAAGCCGGGCTGGCGGCCTTTCGCGAGGTGGGCGACCAGCGCGGGACAGCTTCCACGCTTTCCAATCTCGGCAATCTGCTGGTTGAAATGGGGAATCTTGCACCTGCCGAGGCGAAATATAAAGAGGCGCTGGAGCTGGACAATCAAATCGGATACAAACGCGGTTCGGCTTTCGCCCTCGCCGGCCTCGCTGACGTGTTGACGCACCGCGGAGATCTGGTACAGGCACGACAGAGGTCCCAGGAAGCGGCGAACATTCGCCGCGATCTGGGAGAACAACTCACCGGCGCTATAAGCCAGACACAACTCGCCACCATCGCACTGGAGGATGGACACAACACGGAGGCGGAAGGCCTCATCCGTGCCGCTGCTACACAGTTTGAAAAAGAAAAGCTCCTGGACAATCAGGCCGTCGCCAACTCGCTCCTGACTTTGATCTTGCTGAAACAAGGCCGAGTCCCCGACGCGCAGAGGACTGCGGAACGGGCAATAGCTCTTTCCCGGCAAAGCGGAAATCGGCAGGCGCGCTTTGAAGCAGAGTTGGCTTACTCCAGGGTTCTCGCGGCTTTAGGCGAAAGCACCGAGGCAACAAAGAGGCTCGAAGCCGTCCTGTCCGAGGCGAAGAAGTATGGCTACCTCAACTACGAATACCAAGCTCGCCTCGCGCTGGGGGAAGTGGACCTCGCGTCCGGCCATACCGTAGTCGGACGAACGCGGCTCGCCGCGCTCAACCAGGATGCGACTAGGACTGGCTTTCTTCTGATCGCGAGCAAAGCGCAAAAGATATAGCGCCGGGGATTCTACTCATCGCCTTCTCCCTCTTCCCTACTCTGGAATTGCCCAATCTCAAGTAGTTGCGCGATATACTGCGGCGTCGCATGGCCAACATTCTTTACGGCGTCAACGGCGAAGGCTCCGGCCACTCTACCCGGGCCCAGGAAGTCATCTCTCACCTGATCGCCAAGGGACACAGCGTTCACGTAGCTTCCTTCGATCGCGGGCTGCGCAATTTGCAGGAAAAGTTTGATGTCACGGAAATTCACGGACTGCGATTGGCATACGTAAACAATCACCTCCGGTACGGGCGCACGCTGACCCAGAACCTGCTTTCGGTGCGGCAGCGCGCGAAGAGCATTGCGCTCCTGACCAAACGAACGGAAGAGTGGAAAATTCAACTGGTCATTACCGATTTTGAACCGCTCACCTGCCACGTGGGCCGTCATCTTCGTCTACCCGTAATTTCCATCGACAATCAACATTGCCTTACCAACACGGACGTGTCTTATCCGCAGAGAGTACCGGCGCGATGCCGCGGTGGCGAAGTTGGTAACGCGCATCATGACTCCGCGGGCGGATTCGTATCTGGTGAGTTCGTTCTTCGAGACGAAGGTCACGCGTCCGCGAACATTTCTGTTTCCACCGATTCTCCGCCAGAGTGTGCTAGCCGCCACTCCGACGACTGGGGAGCACGTGCTGATCTACGTGACATCGCCAGCGCCGGCGCTGGCGAAGTTGTTGGGCTCGGTACGCTGTCCGTTTGTTGCCTACGGCTTCGGACGCGAAGGACAGATTGGCAACGTGCTTTACAGAAAACCGGGGATGGATCAATTTTTGAAAGATTTGATCGGCGCGAAAGCCGTGATCGCCAATGCCGGATTTTCTTTGATGACCGAGGCCCTGCACCTGGCAAAGCCTTATCTCGCGATCCCGATCGAACATCAGTTCGAACAGATTTTCAATGCGTACTGGCTCGACAAGATGGGATACGGCACTTATTGGGAAGAACTGAACAAGGAACGGGTCGAGTCGTTTCTTTACAATCTGCCCGGCTACCGCGAAAAATTGCGGGCGTATCCACGCCGGGGAAACGCGGCGTTGCTGGACAAACTCTGCAGTTTAATCGCCGACTACACAACACCGCGCGCAGGAATGCCAAGACGGAGGCAAAAGTGATGACGGACGACAAATCACTGTTGCCGAAGGAGCCCGTCGCTGCGTCGAAGGTTGAACATCATCTTCGAGGCTGCGGTTTTCACCAGCCTGGCCGTTGCGGTGCTTTCATTCTTTCTGTTCGCGTGGATCGGAGATAGTGTCGCCCACCAGCGTACAGCCGGCTTTGATCTCGCGATACGCAACTATGTTCACGCGTTCGCCACTCCCGCTCTGGACAGGACGATGGTCTTCATTTCGTTTCTGGGCGGAGACGGGCTGACTGCCGCGGTGATCATTTCGGTCATCGCGTTTCGCTGGCTGCACTGGCGGCGGGCCATGCTGTGGATGGTCGTCACCATAGTGGGCGCCCTGGTCCTGGACTTGAGCCTGAAATATGCCTTTCATCGCCACCGCCCCACTCCGTTCTTTGTGCCCGTGCCCTCACACCTACAGTTTTCCCAGCGGACACTCGCTATTTTCATTTTGCTTCTACGGCGTGCTCGCGGGATTGCTGACACGTCGCCTCCGCTCCCGCTGGCGCGAGTTCTGATCTGGACCTTCGCCGCTCTCCTCGTGGCCGCCATTGGCCTGTCCCGGATTTACCTGGGTGTTCACTATCCCAGCGACGTGATCGCCGGATATCTGGCCGCTTCTCTTTGGGTGAGCACGCTGGTGGCTCTTGATCGCGTGCGCGTGCAACGGAAGAATTCATCCGCACCTGAGGATTAGCTGGTGAGGTTTTGAGGAAATTATGGATGGACGCAAGCTTCGTCGAGCAAAGAGGTCGTCGCGAGGTCCGGTGTCCGGTCGGAGTCTGCTTTGTTTGATTGTCTTGTTCGCGCAGTGGATAAGCTCGGCGGGCTCCTTGTTCGCGGCAGGACCACTTCCAGCAACGCACGTTGACAACTTCACGGGGCCGCCACGCGTAATCGTAATCAGCGACATCGGCAATGAACCGGACGATCAGATGTCATTCGTTCGCTTCCTCCTGTATTCGAACGAATTTGAAATCGAAGCGATGATTGCTTCGACTTCCACCTGGCAGAAGACCGCGGTGCATCCCGAGACCATGCACGCTCTGATCCGAGCCTACGGGGAGGTGCGGCCCAATCTGTTGCGGCACGCCAAAGGCTGGCCAACCGTGGAGGACCTCGATGCGCGAGTCTTCACCGGACAACCGGCATATGGCATTGCAGCGACCGGCACCGACAAGATGTCGGGAGGAGCGGAGGCAATCATTCGCGCCGTCGACCGCGACGACGCGCGTCCTCTGTGGATCTGCATCTGGGGCGGAGCCAACACCCTGGCG
Source organism: Terriglobia bacterium (assembly GCA_963741105.1). GTDB lineage: Bacteria > Acidobacteriota > Terriglobia > Terriglobales > Acidobacteriaceae > JAIQFF01. Next base: position 138,185 of record CAVUGT010000015.1, read on the forward strand.
CAGGCGCTTTTGCATGTGCGCGATACCCGACCGGCCGGCGAAGTTGATCGATTCGTCGAAAAGATCAGGGTTTACTCCATCTCCGACCAGGACGATGCCGGCCCGTGGATTCGACGTGAATTTCCCAACCTGTTCTACATTGTCCAACCCTCGACGCAGGGTGGAGACGAGTACTACTACGCGACCTGGACCGGAATCAGCGGAGACATTTACTACCGCAATGGCGCGGGCGCAGACCTTACGATCGTGACGAACGAGTGGCTGGACGCGAATATACGAAGCAAGGGGCCGCTAGGAAAGTTGTATCCGAAATTTGCCTTCATCATGGAAGGCGACACTCCTTCTTTCCTCGGGCTGATCGACAACGGACTGAATTCCTACCGCCGACCCGATTGGGGTGGATGGGGAGGCCGTTACGTTCATCGACAGCCTCACGGCGAAACGCATGCCATCTGGACCCAAGGGGGCGACCTTTTTTCGCGGGTCACGTCGCAAGACACGGTAGCTGGTGTGGACGGAAAGCAGTACACCTCCGATCAGGCAACGGTTTGGCGATGGCGTGAAGCTTTTCAGAATGATTTCGCCGCGCGAATGGACTGGACCATTGCTGATTACAGTCACGCCAATCACAATCCGCTGGTGGTAGTGAATGGTCAGCCAGGAACCGCACCGATCATGATCGATGCTGAAGTCGGGAAACCAGTGCTGCTCGACGCGAGCCGAAGCAGCGATCCTGATGCCAACGCACTGCATTACAACTGGTTTCATTACGGCGAAGCAGGCGCGGCCGATGCGAACCTGGCTTCGGTCTCGATCACGGGCGCCGACGCGTCGAGAGCCGCAGTGACACCGACGGCTGTCTGCCGTCCGAAATGGTTGCCGTTGGGACAATGCTCGGGGACTGGAACAGCGCACATCATCCTGGCAGTAACGGACGATGGGTCACCGCGGCTGACATCTTATCGGCGCGTCATTCTCAACGTGCACCCTGGTCCCGTGCGCTAGCTCACAAGCATCACGTCAGACACGCAGCTCATTATTGTTATTGGGCATAGTTGTCGGGCCCGGTCCGCAATTTCCCCGGCATTACCGGTTTTCGTTGTTAGACTACGTCGCGGACTTTCCGCACTCAGATCACCTACAGGAGTTCCATGATGAACCCCAAGTTCTCGCTGCTGGCGGAGTTGACGGCCGAGTTCCTCGGCACCTTCGTGCTGATCCTGCTGGGAGCCGGCGTCGTCGCCATGGTTGTACTCTTTCCGACTGCAAATCCGGGCGAGGTGATCCACGGCGGCTTCACCAACATCACCCTGGGGTGGGGACTGGGAGTGACGATGGGAATCTATGTGGCCGGGAAGATTTCGGGGGCGCACCTGAATCCGGCGGTGACTCTGGCGCTAGCGGTGTTCCGGGGATTCCCCTGGCGGAAAGTTCTACCGTACTCGATTGCTCAGGTGTCCGGAGCGTTCTTCGCTGCGGCGCTGGTGTATCGAAATTATCTACCTGCATTCCAGCAGTTCGACCCGCATCTGGAGAAAACGGCGGGCGTCTTCACTACCTTCCCGGCGTTTCCCAACTTGCCGCAAGCCGGATTCCTGGACCAGGTGATCGGTACAGCGCTGCTGCTGATGTTGATTCTAGCCATTACGGATGAATTCAACATGCCTCCGGGATCCAATATGGCACCGTTGATGGTTGGGTTGGTGGTTGTGGCGATCGGTATGAGCTTCGGAGCGATGCACGGATACGCGATCAATCCGGCGCGCGATTTCGGTCCCCGGCTGTTTACGGTACTGGCGGGCTTTCACAACAACGGAATCACTGATGGAGCACGCGTATGGTGGGTGCCGGTAGTGGCACCGCTGATCGGTGGAGTGCTTGGAGCTGGAGTCTATGACTTCGGCATTCGCCGGTTCTTGAAGCGGTAGAACAGTTTCCGGTTTCTAGTTCCCGGTTTCGAAACCAGAAACTGCTTGTTTAGGTCGAAACTAGAAACTAGAAACCGGAAACTCCTTCTCAGAATCCCGGCGCAAACGTATATCCCAATGAGACTCCGAAGCGGGCTGCTCTTCCCGAGCTGAATTCCTCATTGTTGTGAATCATATAAAGATGAGCTTCCGGGCGCACGAAAAAGTGGCCGTAGAAATAGTAGCGAAGGCCTCCGCCGACGTGACCCATGAAGTGATTGCTGCTGACGAAGTCCGTGCAACTGATTGCCCCGCAAGTGGTGAATCCCTGGTAGAAGCGCAGGCTCTCCCAACCGATGCCAGCCATCATTTCAGCCGCAGCATGCTTGCCCAATTTGGGAGCGTAGATTCCGTTGAAATCATAGAACAGTGGACGGTAGGGCTGGAATCCGCCATACAGATTTTGACTTCCGCGCCAGGCCAGTTCACCGCCGACTCCGAACTGCTTTTTCAACAGAAGATTCGCGCTGACGACCGGGTAAGCGCCTCCGGTGAGCGAAACCGGGGCATGATTTCCCGTGGCGCTCGACGCCGAGGGCGCAGTCAGAGTGCCTACACCGAAAGCGACGTCAAACTGTTGCGCATGAAGCGTGCCGCCGACCAGAAAACAAGCTGCCAGTACCATGAGTGAACTAAGTTTTCTCAAGTGACCCTCCGAAGCGGATATTTGCTTTAGATGCAATAGGCTGCCCGGTAGTAAGCGAAATGTTTTGTAAATCGGGAGGCAGGGTCGAAAGCCTTCCGGCTTTGGATTTCCAGATTGCCTTCTAGTCCCGCCGACAATCGTTTGCATCTATAATGCGTCACCGGTAATCAAGATAGCTTGCTACCCGGGATATCTTATTGCACCGGTTTGTGTTCTGACCTCGTTGTCCATATGAAAGACCCCTGCTTCGGAAGGGTATTACCACTCAAAACGACGATGTCGCGGGCCCGCGCCTTTCCCTGTTTATTCGTATTCTCGCTATTATCCTCCCTGCTGTTTGCCCCTCCCCGTGCCTGCGGACAGGTCGGCAGCGGATACTCAGGGGGGAACGCAGAGACGGATTCAAGCCCGGCCAGCGGCATCAAGATCACCTCGCCCTCGAACCAGAGCCCCTTCAGCGGCAGCGTTTCCGAGGGAAACGCTAAGCCGGAAGTGGTTTCACTGACTTTCCAGGATGCGATTGACCTTGGCCTGAAAAACAACCTCGGAGTATTGCTGCAGAGTTACAACGGCATCGCAGCCCGGGGAGAGAAATGGAAAGAACTGAGCGCACTTCTCCCCAACCTGAACGCCACGATCAGCGAGAACGTAGTGCAGGACAACCTGGCCGCCCGTGGACTACGCTTCCCAGGCTTTCCAGTCGTCATAGGTCCTTACGGATATACTGACGCCCGCGTTTACCTGTCGCAATCGATCCTGAATCTGAAGGCTTTGAATCGTGAACGCGGGGCCGCCGAAAACGAGCGCGCCGCCCAATACAGCTACAAGGATGCTCGCGAGTTGGTTGTGCTGGCAACGGGCAATGCTTACCTTCAGGCCCTCTCCGGAGGAGCGCGGGTTGAAACTGCCCAAGCTCAACTGGAGTCCGCGCAGGCTCTTTATACAAAAGCCGCCGATCAGCAGAACGCCGGCCTCAGTCCAGCTATCGACACGCTTCGGGCCCGAGTGGAATTCCAGAACCGGCAACAGCAACTGATCGTCGCGCGTAATGAGTATGCCAAGCAGAAACTGGCTCTGGTGCGAGCCATTGGACTTCCAACTGGCCAGGAAATTGTGCTGACGTCCAAAGCTCCGTACGATCGCCTGGCCACTGCTGGAATTGAAGAAAGCCTGCAGCGCGCCTACGCTTCGCGTTCCGACTACCTGGCAGCCGTGCAGCAGGTGCGCGCCGCCGAGCATTATCGTAAAGGAGCGACTGCGGAACACTATCCTACTCTCGATGTGCTTGCCGATTATGGGGCCCTCGGAATCAATCTCGGGAGTTCGCACGGCACTTTCAGTGTCGCAGGGCGGCTGAACATTCCCATTTTTCAGGGTGGCAAAGCCCACGCCGATGCGCTGCAGGCTGATGCCACATTGAATCAGGCGAGAGCCCAGATGGAGAATTTGCGCGGCCAGATCGAATACGAGGTCCGCACTGCACTACTCGACATCGCAGCGGCCGACGAACAAGTAGAAGTGGCGCGCAGTTCGGTCGATCTCGCGGAACAAACGCTTACGCAGGCCCGCGACCGGTTCTCCGCGGGCGTTACCGACAACCTGGAAGTAGTTCAGGCGCAGCAGACCGTGGCGTCGGCCCACGAAAGTTATATCTCCAGCTTATACGCTCACAACCTGGCCAAGATCGAACTGGTCCGCGCCATGGGATATGCGGAACAGGGCGTGCGGCAATATCTGAAGAGCAAGTAATATGGAAACCAGCACAACCACTACCGTGCCCGAAACTCCAGCAGTTGAAACTCGCGAACATCCTCCCTTGCCGGCTTCGGAGAAAGACCTCCGCTGGAAGCAAGCATCTCGCAATCCTCGATTTCGCCTGGCGCTGATCGTTGGCGGAATTGTGTTGCTGGTGGCCGGATTCTTTCTCTGGCGCTACCTGGGCAGCTACGAAGGCACTGACGACGCGCAGATTGATGGGCATCTGAATGCCATCAGCACGCGCGTCTCGGGACACGTGATCAAGCTTCTGGTCAACGACAATCAGTATGTCGAGGCGGGAACGCCGCTGGTCGAAATCGATCCCAAGGATTACCAGGTGGCAGTCGCAAAAGCCAAGGCTGCATATCAGGATGCTCTCGCCACGGCGCAATCCATACAGGTGAATGTTCCGATCACGTCGATCAACACGGACAGCCAGTTGTCGTCGTCGCAAGCGGAAGTGGAGAGCGGACGCGCCGGAGTGTCCGTGGCACGGCAGCAACTCGAAGCGGCACGAGCTCAACTGGAACAGGCGATCGCCAATGACATCAAGGCACAGAACGATGTTGGGCGATACAAGCAGTTAGTAGATAAGCAGGAGATATCGCACCAGCAGTACGACCAGGCCGTCGCGGCTGCCCGGTCAAGCGCCGCAGGAGTGGCTGCCGCACGCGCCTCCGCCGCCGCCGCGGAGCAGATGGTCCCGCAGGCGCAGGCCAAACGAGAGCAGGCGGAAGCCAACCTGCGCTCCGCCGAAACTGCGCCGCAGCAGTTGTCTATTATTCGATCGCGCGCCGAAGCTGCTCAGGCCCAGGCCCAGCAGAAGAAAGCTGAACTGGAACAGGCAATGCTAAATCTTCAATACACGCGGCTGGTCGCGCCAGTCAATGGCATCGTGAGCAATCGCACGGTGGAAGTCGGCCAGAATGTCCAGATCGGCCAGGAACTGATGAAGATCATCAATCTGGACGACATCTGGGTAACTGCCAACTTCAAGGAAAGCCAGCTGCGCTACATGAGGCCCGGGCAGGCGGCCACCATCTCGGTGGACGCGTACGGAAAGAAATACAACGGTCACGTGGAGAGCCTCGCCGGAGCCAGCGGGGCGCTGTTCAGTTTGCTGCCGCCGGAAAATGCCACCGGAAATTATGTGAAAGTGGTGCAGCGTGTTCCGGTGAAGATCACTTTCGATCCGGGCGAAACCAAGGAACATATTCTGCGGCCCGGAATGTCGGTCGAACCCAAGGTCTGGATTAGATGAGTTCGGTTGCTCTGACCGCGGACGGCGCGGCTCTGCCGCGTCCGGCGATCAATCCATGGATTATCGCGATGGCCGTTACACTGGCCACGTTCATGGAGGTGCTGGACACCAGCATCGCCAACGTCTCGCTGCCCCACATCGCCGGCAGCCTCTCCGCAGGGACCGACGAGAGCACCTGGGTACTGACGTCGTACCTGGTTTCTAACGCCATTGTTCTGCCCCTGAGCGGCTGGATCTCTTCGATCATCGGACGCAAGCGTTTCTACATGAGCTGCGTCGCCATCTTTACGGTCAGCTCCTTGCTATGCGGACTGGCCCCGAACCTGGGCATGCTGATTTTCTTCCGCATTCTGCAGGGCGCGGGTGGCGGCGGGTTGCAGCCCAGCGAACAAGCCATTCTGGCGGATACTTTTCCGCCGGCAAAACGAGGCATGGCATTTGCGGTCTATGGTCTCGCAGTGGTCCTTGCGCCCGCTATTGGCCCGACTCTCGGCGGATGGATTACCGACAACTTCACCTGGCGCTGGATTTTTCTACTGAATATTCCTGTCGGCATCCTTTCCCTGGTTCTAACTTCGCGTCTCATCCAGGATCCGCCTTACCTCAAGCGCAAGAAACTTTCGGAAACCAAGATCGATTACATCGGCCTGGGTCTGGTGACTCTGGGCCTGGGCACGCTGCAGATTGTTTTGGACAAGGGCCAACGCGAAGACTGGTTTGAATCGCATTTTATTGTGATTCTGTCAGTCATCGCCGCCGCTTCTCTGTTGTTCCTGATTTACTGGGAATGGACACGCAAAGATCCGGTGATTGACCTGCATCTGTTTACGAACAGAACGTTCGCCGCGGCAAATATCCTGATGTTCATGCTCGGATTCGCGCTGCTGGGCAGCACGGTACTGCTCCCGCTGTTTATGCAGACCTTGCTGGGCTACACCGCCCAACACTCTGGTCTGGCGTTGTTGCCAGGCGGCTTTCTTCTGATGCTGCTAATGCCGCTGGTCGGCTTCATGCTCTCCCGGTTCGATCCGCGCAAGATGATGACGTTCGGGCTGCTGGCGCTTTCCTTTTCACTGTTTCACATGACCAGCTTCGACCTCGGAGTGGATTTCCGTACGCTGGTGTTCGCCAGAATGCTGCAGACCATGGGTTTGGCCTTTCTGTTCGTCCCGATCAACACCGCGGCTTATGCATTTCTGCCCAAGGAGAAAAACAACGCGGCTTCGGGGTTGATGAACCTGGCTCGGAATATCGGAGGCAGTGTGGGCATCTCCATCGTGACCACCATGCTGGACCGGAGGCAGCAATTCCACATGAACCGGATGTCCAGCCATCTGTCTGGTGCCAGCCCGCAGGTGCAGAACATGCTTCAGGGCACATCTCAAGCCCTTCAGGCGCGGGGCTTCTCGCCCTCGGAGGCCATGCACAGGGCATACGCGATGTTGCAAGCCAATTTTGGCCGCCAGGCGGCAATGTTGGCCTATATTGACAACTTCTGGCTGCTGGGAGTAGCTATTCTGGTGATGGTTCCGTTGGTTTTCCTGATGAAGCGGCCAAAGGCCGGTGGCGCGATGGCGGTACATTAGGCGAGCGGTTTCGTGAGCTCGTCCGGATAGAGTTCGGGATGGATTGCGGGAAGGGCACGGCTGCAGCCGTGCTGCCCGTGACGGATCGGACCAAGGTCAGCCAGAGGAGGTCACTCATGTTTCGAGTCATCACCGTGGAACGGGAGTTCGGAAGCGGCGCCGCGGAAATCGCTCGGGAAATTTCTGAACGCCTCGGCTGGAAGCTCTGGGACCATGCCCTGACCGAAGAAATCGCCAAAGAAGCCCACGTTGACCCTTCTGCTGTCATGTATTGCGATGAACGCCTGGACAGCACCTTTCACCGCCTAGCCAAGACATTCTGGCGCGGCAGCTACGAACGCAGCATGCCGCTGAAAGGCACCGAACCTTTCGACGCTGATCGTTTTGTGGCAATTGGCCGGGAAGTCATGACCCGCGTGGCCGCGGCCGGAAATTGTGTCATCGTCGGACGAGGTGCTCCCTACTTTCTGCGCGAACTTCCGGATGTGTTCCACGTTTTCCTCTATGCGCCACGATCGGAAAAGCTACGGCGCCTGCGACGGATCGGACACAGCGAGAAAGAAGCTGAAGAACTGGTCGACACCGTCGATCGCGACCGCATCGAATTTGTAAAACACTACTTCGGCGCCGACTGGCCCACCCGCTGCCTCTACCACATGATGCTCAACACCGCCGTTGGGGATGAAGTCGTCATTTCAGCTGTCCTGGACACCATGCGCCTGCTCGAAGTGCCTGTAAGTGCCGGCGGGACGGTCCCCCAGCTGGAAAAGTGCCCGTAACTCTTTGGTAATACAGGGTTGCACCTTTTTTGTTGCACTTTAACACTCCTGAAATATCTTCGAATTAGCATTGCAAGTGGAAGAGCTCTGCGGAGGCCTCATCTATGGGAGCGGCCCGGATCCCACAACACGCGCTTCCCTTGCAGGTAGCGGCCGTCTGCTACCGGCGGCGCGGCCCCTCGGTCGAGTTCCTGCTGGTGAACACAAACGGCGGCGGCAAGTGGACATTTCCTAAAGGCGATCCCGAATCGTCACTTTCACACGGCCAGGCGGCGGAACGAGAAGCCTGGGAAGAAGCTGGAGTCCGTGGCACTATCGAGCCTCGCCACTTTTGCCTCTACATTCACTCCAAAGGCGTCTTCTGGAAGCCGCCTGGAGTGCGGGAGTATGTCATCAAGGCCTTCCTGCTCGAGGTTGACCTGATTGAAGAACCTCAGGAAGACACTCGCAATCCCACCTGGTTTGGCCCTGAGGAAGCGATGAAGATTCTAGCCAAAGGCCGCGAAGTGAAATACGCGCGGGAGCTGCAGGCTGTCGTCGAACGCGCGATCGAAAAGATTGGCAAAGTCCAGATCGCAGCCGCCCAATAATCCAGCTTAAAGAAGCTCTGCTTTCCCGCCAGCTGTCGTCAAACCCTCGCCTCCTGTCATCCTGAGGCCGCGGAGGCATCCGCGCCGCGGAGGCCACCGAACGCGGCACCCTTGGCACTACCAGACGAATGCGTAGGTCCTTCGACTGAGTAAGAAGCCCGCGTCCGGGCTGTTTACTTCGCTCAGGATGACAAACCTATATGGCGAGTGCAGCGTTCTTCTTCAAATCGCCTCTCTCGTGAGACGATTGAAGGAATGCTTCAGCTCTCCGCCGCCGGCAAGCGCTATGGCCACAAGCTCCTCTTCGAGGGAGCGGACTGGATGATCACGCCTCGCGACCGCGTGGGCCTGGTCGGCGCGAATGGCACCGGCAAATCCACGTTGCTGAAGATTCTCGCTGGCACCGAAAGCCTCGACTACGGCACCATCAGCCGCGCCAAGGGCATCAGCGCGGGATACCTACCGCAAGACGGGCTCGCGCTCTCCGGACGTACCGTGTTCGCCGAGTGCATGTCGGTTTTCTCCCATCTTCGTTCCATGGAACAGGAAATGGAAGAGTTGACCGGACGCATGTCCGAGCTTGACCACTCATCTCCCGAGTACACGCAGGTCGCGGAACGCTACCAGCGGATCGAGCACGAATTCACCACCCGTGACGGGTACGCCATCGAAGCCCAGGTCGGGACGGTCCTTGCGGGGTTGGGTTTCCGAAAAGAAGACTGGACCCGGCAGACCGAAGAGTTTTCCGGCGGTTGGCAGATGCGTATCGCGCTGGTCAAACTGCTGCTGCAACAACCCAACATCCTGTTACTGGATGAGCCCACCAACCATCTTGATCTTGAAGCCCGCAACTGGCTCGAAGAATATCTCAACAACTATCCCTATGCTTTTGTGCTGATCTCGCACGACCGTTATTTTCTCGACGTCACCATCAACAAGATTGTCGAGATCTGGAACAAACGCATTCATCTTTACCACGGCAACTACGCGAAATACCTGAACGCCAAGACCGAACGCTTGGAGCAGCTCGAAGCTGCATACCGCAACCAGCGCGATCGCATTGAGCAGCTGGAAGTCTTTATCAACCGCTTCCGTTACCAGGCCACCAAAGCCAAGCAGGTGCAGAGCCGGATCAAGGAACTGGAAAAGATCGAACGTATTGAGCTGCCCGAGGAAGAAAAGACGATTCACTTCTCCTTCCCTCAACCCAAGCCCGCGGGCCGGATTGTCGCCGAATTTGTTGGAGTTGCGAAATCGTATGGGGAGAAGGAAGTATTTCGCGATGTCAATTTCCTGATCGAACGGGGCGACCGCATCGCTCTGGTCGGCGTGAACGGAGCCGGGAAATCAACGTTAATCAAGCTGCTGGCACAAGCCGAACCCTTGAGCGACGGCGAATATAAGCTGGGGCACAACGTCGACCCGGATTACTTCGCGCAGGACCAGTACAAGGAACTCGATCCCGATGCGCGCATTCTGGATGACCTTGGGGAAGTTTCTCCACGCTCTACGCAGACCGAGTTGCGCAGCCTGCTGGGATGCTTCCTGTTCTCCGCCGACGATGTTTTTAAGCGTATCGGCGTACTCTCCGGCGGCGAGCGTAACCGCTATGCCCTGCTCCGAATGCTGCTGCATCCGGCAAACTTCCTGCTTCTGGACGAGCCGACCAACCATCTCGACATGCGCGCCAAGGACGTTCTGCTGAAGGCGTTGACCGACTACAACGGCACCGTGGTCTTCGTCTCGCATGATCGTTACTTCATCGACAATCTGGCAACGCGGGTCTTGGAAGTAGGCGACGGCCGGGTGGAGGTGTATCCCGGCAACTACGAAGATTACCGCTGGCGAAAAGAAGGTGGAGCGGCAGCATTGCAAAAGGCGGTTACATCCCCTGCAAATTCGCAGCCCGCGAACGGAAATTCCAACGGACAGCCGGCGAAATCCGAGGACTCTGCGGCGAAGCGCCTGAATCCCATCAAGCGCAAGCAGATGGAAGACCGGGTTCACGAACTTGAAACGGAAATCAATCGCCTGGAAGATACCATCGCCGAGTGCGAAGCCGCGCTCCAGACCTTCGTCAGCTCCGACGAGACACAGCGGGTCACACAGGAACTGGCCGTCACAAAGACCGAACTGCAACGCCGGCTGGCGGAATGGGAAGAGCTGGGCCAGGCCCTTCAGATGTAACTGCAGTTACCTCAATCGAAGGACCCCGTTTTTCTGGGCTTGTTCTTCCGTAACCTGCTCTATTGTCTGCTCTCATGCGATATTCACTTTGGCCAACCGGCCGTAGTCAAGCAGACTCGCCGCATGCGGTTACGCCCAAAGTGCGCGCCGCGCGGAACACTTAAGGAGCGCCGCAACCAATGCTGCAACCACCAGATTCCCAAAAATCGCAGTTACCCGCCAACTTCAGCCCGAGCAAGAGCGTAAGCGTGCCGGTAGAGCAGGCTACGATTGGCCGTTCCGTGGTCATCAAGGGCGAAGTCAGCGGGTCTGAATCGCTCTACGTCGATGGGCGAATCGAAGGCACCGTCAACTTTGCCGAACATCGCGTCACCATCGGACGCAATGGCAGCGTCGCCGCCAACATCAATGCCCGCGAGGTTGTCATCCTGGGTAAGGTGCAGGGCAACATTCAGGTCACCGATCGTCTGGATATCCGCAGCGAAGGTTCGCTGACGGGCGATGTGATCACGCAGCGAATCAGTGTCGAGGACGGGGCCATTCTGAAGGGCAGCGTGCAGGTGCGCGCAGTCGAGCACAAGCAAGACAAGTCTCAGCCCCAGGCACAGAAGCAGGCGCAGTCTGAATCTAAGCCTGCCGCCATCGAGCAGCCAAAGGCGGCCGCCGCAGTTGCCGGCGCCTAACTCGTTTTCAGTGATTCTCCGTTTGAGGAACTAAGGGACACACTTTCACGTGTGTCCCTATTTCTTTTCACCCGGCTTCAAATCAAGCGCCGCAGAGTTCATGCAATAGCGCAGGCCAGTGGGCGCGGGGCCATCTTCGAAAACGTGCCCCAGGTGGGCGTTGCAACGGGCGCAACGGGCTTCGGTGCGCTCCATGCCGTAGGTCTTGTCGGTGTGGTTCACTACCGCAGCCTCATCAACGGGCTTGTAGAAGCTGGGCCAGCCGGTACCGGAATCGAACTTGGTGTCTGACGTGAACAGCGGTTGTCCGCAACAGACGCAGTTGTAAGTGCCTGCATCTTTGGTCTTCCAGTATTTGCCACTGAATGCAGGTTCAGTTCCTGCTTTACGTGTCACGTAATATTGCTCTGGCGACAGTTGTTTTTGCCACTCTGTTTCCGGCTTTTCGATTTTCTCTGCCATTCCATTCTCCAAATCGTTGATTGTTGTTCGTTATGCGCCGTCTTTGCCCAGACGGCGCTGGAATCAGATCTCGATGATCATATCTTCGAGGCGCGTAGGATAGCTGTTCAGCACCTCACCCTTGTCTTTCCGCACGACCACGGTATCTGAGTGCCGAAAGCCGCCCCAATCGGGATCGTAGACGCCGGGCTCGCAACTGAAAGTCATCCCCTGCTGCAACACAGTTTTGTCGCCTTCCGCAATCCATGGCGCCTCGTGGCCGTCGAGACCAATGCCGTGTCCTGTGCGGTGTTTGAGGAACTTCTCAAAGCCAGCTTTCCGAATCTGATCCAGGCTCTTCTTGTCTACTTCCTCAGCTACCGCGCCTTCTTTCAGATTCTCGACGCCGGTATCGTGCGCCGCCAGCATGGCGTCGAACAGACGCTTCGCGTAGTCGCTCGGCTTGCCCACACAGAATGAACGTTCACACTCGACGTTGTATCCGCCTAACTGAGCGCCGAAACTCAGAATTAATGCGTCTCCGGTCTTCAGGCGGTCTTTGCTTGGAACCGCATGGGGATACGCCGAACGTTTGCCGAACGGTACCAATCCTCCGAAAGGGGGATCAATGCCTACGCCTACCACGTCGTTCAGTTCTTTCGACATCCGGTCGGCAACCGCATCGGCCGACACTTTCAGGATTTCATCCTCCGTCACGCTGCCGTTCCGCTGCACGAAGTCGCGGCCGGCCTGCACCTTGAAGTCGGCATAAGTCATGGCCCGGCGCATGATGCGTATTTCGTCTTCGTCCTTGACCAGGCGAAGATCGTCGACAATGTCCCCAGCCACGACAATCTCAGCCTTCGGCGCGCCCAGACTTATTTGATGCATCCGGCTCGGCCGCGGTTCTTCGATGCCGATACGCGCTTTTTCGAGTCCGCGCTTGGCCACCCGCTCGAAGATCCAGCGCACCCGGTTCACCGGGCCGGGAAAATCAAAGTAAGATTCGTAGTCCTTCACCCACCAGGTCTTGACCTGGTCAACCTCGAGGCCGGGGACAAACATCACCGGGTCGCCAGACTCCGGGATCAACGCAGCCAATGGACGCTCGGTCGAAAGATGGAAATAGCCCACGGTGTAAATGATGTTGGTAGCGTCGAGTAGAAGCAGGGCGTTGAGCTTCCGCTCTTTCATCTTCTGCTGCACTTGGCCGATTTTGAGGCGGTACCACTCCGGCTTCAGGCGGTCGTGCTGGTTCGGGTCGGCCATGGCAGCGGACATGTGCAGCATGTGAGTTCCGCCCAATCTGCTCACATCGGTGGTGATGCTGAACGCCGCCATACCAGAAAGCGTGCGCATGAACTCCCTGCGATCCGCCATTGAACCTCCGTCCTTGTTTCGGCCACTTCCGAAAGGAACCTATTCTAGCGTACACATGAGTCTCGGCTCGCGTCGGGCCGGTGGACAACCCTAACGCCGGTTCATACACTGCTAGTGCTGTGTTCGACAGCATCCGGCATGAAGCTCATCACTTTTGAAGATAGCGTGCGGCGATCCCGCGTAGGCGCCCTGGCTGCCGACGGACGGATCGTGGACCTGAATTCGGCCTGCGCTTTGTATTTGCGTGAAGTTGAGAACGAAAGCGCCTTTGATCGACTCGCCGACGCTCTGGTTCCGCCCAACATGCGCGAACTCTTTGGCGGCGGCGATACCAGCCTGGAAGCCGCCCGCAAGGCCCTAGAACATGCGCTGGGAGATGACGACGCCATTGGACCGCGCGGAGAAACTATTTTCTACTCCTCTGACGAGGTAGCGCTCAAGTCTCCCATTGTCCCCAGGAAGTTTTTCCATCCCGCCGGCTTCCTAAACGTAGACGCCATCATCGGGCATGACGAACCGGTGATTTATCCCGAGCACCTGACACAGGAATTGGATTGCGAAATCCAACTCGCGATCGTTGTGAAAAGAAGTGGCAAATATTTCAGTTCAGATGACGCTGGCGACTACATCGGCGGATACGTCATTTTTAATCCCATTACAGCTCGCGACATTCAGCGCCGCGAACTGAAGTCAGGAGCATCGGTGCTCTGCCACGGGATCGACACGTTCTGTCCTCTCGGCCCCTGGATCGTGACCGCGGACGAAGTCCCTGATCCGCAGAAGCTCGCCATGGAACTGCGGGTAAACGGCGAGTCCCGGCAGAGTTCGCATTCCAGCAGGATGCCGTTAAGAGTCCCCGATCTTTTATCCCACTATTCTCCGATGGGCTACAGCGCGGGCGACGTCATTTCGACCAGAACGGTCGCGGGAGCCAACACGTTGAACGGCGACTCCAAAGCCCGATACCTCAAGGTCGGAGACGTAGTGGAATGCGAAATTGAAAACATCGGAATTCTGCGAAACCACATAGTTTCGTGGAAGGAAGCCTATGGCCGAAAGGCCTCATCTTTGACTACGCAGGAAACATCCTCATAGCAGCATCGTTTACTCAGCTGAATCCGGAACTCCAGGCGACGGGGGCCCCCAGGCACCGATGGTCCGATACTCCCCGCGGTAATAGAGGAGCGGATCGCCTCCACGCACTACGACTTCCTCGACTTCCGCGATAAAAATTGTATGGTCGCCGGCATCCTGCGCGGTATGAAGCCTGCACTCGAGATACGCCAGCGCTCCGTTCAGCACTGGGGTGCCATGCGCGGTACGATCAAAGTGCGCTGCCGCCTCCTGTTCGGCGTGACGATGGTCCTGGGCTGGGCGGGCATAGTATTCGGAAATGACCTGCTGGTTCTCCGCCAGTACATTCACTCCAAAACGTTTGCGGGCGTGCAGGTGTGCATGGGTGCGGGCGCGATGGTCTACGCAAACCAGCACCAGCGGCGGATCAAGCGACACTGAACTGAAGGCGTTGGCGGTCATGCCATGGACTTCGCCTTCGTAGTCCACCGTAATTACAGTCACTCCAGTGGCGAAACTACCTAGCGCTCTGCGGAATTCTGCTTGCGTTACAGTCATGGGAAGGCTGGAGTCCCGCCGTTTCGTGGTCTTTGGGAAAGCCTGCAATCGCCGGTGGCTTTGCCCTTAAGAGTTTTACCACCAAACAAGGACCGATGGATAATCCCCCGCCGCACCACAAGCCGCGTAGGGGCTGACGCCCTCGTCCGCCCAGCGGAGCAAGGCTCCGCTATTTTTTAGACACGAAAACCTGTCGAGCTCCGCTCGGATCGGCGGACCAGGGCGTCCGCCCCTACGCGGGTTGTATGGCGGCGTTCCCAATCGCTCTCATGTATCATTCTGGTGTTCGACCGACACATCGATCTCTTCTGATTTGAGGCGCAAGAAGTCATGCGAGTGCAGGAAAGTTCGTCTACGGGGTATCTCGACGAATTGCGCGATGGGCTGCCGTTGTCGCACGCTCGAGCCTGCGAACTGCTGCGTTGCCCCGACGATGACCTTCCCGCGCTCCTCTCCGCCGCATTAGAACTCAAACAGCGATTCAAACCTGACGTTATTACTTACTCCCGCAAAGTCTTCCTACCACTGACAAACCTGTGCCGCGATTATTGCGGCTACTGTACCTTCCGCCGCGACCCCGGCGAGCCCGGCGCACATACCATGACGCCGGACCAGGTGATGGAAGTCGTGCGTGCTGGCGAAAAGATGGGTTGCACGGAAGCCCTTTTTAGCCTGGGTGACAAGCCCGAACTGATTTTTCCCGAAATGCGGGAGACGCTACGCCATCTGGGATACAAGTCGACGCTTCACTATCTTGAGGCGATGTGTGAGCGGGTGCTGCGCGAGTCGACTCTGCTGCCGCATCCGAATCCGGGACTGTTAAGCGCCGAGTGGATCACCCGCCTGGCCGCGGTTTCGCCCAGCATGGGCCTGATGCTGGAGACCACGAACACGGCCCTGCTTGGGCGCGGAGCCGCCCACGACAACGCGCCCGACAAGGTTCCAGCCAAACGTTTGCGTACGATCGAAGAAGCCGGCAAACAGTCGGTTCCTTTCACGACCGGTTTGCTGATTGGAATCGGCGAAAGCCTCGAAGACCGCGTGGACACTCTGCTCGCGATCCGCGAATTGCACCAGCGCTACGGTCACATTCAGGAAGTGATCGTGCAGAACTTCCGCGTCAAGCCCGAGATTCCGATGCGCGACTGGCCCGAACCGACGCGGGGCGAGATGCTGCGAACCGTCGCCGTGGCACGGCTTCTCATGCCGGAGATGAACATTCAAGCGCCACCGAACCTCTCCGCTCCTTATTACGATTACGAAGAACTCCTTGATGCCGGCATCAACGACTGGGGCGGGGTCTCGCCCTTGACCCCGGATTTCATCAATCCGGAAAAACCTTGGCCACATCTCGAGCAACTCAAGACGCGCACGGAATCAAGAGGATACATTTTGCGCCAGCGCCTGCCGGTTTATCCTGAATTCCTGGCGACGCTGACTTCGCGTCCCGGCTTGCTATCGGAAAAAGTTCAGGCCGCCGCCGATCGCGAAGGCTACGCGGGGAGGGCCAAAGCAGCATGATCGTCGTACTCACCGGCGGGACGGGTGGCGCCAAGTTTGTAGACGGACTGCGCCAGATTGTTCCAGCAAAAGATCTCACTATCATCGTGAACACCGGAGACGATCTGGAATGGTGGGGCCTCTATGTTTCTCCCGACCTCGATTCCATCACCTATGTGCTGGCTGGCCTGCTCAGTAAAGAACGCGGTTGGGGCGTAAAGGGCGACACGTTTTTCTGCCTGCAGGCCATGGGTGAACTGGCGGAGCCCATCTGGTTTCATACCGGCGACCGCGATCTTGCTGTCCACCTGTTGCGTACCAGGCTGCTCAAGGAAGGCAAAACGCTGTCGGAGGTTTCCGCCGAAATCGCGGTCAAAATGGGAGTGCAGGCCTGCATCCTTCCCATGAGCAACGCCCGCGTGGAAACCCGGGTCGACACCCCCGTCGGCGAGCTCAGCTTCGAAGAGTATTTCGTACAGCGCTGGTATCAGGACCCGGTCAACTCGATTCGCTTCGCCGGCATTGAAAAGGCCGAACCCGCTCCGGGCGTGATTGATGCCATCATGTCGGCGACTGTGGTGCTGCTCGCTCCCAGCAATCCCATCACCAGCATTGGCCCAATCCTTGCCGTGCCGGGCATCGTGGAAGCACTCAAACAGACACGCGCTCCGGTGGTTGCGGTGAGCCCGATTATCAACAATGCCGCCGTTTCAGGACCCGCTGGTATTTTGATGGCAGCTCAAGGCCTGCCGGTTTCCATCGCAGGTGTGGCTCAGGCATATCGCGAATTTCTCGACATCCTGGTGGTCGACAAGCGCGACGCCAAAGCTGCCGAAGAACTAGAAAAAGCCCTGGGAAAATCCGGGCTTCGGGTCCACTGCGCGAATACGATCATGGGAACGGCAGATGAAAAGATCGACCTCGCTCGCCAGGTCCTGGCCCAGGCCGAGGCATCGACATCAACCGAGAGCGCTGCGCACGCGGGTTCGGACCTGTCATGATTCTGGTCCCGGTCAAAAACCTCTCCGCCGCGAAACAACGCCTCGCCTCATTGTTCGATCAGCCGACACGCACCGAACTCGCTCAGGCGATGCTGTTCGACGTGTTGGAAACCCTGGGCGAATGGGTGGAACGACCGGAAGTCGGCATCGTCACCAGCGATCCTTTTGCGATTCAACTGGCTCAGCAATTTCGGTTCTCCGTGATTCCCGACAACAACAATCGCGGCGAAACCGATGCCATCGAAATGGCCACCCGCTACTGCGAATCTCAGGGAATCGACAGCACACTGGTGATTCCGGGCGATATCCCTCTAATTCAGAGTTGGGAGCTGGCAAAGATTCTGGAATCCGCGCCGAGCCAAGGTTCTGTTCTGGTGCGCGCAGCCGATGGACGCGGCACCAACGCAATCTTTCGACGTCCCGCCGGACTGTTTCCAGCACGCTTCGGCAATGACAGCTTCGAGCCTCATCACGCCGCCGCCCAGGCCACAGGCAAACCCTGCGTGCTGCTTTCGCTGCCCTGTATCGCGCTCGACGTAGATAACCCCTCAGATCTGCTCGCGCTCGCTGCAGCTCCCGGCGAAACCCACGCCCAGCGCCTGATCCGGCAATGGCAGCTGGACGATCTCCCACTAGCCGCGAATGAGTAAGGCCGTGGGTAAGTCAGTGGGTAAGCCTGTGTCTTCCAACAAGAAAGCCCCGCAGAAGCAAAAGAATAAAGCCCACGGCGTAAGCCGTGGGTCAAAGCCACGGGAGGAGAAAGCCCCAAAGGGGCGAAAGAAACGAGCCCTTCCGCCTTCGGAACTCCGCATCATCCCGATCCCAATCGAAGGCGAGGTCAAACCCGGCACTTCCCTCTCAAAACTGCTCCTGAATAACCTGAAGCGCCATAAACTCCGCCCGGGCGACATCCTGGTCATCAAACATAAAATCGTCTCCAAGGCAGAAGGCCAACTGGTAGAGCTAAAAACGATCAAACCTTCCGCCGCATCCCGACGCTGGGCCGAGCACTACCAACTTGACGCTCGCGTGATCGAGCTGGCCATCCAACAAAGCCGCCGCATCGTACGACGCAAACGCGGCGTCCTGATCACCGAAACCCGTCATGGCCTGATCTGTGCGAATAGCGCGGTTGACGTCTCCAACGTAGACGGAGGCCGTCACGCTCTCCTGCTGCCCGAAGATCCCGACCGCTCTGCCGCGAAAATCCACCGCCAGCTCAAGAAAACTTTGCGCCTTTCCATCCCTGTGATCATCACAGATACTTTCGGCCGTCCCTGGCGCGAGGGACTGACCGAGGTTGCTATCGGCGTGGCGGGTATGCAGGCACTTCACGACTATCGCGGCCAGCCGGACTCGCACGGATACACCCTGCAGGCTAGTATTGAAGCGGACGCCGATCAGTTGGCTTGCGCCGCCGGCCTGGTCTGCGGCAAGCTAACTCGCACGCCGGCATGTATCATTCGAGGATTCACTTATCGCCCCGGCCGGGGCAGTGCCCGTGACCTGATTCGTCCGGCGGCGAACGATTTGTTTCGGTGAGGTATCTCGAGGAGGAGCCGTGGCCCGCGTCTTATCCGATTCTGAACTGCAGGACTTCCCCGCCCTCGAATGGCCGACCGTTGCGGAAGCGCATGTCGTCGGAAACGCGTAACGCTCTCGATCAAGTAATGGCGTCGTTGGATGGCAGCGTCCTCTCGTACGAACAATGCCTGCTTCTGGCGAACGCCGAAGGCGACGACCTTCTCGGATTGCTGGTGGCGGCCGATATGCTGCGCCGCGATCTGGTGGGCAACCTGGTCACGTACGTGGTCAATCGCAATATTAATTTCACCAACGTCTGCTTTGTCGGCTGCAAATTTTGCGCTTTCAGCCGCGGTCCTCGCGAAGAAGACAGCTACTTTCACAGCCTTGAGACCATGGCGCAGAAGGCGATCGAGGCTCGGGCGGTGGGCGCGACCGAAGTCTGCATTCAGGGCGGCCTTCCACACGGACTGCCTCCGTTCTATTACCGGGACATCCTGCGCGCTATCAAAGCCGCCGTGCCCGACATGCACATTCACGCCTTCTCGCCGATGGAGATCGTATACGGCGTCGAACTCACCGGCATGCCGCTGCCGGACTATCTCGCGATGCTGCGCGACAACGGCCTCGACACTCTGCCGGGAACTGCCGCAGAAATTCTCGATGACGACGTGCGCTTCGTGCTCTCCCGCAACAAGCTCTCCACCGAACAGTGGAAGCAAGTCATCCGTACTGCGCACCAATGCGGCATTCGCAGCACATCCACTCTGATGTACGGGCACGTCGAGACCCCGACTCACTGGGTCAATCAGCTTGACCTTCTGCGCGACATTCAGCAGCAGACCGGTGGTTTCACCGAGTTCGTTCCGCTCGGCTTCGTGCACCAGAACACTCTGCTGTTTCAGCAGGGACTCGCCCGCTCCGGCCCAACGCTGGCGGAGCATCTCAAGATTCACGCGCTGGCGCGGGTGATGCTGGCTGGCGCAATCAACAATATTCAAGTGTCATGGGTAAAGCTGAACCGTCGCTTGTCGCAACTCTGCCTGCATGCCGGCGCCAATGACTACGGTGGCACGCTGATGGAAGAAAACATCTCGCGCGAAGCTGGAGCGACCGCCGGGCAATACACCAGCGGCGAAGAATTTCAGTCACTGATTCTCGAAATCGGACGCATTCCGGCTGAACGCAACACGGTCTACACCCGCATCAACCTTAAACTGCAGCCTGACCGCCTCGCGATCGAAGAAGCCTTAGAGCCGGAGTTCGCGTAGCCATGTCTCGTGTGATCGCCATCCTGGGCGGCACCGGCGCCGAGGGCTTCGGACTCGCACTGCGCTGGGCTCGCGCCGGTGAGAGCGTAGTCATCGGATCGCGGGATGCAGGCCGAGCGCGAGAGGCGGCGGCCAAAATCCAGGCAATGCTTGGCGGTAACGCAAACGTTTCTGGTGAAGATAACGTTGCCGCCTGCGGCGCCGCTGATCTGCTCGTCCTCACCATCCCGTTTGAAGGCCACTGCCCCCTGCTCAAGCAAGTCAGGACAGCCATCCGTCCCGGCACCATCGTGATCGACACCACCGTGCCTCTGGCCGCCAGCGTTGGCGGACGCGCTACCCGGACTCTCGGAATATGGGAAGGCTCGGCGGCGCAGCAAGCCGCTGAACTTGTACCCCAAGGAGTCTCCGTCGTGGCGGCGTTTCACAACACTTCGGCGGAGATTTTGAATAGCGATGCGGTCGTTGATTGCGATGTGATCGTCTGTAGTGATGACACCGCGGCCTTGAAGGCGGTGAGAACGCTGGCGGCGAAAATCCCCGGCGTGCGCGCCATCGACGGCGGCAAACTGGAGAACGCACGCATCCTGGAACAGATCACCGCGCTGCTGATCGGCCTCAACATTCGCCTCAAAGGCCACTCCGGTATTCGCATTACAGGCCTGCCAGAAAAGGCCTACGAAGTTTCGTAGCGCCGGCGTCTCGCCCTCACAGCTAGCGTCAATACATGTAGTAGTGAAGAAGCATGACCAACTCTCCCAACCCGGGCCCAGCCATCGAATTCCGCAATGTCTGGTACCGCATTGGACGTGAGAACGCGAACGGAAACGACAACGCACTGCTCCGCGATCTCACTCTCGAAATCCAGCGCGGCGAGACCCTCGTCCTCCTGGGCCGCAGCGGCTCAGGTAAGACCACAACTTTGAAGCTTATCAATCGCCTGCTCACGCAAAGTGCGGGCGCAATTTTCGTCGACGGCCGTGCCCTTCACGAATGGGACGTCATTCGACTGCGCCGAATGATTGGCTACGTAATCCAGGAAACCGGCCTGTTCCCGCATTTCACGGTCGCACGAAACATTGGTGTGGTTCCGCAGATCGAAGGATGGTCAGCCGATCGCATTCAGCAGCGAGTCACGGAAATGCTGCAACTGGTAGGCCTTGAACCTCAACTGGCGTCACGTTATCCGCGAGAGTTGTCCGGCGGACAGCGGCAGAGAGTCGGCGTCGCACGCGCCCTGGCAGCCGACCCGTCATTTCTCTTGATGGACGAGCCTTTTGGCGCGCTCGATCCCATCACGCGCGCAGAACTGCAGCGTGAATTTCTGGCCTTGCAGCAACGCCTGGGGAAAACCGTAGTATTCGTCACCCATGATCTTCGCGAAGCTCTCCTTCTCGGCACCCGCATCGCGCTGATGGAATCAGGCCAACTGGTTGCCACGCTCAAGCCAGAAGAATTTCTGCATTCCAAAGACCCAATGGTCGCCGCCTATGTCGACGCGTTCAAGACCGAACTTTCACCGGCACCGAGGAATCAAGATGCACCATCAAAGTAGCGCCGGCGTCCCGCCGGCTGTCCCGAGGGCGTCTCGCTCTCGGCGATGGAAAGCACCTGATCGAGGTCAATCATGAACGTCCTGCAATTCATCGCACAGAACCGCACCGAAGTTCTGGAACTCACTGCAGAGCATCTCTGGCTGGTGGGAGCGTCCATCGCACTGGCCGTGCTCATCGGAATTCCCCTCGGGATCCTGATCACACGCTGGCCGGTGTTTAGTAAACCCGTACTCGGCAGCGCAAACATCATTCAGACTATCCCGAGCCTGGCCCTATTTGGATTTCTGCTGCCCGCACCCTGGATCGGCGCGCGCGCCGATCGCCTCGCCATACTTGCGCTCACGCTTTACGCACTGTTGCCGCTCATTCGCAACACCTACACCGGCATCAAAGGTGTAGATCCCGCGGTGGTTGAAGCAGGACGCGGCATGGGAATGACGGACCGCCAACTGCTGTGGCAGGTGCAACTACCGTTGGCGTTGAGCGTGATCATCGCGGGCATCCGCGTTGCTACAGTCCTCTCGATCGGAGTCGCCACCATCGCGGCTGCGATCGGCGCCGGTGGCTTGGGCGAATATATTTTCCGCGGATTGGCCATGGTCAATAATCAGGTGATCCTGGCCGGCGCCATTCCCGCCGCCGCCCTGGCCATCATTGCGGATGCCAGCCTGGGATGGCTGGAGAAGCGCATGGCTCCGCACTAAGAGCCTAGATCCGCTTCTATGACATGATTCGCGGGGAAAAAGCCGCGTAGCGGCGCAAGAATAAAGCCCATGGCGTAAGCCATGGGTAAGAAGCAAATCAAGCGAGCCCCGAAAGGGTGAAAGAAACATAACGTCACCGATTTCCGAAATCTATCCGCAATGCAAGCTTCCATGAAGATCCCGCTGCGAAGACTCGTTGCCACTCTGTCCGCGCTGTTCTTACTCACCGCCTGCGGTCCGCCGCGTGCCGATCGTATCGTCATCGGCTCCAAAAACTTCACCGAACAACTGGTCCTCGGCGAAATCATCGCCCAACAAATCGAGAACAAGACTCATCTTCCGGTGGAACGCCGCTTTTACCTCGCCGGTAGCTACATCTGCCACCAGGCCATACTCGGCGGACGCATCGACATCTATCCCGAATACACCGGCACAGCGCTCACCGCGATCCTGAAGGCTCAGCCTTCCAGCGATCCGGAACAGGTTTACAAACAGGTCAAGACGGAATATTCCCGGCAATTCAATCTGGAAGTCGGAAAAACGCTGGGCTTCAATAACACCTTCGCCATCGAAATTCGCGGCGAGGACGCGCGGCGTCTGGGCCTGAAGACCCTCTCCCACGCGGCAACCTACACGCCGCAATGGCGCGCCGGCTTCGGCTACGAATTCATGGAGCGCCCCGACGGATACAAGGGACTGGCGACAACTTATGGCCTGCGTTTCGCCGAGTCCCCACGCATCATGGACCTGGGCCTTCTGGCCCGTGCGCTCACAGACAAACAGGTGGATCTGGCCGCAGGAAATGCCACCGACGGATTAATTCCCGCGCTCGACTTGTTCGTCTTGGCAGACGATCGGCACTACTTTCCGCCCTACGAAGCCGTCCCGATCATGCGGCAAGACATGCTGGGCCGGCATCCCGGCGTAGGAACCGCGCTAGATCAACTCGCGGGAAAGATTTCCGACGACGACATGCGTCAGCTGAACTATGCCATCGACGGCCAGCATCGAGATGTGAAGGAAGTAGTAAGAGAATTTCTGCGCCAGAAAAACCTATAAGCTAGTTTTCAACTACATCACATCAACCACACTGCGTCCACATCTACGATCACCTGGGTGCGCGGAATCTTCTGCTGAGCCGCATACGCCAGCATTGTTCTTAGCAATGCGTTCAGCTTTTCGCGGCTGGCGGACTTCACCACGAAGTGATATCGATAGTCACGCTTCAAACGCACGATCGGCGCGGCCGCCGGACCGAGCACTCGAATTCCTTCGTGCCGGGTCGTCTCAAACCACTTGCCCAGAATTCCGGACCAGTGCAACGCCTCGTCCAGTTTATCGCTGCGCACCAGCACGTTGGCCAGCGCGCTATACGGCGGATAGTGCATCCAGCTCCGAAAGCGCAGCTCTTTTTCGTAGAAGCCGACAAAGTCGTGTTGAGCTGCATATTGCACCGCGTAGTGATCCGGAAAATAAGTTTGCAGCACGACTTTTCCCGGAGTGTTCCCTCGACCGGCCCGTCCCTCGACCTGGGTAAGCAACTGGAAGGTTCGTTCGGCCGCTCGAAAGTCCGGAAAGCCGAGAGCCATGTCGGCCCCCACCACTCCTACCAGTGTGACCCCGTGAACGTCGTGGCCCTTGGCGATCATCTGCGTGCCCACCAGCAGATCGAGTTCGCCTTCATCGAGGGCATTCAACGCACGCTCGAAGTCTTCGCGGCCGCGCACGGTGTCGCGATCGAGACGTCCAATGCGCGCCTGCGGAAACATCCCGTGCAGCAACTCTTCCAGCTTTTCCGAACCGGTTCCGAGGAAATACACGTACTCGCTTCCGCAATGCACGCAGGCTTTGGGAACAGGCGCGGTGTATCCGCAGTAGTGGCACTCCATGCGACGCGACTGCTTGTGATGGGTCATCGCAATGGCGCAGTTTTTGCACTCCAGCGTCTTGCCGCAGGTGCGGCATAACACCACCGGCGAATATCCACGCCGGTTCAGCAGGACCATCACCTGCTCTTTGCGTTCGAGGCGCTCTTTGATTTCTTCGGCCAACTTGCGCGATATAACCTGCTCGCTGTCCGGTTTCCTGAAATTCCTGCCGCATGTCGATGATCTCGACCTCAGGCAACGGACGCTGTTCCACTCGGTCAGGCATCTCGAGCAAGTTTGTATTTCCCCTTCTTCGCGTTGAAGTAGGACTCCAGCGACGGCGTTGCCGATCCCAGCACCACTGCGGCGTTGGCCATCTTGGCCCGCATCACAGCCACATCGCGTGCGTGATAGCGCGGCATCTCTTCCTGCTTGTAAGAGGGGTCCTGCTCCTCGTCCACAATCACCAGCGCCAGATCGCTGACCGGAGCGAAAACAGCCGAACGCGTCCCCACAACCATGCGTGCATCGCCGCGCTTGATGCGATGCCACTGCTCGGCGCGCTCCTTGTCGGAAAGCGCTGAATGAAGAATGGCAACTTCCTCTCCGAAGAGTTGATGCAGGTCGGCCGCCACTGCCGGAGTCAGGCCAATCTCTGGGACGAGCAGAATGGCAGAGCGTCCCGCTTCGAGCACCGCGCGCATCGCAGAAAGGTAGACCGCAGTCTTGCCCGATCCGGTGATGCCGTGCAACAGTGTTCCGGAAAACTTGCGCGCGTTCACGCTTTGCTGGATTGATTTGAGCGCCGCCTGTTGCGCCGGGCTGAACTGCGAATCCAAGAAACTGGGACGCGCCTTCAATACGGAAACCGTGAACTCGGCGGCCTCTTCGACAATTTCTACCAGTCCGCGTTTGACCAGCGTGCCCAGGGTGGTGCGTGGGACTTCCAGCGACTGAAGAACTTCGACAGCCACCTTGCCTCCGGCGGCAGCGAGGGTGTCGATCAAGGTTTGCTGATTGGAGTTCAGTTTGCCTTCAATACTCTTCAAGACCGCGAACTTGACCGTGCGGATCGCGTCTTGCGCCTCGGACAAGTCTTCGCGAACGATCCACTTCTTGCGCACCATTCCCGCGAGCAGAGCCTTCGACGCCCGGGTCGCGGCCCGCAGGCTCTCTTCCCGCGTCATGTCACGTTCAGCAAGGTAGTCGAGCACGCGAAATTCAACGAATTGGTCTTCGGGAGTTTTCTGCGATCGCGCCGAGGACCCCGACATTCCGGCCTGGTGCAGCGCCAAGTGGCCTTGTTCGGTGATGCGGTAACCGATCGTCCGCTTGAATTCCGCACCCAAGGGCAGCATGGTGCGAAACACTTCGCCTACGGGGGCGAGATAGTACTCGGCAATCCATTGTCCAAGCTGAATCAGTTGCTCATCGAGCACGGGCGCGGGATCAAGCACGCTGATGACGTTTTTTGTTTTTACTGTCGGCTTGTTGTCGTGTAGGCCGGTGACGATCCCCGACATGCGCTGCTGGCGGAAGGGCACGAGCACGCGTCCACCCACGACCGGCTGCATCCCCTCGGGAACAGCGTAGGTGAAGACGAGGTCCAGCGGCACCGGCAGAGCGACATCGCAGAATTCAGACATGAAGTTCAATGTAGGCGCGAGCGTCCCCGCTCGTGCGGCTGTGAGGAAAACGCTGGCAGATTAGTCCGGGAGCTTTAGTATTCCGGAGTCTTTATTCCGGGCTCTTCGGCGGAGCCACCAGCCCCAGGTCTTTCATCACCATCTGCAAATCTTTCCAGGTTTCTTTCTTCTGCCGGGGATCGCGCAGAAGATAAGCAGGATGGTACGTAACGGCAAGCTTGGTCCCACGGAAGTCGTACCACTTGCCACGCAACTCCGACATGGGAGCGTTGATCGCCAGTAGCGTCTTGGCCGCAATCGCACCGAGAGCCACGATCGCCTTGGGCTTGACGGTAGCAATCTGCCGCATCAGAAACGGCGAACAGGTTTCGCACTCGTCCCGCTCCGGAGTGCGGTTCCCCGGCGGCCGGCATTTGATGATGTTAGCGATGTATATTTCTTCGCGCCGCAGGCCCATGGCTTTGATCATGTTGTTGAGCAACTGCCCGGCACGGCCGACAAAGGGCTCCCCTTGCTGGTCCTCATCGGCGCCGGGCGCCTCGCCGATGAACATCAATTCCGCCCGCGGATTACCCACGCCAAAGACAATCTGCTTGCGGCCCTGCTTGGCCAGCCGGCAACGGGTGCAGTCGCCGATATCCTCGCGGATAGCACGCAGGGCCTGAACTGGATCAGAAATCGAAGACTCCGGCGATACCGAGATATCGATCAGCTCTGGTTTAGGACTCGTGACCGCGGCTTTGGCTCTAGGCAATAGGTCTCGCTCTTCTGGCTGGATTTGAATAGACGCTTCGCGCGGCGTGAATTCCCGGCGGTAGAAATCATAGATGCCAAGTTCATTGTAATAGCGGATTCGTTCGGCTAGGGCACGTTTGAGATTCGGATCCAGGGTTGTTGGCATAAACGATTTCAGATTTCAGATTGAAGAAGTCAGATTGAAGATCCCAGATGGTGATCTCAGATTGAACTTCCTCATGACGAGGGGCTGGTGTTCAATCTTAAATCTAAAATCAACAATCTGAAATCAGGTTGGTTATTTGGCCTGTGGCACTTTTTTCAGTCGGACAGCCTGATCGAGTACGCGCTGGGCAACTTCCCACTTGGTAGTCTCGGGTACTTCGATCACTTCGCTGTGGGTGATGATCGTGACCGCATTGCGGTCGGAGTCGAAGCCCACGCCTTCGCGCGACACGTCGTTCACCACGATGGCGTCGAGCGCCTTTGACATCAGTTTCTTGCGGGCATTTTCCAGAACGTTTTCAGTTTCGGCCGCGAAACCAATGATGATTTGCGAACTCTTGCTGCGCGCCAGTTCCGCCAGAATGTCGGTTGTCGGTTCCAGTTCGAGCGACATCGCACCTTTACGCTTGATTTTCTGCTCAGCCGCGTTCTTAGGGCGATAGTCCGCCACTGCTGCGGTCTTGATGACGATGGTGGCTTCAGGCAGCAGTTTCAGCACCGCCAGTCGCATCTGCTCCGCCGACTCAACCTGTGTAACCTCGGCGCCGCCTACGGGCGTAAGGCCGGTGGGTCCGCTTACCAGCAACACGCGCGCTCCGCGTCGCAAGGCCGCTTCGGCCAGGGCGTATCCCATGCGTCCGCTGGAGCGGTTGGTGAGATAACGTACCGGGTCGATCTTTTCCCGCGTGGGACCAGCCGTAATCAGTACAGTCTCGCCCGCCAGTTCCTGTGACGCACCCAGAGCTTCCATGGTGGCTGCGACTATCAGCTCGTTCTCAGCGAGCCTGCCGGGCCCGGTCATGCCACACGCCAGATAGCCTTCGCCCGGTTCGACGATCCGCACGCCGCGCTGGCGCAGCAACTCCAGATTCGCCTGAGTCGCAGGATGGTTCCACATGTTGACGTTCATCGCGGGCGCGACCACGACAGGCGCGGTAGTGGCCAGATAGAGGGTGGTCAGGAAGTCGTTGGCGATGCCTTGCGCGAACTTGGCAAGAATGTCAGCGGTGGCAGGGACAACCAGCAACGCATCGATGGATTGCGCTACCGCGATATGCTCGATGGCGGAGTCGATATTGGGCTGAGCGTTTTGCTCGCCCGCAAACATTTCGGTGATGACTTTTTCGCCGGAGAGTGCGGCAAAGGTGAGAGGGCGAACAAACTGCTGCGCGCCCTGCGTCATGATGACTTGCACCCGGATGCCGCGGTCTTGCAGCAGGCGAACTATTTCCGCCGCCTTATAGGCCGCGATCCCGCCACTGACTCCCAGTGCAACTTTCATGGGTACCCCAAAACGATTGCAGGTTCCAGATTGAAGATTTCAGATGGCAAATCTGAAAATCAAAAATCTGCAATCTACACTCTAGACGTCCTTCGCCAGCGCCTTCTCCAGCATCTCGCCGGCGACCTCGGCCGCGGAGCGCGGTATTTCAGGGATCACCCATTTCACCTTGCCGGCCTTGATTTCATCCTGCGCGATCCGGCAAGGCTTGCGGGAAGGCGTTTCGATGACCGGAGGCGCGCCATTCTGCAACTGCCGTGCACGGCGCGCGGCCACCAGAATGTAGCGGTAATTGCTGTCAAACCCTTCAATCAACTTCATCGTGTTCTCCCCTGCCGCTAGCGTCCACCCGGCGCCGCTGCGTTTTCAAAAGAAGCCAGGATCGGCTGTACCCGTTCTCGCACATTGTTCAGGCGGCAACGTTCCGCCCTGACCATCAAGTTGGTTTCGTCAGCGGATCGTTTTACCTCTTGGGCCCCTGATCGCTTCAGTCGCTCCGCGAGCAGGATCGACTTCAGCGCGTCGATAGATTCTTCCAGGCGGTCGTTAACCAAAATATAGTCGTATTTGTCGTAATTCTCAATCTCACGGGAGGCCGTGACCAACCGGCGCTGAATCACGTCTTCGGCGTCAAGACTGCGGGTACGCAAACGCTTCTCCAGTTCCTGCCGGTTCGGAGGCAAAATGAAGATGCTGGCCGCCTCCGGAATCTTGCGTTTGATCTGCGCCGCCCCCTGAACATCAATGTCCAAAAGCAGGTCCTTCTCTTCTTCCTCCGCCTCGCGCAGAAAACGCCGTGCTGTGCCGTAATAGTTCCCAAACACGTTTGCGTACTCTAGGAATTCATCCTTGCGGATCATTTCCTCAAATTCAGTTCGAGGAACGAAATAATATTCCCGGCCGTTTTGCTCGTCCCCCCGGGCCGCCCGGGTCGTGTACGAAATGGAAAACTTCAGGCCGGGGACAATGAGCCGCACCCGATCCACCAGCGTGGACTTTCCCGAACCCGACGGCGCCGAAATGATGTACACGCCACTCATTCGATGTTCTGCACCTGTTCCCTTGCCTTCTCGATCTCGGTCTTGATCGCCAGACCCATCTCGGTGATTTTCAGCGCATCGCCGGCCAGACCAGAAGTCTTCGAAAGCAGCGTGTTGGCCTCGCGGTTCATCTCCTGCAACAGGAAATCGAGCTTCTTGCCGACTTCTCCACCCTGGTCGAGCAATCCGAGGAAGTGCTTTACGTGAGTGTCCAGTCGCACCAACTCTTCCTGAATGTCGCTGCGGTCAACCAGCAGCGCGGCTTCCTGCATCACGCGTTCCGGATCGGCCTGACTTCCAATGAGTTCCTGCATGCGCGCCTTCAGCTTCGCGACGTAAGTCTGGAGAACTATCTGGCGATATTTTTCCACGCCTTCGCGCGCTTGTTGCACATGGGCCAGGCGCTGGCGCAACTCGCGTTCAATGCCGCGTCCTTCTTCTTCGCGCATCTGGTTGAGGTGATTGAGAAGATCTTCAACCTTGGACAGGACGGACGCTTCAAGCGCGCCATCCGCCGGAAGAGCGGCTGCATCCAGAGCTCCGGGCATGCGCAGGACGGCATTCAAATCGGGCTCGGCCGCAATACCGAACTCAGCCGCTGCCGCCCGGAATGCTTGAACATAGCCGCCTGCAATCTGGCGATTGAGCGCGAAGCCTTCAGCGCCGCCACGCTCCAGATTGAGCGTCAGCTCCACGTGGCCCCGGGCCAGTTTTTCTTTAAGCAAACGGCGCAATTTCATCTCGAGTGAATCACTGTCCGAAGGCATTCGAAAATGAACGTCGAGAAAGCGATGGTTCACCGACTTCAAAGACAAAGTGAAGCCCAGTGGATTTTTCCCCGGCAAACTGACCTGAGGATTCGGGTTTTGCGGATCAGCCACCTGACCCTTCACCTGCGCGAACCCGGTCATGGAACGAATAGGCATATTTTCTTCAATTATCGAATCGCGTTCGCCTTCGGCTGCTCCCCTTCCATGAACTGAAGATCATACAACCGCCGGTAGGTACCCAGCTTCTGCATGAGCTCTTCGTGCGCCCCAATGTCGGCGATCGTCCCGTTTTCGATCACGACAATACGGTCGGCGCGGCGGACGGTCGAAAGCCGGTGTGCGATCACAAAAACGGTTCGTCCGGTCATCAGATTCTGCAACGCAGACTGCACTAGCGCCTCTGATTCGCTATCCAGCGCGGAAGTCGCTTCGTCCAGAATCAGAATCGGCGCATTCTTCAGCAAGGCGCGCGCGATGGCAATGCGCTGCCGCTCGCCGCCGGAGAGACGCACGCCGCGCTCGCCAATCATCGTGTCGTAGCCCGCAGGCAGTTCCGTAATAAAGTCGTGCGCCAAAGCGGCGCGCGCCGCGGCCTCCACCTGCTTTTGCGAGATGGACGGCTGTCCATAGGCGATGTTGTTGCGCAGCGTGTCGTTGAAAAGCACGGTCTCCTGCGTGACCACGCCGATCTGGGAGCGCAGCGAAGCCAGCGTGGTATCGCGCACGTCGCGTCCGTCGATGAGCAACCGTCCGCCCGTCACATCAAAGAAGCGTGGGATCAAATGGACCAGGGTGCTTTTTCCCGCGCCGCTCGACCCTACAACCGCTACCACTTCTCCTGCCTGCACTTCGAGATTTATGTCGCGCAGGATTTCGCGCGACTCGTCACCATCCGTCTCGTAACTGAAGCACACATTTTCCAGGCGAACGCTCTTGGTGAATGGTGGTATCGGCCTGGCGCCTGGCTTCTCTTTAACATCGTCCTCGGAATCCATGAACTTGAAAATTTCCGATGACGCCCCCAGCGCCTGCTGGAAGTTGTTGTTGAACTGCGCAAACTTTCGCACCGGGTTGTACAAACTGAATACGGCGGTGATAAATGCGCCAAAGGTTCCCAGGGTGAACTCGCTGTGCGCAATCCGGTTCGCGGCCCAACAACAAAAGCATGGCGATGGCGATCGCCCCAAAGATATCCATCAGCGGCGAACTGATCGCTGCGGCCGCCACCGAGCGCAGGTTTGCCTTGAAGAGCCGATGCGCCGCCTGGCGAAAGCGCGCGATCTCCCAGGACTCCATGCTAAAGGCCTTCACAATCCGATTGCCGGAGATGGTTTCCTGAAGGATGTTCTGAATGTCGGCCAGCTTGTCCTGTCCGCCGCGGGTAGTGGTACGCACCCGGCGTCCAATCCTGACCGCCGAGAAGATGATGAAAGGGATAAACAACAGCAGCACCCAGGCCAGTTTTCGTCCGAGGATGACTACTGCAACGGCAGTGAACAGGAAGGTAAAGAACTGCTGCAGGAACTCCGCCAGCACGCTCGACATGGCGTATTGCACGCGCTCGATGTCGTTAATGATGGTCGAAATAAGTGTGCCCGTGGTGTGCTTCTGGAAAAACGCCGCCGACCGCCGCAGGACAGAGTTGTAGAGATCATTGCGCAGGTCGGTGATCATACCGAACCCGGCGTGGTTCACCAGATAAGTTCCGGCGTAATCGAAAATTCCTTTCAGGATCGTGGACGCCACCAACGCATATGCCACAACCGTCCAGGCGTTGTGAAAATGTGTGGGAACGAACTGCTGCAGATAGACGGCACGTCCGCTGCCCGGAAGGGTAAAGAGCTGTATGTTGTCCGATCCGGTCGATGGGTTCAGGACGCGATCAAAGATGGGTTTGACCAAAACCAGCCGGAAAGCCTCAAGAAAACCGACCGCTGCCAACAGCAACACACCCGGCAGCAACTGCAACCCAAACGGAAGCACATACCGTAGAAGGCGGGTCAGTTGCCGCATCTGGGGCCCTCGATGCGCAGCCGGTCGAGGCCCGCGCCTGTTGAAATCGACATGTGTCGCAAGGTTCTTATTCTACTGCAGAGTGCAGTCGTCGGTCGTCAGTCCTCAGTCGTCAGCGCACCGTTTTGACTTGCTGACGACTGAAGACCGACGACCGACGACTGTTACTTCGGACTATCCCGATGCACTACCTTCACCCGGTATCCCGCCTTGCGCAGCCGTTCCGCTACGTCCTCGGAAATCATCACCGAGCGGTGCTGGCCTCCCGTGCAGCCAAAGGAGATGGTCAGATAACTCTTGCCTTCGCGGATGTAGTGCGGCAGCAGGTACACCAGCAACTTGGAAATTCGCTGAATAAATTCCCGGCTCTGGGGAAACGAACGAATATACTTCGCCACCTTCGGATCGCGGCCGGTAAGCGGACGAAACTCCGGCACGAAATGTGGATTGGGCAGGAAGCGGACATCGAAAAGCAGGTCGGTGTCGTCGGGAACTCCGTGTTTGAATCCAAAGCTGACGCAGGAAACCAGGATGTTCTTGCCCGATTGCTGCTTGTGAAAGCGCTCGGTGATATAAGCCCGCAACTCGTGAACATTGAACCTGGAGGTATCGATCACCAGGTCCGCCATGGCCCGGATGTAACGCAGATGCTTGCGCTCGGTCGCCAGCGATGACTTCACCGGCGTGTGCGTGCCCAGAGGATGGGGCCTGCGAGTTTCACTGAAGCGGCGCAGCAGGATGGACTCCGCGGCTTCGAGGAAGATCACTTTCGTCGGCAGCATGCGCTTGACCGAGTTGACGATCGCCGGCAGCGACTCCAGCTGCGATCCCTCTCGAACGTCCACTACCAGCGCGGTACGGCTGATCTCGGAGGACTGCCCCACCAGTTCCGCAAAATTGGGAATCAGTTCGACCGGCAGGTTGTCCACGCAGTAGTAGCCGAGGTCCTCGAAGGCCTTGAGGACGGAGGCTTTACCGGAGCCACTCATGCCGGTAATGATGACCAACTCACCAGGCGGACGCATGGCCGCCAGGTCACCTTTTCGGCGGCCCTTCTTGGCTTCGATTTTGTCTTTTTTCTTAAGCTTGGGACGGGCCATCTGGAACGATGTTAGCAGGCGCCAGCCCGGACTCGCCAGTTGCATCCCGGTTGCCCGGCACTCTTTTCGAAGGGCGGGACGACTAAAAAATAGAAAAGGGGCACCGGATGTGCCCCTCTTACTGCTTCGCTACGACAAGTACACCATCCCCCGAGGGTGCACTTAGCGCAGCGTCGCGACTACGACAACATCTTGTGAGGTGTAATCCATCGCCACTTCACGTTCGCGGCCGCTCTTCGGCAATTCCCGGCCCCGCGAATTGCCCGCGGTCCAAATCTGGGTCAGGAAGTACTGCGATCCGTAACGGTGAAAAACCAGCTTCGAAACTTCGGGCACCGTATAGGACTCGCACGTATTCGGCAGGAACCCGTTGACGACCTTGCTGTCGGAACTCCGGATCATCATTGCGGCTCCCACAGTGCCAAGATTCTGCAGCGTGTATGCGCCAGCGGGAAGGTCGGTATTGTTGACGATGAAGTTGAACGGAACATTCGCCTTCACCACGCCGGTCTGAGCATAAGCAGATGCAGTGGCCAAGAGCAGGCCCAGGCCGATGAGTGCAAACAGTTGGTTTTTCATACATCCTCCTCGTGTTTGAGACGGTGAAACGCAGGATCAGCCTGTCTTGCCATGCCGTACTGCCTTGTTCCTATCGTCCGTCTCTAACTTTTCGCATCGGCTTTGAAAACCGTTGCTGCAACTGTTGATTGCAGGTGGCGTGCCAAAAGTCGGAGTGAGTGATGTGGAAGCTGCACACCGTTCGCAAGTGTTTGATGAGACTACAATTGCTTCGGAGTAGTCCGAATGCTGCTGGACGCGGGTCCCACTCCATGCAGTAGTCTGCTAACCCAACTGTTAATGGCGATAATCCCTCGGGTTAATTTCTGGCCACGACACCAACAACTGGTGGTGTGAACTGACCGTGTGGGACCGGGTCTTCGACCCGGTCGGGCGGTGCGCGGCACCGCTGTGTTCGTGGTAGTTCAGGTGCGGCCCTTCGGGCCGCCTGACCGGGTCGAAGACCCGGTCCCACACAGTCAAAATCTTCGCCGCGTGTACATGGCATGCCCTGATGTGCTAAACAGCGGAGTATGGCGTCTGAGCTAAATCCGAGGCTGGTCGGTATCGGGGGGCCACTGAAAGGCATCGCTTTCACCTTACCGGCCAGCGAAGTATCCATCGGTCGCGACTCGTCGAACCAGCTCTGGGCGGCCGATCCCGCCCTATCGCGCCGGCATTGCCTGATCGTCGCCAGCGACGGCCAGTTCTCCATCAAGGACCTGAAAAGCCGCAACGGCACGCTGATCAACGGCGTACCGGTCGAGCAACAACAACTGCGCCACGGAGACCAGATCTACATCGGCGATTCAGTGCTCATCTTCCTGCTCAAGCGGGACGGAGACCAGCCCGAAAAAAATCCCGTCGAGTTTCTGGAGACCACCGGTTTTGAAGGGTCCCCGCTATTGCTCAAAGCCGAAGATTCGCTCTACCTGCAGCCGGAGAAGATGGTTGCAACCCTGCCTCCAACTGCCCGTCAGGCTCGTGACATGAACTCTCTGCTGAAGATCGCGACCGCGATCGGCGGCATTCGTGACCAGGAATCCCTGCAATGGCAGCTTCTGGGTTTTGTCTTCGACGTAGTTCCGGCCGAGCGCGGTGCTGTACTGCTCTGCGATCAGCCCGAAGAGTTCACTTCCACCGCTGCCTGGGACCGGGTGCGTGGCCCAGGCCATCCAGTTCGCGTCAGTCGCACGGTAGTGCAACGGGTATTGACCGATCGTGTCGGCCTGGTAGTGCGCGATGTGGCCGGGAACGACGCCCTGCGCCAGGTAAAAACCTTGACCGAGCTGAAAGTGAGCTCTCTGCTTTGCGTTCCACTGCTGGTCGCCCAGCGGGTTCTGGGAGTCATCTACCTCGACAGCAATAATCCCATCACCGAGTTCGACGAAAACCATTTGCAGGTGATGACTGCTGTCGCCGGCATTGCCAGCCTGGCCTTCGACAATGTGAAGCAGTGGGAAAAGTTGCGACAGGAGAACCAGGATCTGCGCGCCGAAATCGAGCTCGAACACAACATGGTCGGCGGAAGTCCAGCGATGCGCAAAGTGTTCGACTTTATTCGCCGGGTCGCGCCAACGGATTCCACCGTGCTGGTTCAAGGCGAGAGTGGAACAGGAAAAGAGCTTGTGGCCCATGCTCTGCATCGCAATAGCCCTCGCGCCGAGCAGCCATTCGTCGCCATCAACTGCGCTGCCATTACCGAAAGCCTGTTGGAGAGCGAACTCTTCGGACACGAAAAGGGCTCCTTCACCGGCGCCGGAGCGCAGAAAAAAGGCAAAGTCGAAGTCGCCGACGGCGGAACTCTGTTTCTGGACGAGATCGGAGAACTCGCCCTCGGGCTGCAAGCCAAACTGCTGCGAGTGCTGCAAGAGCGTGAATTCGAGCGGGTGGGAGGCACCAAGCCGATCAAGCTGGACATCCGGCTGGTTGCCGCCACCAACCGAAGCTTGCCTGAGGCGGTCAAGGCCGGCACCTTTCGCAACGACCTGTATTACCGGCTGAATGTCGTCACGCTCAGCATGCCGGCGTTACGCGACCGGCGTGAGGACATCTCGGTCCTGGCCGACCATTTTGTCGCCAAGGCCAGCCGCAAGTGCAGGACGCGGGTAAAACCGCTGTCTCCCGAAGCCCTGGCAGCATTGACGCATTACGAATGGCCGGGCAATGTTCGCGAACTGGAGAATGCCCTCGAACGCGCCCTGGTTCTGGGTTCGACCGATTCCATTCTTCCGGATGACCTGCCAGAAGCCGTCCTCGAGGCAGGATCCACGGCCACGGCATCGCCCGACAAATACCACGGCAGTATCAAGGAAACGAAGAAGCAGTTGATCCTGCAAGCGCTGCAACAAGCGAATGGCGACTACATAGAAGCCGCCAAGGCCCTGGGAATGCATCCCAATTCATTGCTGCGCCTGGTGCGTACACTGGATTTGAAAGCCGTCAAGGCGGGACTTCAGAACGCGGAGTAAGGCAGGTCTAGCTTCTGGCTCGGTTTTGGGGAACTCCACGATGGTGAGGAACTGCGCGGTTTTGGGAAGGGCACGACTTCAGTCGTGCCGCCAAACGTCCAACAGGAAACGCTTCAGCGCCTGAGGTTCGCTGTTCTCGCGAATCACGCCGCGGCCTAGACCCGGAATGGCGCACTCAGCAGCCGCGCTGGGAGCATAACGACAGACCAAACCAACGCTAAAGCGCCGTGGACCGCGATCCCAACCAGCCGAAACGGCAGCAGGATTACCCACACGAACGGGTAAAGCACCAGCGCGAGCAGCGCGAGAGGCCAGCACACCACGAAAAGAATGCACCAAAGAAGAAAAGTCAACATAGCTTCAATTACGAAAAAAGAATATAAGAAGTTCCGTCCGAAACTGAGAACCGGGAACACAAAACTAACAGCTGATTTTGGTCTCCAACCCAGATTTTGGGTCTCGAAATCGCCCTAAGTCGCCACAACTGCTTCCGGAGCCAATCTTCTTAGCGATTCTTCATAAGGCGCCCGCGCAATTCCACGCTCGGTCACAATCGCCGTCACATATTTCGCGGGAGTAACATCGAACGCCGGATTCTCCACCTCAACGCCATCGGGCACCATCTGCCGCCCTGCGATGTGCGTGACTTCTTTCCCGTCCCGTTGCTCGATAGGAATTCCGCTGCCATCGACCGTTTCGAAATCCACGGTCGATAGCGGGGCCGCCACGTAAAACGGGATGCCGTGTTCTTTCGCCAGAACCGCGACTGAATAAGTTCCAATCTTGTTGGCCACGTCGCCGTTAGCGGCGATGCGGTCGGCGCCCACGACGACGGCATTGATCTTCCCCTGCTTCATCATGGCGCCCGCCATGTTGTCGGAAATTACCGTCGTTGGAATGCCGTCTTTCATCAGCTCCCACGCCGTCAGTCGCGAACCCTGTAAAAAGGGACGCGTTTCGTCGGCGAAGACGTGAATCTTCTTTCCCTGCTCGACGGCTGCGCGGATCACTCCCAAGGCGGTGCCATATCCGCAGGTAGCCAAAGCCCCGGCATTGCAGTGCGTGAGAACGCCGCCGCTTGCAGGCATTAAAGACGCGCCGTGCCTGCCCATGGCCTTGTTAGCGGCGATGTCTTCCGCATGCATGCGCTGGGCTTCTTCAATCAATGCCTGCTTGATTTGCGCTAAAGGACGAACGCGCAGCATTTCAAACTTGTCCTGCATGCGCTTGATGGCCCAGAAAAGATTGACCGCGGTCGGCCGAGTCTTGCCGATGACATCACAAATCTGATCGAACTCGCGCTTGAGGTCACCGCCGTTTTCAGCTTTGGAATTCTTTACCCCGAGCGCGATGCCC
The DNA here is from genome assembly GCA_963741105.1 of Terriglobia bacterium. Lineage (GTDB taxonomy): Bacteria > Acidobacteriota > Terriglobia > Terriglobales > Acidobacteriaceae > JAIQFF01. The sequence continues at coordinate 175,715 of CAVUGT010000015.1, forward strand.
ATCGCCGCGGACACACCGATGGCGGGCGCGCCCCGCACCACCATGTTGCGAATGACATCAGCAACCTGGATGTAGGTCTTGCAATTAACGTACGTTTCTTCGGTCGGCAGCTTCGTCTGATCGATGAAGCGCACACCGGATTCGGTCCATTCGAGAGTTTGAATCATAAGGGCAGTCGTCAGTCTTCGGTCATCAGTCGTCAGCAACTCAATCGTCGCTTATCTCTGGCTGACGACTGAAGACTGACGATCGACGACTAGTTTCAGTTTTTATGCACTTCGCAGCGGATTCTTGGGCTATGCACTACCGCTGGCTTGCCACAGATCTCGCAGCCCGAGCCTGCCGCGGGTATGCCCGGAGACGTCTCCTCATTTTGAAGCAGGTGCTCTTGCCGGACGTCGCGCGCAGTGAACACGGAAACAAACGGCGCCGGTGCGGCGGCTTGTTCCACTAGCGGACGTCCTCCTGCTTCCTGACGTTCCACCAAACAGAGCACCCCTACCACTTCGAATCCAAATTCCCTGGCCGCTTCGATCGCCTGCACGGTTGAAGAACCTGTGGTGCAAACGTCATCGACGATCACCACACGCGCGCCTTTTTCCTGAAAGCCTTCGATCCGCCGCCCAGTGCCGTGCTGCTTCTCGGCTTTGCGCACCAGGAATCCGTCCCATTCGCCGCTAGCCACCGATACGGCAACCACAATGGGATCGGCGCCCATGGTCAGGCCGCCAATTGCCTTAGGCTTCCATCCCCGGTTCCGAATCTCGTCGAGGACTACTTGCCCGGTCAGGCGCGCACCCTTGCCGGAAAGCGTAGTGGTCCGGCAGTCGATGTAATAGTCGCTTGTCCCCCCGGAAGAGAGTTTGAACTGCCCCAGCCGGAACGATTTGGAGGCCAGCAACCGCAGTAATTCCTGACGTGCAGAAGCCATAAAAACCTACGATATCACGCTCAATGCACCCTGTTATTGGGTCATGCGCTCCAGATGACGGAAATGGTCGGTCCCGATATACAGCACGCTAAAGAGCATGAGGTTATAGCCCACATGAATCAGCAGTCCGGGCGTCACCGATCTGGTTATCGCGCGCGTGGTGGTCAGGACCAGGCCCACAACCAGCAGTACCAGCAGCGGTCCCCAGGCTTGTCCCAGCTGTTCGCTATGCACCATGGCGAAAGCGATGCTAGTCAACAGGACAGCCAGAGCCCGGCCGCCACGACCGGCGGTCGTCACATCGAGAGTGGGCGCGATGCTGAATAGTCCGAGCAAACCAGCCAATACCAAAAGCACGGTGGTCGCGATTCCGAACACATGATGAGAAATCGCTCCCGAAGCCACTCCCCAGGCCAGAATCGCGGATGCCGGCAGCACAACTGAACTCGACGGTCTCTCGCCAGATCTCAAGGTTCGCCCTATCACCAGCGCCCCGACCGCCAGAAAGACCACAATTGCCAGCAAGACCGACCACATCAGCGGTAAACGGTGCTCCACGTAGCCCCAGCCAGCCATGATCAGGAACCAACCGCAGCCGCGGAGGAAGAGCCGGGGCGTCATAAGCAGCGTCTGCAGCCAACGGTCGAGTACCGGGTAGAGGAATCCGCGAAATAGCATCTCCTCGGCCAGCGGAGCGATGGCGACTCCAAAGATCATCATCAGGTACGCGCCTTGCTGGTTCTGGAAGAACTTGTCCATGGGCAGCGATTTGGGGATAGGCAAGAGCCGCGAGAGCTCTCCCAATCCGACGGCCAGCATCGCGCCGCCTGTCATGTAGCCGAGCCAGCGCATGTTCAAGGGCCAGCGCCAGCCTACGGTTTGCCAGAAAGGACGTTGCCGATGACGCGTCACCAGCATGTACATGGCGATCAGCATGACCAAGTACGCCAGCGTCATGCCCGGAACAATCACCAGCGGCCCCGGATTCTTGCCCAATTCCGCAGCAGAAATACCCCCGGACAGCCGGCTATGCAAAACCGCGACGAAGAATATAGAGGTGAAGAGGAAGAGCGCCGCCACCAGAACCAGCCCGATGATCAGAAGATCGAGTCCGTTCCACGGCGGATCTTCAGCGCCCGGATTGATCGGGGCTGGCGCGACGACCGCTTCCACCGGCGGCTCAATCTGCAAATCGGACAGAGGCTGATCAGGTGAGGACAATTGAACCCGTGTGTGCGGGGCGGGCTCCCTCGCCCGCCGCCTTTGACTTTTGTTGCTTCTTCAAAAGCTCGAAATCAACATCAACTTCAAAAGCGGCGGGCGAGGGCTCCCGCCCTACACAGGCGCGCTTAGGCAATCGAACTCTTCTGGCCGTTGGAAAAATATCCCGCCAGCGCCTGTCCTGTGTACGACTTTTTGTTCCGCGCCACCTGCTCCGGGGTGCCCTGGGCCACGATGCGTCCGCCTTCTTCTCCACCCTCGGGACCAAGATCAATGATCCAATCTGCATTGCGGATCACATCCAGATTGTGCTCGATGATCATAACCGTATTTCCCAGGTCGGTCAGCCGATGCAGCACCTCGAGCAATTTCTTCACGTCATCAAAGTGAAGGCCTGTGGTCGGCTCATCCAACAGATACATCGTCTTCCCCGTCTGTCGCTTGCTTAGCTCCCGGGCCAACTTGATGCGCTGCGCCTCTCCACCGGAAAGTGTGACCGCGGACTGTCCGAGATGAAGATATCCCAGCCCCACATCGACCAGCGTTTGAAGCTTCTGTCTGACTTGGGGAATATTTTCCAGAATCGGCAGCGCATCCGAAACCGGCATTTCCAGCAGATCGGCGATCGATTGCCCTTTGTACTTCACCGCCATGGTTTCATGGTTGTAGCGCTTGCCACCGCAGAGCTCGCACAGCACGTAAACGTCCGGCAGAAAATTCATCTCGATCCGCCGCTGTCCTTCGCCCTGGCAAGCCTCGCAACGTCCGCCTGAGACGTTAAAAGAAAAGCGTCCAGGCTTGTAGCCCCGCTCACGCGATTCCGGCAGCATCGCGTAAAGATCACGAATCTGCGCGAACACCCCGGTATAGGTTGCGGGATTCGAACGCGGCGTGCGCCCGATCGGTGACTGGTCGATCCGAATGACTTTGTCGATATTTTCCGTGCCGGAAATTGTTTTGTGGATGCCGGGCTCTTCCCGCGACCGGTAGAGCTTCTGGGCCAGAGCGCGGTAGAGAATGTCATTTACCAGTGTTGACTTGCCCGACCCGGAGACCCCGGTCACGACGGTCATCACGCCCAGGGGAAAAACAACGTCGAGGTTCTTGAGATTGTTTTCCCGCGCACCCAGCAACGTAATCGCCGCTCCGTTGGGAGCACGACGCTCCGGACGCATCTGGATCTGCACCCGGCCCGAAATGTATGCACCCGTCAGCGACTCAGGCACTTGCTCAATTTCTTTTGGAGTGCCATGCGCCACCAGGCCACCGCCGTGCCGCCCTGCTCCCGGCCCAAGATCGATCACGTAGTCGGCCCGCCGGATGGTTTCTTCATCGTGCTCGACAACCAGCACGGTATTCCCAAGATCACGCAATTCCTCGAGCGCTTTCAGCAAGCGGCCGTTGTCGCGATGATGCAAGCCGATGGAGGGCTCGTCCAGAACATAGAGCACCCCACGCAACTTCGACCCGATCTGAGTCGCCAGGCGGATTCGCTGTCCTTCGCCGCCAGAAAGTGTTGCTGCCGAGCGTTCCAGAGAGATGTAGCCCAAGCCCACCGCATCAAGAAATTGCAGACGCTCTACGATTTCATGCACGATGCGTCCGGCAATAATCGCCTCGCGGCCATTCAGTTTGATCTTGCGGGCCGTCTCCAGAGAGCGCGACACCGGCAACGCCGTGAAGTCGGCAATCGACATGCCGTTCACTTTCACCGCGAGGCTCTCTGGCCGCAAGCGCTTGCCCTGGCAGGCGGGGCATTTCGTGGCAGACATGTAGTCCAGCAGAAATTCGCGATACGTGTCGGAAGTGGAATCGTCCACCATCTGTTTGAGATAGCCCAGAATTCCACGGAAGCCAGTCTTCCGGTTCTTGCCGGTTTCGTTTCCGTTTTTTCCGGCCTCACCGTAAAAAAGCAGGTTCTGGATCTTCTCGGGAAATTTCTCGAACGGCGTAGCCAGATCGAAGCCATGGGCTGCCGCGGTAATTTGCAGCATATGGATCAAGTTCTGCGATGCCGATCCCGGGCCCAGGCCGCCATCGAGCAACGGCTTCGACCAGTCGTTGATCACCCGCGCCGGATCGAATTCATATCGGCTGCCCAGGCCATGGCACTCGGGACAGGCCCCGTAAGCACTGTTGAAGGAAAACGACCGAGGCTCCAACTGAGGCACGCTGATGCCGCAGTCCGGACACGCCAGCTTCGCAGAATAGAGCTGCTCGTCTCCGCCCACTACCGCCACCTGCACCAGGCCGCCCGCCAGCTTCATGGCTAGCCCGACAGACAATTCCAGCCGATGCTCGATGCCGGGCTTTACCAGCAACCGGTCGATCACCACTTCGATGGTGTGATTTCTTCGCTTGTCCAGAGGGATGTCGTCTTCGAGATTTACCAGTTCGCCATCGATCCGCGCTCGGGTGAATCCGTGCTGGACCAGCTTCTCCATCTCTTTCTTGAACTCGCCTTTGCGTCCGCGGACGATGGGCGCGAGGACCATCACGCGATCTTCCGGGGTCAGGCTCATCACCCGCTGCACGATTTGCTCCGCCGACTGCCGTGCAATGGCCCGCCCGCACTTGGGACAATGGGGAACCCCGATCGAAGCAAATAAAAGGCGAAGGTAGTCGTAGATTTCGGTGATCGTCCCTACGGTGGACCGCGGACTGCGGCTGGTGGTCTTCTGCTCTATTGAGATCGACGGGCTCAGGCCGTCGATGGCGTCCACGTCGGGACGCTCCATCTGGTCCAGAAACTGCCGCGCGTACGCAGACAGGGTCTCCACATAGCGCCTCTGGCCCTCGGCGTAGATGGTGTCAAAGGCCAGGGAGGACTTGCCCGACCCGCTCAGCCCGGTAATCACGGTCAGGGTATTCCGAGGGATTTCGACGTTTATATTCTTGAGGTTATGCTGACGCGCCCCCCTCACCGAAATCTTGGTAATAGGCATGAAATTGGCGAAAGTAAAACTGGCCTTCCGTAATATGGACGGCCCCACAGAAATGTTGGAAAGTGGGTTTGCGCGGCTCTACTCACGTATCTTAGTTGCTAACAGCAGCCAGCGTCAACGCGGGTAGAGTGGTCGATTGCGCCAAACGGGTCCGGACGGCAAGTCCGGCACTTAACGTGAAAGTAGGCTGATCTTGGGCACGATACTGGTTGCGTTCGTCATGTCGTTCACGGCTGTCACCGTCGTTATGTTCGGGATCCTCGCGGCCTATGCGGCCGTCACTGGCATTCTGTACGCCTTCGCCTACCGGTCGCGCCAGCGCAACCGCATCAGCGCCAGCACTCCTGTCGTCCTGGTCCCCAGCGAAAGCCAAGCCAGCGGCGACTAAGATCGGGCGTCGGACGTCAAACCTCGGCCTTCGGGCCCAACATTTTTCCCTCTTTTATTCGATTCAAATGGAGCATGGGCGTCCCCGTCCGCCTGCCTCGACCCACGCATTAGAAGAATGTTTGAGACTGCTGAAAAGCAGGCTTCAGGTCTAAAGTCCGAGGCCTGAGGGCTGAAAGTCTGAGGTCCGAAGTCCGAAGTCCGACGCCCTAGTTCGGAGGCGGAGTACCCTGCTGCCCCTGCTGCTGTTGTTGTTGCTGCTGCTGGAGCAACTGCTGCTGTTGCAACTCTCGTAGCAACTGCTCCGGGGTCTTTACCTGCTGCTGACCATCTGGGGTCGGAGGAGGAGCCTCCCCATTTGTGGCATTTTCGGGCGCATCTTCCGCGGACGGCTCGGCATCCGGACTTGGCGTTGCCGCCTCTTCTCCCGGACCTTCGTTATTTGCCTGGGGCGGCGGTGGTGCCGCGATCATTGCCGTGCCAGGCTCGGGAGTTCCAATGGATTTCGAAGTCAGAATGAGCCGGTCGACACCGTCAGGATGAGCCGGCGAACCTACCATCACGTAGTTGAAGTTCACCCCGTGTAAGAGCGCCGTAAGAACATCGCGGGCTGGCCCCGGTCCAAAATGTCCGACCACGCGCTCGTTCGCATTCGAAGGAATCTCCACCTCAGCCCTGGTCTGGGTTCGCACCGCCCGCAGAATGTCCGCCAAGCTTGAATTCTCGGCCACAATCGTTAGCTGACCATTGCTGTAGTGCACTTGCGGGGGCAACGCCGGCATCTGCTCGAGCGTAGGAGGTAGTGGGGGCGGAGCAGGCGCCGGAGGAGGCTCGGGCGCGGCCTTTTTCGATCCCTTCTTTGCCGAACGCTTGGGCGCGGCAGGATGCGAGGCGGCGGGCTGCTGGGCCGAAGCTTCGGTTTGAAGAATCAGCAGCGAAAGCAGAATCGGGGCCAGAACGCCCAGAATTCTCACCGCCCGGGTTGACTTGAGGAAAATCACGCTACCTGCTTACTGGGCTTACCTGAAATTGGATGCCGGGAAGCGCCTCGGCGGATTGTAGCACCGGAAATCTGGCGTCCGACGCTGGCGTTGTAATCGCGGGATTCGCGGTTCTGACGCAGGAGGATAAAATCGAACTCCAGTATCGAGGAGGCATCCATGTTCGGAACCAACCCCAAGCGGCCGTATCTTTTTCGATTTGCCCTGCCGCTTTTGTTGGCTAACGCGATCATTCTTGGCCTGGGCTTAAGCGCACGCTTTTCTTCCGCTTTGTCCAGTGCCGCGGCAGCTAACCATCCAGCCAATTTTTCGCATTCCCTGCCGCAACTGGATGGCGCGCACCTCCGCGCGACTGTGGTCGAGGTCAACTATGCGCCTGGGGAGGCGGACAAACCACATAGCCACCCCTGCACCGTGATCGGGTATGTGGCCGAAGGCGCGATCCGCTTCCAGGTAAAGGGTGGCGCACCCGAAGCCGTCTACAAGGCAGGCGAAAGCTTCTACGAACCTCCCAATGGCGTGCATCAGGTATCGGCAAATGCCAGCGACAAAGAACCGGCGAAGCTGATCGCTTTCTTCGTCTGTGACCACGACACGCCCCTGACCGTCCCTCCGATCGACGGCCATGCGGGGCACGAAGCAAAATGACTTGGTTAACAGGCAGCGCCGGCTTCCCAGCGTTGGCGGGCTACGGGTCACGGGAAGGGCACGGCTTTAGCCGTGCCACTGAGTCGTACGTGGAGCGGGGGCTTTAGCCCCTGAGGTTCGCTGTTTCAGCTGTAGAGCCAGCCACAGGCGCTAAAACGCCATGGTTTTACCTTATTGGCACGAGTGAACTCATGCCCTTCCCGCCTCTGCTGGCGCAAGCAAAATGCGTAGTAATCCCTCATGCGATCGCGAATGCCCGAGCAAGATCGTTACTTCCAAGATTCTGTTATGAAGAACTTGATGGTTTTTCTGCTACTGACGCGGCGCGTAGTAGCCTTTGCGGGCCCGCACCTGAAGGTCTTTCTTGAGCGCGTTGATCTCGATCGAACGGTAGCGGCCGTCAGCGTCGAAGTCCGCGGGCTTGTAGGAAACCACATACTGGCTGCGCAACTCGTCTTCGATCGCGGCGAATGAATTCTTGATGTCCTTCATCTTGAAAGGAAAGAAGGCGCGGCCGCCAGTGGCGTCCGCGAGTTGCTGCAGGGTTTTGTCGCCGCGCAGAATCAGGCCGCTGTCGTCGGTAGAAATTGCGTAAATGATCACTTCAGCTCTTTGCGCCATCTCCATCGCCTGCGCCCGTGTGACTTCGCTCTGATTGTCCTCGCCGTCGCTCACCACGATGATCGCTCGCCGTACAGGATGGTCGGCACCTTCCTTGCCCAGCTTCTCCCGGCAAGCCCGGTAGATAGCGTCATACATGGCGGTACCGCCGCCGTTGTGCAGACTTCTCACGCCGGTTTCCAGCAGGCGAACGTTGTCGGTAAATTCCTGCGTAACCTGGCTGTGAGTGCTGAAGCCCATGACGAAGGCTTTATCGAAATTTGCCCGTAGGGTGTGCTGCAGAAAACTGACCGCGGCTTCCTGTTCGAAATCGAAACGGCTGTGTACCGATCCACTGGTATCGACCAGCAGTCCCAGTTCGAGAGGTAAGTCAGTTTCACGCCGGAAATTTATGATCGATTGCGGGGGCTTGTGATCGTCCAGGATCGTGAAATCACCCTGGTTGAGGTTGCGGACGAACTTGCCATGATGGTCGGTGGCAATAAACAGAACATTGACCTCGTCGACCCGCTTCTTGATGGTAAGGATGGAATCGGTCGAATCCGACCCAATGCTCGCGGAAGCCTCAGGCAAGGCCACGCTGGAGGCAGCCACATACGACGATTGGGCGCGCGCCGGAGATCCGGCCGTGGCGATCAGCACGGCTACCGCAACCGCCCAACGACACCACGTCGTGTAGTTCATTCCCAGGCCGTCCAAAAAATTCACGCCAAACAAAGGCTAAAGCCTTCGTCTCTCAATTAGATGCACGTATCGGGCCGAAGGCTCTGGCGGCACCGGTACAGTCTCGACTGTAGGGTAGGGCCAAGCGAAAGCCAAGTTACAAAAGGAGCACGCAGTTAGTCATTGTTGATGGTGTGCTTTGTGCAGTTTATGTGGCGCGGGCGCCCTCGCCCGCGAAAGCAAGTTCAAAGGCCGCGGGCGCCCACACCACACAGGCTGATTTCTCGTAAACTGTTGCCGGTATGACTCCGAAATCGGCAAACCTGATCCGCTGCTCATGGCCCAGCAATCCGCTGGCTATCCGTTATCACGACGAAGAATGGGGATCGCCCCAGCACGACGATCGCATCCTCTTCGAGTTCCTGATCCTCGAAGGCGCGCAGGCTGGGCTCAGTTGGGACACGATCCTGCAAAAGCGCGAGAACTATCGCGCGGCGCTTGACGGCTTCAATGCCGACCGGATCGTCCGCTACGATCGCCGCAAGTTGAAGAGTCTGCTGGGCAACCCCGGCATCATTCGCAACCGCTTGAAGATCGAGTCGACGGTGAGAAATGCCAGGGCATTTCTTGAAACTCAAAGAGAGTTCGGTTCCTTCGATAGCTACATCTGGCAGTTCGTAGGTGGGAAACCCCGCGTGAATGCCTGGCGCCCGGCAGCGCGAATTCCGGCAAGCACGCCGGAGTCCGACGCCATGAGCAAGGACCTCAAGAAGCGGGGCTTCAATTTCGTAGGCTCAACTATCTGCTACGCCTTCATGCAAGCCACAGGAATGGTCAACGACCACAACGTGGAATGCTTCCGCTACGCCCAACTCGTCAAGTCGTCAAGAAAACGCTCACAGACCACGTAGGCCCGGACGCCCTCGTCCGGGGCAGGGGAGCGAAGCTCGCCGCCTGCTCTTGCCGAGAACAAAACCGCCGGGCTTTGCCCGGCCGGGCGGGTGGGGACACCCGCCCCTACGTGGTTCGTGGCATGCCTCATTTAGCTTATATGACGGCGTCAAGTATATAATTTGACTTTGTCATATGACGACCATCGACGCTGTCCGTTCCTTCAACCGTTCCTACACCCGCCAGATTGGCGTGCTGCGCGAGGGACTGCTGAAGAGTCCATTCTCCCTCGCCGAAGTGCGCGTGCTCTACGAGATCGCACACCGCCGCGAGCCTACCGCGACCGACCTGTGCAAGCAGCTCGGCCTTGACCCCGGCTATTTGAGCCGGATTCTGCGCGGATTCGAAAAGCGTGGCTTGGTACGGAAATCAGCATCTCGGGCCGATGGCCGTCAAAGCCTTCTGACATTGACCTCCCGCGGGCGGGAAACTTTCTCTGCCCTCGACGCCCGCCAGAGTGACGAGGTCGCAGCCATGTTACGCGCGCTCTCGAGAGCCGAACAATCCCGCCTGGTGCAGGCCATGCAAGTCATCGAAGGCTTGCTTGGCCCCCGCACCGAGCCCAGGAGTCCATACATATTGCGCTCGCATCAGCCCGGCGACATGGGTTGGGTCGTCCACCGCCATGGCGTTCTCTACTCTCAGGAATACGGCTACGACGAGACCTTCGAAGCCCTGGTTGCGGAGATTGCGGCAAAATTCATTCAGCAGTTCGACCCCAGGCGCGAGCGGTGCTGGATGGCTGAAAAGGATGGCGAGATCGTGGGCTCGGTGTTCCTGGTCAGAGAGTCTCCAAAATCGAAGACCGTAGCCAAACTCCGCCTGTTGTACGTCGAGCCGTCGGCCCGGGGACTTGGGATCGGCAAGCGTCTGGTCGATGAGTGCCTGCGCTTCGCGCGGCAGGTGGGCTACAAGAAGATCGTTCTCTGGACGCAAAGTGAGCTCCCGGCCGCCCGCCACGTATACCAGGAGGCCGGATTCCGCTTGGTACAGCAAAAGAAACATCGCAGCTGGGGCCGCGATGATTTGGTATCTGAGATTTGGGAATTGGAACTGTGAATCCCAACCCGGGTTCCCCAGCTGCGACTGCCTACGCTCTCTTTTTCAGTTGCTGCGGCTGGTAGGTTCCAGGCACCACGCGAAATGCGATGCTGATGCGGTTCCAACCATTGATCGCCACTACAGCAACCGTCAAATCCGCCAACTCCTGTTCGCTGAAATGCTGGCGGGCCTGTTCGTATACTTCATCCGGCACATGCCCTTCGGTCACGCGGGTGACAGCCTCCGCCCACGCCAGCGCCGCTCGTTCACGATCCGTGTAGTAAGGCGTTTCGCGCCAGGCATCGAGAGAATACATGCGCTGTTCGTTCTCGCCTTCCGCTTGGAGATCTTTCCAGTGCATGTCCAGGCAGTAGGCGCATCCGTTGATTTGTGACACTCGAAGCTTCAAGAGGTGCAACAGTTTTTTCTCGATGGTGCTCTTGCTCAGATAGTGTTCCAGGCCAAGCATGGCCTTGTAGGCGTCAGGGGAGAGTTTGTAGAGATCTATACGCGGTTCCATGAGTTCTCCTTGGAAAAGAATTCGCCTTCAATTTAAATTGTCTTGAGTATTTTCGATTCGCCGGAGGGATTTAGGGCTGCACTTTTTCTGCCGACTTTGCTCAATGAGATCGCTCAAGACGATTGCGTTCCGTCAGGCCTGAGGAGGAGTGGCGAGAAGCGTGCTTCGATTCCGGTGGAGGGCAGAGACAGTGATCGATACGGCTCTGTCTCAGGCAATCACGGGAGTGTCAGGCGACAGAGGAATCCTCACGTGCAGCACGGTTCCAGGGCTGCCTGCTTCTAACGTCACCTGGCCGTGGAGTTCCCTCACTCGCTCTCGTATTCCGCTGAGTCCAACGCCCATACTCGCGCCTGTTTGCTCGAAACGGGTGAGCAACTCCGGGGTGACCCCACAACCGTTGTCGCGGACTTCTAAAACGACGCTATCGAGCTCCCGGCGAATCACGACTTTCGCCTCCGACGCTCCCGAGTGGCGGTGAACGTTGGTCAGACCTTCCTGCAGGATGCGAAAGAGCACAAGCTCGACATCACCGGGCAGACGCGTCTGATCGCGCTCGGCTTCGAGAGTCACATGGATTCCGCTGCGCTGTGTCATGCCGTCGACAAACCAGCGGGCGGTGGAAACCAGTCCCACATCGTCGATCATTGGAGGATGCAGCAGGTACGACAGCGTCCGCACTTCCATCACGCAACGTTCCATCAGATCCTGCGCCTGCGTCCACATAGCGGGTTGCTGCGGCGATTGTTGCAGCATGTCAAGATTGAGTTTCAGGCCCACCAGGTATTGACCAAGACTGTCGTGCAGTTCACGAGCAATTCGGCGGCGTTCGGCATCCTGCAAGGTGAGCACTTGCGTCGAGAGGCGGCGTAACGCGGTAGTGCGCTGTTCCACCTTCGATTCCAGCCGGTCGTTTGCCAGCCGCAGATTGGCTTCGCTCTCGCGCAGAGCCTGTTCTACCCTCTTCTGCTCGGTAACATCGCGCATAAAACAACGGGTATGGACAAACTCTCCGTTCTCCCACAAACCGTTGGAATAAATCTGGACCCGCTTTACGGATCCATCTTTGCAGCGCAATTGAGCCGGGTAATCATAAATATCTTCTCCCTGCATGAGCCTCTGCCAATATTCCGCAAAGACGTTTCTGTCGACATAAAAATCACCAGTGTCATGGCCGACATATTCAGTCGCGGAATATCCCAGGAGACTCAGCAGCGCTTTGTTGGCCCAAAGAATCTTGTGGTCGACGCCGACTCGCTGAACTCCCTCAACGGCATTTTCCAAGAGCTCAGCTAGTTCCGACTGCTTCCGCAGCAGGCCGTTCTGCGCTTCTCTGCGTTCCACATTCGCGGTTTCGAGCGCCTGCTCTTTCAACTGCAAATACGTGATGCTGCGCAGACGTTCCTCGTCCGTAGACAGAGCCGCGTAACTCTCGCCAGGGATAACGGCCGAGTGTTCCGCGCAAATTCTCAGGAACGGCTCACTGAACTCTTCCCGGTTGAAGCTGGTGATAGGGTAGGCGCAACGGAGAGAAAAAGAATGGACGCGGGCCAGATCGTTCCACAGCTTTTCAAGTTGAATCGCAGCCTCCGGGTTTCCCCGCGCCCACAACAAGGCCACCATTTCTCCAAAAGCTGCTATCCGGCAGTCATTGCCATTTTTCGCCCTAATCTGATCAAAGAAACCACCCACTACGGACGCTACGCGGGCGGGATCCGGCGAGCCGTCCTGCATGAAACGGGAAAGGGTGGCGGCGGCATCGACCGCCACGTACCGGCCCCGGCGGATGGCGCTGGCCACGTCAAAACCACGGGCTTGCAAGGCTTGCGCGAGGGCATCACGATGAGCCTCGGTTGCGATCACTATGGCAGCATCTCCGCCCCCGAGAGCTGTTCCGATAAACCGGCTGATCGCTTCGATCAGAGCCTCATCTTCCGCATAGAACTGGACCACGTGTCCCTTAGGATCGTGATCGTGCCACTGCGCCGGCGGCGCCTGTGGTGTGACGGGAGTTCCAGCCATACTCATTTAAATTCCTTAGAAATCAGATTGTTGCAGTATCTCTTGCCCTCTCCAATACAGTGAATCCTGTAGGCAACAAGATGCAGCTGCAGGGGTCTAAACGCGTGCCCTCCGTTTCCGGGGCGATAGACAAGCTAACTGCGCAGCAGATTCCGGACCAGGAAGAACAGATTCGCCGGACGTTCGGCCAGCCGCCGCATGAAATAGGGATACCACTCGGTACCGAACGGGATGTAGACCCGCATCCGCCATCCTTCGCGAACGAGCCGCCGCTGTAAATCACGCCGTATACCGTAGAGCATCTGAAACTCGAAGGCATCGCGAGGGATCTTCTCCGCAATGGCAAAAGTCTTGGCCTGATTGATGATCTGCTCGTCGTGTGTCGCCAGCCCGTGATAGACCCCGCTCTTCATAAGAATTTTCATCAGCCTTACGTAGTTGGCGTCGACCTCAGCCTTATCCTGGAATGCGATTTCCTCAGGCTCTTTGTAAGCCCCTTTGCACAGGCGAATACGGATTCGTTCGGCGAGCAGCTTTTCAACGTCAGCCTCGGCTCGGCGCATGTAGGACTGGATCACTGCGCCTACACAGCCCGCGTTACCTGGCATGCGATGTAACTGGTGTACAAAGTCGAGGGTGCGCTGGGTATACGGCGAGCCTTCCATGTCTACGCGAACGAAATTCCGCGGATTGAACGACACTGCTTTCGCCACCAGGCCTGTAACCAGATCGCGGGCGAGCTTCTCGTCCACGTCGAGACCCATGTGGGTCAGCTTGAGGCTGACATTGGCGTTGAGCTGGCGCTTAGCGATCTCGTCCAGCATCTCATGGTAGAGCTGAACGCTGGCGCGGGCTTCCTCGGCGTTGGTGACATTCTCGCCAAGATTGTCGACGGAAACACTCAGACCGGCCTGGTTGACCTTCTGCGTGACTCGCAACGCGTCTTCGACCTGGGTGCCCGCCACAAAACGACTGGACAGCCGTTGCCCTAAGGCGGACCGCTCTGCCATTCCACGCAGCCAGCGGCTCTCGGAGAGAGAAATGAAAAGCCCCCTCATCACCGCGTCCCTTCCACCCGAGGATTTGGATGACAGGCGCCCAGCAAGAGCATGAAGATCACAGAATTTTGTATCACAGTCGAATGACTTCGGAGGCAGGTTAGGCCGAAGGTGGGTAGAGAAGCTTTGAACGAGGGGACTACTGAGGGTCGAACTTTACTTCGATGGGCTCACGAGTCTGGTGCGTAGCCGGCGCCCACTTCCACTTATAGATCGCATTCTGCGCCGCCCGTCCCAGGACAGGATTTCCGCCTTTGACTTCAACCGACTTGACCACGCCGTTCGGCTCCACCAGGGCTTCAGCTTTGACAGTTCCTCTGAGCTGAATGCTGCGGGCTACCTCAGGATATTGCGGGGTGACTCTGTTCACAATCTTGCGCGTACCCTCGTACTGATCCTCTTGTGCAATCGAAGGTACGAAAGAAAGTGCGGCGAATAGCGCAAGAAAGGCAGCTGTCAGATGGCGATTCATGACCAACTGCAGCTTATTCAACTCGATGGGTCGTGGAAAGATGACCTAGGTAACAAAAACGGGCACCGGACGTCAGACCTCAGACCACAAAACTGGTGGATCGGGCTAGAGTCCGAGGGAAGATGTCCCACGCCCGATTCACTCCATAAACAGTTCATCCACATAGCACCAGCGCCAGTTTTCGCCGGGCTCGAATGATTTGACAATGGGATGCTTGGTCTGGTGGAAGTGCTTCGTGGCGTGTTTGTTCTTGGAGGAATCGCAGCAGCCAATGTGTCCGCAGCTGAGGCACTCCCGCAGATGGACCCAGGTATCGCCCATCTCGAGACACTCCTTGCAGCCTTTGCCGCTCGGTTTTACTTGCCGTATTTCTCCCACGTGGGAGCAGGTTTCAGCTGGCGCCATTCCACGAACCTCCGAAAAATTTGCCTCTGTTACTCTCCCGCGCCTTCCAGAAACCTCTCAGCTTCAAGGGCCGCCATGCAGCCTGAGCCAGCGGCCGTGATGGCCTGGCGGTAGCGGCGGTCCTGAACGTCGCCACAAGCGAAGACGCCTGGGACGCGAGTAAACACGTTGTTTTTGGTGACCAGATATCCATCCTGGTCGGTTTCGAGCTGGCCTTCAAACATACTCGCATTGGGGATGTGGCCAATACCCAGAAACATAGCGCTGGTGGGAAAGTCCCAGGCCTTGTCCGTGTTCAGGTTGCGCAGTTTAAGCGCCGTAACTTCTTTTTTGGCCGGGTCGAGAACGTCTTCGACCACGGTACCGGTAAGAAATTCGATCTTGTTATTCTGCTGGGCCCTGTCCAGCATGATCTTGGAGGCGCGGAACTGATCGCGGCGATGGATCAGCGTGACTTTCGAGGCAAAGCGGGTCAGGAAGATAGCTTCTTCCATGGCCGAATCGCCGCCGCCGACAACCGCGATGTCTTTTCCAGAAAAGAAAAAACCATCGCAGGTGGCGCACGAGGAAACGCCGTGACCGATCAACGCTTTCTCGCCCGGTAGCCCCAACCAGCGCGCTGATGCGCCGCTGGCGATAATCAGTGTACGGGCATAAATCGTCTCTTTGCCGAAGTTGATCGCGAAAGGCCGCTTGCTCAGATCGACGCTGACGACGTGTCCCAGCTGATATTGCGCGCCGAAGCGTCCGGCTTGCTTGCGCATATTTTCGATCAGCTCGGGACCCTGAATTCCGTCAGGAAAGCCGGGGAAATTCTCGACCAGTGTGGTCAGCGAGAGCTGGCCGCCTGGTTCGTGGCCTTCAATGACCAGAGGCTTGAGGTTAGCGCGGGCAGTGTAGAGCGCCGCAGTATGTCCGGAGCAACCGGACCCGATGATGACGACGTCGCGAATGTTCTCCATAAAGAGCGTGCTGAGACTTAGATGGCCAACTTCAAATTTGGATGCAACCGGGGTTCTGTAGCGCCGCTGTCCCGGCGGCTGTCGGAGGGCATCTCGCCCTCCGCGTGGCCCTACTTCTTCTTCGTAGCAGGCTTCGTAGCTGATGTCGATTTCGGTTTCGGCTTGCTCTGCTCGGCTCCGTCGATCCGCTCGAGCTCAGCCGGGACGGTACTCCGTGCACCCAGCAGACCGCGATAATTCGTCATGATAGAGGAAGCGCTCTGAAACAAGGGTTCGTACACGGACTGATCAGGCGCCGGACCCGCTTCCGACCCCGAACATCGGGCCAGCACCACAGACGATTTGCCAAACCGCTCCAGCTTGACGCGGCTGGCGGGCGTGCTGCTCGACAGCATGGCCGCAGGCGTAGTCACAGTCGACGCGCTGTCTTCGATCGAAACCTGTAGCAGATCTTTAGGATCGCGGACCCGGAAGACCAGCGTCTCCACCATATTCTTCGGATCCACGCTGAAGGAGTACTGCGCCGTCGAAAACATCGCTTGCACGGAAAACTCGCGGCGGATACGCACCCAGGTAGATGTACCCGGGTCAGACGACATTTGCCCTCCCGATCCAGGCTGCAAAAATCCCGGCCCGACATCGAGACCCGTTCTACCGCGATCGATTTCAAAATCGACGCCAAATAACGGCTGTTTGGGAACGCGCGCCAGCGCCGACGCAATTTCCTGCTGCTCCGCGGCGGAAGGCGTACACACGTTCAACACGTTGACTTTGACCTGCGGCTGCTGCGAGGCGACCTGTTGTGCGACCGCCAATGAGCCCAGGCCAAGACAAATCACGACGGCGAGAAGAGTTCGAATCACCAAGGGATTTTAGCAGGGAGGTACTTCGGACGTCAGGCGTCAGGCCTCAGCAAAGTAGCGCCGGCGTCCCGCCGGCTGTCCGGAGGGCATCTTGCCCTCCGTCGCAAATGACATCGCCACCGAGCCAAGAGTCTGAAGTCCGATGCCGGGTTTAGAATCAACTCATGGCAAATCTGACACTCGTCTATGGCATGCGCCTGCTGCCATCCGAAGAAGTCGCCGAGGTCGGCGACGCAACTCTCAAGCTCAAGAACGGACGCGAAGCCCACGTCACCATGCATGTCCTCGAGGGCAGCAAGGAAGAAATCGAGAAGCAACTCAAGACCAGCCTGGATGCCTTCTTCGATTTCTACCCTGAAATCTAAGAGCGGGCGTCGGACCCCAGCCATCGGACCGGGCGATCCCAGCCCGAGGTCCGAGGTCTGACATCCGACGTCACTGACTCCCGCAGTCCGCTCTATAATCTCCACTGCGATGGACCTCTCTCCGCGCACACTGCGTTTCAGACTGCTGGCAGCCGGACTGCTGCCCCGCACCCGACTGGCTCGCGCTGCATGCTACCTGCTGGGATTGGATCTGCTTCTCTTCGCCGTGCAACGATTCTTTGGGCTCTTCAAACTTTCCTGGGGTCTGGCTCTCGCCGGATGGGTAGGCATTCTCAGTGTCCTCGCCATCGTCCTGCTCTCCGTTCTCGCCTATCGATGGCTAAAAGCCAAGCTCCTGTGGCGCCTGCGCAACCGTTTGATCGTGACCTACATGTTCATCGGCGTGATTCCGGTGATCCTGTTGGTCGCCATGACCTTTATCACTCTGTATTTGTTCGCCGGCCAGTTCGCAAACTTTGTGGTGACTTCGGAATTGGATTCCCGGTTGCGCAGCCTGCAATCTGTAAACGCTGCGATTGCCAATGAACTGGCGGCACGGCTGGAACATGGTCAGCCTGCAGTTGCTGAATCTCTCGAAGGTTTGAAGCGAAACGATCCTGCATGGGCGTCTCGCCAGGTTTGTGCCTGGGAAGGCGATGCGCCACTCGCGGCTTGTGCCACAGTCACGCCAGGTAGAACTCCATTTACCCTTCCAACCTTTTTGAGTCCCGCTTTCGGTGCCATAGTTTGGGACCACGAAGAACTGTATTTGCGAGCGGGAACCGAAATCGGTTCCGGGGCACAGAAGCTTTCCGTGGTCTCGAGTGAGGAGCTGGATCGAGAGCTGTTGGAGAAACTGGCGAAAGATCTAGGCGAGATTACGCTGTACGCCTCGCGGATCGATTCCAAGCGACCGACTCCGGCAGCAACATCCGCCCCGCTGATCTCATTCGAGAATCAGGACAAGGACGACATCACGCTCCGCCCCAGCAAGAATGGGATGACTCTCGACAGCGGACGCGAAGAGCTTCGTCTCGCCTTCACCGCAGGCACGTTGCCGCCTCCAGGCAACACTTTTGATCGCGAGATAGCCTTTGCAACGCCGATTTCGGTCGTGGATTGGGCAACGGGCGCGCAGAAAAAAACGGGCGCGCTGCTGCGGGTGCTGACCCGTCCGTCAGTGCTCTATACCCGCCTCTTCGCTACATTGGGTGACTTTGCCACTGGGGTTGAGTATGCGTTGTTATTCGCGGCAGTGGTTTTCGCCATCATCGAACTGTTCGCACTTTTCATCGGGACCCGTCTCACCCGGACCGTGACTGGCGCGGTCGCCCAGCTCTACAACGCCACTGAACACATCAATCGCGGAAACTTCAGCCATCGGATCTCAGTGAAGTCGCACGATCAACTGGCGACCCTGGCCAACTCTTTCAACTCCATGACTGAGTCGATCGAGAATCTGATCGAGGAGCAAAAAGAAAAGCAGCGGCTGCAAAATGAGTTGACCATCGCTCAGGAAGTGCAGGAGCAACTCTACCCGCAGCACATTTCGCAGCTGGCTTCGCTGGAGGTGTACGGCTTCTGCCGTCCGGCGCGCACGGTGAGCGGAGACTATTACGATTTCCTTACATTGAACTCGGACAAGCTCATTCTGGCTGTGGGTGACGTTAGCGGAAAAGGCATTTCCGCGGCGCTGCTGATGGCCACCATTCACTCCGCCGTCCGGGCCTACAGCCTGGAAGGTGCGCCCAGTCTGCGGGAACCAGTAGGCGCGGGAGCTAGCCTCCTGTCGCCGTCGACCTCAAACGGTACGGAGTTGTCCTCTGGAGCCATGCTTTCCCAACTCAATCATCAGCTTTACCAGAGCACACCGGCGGAGAAATACGCGACTCTGTTTCTCGGAGTCTACGACGGCCACCAGCGCAAGCTCACCTACAGCAACGGCGGTCACCTGCCGCCCATCATCCTGGGCGAAGATGGATCAGTTCGGCGATTGGAACAAGGCGGCACTGTCATCGGATTGTTCGACAACCGCTGTTATGAGGAATCGACAGTCGCCATGCGACGGGGAGAAATCTTCCTGGCGTTCAGCGACGGCGTTACCGAGCCGGAAAATGATTTCGGCGAGTTCGGCGAACAGCGACTGATCGATCTGGTGTGGGAACATCGCCACCAACCTCTGGCCCGGATCAGTGAAATCGTAACCGCCGCAGTCGACGACTGGATCGGCGCCAACGAACAACCCGACGACATCACCCTGGTCCTCGCCCGAGGCCAATAGCCGGAAATGTGGGCGCGAGCGCCCACGCTCGTGCGGCAGCGTCCAACTGTCTTGTCAGGATTCGAACCGAAATGCGTATTCGGGGATGGCGGCAGCACAGCCGACTAGCCTTATGTAGGCCAGTCCCCATGACCGGCGCCCGCCATCCCCGAAGCTCCGCGGACCCGCTAAGACCACACAGGCACGCCCTCGCGGAGCAAACTTGCAGAAAAAATTGGGAGTGGGGGAAGCGAAAGCTAAGAAACAGGCAGGATTAGCAGATCAGAACGCAAAGCTTAGAAAGAGAGGAGTCGACCGCCCGCGGCGTGGAGCCACTGGGGCTTTCCGCATGGATCCACCCGAGCAGTGCCGGAGCCGGAACGTGCGCTGCCACCGAAATCGCAGCTCCAGGAGCCGAATCACAGACTCGCGCGTGGGCCGCTACCGGAGCGCTGCCATTGTGAAAAGTGAAGTCGGGCAACGCCACCTGGGGCAGGACCAGGATGGCGGCAAACAACACCAACTCGAAAATCAGAATCGCCAGCTTCCAGCGCTTCATGGGAATGCGACTTCGAACCCGATAAGAATGACTCGATCAAGCGTGGGATGTCAATCGGAAACGCACGCCCAGGAATGAAGCCTATTTTCCTTTTGCCGTTTTCGACAGGATGCTCACTCGCGCGGTTACCTGCTGCGCCTTCTCCATGCCTCCAAAGATCACCAAACCTTCCGGTATCACCAGCAGCCCGCGATGATCCATGGTGGGCTGCGAGGTATGCCCGTTGATGGTTTCCCACTTGCCGGACCGCACGTCGAACGCAAATGTCACCGGAGACGGCTCGGCCGGCGCTCCGTTATATCCAATGCCGTTATAGTTGTAGGGATTGTCGCTTCCACCCGAAAAGTAAATCTTCTGATCTTTCTCCGAGCTTCCCGCTGCGATACGGTAGCGCGCCGTTCCGGGATGGCTGGGCAGCTTGGTCCACTGAATCTTCGTGAGATCGTGGTGGTCGATCTTGCCCACCCAGCATTCGTCCGAAGCGATGTACTTGGGTTGAGCTCCCGCCGGGTTCTTGTGCGCGCCATCGACATACACAATGGTGTCGCCCACGACTGCGCCGGCATGTCCGAAGACAGGCGTACCCGGGATGGGGGTGGCCTGCGACCATTTGTTTTTCTGCGCGTCGTACAGCTGGACGTCATGCACCGCGTCCGTCTTCGACCACCCGCCGACCACGTAGATGTACCGGTCGCGATAAACTCCCACGACAGCATCGTCCACCGGAGTCAGCATGTCCTCGGCGCGAAACCAGCGATCAGTGAGGGGTTCGTACACATTGACGTCGGACAAGGTGGTTTCCCCGCCCTGCGCATCCACCACATAACCGCCGAAAAGAAAAACGTGCTCCCGGGCTCCGACCGCCGAGGCCGCCAGGCGTCCGACTGTGCCCGGAACCGCATGCGCCGCAGCCCACTTACCAGTTTCGGGATCGAGAACGTACGCAGCATTCGAGGTCGCGTCCCAGGTTTTCTTGGCTCCCATGCCCATCAGCGAATACAGATACAACGATCCCCGGCTCTTGACGCTGGCCACGGCATTGTTGGTGAGCGGGACTGGAAGGGGTTCGAATTTCACCGGCTCTTCCGCGAAGGCGAACCCACCGAGAACGATCAGGAAAACAAATCCGGTGTACCGTTTCATCGCTGCCGATTCTAGCAGTTCGGTTCGGATATCGCGGCACGCGAAAACCATGAACCACGGGGGACACAGAGGACACGGAGAGAAAGCAAGGAACCACCACTCAGACAGAACCCGTTCGTATTTCTCTGTGTCCTCCGTGTCCTCTGTGGTTGTTCACGGAATTGCGCCGTCACTACTGAACCATTAGGATTCGGAGCAGTGACGAAGCTTCGGCTCAAGTCCCGGCGATTGGCAATCTGGCTGGCATTGTCGTGGCTGCTCGCGGGTGTCACCGGCTGGGCGCAATCGCCTAGTGCAGCTGTCCAACAACTGCTTCGCAGCGGACAAACCGCACTTGACGCTGGCGACTACGCCCGCGCCGCCCGTGATTTCGAACAAGCCCGCCAGACAGCGCCGCAGAATCTTGAGGCCAACCGCGGGCTGGTGCTGAGCTATCTCCAAATGGGACGGCTACGCGAAGCCGTTCAACTCGGGAGCGACGCAGTCGCCCGCTGGCCGCGAGACGCCAAACTTCAACACTGGCTGGGACTCTCGTATTTCAAAGCAGGACAGCACGCGCCTGCTCTGGAAGCTCTCCAGCGCTCTGAGGCCATCGCCAGCGGTAGTTTCGATATTCACTTTGATATCGCTCTCGTGCTGCTCCAGCAGAGCCAATACTCTCGCGCGGCGGATGAACTGGAAAAGGCCATCAAGCTTCAGCCTTCTCATGCTCTGGCACACGTCTTGCTGGGGCGGGCTTATCAAAATACGAATCGCACCTTGCAAGCCATCGAGCAATTCCAGGATGCGTTGCGCATCGATCCCGCCACGCCTCTCGGGCACTACCATCTGGGATTCGCCTACGCCAGCCTGGGACGCAATGCGGAAGCGATCGCCGAATACCGGAAGGAACTGATCCGCTCGCCCGACAATCCGCAGCTGATTTATCAGCTCGGACACTGTCTGCTCGAAACCGGAGATTTAGACGCCGCCCTGCCCCAACTGAAGAGAGCGACCGAACTCGATCCCGGAAGCGCGGACGCGGCTTACGATCTGGGCAAAGCATTGTTGCTCAATGGAAATGCCGAGGCCGCCGTAATCGCATTGCAGCGCTCGATTCAATTGAAGCCCGGAGATCCCAGCTGCCACTATCAACTGGCGCGCGCCCTGCAAAAAGCCGGACGCGCTGACGAAGCCCGGCAAGAATGGAAACGCTTCGCCGAACTGAAGAAAGCCCAACCCGAAATGGGAGGCATGGCCACGGGCCGACCTCAGTGAGAACAACCTCTCGATTCTTTCCTTCGCGGTTCACGCGCTTAAGGTTCGTGACGGCAGTGTTGATCGTCGCATCCTTGTCTTCTTCATCAGGCTGGGCCCAAGTTCTGCGAGCGCAACCCATGGCTTCGGCGTCTGCCCCACGCGAGGCCAAACCTCTACCCGCAAGTCCAGTCTCCTATGCCGACGTCACCCGTGCCGCCGGGATCGACTTCCACCTCACCTGCGGCGGCCCTGAAAAACGCTACATCATGGAATCGATGTGCGGCGGCGTGGCGGTCTTCGACTACGACAACGATGGCTGGATGGACATCTATCTGGTCAACGGTTCGACTCTCGAAGACACGCGCTCCGGCAAGTGCCATCCCGGCAAGCTCTATCGCAACAATCACGACGGCACTTTCACCGACGTCAGCGCGAAAGCCGGAATCGCGGGTTGCAGGTGGGGATTCGGCGTCGCCGTCGGCGATTACGACAACGACGGATGGGAAGACCTCTACATCACCTATCTGGACGGTGCCGCGCTCTACCACAACAACCAGGACGGATCATTCACCGACGTCACCGAAAAAGCCGGAGTGGGTAACGCCGGACGCTGGGGAACCAGCGCAGCCTTTGGCGACTACGACAACGACGGCAATCTCGATCTCTACGTTGCCGACTACGTGGACCTTGATCTCAATCATCTTCCCGAGTTCGGCCAAGGTCCTTTCTGCACCTATCGCGGCATTGCAGTGTCATGTGGTCCACGCGGACTAAAAGGCGGTCGCGACCGCCTGTATCACAACAATCGGAGACGGCACATTCACTGACGTGACCGAGAAACTGAACCTCGACCCCGACGGCTACTACGGTCTGGGAGTTCTCTGGCTCGACTACGACCTCGACGGCTGCCTCGATCTATACGTTGCGAACGACTCGTCCCCCAGCCTGCTCTACCACAACAACTGCAAAGGCGGCTTCACGGAGGTGGGAGCCGAGGCCGGCGTCGCTTACAGCGGCGATGGACGCGAGCAGGCCGGAATGGGCATCGATTCCGCCGACTACGATCGCGACGGTTGGCCCGACATCGTCAAAACCAATTTCTCCGACGACACCAATAACCTCTATCACAACGACCACAACGGCCAGTTCACGGATCTGGCCGGAAGCACGGGATTTGGTCCGGTGAGTGTTCCTTTCCTGGGCTTCGGAGTAAAGTTTCTCGACTTCGACAATGACGGTTGGCCAGACGTTTTCGTCGCCAACGGCCACGTCAACCCTCAGGTAGACCAGCATTCCTTTGGCGTGACCTACGCTGAACGTCCAATGCTGTTTCACAATTCAGGCGACGGAAAGCTTTCCGAGATCGGCCTGGGCGCGGGACCGCCTCTGTCCCGGCGCTACGTGGCCCGTGGGACAGCGACCGCTGACTTCCTGAACAGCGGGAGCCAAGATTTGCTGGTCACGGTTCTGGACAGCTCTCCGGTCCTACTGCGCAACCAGAAGCCACAAAAGGGACATTGGCTGCGTCTCAGGACCGTAGGAAAGAAATCGAACCGCGACGGGTTCGGCGCCCGGGTCGAAGTTGTGGCTGGCGGTGTAAAGCAAAGTGCCGAGGTCCGGGCCAACAGCAGTTTCGAGTCGGCAAGTGACCCTCGGCTGCACTTCGGCCTGGGGTCGGCGACCCAGGTCGAGTCTGTCGTCGTCCGCTGGCCCTCCGGCAGGACGGACAACATCGCGAACGAGGCTGCGGATCAAGAGCTGGTGATCGAGGAAGGCAACGGAGTAGCGAGCCGTCATGGGTCCTTGGCTCCGGACAAACATCTTGCCACGCCGCCGTCCCGCTAAACCCTAGAGGACATAACAAATTTCCACACCACTATTTCTTCTCAGGCTCTGACTCACCACGAAATATTCCAAATTCTGGAGTACTGTTACAAGACGTCTACTGTTCCCCATAGTCGAACGTCTTCAGTTACTCGTAAACCGTTGACAAAACTATACGAACGCTTTGGAGAGCGACGTGCCCCTGCTCAATCAAGTTTTCAGTGGGGCGGCTTACGTGTTTTCTCCGTACCGCAAGCATTTAGCTCTGATAAATCAATAAGTTAGACAACACAGACCAAGACAGTCGGTGTTGTTGAGCTTCATTTGCGTGGCTCCGGTCCCGATGCCGGGCTGCAGATGAACTCAGGGCCCCGGGTTCCATCGTTCCGTCGACAAAACATCTTGCAAGGTACGAAAGAGGGTAGGTCAATGAAGAAATTGCAATTCTTCTTGTTGTGCATGTCGCTGCTGGCGCTGTCGCTGAGTGCGCTCGCGCAGATCCAGAATGGCCAGTTCACTGGGACGGTTACCGATCCGTCGGGTGCGTCAGTCGCTAACGCCCAGGTGACTGTCACCAATGTCGCAACTAACCTTTCAGTGACCACTACCACCAATCAGGAAGGTCTGTATGTGGCCAAGGAACTTCCGGTTGGGACCTACAAGATTTCCGCGGAAGCCACTGGCTTCAAGACCATCACCAACAACAACGTCACGCTGAACGCAGGCACCATCGCGCGCATGGATTTCAAGATGCAGCTTGGCCAGGCCCGCGAAATCGTCGAAGTCACGGGTGAAGCCAGCGCCGTCAACGTGGAGGACTCCAAACTCGCCAATGTCGTGAACTCAAGCCAGGTGGAGAATCTTCCGCTAAATGGCCGCAACATCTACGACCTGATCCAGATGGCCCCCGGCGCGGTCAACGTGCGCGGAGTGGTCTCGGAGAATGGCGCCAATACGGTAGTCAACGGATTGCGGGAAGATTTTAACGGCTTCCTGATCAACGGCGTCTCTAACAAAGGACTAAGCGGCGGCGCGGTAACCCAGCCGGTGGAAGATACGGTGCAGGAATTCCAGCAGCTGACGCTGAATATGTCGGCGCAGTACGGAAACAGCGCAGGATCCGTCACCAACCTGGTGACTAAGGCGGGCACTAACAGCCTGCACGGCAGCGCGTGGGAATTCAACCGCAATGACGCCTATGACGCCAACTCCTTCTTTCTGAACCATTCAGGTGTCGACCGCCAGCCCTTGCGCTTCAATCAGTACGGCGGCACAGTAGGTGGCCCCATCATAAAAGACAAGCTGTTTTTCTTTTTGTCATATCAAGGCAATCACTTCCGCGAGTCTTCCCCTCCGACGAACGTCATCGCGGAGTCGCCTCAGTTCCGGCAAGCCGTGATTGCCGCATTGCCCAATTCGACTGCGGCCTTGCTGTATAAGAACTTCACGCCAACCATTACCGGATCTTCGGTGGCGAACACCTTGGGCTCCGGCACCGACCTTTCAAACTATTTATGCCCGGACAACAGCACTCCTTTGGCAGCCAGCCGAATGCAGGCCGTTCTGGGCGTGACCGCCCAGGACATAACAAACGCAGCGGCTGCCGGTTGCAGCACTCCCTTGGCGCTGACTCCCGGCACATTCAACCGCGACGATCCCTTCCAACTGAACACTGTCGCCTTCAATGGTTCGCAGAATCAGAACAACGTAAATGAAGGAAACCTGTTCAACGGCTGGGAAACTTCGGCCCGAATCGACTACAACTTCAGCTCGAAAGATCGTCTCTTCTTCCAGCTCAACTGGAACCGGCTGACTGATAGTTTCGGGTTCCCCAACACCGTCAGCAACAGCGGCGGACGTGGTTCGGCCTTCCTCAACCCCGTTTTGCAGAAGGCTCCGAACGGCCAGATCAGCTACATCCACACCTTCAGCCCCTCGGTGCTGAATGAACTGCGCGCTGGCTATACCTTGAACATCGCACTGGGCGACGTGAGCGTGGCCACACCCGGTGTGCCGGACATCCGTTTCGACGACGGCACCATGGGGTTCGGTTCGTACGCCGGATATCCTCAAACCTTCCACGAGAACATCTACACCTATTCCGACATGGTTTCGATTTCGCACGGAAAGCACAGCATGAAAGTGGGTGTGGATTTCCGGCGTAACATCGAAAACAGTCAGTTCAACGTAGCGCGACCTTCGTACTACTTCTTCGATCCGCTGTTCTTCGCTGCAGACAGTCCGTACACCCAGACCGCGGGAGTAGACCCCGGAATCCTGACTGGGCAGACCGCGCACCTGGCCAGCAACATTCGCCACTGGCGCAACCTGGAAATGGGCGCTTACTTCCAGGATGACTGGAAAGTAACGCGCAACCTGACCCTGAACCTGGGAATGCGTTACGACCTTTACACCCGGCACAATGAGCTTAACAATCTGGTGACCACGTTTATCAAAGGGCCGGGCAGTGACATTGTCAGCCAGATTCTCAACGCCAACGTTCCGGCGGGAACGGTTGGAACCATCAACGGCGTCACTTACGACTGCACCTCGCCCGCGTCAATCGCGGTGGCGCAACTTGCACCCGCCAGCGTACCGTCTGGCGTCGCCCCCTGCGGACCAGGCGGCTTTACCACCGCCAAGAGCCTTGGAGCCGGAGATCACAATAACTGGGGACCTCGAGTCGGATTTGCCTGGGACGTCTTCGGAAATGCCAAGACGGCTCTGCGCGGAGGATTCGGTGTTTCCTACGAGGGCACGCTGTATAACCCTCTGTCCAACTCGCGCTGGAACTTGCCTTACTACTCCTTTAACTCGGCCTTCAATACACTGGGTGGCGGTACGGATACAGTTATCTACGGGCCTTACGCCTGCACTCCAACCTGCGCTCCCGATACCACGACTGCACCCCGATTCACCGGCCCGGCAACCAACCCCAACCAGGGCACCGGCGCACAAGCAAACGGCAACCTCACAGGATGGGATCCCACTAACCCCAACGCAGCTTTCCTGACCGGCATCGTGTTCCCGGAGGGCATCAAAGACCCTTACGTCTACAACTACTTCTTCGGTCTGCAACACGAGATCATGCCCAAGATGGTGGTTGAGGCCAACTACACGGGCACAACGGGGCACAAACTCTTCCGTGCCCAGAACGTGAACCGTGAGGCGGGGGCGCAACTACCCACAGGAACATGCTTGACCGACAACTACGGAAGGCGCGATTGCGGCCGGTCCGATAATCTCAATCCCAACGGATATTTGAATCCCGATTTCGGCACCTTGCGAGTCTGGGAGAACGTAGTGAACTCGAATTACAACGCGCTGCAGCTCTCATTGAAGAAGTCTGCAAGCCGTGGCTTCACCTTCAACCTCAATTACACCTACAGCCATTCCATTGATGGCGGTTCCACCTGGCATAGCGGTTCGACCAGTTCGAACGGAGCAGCGGGCGGTGAAGGTTACACCAGCGATGCGAATCTGCCCGGTATAGACCGCGGTAACTCCATTTTTGACGTCCGGCATCGGTTAGTCGGAAACTACGTCTGGGAGTTGCCGTTCTTCCGCAGCCAGCAAGGCTTCATGGGTCACGTCTTAGGTGGATGGTCCCTCAACGGAATCATCTCCCGCCAGACCGGCGCGCACTTCAGCCCATACATCCGCAAATTCGCTAATCTGGTGGGTGATTGTTCACAGGCTGGTGTTGACGCAGGTCAGTGCGTCAACGAGGGCGGTGACTTCAACCTTGACCACGAGCGCAACGACCGCCCGAACGCGGCCGCCACGCACCTGAGCGCGACTCACGACCAGTGGGCTGACGGCTGGGGACCGGGATTCCAATACAGCCAGCCCGCTCGCAGCAGCCCGAACGGGTTCTTCACCGCCCCGTGCCTCGGTTGCATCGGCGACTTGGGCCGCAACACCTTTGTCGGTCCGGCTTTCGTCTCCTGGGAAACCTCTGTGCACAAGAAGATCAAGATTACAGAGCGAGTGGGAGTGGAATTCCGCGCAGAAGCATTCAACGTGCTGAATCACACCAACTTCCAACTCCCGGGCGCGCATAACGCAACCAACAACCGCATTACGCAAGGCAACTTCGGTCAAGCCGGAACCACTTTCAACCCTCGCCAGTTGCAATTGGGATTGAAGGTCTCTTTCTAAGACTGACCGTTCGGTTCGAATGGGGTCTGCTGAGAATCGCAGACCCCATTTATCATTTGAGCAACATCCAACATGCTCAAACGCCTCCCGCTATCGCTCTTTACTCTAGCCCTGTGCTCCCTTGGCTATTCTCTTTTTCCTGGCCGTGCAGTCGGACAAGCTGCGGGCAGCATCGTTGGTCAGGTTTTCATAGCACCAGGTCGTGAACTGACCACGCCCGTGCTGATCACCGTCACCAGCCACGGAGCAATTATTTACAGGAATTACACCGACAGTGAAGGGCATTACGGGGTAAACGGGCTGCCGGCGAGTACTTTTCACGTCACCGTCAACGAAGAGGCTTACCAACCCGTCGATCAGGAAGCCCGAATCGATTCGGTTACGTCCGCCTCGATGGTGATCCTGAATATCTATCTTATCCCTCGCAACCCGGACAAAACGCAAGCCGCCACCAAAGGGGGAAACGTCCACCTCGTCGACTCGGCGAAGCTCAATGAGCAGATCCCCAAGCCTGCGCGCAAGGAGTATGACAAGGGCGTGAAAGCAGACGGAGCCGGAAAGGCTGACGAAGCCATCCGTCATTACGTGAAGGCCATAGAACTGGCACCCACCTATTCCGAGGCGCGAAACAATTTAGGATCAGCCTACCTTACCAAGTCCCAGTTTCCGCAGGCCCAGGATCAGTTCGAAAGGGTAATCCAGTCGAACCCGAGCGATGCCGCCGCTTACTTCAATCTCGCCAATCTTTATTTGCTCAAGAGCCAGTACTCCCAGTCTGACGAGTGGGTGGAAAAGGGTCTTAGGCGAGAACCGGATTCTGCCTTTGGACACTTCCTCGAAGGCTCGTTATGCTCGCGCACCGGGAGACCAAGCGAAGCAGAATCCTCGCTGCGGCGTTCTCTGGAACTGGACCCCTTCATGTCAAAGGCGCATCTGGCTTTGGTCAACCTTTATATGCAACAGAAAAGAGACAGAGACGCAGCCGCCGAGCTTCGCCTGTTCTTGAAGAATTTTCCTGAGGATCCTTTCGCACCAAAAGCGAAGCAGGTTCTGCAAAAGTTGGAAGCGGTCACAGGCAAAGTGAACCCCTGAGAAGTTCGCTCGACTGCCCTACTGACTAGCTGCCGGCGCCAGCTGACAGAATTTTTCCTGCAAGCGGCAAGCCTCTTCATATTCTTTTCTCGCAGCCGCGCCCTGGCCGAGCTTCTGATACGCGAAGGCAAGATTCAGATGGGCCTCGGCCAGTGCCGGGTCCAGCTTCAGTGCGTGCTTGTAGCTCTCCACTGCCTGGGCCAGTCGGTTGGTGTGTCCGTACGAAATGCCCAAAAAGTTATAGAGCGGAGCGTCGTTCACGCCGAGTTCAGCAGCCTTGGATAAATGGTTGGCGGCTTCCGCGTAATTTTGCTGCTGGAAATAGAGCAGCCCCAGGTCGCGTCGCAGAGGCGCGAAGCTGCCCTGGATTGCAACTCCCTTCTCGTAATCCGCAATTGCGGCATTCTTGTCTGTCTTGGATTCGACGAGTCCAAGTTGATACCAGGCTCGATAGTTTGCCGGATTTTGCTTTAGCGCGTTTCGCGACCACTGTGCGGCTTCGTCCGGTTTACCCAAGTACATGAGAACGCGCGAAAGTCCGGTCATTGCCTGGTCGAAATTTGGATTCAACTGCAAGCACTTCTGGAACGCAGCTGAAGCCTCCTCCCATTTCTGCTGACGAGTCGCTGATTCTCCCAGCATGAAAGGGACGATATACATCTGCGGATCTTTGTCCTGCACCTGACCGAGCAGAGTCTCGCCAGCTTTATAGTCGCCAGAGTGAAACGCGTCGCCGGCTTCGAGGATCGCGTTGAATTCCCACAATTTATTTTTGGGATCGGGCAGGCCCGCAGCCAGTGCTTCCGGAGAAACCGGCGAGCGATAGGCAACGTAGCCCAGTGCACGCAATTTCTCCAGCGCGTCAGGACTCAGCCCTGAAGTCCCGGATTCCCCGGCTTTGAACGGATTTTGCCGCAGCAGCGATTGCAGTTTGTCCTCGAGCACGGCGACTGTCGCTGCCTGCTGTGAGGCGAGATTGTTTTTTTCCTGAGGGTCGGCAACCACGTCGTAGAGTTCCGGCGTGGGCGCTTCGATGTAATGGTAGCGACTGGTTTGTAACGCATGCAGGGGGCTCCATCCAAAGGAACTAAAAGAATAGAAACTTTCGCTGTAAGCCGCACCGTCCGCTGGCGCCTGGTCATTAAGAAGCCCCGGCGAAGCAAACTGCTTCTGAATCTCGTCTTTCATGCCTGCCAGACGAGTCAACGTGGGTGCCACCGCAACCGTCTCCACGGGACTGGCAACCCTGCCGGGCCGGAACACGCTTCCGGCAGGCGGTTTCACGATCAGTGGAATGTGGATGGTCGAGTTGTAGACGAAGAATCCATGCTCTTTTTCGCCGTGCTCGCCAATTGATTCTCCATGATCGCTGAGCAGGACAATCGCGGTGCTGTTGTAAAGCTGGTTCTGTTTCAGCCAGGCAATCAAGCGTCCCAATTCATGATCGGCGTAAGCGATCTCCCCGTCATAGGGATGTGTCTTGTACTCGGTGCGAAAAGGCTCCGGCGGATCGTACGGGCTATGGGGATCGTACAAATGCAGCCAGAAGAAAAATGGGCGCCGCGGAGTTTTCCGCAGCCACGCTAGCGCACGTGTAACGCTTTCACCAGCCTTGCGATCTACGAGTCCAATGTCTTTCTGACGAAAAGTTTCAGCTGAGAAAGCGTCGTCGTAAAAATCGAAGCCGCGCGCCAACCCCCAACTGCGGTCCAAAACAAACGCACTCACCACCGCGCCCGTGGCATAGCCCTGCTGCTTGAAAACCTGAGCAATGGATCGGAAGCGTTCGTCGAGCGGCTGCCCTGTAAAATCCTGCACACCATTCTGAAACGGATAGGTACCGGTCAGGATCGCGGCATGCGACGGCCACGTGAGCGGCACTTGCGAGATGGCCCGCTCGAAGACAATGCCGTCGCGTGCCAGTCCGTCCAGGGTCGGGGTCTTGATGTCAGTTGCTCCGTAGCAGCCAATGTGATCGGCGCGGACGGTATCGATCGTAATCAAGATCACATTCGGGCGCGGACGGCGTGCGGGTACTGTTGCCGCCTGAACACAGGGGAGCAGCACCGCCGCGGCCGTCAGGAATTGGAGAATGCATTTCAAAGAAATTCTGCTACGGATGGAACTATTGCGGCCGTCCCTGCTGCGCTTTCTGCATTTCTTCCGCAGCCTCGTCGTTCAACCCTTTTTTGGACAGTGCCTTTGCCAGCGCCGCATGGTTCGCAGGATCCTGCGGAGCCAAATCCGCCGCGCGGCGCAACTCGGTGAGCGCATCGTCCGTCTGCCCCTGGTACAGCAGCACTTCGCCCAAAGCACGATGTCCGGCCGGGTAATCAGGGGAGATCGTCACCGAAGAGCGGAACGCGTTAGCCGCCTCGGTCATCATCTGCTTCTGCACATACGCCGCCCCGAGGTTGTAAGCCGCCGAGAAATTGCTGGGGTCCAGTTCCAGAGTTCGTTTCAGAGTCTCGATCGCATGATCGAAGTCGCCCACGCGGGCGTAAGCCAGTCCCAGTTGAAAACTTGCCAGAGCATAGTCGGGGCTCAGTTGCATAACACGTTGCAGATGCTCCACCGACTTAGAAAATTCCCGCATGCGGTAGTAGTTCAATCCCAGAAGGTAATGCACAGGCACCGAATCAGGATCGCTCTTCAACGCCTGATTGAATTTCTCCGTCGATTCCGCGTACTCGCCGTGCTGGCTTTCGGCGATGGCGTCGGAAATCAATTCGTAAGTCGCAATGCGATCCTTAGGATCGGGCAAAGCGCGATCGGTAATCGTCGGACTGCCGCCACCGGAGAAGCCGGCATAGCCCAGCGATTTCAGCCGCTCCATGAGAGCGGGATCAAGGCCCGTCTTCTCCGCCAGTTCGGGACCAGCGCTGTACTGTTGAATCAGTTTGGTCAGCTGGGCACGCATCTCCTCGCCCACGGCTTTCTTCTCGCCAAATAAATTTCTGGTCTCGCCCGGGTCTTTGGTCAGGTCGTATAACTCGGGCTTGGGCGCGTCGATGAAGTGATAATTCTCAGTCTGGACTCCACGCAGTTCACTCCAATTGAAGTGCAAGCGGGGCAGAAAGGTCTCGCCATACAAGTTGCGACGCTCGCCCGGTTCTTTTGTCCGGATCAGCGGAAGCAAGTTATGACCTTGCACTTGTGTAGGAACATCCAGCTTCAATGCCTGGAGCACTGTGGGCATCAGGTCGGCCAGACTGACGAGGTCGGGCACGATTCGAGCAGCCGCCGCACCGGGAACATGCACGATGAAAGGCACATGCAGCGTCGCGTTGTAGATGAAGAAACCGTGATATTTTTCTCCGTGTTCGCCCAGGCTCTCGCCGTGATCTCCGCTGAGCACGATCAGCGTATTCGCATACAATCCCTTCTCTTTCAGAAAGTGGATCAGGCGCCCGACCTGCGAATCCGCAAAGGCAATTTCTCCGTCGTAAGGGCGATCTTTGTATTCTGCGGCATATGGCGCCGGCGGATGGTACGGATAGTGCGGATCGTAGAGGTGCATCCACAGAAAAAACTTCTTCTGGTAATTCTTGCTGAGCCAGTCCAGCGTCACATCCGCGACCAGGTTGCCGGGGCGCTCCATTTCCTCAAGGTTCGATTCCTGCAGGCGATTGAAATCAAAATGATCGTAGTAGAAATCGAAACCGCGGTTCAGGCCGAAGCGCGAATCCAGCACCGCCGACCCGATCACGGCACCAGTCGTATATCCATGTTCTTTCAGAACCGAGGCCAGCGTGGGCTGTCCCGGACCGAGCTTGTTGGCGGCAAAATCGTGCATGCCGCTCAGCATGGGATATGTACCGGTGAACATCACAGTGTGCGACGGTAGCGTGACCGGCACCGCGGTGTATGCACGCTCGAAGCGCGCACCGTCGGCGGCCAGCGCATCGATGTTGGGAGTGTGAATCTGCTTGTAGCCGTAGCATCCGATGTGGTCGGCGCGAAGCGTATCGATAGTAATAACAACCAGGTTCGGAGCGGCAGCTGAGGCTGCGAACGCGGCGGATGCCCAGGGCAGCAGGCTGGCGGTCACGAGGACTGCAAGAGACCGGAAGGAGATCATCGGATAGAAAAATTATATCCCAGCCACGCCACACGCCAGCACGATCCCGCGTGCTGAATATGCTAGTCTGAAACGCGTGAGAGCCGCTCGAATCTTGGTCGTTTTCCTTCTGGCGGCCGTCCCTCTCGGAGCAGGACAGGGACAAAAGAAGGCGACTCAGCCCGAAGTTTTTCTGATCACCATCGACACGCTGCGCGCCGACCACGTTCACTGTTACGGTTATGAATCCATTCAGACCCCGGCGCTCGACGGACTCGCCAGAGACGGCGTTCGCTTCACCCAGGCATTCACGCCCAGCCCGATCACCAATACTTCGCACACCAGCATCCTGACTGGCCTGCTGCCCAGCACGCATGGCGTCACCGATTTTGCCGTGCCTCTGGCGCCGACCCATCCCACGCTGGCGGAGTTGCTGAAGAAGAGCGGCTATCACACGGCCGCGTTCATCGGCGCAGTCATTCTCGACAGCAAGACACTGGCTCCAGGTCTGGATCGCGGATTCGATTTCTACGACAACTTTCCCGCTCAGTCACCAACAAAATCGCGCTGGGGACGAGTGGAACGCCGTGGCGCCGACGTGGTGCAGCACGCACAGAGCTGGATGACCGCGCATCCAGCGGGCCCACATTTCGTCTGGATCCATCTTTACGATCCACATGATCCGTACGAGCCGCCTCCGCCGTTCTCTCAGATTTATAAGGACCGTCTGTACGACGGAGAAATTGCCTATGCGGATTCGGTACTCGCGGGATTTATTGGATATCTGAAAAAGACCGGCCGCTATGACAATGCGCTGATCGTTGTCGTCGGAGATCACGGCGAAGGACTGGGCGAACACGGCGAAGACTCACACGGGATTTTTCTCTACGACTCCACCACCCACGTGCCTCTGATCGTTAAAATTCCAGCGAAGCTGCCTTCCAATAGTCATCGCGAGCAGGTCGTCAACGCGCAGGTGCGGACCTTGGACATTTTGCCCACCGTGATCGACTGGCTGCACATCCCGCCACCAGAGCGCCTCGACGGAGAGTCCCTAAAACCCCTTTTGGATGGGACCGGTGAAGGAAAAGACCGTACCGCGATTGGTGAGACGGACTACCCGTTGCGCTTCGGCTGGGCTCCGTTGCGATCTGTGCGCGCGGAAGGATTCAAGTTCATCGAGGCGCCTCAGCCAGAATTGTACGATCTGCAGGCTGATCCCAAAGAGCTGACTAACCATTACCAATCGTCGGACACGACGGTAATGAAATTTCGTGGAACGTTGGCCGCGATCAAGACTGACGCACCTGCGCCGCCTTCGAACTTGCCCGATCCCAAGGATAAAGTCGAAGAGCAGAATTTGCTGCACCACGCAATGATGGCGTCGGATGACAATCGCACTGACGAGGCACGGCGCGCTCTGGAGAAAGTTCTGCAACTCGATGCGAAGTCTCCGACGGCATTACGGCAACTGGGAGAGTTGGAGCTTCAGGCCAGCGACTACGCCAAAGCTGCCGAACATCTGAAGCAGGCCAGGGATGTCCGTCCCGAGGACTCTACCGCCGCCTTCTACGAAGGCCAGGCGCGAGAAAAAACTGGCGACTACGTGGGAGCGCGCGATGCGCTGGAAGCCAGTCTGAAACTTACTCCGGGACAGTTTCCAGCCCGGCTGCTGCTAGGCAAGGTCTACCTGAGCCTTAAAGATGCCAAGAATGCCGAAGACCAGTTTGAGGCAGCTCTGCTAATAGATCCCAAGAATCCGGAAGCTCAGAAGGGCTTGATCGAAGCCCAGAAGCTACAGAAGTCCGCACCCTGAAGATTACTCTCGAGGGTGCCCCGTCCAAGCTCCGCTTGGGCGGGGATTTTGGCCGTCGAGCGTAGCCAAAGCCATCTCAGAAGGCGGTTTTTAAAAGTCGTGTCTGAACATCGTTGGAGCGACTTCCACAAAAACCCAGCCCAAGCAAAGCT
Organism: Terriglobia bacterium; assembly: GCA_963741105.1. Taxonomy (GTDB): domain Bacteria; phylum Acidobacteriota; class Terriglobia; order Terriglobales; family Acidobacteriaceae; genus JAIQFF01. The sequence continues at coordinate 211,097 of CAVUGT010000015.1, forward strand.
TGGACGGCCACCCAGGAGAGCTGATGGTTGAAGAGAAGATTCAGATTCCTACTGCTGCCGGAACTGCCGAAGGTGTCGTTTATTCTCCGGAGAAAGAGGGCAATTGGCCTGGCCTCATTCTTTACACTGACATCGGGGGCATTCGTCCTTCTCAGCAACAGATGGCGCGGCAGCTTTCTGGGGCGGGCTACATTGTCCTGATGCCCAACATTTTTTATCGCACCAGTGCTCTACCGTTATTCGACTTCCCTCCGAAATTCGGTGAAGAGCGTACCATGAAACGAATTGCTGAATTGAGCCCACCGCTGACGCCGGAGGCCATCACCTGCGACGCCTCGGATTACGTGGACTTTCTGGGACAGCACAAGTCCGTCAAGGCCGGTCCGCTGGGCGTGGCGGGATATTGCTTCAGCGGCAAGATGGCGCTGTACACCGCCGCATCACGTCCGGACAAAATCGCCGCGGCCGCTTCCTTCCACGCCGGTGGGCTGGCTACCAATGCGCCGAACAGTCCACATCTCGCTTTGGGGCCATCCCTAACGGCCAGACTTTATTTCGGACATGCCGTTAACGATAAAAGTATGCCGCCCGAAGCGATCGAGAAGCTCAACCACGCCCTCGAGGCCTGGGGAGGCAAGTACGAAAGTGAAGTCTACGAAGGTGCATTCCATAGCTGGACCGTCCCCGACAGTCCCGTCTATAACCAGCCGCAAGCCGAACGTGCATTTGAGAAGCTGACGAACCTATTCGCAGAGACGCTGCAGAGACGCTAAGGTAGCGCCGGCATCCCGCCGGCGCTATAAGACCTATCCCTTTGCGATCTTTTCCACCTGCTTGATGTGGTTCAGGTCATGACCCGCAATTAACCGCACGATATGTTCCACGGTTTCCCGGCCCCGCTCCTGATGCTCGCCGTAGTTCTTCCAGAGACGGCTGGATACGGAGCTTAAAAGCCGCAGATTGCTTTCGCGCAGCGTGCGAAAGGTTTCCAGCGACGTCTTGGAATCGCTAGTGCCGTAGTTGAAAGTCTCAGCCCACGCATCCTGATCGAAGGCCTGAATGGGCGTGCCGTTGGAGGCAAGAATACGTCGCAAGCGGTACCCGGTAACCAGTTCCGCGTCGGCCATATGGGCCATGATTTCAGCGATGGACCACTTGCCCGGTTCCGGCCGCCGTGTCAGCTGTTTCTTGCTCAGTCCTTTAATCAGCGCCGCGAACTTCCGGGGAGCGGTTTGTTGCAACTTTACAGGGTCTTTTCCGCTGCTATGACCGAGGATGCGTTGAGTGTATTGCTGTGGCGTCTCCTGCATAGGTTTTCTCCGTAACGAAACACTGTTTTGTTAAGCCAACCTTAAAAAGCGAAGGGAGCGCCAGCAGCGGCGCTCCCATGAACTTCGAATTCGTACGTAAAGCAGCCAGAAAAATATACTCTGGAAAATGGCGGCCATCATTAAAATTTTAGCGTGCATCATAACTAGCGCCGGATGGCTCTTTCAGGTCCGGTCGTTGGTCTATGGTCGGAATAAATATTCACTGGCGGTTACAGCGGAACATTCTGAAGTCTGGGGAGGTTTGCGTGGTCCAACTGCGTAGCAGGCTCTCACTTATCCTACTGCTGACGGTAGGAACGTTGGTCTTGGCGGGTTGTCCTACACGCACCAGCATTGGAAAAATTGAACGCGATCCAGGACGATACGCCGGCCGCGAGGTTGCCATCGGCGGACGGGTCTCCAATTCTTTCGGATTGCTTGGTTCCGGCGTCTACCAAGTCGACGATGGCACGGGCCAGATGTGGGTCTACAGCCAGAGATACGGCGTGCCTAGTAATGGCGCCAGGGTGGGAGTGCGGGGAACGATCTCGCAGGGATTCAGCTTCGGAGGCCGCAGTTTCGCGATCGTCCTGAGGGAAACCGAGCGCCGCCATTGAGATAAACCGCGTAGGGGCGGACGCCCTCGTCCGCCCTGGCCGAGCGCAGCTCGGCAGAGGTTTAGAGACGAAAATCAACCCACGACGAGCTTTGCTCGTCTGCCGGACGAGGGCGTCCGGGCCTACGTAGACGTTTTAGATTTTTGGCTTAGTTCTGTCGCGGAGGGTTGAGCGACATTGAATCCGGCTGTGCTTCGGATTCCCGCATTTCCAGCTTCATCTGGCGGAGGTTCGTGGCCTCGGCAGGATCCATTCCGGCTTTGAGGTCGGATTTCTCTACAAAGTACCGCCAGCCGGCGTGACGATCTTCGGAGCTCTGTCCGGTTTCGAAGTGTTTTACCTTAACTTCTGCGTTTTCTTTGCCTTTGACCACCAGAACCACGCCGCCTGACTCGTAGGTGCGGATGTTGTGGCGGATAATGGCGTAGCAAGCTTTGGTTTCGTCGCGTGTCAGAGACACCCCGCTTCTGGCTGGTAGAAAACTTGCGTTTGGTTGGTTTCGGAGAGCGTGCCCGCTCGGTGGTTACCGCTGCGGGCACGCCTTCTATCTAGAGTTTCCGCTCTAATTACAGCGGACGGACGTTCTCAGCTTGCCAGCCCTTTGGCCCCTTGGTCACATCGAACTCCACACTCTGGCCTTCTTGCAAGCTGCGGAAGCCGCCTGCCTGAATCGCCGAGAAGTGCACAAATACATCTTCGCCACTCTGACGGCTGATGAAGCCGTAGCCTTTGGCGTCGTTAAACCACTTCACTGTTCCTTGTTCTGCCATTTTGTTTCTGTTTCCTTTTCAATCGATTTACGCTGTGAGATCGGAGGTACTAAGGGCGGTTCAAGCTGGTGTGCAAGAAGCTGCTCAACAACCGATTCTAATCAAACGCATCATTAGTTTAGCAGAAAAGTCCAGCTTTAGGGGGATAAATTGCTCATGGACGCCGAAGCGTCCGGGACTTCGGTAACCGGCTTGAAGCCACGAACCACGTGGGGAATAGCGGCATTTTCAGTATTTTCTTTCGCTTCCGCATCCAGCAGGTATAATTCTAAGACCAAGAAGTTCCTTGACCACGAAGACACATCGCCAAACCACCCTGCGCCTTCGCGATTGAGATAAATCAGCTTCCCTGCAGGCGCACTACAGGCTCCTTAGAGTCCAGCCCTTTGCGCGCAGCAGCGCTTCACAGAACCAGCTTTTGTCCGGCCAACCTGAAGGTACGCTCCAGGGAGGAGCGCAGCGATGTCGCAATTCAACGGAGATAAGGCCCGGTTCAACCGGGAAAGGAAACAAAATGCCAGCCGCCGGCTGCGCACTCGCGCGTTACTCGACGCAGCCGGACTTAAGGTCGCCAAGCCTGAGGCGGGCAAGAAACCCAGCAGCGCCGCCGAAAAATCTGCATCTTGAAAATTTACGATACACTTTAGCTTGCAGCACTGAGGAAACATCATGAAGAAGCTGTTTGTTGGCAACATCCCCCACAGCACGACCGAAGCGGAGTTGCGGACATTGTTCGAGCCTCACGGGGCCATCGAGCAAGTCAGCATCGTGACCGATCGCGATACTGGCCGTTCGCGCGGCTTTGCCTTCGTCGAGATGACCGATTCCGCCGAAGCGGAGAAAGCGATTGCCGCGCTTAACGGCAAAGAACTGGGCGGACGCGCTCTGAACATCAATGAGGCCCGTCCCAAGACCGATCGTGGTGGACCGCCCCGCGGCGGTGGCGGCGGCCGTCCTGGAGGCGGTGGTGGACGCCCTGGTGGCGGCGGCGGCCGTTCCGGCGGTGGTGGTGGTGGGCGTGATGATTATCAGGGCCATGCGCGTCAGCCTAGAGAGCCGCGCTGGTAAGGAGCAAACACTCGGTAACGCTTTACGAGTTTTACAAGTACCGATCTGCCAAAAAAATGTCCCTTGGAGGTGTCTATGTCTGGTCGAGGCCGTTCCAGCTTCACCAAGCGTCTGAAGGAGCGCTCGCGGCAGGAAAAGCAACGCGAGAAAGCTGAGCGCAAAGTCCAACGAAAGTTGGAAAAACCTGCAACTGGCTCCGATTCTTTTGAACTCTCAGAGGAAGATTTCGCAGCTGCGGCCGCACAGATGGCCCTTCCCGGGGATTCACACCTGGAAGAGTAGCTGTAAATTAATTCGATCGTAGGGAAAGCGCGGCCTACAAGCCGCGCTTTTTCTATGGTAGACCACGTTGGGACAGCCGCCCTCGGCTGTCCGGCGGCTTGCAGCGCCGCTATGAGTGAGAGCCCGGCAGGCTTTCCGCGGGCGCAAAAATGAACCGTTCTGTCACCCAACAAACTCTAACTAGGTTGTGAGTTCCTCCCCGACACCCAAGCCCAAGCCTCCCATGACTGCGCAGCGCCTCCGGACCGTCCTGCCCGCTGTCTGGGAACTGATGCGTCCGCGCCGGGGCCTGCTCGCTCTCGGATTCGTGCTGATGGTCATCAACCGCGTGTCAGGACTAGTGCTTCCCTACTCCACGAAATTCCTGATCGATAGCGTCATCGCCAAACATCACGTAGAACTCTTGCGCCGCCTTGTGCTGGTGGTTTTAACCGCGACCATCATTCAGGGAATCACGTCGTTTTCGCTGACCCAGTTGTTATCGAAGGCGGCCCAGCGACTGATTGCTGAACTTCGCCAAAAAGTGCAAGCCCACATCTCGCATCTTCCGGTTTCGTTCTACGACTCCAATAAGACGGGCACTCTGGTGTCGCGCATCATGACCGATGTTGAGGGAGTGCGAAACCTGCTGGGCACAGGCCTGGTCGATCTGGTCGGTGGAGTACTGACCTCCGGCATTGCGATGGTCGTGCTCTTCCGCATCAGCCCGATCATGACTTTGCTGGCATTCAGTTTTCTGCTGTGCTTCGCCATCGCGCTGAACAAGGCATTCACTACGATCCGTCCGATTTTCCGGCAGCGCGGAAAGATCAATGCCGAAGTTACCGGAAGACTCGCAGAGTCGCTGGGCGGGGTTCGCGTAATCAAGGGATATCACGCTGAGGAACGTGAGGAAGAAGTCTTCGCCGGTGGCGTGCGCCGTCTGCTGGACAACGTGATGAAAACTCTGACCGCCACGTCGGTCATGAGCCTTTCGGCCAGCCTGCTCATGGGAGTGGTAGGCGCAATCATCATGTACATGGGCGCTCACCAGATCATGGCGGGGACACTCACCATCGGCAGCTTCTTTACTTACACACTCTTTCTGGGCTTTCTGGTTGCGCCCATCGTGCAGATCGTTAACATCGGTACTCAAATAACGGAAGCGCTGGCCGGCCTCGAACGCACCCAGGAAATTCTGCATGAGCGGCCCGAGGACCAAGATCCAAAGCGCATCGTCACACTGAATGATATTTACGGCAAAGTGGAATTCGACCACGTCAGCTTCAGCTACGACGGCAGCCGAACGGTGCTGCACGATGTCAGTTTTCAGGCTGAGCCGGGCACGGTGACCGCGCTGGTCGGTTCGTCGGGCTCAGGCAAGTCCACAATCATCGGGCTGATTTCCGCGTTTTACGTTCCGACCGACGGACGAGCCTTGGTCGACGGAGTTGATCTCAGCACGGTGCGCCTGGATTCTTATCGCACGCGGCTGGGAGTCGTGCTCCAGGAGTCTTTCCTGTTCGACGGCAGCATCCGTGAGAATGTGGCGTTTTCCCGTCCGCAAGCCACTGAAGAAGAGATCATGCGAGCCTGCCACATCGCTCGCGTAGATGAGTTTGCCGAAAGCTTTCCCGATAAATACGACACCATTGTAGGAGAACGCGGCGTAAAACTCTCTGGAGGACAACGCCAGCGAATCTCGATTGCCCGCGCCATACTGGCCGAGCCGCGCATCTTAATTCTTGACGAAGCCACATCAAGCCTGGACTCGGAATCCGAAGAGATGATTCAGCACGGACTCTCGTATCTGATGCAGGGACGCACCACCTTCGTGATTGCCCACCGGCTGTCAACAATCCGACGCGCCGACCAGATTCTGGTAGTCGAACAGGGCCAGATCGTCGAGCGCGGCACTCACGAAGAGCTCTACACACTGCAAGGCCGCTACTTCGATCTCTACACCAAACAGCAGGGCTTGCAGAATAATCTGTTTCTGGCGCCGGGCGAGGGAGATGCACCAGTGCCCTCCGAAAACAGCGCCCCTGGAAAAAACGGTGATCGCGACGTTAGTTCGGCTGACGCTTTGCGTCTAATCAGAGGAGAAGTTAGATAATTCTAAAAACTCTGTCATCCCGACCGGAGCGAAGCGCAGCGACCGGAGCGGAGGGACCTTGCGTTTTCATGCATCCCCCAACATTCAAAGCTTGAACCACAGCGGACACCGAGGACACAGCGATAAGTCACTCCATAAATGAACCTCAACTCCAGCCAATCCATTAGCCCAAACGCTGCACCCGCAATACGAATCGTCGACCTCTGCCGTCATTACCAGATGGGCGATACTTTGATTCGGGCCGTTGACGCTGTGTCACTCCAAGTTCAACCCGGGGAGTTCGTCGCCCTGCTCGGCAGCTCCGGCTCCGGCAAATCTTCTCTGCTGAACCTGATCGCCGGACTTGACCGGCCAACCTCGGGAGCCGTCATCGTCGAAGACCGTGACCTGGCTCAGCTCTCGCGCGAAGACTTGGCCAAGCATCGCCTGCGCACCGTCGGAATGGTCTTTCAATCGTTCAACCTGGTTTCACGAATGACGCTCGCCGAGAACGTTGATCTGCCGCTTCGTTTTGCCGAAGTGGATCGAACTCAACGCCAGGCGCTAACTAGAAAGGCGCTGGAACGCGTCGGCTTAGGAGCGCGCATGACGCACCGGCCCAGCGAACTTTCCGGTGGCGAACAGCAACGTGCAGCACTGGCGCGGGCTTTGATCAATCAGCCAAAGCTTCTGCTGGCAGACGAACCCACCGGCAATCTCGATAGCCGAACCGGCACTGAGATCATGAATTTCATCCGCGAGTTTAACCAGACTTTGGGAATGACCATCGTGATGGTGACCCACGAGCGCGCTCTGGCCGAGCGCTATGCCCGGCGCCTGATCTTTCTGGCGGACGGCAAACTGATTGATGATCTTGCCAATGAAAATCAGCCGAACTCAACACCCGTCGGCGCAAAGCAGGAGGATCAGCGATGAAGACTTACGATCTTTCCGAACTCGCGCTGCGCAATCTCCGCGAGTCATCGCTACGAAATTCGCTGACTACGATTGGAATCTCTGTGGGAGTGGCTTCGCTGGTTGCCATGCTGTCCCTCGGCATCGGACTGCAAAAGCTGGCTACGCGGCATCTGGCTAAGTCTGGACTTTTCGACACGGTGGTCGTAACCTCGCGCCGTGAGATGCGAGGCTTCAGCCGTGACGACGAAAGAAGCACTGCATCCGCCGCCGAAAGCCGCACGCTGGACGAACCAGCTCGTCAGGAAATCGAACATTTGCCCGAAGTGCTGGAAGCATATCCCGACATCCGTTTTATCACCGAGCTTCGCTATCAGGACAAGCCGCACCTGACCATGGTCTCCGGCATTCCGGATTCGGCCCGCTCGAACGATGCCTTCGCGGGAATCCCCGGCAGTTTTTTCTCCTCTGAAACCGCGCCTGAAGTGATTCTGCAAAAATCGTTCGCCATGGAGTTACTGGGCAAGACACCGTCGCCAGGGCAGGAAGATGATGTCCCAGTCAACGATTTGGCGAAACCTCTGTTAGGGCAGGAGTTGACGATGCGGTATGCCCAACGGGTTGTGGCCCCGGCGACAGCAACTGAAAACTCTGCCGCCAAATCCAACGCATCAACTGGTTCGGCTCAATCCGACTCCGACTCGTCCTATTCCGTTATTTCGCGAGAACAGAAACTGAAGATTGTCGGCGTCTCCGATCTGGATCCCGACAGCATGCGCGGCGCAGCAAGGGCACGGGTGTTCCTGCCATTGAAGCTAGCACAAGACCTGCGCGTCATGCAGCCTTCCGATGTGCGCGACAGCATGCGGGGCTTCAGCAAGCAGCCCAGTTACTCCACCATCAGCGTGCGCGTGAAGAATCCCAAGCAGGTCGAGGCGGTCGAACAGGCCATCAAGAAACTTGGGTTCAATACTTTTTCCATTCTTGACGCGACTCGCAGCCTGCGGCAATTCTTTGCCGTGCTCGATCTCTTTCTAGGAATTTTCGGGAGCCTCGCGCTGGCCGTGGCCTCCATCGGCATCGTAAACACGCTCGTCATGGCAATTCTGGAGCGGCGCCGCGAAATCGGGATCATGAAAGCTATCGGCGCCAGCGACGGCGATGTAAGAAAACTTTTCTTCGCCGAAGCTGGAGCCATGGGCTTGCTGGGCGGGTTCGTGGGAGTAGCGCTGGGCTGGGCCATCGGCCACATCATCAATCTGGGGACGAATATTTATCTGAAGCGCCAGGCGCTTCCGCCCGAGAATTTCTGGGCTGTGCCGTGGTGGCTGGTGGGCGCAGCCATTCTTTTTGCCTTCATCGTGAGCCTGGTTTCAGGCCTGTACCCGGCTGCGCGCGCGGCGCGTCTCGATCCCGTACAGGCGCTGCGGTACGAGTAGACTGCAATCCATGCGTCAATTGCTCCGGCTGCTTTGCATCCCACTCATTTTTCTTCCCCTCGCGGCAAAAGCACAAAGCCGTACGGACTGCAGCGCCGTGAACAGCCGCATCCTGAAGCAGACGGTTCACTATTGCGTGCAACTGCCGCCTGACTACGACGCGAAGGGTTCCACGCCTCAGCACTATCCCGTGCTGTACTTTCTCCACGGCCTCGGCCAAAACGAGCAGACGCTTTTCAGCACCGGCGGATGGAGCGTGATCGACGACCTTCGCCGCCAAAATAAGATCGGCGATTTTCTCGTGGTGGCTCCGGAGGGCAAGCGCACTTTCTACATCAACTCGCCTGGGAACACCGTGCGCTACAGCGATTTCTTTCTTCAGGAATTTATTCCCGCGATCGAAAGGAAATATCGTGTTCGCCCGGGGCGGAAGAATCGCGCCATCACTGGAGTCTCGATGGGAGGCTATGGCGCTTTGCGTTTCGCCTTCGCCCATCCTGAAATGTTTTCCGCTGTAAGCGCGCAAAGCGCGGCGCTGATCACTCAAACCCCGCAAGAACTCTCATCCGCGGGACGTTCGGGTACGCCACTGGGCCGCCTGATGGGACCGGCGTTCGGAGAACCGATCAACGTAGCGCACTGGAACGAGAACAACATTTTCGTTCTGACGAAAAAGAATCAATCAGGCCTGCGAAGCCAGGCGATCTACTTCAATTGCGGCGACCAGGATGACTTTGGATTTGAAGATGGCGCTGCTGCCCTGCACCAGCAACTCCAGACCGAAGGCGTGAAGCACGAATATCACTCCTATCCCGGCGACCACAGCCTGACGTATTTTCTGTCTCACATGGGCGAAGTTATGGAGTTTCACTCCCGCGCATTCGCCGTCCAAAAGTAGCCCTGCTCGCCAGTTGTTGCCTTTCGAACTTTATGCCATCCTTCTGAACGGATCGGCCCCGATCCACTTTACCTGACGAGGTGATCGATGGCGTGCAGCCCCGAAGTATTGAGACGCGTTCCCCTGTTCGCTCTGCTTGACGATGAAGAGACCGCAGTGTTGGCGGGACAGGTTGAAGTCAAGACGTTCGCTGCCCGCCAGCGCATCTGGAAGATCGGCGACGCGGGCGGACGAGCTTACGTTCTGGTTTCCGGCGCGGTACGGGTCACAACCGTTGACGACGACCAGCAGGAAGTTATCGTGGACCAGCCCGCGGAGGGCGAGTTTTTCGGCTTCGCTTCCATGCTCGATCAGACTCCGCATCAAACCGACGCCATCGCGGTTGAAGAGAGCGTTTGCCTCGAAGTTGACCGCAACGATATCGCCGTCCTGCTCCAACGCAAACCTCATGCCGGGATGGACATGTTGACTGTGCTGGGCCGCCAGTTTCACGCCTCACAGCAACTGGTGCGGGTCCGCGCCAGCCGCAATCCCAATGACGTCATCGAGGAAGACATGACGTTCGGTGAACGTATCGCCGACCGGGTCGCCGCCTTTGGCGGGTCGTGGACATTCATCATCACCTTTGGCGCGACCATCATCGGCTACACTGCGATCAATGTCGTCTTGCGAGGGCAAGCGTGGGATCCTTATCCCTTTATTCTGCTCAACTTGTTCCTCTCCATGCTGGCCGCCATTCAGGCTCCAGTCATCATGATGAGCCAGAACCGGCAGGACACGAAAGACCGCCTGCGCGGCGAACTTGATTACGACGTCAACCGCCGCGCCGAATCGGAGATTCAAGGATTGGCGCGCAAGCTGAATTTGTTGGGAGAGAAAATTGGGGACGTTGAGGATTTGTTACGCAATAAGGTGTAGCCACGAACCACGTGGGGACAGCCGCCCGGGGCTGTCCGGCGGAGCGAAGCTCCGCTTGCGTAAGAGACACGCACCCCAACCAAGCGCCTGAAACCGAGGAAACCAGAATGGATCTCATGCCATGGCCGACAAACTTCCGCTGATCTCGCCCGGAATTCTTGCGAAACTGGAAACGGCAAGGGTCGCGCGGCTGGCCACGCTGGGCGCTGAACGATGGCCACACGCGGTTCCTATCTGTTTTGCCTTTGACGGGTCGTTTTTCTATTCCGCAATCGATCACAAGCCGAAGCGGGTGGCTCCGGGCCGCTTGGCGCGGCTGAAAAACATTAAAGAGACGCCTAGGGTGGCATTGCTCGTGGACCAATACGACGAAGACTGGACACGTCTCTGGTACGTGCTTGTGCGAGGAGAAGCAGAGCTGGTGTCGGCCTCGGCGGAACGCAAGCGCGCTATTCAGCGTCTGAGAGCGAAGTATTCGCAATACGACGCCAAAATGCTCGCCGATGATGCTCCCGTCCTGCGCATTACTCCCGTGCGCATCACCGCCTGGGGCAGAATCTAGAGTACAGCGAGCAGTCCGCGACTAGTTTACAGTCATCATTCCCTGTAGTTGTTCCAGCAGAGACAGCCAGCGATCGAGCGACTGCCCTCCGGGAGCAAACGCCGGATCGAAGAAAACCTCTTCCGCCCCGATCTTGGCGCATCCTCTGACATCCTCGCTGATCTGTTCGAGCGAACCAGAGAATATCGCCCTGTCCTTCCCCAACGGCTTTTCGGTGATCTCCAGGACGGCATGAACCACCATGGCCAAGGCGGACGGGTCACGCCCGGCTTCCTTTGCCATCTGTTTTATGCTGCCGAACATGTCGGCCATGACAGGCACCGGGAGGAACACCGGATTCCATCCGTCGGCCAGGTTCGCTAGCCGTTTGAGCGCCGCTGGAACGAACGCTCCCAGATAAATTGGAGGATGCGGTTTTTGCACGGGCTTCAGATTGATGTAGGACTTGGGCACATTGAAAAACTTTCCGTGAAATTCGACCGGATTCTCGGTCCAAATGGCTTTGAGCAACGGCAGAAATTCATCCGCCAAGGCGCCTCGTTTTGTCATGTCAGCGCCGGTCGCATCCATCTCGTCTTTGTTCCAGCCAAGACCCAAGCCGACGCTCAGTCGGCCGTTGGAAAGGACATCCAGCGTGGTCAGGCGGCGTGCCAGCACGACCGGGTTGTGGTACGGCATGTCGAGCACGCTGGTGCCCAGCCTGATCTTCTTGGTCTGAGCAGCGACGTAAGTGAGCGCGTCGAGCGGATCAAGCACTTGTTTGTAGATTTCAGGCAGGTGTCCGTCCGGCGTTCCCGGGTAGGGTCTTTGCAGGTTAAGTGGATACAGTAAGCGCTCGATCGTCCACAAGCTGCTGTATCCGAGAGCCTCGGCGCGCTGTGCGACTTTCGTGATAGCTTCCGCCGTACCGATGGGCCCGATGTTGGGCAGGGAGAACCCAATCTTCATGGTGCACCCCCGAAGCGAGACGAGCATTTAACCACAAGCAGACCGGAGCCTCAAATTGGAACGCCATCCTGGGCGACGACGCTGTGGCCGAAAAGCCTCAGAGGGCTTCCGGAACACCCGCAGCAATTTTAAATTCCACCATTTGCTTCCCCAGCATCGGATGCGTCGCCGTCAGCCGCACGGTTCCTGCCTGCTCTTTCGCCCGAACCCACACTGCTCCCGTTCCGCCGATCAACGCGAATGGATCGTCCCCGATAAGTTCCGCCGGTCCTTCCAGTTCAAACTTGATGGCGTCGTTGGCAAAGGGCCGGATGGCGTCGAACTCATCGGTCACGCGCAGCACCACGCGAGTGGTGTCGGCGCCGTCTGCGATCAAGCTGGTGTCGTCGGGCAGCAGCGTGAATTTCTGATCGAGACCTTTACCGGAATATTTCTTCACGATGACTTGCTTGCCTTGAATGTAGCCCTCGAGACGCAGGTCGCCCCACTTGTGAAAGAGTTCTCCCAGTTCCACGACAAATGGCGCATAGCGAAGATGCGCGAATTGCTTCCGGTCGGGATCGACCGTCGCGACCAGTTCGTCTGCGATGTAAAGCTTGATCTGGTCGCAGTTGGAACACACGACGGCATTCGAGAAACCAATGGAAGCGTCGCCCCTTGCCCAGTGAAACGCAGGCTCCAGCACGACCTCTTCCGCCGGTTCGCATTGCGATTTGTAGAAACCGGCCGCAGGCTTGGGCTCGCGGAACATATCGGTGACGCCGTGATAGCAGATGCGATCGCCGGAGCCGAAATCGCCGTGCGTGTTGTAGTCGAAGGCACACCAGCCGATGCCGCCGGCGTATTGCGGGTTCGATGCCAACTGGTCATGAATGCGAGCGTGACGCATGGTGTGTTCGGTAAGCCGTTCCACCTGGTCGATCGTTTTTGTGGGATAGGTGTGTCCGACAAATTCGGTATTCAGGTAGCGCGAGTGGTTCGGCGGCTTCAACGGAAAACCGAAGTCGTTCATGGTGAAAACATCTTCGAGGAATTCCGATTCCTGGAAGTAGCGAATGCCCCCGGTCTGACGTGTCGGGTCCAGCTTGTGCGCCAGCGCGTTGGTCCGGACATAGAAGTCGTGATCGTCTTTCGACTCATTGATGCGCACGCCCCACAGAATGATCGACGGATGGTTCCAGTCGCGGCGAATCATGCGGCTCACGTTGTCGATGGAAATCAATTTCCACGGCTCGTCGCCGATATGCTGCCAGCCGGGAATCTCCTCCAGCACCAGCAGTCCAATTTCGTCGCAGGCGTCGAGAAAGTGGCGTGACTGCGGATAGTGTGACGTCCGCACAATGTTGCACTTCAGCTTGTTGCGCAGAATGTTTGCGTCGCTCCGCTGAGGCCGGCCGGGCATGGCCTGTCCAACAAACGGAAAGGTCTGATGACGGTCGAGGCCGCGAAGCTTGATGACCTTGCCATTCAGTTCAAAGCCGTGATCGGTAAATTGCGCTTCCCGGAAACCGATAGTGCGAGAGACTTCGTCAACCGCCTGCGTCCCGCGCAGCAGGCGCACCTGCACGCTATACAAATTCGGGTGCGTGAGGTCCCACAGTTTGATGGAACCAAGTTTGTCGATGTGGACGGCGTACGCAGTTGGTTCAGACGCGGATTGCGCAGCAGGAACGCGCTGCGTGCCCTTCGCCAGTACACGATCCCCATCGCGAAGACTCACTTCAAGCGTCAGCACTTCTTTCGACGCTTCCAGGCGCTGAATGTAGCAATCGACATCCAGGCTGGGATGATCGGTCAACACGTCTTTCGTCTTCGCAAAGACATTCTCGATAAATGTGGCCGGAACGATCCGTAAAGAAACTTCGCGGTAGATCCCGCCGAAGGTCAGGTAGTCGATCTGGTAGCCGAAGGGAGGGATGTCCGGCCGCTCGCTGGAATCGACATCGACCGCGAGCACGTTCTCTCCATCGAAATCGACATGTGGAGTGAGATTAAAAGAGAAAGGCGTGTACCCGCCTTTGTACTCGCCGAGCCGCTGCCCGTTGATCCATACGGTGGAAGCCGTCATGGCACCTTCGAAGTCCACGAAGACGTGCTTGCCTTTGGCCTCGGCCGGCAGCTTAAAGCGCCGCCTGTAGCTGGAGACGAATTCATAGCTCTTTTCGTCAAAGCTGTGCCAGGGCAAACGGACATTGGTATGGGGAATCACGACTCGCTCGTACCCGGAGTCATCGAAATCGCGAGCGTGGGAGCCCTCAGCGACTGAGCGGCTGAACTTCCAGTTGCGATTCATGGGCAGGATCAACCGGCCTGCGGCAGCCGGCTCGGATGCTGCGTTGGCGAGTGCTGAACGCGCGATGCTGGCGCCGGCGATAAATGTGCCGGTAGTCTTGAGAAAATTGCGTCGGTCCATGATTCCCCCTAGGGTGCAACGGTAAGTGGTGGATGGCCGGGCTGAATTATCTAACATCAAGGAATTTCTGTAAACGCTTACAATTTCGACCGCGTGTGGGGCGGACACTCCTGTCCGCCGCCTTTGACTCTGAACCTTGCCGGTCCGAACGAAAAACTAAAAAATTCAAGATCAACTTCAGGAGCGTCGGACAATAGTGTCCGACCTACACCACTCTCTCAGTACCCCAAAATTTCTTCCGGCTGGCAATCGTTGCTAGAATAGGCCTTCCGCACGAACTGCCCTCGTGGATCTGCATGAATATTAAAGAAGTTGCCAAGCGCGCGAAAGTTTCCACCGCGACGGTATCGCGCACCATCAACGATTCCGAGAAGGTCAAGCCCGGCACTGCGGCGCGAGTGCGCAAAGCCATCGAAGAGCTGAATTTCTATCCCAACACCCATGCCCGCACTCTGGTCTCAGGCAGAAGCCGGATGCTGGGGCTCATCATCTCGGATATCACAAACCCTTTTTACCCTGAACTAGTGAAAAGCTTCGAAGATCAGGCGGTAGAACGCGGCCAGGAAGTGATCATCGGAAACACAGACTACAATCCCAAGCGGATGGCGGGATGCGTCCGGCGCATGGTGGAACGCAAAGTTGACGGCGTAGCCATCATGACGTCAGAAGCAGACCCCGCGCTGGTCGCCGAACTCACTCGCCGGAACATTCCCACCGTCTTTATGGATACTGGCAAGACCGGGCCCCACAGCACCAACATTCGTATCGACTACGCTCAGGGAATTCACGAGGCGCTGCATCATCTTTTTTCGCTGAATCATCGACGCATCGCCTTTATTACAGGGCCCATGAACCTGGAGTCAGCCCAAATGCGACGCGATGCATACATTTCGGGACTCAAATCGAGAGGACTCTCCGACCAAGCCTTGATCGAAAAGGGTGACCATCGGATCGAAGGCGGCGCCATGGCCATGAGGAGCCTGCTCAAGTTGCCACAGCGGCCGACTGCAGTCATCACATCGAACGATCTGACCGCGATTGGAGCCCTGGGCGCTATTCATCACGCGGGATTAAGGGTTCCCGAAGATATCTCGCTGATCGGGTTCGACGACATTTCGTTCGCCAGTCTCACCCAGCCGCCTTTAACCACAGTGATCCTGTCGCGAACCCAGCTCGCAGTGACTGCCTTCGCCGCGCTCGAGGCCCTCATTCGAAAAGAAGTGGGCCCGCACGTCGACTACTCGATTCCAACCCACCTCGTAATGCGGGGCTCGACCCGAGCTATCTAGAATTTGCGCCCTGTCATCCTGAGCGGAGTAGCCCGCTTCGCGAAGCGAAGCAGCTGTGGAGTCGAAGGACCCCTATAAGCCTATTGAAATTTGGTTGAGATCAGGCCGCCGAGACAACGATTCTTTCGCCCTTTCAGGGCCACGCAGCGATCACCCAGGGTTTACGCGCTGCGCTTCACTCTTGCGCCGCTCCGCGGCTTCTGACCCACGGCGGCCTCAATCCGGGCTGGCGCCGTTGGCGGCTGAGCAAACATAGACATCTGGCTTGATTCCTGTTTCCGCCTGATATCGCTCAGCTATCTGCTCGGCAAAACAGGACGCATCAGCGGCCTTCACCAGATTGACGGTGCAGCCACCGAATCCGCCGCCGGTCATTCGCCCGCCGCAAAAGCCTTCGAGTGACTCGGCAATTTCCACCATGATGTCCAGTTCGCGGCAACTTACTTCGAACAGATCGCGCAGACTCAGGTGCGAGTCCCGCATCAAACCACCGAAGTGTTTGACATCGCCATCCGTCAGGTATTTGCCGCCTTCCAGCACGCGCTGATTTTCCGACACCACGTGCAGGCAGCGCTTGTAGACGATGGCAGGAATCTCGGACTTATGCTGCTCGAGTTGCTCCAGGGAAATATCTCGCAGAGCGGTCGCCTCGGGATACCACTGGCGCGAGATCCTTACCCCTTCATCGCACTCTTCGCGCCGGCGGTTATAGGCGCCGCTGGCATGTTCATGCTTCACCATGGTGTTACAAATCACCAGGCGGATGTTCTCGGGAATCGGAATCAGTTTGAACTCGAGCGAGCGGCAATCCAGGAGCAAGGCGTGTCCGGCACGTCCGAGACAGGATACAAACTGGTCCATGATGCCAACCCGCGCACCGATGAATTCGTTTTCTGTCCTTTGGCACAGCTTGGCCACCTCGGGCAGGGAGAGCCGAGTCCCATTCAGGCTCATGAGGGCGAGTGCGCTGGCCACCTCGATGGCGGCGGAAGAACTAAGGCCCGCGCCGATCGGCACTTCACCGCGAACCAGCAAACTCGCGCCCGAGACCGGATGCCCTACTTCCTTCAGCATTACCGCAATTCCCAGAACGTAGTCCGACCAGACGCCCGTGCCCTGACTGGGCAGGTGATCGAGATCGAATTCAAGCTGCTCGGCAAAGTCTTCCGATCGAATGACCAGTTTGCGGTCCAGACGAGGAGAGATGGCAACGCGGGTGGAGAAGCCGATGGCGCAAGGCATCACGAAGCCATCGTTGTAATCGGTGTGCTCGCCCAACAAATTGACTCGGCCTGGGGCGCAGAAGACCCGAGGCCGCGCCCCAAAAATACCTTCAAACTTTTGAGCCAATTCTGCCGGCTTCATATGGTCGAGCACGTCGTGCGAATTGAGCCCAGGACAGGACGTGAAATCCGAGTTCGAGATGTGAAATACTGCATATGTAAGCGATTACAGCCTACACCCTATCAGCCGGCTTTTTAGTCCCTTTTTTCACGGTAATACTCTTTGCCTTTGTTTATGACTGGTAAGACTTTGGCGTACATTGTAACCCAAGGGTCGGAGGCACGTGCTTGAAGCTTACCGAAGATCCACATCGTAGACTGAATCCTCTTACGGGCGAGTGGGTGTTGGTATCTCCACACCGCGCCGGCCGGCCATGGCAGGGTCAGATGGAGAAAGTGGCCACTCACCGTGAGCCGGAATACGATCCCACCTGCTACCTCTGCCCTGGAAACTCCCGGGTTGGCGGGGTGCTCAATCCGCGTTATACCGGCACCTTCGTCTTTGACAACGACTTTGCCGCGCTCAAACCTGGGGTAAGAGACGACCGAATCGACATTGAAAACCGGGGATTGCTGGTCGCGGAAGGCGAACCTGGCCTTTGCCGGGTAATCTGCTTCTTACCGCGACACGACCTCACGCTCGCCACCATGTCGCCGAACGACATCGAAGGCGTGATTCAGACCTGGACAACCCAATTCCGAGAACTGGCTGGAATGCCGCAAATCAATCACGTCCAGATCTTCGAAAACCGCGGCTCCATGATGGGCGCCAGCAACCCTCATCCGCACTGCCAAATATGGTCAACCAGTTCAATTCCTGAAATCCCCAGAAAAGAGCTGGCCTGTCAGAGTGCTTACTTCGAGCAACATAACAAATGCTTACTGTGTGATTACGTCCACCTGGAAGAGCAACAGCAGGTTCGAGTGGTCTGCCAGAACGAAGGGTTTGTCGCCATGGTCCCCTTCTGGGCGGTCTGGCCGTTCGAGACTCTCATCTGCAGCCGCCGGCACCTGGGAGCGTTCCCCGAGTTTGACGAGAAAGAAGTCGCGCTTCTGGCACAGATCCTAAAGCAGGTGACTGCAACTTACGACAAGGTTTTTGAAGTTCCCTTCCCTTATTCCATGGGCTTTCATCAATCCCCTACTGACGGCAAGCCCCATCACGAGTGGCATTTTCACGCGCACTTTTATCCACCGCTTCTTCGCTCTGCGACTATTCGCAAGTTCATGGTGGGATTTGAAATGCTGGGAATGCCGCAGCGCGATATCACGCCGGAAAGCGCGGCGGCGCATTTGAAAGCGCTCTCCGCGCAGTAACGAAACAGGCAAACGAGCCAGCAAAACTCATTGACAAAGGCTTAGCAAGCCTGCAATCGTTTACATCGTTTGCCGTGAAGCAGCAATTTCTTAGTCCAGATCACGAATCACGAAGGAGAACTCATTCATGTTGAGGACCATCGACTGGACCATCATGGTCGTGTACTTCGTCTTCGTGCTTGGGATCGGAGCTGTGCTGAAGCGCTATGTGAAGACCAGCTCGGACTTCTTTCTCGCGGGACGGTCCATTCCCGCATGGGTCGCCGGCCTGGCCTTTCTTTCCGCCAACCTGGGCGCGCAGGAAGTGATCGGCATGGGCGCTTCCGGGGCAAAGTACGGCATCGCCACCAGCCATTTCTACTGGATCGGTGCCATTCCGGCGATGGTCTTCGTCGGCGTGTTCATGATGCCCTTCTATTACGGATCGCGGGCGCGCTCGGTCCCCGAATATCTCCGGCTGCGTTTTGACGAGAAGACGCGCGGGCTCAATGCCGTTTCTTTCGCCATCATGACGCTGTTCTCTTCCGGCATTTCGATGTATGCCATGGCGAAGCTGATCCAGATCCTGCACATCTTCGACTCGCCCTTTGCCTGGCTGGGACTGCCCCAGGCTTGGATATTTCACTTCTCGTTGGTGCTCTCAGCGCTCGTGGTTTTGGGCTACATCCTGCTCGGAGGGCTGACCAGCGCTATTTACAACGAGGTCGTGCAGTTCTTTCTGATCGTAGCCGGATTTCTGCCGCTGGTCTGGCTGGGATTGAAAAACATCGGAGGATGGCAGGGTCTGAAGGCCAATCTCGACCCTTCCTACACGCACTCATGGCTGGGCATGAGCAATGCTCACACCAACCGCTTGGGGGTGGAGTGGTTCGGCCTGACCATGGGGCTGGGCTTTGTGCTGTCGTTCGGCTACTGGTGTACGGATTTTCTCGTCATCCAGCGCGCCATGGCGGCCAACTCGATGAATTCCGCTCGCTGCACTCCCCTTATTGCGGCGTTTCCAAAGATGCTCTTCCCCTTCCTCGTGATCCTGCCTGGATTGATCGCGATCGCCCTGCCTACGCAGAAACTGGCCAATGTGGCCGGTGTTCATGGCGCGGCCATACCGGGCCAGGCGGAAGGACGGGGATTGATCCCGGCCAAGATGAACGCGTCGGGCCAGCCCATTGTTGACAAAGATGGAGCCGTAGAACTCGACTACGACCTGGCCACTCCCAACATGCTTTTGCACTACTTCCCCACCGGAATTCTTGGCCTCGGACTTACCGCGCTGCTGGCCAGTTTCATGTCCGGCATGGCGGGAAACGTGACCGCGTTCAATACCGTGTGGACGTATGACATCTACCAGTCGTACATCAACAAGAAAGCCAGCGATGAGCACTACCTGTGGATGGGCCGCATGGCGACCATCTTCGGCATCGCGCTGTCCATCGCGACCGCCTACATGGCCACGCGGTTCAACAACATCATGGACATGCTGCAACTGGTGTTTGCTTTCGTGAATGCCCCGCTGTTCGCCACCTTCCTGCTGGGCATGTTCTGGAAGCGCACCACCGGTCACGGCGCCTTCACCGGACTGCTTGGAGGCACGATGGCGGCCGCCTTCCACCATGCCCTGACTCTGCCGCAAGGCGGCGTTCCCGGCGTGAAAGGCGGATGGATCGCCACCATGCATGTTTATCCCAGCGAGATGGCGCAGAATTTCTGGACAGCTATCTACGCCTGGACCACCTGCTTCGTGATCACAATCGTGATCAGCCTGCTCACCCGCGCGCATGATGAGAAGGAACTCACCGGCCTCGTTTATTCGCTGACCGAACGCCCCACCCAGCAAGGTCTGAGCTGGTATCAACGTCCGGTAGTGCTGGCTGTGGTCGTGCTGGCAGCCACTGCTCTGCTGAATATTGTCTTCCGATAGGAGAAACGATGGGACTCGACATTCGACTGCCAATAGGTTTTCTGTTCTCCATTTTCGGAGTGCTGCTGATCGCGTTCGGCGCGCTCAGCGACAAAGCCATCTATGAGCGCTCGCTGGGAATCAACATCAACCTCGAGTGGGGCGTTGTCATGCTGGTGTTTGGCGCGGTCATGCTCGTCCTGGGCAGACCCAGAACCAAAGTTTGAACTTCGACTGTGGCTGAATTTCATCTCTTCGTAAATCAGGAGCACTCATGCACCGGATTCGATCGTCCCAGCAGTTGAAGCTCGCAAGCTGCGTCATCGCTTTCATTCTTTTGGTCTCGACCAGTCTGTGCGCGCAGACGCCACCACCTCCCCCCATCATGCTGGGTACAGCGTGGTACCCCGAACAGTGGCCCGAGTCGCGATGGGACGCCGACCTCGCACTGATGCAGCAAGCTGGGATCCACATGGTCCGCGTTGGCGAATTTGCCTGGAGCCGGATGGAGCCGAGCGAAGGCCACTACGATCTCGACTGGCTGGATCGAGCCGTCAGCGCTGCTTCCAAGCACGGCATCTACACCGTGGTTGGCACACCGACCGCGGCTCCGCCAGCGTGGCTCACCCAGAAATATCCCGAGACTCTGCGCGTCGATGAAGAAGGACACCGCCTGGAACATGGCAATCGGCAGCAGTTCAACTTCGCCAATCTCAAGTATCGCGAACTGGCACGCAAGATCGCAGAACAACTGGCGTTGCGTTTCGGCCACAATCCTTACGTACTAGGCTGGCAGATCGACAACGAATACTCCGACATCTCGTTTGACCCTGACACCAAGGTACAGTTCCAGCAGTGGCTCAAGGCGCGTTACGGCACTCTCGACAATCTGAACGCGCGCTGGACCACTTCCTACTGGAGCGAAACGATTTTCGACTGGAGCCAGATTCCCATTCAAACCCAGTACGGAAATCCCGGCTTGTTACTGGCCTGGAAGCGATTCGTCAGCGATACCTGGCGCAGTTATCAGAAGAACCAACTGGGAGTCATTCGTGCCAATTCCGATCCCAAACAGTTCATCACCACGAACACAATGGGATGGTATGACGGTTTCGATCATTACGTTGTCGAGAAAGACCTCGACCTCGCCTCATGGGACGACTATGTCGGGACGGGACACCTCGACCCCGCCAAGAACGGCTTTGCCCACGACCTGACTCGCGGATTCAAAGGCAAGAATTTCTGGGTCATGGAAACTCAGCCAGGCTCCGTGAATTGGGCACCAGTCAACAACTCCCTCGACAAAGGAGAAGTGCGCGCCATGGCTTGGCACGCCGTCGGACACGGCGCCGATGTCGTCAGTTATTGGCAGTGGCGCAGCGCACTGAATGGCCAGGAGGAGTACCACGGCACACTGCTCGGAGCGGACGGCACACCCGTGCCGCTCTATGCCGAAGCTCAACAGATCGGCCAGGAGTTCGCCAAGGCCAGTCCGGCGCTGGCAGGAACGTCCGCAAAATCTGAAGTTGCAATCCTGCACTCCTATGACAGCCGCTGGGCCATCGATTGGCAGCGTCACAACAAGAGCTACGACCCCAACGCAGAACTGGTTGCTTATTACGGACCGCTGCGGGCCATCAGCCAGTCGATCGACGTAGTTGAGCCCGTCGCTTCACTGAGCCAGTACAAACTGGTGGTAGCTCCCGGGCTTAACGTGCTCTCCGATGCAGCCGCCAAGAACTTGATTGAATACGTTCGACAGGGCGGACATCTTGTCCTGGGCCAGCGTTCCGCCATGAAAGATGAAGACAATGGTCTGCAGCCGCAGCGTCAACCCGGACCACTGGCCGATCTGCTAGGCGGAAGAGTCGAGCAATACTACGCGCTGGTCGATCCGGTAACGATCGAAGGAAAGTTCGGCGCGGGACAAGGCAAGTGGTGGGCTGAGTTGCTCAGCGCCAATGACAAGGACGCTGAAGTCCTCGAAACCTATGGCAAGAGCAACGGATGGCTCGACGGCAAGCCTGCAGCCATTACCCGGAAAGTTGGCAAAGGCCGCATCACCTACATCGGCGCCTGGCTCGATGGCTCTGCCATGGCCGCAGCGGCCAAATGGATGACTGACGTGAGTAGCGTGAAAGCCGCTCTGGGCACGGTTCCGGAAGGGGTCGAGGTCTATCCGCGTTATGGCAACCACGGCGCAGTTTATATTCTGGTCAATTTGTCGAAAGCTGAACAGTCTGTTTCACTTCCGTCGGCGATGAACGATGTGCTCGAAGGCGGATCGAGACAGTCGGTCAAGCTGCCAGTGTACGGAGTTGCAGTGCTGTCGAAATAGTCTCGGATCGTGTGGGGCGGACACTCTTGTCCGCCGCCTTTGAAGTTGATTTGATGTTGCTTTTGGGTAGCAAAGGCAAAGTCAAAACGGCGGGCGAGGGCGCCCGTCCTACGTAACAACCCACTAGCTGATCCAGGTGAGCAGTTGTTTCAGGTCCGTAGGAGCGGACGATGCAGTTCCGCGAGGCATACCTGGGCCAATCGCTACCACTTCATTGTGGCCTTCGAACCATACCAGGAAGGAAGACTTCTCGGCTCCGGTCAACCTCTGCTGATTCAGATAGGTATAGTACGAACCCATATCAGCATCCACCAGCGAACCCGCCGGATCAAGCTCGACGCTGGGTTGTGTTCCCGAGAGTAACTCGTTCATCGGTCTCTGGCGCTGGCGGGGAGCAAAGCGCACCAGTAGCGTGAGCGGTTGGGCACGCCGCAGCGTTTCGCGCGCAGCCCACTGAGCAAAGGTCGTGCTGAAAATCTGAGTTCCCGAACCCTCGGTCAACAGCTTGACCTGAAAGCGATCAAGCACCGCATCTCCAGCTTTTCCTAGACCAAGTTCCTCGGGACGCATCTGCGCCATCCGCGTGCGCAGCGTCTCCGGCCCCATTCCCGGTTTCTCGATTTCGCCGTGCATCTTGCGCAACAGCGCTCCCCGCGCGGGTTCCAGGGCATGGTAGGAAACGCAGGTGAGGGCAGGATCGTAGGCCGCTTCCTGACCTCCGTCAATGTACCAGTGCGCATATGGAGCAGGATGCGCTTTCGCTCTGGCCGCGACCGCGTTCAGCAATGTGTCCAGGCCATTTTCCGGATTGACGCGGCTGAAATATCCGCCATGAGAGCGCAGTTTGCGAAAGAGAGGCTCCTCGTGTGCAGTCGCTCCCTGCCCGATGACGGCGATTGCAAGCCGGGGTACTGACGGAGGTTCGGGTGGAACCGCCGCCTGCAAACGGTTGGCATAATCCATCGCTGCTTTGCGAAAGGCATCCAGCTGATGTGTGGCCCAGAGATGCGCCGACAACTGCTCGACAAACAAAGCGGGCGAGTTCACCCAATCAGAGTTCTCGAGTTTCGACGAGATGCTTATCTGGGACAAGTCCTGAAACCAATCTTTCAGCTGTTCTGCGGAAAGAGACTTCAGGTTTGCCAGTTCTTTTTCAATGGCCTTGCGTTCCGGAGGAAACCTGAAATCGTAGTCGATGACCTCTCGAAGCAGGCTGGGCACAAAGCTCAGAGGCAATCGTTGCAGGGCGCTGACGTAGCCGGAGACCAGCTTTCTGGCCTCGGGCGGATAGCCCTTGAACTGTTCCGCGTTGAGATCGCTGGGAAGCATGTCGGCTACAGCAATTCCTGAATCGGCTTGCCTTGAGAAAGAGAAGCCGAAAAATCCAGCATCGACCCGATCGTCGGCACCAGGTCGGTCGATTCCATGGCGCGGTCAAAAACCAGGCCCTGGCGAACGCCCGCGCCCAGCACCATCATCCAGGTGGTGCGGGAGAGTGTGTCGCCGGTGCGATGATGTTGGAATCCGTTGCCGCCAGAATCGTCGTCACCATCGCGTCCGAAATCCGGCAGGATAAACAGCGTCGTGTTGCCGGCGTATTCCGGCTCGGTCTGGATGGCTTGCCACACTTCGGCGCATAGACGATCGGTGCGACGGATGCCGTCAATGTAGAGCGAATACGCTCCGGCGTGCGCGATATCGATATCGTGCATGGTGATCCACAGCAGGCTGGGCGCTACCTGCCGCATCAACTGGCGCGCGATATACACCGAGAGCTCGTCCGGGCTGGACAACGTCCGCGCGTGGGCCTTGAAGTCATCTACTGACAGCTTCAGCATCAAATCCAGTTGGCGCAATTCAAATTCGCCGCCGCCGATCTCGGGCGCGTAGAAGGGCGTCTCGTAGTTGTCGCGCACCAGGTGATCGAAATCGCTGGTCGCTCCCGACATGGCCGCCGTCAACAGATGCTTCGGCAGAATCACGGTCGCCCCCAACCCTCCGCCATAGGAGGAATGGTTACTCTCGCCAATCCGGTTGAAACCGTTGCTGGGAGCCACAACCCACGCATCGGAAGGAGGCCGCCTCAAGTCTTTGCGGAAATACTCGAATACCGTGGGATGTTCCGGAGGAACCGCTGCGAAGTTATTGAAGGTCTCGTAAACTCCGGTGACCAGGCTGGCGGTCGCAACATAGTGTCCAAGAATTCCTCGATTGACTACCTGGGTGAAGAACGTCGACTGCGGAATGAGTTCGCGCATCAGGTGCGGAATGTTCTCCTGGCCTTCGGGAGCGAACGTCTCCTGGTCACGCGCGCCTCCTCCGAAAGTAATCACCACGACTTTTCTTTTCTTGCGCGTCGCAGCATGAGCCATCGCACTCGAGCCCATGAGAGCACTCCCCAGCGCGAGGCCGGCGGCGGTCCGCAAAAATTCGCGCCGGTTGCAGGACAGCTGTCTGGCGAGTTCGTGGGGTGAAAGATGTTGTGGCATTTCAGATCTAGAGTCTTATCGTTTCGTTACTTTGCCGACGGTCCATCTTTTGCGGAATAAACAAACTGCCGAATATCCGCTCTCTGCTTGTCGACTTCCGCGAGATGCTCCGCGCGCAGCTGCTGATACACCTGGAACTGCTGTTGCGCGCGCTCTTTGTCGCCAGTGCGAACATACGCCTGACCCAGCCGGTAGTGAGCATCCGCCAAGTCTGGACTGAGCTGGAGTGTTTTTTCATATTCGGGAACAGCCTCGGCGTACTTATTCTGGTCCGAATAGAGATTTCCCAACTGCAGGTGTGCCTCCGGCAACTTCGGATCGAGCGTGATCGCTGTCTTCAGCAGGGTTTCAATCTGCTGGAGGTTCAAGTCCGGATCCTGCGCCCGCTTCCCTTTCCACAAGCTCATCGCATAGTAGTACGACGCTCGAGAGTTACGCGGTTGAAGTTCGGCAAAGCGGCGGAAACGCTCAATGACCTCGTTCGCCTGACTCGGCGAACTGTCGTACGCCTTGGATAGAAAGAGATAGCAGCTGGGGTCCGACGGGTCGAGGTCAGCCCCTTGCAGCAGCGCCTTCACCGCCTCGTCGTAATTGCCGCGCGAGTACAGAGCCATGCCTAACCCGATAACCAGCCGGGGTGATTTGGGATAGCGCTCGGTGGCGTGCTGGAACACCTCGATGGCGGGCGCAAGCGTCCGGTGAATCAGCAGTTCGCTGCCCCAATCGAACAAATTGCTCTCGCTCGGGTCCATGTGGGCAGCAGTTTCATATTCGTTGGCCGCCGCCACGAATTTTCCGTCTTTCTCTTCGATCTCTCCCAGCAGGTTGTGCAGTTCTGCTGTGTTCTTTTTTTTCAACAGATCTTGCACCAATTGCCGGGCATCCGCGAGCTGGCCGGTCAAGACATAAGCCAGAGACAAGTCGTACCCGTTGTCGTAAGAAGACGGATCAATTTTCTGGGCCTGACCGAGAAACGGCACGGCAGCAGCGACTTTTCCAGAACGAACATAGTATTCACCCAGGTTGTGATTGGTATCGAAGTTGGTCGGATCGAGCTCAGCTGCCTTCTTGAATTGCAATCCGGCAAGATCAACCTTCCCCAGGCGCATCAGGTTGGCTGCCAGATTGGTTCTGGCGGACGCGGAGCCGGGTTTCAGGCGTACCGCAGTCTGCAGGTGCGAGCTGGCTTTCGCGTCCTGCGATTGCGCGGAATAGACCAGTCCCAGCAGCTCGTGGACGTCGAAGCTTTGCGGAAGTTCGCGCACCAGGACCTCCAGCCGTTGGGCGGCTTCGGGGAAGTGGCCGGCTTCATATTGCGCTACAGCTGCCTGGAACTCACGCTCCAGGCGCGGTTTCGGAGCGTCGGTTGCCAGCGTCGATGGAACCAACGCCAGCCACAGCAGGAGAACGAAAGGGATGAACCACAACGACCGCTGCCGGATGATCACGGTCTTCCCATGCTACACGCGCCCGAACGGGCGGGATAGTCTGACCTATCGTGTAACGGGCGGAAGGCACTGCTACCCAGTGCCTTCCGCCCGTGACTGCCTGTCTTACTTTGTAACTGCGCTTGTAACCGCGACCCTAGAACCGCAATTTCAAAGCCAGCTGGATCTGTCTCGGATCGTAGGGAGCATCACGAGTCGAACCCACTTCGCCAAAGTTCGAGCTGGTGAAATTGCCTGCACCCGAGACCGAAACAACTCCGTTGCCGCCGAATCCAGGAGCGTTGAAGTTCGGGTGGTTGAGGATATTGAAGAACTCAGCTCGGAATTGCATCGAGAAGCGTTCGCCGAGTCTGAAGTCCTTGAAGGTGGAGAAATCCAGCCGCTTGAAAGGCGGTCCGGCAATCTGGGTCGGAGAACCACCCAACAGGCCGAGGCCACCGTTGATTGGAATGCATCCCGCTACCGAAGTCAGATCCGGTCCGGTTGACCGGAATACGCAAGGCTGGGTGAATGCCGCCGGGTTCCCGAGGAAGCTCGGTTGTCCGTTGCCATCGATGTGCATCCCTCTCTTTGACATCCTGACCGGGGACCACGATGTCGTAGCACCCCGTACCGTTGCCGGTGCCGGAAGGACAGCTGAGGGTTATCGGTTGTCCGCCCTGGAGCACAGCACCCCAACTCACAGTCCAGCCTCCGAGCAGGGCGTTCGCAATCCCACCCGCGCCAGACATGTAGGGCTTGCCCTTACCGAAGGGAAGCTCGTAACTGCCGCTCAGGTGTACGACGTTGCGGATGTCGAACGAAGCCAGGCCATAGTCGAACGCAATTCCGGCGCCTGGAACATCCGGAGCCCGGAAGCCTTGTGTGCTTCCTCCGTTGAGCAGATCGCCGGCATCGGTGCGGGCCTGGGACCAGGTGTAGGTCGCCAGGAAACTCAGCCCGCCCGCGAACTGCTTCTCAGCCTTGGTTTGCAGGGAATGATAGTGGCTGTTGCCGTTGGTTGTAGCGTAGCTGCTCCCTTGCCCAAAGTCGGGGAAGGGCAACCCGCCTTGAGAAGCCGGAAGGGTGCCAAGGTTAGCATCCACCGGCAAGACTTGAGTGGGGTGGTTGGAGTTGGGGAACACCTCCAAATGCCGGGCCAGCGACGTCACGTAGCCTGCCTGCAAGGTGAAGGTGGGCGTTATTTGATATTGGAGTGTCAAGTTACCGCTCATGGTGTAAGGCGTCTGGTACTCGAACTGGATGCCGCGCAACGCCAAGCCTTTGGCATTGACCAAAGTTGGGTCGAGCGGAGTACACGAGAAGCCAACTTCGAACGTAGCTGCCGGCGCGCACCCTGGGAACGAGATCGAGTGACCGTCGTCCGGAGCGGCGTATTGGAAGTTGAACTGGAAGGGATAGTTTTCTCCCAGGTTCGGCGAAAACCCGCGGTTCTCAAACCCGTTGTAAAAGAGACCAAACCCGCCACGGGCTACCAACTTTGGTGTGACCTGGTAGGCGAAGCCAAGCCGGGGTGCGAAGTTATATTTTTGTGATCTCCCCAACCCCTTGCCGTACTTGTCGCCGATCACAAGCCCGATACCATCCGTCGCCAGCAAAGTATTGAAGCTGGGGGAAAGACTCGAAGAATTGGTGCCTCCGGGCAGCAAGTACAACGGACTGCCGCTTGGCGCCCCGCCTGGGACGAAATTAGCCTGCGCTCCATGGTGCTCAAACACCAGGCCGAAGAAATCCCAGCGCAAGCCGAGATTTACCGTCAGTTTGGGTGTGACCTTCCAGTCATCGTTGATGTAGCTGCCGTAGTAATTCTTTCCGTTGTCAGTGAGAGAAATGTTAGAGACGAACATGCTGTTGTTGCCGCCGCCTGTCGACGCGCCGCCAACGTCGTCAATTCCGCCTGGGACCGTGGTAGCGGTGGGCGAGAGCAGGAATTGCGCGCGACCGGTGTTGCCGTTACGCACATTGGGAACGTCCGTATAAACACTGCCATAGTCAAACTCACCGCGAGACCACGGTGGTTGCAAGGTCGAGAACTTCACATGCTGCCACTCAAAACCCATCTTGAAGGTGTGCTTGCCATAGATCTTGGTGAAGTCGTCGCTGAACTGGAAGGTGGAAGTGACTTCGTCTGAGGGCAAGAAAGCATTGCTACCCAGAGTCGAAAGTCCGTTGATCCCGAAGGCAGGCAGGCCGCCGTTCTCGTGCAATTGCGGAATGCCCGCGACACCAAACTGGCCGGGGATGTCGCTAAGGTCGTTGGCCGACGGTGAAACCCTCGTGGTGTGCAAATAGTTGAGACCGGCACGGGCTACGTTCACCATGGTCGGGGAAAATACGTGGGTATAAGCTAACGCGCTCTGTTGCGCCAGCGCAGTCTGGGTTCCCTGCTGGAAACCGCCCCCATCGGCCACTCCGCCGAAAATGCCAGGAATCAACTGGGGATCGTCAACGTAGCTGAAGCGGTAGAACACCTGATTCTTTTCGCTGAAGTTGACGTCCATCCGTGTATCGAAAGAGTTGCGGCTCTCATTCAGCTTCGGAGAGTTCCCGTAGTTGGAAAAGAGAGTGCCATTGTTAGTGGGCAACGGATAAAGATTAAAGAGCGCGATGGCGTTCGGATCCAACCGGTTGAGCGGCAACTGATTCAGGGTGCAGTTGGCCAGACTATACGCTGCGGTGCTAGGTGCGCAGTTGGTATTGATGGGGTCTCGAACATAGCCAGTGCTGGTCGCGAGCCGGCCTGAGACCGGATCAACCGTGTTAATCAAGACCGGTCGGGTGGTCGCAGGATCAAGAATCGTTCCGAGCGGGACGGTGCGGCCGACCGCGTCAGTTTCCAGGGTGCCGTTTTGCCCGGTGATCATGTCCGAGAAGTCCGCAGTGGTGGGGTCAGCACCAAGACCATTGATGCCGTTCCGCTCCAAGACGGTGGGGACTGAACCGCTCAGAATCGTACCTTGGACTCGGCGCAGTCCTTCGTAGTCACCGAAGATGAAGACCTTGTTCTTGATAATCGGTCCGCCGAGCGATGCCCCGAACTGATTCTGCCGAAGTTCGCCCTTGGGCACGTTGTGGAAGTTCTCAAACCAGTCGGCAGCATCGAGTTTGTCGTTGCGGAGGTACTCCCAGGCCGCACCGTGGAAACTATTGGTGCCTGACTTGATGGTGGCGTTCAGCACAGCGGCGCCGGAGCGTCCGAACTCCGCGCTGAAACCCGAGGTCTGTACCTTGAACTCCTGGATCGCTTCCAGAGGAGGAAGCACCACATAGTTGGTTCCGTTCAGGAAGTCGACGGTGTCGGAGTTGTTGTCGATGCCGTCCAGCATGTAGTTATTCTGCGCCGGACGGTTGCCGTTGGCGGCAAAGGCACCACTCGCTGCGTTGCCGCGAGTATCCGCTTGCGGAGTGTTCACGCCAGCCGCGAGCTGGGCCAGGAAGGTGAAGTTCCGGCCGTTCAGCGCCATGTTGTTGATGGTGTGGCCGTCCACGACCTGCCCAACCGAAGCGTCCTCGGTCTGCATCAACGGGGCTGAAGCGCTCACTTCCACTCTTTCGCTGGTGGCACCAGGCTTAAGCTGAAGGTTCACCGCCAGGCGCTGCTGCACGCTGACCTTCATATCCTTCTGACCCGTGGTGGCGAAGCCTGGGGCTGTGGCGGTAATCTCGTAATTTCCGATCCTGACCGGCGAAAAAGTAAATTCCCCGCTGGCGCTCGTGGTGGTCTGCAGCACCAGTCCGTTATCAGTATTGGTCAGAGTTACCTGGGCGCCACCCAATACGGCGCCGCTGGAATCCGTGACCAAGCCACTGACGGCACCTTGGTCCACCTGGGCCAATCCGGGTTGCGCGATAATCAGCAGGAAGAACGTGCAGGCAAGCGCGATCCAGCAACGCGAAGTAAACCAGCGCAGAGGATATTGATTGGCTCTCATCGTGGAGGTTCTCCTCAGAACTCTTTCGTTTATGCTCTTGCAGGGCCCGGTACGGATGGCGGTTTTTCCGGTGTCGATCATGTAAACGTATACATTCTCGAAACCGGGACAACCTTAGAACAGGTTCTGAGAACTTGTCAAGAATAAAACTAGTACCTTTGTATTAGTAAATCTGAGCCTTGTTTGAAAGCTTTAAAGCTCTCTGGACCGGAGATATTCTGCGGAAATCCGCGGTAATGGCGCCTTGGAATCGCGACCGGGACCGGTTTGGATTAACCTCATTCGGGTGCTAATATGCGCCTCGGTAAGCCCTCAGGACATGCCACTTGATGGCGCGTCACCACAAAGACCACATTGTTTTCACGTCGAACCTTTTTGAGGGGTATACGGTGGGCACCGGTACTCTTTCTTCCGGCGCCCCTTTCCTTATCGCCGTTCCGGCTATGGCCCACAGATTCGCGTCGGGATGGTTCCCCGTTCGCTGATCGTCATTTCGACGATCTTCATTTCGACCCTTCTCACTTCGACGACCTCCGTCTGACCCCTCACTATCCGGCGAAGTCTCCGCTCGACAACGTCCTGCTCAAAGTCGTTCCCGGCACGGACGAATTCATCACCGAAAAGTACGCGTTCGAAATCATGGAACTTCTCGGTCGATGGAGCTCGGCGCTCCGGACAGATACACCTGCTTTGGCGGAACTGGCGAAGTTCCTCGACCCCGCCATCGAAACTGCTTCGCTGGTTTCAACTCGGGATATTGCGCAGCGCTCCGGGAATGGAATCGAGGTCTTGCGCAAACGATTTCCCAGGAATTTCACGCCGGGCCGCGATCGCTTTCTTCGCGAGATGGAAAGCTATCTGTCGCCGATGTCGCGAGTGGAAACTGCCGAATTCCAAATCGTCGGAATCGAAGAGATTCGAAATTCCCCGTCCACCTTCGACGTTGACATTCGTTACGACCTGGTCGGCACACGTACCGATAAAGACAGGGCACGCGAGCAACGCGTCGGACATTGGCTGACCCGCTGGTCTCGCGATGAAACCCGCGGCTGGCGCGCCATCCGATGGCATGCTACCGAAGAGACTCTGGCTCGCGCTGCCACGCCAATCTTTCTCGACATCACTGGACAAGCCCTCGGCCAGACGGCTTCGTACAGAGATCAGATGCTGCGCGGCGTCGACCACTGGCGCACCGTCATGGATGGCGCGTCCGGTATCGACGTTTACGGAAATAACGGCTTGGCCGTGGGAGATTTCGACAACGACGGATTTGACGATCTTTACGTTTGTCAGCCTGCCGGATTGCCAAATCGCCTCTATCGCAATCGCGGCGATGGAATCTTCGAGGACGTGACGGATCAATCCGGTGTGGGAGTGCTCGATGACACGGCCTGCGCCCTCTTCGCCGACTTCGACAACAGGGGCGTGCAGGACCTTCTGGTCGTTTGCGGCGGCGGCCCACTGTTGTTCCTGAACCAGGGCAATGGGAAATTTTCGCTCAAGCCCGATGCCTTCAAGTTTGCGCACCCTCCGCAGGGGACATTCACTCACGCTGCGGTTGCGGACTACGATCGCGACGGGCGTCTCGACATTTATTTCTGTCTCTACAGCTACTACGTGGGTCTGGATCAGTATCACTATCCCATTCCCTATTTCGACGCGCGCAACGGGCCTCCCAATTTTCTGCTGCACAACGAAGGCAACGCCACCTTCACCGACCGGACCGAAGCAGCGGGACTAAACGTCGACAACGATCGCTACAGCTTCGCCTGCGCCTGGGGCGATCTCAATGCTGACGGGTCGCCCGACCTCTATGTCGCCAACGATTTCGGCCGCAGCAATCTGTATCGCAACAACGGCAACGGGACTTTCACTGCCGTCTCAAGAGAGGCCGGAGTCGAAGACGCGGGCGCGGGCATGAGCGCGTCCTGGTTTGACTTCGACAACGACGGAAATCAGGATATCTACGTCGCCAACATGTGGTCCGCCGCCGGCCAGAGAATTTCACAGCAAAAAATCTTCCACGAGAAAGATCCCGAGGGTGTCCGCGCACTTTATCGCAGACACGCGCGCGGCAATTCCCTGTATCGCAATCAGGGAAACGGGAAGTTTCAAAACGTCAGCGAACAAGTGGGAACTGAAATGGGCGGATGGGCCTGGTCTTCCGACGCCTGGGATTTCGATCATGACGGCTACTCCGACCTGTACATCGCCAACGGCTACATTTCCGGAGCCGGCCCTCACGAACTCTCCAGTTTTTTCTGGCGTCAGGTAGTGGGAAAGTCGCCGCAGAATTCCAATCCTTCGTCCAACTACGAGCAAGGATGGAACGCCATCAACGAACTCGTCCGCTCGGACTCCTCATGGGCCGCTCCCGAGAGAAATGTTTTCTACGCCAACAACCGCGACGGCACATTCTCTGAGATCTCAGGTGTGGTAGGTCTGGATTTTCCCGATGACAGCCGGTCGTTTGTCCTTTCCGACATCGACCACGACGGGCGCTTGGAAGTCATCCTGAAAAACCGCAACGCGCCCCAACTGCGCGTGTTGCGCAACGCGATGAAGGATGTCGGTCACTCTATCGCATTCCGGCTGCGCGGACAGAAAAGCAATCGCGATGCTATCGGCGCTGCCGTGACGGTTGAAGCAGGAACTCTTCGGCAGACCAAATATCTACAGGCCGGTTCCGGATTTCTGTCGCAGCACAGCAAGGAACTTTTCTTTGGCGTTGGAGAAATCGCCACCACGGTTCGCGCCACAGTTCGCTGGCCCAGCGGCCTGACTCAGACTTTCGAGAATTTGCCGGTGGACCGTCGCATCGAACTTCAGGAAGGGGTGAATGATTTTCTGGCGAAACCGTTCGTCCCGCCTCCTCCTGCTTACACGCGCGCCGGCGATCCTCCAAAGCTGGAGCCTTTGCCGTCGTCAGTCGAGACCTGGCTGATCGATCCGTTGAGCGCGCCGGACTTCTCGTTGCTTGATCTGTCCGGAAAGTCCTGGACGCTGCAGTCATTCCGTGGCAGCTTCGTCCTCCTGAATTTCTGGTCCACAGCCTCACCGGCCTGCGCAGAACAGCTGCGGCTATTCCGGAAGTCTCTTGCTTCCTCCGGACTCCGAGTCGCCGGCATCAATGTTGACGATCCCCGTGATGCACAAGCTGTGCGGAC
The DNA here is from genome assembly GCA_963741105.1 of Terriglobia bacterium. GTDB lineage: Bacteria > Acidobacteriota > Terriglobia > Terriglobales > Acidobacteriaceae > JAIQFF01. The sequence continues at coordinate 244,471 of CAVUGT010000015.1, forward strand.
TTTCGTCGAGAAAGAAGGCTTCGCCTTCCCGACCTTGCTCGCCACGCCGGATGTCGCGGGTGTTTACAACATCATTTATCGGCATCTCTTCGACCGACGGCGCGATCTTCCCTTCCCCACATCATTCCTCCTCAATAAAGACGGAATGATCGTCAAGGTGTACCAGGGAGCGGTAGGTACCGAACGACTCGTGGAGGACTTGAAATCGGCCCCTGATAATCCAGCCGATCGGCTGCGGCGGGCATTGCCGTTCGCCGGAAGCCTCTTCCAGGGTAGGTTTCAACGCAACGACTTTACTTACGGTGTCGCTTTTTTCCAGCACGGATACCTGGAACAGGCAGAGGCGTCATTCAAGCAAGTCATCAGCGCCAAGCCCGACAATCCCGAGGCCCATTACAACCTGGGTACTCTGTATCTGCGCAGAAACGCTTTCGAAGACGCGCGTGGATATCTGGAGCAGGCTGTGAAGTTGCGGCCGGAGTATCCCGAAGCCTGGAACAATCTTGGAATGGTCGCAGCGCATGACAATCAGATCGGCGAAGCCGTTCGCAACTTTCAGGAGGCGCTCCAACAGCGTCCCACTTACACCATCGCTCTTCTGAATCTTGGGAATCTTTACCGCCGGCAGGGAAACTTTGCCGAAGCGGAGAAACTTCTTAATCGCGCACTCCAACTGGAGCCGGACGATCCCGAGGTCAACTACAACCTCGGTATGCTCTACGCGCGGCAGGACCAATCCCAGGCGGCACTGCAATATCTTGAACGGGCTGTAAGTCTACGACCAGACTATCCTGACGCACTGAATAATCTCGGCGTTCTACTGGTTCACGAGCAGCGCTATCCAGAAGCGGAGGAAAAATTCCAGAAGTGTATTCAGGTCGCCCCGAATTTTGATCAGGCGTATATCAACCTGGCCCGCCTTTACGTCATCCTGAACGACAAGGAAAAGGCGCGTGAAATATTGCTCGCACTGCTGCGCCAGCAGCCGGAACACAAGATGGCTCAGCAGGCGCTGGAAATGCTACATTGACCCTTTGGGACTCGTAATCAACCTGCCCGCGGAGATGTACCCGGAGATGGCCATCGGCGGCTCATTTCAGCATGCACCAAGGAACGCTTGCCGCCGGCGCGGAGTGAGCCCGCTCCTCGCCCTGATCGTAGTTTTTGTTCTGGCCGCGGCAGCACAGCAATCCCCGCCTCGCCGGACAAATCCTAAGGCCACTGCGCAAGCCTCTTCTCCTTTCTTCGAAGCCGAAACATTGTTGCGCCAGGGCTCGATCGCAGAAGCGAAAGTGAAGATCGAGGAACAGTTAAAGATCAATCCCTCGAGCGTGGAGGGTTACAACCTGCTCGGGATCGTCTACAGCAGCGAAAAAGACTACGCCAACGCTCTGGAATCATTTCAGCATGCGCTGACCCTCGATCCCAATTCCACACGGACCCATAACAATCTCGGGAATGTTTACGTTGCCCAGGACAAGTTCGATCTCGCGGAGACGGAGTTTGGCAAAGTCTTGAGTGTTGAGCCCGACAATCGCGAGGCCAACTACAATCTCGGCCTGGTCCTGATGGCCAGACATTTGCCTGCCAAGGCAATTCCTCACCTGCAACGGGTGCGCCCCCTGGACATCCCCACTCGATTCAATCTGGTCCGCGCCTACCTTCAGGCAGGACGCACCGCCGAAGGACTGAAGCTGGCGCGAGAGATATCCGCCCAGAATAAGGACAATGTTCAGCTGCACTTCACGCTGGGTGTATTGCTCGCTGGTGAAAGGCAGTATCCCACCGCGCAACTGGAACTTGAGAAGGCCAACGCGTTGCAGCCCGAAACTTTCGAGATCCTGTTCAACCTGGGACAGGTCTACCTGCAAAGCGCCGATTACAAGAAAGCAGAACTGGTTCTGAACCGCGCCCTGAAACTGAAGCCTGATTCGGCCGAAACTCTTTATCTAATGGCGCGGGTCTATTCCGAGCAAACCAAAGCGGTGGATGCTCTGGACCTCTTAGTGCGGGCGCACAAACTGGCTCCAGAAAATACAGATGTCATCTTTCTGCTGGCTCGGGTCAGCATGTCGCAGAATTATTTCGAAGACGCCATCCCGCTCCTCGAGTCCGGCATAAAAATCGCACCCAAACGGGCCGACTTGCACGCCGCTCTGGGCGAAAGCTACTTCATGTCGGGAAAGGCGGAGAAGGCGATCGATGAGTTCAAAACTCTGATCGAGTTAGACCCTTCCGCTCGATCTTATGTATTCATGGGTCTCTCCTACCGCCATCTGGGACGGTTCGATGACGCCAAAAAATATTTTCAGGAGGGTCTGAAACTCGATCCTAACAACGCTTCCTGCCTGTTCAACATGGGTTATGTCGAAGGACGCCAGGGAAACCAGGCGGCAGCGGAAAAATATTTTCAGGCAACGCTACGCTCCAATCCGGACTTCCCCGAAGCCCTGCTGGAACTGGCAAATCTCCGTATCACCGACAAGAAATTTGAAGATGCCGCGACTCTGCTCCGAAGATATGTAAAGGTGAGCCGCGAACCGGCTTCGGGATACTACAAGCTCGCCATGGTCGAGCGGAGCTTGCACCAGACCGAGGCCGCGCAACGCGACTTGAGCGTATTTCAGACTCTTTCCAAAGATGCGTCAGCGGGTCCGTACCCGTATCAGCATCTGTTCGACTATCTCGATAACCGTTCAACCCTCGCTCCGCAAGAGCGCACGCAACTGGATCTGACCGAGCTCACCGCCCAGATCCAGAAGCATCCTGATCGTCCTCAGGATCTCTATTTGCTGGCGGAAGCCTATTTGAAGCTGGGAAAACTCGAGGATGCTCGACAGACCATCACGCAGTTAGATCAACTAAGCTCCGGAGACTTTCGTACCCAGACCGGAGTCGGCGTGCTTCTGGCGCGTTTCCATTTGTACGACGACGCCATCCCGCATTTTCAGGCGGCCATGCGCGCCAATCCCGACTCTGACGACGTCAAGTTCGACCTGGCCGACGCTTACTTCCGCAAAGGCGCCTATGCTCAGGCGCTCGAAGCCGCACAGCAAGTATCGGCAGCCGGACAACAGGACGCAGCCTTCCTCGCGCTGCTAGGCGACATCCACGCGCATCTCGGTGAGACGGCCACGGCTGAAAAAATCTTCCGTGATGCTATCGCGAAGAATCCCGACAACGACCAGTATTACCTCTCGCTGACGCTGGTCCAGCTTCGCGAACGTGATGTCGCGGGTGCGAAAGAAACCTTGCAGAAAGGCCTGGCTCGCATTCCGGGCTCGGGCAAAATTCTGTGGGGCATGGGAATCGTCTCGGTGCTGGAAGGCAACACCGCGCAAGCCGCCCAGCGCCTGGAGCGCGCCGTGGAGCTACTTCCTGAGTGGCCGGGAAGCTACTCGACTCTCGGCGTCTTTTATTACCAGACCGGACAAATCGCCAAAGCTCGCGAAGTGCTCAATCGTTTCAAAGGCAGCAGCGCCGGCGGGCTGGATGTAAATCGAATTGAAGAAGTGCTGTCCCGAGCCCCGGCGCAAGCTCCTTCCGCTCAGGAACCATTGTCGATGACGGCCCGGCAGCAACTTCTGCAACTGGCGCTATCACTCGCGGACCGGACTCTCTGAGATCATCGACGAAACACAAAACGAGAATGCGGAATGAATCAAAAGCGAGTAAGAGTCCAGGTCTCGGCGAGAACGGCCGCGCGATGTGTTCTGTCTGCGCAATCATCCTCATGGCTGTCACCTTAGTCGCTTTCGCTCAAGCTCCTAAAAAAGCGAAACAGGACGACCGCGTACCCGTCCGTTATACCGACGTGCGACAAGCCGCCGGAATCACTTTTCTTCAGGACGCCACCGGCACCGACGAAAAGTACTATCTGGAAACCATGGGCACTGGCGTTGCATGGCTCGACTACGACCAGGACGGTCTGATGGACTTATACTTCGTCCAATCGGCTGCCACCGATATTTACAAGCCGCCACAACCCTTGCGCGGCGCCCTTTATCACAACAACGGTGACGGAACTTTCACCGACGTCACTGATAAAGCCGGAGTCGGCGGCAAGAGGACATTACGGCCAGGGCGTTGCGGTCGGAGATTTCGACAACGATGGCTATCCCGATTTGTACGTGACCGGCTACGGCAGCGCCATCCTTTATCACAACAACGGTGACGGAACTTTTACCGACGTCACGGCAAAAGCCGGGGTAGCGGACGAAGGTGGATGGTCTACCAGCGCCGGATGGTTCGATTACGACAAAGATGGATGGCTCGACCTGCTGGTCACCAACTACATCGAGTGGTCGACCGAAGAACAACTTGTGGTGCGGCGAGCGCCGTCCCGGCTACCGTTCTTATTGTCATCCCGGCAACTACAAGGGACAGAAGACCAAGCTCTATCACAACAACCACGACGGCACTTTCACCGACGTGAGCGATGCGTCCGGCGTGGGCAAGCCTGAATCGAAAGGAATGGGCGTGGTTCTGGCCGACTTCAACAATGACGGCTGGCCCGATATCGCCATTGCCAACGACACCTGGCCCAACTTTCTCTTTATCAACAAGCACAACGGCACGTTTGAAGATGTGTCATTTGTCTCTGGTATGGCGGCCAGCGAAGATGGACGCTACGAAGCAGGCATGGGCATCGACGCTGCGGACGTCGATGGCGACGGCTGGCAGGATGTCTACGTCACACATCTCGATTTCGAACTGAATCGTCTCTACCACAACAATCAAGACGGAACTTTTACCGACGATACATTTCGCTCCGGCATCGGGAACAAAGCCGTGCTGCTGAGCGGCGTGGCCATGAAATTTCTGGATTACGACAACGACGGCTGGAACGACATCCTGCAACTCAACGGCGCGATGCTGGACAACATCAACCTCTATCACAGCGAAGTTTCTTACCAGGAACCGTTGCTGATGTTCCGCAATCTGGGAAAAGGCCAGTTCGAAAAAACGTCCGAGTCGCTGGGCCCTGACTTCATGCACCCTATCGCCGGGCGCGGACTCGCTACCGCGGACTTTGACAACGACGGCGACATCGACATCGTCACCAACAACCGTGGCGACTATCCTTCGCTTCTGCGCAACGACGGCGGCAACGCCAACCACTGGCTCGAGGTTTTACTGATCGGGACTCATTCGAACCGCGACGGCGTCGGGGCATCGTTGAAACTGACCTCCGAAGGCTTCGTCCACGTCGAGCAGGCGAAAGGTGGCATGAGTTATATGTCTGCCAGCGATCCGCGAATCCTGTTTGGCCTCGGTAAGCGAACTAAAATCGATTCACTGGAAATAACCTGGCCCAGCGGACAGGTCGATCGACTAACGAATGTTCCTATCGACCAGATCGTCGCAGTCAAAGAAGGCACAGGAATCGTGCCCCGCAAATTTCCCAAGGTGCCGGAAAAATGAAGAAGAATGGGTGCCCCATCCTCGTCTTTCCCGTTTTTTGGGAAAGACAGGGTGGGGATTGCGACACTAACGAGTCGAAACACAAGGTCCCTCCACTTCGCTTCGCTCCGGTCGGGATGACAATATTGTTTGAGTTTCCTGAGGCGCTAAGCTGACGACTGACGACCGAAGACTAACGACTGTTCCCCTATGAATCTTCCGCGACGCCATTTTCTGGGCTCTTCCCTGATCGTCCTCGGCAGCACGTTGATGGACGCACTCACTACTCCGCTCTGGAGGTGGAAAAATTCGGCAGTCCTCCAGGCAGCCGCAGCGAATCCCGCCGCAAAGTCTCCAGTAACCTTCGTTGATGTTGCCCGCGAAGCCGGCCTGAACGCTCCCAACGTCTGGGGCGCGGCTGATCACAAGCGCTACATCATCGAGGCCAAAGGCAGCGGCCTGGCTTTTTTCGATTACGACAACGACGGCTGGCTCGACATCTACTTAACCAACGGCACGCATCTCGATGCCAACTGGCCTGCCGGTAAGGCCCCAACCTCGCATCTCTACAAAAACAATCGCGACGGAACGTTTACCGACGTCACGGAGAAATCCGGTCTCGGACGCACCGGCTGGCAGACCGGCATCTGCGTTGGCGACTACGACAACGACGGTTGGGACGACCTGTTCTGCTGTTTCTGGGGACACAACATTCTGTTCCACAACAACGGCGACGGAACCTTCACCGACGTCACCCGCAAGGCCGGCGTTTACGACGAACAATTTCGTTGGGGCGCGGGCTGCACCTTTCTCGATTACGACCGCGACGGCCACCTCGATCTGTTCGTGTGCAACTACATAAGACTCGATCCGGCAAAAGCGCCTTCCGCGAACGATCCTCTCTGTCAGTGGAAGGGCATCCCGGTGATGTGCGGCCCGCGCGGACTCCCGGGCGACACCAACGTTCTTTATCACAACAACGGGGACGGAACCTTTACCGACGTCTCCGAAAAGTCAGGCATTCTGAAACCCGGCCCGCGTTATTCGATCACCGCGGTCTCCTACGATTTCGATAACGACGGCTGGCCGGATATTTACGTCGCGGTGGACTCACAACCCAGCATGCTGTTCCGCAACAATCACGACGGCACGTTCACCGATATCGCCGTCCTCGCCGGATGCGCCTACAGCGACAATGGCCACGAGCAGGCAGGGATGGGCGTAGCAGTGGGCGATTACGACTGTGACGGCTGGTTCGACATTTTCAAGACCAACTTCGCCGACGACACTTGCAACCTCTATCACAACAACGGTGACGGGACTTTCACCGACGTGACATTTTCATCCGGTATCGGAATCAACAATCGTTACGTCGCCTGGGGTTGCGGGTTCCTCGACTACGACAACGATGGCTGGCCCGACCTCATGCAGATCAATGGACACGTCTATCCGGAGATTGAAGGCCACGACATCGGCCAGACCTTCAAAAACCCACGCCTGCTCTACAAGAATCTTGGCAACGGACGATTCAAAGACGTTTCAGCGGACGCAGGACCCGGGATCAACGAACTCTTCTCCAGCCGCGGCGCCGCTTTCGGAGATTACGACAATGATGGCGACATCGACGCAGTCATTCTGAACATGAATGATTTACCGTCCCTGCTGCGCAACGACGGCGGCAACCTGCAGAACTGGATCAAGATCAAACTGGTCGGAACCAAGTGCAATCGCACCGCCATCGGCGCCCGTGTGCGAGTGGTGACCGGCAACCACGCACAGATGGACGAAGTGCACAGCGGCTCAAGCGTGATGTCGCAATGCGACCTGCGCCTCCACTTCGGCCTGGGCAAGGCTCCGACTGTAGATGTGATCGAAGTAAAGTGGCCGACCACGCAGAAGATTGAACGCTTCACTCAAGTGAAGGCCAATCAGATCATCACCATCCGTGAAGGCAGCGGGATCGTCCAGCCCGGCAAGACCAAATAGTTACATTCGAAAAGGACTGACCACAGAGGACCATGGAGAAATTCCTTGGTGGATCTTCGTGCCCTTGGTGGTATTGATTCCTGTCTTGCAATCACTATCGCTTCAACCCGAGTCTGTCACCGTTGTACAATTTCGAGCGCAGATTCAAGCAGATCGTTTCTCCGATCGCTTTCAAATGAGGTCTCGATGAAGTACTCCCGGACCACCTACCTTCCGCTCGTGCTATTTTTTGCTTGCGCTTTTACGGTCGCTCAGTCATCCGGCCCAGATACACGCCAACTCACCGATGCCAAAACCATCGTATCGGCCTCCAATGATAACGCCCGTCCCATCCCGATTGACGATCTCTATTTCACGCGCAATGTTTCCAGCGCATCATGGTCGCCGGATGGCAACGAGATTGTCTTCACTACTGACATATCGGGGCGATCCAATTTATGGAAGGTGAACGCAAACGGCGGATGGCCGATTCAGCTGGCGCAGTCGGACGACAGACAATATGGCGAGACCTGGTCGCCTGACGGCAAATGGATTCTTTTTCAGCAGGACACTGCCGGCAATGAGCTCTGGGATATCTTCGCCGTTCCCAGCGCGGGCGGTGAGGTGATCAATCTAACCAACACCCCGGAGATTCGCGAGGAGAACCCTCGCTGGTCCCCCGATGGCAAGACGGTGGCCTTGAACCACAAGCCGAAGGATGCCACGGTTTACAACATCGCCCTGATGGATTGGGCCACGCACAAGGTGACGCTGCTCACTCACGAAAGCACACCGAACCACCTGTGGCAATCTGTGGCCTGGAGTCCCGACGGAAAAACACTATACGCAAACCGGTTGGAAGTCAGCTTCACCGACGCCGACATTTACGCGGTCGATATTGCAAGCGGGAACGCCACTAATTTGACCCCACATCAGGGCAAGGCTTTCATCCGAGCGGCTTCTCTTTCCGCGGACGGGAAAGCGCTGTTGATAACATCCGACGCCAAGACTGGTTATCAGAACGTTGCGCTCCTCGACATCGCAAGCCAGAAGGTCACATGGGTCACCGACACCAAATGGGAGGCCAGTGCAGGGGATTTCTCTCCCGACGGCAAGCAGTTCACCTACGCGATCAACGCCGACGGGCGGTCCGATGTGTACCTCGGGAACACGGCCACGACCAAGTCAGAGAAGATTCCCATCCCAGGTGGCGTGAACAGCTTTGCGGCCTACCCAACCTCGTTTTCGTTTTCCGGCGATCGCTTGCTGTTGACGCACGAAAGTTCGGTGGAGCCAGCGGACTTCTGGGTTTACGATCTGACCTCGCGGAAGCCTAGACAGCTCACCTATTCCGTAATTGCCAGCCTGAAAGCGGCGCCGCGTCCCCCGTCCCAGATCGTCAGCTACAAATCATTCGACGGAAAGACCATCAGCGCATTGCTATGGGTCCCTTTTAATCTCAAACGTGACGAGTCGAACCCCGCGCTGGTCTTGCCACATGGTGGGCCCACCGGACAATCCCAGGATTACTGGAGTCCGCAAGTTGCTGCCTTCGTCTCCCGGGGATACATCTGCATCGCGCCCAACGTGCGCGGCTCGACCGGATACGGTATCGAGTTTCAAAAGGCGAACTACAAAGACCTGGGTGGTGGAGATCTGCAGGACGAGGTTTACGCAGCCAAATTCCTCGAAGCCACCGGTTACGTAAACCCTAAGAAGATCGGCATCACCGGCGGCTCCTACGGCGGATTCATGACATTGATGGCAATCGGCCGTTCTCCGGAAGTCTGGGCGGCGGGCGTGGAACTCTTCGGCATTATCAACTGGATGACTATGCTGCAACACGAGGACGCGATGCTGCAAGAATATGAAAAGAGCTTGCTGGGCGATCCTGTGAAAGACCGCGCCACCTACGATGTGGCTTCTCCCATCACCTACATCCACCAGGTAAAAGCGCCATTGCTGGTCCTGCAGGGTGAAAACGATCCGCGCGTACCCAAAGAGGAGGCGGAACAGGTTGTCGAACTACTGAAGAAAGATGGAAAAACGGTGGACGCACACTACTACGCCAATGAAGGCCACGGCTTCGAGAAGCGCGAAAACCAAATCGATTCGATCCGGCGCTCGGTCGAATGGTTTGACAAATATCTGAAAGGAAGCAATTGATTTGCTGGGGCGATTCTGCGAGTTTGAAGCACGGAAGGATCAAAGAATACCGAGAAACTTCTACAATTCCTCCCCGGATATTCCGTCTCCCCTGTGTCCTCTGTCGTTAAGGCTTTTCGTCAGAGCGGAATGTAGTTGTGCAGGATCGGACTCACCAGCCCCGCAAAAGAAAGCAGGCGGCGCTCGGCGTCTTCGGGCTTCTCTCCCGGCTGCAACTGCGTATTCATTCGAATCAGCGCATTGTCGCTGCGATTCAACCGAAGTGAATCAAGCGCCATGTAGGCATTCATCCAGTCCTCGTTGGCCACGCGCCGGCCGCGGGCTGAATACCAGAAGAGAACCAGCTGGCGATCGTCGCCTTTCGCAATCAAGTATCGATTGGCGGGAAAAGGAGTATCGCCGGGAAATGCGAGAGTGGTTGTTCCGACTTCGACCGGTGACCAACCGGATCCTTCAAGGCAGTCCTGGGGCAGATGGTGAATTAACTTTTGCTGGCTCTCAAGGTACGCCACGTACAGATCGACATAGGCGCCTGTACTGGTCCGGTCCTGGTATGTCCGCTGCAGGAACTCGCCCGTGCCAAGAGTTTTAAGAATCTCATCAGGAATGGGAACGTCGTTTCCCAGCCAGTTTTTCAATTCGAGTGGAAACGATGCCAGCGTGGTTCGCGGCAAAACGAATTCATTCCGGGCACGGGCCTCGAGGAACAATGCAGTGCCGGTCAGCAAGAGGACGACGGTTGCGAAGCGCGCGTTCCAGGAGATCATGCGTACTCCTCCAGCAATCGTTTTTCTTCCTTCGTCGAGAACAGAATTTGAAACAAACGGTGAAGCAGAAAAACAAGCGCCAGTGATCCGGCAAAAATGAGCCACCCGGATAGCAGATGCAGCGTGCCCTCGGCACCTGCGATGCCCCAGTGCTCCACCACTACGCCCGTCACCGCAATGCGCAAAGCGTTGGCCAATACCGAAACCGGGATTGCCAGCAGTGCCAGTAACACTCGTACCCTGATTTTCGTCTCCGCCACGTACCCGTAGATCACGGTCAAAGTGATAAGCGAGAACAGCGACCGGATTCCGCTGCATGCCTCCGCCACTTCCAGGCGCGCGTGGGGGAGAAGAATGATGTTCCCTTCCCGCACGGCCGGGATCCCCATCAACAACAGGAAGAAACTCGCCGTCTTCGAAGCGATCATCTGTAGCGGAAATGTGATCTTTTCGAGCAAGGTCACCGAAGGAATCATCAGGACCAGAAATGCCAGCGGAAATGCGACTGCGGCTAAATGTCTCCATCCGGCAAGAAAGACCACCATGCCCGCCACAAAGAACAGGAGCGATACGCGGGAGAGGAAGTAGCGGGAATCGATTGTCCCCAGCACCAAGGCCAGCAGGGCAAACAGAAGAATGACCAGGCCCGACCACGATGGCCGTATGCGAATCGCGGCCAGTTTTTCACGGCGCTCCCAAATCAAGAACAAAGAGAACAGTGGAACGAAGAAGCCATGCGTGTAATTTGGGTCCTTCCACCACAGGATCGCCAGGCGAATCGCCAGCGGAGCATACAACCAGGCAGCCAGGAAAAGCAGGGTGCCAGCCTGAATGTAAACCCAGGGGTTAGGTTTGAAGGAACGAGGCATCAACGGGGCCGAAGATTGCACTTAGCGTTTGCGCCTCGATTTACGCGACTTCCAATACACTCCGAACAATCCGCTGGAGAACAACAGCATGGTGCCTGGTTCAGGAGCAACCGCCAGCGGCGTGTGCGATGAACCGCCGCCACCACCCAACCCGGGTAAGCCAAAGACCGGCAGGATGAAAAATGGAAACTTCCGGCCGCCCTTGACGGGCTGCAGGGCATTCGCCTCGACCGGCGCAGCGCTCGGAATAACAGCAGCATACGGTTGAGGCTGCGGCTCGGCTTCGCGGGTCACCATATCGTTGGAGAAGAGCGGCTGATTGAAATCTGATTCCATTGGCTCGACGATCGCGTGCGGACCCAAGGGCGCCATCGCAATCCGATTTCCGCAACGCGTGCGGGCCACAATTTTTCCGTCGCTGATCAGGGTTTCGCCCGGATGCAGCGCCACTTTCTTTCGTGTCCAGTAAACCTTGTCTCCCAGCCGGTATGCGACGTGCATCGATTGGTCTTCGGAGACCTTCACCAGATGGGCCCGTAGAAAATCAAATCCTTCGAACTCACGCGCCACCACCGGATCGTTCTGCATGGATTGCCGCAACTCTTCCGCGCTTGCAACCCCTCCCGGAACCACTGAATACAAATACGATGGACGGCTCGGACGCATCGCGACGAAAGATGAGTAGGCCTGTTTCGCGCCGCCCATCGAAGCGTCTTCACTATCACTCTGCGCCCCGCGGTTTGATTTCGGCGCAGTGTAAGCCCAGGTCGACACCGGTTGTTGGCGTGCAAACTGCCAGGTAATAGCGGCTGTTGCCGCAAACAACAGGACCACCAGGAACTTGGTCTGGCCGCTGATTCGGCTGCGCCGGCTACGACGATAGCGAACCACGCTAGTAGGAGAATCTTTCAAGTTTTCCTCGGTGAAATTGACGATTCAAGCTCGTGGGGAGGAAAAGAGCATTGGCGACTTGGTATAGTGCACGCCGGCTGCCAAACCTTGATGGTCATCGAATCATGGAATTACTCGCTCCAGCCGAGCGCATGTGAAGAGATTTGCATAAAAAGGATCTGTTATTGCACCGCTTTTCTCATCTGGCAGCGCAGCGTGCCTTCTCCGGGTCATCCGAGGTCACCTATTGTTCAGGAGCCTGCACTTTCAATGAGATAGACGCCAAAATCTGCCGGATTTTGACTTGGTGTGGGAACTTACGGTGTCGTGTATTCGACCGTGAGTGTGCCCTGGACGGCGCCATCCTTCTCGCCGTACCAGCAACCGAAGTTCGGTGCGTTGATCGTGTCCAGCGGATTGCCGTAGCCGTAGTAGAGCTCGGTTGCGCTGGTCAGATGCACTGCAATCGGACTACTGTCGTTTGTCGTTCATGGCAGGGTTCGTTCCGGGCGGATAGTTGGCATCCCGGCCGGACTTCAAACCCAGGCTGTATGCCGGAGTCTGCGGATCTCCGATGCTGATGGAAGGCGCAGTCGTGCACCGCAGCGCCACCAGCGGTTGCGGTCCGGGAGGAAAGTTTTCAGCATTCAACATCGGACGTCCGACGGTGTAGCGAAACATGATTCGCGTAAATGGTGATGCCGCCGTTCGCCGTCGGCATCCGAGACTGGCGCACAGGAATATCCAGCGTGGGGCGAAAACGTAACGGTGAGCGGACTGGCCACGCTCGAAGAGGCGGCGGAACTCTGGGGTGTGGCCGACGCCATACTGCCGCCGCCACACGCCGTGCAGGCCAGCAAACAGGCCAATGCCAGAGTCGTAATTCCAGCCGGACTCTTCATGGGACATCCTCCGTCCCCATGGTTAGAGCAACAGGCCTGCCATCGTTAAGTCCTTGTTTAACAGTAGATTAGAACTGCATGGTGGAACGCGGATTCCCACTGTGGAAGAGGTTTGCCACTATTTTCTGGCGATGAGGGATTTGAAAGTTAGCACCCCCGTCGCTGCGGCTGGCCGGTCGGCGTTCTCGCCCACCGCCGAGGGACGGCCTCGGGACAGCCGGCAAAGCCTACCCTAGGCGAAGTCGAAGGGATGCCAGCGCTACTTTGCCGGAATCCGGCGCTGCCGATGACTTCCTAAGCCAGCCATTTCTTCAGAATCTGTTTGACGGGTTCGAGCACTGGAGTCGACGCCAATTTCGACACAGCCGTCCGCAGGTTTGAGTTGCGCGAGCGGCTTTTCACTTCTTGCTGAATTTGTTCGAGCGTCTCTCCGCGAAATGAAATCGGTAAGGGGTCACCGTCCCCGGCGATATCGATTGCCTCGAAAGCTTCGGTCAAGCGGTCAGCAAGCTTGGCTACGGTGGGGTGGGTATTGATCTCCCAAACCTGCGGCGCGCTGCCCAAGACGCCATAGTCGATGCGCCCGTAGTCGATGTTGGTGCGCCGGAATGCGTCCGCCACAAAATCCTGGTGCGGATTGGTTTCAAGATACGTCATCTGCTCCTGCTGCAACTCGTCGGTCTTGAGAGACGGTTTCTTGAGATTCCAGTTGTGTCCAAACAGCAGATGCCGCGGCAAGACTTTTTTGTCGACAACGAATGCGGAGTACTTACGGAACACGCCGGCCCGGTCTGACGTGTCGCAAAATTCAACCACCAGGATGTCGGACAATCGGTTCCCCTGCAGTCGCACATATTTCAATCCGCGATCGAGCGCTGCCTGGTCTTGTAACAGCGGCGTGAGGTTGCCGCGGTGGTCGTCACCGCGACGCAGAAACACGGGAAATCGGATTTCTTCCAGAGGGTCACAGGCCCGAACCGCTCGAAAAGAATTCACTCCTTCGGCGTGCAGCTGGCTGAGCGCATCATAGCGCCGAAGCACGCGTGCGGGATGATTCAAGACGCGGAATCTATCTCCCGCCTGGGAAAGCTGCTCGTCGAATTCAATGGCTAATTGCAGCTGGCCAGGTGAAAGAGTCTCCAGGTCGGAGAAAATATAAGTTCCGGGCCGCGCTTGCCGAGCATTGACCAGGTCGTCGTAGAAAAGGTATTGCATGCGTGAACCTGGTTCTGGTCCCCAGAGGTCCACGTACTGGAAGCTTCTCGCATGCTTTCGTTGCACCAGATAGAAAATCATGACGTGCACATCACTTTGGGATCCTGTCGATCCGTTTGAAAACCCGATGAACATCCGAATCCAAGGGCTTTGGTGTTCCTCTGTGTCTTCTGTGGTTTCATGAAAGGTTTACGCAGCCGCGTTGCGTCGGGAACGAGCGGCTTCCGCCGGTTTCTTTTTCGGTGGTCGCAATGCCTCGCCGAAAGCGCCCCATGCAGAAGAATAGATACCTAGCACCAGCACGGGGAAGCAATAAATGAGAGGTCCGATCAGCGAACGGTTTTGCTTGAAAATGAACTTGACACAGTTCTTGATTCTCATCCACGGATAAGAAACCAGCGTCTTCCAAAGAATCGGCAGCCCCAATTTGCCGGTCGGCTGAAAATAGGACAGCTCGCCGTCCCAGCATGCCCTCATGAAATACTTGCCGTGTCCGTGATGATGTTCCAGAAGATGCCGCAACGAACTCGGATTGATGTGGCCGGTGCGCACCCGGGGATCGAACAGCACAGGCTCATCGTTGAGCATCAGCCGGCGGTTGAAAACCGTGTCCTCGCCTAACGGCAGGTCCGGTGGGAACGAGCCATAGCGGCTGAACAGATCGCTGCGGTAGGAAAGATTGTGAATGAGTCTCCCCTTCATCACCTCCCGCGGGCGATTGGGCAGACAAAAAGCATATTCCATCAGATAATTTGCCCAGCCAACCAGGTTTCCCGGATTTGCGTTGGTGATCACTCCGCCGACTGCGGCGAATCCCTGTTCGTGCCCTTCCATCCGGTTGTTGAGCCAATCCGGAGCCGCCACGCAATCCGAAGCCAGAAAGACGATCACTCTTCCCTTCGCATGTTCAACTCCCACATTCCTGGTTTCGCCCGGCAGAGCGCGCCGAGTCAAACGAACTAGCCGCACCCAGGGATATTCCTGGCTCACTATGGTCGCGGTCGCATCGGTCGAGCTGTCCACAACGATTACTTCAAACCGAACGGAAGTTTGCTGGGCGGCGAGTGAATCCAGCGACGTGCGGATCGTCTTCTGCGAGTTGTAAGACAGAACGATGACGGACGCGTTCACACTTGCAGTCGGGATCGAGGGTTGAGCAACGTCTTGTCCGCGAAGAATCGTCATTTCACTCCCAAAAGCAGGTTGAACCAATCAGCCTTGCGCAATCAATGAGTGGACCGAAGAGTCCACGATTGCTCGACTACCATGTCGCCACAGCCGGGTTGAGGTATCGCCTGGGTCAACGACTCTCCTCCCAGGACTACCTGGAACTGACCGGCGCCTGTAATTCTTTGCTGCACTGTGTTGCCGGCCATGGAACAGATTTCGATCGAGTACTGTCCCGGAACCAGTGGCAACTTGTCGATGGCACAAACAAATTCTCCCGGATTCGGTGGCTCGCCCGAAATCGACTCCGCCACCGTGGCGCTGGCACACATGGTCAACGGATTGCCGCGTGCGTTGAAGATTGTCAGGTTGACTGCTGTCTTTCTCACCGAAGCCGAATCGCCGCCGTCATAGCCCACGGCGAATTTCGCCGGATCGCCGGTGGCAAAGCACGGAACCTGCTTGTCGTCGCCATCCAGCAACCGGATGTACTTGAGCCGTGGAACCAGCGGAGAGACTTCGCCGGCTTCCAGCGGAATGAATCCGCGATGCGTGCCATCGTCGCCTACAACGGCATCGAGATAACTGTCGATGACGTCGGCCGCGGTGCCTTCCTGACGAATGCTGCCGTGTTCCAGCCAGATCGCCCGCGTGCATGTGGTCGCAATCGACGGCAATTCGTGACTCACCAGAATCACTGTCCGGCCCTGCCGCGTGGATTCCTGGATGGTCTGAAAGCATTTTCTCCGGAAGGCCGCGTCGCCGACCGCCAGCACTTCATCGATCACCAGGATTTCCTGCTCGAGGTGGGCCGCAACGGCGAATGCCAGCCTCACCTTCATTCCGTTCGAGTAGCGCTTGATCGGAGTGTCAATCCACTCCGCCACGCCCGCGAACTCGACGATGCTGTCGAACTTCCGCTTGATCTCCGACTTTCGCATTCCCACCAGGGCACCGTTGAGAAATACATTCTCGCGTCCGGTGAGCTCGGGGTGAAATCCGGTGCCGACCTCGAGCAATGCCCCGATACGCCCGTAAAGTTCTGCGCGGCCTTCGTTTGGACGGGTAATGCGGGAGAGAATCTTGAGCAGCGTGCTCTTTCCCGCTCCATTCACTCCGATGATCCCGAGTATCTCGCCCTTGGGCAGATCGAAAGAGCAGTTACGCAAGGCCCAGATAGTCTCTCCGGTGGATCGCTTTCGAAAGCGGGCGATCAGACGGGCCTCTGCATCTGGCCCGCGCCAGTACTTCTTTCCCAAACCGGAGACTCGAATCGCGTGTGCGCTCATATGCCTGAATACTTTTCTAGATCATGTCCACGATGGAATGCTCAGTGTTGGCAAACACCGCCGCTCCGATCCCGAGGAACACCAAAACCATCATCGTCACTATGGAAAGCATGTGAAGGTCCGGCGTATGCGATGTCGAGAGAACCGACCAGCGGACGCCTTCGACAACCTGGTACATCGGATTGAGCTGGTAAAGATTCCACAGCCACCCCGGCAACCGCTTGGCAACCACGGTCTGGGAATACGCCACCGGAGTCGCGTACAGCATGAACTGGATCAGATAGAGCAGAAACCGCGAGGTGTCCCGGTACCGCGCGTGCAATCCCGAGAAGAGCAGACCCATCGCAAGAGACAACAGCAGAGCCAGCGCAATGAATCCAGGAACTGCCAGCAGGCGGATCGTAAGCGGAAAGCCGTAAGCCAGCGCCATCGCCAGAAGGAGAACGAAAGAAACTGCGAAATCCACCAGTCCGCCGAACACTTCACTGGCGGGAATGATCACCCGCGGAAAATAGACTTTGGTGATGATGTGTTCGTAGGTCACCAGGCTTTCACTGCTGCGGGTCACTCCCGTACTGAAAAGCTCCCAGGGCAGTAGTGCAGCGAAGGTAAAAAGAGGGTATGGAATTCCTTCCGACGGCAGTCTGGCGATTTTGCCCAGAGCAAATGTGAAGAGCAGCATCTTGGCCAGAGGCGTGATCACGAACCACAAAGGACCGAGCAGGGTTTGACGGTTTCGGCGGAAAATGTTGCGCCAGAGAAAGGCCCAAAAGATATGCCAGCTTCCCAGAAGCTCGCGCACATCCACAACTTCCCAGCGGCCCGCCGGTCGTAGGACGAACCTGGGTGCTTCGTGATCCTCGCTCGCGGCCGGCACGGAGTCTGGCTCAATCCTCACAGAGGGCAAGCGGCTCACCGGCGCGGTATAGAGGTCTTTTTCCATTTCAAGCTTAATATCGTGGCTACGCGGTATTGCCGGCACTTGCCTGCATCCACCGCCAGTTTTGGTCGCGCGAAAAAGCCGAAGGAAGGTCCATCTCTATGTTCCGGACCGACGTTCGTCACAACGAGTGGCGTTGAGGTCCGACCTTCGCCATCCTCAGATGCAGATGGCTCTCTAAACTATGGTCGAGATTGCCTCAAACTTCGAGGTTAGGTGTTCTTCAGAAATCGTCGGCGAGAGGTGATTTCCCCGGAGACTACCACATAACAACAAAATGTACACCGGTTGCGACAAAAACCCTTCACCACGGCCCATTTTAGGCTCTGGACCGCGAACCAGGATCCAAATCCCGCCCCACACCTCCTGCCCAATCTTCAACACAGGCACTGCTGAGGCTATAGCTTCTCGCAACTTGCCTGCCGCTCTTTCCAAATCCTGAAAATAAGAATAAGACTTTTGTTTTCGTAAAGATAGGACTAAAAAGAATACTCTGGAACGACCTACTGCCCCGAGTATGTGCAACTGTATGCGGCTTTTGGCGAAGCTCGGCTGTCGGCCCTACTGGGCTATCGAGGAAGGATGAAAATGAATAGTTCGGATCTCGATCCGGGAAGTCGTGAGCCATCACCCCCTTCGACAACCCACAGGCTGTCCAGAACAGCGCGGGTTGGACTCGGCTTATTGGCCATCATTCTTTATTCGGCCGGTCTGCTGGTCGCGACAGCCTATGTATCATTTAAGGCGCCCATCAAGCCCGACCGCTACGGACATGCCTTCTCCCGGCATCTTGCCGACCGGCTGACGGCGTACGCTCTCTGGCTAAAATCCTCCTCCAAGACCAGTAGAGCAACCATGCCGATCGAGAAAATAAACGAGATCCTGGCGGCAACCAGCGCGAAACATGGCGTCGACTCGTGTCTGGTCTATGCGGTTGCAGTTTGGGAATCCGGATTGAATCCACACGCTATAAGTACAACGGGAGCCGTCGGGCTGATGGCGCTGCAACCTGAAACTGCCCGAAAGTTTTCCATCGCTGACCCCTTCGATCCTCAAGCCAACGCGGATGCCGGCACCAGCCTCCTGGGACAACTCTCCCAGCAATTTAGCGGCAACGTTGATTTAGTTCTTGCTGGTTACAACAGCGGCGTTGACGCCGTGAACCAATTTCATGGCGTGCCCCCGTACCGAGAAACCACTGATTACGTTAAACACGTAGGCCACATCTACCGGATCTGTAAAGCCGAGCAGTGACGATCAACTCAGTGCTTGCAGCTGTTCCGGTTGCGAAATCTTCAGGGCGAACTCTATGAATGACTCGTGCGTAATCCACTAGAAGTTGGTTGTGAGTCGCATGGCGAAGCTCCTCGACGGTCCGATGGCGTTGCCGGAGAATAGACCGCCGAAATCGATCACGTTCAGGACATTGGTGAGGTTCTGCCCGTCGATCTGAAACTTCATATTTAGACGTTCAGACCTGTAGACATCGGCTCCCGCCGAGGCATTGACTTGAAATGCAGGGTAAATCCGTCCCCGCGCAAAGTTAATTCGATCCAGAACTTGCTGTCCGTATTGCGCCAGCACTGTGGCCGGGTCGCCTACGAACTCGAACGGCAATCCTGTGTCGTACTGAATTCCGCCCGCAATCCAGAAGCGGGGTCTGACCTGATAACGCACTCGACCGCGGACGGTGTTGCGCTGGTCCTGTGAGACCGGAAAGCGTCCGGCGGAGGGCAAGTCCTGGGCGTCGTCCCCCAGGAAGAGGCCGCCTGTAACCGGGAACGAGGCAAAGCCGACCATGTACGAATAGCTCAAGAATCCGGAAAAACCGCGCCAGTCAGGCACATCGATTTTTGCTTCCGCTCCATAGATATCGGATTTGCGGAATGAGATCGGGAAGCTGATGGTCGAGCTTGCGATCTGATCGTCATCCGCATAATTCGAGACCAGCCTGCGGAAATAGTTCGTGGCCAGCCTGACTTTTCCGCCAAATACCTTCGTCAATCCGGCTTCGTAATAGTTCCCTTCCGAAGGTTCAACCGGCAAACGTAGAAAACTGGTCGGATCGATCGATTCCACCTGGTTGGAGCTCGATAACAGGATGTTCTCGAATGATGGAGTTTGAAATACCCGGTCATACGAAACATGCACCAGCACTCCCACGCACGGGAAATAGCGGGAAACGGAAACCCGCGGGTCGACCGCGTGACGATTCAGCAGAAGTTGATAGTGGTCCCAGCGCAGACCAGCACTGATGGTCCAGTTTTTCAGGCGGATCTGGTCCTGAACGAATATGGACTGTTCAAGGTCCGGTCGATTTCCCAGAAACGCAAAGTCAATCGGAGTGTCATCGTCGAACTGGCTGGGATCGGTAATGTGGTAGCGGAAGTTTTCGTTCAGAAACGTATTGTCCGACTCGAAGCCGAATTTCCATTCGTGCCGCCCATGATCGATGGTTGTAGTTCCTTTGAAATAGACTTCGCGGAAGAAATTTTTCTGGAAGACCTCAACCGGTGTCGATTCGGGATTGGAGTTGAAACCAATGTCGTTGTCGCGAACCATGGTCCGGAAGTCAGTGATCGCATTGGAGGAGAATACGTGCTGGTAAGAGGCGATTCCCATGGTTTCGATGTTGTCCGCAGTTTGCCGCTGGCCTGCCGCTTGCTGTACCTGTTCGTTGGGCAGTTCGTAACGCGACAACTCGTGCCGGACGATGAATCGCAGGCGGTCTTTCGAGGTCAAGTCGCGTTCGTAATTCACCGAGAAATCGCCCAGGGTCCCGGTGTTCGTATAGTTTTGCGGCACCACCGGATTCAGGTAGTGGTCCGTCATGCTCCCGCTGGCGCTGGCGCCAAGGGTGTTTTTCCCCCAGGCGTACTGTCCTTGTGCGGAGGCGCCAGCTGTATCAAAACTGCCTCCTGACAGCACAATCTGGCCGTGAAAACCTTGCTGGGAATCGTGCAGCGTATTCACTTCGATCACACCCCCCATTTTTCGGCCGTATTCCGCAGGTATGCCGGCGGTGTAGATGCTTAACGATTGCACGTCGTCCGCGTCTATGGCAGGACCGAAGCTGGGCGAGCGATCATCGGTCAGCGGGATTCCGTCGACCACAAACTGGGTCTGATATTCCGAGCCGCGGGGATGCAGTACAGCGTTTCCCTCGTAAAGCCAGCCAGGTTGCGTATTCACCAGATCCTGCAAGGACCGGCCGGAAATTGAGCCGAGGCGGTTTTGAATCGTGTCGGTCCCGACCCGGTTGACCGAGCCGGCTTGATCGGGATCGATCAGCGTATTGGCCGCATTCACAGTGACGGACTGATTCACCGTGGACAGCACCAGTTGGATCCTGTGTTCGATCGGGATCGAAGAATGAATATCGATCGAATCCAGATGATCCGCAAAACCCGGCTGCTTTACCTCAAGCTGATAAACACCGTAAGGCAGACGCTGTACATCCAGGCGGCCTTGATCGTTCGTCGTCAGCGTATTTCGATATTGGTTTGCCAGGCTGACGATCTGTACAGTAGTTTTAACGCTCAGGCCAGCCGGGTCGGTCACCCTGAGGCGCAGTTCACCGCTGTTACTCTGCCCGAGCAGCGGCAGGCCACAACAGATGATGACAATAGCAGCAAGTATCCTCATGAAAAACCAGGACCTCGGTGGTTTGGCGGCTGCCTAACCATAATTGACAGGCGTTCCCCTCCGCTGGTTACTTCGGACGTAGCCCGCCCCTCAAGTTTAGAATTACGATTTCGGCGGTTGCGTTCAGTCTTTTTTAGAACTTCTGACAAAGCTCGATAAGACTCAAAAATCTCTGAACACAAGCGGCGGGCGCGGAATATATAGTCCAGGAACCCAAGCGTATGCTTCCCTCGGATTCGATCACAGAACTGTCCTTCCCATCCGTCGCTGACGCAGCGGCTTCGGCGAAGCCGTCCGAGATCGAACGCGAGGTTTTGGAACTCTTTGACGAACTTCGCAATCCACTCCTTCGGTATTCGCTGTCGTTCGGCATCCCCTTGCACGACGCCGAAGAGGTGATCCAGGAGGTATTCCTCTCCCTCTTCCGGCACCTTCAGTTACGCAGGTCACGACAGAATCTTCGTGGGTGGGTTTTCCGGGTCGCGCACAACCTGACGTTGAAGCAGCGCCATGCGAACCAGAAATCGCGCGACCGAACGATCTCCGACGAGAAGATTACGGAAAACCAGGTTGACCCATCGCCTGATCCTGAGCAGGAGCTTTCGTCCGCTCAAAGGCGCCACCGTTTGATGGCTGTTGTGCATGCTCTTCCGGAATCGGACCAGGGGTGCCTCAGGCTGCGTGCCGAGGGTCTCGCCTATCGGGAAATAGCAGCGGTTCTCGGCATTTCTCTGGGATCCGTATCGATATCGCTGACACGATCCCTCGCACGGTTGATTCGTGCAGATCGGAGATAAATCATGCTGCGCGAAAACCTCCACATCCCGGATCAAGAGCTGCTGCTCGCGGCGGACGGCGAACTCTCCAGCCGTCGCGCCGCCCAGGTTCGCGCCCACCTTGCCGCATGCTGGGACTGCCGTGCGCGAATGGCGGAAATCGAAGGAACAATTGCCGATTTCGCGCGAGCTCACCGGCAAACACTCGATCCGCAATTGCCGCCCAGCACGGGTCCACGCGCGCTCTTGAAGGCACAGTTGGCTGAGCTGGCAGCCCAACCGAAGGCCAGTTCGTGGCGGTTGTTCTCGCAGTCCATGTCTACCGCTCGGACCGCAGCGTTGCTCTGTATAACGGTTTTGATAGTCGCGGCAGTCGGCAAACTTCTGATCCGGGGTTTTGCCCTGGATTTCAGGTTGCGCCGCACGAACTCAGTCGCTGCTTCGTTCGAACGCGGAGCAGTACCGGACCGCAACCTTACCCCAGGCGCCACGCGGGCGGTGACGATCAGCGATGTCTGCTCCATGCCTCACGAAGAAGTGGTGAAGGAGGTATCCACCTCGTTGCGCCAGGAAGTACTGCACGAGTATGGAATCGTGAATGCCAGCAAGGATGACTATGAGATCGACTACCTGATTACTCCAGGGTTGGGTGGGAAGGAAGACATCCACAACCTGTGGCCGGAGCCATCCACATCTCGTAATTGGAATTCACAGGTGAAAGACGCCCTGGAGGAACACCTCCACCAGATGGTGTGTGCGGGTAAACTCGACCTGTCCACAGCACAGCACGACATCGCCAGCAACTGGATCGCCGCCTACAAGAAGTATTTCTATACGGACAAGCCCATCCAAGTATTCTCGCCTCAAACCGGGGTCCGTCCCAGGATTTCATAAACCTGAGTGTTGGGCGGGTGGCCCACTCAAGCCCGTTTTTGGCTTGAGTGGGGATGCTCAGATCTACCAATGTCCGCTACACGGTACACGCTTTCGGACTGTTGTGACACGCTTTTTCTATTGGCGCTTCGACTTCTACGTCGCAGACTGCAAACGAGGGTGGTCGCACCGATCAGCACAGCACCAAAAAGCCATGCAAGCCAGCCTCAATCCGACATTATGGCCGGTACAGGAGGTGAAACTTCCTTTGCCCCTAGAAACTCAGAGTTGATCTTGAAGGACGGAACGAGAGTGCCAAGCGGCGGTTCTGCCGTAAAAGGGTTCCAAATCAACAGCCGCACAAAGCAAAGACGTTGATTGGTCTACATAGATTTTTTCTGCCATCGTCTGGGCCTCGGATACTGATCGTTAGATCTGCCCAGAGATGCCCATCACCGCTAAGCGATGGGGTGTGGGTACCCGTTTTCTTGAAATCTATCCTAGCGGCTACGAGGGACCAGGCTCTATCAGAATGCGCGTATTTTTTCGTAGCTCCTTTCCCTGCGCCAAGCTCCATCAAAACCCGGCGCCAGCGCGTCGCGCATCTGAAGTCGAGCGCGGCTGAGGCGGGTCTTCACATTGGCTTCTGAGAGACCGAGGATTTTTGCAGTTTCGTTGATGTTGAGCTGCTGCACGTCCCGCAAAATTAATATGGTGCGGTATTTTTCAGGCAGAGAGTCCAAGGCGTTGGTGAGCGCCCTACGAAGTTGTTTTTGTTCCAGGGCTTCGGACGGTATTTCTCGCCAATCCGCAAAATCTCTAGGAATATAGTCGCCGTCGTCGCCGAGCTTGCCTTCTTCTATCGATTCGTAAAGTGGCCGGCGGTCCTTCCGCAGCCTCATCTTCGCTTCGTTGATCGCAATCTGGATCAGCCACGTACTGAATTTCGCTTCCTGACGGAAACGTGCGAGATTCTTGAAGGCTTTCAGGATAGCCTCCTGTGCTACCTCTTCCGCATCCGCTTCGTTTCTGACGATACCCAAAGCAGCCAGGAAAACGGCGCGTTCGTAGGGGTGCACAAGTTCGTAAAAGGCATCGTTCTCGCCGGCCCGCACTCTTTCAATCAGCGCCAGTTCCGCGTCTTGCCAGGGGGATTTCTGGCCACCAGGGATGGCGTCCTGGCCTTCCGTCTTCGGTCGAGCGAAACCAGAAGTTTCCATTCCTCGGGGCATGATTGCTACCGCCCGTTTCCCACGATCCAGGGCCCCTACCGCGATTTCATGGAGTGAGTCGGCTGGCGTCATAAAAGCAGCTCCTCTGAGCACGATTGTGATCCGTCAGCGAAGTCTTGACTCGCTGACGTCGCGCAGTCTATCTCGACGTTGAGAAAGGTCAATCCACCCGGCGTCTAATGCTTGCCTTCTGGAGGTCTCCGCCTACAAGCCACAAAATAAAACACTTACATCCACACATCTCCTCATCAATGACAAGATAAAGCGGGTGGCATGCTACACTCCTGCCCGAACAAACCTGTTCGACATGAACGCTGAACGCCCTAATGTGCGGCGGATCCTATTTGGGGTGTTTGAACTCGACCCCACTTCCGGTGAGCTTTACAAGCATGGGATAAGGATCAAGCTGCAGGACCAACCGCTCCAGGTTTTGGGCTTGTTGTTGGAGAGACCCGGTGAGGTGGTCACCCGGGACGAGCTTCGACAGCGAATCTGGGATCAGGATACGTTCGTTGACTTCGACCACAGCCTGAACATCAGTATTAACAAACTTCGGGACGCTCTCGGAGACTCTGCTTCAAGTCCTCGCTTTATAGAAACGTTGCCGCGGCGCGGCTACAGGTTTATCGGGTCAGTTCTGAGGCGGCTGAACCAAGGTTCCAGGTGGATTAGGACGCGGATGCACGAACACAGTCCCTTCCACCACCTTCACCCGGAAGGTCGGGACTTTTTCCTTGAAGGGCGCCGGTGCCGCTCCAGACTCCGGCCGATACTGATAGCCGTGCCACGGACAGGTGATGCAGCCATCAATGATGCGCCCTTCCCCCAGCGGTCCGTTCTGGTGTTGGCAAACATTTGAGATCGCTGAGACTTTGCCGGCGTAACGAAATACCGCAACTCGTTCCCCCGAAAGAGTAACGATCGTGGCGCAGTTCTCGGCGATACGGTCCACTTTGCAGACTTCTACGAAGCCTTCGTCCGCGGCTTGATGTTTCTCCCCGTCCACCCGTTTCTCGCGAAATGCCGCCGCCAGGTGAAGCGAGAGTACCGTAGTTACTCCGATCACCAGGGCAGCAGCCAGCAACGGGCTCGCCTCTGACTGCAGCGCCCCGAGAGTAACGTGTGCGACCAGCAGGACATACGCCACGTACACCAGCATGTGCAGCCGCTTCCACGTAGGAGCGGAAAGATTCCGCAGCCAGAAATCGTGGCTCGTTGCAGCCATTAGAAAAAGAATGAGCAGCGCGAAAAAACCCAGCGCCTGAAAGGGAAAATCGGCAACACTGCCGTATCGCGGATTACTGATGAACAGACTTAGGAGAGGATCCACATTTCCCAGCGCGTGAAACTGGACCAGCCCAAACCCTCCGTGTGCCAGGCCCAACAAGAATGTAGTGACGCCGAGATGCCTGCGGTTGTAAAGAAGCGGGAGAAAACGACGATCCAGCCGGCTCAGGGGCCCAATGCACAGGACCAAGTTCAGCAGCAGGAACGCTGCCGTCCCCAACGCGCGGATCAGCAATGTCTCGGCCGTCGCGTTCGGATTCCGCCATGCGCCCACTCCAACAAAAATGGTGATGTACACCGCCAGCAACGACACCAGCGTGACGTCATACACCCTCTTCTGCCGGTTCCAACTGATTGCGCCATATTGAACGCTCATGGCAATGTCTCCACGTTGGCCGTATCGAACACTTCCCGAAGGGCCGAACTGAACAAGACCAGGTAGCCAGCACGTTTCTCATTCAAGGGAAGAAGAAACGCGTTGCCGGCAGCAAAGGCTCCGATAAGTTGCGCTTCCGCGGGCAAAGCATTTCCGGACGGTGCGTCATTTGCCCAATAGAGCAGCAAGTCGGGTTCGTTGAACTCGTGCGAAGGCACCAGAACAACATGGATGTCTTGGGGACGACCCGGTGTGCTATAGAACGTCGACAGAATCGTATGTTTCTTCCACAAGCTGCTCGACTGCTTTACTACATACCAGGTTGCTGGAAAACCTGACGCATCAACGCTTGGGCTTGGGCGACGCCTCGCTCCGATTCCGATCAACAGGATCGCGGGTAACACTATCGCGAATGTGACAAATGTACGGCGATGCAGGGCTCTGAGCGGGCTAATCATGGCTTCCCAACCGGTGCGGATTTTTCTCTATTGAAGGCTCAACCACCCCTCGCCGCCAGCGATACAGAAACATCGGCCAGAATGCGGCGACTCCCGGCAAGATCAGCAAGCGGAAACCAACACCTGCTCCTTGAGCTTCTGAGTCCACACGCTGAACTCCGAACCATACGAATGGCACGGCAAACCCGAATCCAAGACCGGCATATAGCGCCAGGAAGTAAATGAACGCGTTCGAGAAGGTCTCAAGCATCTTTACCCTAGGCCGGGATTACAGGTCTGTGTGATGTCCATGCCAGCTTCGCCAGCGAGCATCAAACGTTCCAAGCTCCCTGGCCGTCAGATTCAGAATCGTCAGAAAGGTTACGAACAGGGTGCTGGGATATTTACAGATTGGTTTGCACGAACACGCCGTGAAAGGGAAGAATCGTTCTGCTTCAACGCACTCTTTGCAGACACCAAACTCGGTCCGCATTCTTTGATTTAGAATAAATATTCGTTTGCTGTCATGAAGCTCGCTTTGAAAGCCATCTCGAACCGCCCCCCGGTCATCCTTTTGGGCTTGCTTGTCCTCGCTGTGCTGGCGTTCGCCGGCGTCGGTCGACTGGTCTACCGGTTTCATGAGCAAGAAGAGGCATTGGCGCGTCATCTGTATCAACGCGGTGTTAAAGCGCAGAGTGAGCGTCATGCGGAGGAAGCGCTAGAGGCTTTTCGCGCAGCACTCAGCTACAGTCGCGACAACTCTCAGTATCAACTCAGTCTGGCGCGTGCCCTCCGTGACACCGGCCGGACCGCCGAGTCTGAAACCTATCTCATCAGGTTATGGGAGCGCACTCCGCAGGAAGGTGCCGTGAATCTCGCTTTGGGGCGGCTGTTTGTGCGCCAGCGCGTTTTCGACAAAGCTGTCCAGTATTACCACTATGCAATCTACGGTATCTGGCCCAGCGATGCGGAAGGAAAGCGGCGCGATGCGCAATTCGAGTTAATCGAGGTTCTGCTACAGCAGAACGCTTATCCTCAAGCGCAGGCTGAGCTGATTACCATGGCTTCCGCTTTGCCAAACGATCCGGCCCTGCGCGTACGGGTGGCTGATCTTTTCATGCTGGCCAAGGACTACGATCGTGCGCTGGCGCAATACCAACAGACCCTGCTCACCGACGTTCACAACCAGGGAGCGTTGTTGGGCGCTGGGCAAGCTTCATTCCAGTTGGGACGTTTTCGCACCTCTCAAGGCTATCTACAGGCGGCGGTTCGCGCCGACCCTCAAAATGTCTCCGCTCAGGGTCTCTTGGCAACCGCCGCACAAGTGTTGGACTCGGACCCGTCCGCACCGCGCATATCTGATGCCGAGCGAAGTCGCCGCGTACGTGCAGCGTTTGTGCAGGCGGGCAGTCGTCTGGACAGTTGCGCTCAGAGCCGCGGAACCGATCTGAGTCGACAATCTTCCTACGATAACTTGCCTCATCTGAAAGCCAGGTGGTTGGAGATGAAACCTAAGCTGGCGAAATTGTCCGGACCACAATCTGTATCGCGAGATCAACAATTGCCGGACGAGCTAATGAGCTTGGTTTACAGCATCGAACAACAAACCGAGTTGATATGCGGGTCAGCCGAAGGGCCTGATAGAGCGTTGCTGCTCCTTGCGCAAGATCATGCCGGTGTCGAGCAATGACCGACGCAGTCGATCCCGCTACGACAAAACCAACTCTCGAGCCCCAGGAAGGCGACGGCTTCACCCCAAGGGGCACAAGTCGATATTGGTTCACTCTCAGCACTACTCGGGAAGAGCGATTCTTCCTGGTGCTGGCTGTGTTCATTGGTGTGTTCTCCGGACTGGCGGTCGTGTGCTTTCGCTTGGCCATCGACTGGAGCAAAATCTGGTTGCTCGGCCCAGTGCCTGAACCCCATAACTGGCGCCTGATTGCTATACCTGCCCTCACCGGTTTGGTGGTGGCTTTTCTGGTGATTCACGTTTTCCCCTTAGCTCGCGGCAGCGGCGTCAACCAAACCAAGGCTGCTCTCTATATCTACAACGGATACATTCCGTTCCGCACCGCGGTGGGGAAATTCATTACCGCCGCCCTGGCGATCGGTTCCGGACAGTCGCTGGGGCCGGAGGATCCCTCGCTGCAAATCGGTGCCAGTTTGGCCTCGGCGCTGGGCCGGCGTCTCGACCTTTCGCGCGAGCGCCTGCGCCTTTTGGCGCCGGTAGGCGCTGCTGCTGGACTGGCCGCCGCCTTTAACGCACCGATCTCAGCCGTTCTGTTCGTCATCGAAGAAGTGATCGGACGCTGGAGCGCCGGCATACTGGGGTCGGTCGTCCTTTCAGCGATTTCAAGCGTGGTAGTAGTGCGCTGGTTTCTCGGCGCTGAACCTCTTTTCCGCATTCCCGCTGTTGGTTTGGTGCAACCCGCCGAGTTGCTGGCCTACGCGACGTTGGGCGTCGTCGGCGCATTGGCCGCGGTGTTCTTTGCCAAGGCCATTGCATATTTGCGGCCACGTCTGCGCGCCTGGCCACGTTGGACGCAATATTTCCAACCCATGATGGCCGCTGTGGTGATCGGATTGATCGGTTTTCTGGGCGCTCCCCAGGTGATGGGAGCAGGCTACGAATATATTGACCAAGCCATGCACGACCAGTTCACGTGGAAGATGCTCGCTATTCTGGCTCTGCTGAAAATTGTTGCCACCACTCTGTCATTCGTCACTGGTACCCCAGGCGGAATGTTCGCCCCTACACTTTTTGTCGGGGCCATGTTGGGAGGCGCAATCGGAGGGTTGGAACGCCACTTCTATCCAGCGCTGACCGGATCCACCGGCACCTATGCTTTGGTTGGCATGGGAGTACTGTTTGCGGGATTTCTCCGCGCCCCGATGACCTCAGTTTTCATGGTGCTTGAAGTCAGTGGCAACTATTCCATCATCGTACCCGTGATTGTTGCCAATACGTTGGCGTATGTCATTTCCCGAGCTTTGCAGCCTACACCCATTTTCGATCTTCTCACTCGCCAGGACGGCCTCGACTTGCCATCCCTTGAAGAACAACGAGAGCAGACGGTGCTACGCGTAGAAGATGCTATGAGTGCCGCGCCTACTCCGGTATTGAACGCTGGGGATTCGGTGGACCAGGCGTTACAACGCGTAAGAGATCTGCCCGGCGATTTTCTAGTCCGATTGGATCCAAGTGGCTGGAGAAGTGTGACGACCGACACGCTGAAACGTCTCACGAGTGAGGGTAAAGGAGAGATGACGCTGGGCTCAACGCTCGTTACCCCGATCCTGCCCTACCTCCATCCCGATCACACGCTTGAAACCGCTCTCCGCCATGTCTATCAGGTACCGCTTGTGCCGGTGGTGCATCGCGCCGATTTCAGACGCCTGGAAGGGGTGATCTCGCGCGATGCAGTGCTACAGAAATACAAGATGGCTCAGCGCACTTGATGCGTGGATCAAAATCTCACGTTACAAAATGAAGCGCGTGTGAATGATGGATCTTCTTTTGAGCGCGAAGGACACTCAAACACTACCCTTCCTGAGAATGCCTGAGGAGAAAGCGTCGGACGGCAAGGTGCCCTGGGTTTGGGCCTGGACATCAACCAAGTCGCTCCGCGTGTGCAGTTGGAGCGGGCCAGCTTGGAGGCAACACAGATCCGAAGAAACTGAGATTGAGAACTTGACAAGAAGAGTTCGTCGGTTCAAAGATGGTCGTCCGCGACTGGAACATCGCTCAAACGTCCGATTTTCCTCCTTTGGTAAGCACTGAGACCTTCAGCTGTGTCCAAGCACTCTTGTCAAAAAAACATCCATCGATCGGCCCCAGAATGCGCAGCAATCCGGACTTCCCGCTGCGTCATTTTGTGCGCTGTGGTAAGTGCGACCGACCCTTAACTGCAAGCTGGTCTCGGGGATTAAATCAGCGATATGCGTACTACAGATGCCAGAACCGCTCCTGCCGAGCAGTGAATATACGACGAGAGGAACTAGCGCGGCTATTCAGTGAATTTCTAGAAAACCTAAAACCGAAACTGGAATATCTCCGATTGTTTGGAGCGATAATCATCGATGTCTGGGAGAAGAAGCAGGCACAAGCTACCACTTCCCACAACACCCTGATGCGTCGCCTGAGTGAACTGCGCAAGCGGAAGGATTTATTGGTTGACGTTTTTGTTTACAAACGTGTGCTTGATCAGCAGACCTACCAGGAACAGCTCGACAAACTAAATGAAGACATCACGCTGGCGGAGATAGCGGAACAAGATGGCCGGCTCGAGGTATTGGATGTCGAGGCCGCTGTGGAGTTCGGCCAGCATGTGCTTTTGAATGCCGCAAGGCTTTGGGTCGAATCTGGCGCCGACCAGAAACAGAGACTCCAGAAGGTGATTTTCCCGCGTGGCGTGCTGTTCTCGGATGGTGTTTATCGAACCGATGCAACTAGCATGATCTTCTTTGAGTTAGAGGAGATTTCCAGCCAAAAGGAAAGGTTGGTAGCGCTAACGGGAATCGAACCCGTGTTTGAAGATTGAGAATCTTCCGTCCTAACCCCTAGACGATAGCGCCCCGAAGAGATGTCATTATAACAAAGCAAAATGGGCTGAGGCCTCTGGCCGGCACGATGGGCGAGTGGGACGTCCGCCAGACAGCCGGCGGGACACCAGCGCTACTTTTACCATCACTTAACTCTTGACAACATTCCCTCCTGGAACTAGTTTGCTTAAAGCGAATAAAAAGCGAAAGTAATTCGCAGCCTCGGCCAGCCGCCTCGGCGTTTTCCTTTTTTAAAGGTCCTTCTCAATTATGGCTTCTCCACTTTTTTCCGCCCCTGCGGGCGGGGCTGTTATCTTTGCTCGAAAAGAACCGGCGCTGGTTTTACAACGGCTGGCGGCATTACCCAAGCTGGCGGGCGTCACGGCGGCATCGCGGCTGGAGGTGCGTCCCACGCCGGAGATGGTCTCCTGCGGAATCCGCGAGATCGATGAGCTTAGCGGCGGACTGCCGCGAGGATGTCTGAGCGAAATTTGTGGGCCCGCCTCTTCTGGACGCACCAGTGTATTGCTGTCCGCCCTCGCGGCAGCCACCCGGCGTCAGGAAGTATGCGCCCTGGTGGATGCCACGGACGCGCTCGATGCGTCTTCGGCAGCGGCCACCGGAGTCGAGGTGGAACGATTGCTGTGGATCCGCTGCAGTCAAAGTTCGGGCGTTGGACCTCGGACTTCGGACTTTGGACGTCGGACTTCCGGCATTGGACATCAGACCTTGGGGGAGGAATCTGAGATCCGGTGGCCGAGGTCCGACGCCCGAGGTCCGACAGCTGACGCCCGGCTCGAGCAGGCACTGCGTGTCACCGATCTGCTCCTGCAAAGCGGGGGATTCGGGTTGGTGGCAATTGATCTCGGCGATCTGCCGGACTCGGCGGCGCGGCGTATTCCGTTGGCTTCATGGTTTCGCTTTCAGCGCGCGATCGAACCGACGGCAACGGTGTTATTGGTCGTGGCCCAGGCGCCTTGTGCCCAGACTTGCGCTTCTGTGCTGATAAAGCTGTCAGCTGTCAGCTTTCAGCTATCAGCGAAAAGCGGCTTGGGTCCGGCTCACGCGCAGCTTCTGGATGGGTTGCATATTGAAGGAGAGTTGCTGCGTTCGCGCTTGCAGCGAAAACCGTCGCAAAGCGTTGCAGCATTCGCGACACAGGCAGTACGCGTTGCTTAGATTCCCGTTGCGAGGGCGAGACGCCCTCGCGACAGCCGGCGGGACGCCGGCGCTACGAACTAACAACTGAGAGCTGGCAGCTTTTTTCTGACGACTGACGACTGACGACCGACGACTAAATGCCTTTTGCCTGCATCTTCGTTCCTGATTTTCCGGTGGAGGCCCTGCTGCGCGTCGAGACTGACCTGCGCTCGCAGGCTTTGGCTGTCCTCGAAGGCAAGGCTCCGGTACAAACCATTTTTGCTTTGAACGAGAAGGCGCGCCGCGCCGGGGTTTCGCCCGGTATGACCAAGCTTCAGGTGGAAGCCTGCTCTGATCTTAAGTTGCGTCCCCGGTCCTTATTACAGGAAGCTGCCGCCCATGCTGCCCTGCTCGACTGCGCCCAGTCTTTCTCGCCGCGAGTGGAAGATGCGGGTTGTGACTCTGTCCTTTTGGATCTCGCCGGGCTGGAGCCGCTTTTCGGTCCACTGCCAAAAATCGCTCGGGATGTAGCGCGCCGCGCTTCCGATATCGGCCTGGAAGCCAACGTTGCGGTGGCGGCCAACCCGGACACGGCCGTACTCGCCGCTCACGGCTTTTCGGGAGTGATTGTGATTCCCGAAGGAAAAGAAGCCGAGCAGTTAGGCAATCTTCCTTTGGAAGTTTTGTTCACGGAAGATCACGATCTGCAAACTCTGGAAATACTCGAACTCTGGGGCATTCGAAACTTTCGCGCTCTGGCCGCACTACCGGAAATTGCTCTGAGCGAGCGATTGGGCCAGGAAGGCATCCGTCTGCAACAGTTGGCCCGTGGATGCAGTTCTCGAACCCTGGTCCCGGTTGAACCGCCGTTGAATTTTGCAGAGGCAATTGAGCTGGAATATCCCCTGGTGCTGCTCGAACCGCTGGCATTTCTGCTGGCCCGCTTACTGGACCAGTTGTGTTCTCGCCTGGGTGCGCGCGCTTTAGCCACGCAGGAGCTGAATTTGCAATTGGAGTTGGAAAACGGATTTCTTGTTGAAAAAGCCAGCACTACAGGCCATGTGGAGACGGGTGCCCCCGCCCGTCCTATTGAGTACTCCAGTCGAGCGCAAGCTCGACAGACTTTCCACCGCACCCTGCGCCTCCCCGTCCCTCTGCTCGACGCTAAAGTTTTCCTCAAACTGTTGCAACTGGATTTGAACGCTCATCCACCCGGCGCTCCCATCGTAAAAATTCAACTCTCAGCGGAACCCGTACGGCCACGGGCAGCGCAAAGCGGATTGTTCCTTCCTCCCACTCCAGAGCCGGAAAAACTCGAACTCACATTGGCAAGAATTGCGGGGATTGTTGGCGAAAATAAAGTTGGGTCGCTGCAATTGCTGGACACGCATCGTCCGGAAGCATTCCGAATGCATCGTTTCGCCCCGGATCAGGACCAGAAACACGACAAGCCTGGCGCAGATCAGAAACCTGAAAACGAAGCCGCGGTCACCGCGGTGCGAATCTTCCGTCCTCCCTTACGCGCCACGGTGACCCTGCAGGAAGGCAGGCCAGCGCACATCGCTTGCCCAAAACGTAAAGAAATATGTGGGGAAATCCTCTGGGCCGCCGGCCCCTGGCGTACCTCCGGAGACTGGTGGGAGCAGGACGGGTGGGCACGCGACGAGTGGGATATCGCTTTGCAGGGAGCCAGCAGCATTATGCTCTACCGCCTGGTCCGGGATCTGCTCAACGGGCAGTGGCTGCTGGAGGGAAATTATGACTAGCGACGCTTCGGGGTGAAACTACATGGTCTATCGGGTCTTTACTGTATTCTTGCGCCCGCAAACTGTGCATAACCTGTTCAAACTGTGTTATCTCGAGGTTGGATCGCCTATTTCGTGATCACACCACAGGCAATGCGGTCTCCCGCGTTCCCTGCCGGATCGGTCTTCAAATCATCCGCCTTGGCATGAATCACGAGCGCCGTCCCGCCATTGCTGAACAGGGAATGGCTGTCGTCGCCGAGAGTGACATCCTTGTTCACAACCTTGAACTTGGCTGTGCCCTTGGCGTTTACGGTGAAGTTGTTCATGTCGCCGGCATGGTGGCCTTCAGGATTCTCCAGGCCATGCTTCTTGGCCTCGGGATTGAAGTGCGGGCCAGCGGACTTGAAATCCGGCGCATCGCATTGTGCCTTCTGATGAAAGTGCAACGCATGCGGCCCCGGGGGCAAGCCGTGGAAGCTCAACTTCATGGACACGCCCGACGATGCTCCCTTGCTCGATAGCACCGCCGTCCCTACGCTCTTGCCCGAAGCGTCTTTCAATTCGACCATCGTCTTGGCCGCGGCTGCGAATGAGAGCGAAGAGAACAAACAGAATGCGATGGCGAGGGACAACATCTTGGCAGTTTTCATGGCAGGGCAATTATAGCGCTACAGCGTGCGCGGTTCGCAAACGCTTGTGACTGTGGAAAACCCGCCACCTATATCGTCGTCATGCTGAGCTTGCGAAGCATCTTGCGCGAAGCGGATGGAACGACGGGCCTGCAATTTGGCGCTGCACGCCGGATCGCCCAATCAGAGTACGTTGAAGCCTCTAACGCATCGAAACATAAAACGCATTGTTTCCTGAGCGCAGGTCCTTGCCGTACGAGAATGCGACTCCAACTCCGAAGACACGGACTTTGACTTGCGCGCCGAGATCCCAGAGCCACTTCTGTGAGCCCAGTCCCTCGGAGGCGTCGGTAATTTTGCCGGTATCGAGAAACGGTCCCAGCTTCACAGTAAAGATTCCGTTGCTATAGACATTTTTGTCCGCTTCCCAGTTGGACAGGAAATAGTTGCGTCCGAGCGGAGCGCTGCCTTTCCTGCCGTCCCGGGTTCCGATGTGTCCGCGCATCTCCAGATCGTTGTCGCGTTCCAATCCCAGAATAAAAAGCTCGTCGAATGGCACATCGCCGAAGGTCTTCCCCGCCCTGAAACGCTGCTGTATTTCGTAATCGTCGCCCTGGGATTGCGGGAGCCAGTGCAAACGCAACGAACCTTGCAGCTTCTCGAAAGAATGCGAAGGTTGCGACCAGAGCCGGCCCGCTTGCGAGGACGCTCCGGCATCGAGCGTCAATCGCCGCTCGGGCAGTTGCCAGAGCACGGTGTCCACCTGCGTGGTCTGTTTGAGTTGATAGCCTTTGGACAGCAGGCTGGGAGTCAGTTCAGTTCCGGGAACCACGCTACGGAAGTCGCGATGCGACACTTCTGCGCCGGCAGACCAACGCCAGCGTCCGCTCTCCAAGGCAGCAAAGTTCGCACTTACGGCTTCTCGCCGCATATTGAAACTGCCCTGTACGGGGGCCGGCCCTTGGAACGAATTTCTCATGTCCCAATTTTCGCTGCGCAAGTCTGCCAACAACCCGTAGCGAAATTTAGGATTCGCTTTGAACGGCCTGAAAGTTGCGCCAGGACCCGGCGCTTATCCGCGTCCCAGCGATACATGGAGACGAAGTTTATGGCCTGGCGGCGCAGGTTGTAGACCTCGGGCGTGACACTCTGAAACGGCAGCCCTCGCAACAGCAAGAACAGTTTTTCGAGTTTGCTGTCACCCCAACCATCCCGCTCGCGATTGCGGAAGAGAATGTCGAATGTGCCGTCGTCTCGGGCCTCAAGATCAAATTGGTAGCGAGGAAAGATTTCCAATCCGCTCACTCGCGCTTCGGTCGTCAGCAAGTCGGGCAGTCGCAGAACGCTGGCCGGCGCGAAGGCCATGGCGCGATCGAGCAACGCTGGGTTCACTCGCGGCGCGGGCTGGGTTCGAACGTGTACGATCTGCGGCTTGTCAGCGCGATTCCAGTATTTCAGCGCTGCTTCGATATTTCCCTGCAGAAAATAGACGGTGCCGAGAAAATCATTGCCGTAGGAATCGCTGGGATCGAGATGAAGGGCTCGTCGGAGGTAGCGTGCCGCCACGTTATACCGCTTCTGTTTGAATGCCACTCCCGCCAGTTCCAGAGGAAAGCGTTTGTCGGCGGGCGTGACCCGGGCGCCGGCCTCGAATACTCGTTGCGCATCGTCCAAACGTCCTAGCTGGGCCAGGGCCGTGCCATAGTAGAAATCGAGCTCGGCCGAAGGGTTCGGCCTAGATTGAACGAGACTTACGACTTCCTGCCACTGTTGCTCGTCAGACAGCTGACGCACCCGGTCGACCAACGTGCTATGCGACGTTTGAGCTCCAGCCGGAAATGCAACGCTGAAAAGAAATAGAAAGACAACTGCTGAGATCAGCGAGATTGGGGTTGAGGAAGCGCCAGCAGTGTCCATCTTTCGGCCGCGCTCCATTCCCGCTCGAAAGTTGGACGTTCTTGCTGAAGTAGTTTGCGTTGCGCGGGATCGTTGACCGTCACTGTATCGGCTGACAGACCCGTCACGACCACATAATGAAGTGCGCCGGCCGCCGGCTTTAAAGCGACGATCAGAGGACGTCCTTTGTCCAGATGCTGTTTGAGGTCTTCCCACTCTCCGCGAATTGTAAATGTGCGGAACCTGTTCTCCTGAAAGTAGCGCTGCATGTCGGAAGCGTAGATACCGTGGGCTTTGGGTGAATAAAGTGCGCGCTGAATCTGGCTCGCGTCGGAGGCTTGATTCGAGGGCTGTCCCCGCTGCGCCTGCCAGTACTGCATCACCATGGCGATGCTGGCCGCGCCGCAGCCGTCTTTCTCCTGCTTAACGTAGGGAACATCGAGCCAGACACCGGGGAGGTCTGCGGCAGGCAGCACGCCGCAGATCCCCAGACACACAACGGCAATCCTTGCGATGCGTTGAAACATCACTGGAAATCTATCGGACTGCGACGATGACCAGAATGAGGACGGCCACGGCCACAAGAATAATGATCAAGTCGCGATCACTGAGTGTGCCGGCGGCGAAATCCGTCTGCGCCTTGTTCACTCGCGAGGCCAGGCGGGCCAGTTCGGCGTCATCCAGCGTGGAAACCGCATTTTTCACCTGCTCAGGATTCACATGCGCGGAGCGCAACGCGTTCTCCGCCTTCTCGGAAGAGAAGAATTCCCTCACCTGTTCCACATTCTGCTGCCGCACGGTGGAGGCACTCACCGCCGCCTTCTGTAATTCGGATGGACTTACCAGGTGGGTTGCACCTTCCGCCAAAAGATTTTGAGGAACGGCGAAAACCGCGGCCAGAACGAACGCCGCAGTGACTCGGGATACCTGCTTCATATCGAAATGCATTTCTTGCTTGCCTCCTGCAGATTTTGTGTGGGGGACGGATCTTGGACCCGTCCAGGCCGAGCAACGCTCGGCCGCGTTGAAAAAATAGTACACGCTCAAACTTCGATGCGGAGGCTATTCGGGAGGTTTGTCAGCGCGGTAACAAGATCAATAAACAATGACGGGTTAACCTTCGCGCTTACAAACTTTCCACAGCTCTCTGAAGTTCAGAGGCAATCCACTCAGGAGGGCTGCCTCGCGGGAACCGGAGTGGGATGCCGATTTTCACTTTTATGGTTCCCGGAGCGGCGAACTTCTTCTTCGCTTTCTTCAATTCGAAGAGCCCATCGATTCTCATGGGGACGACCGGGACCGCGAGGTTGTTTGCCAGCAATCCCACACCTGCGCGAAAAGGACGCATCTTGCCGTCAGTTGTGTGGTGTCCTTCCGGAAAAACCAGAATGCTGTAACAGCGGTCGACAGATTCTCCGGCAAAGGCAAAGCTCTCCCGAAAGCCAGCTTCGCGAGGCAAGGGAAACAGGTTGAGCAGTGAAACTCCCAATGTCCACTTTATGCGGTCGTAAATCTTGCCCAACGAACTTCGGCTGGCAGGTGGAGTGCGCAGCGCCTCAAGGGCTTCGCCACCCGTGGCCGTTGCCAGACGATGCCGGAAACGCGCGGGCAGAGCAGTTTGCACGAAGCCAACATCGACATCGTCAATGTGATTGCACACCACCAGCACAGGTCCGCGAACACCGCGGAGATTCTCTCCTCCTGAAATGTGTGGCCAACCGAGCAGAAATACTGCGGGCCGCAAGAGCAAATAATGAATGATCAGCCGAACCCAGGTCGTGGGCCAGCGCTGCACCCAAGCCGGATAGTGATAGGGCACTCGCGCCGGAAGCTGCCCTTGCAGCATGCGCTCCAGATCGCCCACCGTCTTCAGCGCCGCAAATTTCGTCTCGCTCAAATCCATTTGATAGCGGTCTTCGAGCGCGCCCAGCAATTCCACACGATCAAGTGAACTTAAATTCAAATCAGCTTCCAGATTCGATTCCTGACCCAAATCAGCAGTCGATTTCCCTTTCACCCGGGCAATCAACTCAGCCACCGAACTCGACGCGGCCGCCCCTTCGCGTTTCGTTCTCAATCGCGCCTGCACGACTTGCTGGATCGCGCTAGTTCGAGGCTTCTGTGTCGATGTGCGCGGAAAATCTTCTTCGGGCCAGACGAACCAGTTCCGTACGCGCTGGTACTCAGCCAGGGTTTCGTTCGCGCGATGTACCACCGGTTCAGGATCAACGCCACTATCCCGCAGGATCATCACAGCGCACGGCTCGGCGTTTCCATCCCGCGGTAGCGCGATCACCACACAATCCTTGATCTCGGGCTGCTGCCGAAGCGCGGCCTCGAGGTCTTCGGGATATATGTTCATTCCGGCGGGCGTGACGATCACATCTTTCTTCCGCCCTTTGAAATACAGATTCCCTTGCGCATCCAGCGCGCCGATGTCTCCGGTTCCGTACCAGCCTTCTTCCGCCGTCATTGGCTGCAGTTTCTGCCCGGTCCAATATCCGGCTGCAACTCCGCCGCCCCGCACCAGTATTTCTCCATCTGGGGCCAGTTTCACCTCGCGTCCCGCCAATACTTTCCCGATCGACCCTTTACCCAAACGAAAAGGATGGTTCACGCTAACGATCGAGGTGGTCTCCGTCAGGCCGTAGCCCTGGATGGCGGCGTAGCCCAGCCGTCCCCAAAACTCCTCGGTCACGCGATCGAGCGCTGCTCCTCCGGAGATGAATGCCCAGAATTTCCATCCGAACTGGCGGTGCACCCGCCGGAAGGTCCACCAGCGATGCAGGAAATGCTTGCCTTCGGCTTCTCGAAACTTGCGCTGGAAGTCCTCCAACGCGCCTTGCTCCTCCAGATCGCGCTCGATCTTTTCTTTCAGCGATTGCAGCATGCGTGGCACTGCAACGAGCACTGAGACCCGTTCTCGCCGAATGGTGCGTATGACTTCGCCGGGCTTGAGCTGATCCTGAAAAATCACCGTGCCGCCCATCAGCTGCGGCAGAAATACTCCGAGGAACTGCCCGAATACATGACTTAAGGGAAGCAGGTTCAGGAAACGAACGGGATGGATGAAGCGCTCGTACTTCAAATATTTTTGGATTTCTATTTCGAGCGGCGCGATATTTCCCAGAACATTGCCGTGCGTAATCACCACGCCTTTGGGTTCGGCAGTAGTGCCGGAAGTAAAAACGATCTCCAGGATGTCTGACGGGCCGATCTCTGTTGCGGCGTAAAGCGCCGACGAATGGGCCGCCAACATCTCCTGCAAGTCTTCCAGTGCCAGCGCCGGGATCGAAGGCAACGCGTGCTCGCGCGAACAAACCAGAAGCCTTCCATCCACTTGCTGGTAGACGCGCTGGGCGAAGTCGGCCGCGCCAGCCTCATCGATGGGAACGACGATTACGCCGCGTAGCGCACAACCGAAGAAGACGGCCGCCCACTCCGCGGAGTTCGGTCCCCACAGGAGAACGCGATCGCCTTTGCCGATCCCAAGGGCTTCGAGTTCGCGGGCAAAACGGAAGGATGTCTCCGCTACCTGACGGTAGCTCCAGCGCACGGTGCGGTATCCGCGATGCTGAACGTAGGCGCACTCGCGTCCTCGTCGCAGGAAATTATCGAGGTATTCGACAACGGAGCGGCGCTCCATGCCTGAATGGTATCGCTTTGGGAAGAATGGAGGGGACCTACATCCGTCGAATACAAGGACTACGCCGACATACGGCGCGCGTTCTTGGGACAGAAGTTGGATAACAGATCTACAAATTCTGCCACGAACCGCGGCGCCGGCTGATTGCGCAGTGTGACTGCGTACCATTGTCGCCGAAATCCGCGGCCACCCAGCGGGCGGGTGGCGACTTTTCCAGCTTCGACTGCCGGAGCTACGGCCCACCGCGCCAGAAATCCAATACCGGTACCTGCTGCAGCTAACTCTACGATCGCCTCGGTGAGTGGAACTTCGATCACGCGTTGCGCCTCGACTCCCGCTGGCTTCAGCAGTTTGTTGATCAACGTGCTCTCTTCCCGCGGAGGATAAATCAGAACCGTCTCCGTTTCGAGGTCTTTCGGTCGCACCTGATTCGCACTCGCAAGGCGATGCTTCGGGGACATGACCAGTACAAGCTCGTCTTCGAACATCGGAGTTACTCGCAGGCTCTTGTTATGCGGCTGAGAGCTGATGATCGCGACGTCCAGCTTACCTTCGAGAAGTGCTGCCGCCGGGTCTGAAGTCGCGCTGGCCACGATGTTCACTTCCACTTTCGAAAACTTGCCGTGAAACTTCTGCAGCACCGGCGGCAGCCAGTGATAGCAGGTGTAGCACTCGGTGCTCAACCGAATTTCGCCCCGTGATCCGCCGTTGAGCCCCTCGATCTGGATCTCGGTGTCGCTCAATTCCTCGAGCACGCGGCGGGCGCATGCAATCAGCCGCTCGCCTGCCGGGGTGAGGATCATTTTCCTCCCCAGCCGCAAAAACAGGGCCGTCCCCAGCTTTTCTTCCGCATCGCGCAACTGGTGACTGAGCGCGGATTGTGTAAGGTGCAGGCGTTTTCCGGCTTCGGTCACGCTGCCTTCCTCCGCTACCGTCACCAGCAATTTCAGGTGCCGCACTTCCAGTTTCGGACTCATATCGTCATGAGTGTAGTTCATCGAATTCATGAAAACAAACAATAAATCTCATACCTGCTAAATCCCGTCCAACCCAGTACTGCGAGGGAATTGGATTTGACGGCAAGAAGCGGATAGCGGCCAGGGAACATTCGCTACAGACTGCATCCTGACTCCGGCAGATCCGAATACGGCGCAGGCGAACGAACACGCTAGACAAACAAGGGGAGGTTGTTATGAAGAAACTGATTGCACGCAGCATTGCTTCGATTCTTCTCAGTGTCCTGACTCTGGGCCCTTTCGCCCAAGCGCAGAGCCCCGAGCGGACCATTAAGGCAAGCATTCCGTTTGAATTCTCGGTCGGCGACCGCAGTTTCCCGGCTGGACGCTATTCACTGGTGCGCGTCGAGCCTTTTTTGCTTGAGCTACGAGATCCTGAAGGCCGGGTACTGGCCAACGTTTTAACCCAATCGGTCCAGAGTCAGACCGCTCCGGCGAAGCCTAGGCTGTTGTTCGACAACGAGGGTGGCGGACACGCTCTGACCCAGGTCTGGCAAGAGAACGAATCCATCGGCCAACAACTCATGCCGTCAAAGTCGGCTACTCGTGCTGTCCAGAAGGGTTCTCGCCACGTCCA
The DNA here is from genome assembly GCA_963741105.1 of Terriglobia bacterium. Taxonomy (GTDB): domain Bacteria; phylum Acidobacteriota; class Terriglobia; order Terriglobales; family Acidobacteriaceae; genus JAIQFF01. The sequence continues at coordinate 285,865 of CAVUGT010000015.1, forward strand.
AACTGCACAGGTGAGTAACCAGCGCTAGACACTTAACAATCGCGATCACGAAAGTGGGGGCTCAAAATGAACACCGGAGTGAACGGAAGCAATGGACAATTGCACGCGGCTGACCTGCATGTTCAGGAGGTCATCCGCTCGGCGGAACGGGAGCTTCACGAGTTGCTCGAGCGGCGGGCAGAACTCATGAAGCGGATCGGCACCATCAAGCAGACTCTCGCAGGGTTAGCCAACATTTTCGGCGACTGCGTGCTCAGCGACGAGTTGCTCACCTTTCTCGATCGCAAATCGTCCAGCCGGCAACCGGGTTTCACCCGCGCCTGCCGGGTGGTCCTCATGGAAGCGAAGAAGCCTCTTGGCGCCCGCCTGGTCTGCCTGGCTTTGCAGCAAAAATTTCCGGAGGTGCTGGAGCGCCATAAAGACCCTATCGCCTCGGTGACCACGGTGTTGAACCGCCTGGCGGACTACACCGAGGCGCGGTGCTCGCTGGATCCCAGTGGACGCCGAGTGTGGGAATGGGTCGCTGAGCGTGAAAGCAGTACTGATCTGCCGCTTGGAGCAATCAGCCGGTTGCCACAATTGGCTACGCCGGGAAAGCAGCAATAGGTAGGGCTATCAAGGTGAGAAGAGTAGCGGTTCAGGCGCCGCTACTCTCGTCCCACTCCCAGCGCGTCCGCCACGCGGTTAATGTAGTTGAACCAGGCAGCGATCAAAGTAATCTGGAGAATCGCTTTGTCGTCGAAACCGGCGGAGTGCAGACGCTCGTGATCGTCTTTCCAGACTTTGGTCGCATCCTTGGTGATTTTTACTACGTAGTCGAGCATGATTCGCTCCTGCGGAGTAACGGGAGCGGTGGTGTAGTCCTTTTCCAGCGCATCGACCAGTTCTTTATCCAACGTGACGCGACGCAGAAACTCTGCGTGGGAGTCGATTCAATAAACGCACCGGTTGGTGACTGACACCACGGTGGTGATCATCTCGTGCTGCCGCCGGGAAAGCGGCAAGTCAGGAGACATCAGCACGCCGAAGGTGGCGAAAGCATGATAGAGAGCGTCAGGAATGAGGCTGTGGGACTCGGTGATCGACGACCCGCCACCTTCCGTAGGGTGGACCGGCGTGGCGTACTCCTTGGGATATAGAGACTTCTGGCCTTCCATGGCCTGCCGCAGTTTTTCGTCGCCTTGCGCGACCGGAATGGTTTTGATCCAGGTCATAAGATTGAGAGCCTACAACGAGAAAGCCAGAGGTGCCAATAATCGAAATCTGCTATTGGACAGTCGGGCGAAGGATTCGTTCTTGTCGCAGGGAACGCATCGGCCGGAGTGCAATGGTCAGATGAGGCCGTCTTTCACGCGGCGTAGAAAATCCTCGGCATCGGTTTGCGCCCTTTTGGCGGCGCTGGGATCATTCCGATTCTCGAATGTGATTTCCTGCAAAGTGATCTGGGCGGCATCCTTTGGCTTGAAGCCGCGTGTCACCAGCTTTCGTGCGCGGGCGGCGAAACTCTCAGAATCAGAAAGCGCGGCCGGTTCCCCGTGCAGCGCACAATCGTGCTCCTGAAACTTGCTGGAAGCCAGGCGGTCATAAGCACTCTTCGCGTCCTGATCAGTCAGCATTGAGGGAACAGGAAAAGTCCAGCCGCATTGTGAGCATGCCCACCCCGTCAGACGTTGATGCGAGACCCAAGTAAGCCACCTAGCCATAATTCTCCCTCGTTGCCGCAGGGGGTAAAGAATGCCTGGGCCCAAATCAATTTCTTTACTTCCTTGGCAGGAATGCGGCGAATGTTCGGAAGCGAGGTTTTCCCCAATTCAGCGTGCCCCCCGGGACGCCGAATCTAACAGGCAGCGATTCTACCGCAACAAATTTGCCAACAGTAGTGACAGCTTAGAGAACCACGAATCTGGCAATCGATGGAGGCCGCGCGTCCTCGGCCAAGGGGACGTCGCACACTGCAATGACGGGCGGAAAGGCCCGTCTTTCATGATTTCATGCCGTCAGATCGGCAGTTCCGGACGTAACTCGGTCGTACACTCCCTTTCGGTAACCCTTAGTAACCATACGAATATTGGTAACCCGTCTTACAATGACCCTTGTCCGAAAGACCATCTCTTGTGTGATCGGCAGACATGACCGATCGGATGGCCAACCCGCCGGTGACCCTTCTCACGGAGATGTTTTCTGGCGGAGGAAAAAAACCGGAGCTGGAGTCAGCAACCTTATGGCATTTGGATTTGGCTTCAACAAACAAAAAGCTCTCAGCGCTGCGGAGAAGTTCGTCCAGCAGGGTAAGCTGCAGAATGCCATCGGCGAGTACGAAAAAGTACTCAAGGCTGACCCCAAGGAACTGACTGTCTCCAATACCATCGGAGACCTCTACGCCCGTCTCGGCCAGAGCGACAAGGCCGTGGAATCCTTCAAGAGCGTTGGCGACGCCTATGCCGCTCAGGGCTTCACCGTCAAAGCCATTGCCATGTACAAGAAGCTCACCAAGCTGAAACCCACCTTGGAGAGCGTATTGCGTTTGGCCGAGCTCTATACCCAACAGGGCCTCTTTAATGATGCCCGGGCACAATATCTGCAGGTAGCGGAAGAATTTCTGCGCTCCGGCGAACTGGAACAAGCCGTACGGATCTTCCAGAAGACCCTGGAGATGGATCCGGAAAACGTTGCGATGCGCACCCGGCTGGCCGAGGTGTACGTCCGGCTCAACAAGAAAGCGGAAGCGTGGCAGCTTTTCGCCGCTGCCGCAGACAGCCTGCGCGGACGCGGTCAACTTGGCCCTGCGGAAGAAATTCTGAACCGCATGCTGACGCTCGATCCCAGCAACAGTCATGCTTTGCTGCTGCGGGGTCGTAACGCTTTCGATTCCGGCGACATGGCCGGAGCAGTCAAGAACCTGGAAAAAGTAGCGGACCTCGACAGCCATCCCGACGGATTGCGCGCCCTCATGCAGGCCTACCTGCAAAGCGGACGCCTGCCGGAAGCGGGAAATCTGGTGGCGAAACTGTGCACTGTCCACAACGACACCAGCGCCATCACCAGCTACGCCGAAGCGCTGATGAGCGCGGGCCACTACACGGAGGTTCTGCAGGTCTATCAGCAATATTGCGATCGGCTCGTGGCCACGGATTCGGGAAAGATCCTTGAAAGCCTGCATGCGCTGATTGGACAGGTTCGCGACAGTGTGCCTTCGTTGGAAATCCTGCTGGACCTGTCGCAGAAGGCCGGCGACACCACCCACATCAGCGAGATTTACGAACTGCTGGCGCACGCCTCAGTGCAGGGCGGAAATCTCGAAAAAGCCCGCGACTACTATCTGAAGCTCACCCAATTGGAGCCCCAAAACCAGTTGCACACCCGGAACTACGAGCAGGTAGTGGCAAAACTGGGCGGGGCGGCATCCGGTTCGCGACTCATTACGCCCGAAGAAGGCGCGGTCCTGGTGGAAGAACTCGAAGCCACGGCGCCGTTCATCGATCAGCGCTATCCCGATGATGTTGCGCTGGCAGTACGGGCTGCACTCACCGACGCGGAGCTTTTCGTTTCCTACAATATGCCGGCGAAGGCATTGGGACCGTTGATGTCCGCGTTGCCCAAAGCCCCCCTCGATCTGCGCATCAACCAGCGCCTGGCAGCGCTGCACACTCGCGCCGGCCGCTTCAGTGAAGCTGCGGTTTGCTGCCGCAATCTGGAACAGCTTTATCACGATGCCGGACACCCCGACGAAGCCAGCCGTTACAGCGACTTGGCTACCAAGTACGAGGAACGTACATCGGCGAAGTCCGTTGCGGCGAGCCCTGTTATCGCTCCACCGGCGATGCCATTCGCTCCCATTGCGCCGCCGGCGTTCGACCAATTTGCTTCCGAAGATGTCTCCGAGGCGGTCGTTTCCTCAGCCCCTGAGCCATCCACTTCGGGGCTGTTCTTTCACTCAGCTGCGTCTGCGGTGCCACCTTCAGCTAGCGATTTTGAGGTCCGTCCCGAACCGTCAGCGGAAGAAATCGACGTCGACATCTCTGACGAGTGGGAAAGCGAAGTTGCGGAGGAACCAAAGGCGGCTGCATTCGCCGCCGAGACCGAAGTTCCGGATGCGGAAACTGAACATGCCCGCTCCGAGAGCATCTCTGAAACCATCGAAGAACTTCGCTTCTACCTTGCCCACTCAATGTCCGAGCAGGCTCGCGTGGTCTTCTCCAAGCTGGAGAAGCTGAAGCCCGGAGCCGCCCAACTGGCTGCGGTGTGGCAGGAGATTGAAGCCGCCGAACACCAGGGCGGCGCGAAGCCGGCAGCGGTGGAAGAAGTCTCCGTTGACGAGGCCTATGACGTTCCCGCCGCGCACGTGTCCGATTCCGTTCACACTGCAAGCCCACAAACTGCCCCGGCCCGTGAACTTGTTCCGGATTTCAGTTCGCTTTCAGCGGAAGAAATCTCCATACCGCTGGCTCCAGTTGCGTCCGCACCTGAACCTGTAGTCGCGGCGAGCGCCAGTGCGGAGACTGCCCCTGCCGGCGCATTAAATGAGTTCGTTTCTGACCTGGAAGCTTCTTTGGGTGACAGCTTCCTGCCGCCTGCACCGCCGAAACCGGAAGTACAGCCTCGAGTTGGACGCGAGTCGATCGCGGCTGGCTCGGGACACGCCGCTGCGGCAGCCACAGCCCCGGCGTTCACTCCAACTCCGACTCCGGCTCCGACTTCTGCTCCGGCTCCGGCCATGGAAGCTCCGGCACCGACTTTCACGTATCAGCCGACCAAGAAGCGGACACTCGCTCCTGAAGTCGCGCCCGCAACCGCCAAAGTGGAGGCTGCCAGCGTCGATCTGGCCGACATGTTTGGCGAGTTGAAGCACGAACTCGAAGAAGACGCAGCCAATCCTCAGGAAGATCCCGAGACTCATTACAATCTGGGCGTGGCCTTCCGCGAAATGGGATTGCTGGATGAAGCGATCGGCGAACTGCAGAAGGTGTGCCAGTCGGTCGATCGCGGGGTTGATTTCCCGCAACTGATGCAGACGTACACCTGGCTGGCGCAGTGCTTCCTCGACAAAGGCGTGCCTGAAGCGGCGATCCGCTGGTATGAAAAAGCGCTCAAGCTGCCCAAGATTGACGAAGAGACCCGCACCGCCCTGAATTACGAATTGGCCTCCTCCTACGAAGCAGCGGGCAACAAGACTGCGGCTCAGAATCATTTCATGGAGGTTTACGGCAGCAATATTGACTACCGCGATGTAGCCGAGCGCATCAAAGCTCTGAAGTCGTAGAATGGCAGAATGGGTTTTCTTCTAGGCTTGGGAGCGCGCGCAGAAGAGCAGCGACCGGTCGCATGCACGACCCATGGGAGCGCGATGTGACCGCAACTCCAGATTCATCCATTGACAAGATTCAATCCGAGTCCCTCACTGCAAAGTTGCGCAGTGACGCTGTTGAGGGAACCGGCCTCAACGAACCACGGAACCTGCCACGCACGGGATTTCAACTCTGGCTGCACCGCGTACTGATCCTGCTGTTCGTTTTTTTCTGCGCCACCGTGGGTGTGCTTCTGGTGATCCTGCCCTGGCGTCCGGAATGGACGGACAACCACTTCCTGCTTGCTTCTCCCGGACTGCGGGCGTTTGTGTCCAACGGCTTTGTTCGCGGCCTGTGCAGCGGCCTGGGAGTGCTCGATATCTGGATCGGATTCTGGGAAGCAGTTCACTTCCACGACGAAAAGCGGCCCTGAAAGAAGACCATCCCAACATGAGTGACGGCAAACTTAAATCCGCGCCTCTGGCGTATGAGAACCAGACCTTCCTTACGAGTCCAGACGGACGCGTGTTGCGAATCCTCTCCGAGTACACAGAACCCCTCGCGCGCTTCCGCCGCGAACAGATTCAGGACACGGTTGTATTCTTCGGCTCGGCGCGTTTTCACAGCCGTGAATCGGCCAACCGCAATCTTGCTGAACTGGAACAGAAACCCGAGGCTCCGCTGGACAGAAAAAAACTTCTGGCTTCCGTGGACACAGCGCGCTACTACGAGGATGCACGACGCCTTGCGTACCTGCTCACGCAATGGTCAATCCAGATTCCTGCCCGCCGGCGTCGCTTTGTTGTAACCACCGGAGGCGGGCCAGGCATCATGGAAGCCGCAAATCTGGGAGCGCAGGAAGCGGGTGGAAAGACGATTGGCCTCAACATCAATTTGCCTTTCGAGCAAAACCCGAATCCATATATCACGCCAGCGCTTAATTTCGAGTTCCACTATTTCTTCATGCGAAAGTTCTGGTTCGCATACCTGGCCAAGGCCCTGGTGATCTTCCCCGGCGGGTTCGGTACGCTGGACGAACTTTTTGAAATCTTGACCCTGGCTCAGACGCAAAAGCTGGCAAAGAAAATTCTGGTTGTGATCTACGGCAGCGAGTACTGGAAGAGCCTGATCAACTTCGATGCGATGATCGATGCCGGAACCATTTCTGCATCAGACCTCGATCTGTTCCGTATGGTAGATTCGCCGGAAGAAGGCTTCGAGTTTCTGCGCGACGGCCTGGTGAACTATCACCTGGGACCGCAACGGCCGAAAGCACCCGAAGCCGTGCCCGAGATTGCCAAAACAAATCCGTAACCAGTCGTCAGTCGTCGGTCTTCAGTCGTTAGTAAAAGCCACGCTGACGACCTACGACTGCCCTTGCTGCTCTACTACATCACCGATCGCTCGCAGTTTCCCGGAGACGAAAACTTGCGCCGGGTTCGATTACTCGAAACCATTGCCCAAGCAATTCGTTGCGGTGTGGATTTTATTCAACTGCGCGAGAAAGACCTGTCCCCTCAACAACTCGAAACCCTCGCCCGCGAAGCCATTCAACTGAGAACCGAGAACCAGAAACTAAAAACTGCTTTCCTAATAAACTCCCGCACCGACATCGCCATGGCCTGCGGAGCCCAGGGAGTACATCTGCGCTCAAACGACATCTCCCCATCGGAAGTAAAGAAGATTTGGACCAAATGTGGCAAAAGCACCGGGGTGACGACAGGAGTCTCCTGTCATCGTCGAGCTGAGGTCGCCAGAGCGGCGAAAGAAGGCGCGAATTTCGCTGTCTTCGGGCCAGTCTTCGGGAAGGTCAGTGGAGAAAAAGCACACGCCCGCCCCGCGGGCCTCGAAGCCTTGCACGAAGCATGTCAGGAAAAGATTCCGGTCCTCGCTTTGGGAGGCGTGACTTTAGGGAATGCGGAAGCCTGCATCCGGACGGGCGCAGCCGGAGTCGCAGCCATCCGGCTATTTCAGGAAAACAAGATGGAGGATGTAGTGACGGCGCTCCGAAAATAGTCCTCAGTCTTCAGGCGTCAGCCAGTCCAAGGCTGACGCACGAAGGAAGTGTGGAAGACTAACGCCAGACGACCGAGGACTGCTTTTTTCTAGCTCTTAATCGTCTTCGATCCTTCGTCCCAGGTCACGCCAGTCTTGCGGAAATAGGACTGGTTCGCCATGTGGCATGCCAGCGCCGCGTGATGGCCGAATACGGCATCTTCCACAACAGGCTTGCGCGTCTTTACCGCCTGGAAGAAATTCCACAGATGCGGCTTTAGGTCGTCCCAGGACGTACTGCGATACGTGGTGCCTTCGAGGGCCGGTTCCTTGCCCGGTACGGCATCGTGCTCCTGGTGCCACTTCTTTGTATATTCTTCGCGCATGGCCCGCGGGTAGCTTCCGGTGTAATAACTCGGACCGGTATCCTGGCCGGTCTGCGGCGTGTACGTGAGGCTGAACTCGGTCAGTTCCAGGATGCCTTTCGAGCCTTGGAACCGATAGGTTTCAGGCATGTCCGTTCCGAGGCTAAGCCGCATGTAGACTGGCACGTCACCGTATTGGAAGAGTGTGCAGTGCACGTCCGGCATGTTCCGGCCGTCCTTCCAGCGAAGGATGCCGCCCATCGCCATGGCTCGTTTCGGCGCCTCGTTGATGCCCAGAACGTATTGCATCCCACTTACCAAGTGCACCAGCAGATCGCCAGCCACGCCGGTACCGTATTCCTTCCAGCAACGCCAGCGCGCAAAGATCAGAGGATCGAAGGCGCGTTTAGGAACGGTTCCCTGCCAAGTGTCCCAATCGAGAGTCTGCGGAGAGAGGTCAGGCGGTGGGGGATACTCCCAGGCGCCGGTGGGATCGTTGCGGCCCAGCGTGCCCTCAACGAGCATCAGGTCGCCGAGCACTCCCTGCGCTACCAATTCCTTCGCCTTGGCGCAGATTACTGAACTGACGCGCTGCGAACCCACCTGGACGATCCGTCCGGTCTTTGTCGCGGCCGCGACCATCTCGACGCCTTCTTCAGCAGTATGTGACATCGGCTTCTCGATGTAGATGTCCTTGCCCGCGCTCACCGCGTCCACCACAATCTGTTTGTGCCAGTGGTCGGGAACGGCGGCGAGGATGCAATCAATTTCCTTGTTCTCCAGGAGCTCCTTATAGCGCCGCGTAGTCGGCAGATTGGGGCGTACAATTTCCTTCGCCAAGGTGTGCCGGCCGTCATAGAGATCGCAGGCTGCTACACATTCCACGCCCGGAAGCTCGACTGCGTTTGAAAGCAGGCCGGACCCTTCCATTCCGACGCCGATGATGCCGAAACGTACCCGGTCACTGGCCGCAACAGCCTGGGGCAAAGCCCAGAGCGGATCCGGATCCAGCAAAATGGTCTTCAAGCCCAGAGATGCGCCAGCCGCGGCTGCACTGAGTCCAATGAATTCACGACGCGAGAAGCGGTTCCTGATCATCAAGCCTCCAAAATCAGTCGTCGGGCGTCAGGCGTCAGCCAATCCACGAGGTCGACGACTGATGAGTGCGACCGCTATTTCTTCATCATCTTCACTGCGACTTCCTTGAAAAACACAATGTCGTTGTCGCTGTGATTCTGCAGGCCGAAGTATCCCTCTTGCGGACGCGTACCGCGCTCCGGCTCGAAACTGAATTTCTTGTCCGGCACCGGATCGCCCTCGGTGAATTCCGTGACTTTCACGCCGTTCACAACGACGGTTGTGTGCGGCCCGTCCAAGGTGATTTCCATGGTGTTCCACTCCGGCCCTGGTTTCCCGGCGTGGGCCAGCGGTTTCGTCAGCGAATACAGCGTGCCCGTAATGTGATAGTCGTCTTCCTTGGATTTTTCCGGCTCGTTGTCGATCTGGACCTCGTAGCCGTAATTCACCGGCATCCACGCTTCCCGAGGCTCGATGGGAATACGAATGAAAACTCCGGAGTTGTCGTTGTGATCGCGCATCTTGAACACCACGCGGATCACGCAGTCACCCAGAGTTCCACCGGTCCAGTAGAGCAAACCCATGCCGCCATGAGTGCGGATGAGTCCATCTTCGACGGTCATCCCACCGGGGCCGACGTGCTTCCAGCCAACCAGATCTTTCCCGTCAAACAACTGTTTCCATTCGCCAGACTGGGCTTGCGCTGGAGTGACAACACCAGTCCCGAGGATGGCCGTTACAGCAAGAATCATCGCCAGACGAAATCGCATTAAAGTCTACCTTTCGAGGCGGAAGAAATATAACACCAAACAGCTGTGCCAAAAGCGTGCGTTAAGTCCTTTTGTCTGAGTGTGGGCGGAGAATATTGGTCCCGAGAACAGGAGCCCGGCCAGTTACCGAAGGTCATTTTTACTCGCAGCAAAGACGAGGAAACCAGCATCAAAGTAGATATAATAGTCGCGGTACTGCGCTTGGGATAATTTCTCTTCCAAAGAAGAATATCTGATGTCTATGAAGACTAAGGCCGCAATTGTAATGTCCTCCGCCGCCGTTCTGCTCTTTATGTATGTGGGCGGACTGGATGGCGTTCGCGCATCCTCCAACAACGATGGCTCCTACCGCCAGCTGCAGGTTTATAGCGAAGTCCTGTCACGGGTGCGCAGCGAGTACGTGGAAGAACCCAACATTCCTCTCGTCACTGATGGCGCTCTGCACGGCCTGCTCGAGTCGCTGGACTCAAACTCCAGCTACCTGACCGCCTCCGAGTACAAAGAGTACAAGGCCAATCAGACCGAGGCCAAAGGCGAGATCGGAGCGGCGGTATCGAAACGCTTCGGCTATGCCGCGGTCATTTCGGTGATTCCTGGCGGACCCGCCGACAAGGCCGGCATCCAAGCCAGCGATATTTTCGAAGCCATTGAAGGCAAGAGCACACGCGAGATGTCGCTTGCCGAAATTCACAATCTTCTCCAGGGACAGCCCGGTTCAAACCTGAACGTTTCAGTAGTTCGAGCCCGAAAAGCGGAACCGACGAAGATGGTCATCACTCGCGATAACGTGATCGTCCCGCCGGTTACCGACAAGATGGTGGACGACGGCGTCGGCTACATCCAGGTGGACGCTTTCAATAAAGGCAAGACCCAGGAAGTTGCCGCGAAAATCCGCGCTCTGCAGAAATCGGGCGCCAAGAAACTGATCCTCGATGTGCGCAATTGCGCAGAGGGCGACGAATCGGAAGGCATTTCAGTCGCTAACCTGTTCCTCAACCACGGGACTATCACTTATCTGCAGGGCCAAAAATATCCTCGCGAAGCCTTTAATGCTGACGCTTCGAAGGCGATCACCAATCTGCCGTTGGCAGTACTGGTCAACAAGGGCACGGCTGGACCCGCTGAAGTAGTAGCTGCAGCGATCATGGAAAACGCTCGCGGCGATGTGATCGGCGATAAGACGTTTGGCGACGGCTCGGTGCAGAAGACGATCACCCTGCCCGACGGCTCAGCGCTGATTCTGTCAGTGGCCAAGTACTACTCGCCCAGCGGCAAGGCCATTCAGGACAGCGCAGTCACTCCCAACATCGTGATCGCGGACAGCGACGACGATGCCGCGCTTCCCGACGATGACGACAACGCCACTCCAGCGGACGAAGAAAAGAAGCAGCCTCCGCAGCAGGATGAACAACTGCACAAGGCGATTCAGGTGCTGAAGAGTAAGACTAGCTAGTCGCTGGTCTTTGGTCGATAGTCATTGATCGCGCGTCTTCGGACGCGCGATTTTTGTTTTGCGCAAAACTCACATGGGGGACGCGTGCTTACCTGACCTCGTCAGTAAAGGCCCGGGTCCACTCGTGGCCGTGTACTTCGAAGGTCTTTGCTGGCAGCGGCCCTGTTCGCGTCGCTTCAGTGACGCGAACCTTCATCGCCAGATGCCCATCTTTCAAAACATCGATTCGTCGCGCAATCTTTACGCCAGAGAAATCCTCAAGGTCGGACCGCTGGGTTTCAAGTCCCTGGAAATAAGTCTTAACGAGTAGCCCGGTGTCATCGAACCAGTATCCCCGCACGTGCTCCGGGTCGAGTTTTCCTTCGGGACTCTCATATCCAGTAAGCACGCGAATCGTCCGAACACCATCGAGGGTATCTCGCTTGATTCTCCAGTCCGACTCGGTAAATGTGTCAATCGCAGGAATCGGTTCCATTGCCTTCAAGACGAACCTTAATATGGGGGCGTCCGGCCCTTCCGCGAGCTGATAAGTTTTATGGCCGTTTCTCGACCGTACATACCGGCTCTTACCAACCCAGGCTTCTCGGCGCCACCGGGTATCGCTCAGCCACGTGTCCTCGTACTGCCCTTTTTCAATGGTCCCCGAACTTACCCGCGTTTCAAAATCCGCATGCAACACATACGGAGTTCCGGTTCCAGCAGCAGGAAATGCGACATGCCGGCCGCGCTCGAAGTAAGTCTGCGCACTGTCAAAGGTCTCGACCCCGGTCGGACGCGCAGCCTTGAAAGGTATTGTGACCTGCGACATTGCTTGAACTGGCACTCCATTCACAAGAAAAGGTCTGAAACGCATCGCCTCAAAGGCGCGCTTACCTGCGTCCTCTACTCCGGGGTTTTCGGAGATTACGGTCGCGATCTGCCTCACGTTCCCTTCACGGTCGACTACCACTTCGGTCGTAACCTTCCCTTCGAGCGGTCCATCCTGAAGAGCCGGCCATGAAGTGGGCTCCATCGGGAGCAGGTTTTTTCGCAGAGAAGTCTCGTCCAGCGAAATCGTCTGTAACGGTTGAGGGTCTGCACCCGCTACCTCGGCGTCGAAGAAACCCACCGGACGTTCACCCAAATCTTCAAGAGTCGTTACCTTCGCTGTAAGCTGGGGCGATCCCACGTTCACCGTCCGCGCGACCTTTCGATCGTGGAAATCAGCGTAGTCTTTGTACTCTGCCCCCCATCCGAAGCCGCCAGCGTAAAGCAGCAGCCCGTTGTTGTCGTTCAAGGCGACATACGATCTCAAAATGTTCTGGACCTCCGAAGTCCCGCTAGGTGTCGTCCAGCTTAGGTTGGTCATCGGACCCATGCGCCGCACCTCCGCGGCCTTCAGTTGATCAAGAATCTGATCGAGCGCGGGTACCGGTTTGATCAACGCGACGGCAGTTCGACTCAGCCATTCCGGAAAGTAGGCGCCCTCGGTTTTCTGCCAATCGTGGGAACCGTTCACTATTTCGATCTGATGGAATTCCGGCGACCTTACTTCGCGTTTCCACTGAGTCGGCGACGCCCACCAAATCTCGACCTCGCCTGTTCGTCCTGATTCCTGGTCCCGTTCAAAACTCGGCGCCAGCACCGCGATCAGATGAAAGGGCTTGGTGCCGGACTGATCCAGCGTGCTGCGTTCCACAGCCTTCTTGACTTCCTTGGTTAGGTTCTCGGTATGACCGAAGGTTGGCCATACCACTAGCACTCCAAACGCCGCGATCCACCATTGCTTGCACATAAGCTTGTTACCAACGCCCCGTACGGATTCTTCGAATCCAGGGCGTCTGCCTGCCGCCATCATGCATGAAGAGCACGGAACCGTTTGCAGAATGTCGACAGCGAAATGGCCCAACAATTGGGCCCGGAATCAGAGTTGCCATATTATGGAGCGTCGCACGGCAAGTCAAAACCCGCCAATCCTCCTGTTATCCTGAACACAACCTTCCGTGAAATTTGAGTTACGAGACTCGCCGGCGCCCGCGGGCGCCGAGCACAAAATGGTGGGCCGGCTTGTGATCGGCCTGCTGGTGCTGGTCTCCGCACTGGTGGGAGCGACCGCCGGACTCCTGCTCGTCTACTCCACGGACCTGCCACAAGTCGATCAACTCGAACACTACCGACCCAGTTCCATCACCGAACTCTACGACGACCAGGGACGCACCATCGGTTCCTTTGCGCTACAGCGCCGCGTTGTCGCGACCTACGACGACTATCCTCAAGTGCTGCGCCAGGCGCTGATCTCGATCGAAGACAAGGATTTCTACCGGCACTGGGGCGTCAACGTCTGGCGAATCGCCGGCGCCGCCTATCGCGATATCCGGTCTGGCGGCCGGGTGCAAGGCGCCTCGACCCTGACCATGCAACTGGCGCGCAATCTTTTCCTCTCGCCCGACCGCTCGTTTCACCGCAAAATCCAGGAGGCACTGCTGGCAGTGCAGATCGAGAGGCGGTTCACGAAACCGCAGATCTTCACGTTGTATGCCAACCAAATTTATCTCGGACACGGCGTCTACGGATTCGAGGCAGCATCCCAATTTTATTTCAGCAAGCCGGCAAAACAACTGACTCTCGACCAGGCCGCGCTGCTCGCCGGTCTGCCCAAATCCCCAACTTATTATTCGCCGATTACGCATCCTGACCACGCTCTGAAGCGCCGTAATCTTGTGATCAACTCGATGCTCGAAGATGGCGAGATAACGGCACAACAGGCAGCAGCGGCCCGCGATCAGCCCATCCGGTTGGAAGTCGCCCACGATCCCGATTCGCTAGCGCCTTACTTTGTCGAGGAAATCCGCCGGTACCTGGAAGGCAAGTACGGGAGCGACCAGGTACACGAGGGCGGATTGAGGGTTTACACCTCACTCGACATGGATTTGCAGCGTGCCGCTAACAGCGCTGTGTTCGACGGCCTGGCCGCGTACGAGCGCCGCCACGGCTGGAGAGGACGTCTGCAAAATGTTCTGACCGCAGAGTCAACGTTGGCCGACTACCAGCATGAGGACTGGGAAAGCGAGCCTGAAGTCAACGGCTACATACACGGCCTGGTCATATCTGTGAGCCCGGCTTCCGCGACCGTAAAGCTTGGACGCCACTCCGCATCCCTGGCAGCTGCCGATGCTGCCTGGACCCGCCGCAAGCTTCCGGAAATCCTGAAGCCGGGCGACATCGTGTACGTCAAGACTCTTTCAATAGGCCCCGACGGAAAAGCGCGAGTCGGCCTGGAAGAAGACTCCGGAGCACAAGGCGCTCTGGTCGCCATCGACAACGCCACGGGAGAGATCAAAGCCATGGTTGGCGGACGCGATTTCAATCTCTCGAAATTCAATCGCGCCACACAGGCTTTGCGCCAGGTGGGATCGTCCTTCAAGCCCTACGTTTACACCGCGGCCATCGACCGCGGCGCCACGCCGGACGATACGATCGTCGACGCGCCCATCACATTCCCTACTCCGTCCGGCCCGTATGAGCCTCACAATTACGACGAAAAGTTTGAAGGCACGATTACACTTCGCCGCGCCCTGGCCCAGTCCCGCAACATCCCGGCGCTGAAGTTGGCGGATAATCTCGGAATCAAGACGGTCATCGACTACGCCCATCGCTTCGGCATTACTTCCAACATTCCGCCATACCTGCCAGTCGCGCTGGGCGCGGTTGAAATCACGCCGATGGAGCAGACCTCGGCTTTCAGCGTGTTTCCCAGCGACGGTGTACACATTGCGCCACGCTACATCACCCGAGTGACAGACTACGAAGGCCGCACTCTGGAAGAGAATTTTCCCGACGTCAAAGACGTAATCAGCTCCCACACGGCGCGAACGATGACATCGATGCTGCGCGAAGTTGTACTGCATGGCACAGCCATCGCCGCCTCCACGATGAAATATCCGCTGGCAGGAAAGACCGGTACCACGAACAATTTTACCGATGCCTGGTTCGTCGGCTTCTCGCCGTCGACCACTTGCGGAGTCTGGATTGGTTACGACGAAAAGAAATTTCTGGGAGCCAAGGAAACCGGCGCTCGCGCCGCATTACCCATCTGGATGGATTTTATGAAGTTTGCGCTGGCAGGAAAAGATCCAGGAGAGTTCCAGCCGCCGCCGGAGCCAGCTCCGACTTCAGCGCCGCACACGGTAGACACCCCGGACGCGGCTCCGGCGGGAGATGAAAGGCATTAGCTCTCCGGCAAAGCGCGGCAACTTGGAAACTCAGCCATCGCCCAGTATGATCTCTCGCCATGAGTTCAGATCTTGAAGAAGAACGGCAAAGACTGACGCGGCTCTACTCCACGATGACGCCCGAAGAACTGGAGAAAGTTGTGGATGACTCCGCGTCGCTCACAGACGTCGCTCGCGAGATACTCAAGGCAGAATTATCCCGGAGAGGACTGCCTGTCGAAATCAGCGAAGCCCCGGCAGGCGAGGATGTGTTCGAAGAACGACACTTGGTTTCCGTTCGCCGATTCCGGGACCTGCCGGAGGCCTTGCTGGCTAAGGGCAGCCTCGAATCCTCAGGAATCGAGTGCTTTCTCACAGACGACAATATGATCCGGATGGACTGGTTTATCTCCAACTTGTTAGGTGGGATAAAGCTAGCGGTCAATCAAGAAGATGTGGAAGCAGCCATCGCGATTCTGGATGAACCCGCGCCACAGATTCTTGACGTCGACGGTATCGGAGAATATCAACAGCCTCGATGCCCTGAGTGCCAATCTCTGGACGTAAATTTCGAACAACTGAGCAAGGTGGCGTATCCCAGCGCGTGGCTGGGTATCCCGTTACCCCTGCACGACAAGGCGTGGACATGCAGATCTTGCGGACATTATTGGGAGGATCAGGATTCAGTAGATCTAAAGCACCCTGAACAACCCTGAGCCTATTTCTTCAGTGCTGCGAAAACCTCATCCAGTATCCGCGCTGCTTCGTCCACATCAGCTTTCGAAATATTCAGTGGCGGAGACATACGAATGACGTTGCCGTAGAATCCGCCCTTGCCTACCAATAATCCGCGCTTGCGGGCTTCTTCCATCAACGCGTTCGTGCTGGCGGACGCCGGCTTCTTGGTTTCGCGATCTTCCACCAACTCCAGTGCCTGCATCAGCCCCATGCCGCGAACGTCGCCGATTAATGCATGTTTCGCCTGCAACTCATCCAGCTTCTTGCGAAAATAATCGCCTACCACCGCTGCGTTCGTCCGCAGATCGTCTTCCTCGATGATGTCAATCACTGCCCGCGCGGTCACGCTGGTCACGGGATTGCCGCCGAAGGTCGAAATCGTCATGCCCTGGAATGAATCCGCAATTTCAGGTTTGGCCACGGTCAATCCGATCGGCGTGCCGTTGCCCAATCCCTTGGCGGCGGTAATCATATCGGGCTCTACTTCCCAGTGCTCGATACCGAACCATTTTCGCCCGGTGCGTCCCCAGGCGGTCTGTACTTCGTCGGAGATAAAGTCGCCGCCATATTGTTTGACGATGTTGAAAGCCAGTTTGAAATATTCTTTGGGCGGGGTGATGAAACCGCCCACACCCTGAATCGGCTCCGCCAGAAATGCCGCGATGCGTCCGGTAGTCGAGAACTGAATCACATTCTCGATATCTTTCACACAAGCGACTTCGCACGAGGGATATTTCAACCCGAGAGGACAGCGATAACAATAAGGATTCATGGCGTGCACGATCCCAACTTCGATCGTGCCCTTGCGCCAGGTGTGCATGCCAGTCATACCGCGAGTCAGAGAAGAGCGCCCGCTGTAGCCGTGCCGCAGCGCCACTACTTCGAAATTCCCGGTGTGCATACGAGCCACCTGGATTGCAGTCTCGTTGGCCTCGGTGCCGCTGTTGGTGAAGTAAGATTTCTTCAGCGCGCCCGGAGTGATCTGCGCCAGTTTCTCCGCCAGTTCGACCATCGGCACATTGGGAAAGCAAGTCGACACATGCTGCATGCGATCGATTTGCTCCTTGGTGCGCGAGGTCACACGCGGATTGCAATGGCCGACGCTGATGGTCACAATCCCGCCAAAGAAGTCGAGATACTTCTTGCCTTCGACGTCCCAGACATGCTGCATGGAAGCGTGGTCCATGGGCAGAGGATCGGAGTAGTAGGTCGAAACCGAAGGAAAAATATATTCCTTCTGTTTGCGATTGATCTCTTCGCGGGTCAGTTGCGACTTCTCAGCCGGAACAATCGTCGTGCTCATAATTGAACCTCAGGCAGAGCGCCTTGTCGGGATTAAGAACTTCAAACTAATTTGCGACCCACCATCATAAACCACTCGCCCGCCCGGCTGGCCGTGCCTTCGCCTCATCCTCTGGCATGGGGACAGCACGGACGCCATTGCGAAACTTCTTCAAGGCTTCAAAAATCCGCGGACCATAGAGAGCAGCCTTGTACTCGCCGAATCCCGAGATGGCAAGCAATTCGAGAATCGAGCCCGGCTGCTTGCGGCAAACCTCGTCAAGCGATGAGTCATGCATCACGACAAACGCAGGCACACCCTGTTCTTTCGCCGCAGCCCGCCGCCATTCTCGCAAATACTCGCGCAGCGCAGGATCGATATCCTCTTTCTTCTCGGCTACTGCTAGAACCGGTTTCAGTGATGTCACTCGAGGGCTGACCTTCGGTTGATCTGCCTTCGTCGATTTCACCAGCCAGTCGGACTCGCAGCCGCACGCGTCGCACGCGCCGCATGTGGTCCATTTCGGAGTCTCCCCAAAGTGCACACAGATTTCACGATGCCGGCAGCTCTTCGATTCGGCGAAGCGGCGGATGGTGTGGTAGCGCTGCCAGGCCCGCTCTTTCTCGGCAGGGTCGACAATCTGATCGGCAAAATAGGCCAGCAAAGCCGCGTCCCGCTTTTGCCACAGCAGAATGCAGTCGGCCGGCTGCCCATCTCGTCCCGCGCGTCCCGCTTCCTGGTAATACTGCTCGATCGATTTCGGCAGCGCGAGATGCACGACGGCCCGCACTGAAGCCTTGTTGATGCCCAGCCCGAAAGCGATTGTGCCCACCAGCACGCGCACTTCGTCCGACATCCAGCGTTCCTGGTTGTCCCGTCGCTCCGCCGTCTCCATCTTGCCGTGGTAGCCGATGGCGGAAATCTGCTGTTCCCTGAGATAGTCCACGGTCGCTTCGACCTTGGCTATGGTCGGCGCGTAAACGATCAGGCTGCTGTCCTGATAGTTGCGCAAAGCGCGCAGCAACAGACTGGGCTGCTCGCCGCCAACGCATTCCTTTACCAGGTAGCGGAGATTTGACCGGTGAAAACTGGCAATGTACTTGTGCGGATCGCGGAGCTGAAGCTGGTGAAGAATGTCGTGACGCACTCGCCGCGTGGCGCTAGCCGTGAACGCAGCGATAGGACGATCGGGAAAATGCGCCCGCAGGCGACTTAGCTGCCGGTATTCGGGGCGGAACTCGTGTCCCCATTCCGAGATGCAATGCGCCTCATCAATGGCGAAGAAAGCGATTGGGACGCGTTGCAGCCAACTGATAGTATCCGCACGCGCCAGCCGCTCCGGAGAGAGATAAAGCAGACGGTACGCGCCCTCGGACGCCTTTCGAATCACCTGCGCCTGTTTTTCGTTGGGCAGAGAACTGTTCAGCACAGCAGCCGGAATTCCCATCTGCTCCAGTTGCGCCGCTTGGTCCTGCATCAACGCAATCAGGGGTGAGACCACGATTGCGGTTCGTCCCAACATCACCGCCGGCAACTGGTAGCACAGAGACTTGCCGCCGCCGGTGGGCATGACCACACAACTGTCCTGGCCTTCGATCAGGCTGCGCACAATCCGCTCTTGCAAAGGCCGAAACGAATCGTATCCCCAGTGACGCCGCAGCGTTCCTAAGAGTTCATCGCCACGCATCACGCTTGCTGCAGACATTGGAACAGTATAGATGGTAGGAAGCGCAAGAGACCTTGCGTCGAGCACCGCCATCCCGAATAGGAACACTACGGGGAAGAGCAGTATTTCTCCGTCAGGCGACAGGCAACTATAATCTCGCTCAGTGAAGTCCTTTTTCAGACTGGTCCTACTGGCGCTCGTCTTGCTCGTCGTGGCGTTGATCTCGGCGCTGACGGCAATGCGCCTGGCCATTCATGGCCACGAGGTCGCCGTGCCCGATTTGGTGGGCAGGAATCCAGCCGTGGCTCGCCTGATCGCGGAACAAAGTGGGCTGGATCTGAACGTGGAACGCCAATACTACAGCGCCACTGTGCCGGAGGGAAAAATCCTGTCACAACTCCCGCCTGCCGGAAGCAAGGTGCGACAGGGCTGGCAAGTTCGCGTCGCCGAGAGTCTGGGACCGCAGCGTGTCGCCATCCCCAACGTGATTGGACAAAGCGAGCGCGCCGCCAACATCAACATCCGCCGCCGCGGCCTGGACGTCGGCACCATCGCGCAGGTGCAACTACCGGATGCGCCGGAGGGCGAGATTTTGTCGCAGGCCCCTCCTCCCAACGCCAGCAGTGTCTCCGATCCCAAAATCAGTTTGCTGGTTGCGGCGCCTGTTCAATCGCAAGCACTGGTCATGCCCACCTTCGTCGGACAGCCACTGGGTACTGTGAGCCAAATCGTGCAGGACGCGGGTTTACACCTGGGAAACGTGACCACGGCACCGCCTTCGGAAGGCTCGGCACCAACAACGCCGCCACAGCCGTCCCCGGCCAGCATGATCGTGTCGCAAAATCCCGCCCCAGGAGAAAAAGTGCTGGCAGGGGCCACAGTAAATTTCGAGGTTCGCTAGCCGTTCTTCGTAGCGCCGGCTTCCCGCCGGGTCTGGCGGGCATCCTGCCCGCGTGTAGAAATATTTCGGAGCTAACTCTTCTGTAACAGCGCCACAAAAAAACCATCACATGGATGCACTCCGGGAATGGTCCTCACAAAACGCCCGCTGATCAGCGACTCCAAATCGCCCCACACGAGTTCGCCATCCGACCGCAGCCGCTCCAGTTCGAAGCGGCAATCGACGACACGAAATGCGGCTTCGCCAGAAAGCGCGTTTTCCACGACTTCTTCATTTTCTTCCGGCTCGAGCGAGCAAGTGGAATAGACCAATCGCCCTCCTGGAACAACCTGCTGCATCGCCGCGCGCAGAATCGCGAGTTGGCGCGCGTGCAAGTCAGCAAGGTCTTCTGGCTTCAACCGCCACTTGATCTCAGGGTTGTGCGCCAGAGTGCCGGTGCCGGAGCAAGGCACGTCTGCTAGTACGCGATCAAACCTGGCACCCGACTTGTACGTGAGCACGTCCGAGTGGATCACTTCGACATTCCCGGCCGGAACCAGTTTCCGCAGTAGCCGGGCACGGTGTTCATGTAATTCCAGCGCAACGATGTCGGCCTTGGGGTTTATCTCAGCCAGCACCCTGGTCTTGCCACCGGGCGCCGCGCAGCAATCCAGGATTTTCGAGCCTTTACCTACCAGCAGCGCAACCAGTTGCGATGCCTCATCCTGAATCGTGACTCTTCCCTCAGCGAAGGCCCGAGTGCCAGAAACATTTCCGGCACGGACTCGACGGACTGACGAAATCAACTGGCCGGGGGCAAGATCAATCCCGTCGGATTTCAACTCCGCCTCCGTGTCAGCGTCAGTCAGACGAAGCGCAGTCGCCGGAGCATGCTGGTCGTAACTGCAAATCTGCCGCGCCCGATCCAGACCGAACTGTCGTACCCAACGCTCCACCAGCCACAACGGATGTGCTAACTTCTGCGACAGTGCCGCGGCATTAGAAGCGTCTGCCGGTTCGGCGGCCTTAACCGTTGATGTACCTGCCAACTTGCGCAGTACCGCATTCGCAAACGGGGCCGCCGAGCCTTTGCGCGCTCGCTTCACTAGTTCGACGCTCTCATGGACCGCGGCGCGTCCGGGAATCCGGTCGAGAAACAGCAGTTGATATGCCGCAAGCCGCAATGCCGTCAACACCTCGAGATCGAGTTTGTCGATGCTTTTGCTGGAGAATCTGCTGACTTCGGCATCCAGCAACGATCGCCACCGCAGCACCCCCATGACCAGTTCGGTGGTCAGAGCGTGGTCCGCGGGCGACAACTTCGAAAATTGGGTCGAGTGCAGCAACTCCGACGCGTAGGAATCATTCCGCTCAACCCGGAACAGAACATCGAATGCTGCGGCGCGGGCGGGAGACGTGGGCATGGATTTTTGAAGCTCAGTTGTTAGAGATTAGTTCCCGGTTCTCAGTGACCGAGTTTTTCGCCGGTGTGTGGTTGATAGCCATGGATGAAATCGGCGGCCGGCATTCGCTTCTTTCCTTCCAATTGCACTTCGAGTATTTGCAGAGCGCCGGCCGCGCAACCCACGATAAGGTGGCCACTCTCTACCAAGACTTCAGACGCCGCGACCGCACGTTCCATCGTTTGCGCAGCCCAGATGTGGAGGTTCTTGCCACGGAAACTGGTGTAGGCGCCGGGCCAGGGCTGGAAACCGCGCAAACGGTTCAGGATTTCCTGTGCGTCCAGTTGGAAATTGATCTGGCCATCTTCTTTTTTCAGGATGGGCGCCAGGGTTGCTCGTGAATGATCCTGAGCGCGCGGATGAACCGTGTCAGCCTGCAGTCCGTGCAGGGTTTCAACGATGAGCTCAGCCCCGATTTCTGCCATTCGGGGAGACAGGGTTACAGATGTGTCTTCGGACGCAATGGGAATTTCTTTCTGCAGCAAAATGTCCCCGGTATCAAGGCCGGCATCGATGCGCATGGTCGTGACGCCGGTCACGGTTTCGCCGCGCGCGATGGCCCACTGGATCGGAGCGGCGCCGCGATACTTGGGCAGCAACGAGCCATGCAGATTCAGGTTCCCCATCGGCGGCAAATCGATCATCCACTGAGGGATGATGCGGCCGTATCCCACCACGATGATTGCGTCAGGCGTGAGGGCTGCAAGTTGCTTGCGGAATTCCTGGTTGTTCTTGATCTTGTCCGGTTGGCTGACCTGCAATCCCAGCCGCAGTGCGGCCTGCTTTACCTGCGAAAGCGCCAGTTCCATACCCCGGCCTTTCGGGCGGTCCGGCTGCGTCACTACCAGAGGAACGGCAAACCCAGCTTCCACGAGTTTTTCGAGAGTGGGTACGGCAAACGCAGGCGTGCCGCAGAAAACGAGTTTGAGAGAAGAGGACATCGGACTTCAGACGTCAGACCTCGGCCTAAATCTCCGCTCGAAAGGTTCGCGCCGACGTCCGAGGTCTGACGCCCGACGTCCGCTTCTTACCACTCTCCCGCTTTCATCAGCTTACGAATCTTGCGCTTCATGAAATCCCGCTTGATGGCGCTGATGTGACTGATGTAGAGCTTGCCATTCAAGTGATCGGTTTCGTGGAGAAAGGCACGGGCCAATAGATCTTCGCCGGTTTTTTCGAACCACTTGCCATGAATATCCTGCGCCCGAATGGTCACTTTACGGGCACGGGACACCGGTTCACGAAACTCTGGAATGCTCAGGCAGCCTTCGTTTTGGGTGTGTTTGCCCTCGGTCCGAATGATCTCGGGATTGGCAATCACCAGCTTGGCGTCCGGGTCTTCTTTGAAAGTCACGTCAATGACCGCCAGGCGCTTCGAGATTCCGATCTGCGGCGCGGCCAGTCCCACTCCGTGAGCGGCGTACATGGACTCGAACATGTCATCGACCAGCTTTTTCAGATCGCCGTCAAAAACCGCGACCGGCTCGGCAGGTTTTTCCAGGACCGGATTTCCAAACTTCACGATGGGATAGATCATGCAGGTTTAGTGAAGCCTCAGTAATTCCGTACTTGTTCCAGATATCCCTTAAGGTTGCGAGTAGTTTCCGTCATCGAATCGCCACCGAATTTTTCCAGAGCGCAGCGGGCCAGCGTCAGCGCGACCATGGCTTCTGCCGCCACCCCTGCTGCCGGCACTACACAAACGTCCGAACGCTCATAAGCCGCCTTGACCGGCTCCCGGCTGGCAAAATCCACCGATTGCAGCGGACGGCGCAAAGTGGAAATCGGCTTCAGATATCCGCGTACGACAATGTCCTCACCATTCGAGATCCCGCCCTCGATTCCTCCGGCGTTATTTCTCGGGCGGGTAAATCCTGTCGCCGCTCCATATCCTATTTCATCGTGCACGGCAGAACCGGGGGAGGACGCCGCTGTCACTCCCGCTCCGATCTCGACAGCCTTCACTGCTTGCAGGGACATGACTGCACCCGCCAGCATTCCGTCCAGCCGCTCATCCCATTGCGCGTATGTACCCAAGCCAGGCGGAACTTTGTGAGCCACCACTTCAAAAATGCCGCCGACCGAATCACCTGTTCGCAATACCTTGTCGACTTCCTCTTTCATTTGCTGTTCAGTTTCCGGATCAGCACAGTTCAGCAGGACCTCGTTGAGTTTCGAAAGATCGCGAATCTGTTCCCAGGAGACTTCTTTCTTCAATACGGCGCCGCCCACGGCAACAACGTGACTGAACACTTCAATTCCGAGGTCGCGCAAAAGCAACTTGGCCAGCGCGCCGATGGCGACGCGCGCCGCCGATTCTCGCGCCGACGCTCGCTCCAGCACGTAGCGAGCTTCGGAAAAATTGTATTTCAGCGCTCCTGCCAGATCGGCGTGGCCGGGACGCGGCGATGCCACCCGCTTGTGCTTTGCGGAATCCCCTTCTTCGACGGGAAGCGATTCCTGCCAGTTTTTCCAATCCTTGTTTTCGAGCAGAATCGAGATCGGAGATCCGATTGTCGCTCCGTGGCGCACGCCCGACAGAATGTGAGCCTTGTCGGTTTCGATCTTCATCCGCCCGCCGCGGCCGAACCCCTGTTGCCGCCGCCAGAGTTCGCGGTCGACGAACGCCTGATCGACTTTCAGGCCGGCAGGCAGGCCCGAAATAAAGGCGACCAGCGCCTCGCCGTGAGACTCTCCCGCAGTGAAGTAACGAAGCATCGTTTAAGAATTGTATCCGATGAAAAGGAATTGACTGAGAACCGGGAACTGATCTCTGACAACTAATGAATCGTCCCTAATCTATTTCGCCCCGTCGGGATAAACCAGAATCTTGCTCGCCTCGCCCGTCTTCAACCGCTCCATGGCTTTAGAAAAGTCCTTCATCGCAATGCGGTCTGTAATTACCGGGTGAAGATCGAGCTTCCCCGCCTTCAGCAAGGCTGTCATCTGGTACCAGGTCTGATACATCCGCCGCCCGCTGATGCCTTGGACTGTAATCCCCTTGAAAATAATGTCCTCGGAAAAATTCAGCGAAATCGGCTTGGAGGTCAGACCCAGAAGAGAGATGCGCCCGCCTCGCCGCACGATATCAAACGCTGTTCGTATGGCGCTGGGATGGCCGGCCATTTCGAGCACGACGTCCGCGCCCAGTCCGCCAGTTTGCTGCGTCACTACGGCGCGTACGTCGTCTTTCGACGGATCGAGAGCGAAGTCAGCCTTCATGTCCCGGGCCAGTTTCCGGCGATGCTCGTTCACCTCGATGGCAAAAATCGTCGTCGCGCCCACTGCGCGCGCCACCGCAATCGAGAACAATCCGATCGGTCCGCAACCGGTGATAGCAACCGTTTTGGCCGCAATTTCCCCTGCCAACACGCTGTGGACCGCGTTGCCCAGCGGATCCAGGATCGATGCGTACTCCTGCGGAATCGCAGGATCTAGCTTCCAGATATTCGATTCCGGAATCACCACGTATTCAGCAAACGCGCCGTCGGCATCCACGCCGATAATCTTCACGTTCTGGCAAATATGGGCTTCGCCGGTGCGGCACTGCAGACACTTGCCGCAGGCGACGTGCATCTCGGCGGAAACGAAGTCGCCTTCCTTGACGCTGGTGACTTCGTCACCGAACGCTGCCACCTCGCCGCAAAACTCATGGCCGGGAATCAAGGGAGGATGAATTCGGTTCTGTGCCCAGCGGTCCCACTCGTAAATGTGCAGATCGGTGCCGCAGATGGATGCAACTTTGACTTTGACCAGTACATCCGTCCGGCCAAACGCCGGAACTTTGACCTCGCGGATCTCCGCTCCCGGCGCGGCTTCCGGCTTCACGACCGCGAGCATGGTTTTCTGCATGAAGGCCAACCTATGAGTCCGAGATGACTAGCCGAACTTTTGATTCTAGCATTGCACTCGCTCAGCAGAGCGCGAAGGAATCTCGCGGCGTTACGATTTGAAATTCCATTCCTTTGTGAAGCTCTTTGGGGAAGGGCACGGCTTCAGCCGTGCCACAAGGGGATCGTACTTCTCGGCTTTAGCCGCTGAGGGCCCTTGGGTTGGCTTCCACACAAACTTGAGGTGTAGAAAAAGCTGACCCCAGGGGCTGAAGCCCTAATAGGACCGAGGCTGGATGGCACGGCTGAAGCCGTGCCCTTCCCATGTCCGGCGCCGGCAAACCATATTTGCCGCCGGCCATTCGGCCAACGCGAAGATCCAACAGAACCTCAATCTTGCCTTGATTTTCCCCAACCGCCGCCACCGGGCGTCTCGATCCGAATTCGCTCTCCTTTGGCCAAGCGCACGTTGAATTTGCCTGGCAGGTGTTGCGATGAACCGTCCCTCCGAATCACGGATGCGTTCCCTGGCGAACCCTCCGCGCCGCCACTCAGCCCCCAGGGACCGCGCTCGCGCCGGTCGGACAGCAGGGTAACTTCCGCATCAGTCAACACTTCGATTTCGCGCACGATGCCGTCTCCGCCACGCCGCCGGCCGTCGCCCCCGCTTCCCGGACGCAAAGAATATTGCCGCACCCGCAGGGGATATGAGTATTCCAGCGCTTCCGCCGGAGTGTTCAGCGAATTCGTCATGTGGGTGTGCACGCCCGAAACCCCGGGCTTGGTGGGACGCGCGCCCATCCCGCCCGCGATGGTTTCGTAATAAGCAAACGGCTCTCCGGTGCGCGGGTCAATTCCGCCGATCGTAAGATTATTCATGGTTCCCGAAGCCGCCGCCGGAATACGCTCAGGAATCGCTTGCGCCAACGCCCGCAGCAGAACATCCACGATGCGCTGCGAAGTTTCGACATTCCCACCCGCTACCGCCGCCGGAGGGCGCGCATTCACGATTGTCCCTGTGGGCGCGATCACCCGTATCGGCCGCATCAGGCCCGCGGTTGCCGGCACGTCTTCCTCCAGCAAGCACCGGAATACATAGAAGCAGGCCGAATAAGTGATCGCCTCCACGGCATTGATACTGCCCTGAACTTGAGGATCAGAACCCGTGAAATCCACAATGACTGTGTGGCCGCGGACGACTCGCCCGCGATTACCTTCCACCTTCACCGCTACCGCAATCTTCACGGACCGTTCGCTGATTCCATCCCCGTCCATGAAATCCTCAGCCCGATAGCTCCCTCTGGGCACGCGCGCCAGAAAAGCCCGCATCATCTGTTCGGAGTAGTCCAGCAAGGCTCGCGAAGCAGATTGGGCCCGCTCCAATCCGTAGCGATCGCAGACTTCACGCAGCCGCTCCGCGCCCGTATGACAAGCTGCGATCTGCGCCCCCAGGTCGCCCTCGCGCTCATTCGGCGTGCGAACGTTGTTCAGCAACAAGGCCAGAACGTCGCGTTCCATCTTCCCCGCGCGCATGATTCGCACCGGAGGAATGCGCAGTCCTTCCTGATAAATCTCCCGGCAAAGGCCCATTGATCCGGGATAAGTTCCGCCTACATCGGCGTGATGAGCGCGCGAAGCCACATAAAAATCGGGACGGGCCTTGCGCTTCCTCGTAGCGCCGACGTCCCCGCCGGCGGTCGCGAGGGCAGCCAGACCTCGCTTTTTTCCTCCCACAAAGACCGGGGCCACCAGCGTAATGTCCGGCAGGTGCGTCCCTCCGCGAAAGGGATCGTTCAGCATCACCATGTCGCCGGGCCCCAAGGGGAAACTTTCGATAGCCGCGTGTACCGACATCGGCATCGAACCCAGATGCACAGGCATGTGGTCACCCATGGCGATCACCTCGCCGTGTGCATCAAAGATGGCGCAGGAATAGTCCCGCCGCTCTTTGATATTGGGAGAAAACGCAGTACGCCGCAGGGCCGCACCCATCTCTTCGGCGATGGAGTGGTAAATGTTCTTGAAGATTTCCAGTTCGATGGGATCGGGTTGCATACTCGGCCGTTTCGAGTTGGTCTTTCGCACTTGGTCGTTGGCCAAAGACCAACGAACAACGACCAAAGACGATTCTTCCGACAGTGTACGACAGAGCGCTGGTCATCAGAGATGGGAGAGAAGAGTCCGGATCGTACTCATGATTTCTGGGGTCCCTGGGTGAATAATTAAAGGATTGCTTTAGAATGTGGTTGTCCCAGAAGCGCAGTCATGCTAGAAACGCGGG
This sequence comes from Terriglobia bacterium, assembly GCA_963741105.1. Classification (GTDB taxonomy): domain Bacteria; phylum Acidobacteriota; class Terriglobia; order Terriglobales; family Acidobacteriaceae; genus JAIQFF01. The sequence goes on from CAVUGT010000015.1 coordinate 313,140, forward strand.
AGGGAGCATGACGACTCGCGGGATTAAACGCGGCTTCTGCAAACGTTTTGGGAGACTTTCTGGAAATTTAAGATGAGCCCACGAACCAAGACCAACGCCAAGCTCGCCGCCACCGATGTGCTGATTCCCGAAAAGCTCTATTTCCGCATCGGAGAAGTTTCCCGCCTGTGCCAGCTGCCGGCTTACGTGCTGCGCTTCTGGGAAACAGAATTTCCCCAGCTCAAGCCGATCAAGAGCAGCACCGGCCAGCGCATGTATCGCCGCAAGGACGTGGAAAGCGTGCTGCGGATCAAACAACTGCTCTACCAGGAAGGATTCACCATCCCGGGCGCGCGGCAACACCTGCGCGCTGAGATCAAGACCGACAAGAAGCAGGATCCGCTGCCCTTCCCCGTACGTCCGACGACGGACCTGAAATACATTCGACAGGGATTGAAAGACATTCTCACCATGCTCTCAGCCCGGCGTTAGGCGCCAGGCTGAGAACATTGCATTCACTGATTACCGGCTGAAATTTCCCGTAAAGCTGTTTCTGCCCATTCTCCCGCTCAGGGTGATGGTTTCAACCTCATTGCGATCACGGTTGAGACGGGCTTGGGCTGTCCCTTGCGCGTCTCCGCGATCGGAGCCGGTGATCCGCATGGTGAACCCGCCGCCATCCGAGCGTTCCACCACTCCGTAGAACGTGATCATGAAGTCTCCACCGCGGAGAGAAACCGACGGACGCTGTCTCGTGCTGTCCACAAAACCGCGAGTAATTTTGACGTTGCCCGCTGCTCTGCTGTCAAAGGTTCCTCGACCCGAAGTATCGACTCTCACACGCGGATAGTTGGGAACTCCCGGGCCGCCCGGATATCCGGGACCACCGGGGTACCCAGGGCGTGGAGGAACACCAGGGCCACTGGGCCAGTTACCGCTGCTCGCCCGAGGACTGTAGGTCACGCTGTCCACGCGATTGCGGCGAACGTCCACTACGCAATCGTATGTCCCGGTCCTCCAACCGTTCGAACCTCCGATCCCGTAGCGCAGCTTGCCGCGTAATCCCTGCCGCCCGTTAGACGGCGAGTATTCGCTCTGTGTGTCCAGATTGAGGTTCACCAGGCGTCCAGCGTCGGCGCTCACCCGGTTCGCCAGTTCGCTCTGGCACATAGCCGCAATAGGCGCAGGACGTCCCGGCGGGTATTGACCCATCGAACCTTGAACTTGCGGAGAAGGAGCCTGCGCGCGGGCCGCGGGCGCAATTGTAGTGACAGCGAGAACCAGAGCGCAGATCGGCGCCATTGCTAGATATGCGAACTTCTGAGGCAAAGAATTACGAAACATAGAAAAATTCTCCTGAAGTTTTAATTGCCGCGGGGTGAGTTCCGAGAGGCGAAACTATACATCAAAAATCGGCGCGGGACGAAATGGTCCCCGCTCCGGTTCGAAGAATCATCCTGACTCCATCTCACGAGAAGAAGGTTTAGAATCTACAAGAGGACCGAAATGCCAAACCAAGGCCAACCGAAACCAGACTCAGGCCCGCACCCCGCAGCAGAACACGTAGCTGGGGCACGTACCTTACTCAAGACTCTGCAAGGCAAGGTCGCAGAGCATCCCGAAATCGGACAAGCTATCCACAAGCTCGAGATGGCGCTGGCGATCCTCGAAGTGCAGACCGGCGGAATGCTGTAACACCTTAAGGCGCCGTGACCAGCGGCAATTCGATAAAGCTCGCTTCACCGTCCGAGTGGTAGACCCTCTGTACCGCCTTCCGATAGTCTCCCGGTTTCGCCCAGAAAATATTGGGAACGAACGTCTGCGGATTCCGGTCGTAGAGGGGAAACCAACTCGACTGGATCTGCACCATGATCTTGTGTCCCGTCAGAAAAACATGGTTTGCCGTCGGCAACGCGAAACGATATGGCAGCGGCTTGTCGGCAGCGATCGCCTTGGGCATCTCCAGACTTTCGCGATAGCGGCCGCGAAAGACGTCGGCCGAGACCATCAATTGATATCCACCCATGGCGGCCTGACCTGCGACCTCATCGGGATAAACATCGATCACCTTTACCACCCAGTCAGAATCAGTCCCGCTGGTTGAAGCCACCAGGTTGACCATGGGTTGACCGCTGATTTTGACCGGTGATTGCAATGTGTCGGAGACAAATGCCAGCACATCCGGACGTCCCGACGCCTCGCGCTGGTCGTCGACCAGCCAGTCTGCCCAGGTATATCCGGTTCCGTAACCTACAGGTTGAATCGGCCGCGCGCGGAAAGGCACAGGCTTGGCCGGATCGGAAACGTACTCGTCAAAATCTGCGTCACCTGATTTCGGAACGGTGAAGCTCAGCTTCAAGCCCGAATTGAGATAGAGCGGCGTCGAGTGAATAGCGCAACCGTTGGAACAGCCAGCCGGCCACGCGCGCAATCGCCGCCACGTATTGGTCCCGGTTTCAAACGCGCTGACGGGCGGCACGTCAGCCTTGGGAGCATTGTCTTTTAGATACTGGTCCAGAAATGGCCGCAGAATATTCTGGCGGAAGTAGAGTCCGGTATCGCTGTTAAACTTCAGAGCACCGAGCGTACTGGCGTCGTCGATCTCCTGTCCGTGATGCCACGGGCCCATCACCAGAAAAACCTTGTCGTTGTTCGCGTCCTTGGGTTTGATCGCCTTGTACACCGCGATCGCGCCGTAGATGTCTTCCTGGTCCCACAGGCTGTGCACCAGCATCACCGGCACTTTCAGCGGTTGGGCAGCCAGAATCTTATCGACGGCCTGGTCGCGCCAGAAGGCGTCGTAAGCTGGGATGCTCGAGTATCTTCCGCCAGAATCCGACCTGCTCCAGGCCGCGTTGTCGGCCCAGTTCGCCAGCTGATCCAGCCTGCATGAACATGTCGTAATCGTCGTAGTGGCTGCTCCACCACTTGGCATCGTTCCTGCGCGTAGCGACCTGTTCGTAGATGTAAGACAAGTTCTGCTGGCGGAACGCGCCGTTGTGAAACCAGTCATCGCCCATCCAACCGTCCACCATCGGGTTCATCGGCACTGCTACTTTCAATGCCGGGTGCGGATTGACCAGCGCCATCAGAGGCAAGAATCCGTCATAAGAAATTCCGAGGATGCCGACTTTGCCGTTGCTCTCCGGAATATTCTTCACCAGCCAGTCGATGGTGTCGTAGGTGTCGGTGGCATGATCGACCGGTGTGGGATTCTGCGGCCCATGCAACGGGCGGTTCATCACGTAGTCGCCTTCGGAACCGTATTTTCCGCGAACGTCCTGCACCACGCGTATGTAGCCGCCTTCGACGATCACCTCGGTGGCATTGTCGTAACCGGTCAGAATCGAGCCCAGGTGAGAACTGGGAGCCGCGCCTGTTCTCTCTCCGCCCCGGGGATCGTGGCTGGTGAGCTCGTTCGCGCTGTAAGGAGTCCGCGTGAGCAGAATCGGCGCGTTCCTGGCGCCTTTGGGCACGAGGATAACGGTGTATAGCTTCACGCCGTCGCGCATCGGGATCATGACTTCTCGCCTGACGTAGTCGAAGGTGTCGGTCTTGGCCACGAACCGATCAGGCGTCTCGCTGGGCAATGCAGGATATCGCGGGGAGGGAGCGCCTTGCGCCAGTGATGGCTGAACCGACAAAGAAATGGCGAGCAACAGCAAAAGAAATCCAGTAATCGCAGATGGAAAAATGCCCTTGACGCTTTGTGACTTCATTACAGACTTGCCTCCCGCGAAGATTCGAAAATCTGCGGACTCTTCACTGCAACGCTCAGGTCCGAAGTCCGACGTCCGATGCCGCCCTCAGGTCAGCGCCCGATCCAGATGGCTATAACCGCCGTCCACAAAAATGTGCTGACCGGTGGTGTGTCCGGACTTGCCAGAGAGCAGGAAAACGGCCATCGCCGCAATCTCGTCCACCGTCGTCATGCGCTTTCCCAAAGGAATTTTAGAAAGTATGGAACTCAGCTTCTCCTCGGGATTCGGGAACGTATCCAGCCACTCGCGGTAAAGCGGCGTCATCACTTCCGCCGGCAGAATGGTGTTGACTCGAATGTTGTAAGGCAGCAACTCGGCCGCCCACTCGCGGGTGAGCGCCATGACCGCGCCTTTCGAAGACGCGTATCCGGAAGTATGACCCTGTCCGGTGACAGCGGTTTTGGATCCGACATTCACGATCGCTCCCTGCGCCCGCTTCAAATGCGGCAGGGCGTAGTGGGCCATGCTGTAGTAATGCACCAGATTGCGTTCCAGCGAAGCTACGTATTCTTTGGGATTGCCGTGCTCGAGTCCAACTTTGTCATTTCGTCCGGCATTGTTTACGAGCGCATCCAGACGGCCGAATTTTTCTACAGTCTGATCAATCGCCTGGGAGCAATGTTCCGCGGATGAGAGTTCTATCGAAATCGCTCCACAAGCCACGCCCGCGCCCTGCAATTCGGTTTGCAGTTTGTTCGCGGCCAGCGCGTCACGGTCGACGATCACCGGCACGGCACCTTCACCGGCACAGGCCCGCACAATGGCCGCGCCGATTCCTTTGGCTCCGCCGGTCACGATGACCACTTTGTCTTTTATTTGAAGATCCATCGATTTCAAGATCTATCGATTTTCAAATCATCGGTCAGCCGTGCAGGTTCAAAAAGCCGCCGTCAATCGGATAATTGGAGCCGGTAATGAAAGACGCCTCATCCGAGCACAGGTAAACCGCGAGTGCAGCCACTTCGCGGGGTTCCGCCATTCTTCCAATCGGCTGGGTTTGCGAAAGTTTCTCGAACATCTCCGACTCGCGTCCCGGATAAGTCTTGCGCAGAAAGTTATCGACGAACGGGGTGTGCACCCTGGCCGGCGAAATGCAATTGCAGCGGATCTTGTGTGCCAGATAATCTCTGGCGACGGAGTAGGTCATTGAGATCACGGCGCCCTTGCTCATCGAATAGGCAAAACGGTCGGCGAGCCCAACCGATCCGGCGATCGAAGCCATGTTCAGGATCACGCCTCCGCCATTCGCTTTCATGTGCCCGACCGCAGCCAGGGTACAGTTGTAGACCCCCTTCACATTCACCCGGAAGATCCGGTCGAAGTCGGCTTCTGTCGTGCTCTCGACCGTTCCGATGTGCGAGATTCCCGCATTGTTCACAAGAATCGACAGCGGCCCCTGGGAGGCCAGCTTCGCGAATGTTTCCTTCACCTGGTTCTGGTCGGTGATGTCGCAGACATAGGACTCGGCATTTCCCTTGGAAGCTGCGATCTCCTTGCAAGTATCTTCCGCGTCGCCGAGACTGAGATCGAGCACCCGCACAGCGGCGCCATGGGCCGCAAACTGCAACGCAATCGCCCGTCCGATGCCGCTTCCGCCGCCTGTAACTACTGCAACTTTGCCATCGAGCCTGAAGTGAGTATTGCTTTCCGGTTGACTCAGAGTAAGACCCTCTTTTTAACGAGATTTAGGAAGTCACTATCAGCAAGTCATTGTAAAGCAGTCAGTTCATAAACCTTCCGTCGGCGACTGCGGCGGCTTCAACTTCCAGAATCGCTGCGCATTGCCGCCCAGCACAGCCTCCTGGTCGGCTATCGAGAAGCGAGCCAGATAATCTTTCACCACACTCATGGCGCGAGAATAGGGCGCAGCCACAGCACACACCGGCCAATCCGATCCGATCATGAGACGTTGCGGTCCAAAGCATTTGAAAGCAACGTCTAAATAGGGCGTCATGTGTTCGGACTTCCAGTGCTGCCAGTCTGCTTCCGTCACCATCCCAGACAACTTGCACATGACATTGGGAAGCGTCGCCAGTTCCTGAATCCCTTGCGTCCAGGGCTGCAGGTTCCCATCTCTTAATCGGCGGCTTCGCTAGGTGGTCGAGCACAAAACGCTGGCGTGGAAATTGCCGCACGAACTCAGCCGCTACCTTGAGATGTTTGGTGTAGATCAGAATGTCGTAGGCCAGATCGAACTCTTCCAACACCGCCATGCCGCGCATGAAATCCGGACGCAGCAGAAATCGGTCGTCGGGTTCGCCCTGCACAATGTGGCGAATTCCAACCAGCTTGGGATTTTGGGCAAACGCCTGCAACTGCGAACGGACATCCGGCGACTGAAGGTCGACCCACCCGACCACTCCCAAAACGACCGGCGATGACGCAGCCAGCTCGAGAAGCCATCGCGTTTCCTCAATGGTCTGCCGGGCCTGCACTGCAACTGACCCTTGAAATCCGGCCCGATCGAGTTCGGGTTTCAGATCATGTGGTAGGAAATCGCGGCGCAATACCGCCATGGAATCGTCGATCCATCCGTATTCGCGCGGATCGTAGACCCAGAAGTGCTGATGAGCGTCAATGTGCATGGTGGTTTAAGGCTCTATCTATCCCGGATACCAGACCCGCCGCGGATCGGCTTCACTTCGCTGGTATGACCAGGCTTCATCGATCAGACGCTTCAGGTCGAACGCCGGTCTCCAGCCCAGCAGAAATTTAGCTTTGGTGTTGTCCAGCCAGGTGGACCAGAACGGAGTTTCGATTTCGACCGCGGGCAGGCCTCGAGTTTCTTTCAGATAATCCGCCACCCTCCGATAATCCACTGGCTCGTCCATGCAGATGTTGAAAGTATGCTGGTGGGCTTTGGGATGATCGAGCGCGAGCAAGATCGCAGCCACCAAGTCGCTGACGTGCACGAAATTGCGTTGCACCGACTTTCCTGTCGGATCGAGCATCAGCGGCACCGCACCACTTTTCACGTACTGATCTGCCCGCTCCGGACCCACGAGGTCGCGCCAGCGCGGTCCTCCGAAAACATCTTCGCCGAAAGACAGTGAATACTTGAAGTCATCTTTTTCCATGATCCAGGGCGCTCTCAAGCAACAGCCTGAGAGGTCATACTGGATGAAATATTGTTCTAGCATCACTTCTTCCAGCACCTTGGAAAGCGCGTAGCACCCCGGATAGGCGCTATGTTTCTGCTGCTCCGTAACGGGCAAAGCGTGAGGATAGAAAAAATGCCCCAGAGCAGCGTCCCCGCCAACGAGGATGATCTGCTGGAAATCCGCGCTGGCGCGGCATTCTTCCAGCAGCCAGAACAGGCCCTTGACCGTAACATCCATCACATCGTCGGGAGTTTCCTTGCAGGTCGCGCAATGCAGAACGTGGGTGACTCCTTGCATGGCCGCGTGTACTGCAGTCAGGTCGGAAATGCTACCCCGGACCACTTCCACCCGCTCAGCTGGCTCCAGAAGCCGGTTATGACACAACGCGCGAATTGTCGCATCCGGGTCGGTGCGCAGGATGCGGCCGATGAAATGGCCGCCTACTTTGCCGGCGGCTCCGGTAACCAGAATGCGCTTCATGGGCGTCGTCATTCTAACCGGTAGATCATACAGCCCGGTTCGAACCGTAGTCAGCCGGACAGAATCGACAAAACTGGAAGGCAGGGCGCGGCCCTGCGTTATCAAGGATTGCGGCGAGAGAGATTCAGCGTTTGAGGGCAGGGTGCGAATTGAGAATTCTTAGTTCGACGACTGAACCTGCATGTTTTCGTCGATCCAAAGCTGAGCCGGTGAACCTGCCGTGTCCCTCGTAGCGGTCACGCGAAAACCAGTGGATGTGGTCTCAACGTCGTAAGTGTATGGAGGCCGCTGCCTCTCGATCGTGATGTAGTGTCCCGAAACCAACTCATCGAGAGACACATACTTTTGTTCCGTGGCAAAGTAGCCACGCTCGGCGTTGGCAATGCTGATCAGATCGTTCTTTACACCGGCAATATTTGCCGTCCCGGTTGGAGTGCCGGCACTGCCGGGCGCAGACGTATTCTTCAACTGGATCGAATAAATATACATACCGACAGCCATCACGATAACCGTGCCTAAAAAGCCAAAGGCGCGCCCCATAGTTCCCTCCGCATGATGCAATTGCATCGCGAAATGGGGTCTGGAGCAAGTGACTAGAGTTTGGGGGCACCGGAACGGCGTTTATGCGCGAAGGGCACGGATGTGGGATGCATGCGAAAGGCCGCTAAGTTGTTAGAATCCTGGAGAGCGCCTTACTTTTTCCTTTTACGTTTTCCCGGATCGACGTTGAGTCCAAGGTTTTCGGCCCCCTCCTGATCGTCCTCCAGATCGGCGAGCAACCCCTCATCCGTCAGATCAAGCGGCCGGGAATTTTCCCAATCGTGATGAACGATATCGTGCAGACGATCCACCACTTCATCTTCGCGGACTTCAATCGCCAATTCACGCCGGCTGTCAAAACTTCCCGGGGTCAGATTGATCGATCCGACGATGGCCCTGACCCCGTCGGCCAGTAGCATCTTGGCATGCAGTTTCAGATGTTTAAGCTTGTGGATCTTGATGCCCACGTCATCCATGATGCGCAGTCCACCCACGCCTTCGATCAGTTTTTCCTTCTTTAGCTTGTGAGGAGGTCTGGCCATCACGTGGACCTTGACTCCGCGGCGGGCTGCCCGAATCAGGTGTTCAATAATGATCGGGTCCTGATAGCGTTCGTTTTGCAACCACAGCGAATGCTTGGCTTCATCAATAAAATGCGCGATCCGCTCACGGCCGTTTCCTTTACACCAGATCAGGTGCGAATCCACCGCCGCGTCGAAGTGTTGACGATGCCAGTCAGCTTCGAAACATTCCAGAATCTCTTTGACTTCATGGGCATGCTCGGTTATGACCACATAGTCGCGTGTCTCCGTAAGATTCTTGGTGTCCCAGTTGAGCGATTTCACGAAAGCCGTCTTGTCATCGACTACCATCGATTTTTCGTGGGTGAGATCGAAGGAGGGATTGCTGTCGATCACATCGACCCCCGCTTGGTGCAGGAGTTTGCGCGATTCCTGATTTTCTTCCTTCCCGTCCCGGCGGGCGGGATTCAGCATGATGCGCACTTTGACTCCGCGGTCATGGGCGGCGATCACGCCCTTCAGCAACTCCGGGTCAGAAAACACGAACATCTTGACTCGGATCGATTTCGCCGCGGTATGGATGGCGTTCAAGATCGGACGGGCAGAGTCGTCAGGAAGAACAATCAGCGAGCGCGACATACTGCCTCCAATGGATCCAGACTGGTGTTGCTTCCGGCCGAGCGGAAGTTCATCGAAGCATAATATCCAAGAATTGGAAGCTCAGGAGCCGGACTTTACCGGCGTTGCTTCGAACTGGGCGCGATAGAGTCCGGCGTACACTCCGCCAAGGGCCAGCAATTCGTCGTGAGTGCCTTCTTCGGCGACTGCACCGTCTTTCAGAACGAGAATCTTGTCGGAACTGCGGATTGTACTCAGCCGGTGGGCGATCGTGATTACGGTCTTGCCTTTCATCAGCCGGTCCAAAGCCTCGATGACTGACCTCTCCGATTCAGTGTCAAGGGCCGCAGTAGGCTCGTCCAGGATCAAGATGGGATTGTTGCGAATGACGGCACGTGCGATCCCGATACGCTGCCGCTGCCCTCCGGAAAGTGTGTCGCCCCGTTCGCCCACCATGGTGTCGTAGCCGTGGGGCATGCGCGCAATAAATTCGTCGGCGTTGGCAAGCTTCGCCGCAGCCAGGATTTCCTCCTGCGTGGCGCCGGCCCGGCCATAGGCAATATTGTCGCGAACCGTGCCCCGGAAAAGAACCGTCTCCTGCAAGACATATCCGATCTGATTACGAAGAGCCTGCAGCTTGTATTGCCGAATGTCGACTCCGTCGATCTTGACCTGGCCCGCAGTCGGATCGTAGAAGCGGGGAATCAGACTCACGATCGTGGACTTGCCTCCACCGGTCGCGCCCACGATTCCTACCATCTGACCCGGCTTGATCGTAAAGCTGACCTGCTTTAGTACCGGAGTTTCGGAGTCATAGGCAAACGCAACCTGATCGAACACAATCTCCCCGCGAAGGCTTGGTGGCGGCTCGCACGCATCAGGATGTTCAGGAATGATCATGTCGGCATCGAGAATCCCGCGAATACGCTCCACCCCAACGGCCGTCTGGGCGATCTGATTGGTGATGGTGGCCAGATCCTTGACGGGCTTGAAGAATTTGGTCAGATACGAGAGAAAAACTGTAAGCGCTCCCGCAGTCATCGCTCCGGCAAGAATCAGCGACGAGCCTCGCCACAAAACGACGGCCGTACAAAGCGAAACAATGATGGCCACCATGGGAGAAAGCAGAGCTTTCACCTTGCGGGCTTTCAGTGCGGCATCTACCGTCGCGCGGCTTACCTCTCCAAGTTCTTCCTGCTCCAGTTCCTGCCGTCCGAAGGCTTTCACTACACGCATCGACTCCAGGCCCTGCTGGACGACCGCCACCATGTTGCTCTGCTGCTTTCGCACCTCCCGGGTGGCTTTCTTTACAACCTTCTTGAATCTCGACGCCAGCAGCAGCATGAACGGCGTGACCGCAACGATGATCAGAGTGAAATCCCAGTTGAGCCAGAACATGATGCCGAGCATGCCCAGAATCGTGAAGAGATCAATCACGATGCTGAGTGTCGATGAAGAGGCAAACCCCTGGATCGTCTGGATGTCCGTGGTAATCGTGCTCAGGAGAGACCCGGTCTGGTGGGTGTCGAAATAGCCCAGCGAAAGACGTTCCAGATGGTGGTAAGTCCGCATGCGCAGGTCGTTGGCCACCCACTGTCCTACGCTCTCGGTGTAGTAGTTCGCTACGTACGAAGCCAGAGCCCCCACTAGCGCGATGAGCACGGTCATGATCGCAGCCGCCGCCGCGATCTGCATTTTGCCACTGCCGGTCATATTCAATACCGGCTTCATCGCGTCGTCGAGCCACCACGGAAGTCTGTGGTTGCCCACGACATTGTCGAGAATGATCTTGAGTGGCCAAGGCGGCCAGGCTCATTGCCGTCTGCACCACCATGGCAACCAAAATAAAGAACAAGCTGGCGCGGTAAGGGCGAACCAGATCTCGGAGCAGGGGGATCAATTCGACGACTCCAACGATTGACGGATTTCCAGCCTTGCGACTGTAACGCTGGCTGGGAATAGTACCGGACGAACGGTCGCCCTGCAAAACAGCATCAACCCTTCCTTGGTCGACGGCGTCATGGTGAGCTTGCGAAGCATCTTGCGTGGAGCGGATACGCATCCTGCCCATGACCGTCCCGATGCGCGCAAGATCCTTCGGGACTAGAAGTCCCTCAGGATGACGCCCTTAGACCAAAACACTGCGCGGTCCAACCCCGCGCCTTTCATTGACTTGCACTTGCAGCCCGCCTAACATACTCAAACTTCGTTCTCTGGCAAATCAATGATCGGGCAAACCATCTCGCACTACCGGATTGTCGGCAAGCTCGGCGGCGGTGGGATGGGAGTTGTCTACAAAGCCGAAGACATCCGCCTGCTGCGCTTCGTCGCCCTGAAATTTCTGCCTGACCAGGTAGCTCGCGATCCTCAAACCCTCGCCCGCTTCCGGCGTGAGGCACAAGCTGCTTCCGCCCTGAACCATCCCAACATCTGCACCATCCACGACATCGGTGAGCAGGATGGCCAGGCCTACATCGTGATGGAGTTTCTCGAGGGAGCGACGCTTAAGCACGTCATCGGCAACCGCCCATTGGAGTTGGAGAATCTGCTGTCTCTGGGGATCGAGATCGCTGACGCGCTCGACGCGGCGCACGCCCGTGGCATCGTTCATCGCGACATCAAGCCCGCCAACATATTCGTGACCGACCGCGGCCACGCCAAGATTCTCGATTTCGGACTGGCAAAAGTGGCTGCCGGTTCTACGAGCCCCAGTGATCCGGCGCAGGCTACGGCAATGAGCCAGGAGCACCTTACCAGCCCCGGTTCAACCATGGGCACAGTCGCCTATATGTCGCCGGAACAGGCGAAGGGTAAGGACCTCGACGCCCGCACCGACCTGTTCTCCTTCGGCGTTGTGCTTTACGAAATGGCGACCGGGACTCTTCCCTTTCGCGGCGACACCTCGGCGCTGATCTTCAAGGCGATTCTGGACGGAGTCTTTACTTCGCCGATCCGGCTCAATCCTGATCTTCCAGTCAAACTGGAAGACATTCTGAACAAGTCGCTGGAGAAGGACCGCAACCTTCGCTACCAACATGCGTCCGACATTCGCACCGATCTGCAGCGCCTCAAGCGTGACTCCGAATCCGGACGCGCCGTCGCGGCCAGTTCAGGCAAGGTCGAGGCAGTGCCGGAGACCGTTGCCGCGACGTCTGCGCCGCCATCGGCTCATATCTCTGCCCGGATATCTGGGCCCGTTTCAGCTACGCCCGCGTCAAGCTCATCGGTTTCGGCTGCGGGCACAAGCGTTGCGCCGGACCCTCGCAAGATGTCGTGGAAGATTCCGGTTGCCGCCGTGGTTGTGGCTGCGTTGATTGCCGGCGGTCTCTATTTTCGATCCACTCGCGGCGCCAAGCTCACCGAGAAAGATACAGTCGTGCTCGCCGACTTCGCCAACACCACCGGAGACGCGGTGTTCGACGGCACTCTGAAGCAGGCTCTGGCCGTGGATCTTGATCAGTCGCCATTCCTGCGCGTGGTCCCGCAAGCTCAGGTCCAGAAGACGCTCGGCTTCATGGGACGTTCTCCAGACGAGCGTCTCACAACCGATCTGGCCCGCGATTTGTGTCTGCGCGTCGGCAGCAAGGCGATGCTCTCCGGATCCATCGCCAGCCTCGGTACGCAGTATGTCATCACTTTGAACGCCATCAATTGCCAGAACGGCGATTCGCTAGGCCAGCAGCAGGCGGAAGCCTCCAGCAAAGAGCAAGTGTTGTCAGCGCTGGGCGGCGCCGTCTCGAAACTGCGCGGCACGTTGGGCGAATCGCTGGCTTCGGTGCAGAAGTTTGATGTGCCCATCGAGCAGGTCACGACCGCATCGCTCGACGCGCTCAAGAACTTCTCCCTGGGAAATGCAGAGTTCGATCGCGGACGCCAACTGGCGTCTTTGCCGTTCTATCGCCGAGCAGTCGAACTCGACCCGAACTTTGCCTGGGTCTACGCTCGCATGGGCACGATTTACGCCAATGCAAGCGAGTTGGAAACGGCAAAGGAGTACACCCGCAAAGCGTACGAATTGAGAGACCGGGTCAGTGAGCGGGAAAAACTCTACATCACTGAGCACTACTACGACATCGTCACCGGTGAACTCGACAAGCAGATCGAGACCTTGGAACTCTATGACCGCACCTACCCCACCGATTCAGTTCCGGGCAACAACCTCGCGATCGCATACTCCCAGATCGGCGAGTTCGAAAAGGCTGCAGAAGGTGCACGCCGCAGCATAGTTGCCGATCCCAACTCGAACAATGCGTACTCGAGTCTCTCCTATGCGTATTTCGCGCTAGGCAAAACCGACGAATCTCGTCAGACGATAGACCATGCACTCAAGCTTTTCCCAGATTCAGAGGATCTTCACTGGGCGGCCCTCTGGGTCGCGTTGGCACTCAATAAACCGGATGAGGCCCAACGCTACCTTGCCTGGGCCAAGAGCAAGCCCGGCGAATACCCCTTTCTCAACATTCAGGCGCGTGCCCTGCAAAGCGAAGGCAAACTGCGGCTGGCGAGCGAATTAACCCAACAGGCAATGGAACTGGAGCGCAGCCAGAAGCTGACCGAGATCGAGTTGTCAGATCTGGGGCAGCTCGCCATGATTCAAGCCGATTTCGGGATCTGTGATCAGGCGCGGAAAAACGCCGCCACTATCCCAACTGGCAAGGCCCGTGACGCGGATGCCTTCGCTGGATTTGCATTCGCCACTTGCGGTGAAGTGGCCAAGGCCGACGCCATCGTCTCAGGGCTCGGGAAAACCGATCCTATGAATACTCTGGTCCAGAAGCTGGCAATTCCTCAAATTCGCGCCCGGATCGAGTTGCACAATGGCAATAGCGCCAAAGCCATCGAGCAACTGCACCCCACTGAGGCCTATCAGTTCGGCTACGTCGCGGATGGCAAGCCGGTTTATCTGCGCGGCCTCGCTTATCTCCAGGGCAAGCAGGGACCGCAGGCAGTGTCTGAGTTCCAGAAAATTCTGGACCACAAAGCCGCGTTCGGAGCGAGCCCCTACGTATCTCTCGCCCAGCTGGGCCTGGCTCGAGGCCTGGTTCTTTCCGGCGACGCAGCCAAAGCCCGAATCGCTTACCAGGATTTCTTTACCGCCTGGAAAGACGCCGACCCTGACATCCCTGTCCTCAAAGAAGCCAAGGCCGAGTACGCGAAGCTGAACTGAGCGTTTCTCAACTCATCCTGAGCGCGCTGCGGCCCTCAACAGCTCGCTGAGTTCGCGAATATCAGATGGACTGGCATCGCCAATCACCACGTAGCGCAATCCGCCTTCGCTCCATGTCTCCACATTGAACGCCATTTCACGAGTGGCGCCAGTCCCCAGCGGAGTCATCCCCGGCTGGTCTTGCAGGATAAAAACCGACATCTGGTGATTGCGGAGATCGAACAGAAGCTGGGCACCCGCACTATGCTTGAAGTACGCGACTCTGCCGCCCACCAGCTTGAACGGAGAATTCTGCAGTTCCGGAAGATTGAAGGTAAACGGGAGTTTGCCCTGGAACCACGGCTTTACAGTGTGCCGGTCGGTTGAAATGACATCGACAGGATTCGCGCTCGCCATGGTCGCAACATGCAGGTCGAGCAACTCTGCCAGAGCCTGCTCGCGAGCCGAATGCCGCGTCCACAAGACCGAAGCAACGATCAGTACAAGAGCAGCGACGGCAACCAGCCTCGGCATCCAGCTAAATGCCCAGACCGGCTTCGAATTCGTCCGGGCGCTCTTTTGAATGCTTTTTTCCATACGCAGGCGGAATTCTGGCGACGGCGAATATCGTGCGGCTGCCGCTTGCGTCATGCGCTTCATCTGCAGACGTCCGAGCGCATCGGCGGCACATGACGGGCAAGTGCGCAAATGCTCCGCCATACCGGCAATCTCTCCATGCACGGCGTCGCCATCGACGTAAGCGTCCAGCTTGTCCCGCCATAGGTCGCAGGTCATCACGAGGCCCCCTGTAATTTGGCCGTGAGCAGTTCGCGCATGGCTTTTCGGGCGCGAGAAAGCCGCGACATTACCGTTCCGATCGGAATTCCCAGAGTTTCGCCGATCTCCTGGTAACTCATCTCCTCCTGGTCACACAACAGAATGATCTCGCGAAACTTCACCGGCAACTTCTCCAGAGCATTCTGGATCGTCTCCAGTTCCACCCGCGCGAGCAGGACCGACTCTGGAGTTCCCACGGCCGTTGGCTCGGCGGGCTTGTCGTCGTCGCTGTCAAAAGAAACAGCTGCTTTCAGACCGGCCTTCGTCGTCAAGAACGTATTCCGCAGAATTTTGTACATCCAGGCGCGGAAGTTTGTCCCCTGCTGGAAGGAGGAAAAACCTCGCAGCGCCTTCATGTACGTTTCCTGCACCAGGTCCTCCGCCGCGGCGCGGTCTTTTGTAAGCCAGTGGGCAAAGTTGTAGAGCTTGGCGAAATGAGGCATCGCCAGTTCTTCAAACGACCCGAAATCGCCCGCTCGATCGGCCACAGCTTCAACAGTGTAACTCCGGAGAGTTTCGTCGCGTTCCCGTACCTCGATCAGGCTTGTCACTGACTTTCCCTGAGCGCCTCAGGACCTGGCCGCAATTGGCAGATTGATCTGTCGGCCTGAACGGGCGGGTTCCGAGACGCCGCCCTTTCTCCATTTGCGCTGCAGTACGGCATCCAGCGACCACTTCCCTGGCCCGTTGATCAGCAAGAAGATGACCGTAAGGATCTGCGCGTAGTCAGACCGTATTTCGTGCAATACGGCCCAGAACCCGATCTGCGGAGGCGCCGGCGGCAAAGGCAACGGCGACGTTCCCAGATACAACGAGATTTTGGTCGACAGTACTGCCACGATCATCTCGCCGACAAACGGGATCGCAATCGCCCTCGTCATCAGCCCGGTAATCAATAGCAGCCCTCCAAAAATCTCAAGGTATCCGATGAAGGCTGCGGTGAAGTGTGGAAACGGTATCCCCAGTTTGGTGAAACGTCCCACTCCCTGATTCACATATACAAATTTCAGTAGCCCCTCCCAGAAAAACACTCCTCCCGCCATCAGTCTCAGAAGCAGCGTGGATTTGGGCCCATCGGTTGGAGGATTCAAAAGCCAGAAGAAAAACTTGTTCATTGGAGTTGCTCCTTTCACCACATGTAACTGGAGCAACCGAAAATTATTCCCCTCTTAAAGCAAATTATTCTCTGGGGGACTGTCGATAAACCGGGTGCCCCACCCTCCCGCGGTTTTTGCGGAGGGTGGGAGACCATTGACCCGAAAACCCTTGGGTATGAGTGCGAGGCGGCCCGACTAGGGAGCGCTATGCCCATCACACTTCAACACGCCGAGATAAACGCCCCACGGACCCACGGCATCCCGATACTGATGCGCCATCACCCGAGACAACTGATGCAGATGGGTGAGGTCATGAACCACCCAAGTCGCCAGAAGCTGCGAAAGCGCCACCACTCCCAGCGATGGATGTTTTCCCCGCCGGTTCATATCTTCCGGCTGTAAATTCAGTGCCTGCAGAGCCGCCAGATTCTCTTTCCGCAGGCGGGCGAATTCGGCCAGAAGCTGCTCTAGCGTCTTGTCTTTAACCTCTTTTTGCGCAAAGCGGTCAAAGGGATCAAACGCCCGCGCTTCGCCATGTTCCAGGATGATCCGCACCCGCGGCAGCCAATCAGTGCGCTCTCCGACGATCAGATGGCCCATGATGACGAACGCGCTCCATGTGTCTCTTTCCTTCATCGCCCAGCACCCAGGTGTCGGGCAGTCCGCGCAAAAGTGCGTCAAGAGCGGCGGGAGTTCGGGCGAGGACTGCGATGGTTTCGGGCAGACTGATTTCCGTCAGGTTTGCCATGCCCCATTAACGCATGGCCGGCTCGCTCGACTCAAGAGACATACCGACTTTCGACAGATTGAACAAACGCGCTCCAGCAGCGGTAAACTAGAGTCTATGGCTTTGATGAAGACTTCCAATCCGGCATTGAGCGCGAATGTATTCCGTTTTGCTCGTACAGATACGGGCGAAAGCATGACGATTTCAGGCGCCGTGAACAAGACCGGAATTCTTTTGATTTGCGCGGTGGCAACGGCGGCCTGGAGCCTGGAACGATTTACCGTCGCTCCAGAGACTGCGCTCCTCCCACTCATGATCGGGGCGATGGGCGGATTCGTTGTTGCCCTGGTCACCATTTTAAGAAAGAGTGGGCGCCCGCGACGGCTCCTTTGTACGCGCTGCTGGAAGGTCTGGTGCTAGGCAGCGTCTCGGCGATGTACGAAGCGCGCTTTCATGGAATTGCGATACAAGCAGTCGGGCTGACTTTCGGCACGCTATTCGCTTTGCTGCTTGCCTATCGCGCCGGCGTGATTCGCGCCACGGAGAAGTTCAAACTGGGCGTGATTGCGGCGACGGGCGGCATTGCGATCTTCTATCTGGCGCAGTTCGCGCTGGGCTTCTTCGGTGTCCACTTTGCTGCCATCAATGGATCAGGCGCTATCGGAATCGGCTTCAGTGTTGTGGTAGTGATCGTCGCCGCTCTAAACCTTGTGCTCGACTTCGACTTCATCGAAAGTGGTGCGCAATCTGGAGCGCCCAAATACATGGAGTGGTACGCGGCCTTCGGCTTGATGGTCACGCTGATCTGGCTGTACCTGGAAATCCTGCGGTTGTTGTCAAAGACCCGCGGCCGGGATTAGTTCACACTCTCCCGACCGCCGAACAACAGTCAGTCCTTGCTGGGCTTTTTCGGAGTCAAATCACACTCCTGTTCACCCGCGCCAGATCCAGACCCGCAGGGGAAAATTCCGCGATCGGCCCCTGCGTCCAGGGAATTGGATCTTAAACACACGGGCTCCGATCAATTCACGAGTCGTGCCTTTGTCCACGGAGGAAACGGCCGCGAACCCAGTTCCATCCGTGATTGCTGTGCGTCTCGTCGACGCGCACCATCACTCCCATCTGCGGCTGTCCCCAAAACCCAGGACGGTTCGGCGGGCCCAGGCGGATGCCGGGATTGAAATCGGTCGCCGTGTACTTTCCATTCGTGCACATGAGTTCGATTCGCGGTTTATAGTCCGGATCCTCGCTCGAAATAGTTGTCCGACAGAAGCTCCAGCCGGACGTTTTTGGCTGCGGTCATTTTGTCTTCGGAGCGGAACACCATCCACTTTCCGCCGGCGCTTACGCCATCACTTTCGCCCTGATTAGGACTAAAAGCGCCGCTCTGCGCACGAGACGAGACCGTGGCAGCAGAAGATGGCACGACAGCCGCGAAGAAACCCGCGGCCTGGATTTCGAACGTTCCCGTCGATTAAATAACTGCGATGTTTTCAAAATCTTCCTCCGAAGCCACAATAACTATCACCTGTATATTGAACCCTCGAGAGTGCTCAAAAGTTGCCTGACAAATCGGGCAGTTCGGGAATGGTACTTCTACGCTAACCATCGCTGGCCAAAACCACCACCCTGGTGGAATTGGGCCATTCAAGGCTGCGCAATATTTTTCCTGTCGGACAGCATTCGGCGCGAGATCGTTGAGAACAGTGGGTTAATAAATGCCTGCGTCCGACGACGAGTGGCAATCGATGTGCATCCTTACTGGTGGCGGGTTTTCTGCCTTAAGCGGAGTTGGTTCGCCGGGCATGACGACCTGACCGGTTGTACGCCTTGTCGAAACCGTAGGCTGCGTATCTGATGGGCGGCCTTAGGTCGAAGGGAAGGACAGGTTATGCCTAGATTTAGTTTCTCTGGATCCCTGATCACTTTTGCTGCTTTCGCAGCTTTTGCTCTCACTCCAAATCCGGCGTTCGCTCAACATGGCGGCCACGGTGGTGGCGGTGGAGGCGGAGGCTTCCACGGCGGGGGCGGTGGTGGAGGCTTTCACAGCAGCGGTGGGGGCGGAGGCTTCCGCGGTGGTGGGGGTGGTGGATTCAGTCACAGCGGGGGCGGAGGCTGCAGGAAGGAGGAAATTCGCGGTCTTTCGGCGGAGGAAGCTCTTACCCGGGTGGAGGCTATCGCGGCGGAGGCTATCGTGGGGGCTCGATGTCTCGTGGCGGATCTTTTCCTGGTGCATCAATGTCGGGCCACTACGGGGCGGGTAGCGGAGCAAGCAGAGGTTTCTCCGGCGGATGGCGTGGGATGAGCGCTGGCAACCGCGGATTTGGTTCCAGTGGCGGATCCAGATCCAGTTCGGAATTCGGTTCATCCGGAAATCGATCCTCGAATTTTCATTCCGCGGTTCGTGATGGACAGTGGCACTCGTTTGGGAACGGTGGCAGTTCTTCGCATTTCAGCGGTGGAAGAAGCTCCGGGAACTTCGGTGGGTCCGACCTCTCTGCGCATAACGGGGCAGCTCCCGGGCGGCGGCTGGCACAGCTTTGGCCCGTCGAGAAGCGCGTCCTCGAGGATTCACAGTGGAACTGGTTTCACTCGTCACATAGCGGGCGGCTCCACTCGGCCAATTCGTCTTTCTCGGGATCGCATTTTAACCACTCAACCTTCGGATCGTTTTCGGGTGGACGATTCGGATCGACCACGAATGGCTCGCACTTCAATTCTTATGGCGGCCATCACGGAACCGCAGCCTGGCACGGGAGCAGCTGGGGTGGCTATGGCCACGGATATGGTTACGGCCATGGGTACGGCTATGGCCACGGGCATGGGTACGGGTGGGGCCACGGGTACGGCTACGGCTGGGGCGGCTATTGGCCAAGCTACGGTTGGGGTAGTGGCTTCTACATTGGTACGGGCTGGGAGTCGGGAGGTTGGGCTTCGGCATCGGATGGCCCTATTGGGGAACACGGTGGGCATACGGCTGGAACCCGTGGTGGTACAGCCCCTACTACTATGCGCCCTCTTATAACTACTACCAGGCCTATCCGGATACCGGGTATAATACTCAACCGCCTTACAGCCCCGATGCTTCATATGGAGAGGACGTGCCGGCAAGCTATGCGATCACGCCTGACCCGGATCCCAGGCGCTGCACTTTAATTTCGATGATAGAAACGGCGTGAGCAACGGCAGATCGGATCAGGATAACCAGCAGGCGCAGCCCGAAGCTGCGCCGAATCCGCTCCGGCTCCGGCGCAGACACGCCTGATCTCGCAACCGCAGACCTGAGCCAGTTTAACCACGGAGGACACAGATAAATTCAGATTTCCTCTGTGTCCTCCGTGTCCTCTGTGGTGAATTGAAGGACTCGACGGCGCAGGATGCATCATGCCGTGCCTTCGGTTCCGCTCGTTGGCGCTCCAAAGCCTCCGCAACGCGATCGCATGCCTTGGCGGAACTTCTCGCGCTCCTCGGGCGTCATCTGGTCCCAGCGCTCGGACATTCGGCGGCGATAATTCGGGCGATGAAAGCCACGGCCGCCGACGCCTCCGAACAGGATGCGGCATAGGACGAGCAGCCCGAGGGCCTGCCAGAAGCTGATCTGATGCCACCCGAAAAGCATCGGCAAGAGCCAGTTCCACAGGTGCATGACAATCTCGCCGAAGATCCAAACGAACAGGACCATGGCGGGGGGAGCCACCAGGAAAATCCACCATTTCTTTCTCATGTTGTTCCTCACTTCCTCATGAATTCGTCATGAATGTTTTGCAGGCGCTCACGCAGATGAAGGACCGCGTAGCGCTTGCGGGAAAGCAGCGTGTTCACGCCGACGCCGCATTCGGCGGACAATTCTTTGAAACTTCGCCCTTCAATCTCGTGGGCGATGAAGACCTCCCTTTGTTCGCGGGGCAGTTCCGCGAGGGCAAGGTCCAGCTCGTCGAAGAGGACGCTGCGAAGGTAAAGCGCGTCGGGCCCGGCATCGGGCGAGGGCAGGAGGTCTTCGATCTCGAGCAGCCCGCCGTCATCGTCTTCCATCGCGGCATCGGTGAAGTTTTCCGGCTTCTTCTTGCGGAAGAAGTCGGTGATGCGATTGCGGGCCACGCGGAAGAGCCATCCCGTTACATAGTCGATCGGCTTCAGCAGGCGCGAGGCGACGACGAGTTCGTAGAAGACTTCCTGGAGCAGGTCTTCGACGTCGGATTCGTTGGGCACGCGCTTGCGGATGAAGTTGCGCAGCCGCGATCGCTCTTTCGCGATGACTTCGGAAATCTGCCGGCTTTGGTCGATCATCGCCGTCATGTCCAGCGCCTCATCCATCACACTTCTGTTGACGAATGCGGGCGGAAATATTGTAGAGATTCAGATGGACGGGCCGGGCGACCAAAAATTCCGCAAGTCTCTGAAAGCAGGTTGGATCTTATTTGATCAGTCCCGGCAGAGGGTGCGTCAAGTTACACGATTTAGGAAAGCATTAACCACAAAGGACACAAAGGTACACGAAGGAAAAGCATGAGACTGAAGCCTTCGTGATACTTCGTGTCCTTGGTCGTTGCGGTGGTTTTCCCGGGCGGTAATGACTTGCGGCGGATTCATTACTGGGTCGCGTATCCATACCGAAGTCGCTCTGAATGCGGCAGTACCAGGTTTCGTCGTCGCTGGCGTGGAGATCCACCCAGGCTGCTCGTCCGTCATTCGCCCGCGCCATTCGAGGAACGGCACAGCGTCTGGCCCTACCGGATGGCGCAGTTGCCACGTATCGCTGTTCGCGGGTTCAAGACTTTTGTCCCACCAGTGACGGATGTACCGGGTTCTTCAGCGCCGACACGAACATGGCGGCAAAACGCTGGCGCTGCCGGTACGGCGAAGCCGGTGGCTACACCAATGCGCCGCGCCATGGCGGTATCAATAATGCCCGGCTCCACGATCAACACCCGCACCCCAAACGTCTTCATTTCGCCCGCCAGCCCTTCGCTCAAAGCCTCCAACGCCCACTTCGAAGCGTTGTAGGGCGTGAGCGGCGGGCTGGAAATGCGCCCGCCCACCGAAGTGACGTTGATGATGCAGCCGCTCCCGCGTTGCCGCATGTGCGGCACTACCGCCTGAATGCAGCGTAGAGCCCCGAAGTAGTTGGTCTCCATGACTGCGCGGAATTCGACTGAGCGGCAACTCCTCGACTGATCCCGTCCGCTCGATGCCGGCGTTGTTGACCAGCACATCAATCGGGCCATGTCTTGAGCATGGCCGCAATGCCGCCGCTGACTGATTCGTCGGAGTCCACATCCATGGCTGAGACGGTGATTGGTAGCTTCTCCCGAACGGCGGTCTCCGCGAGTTCCGGAGACTGCGCCGGCTTGCGCATGGTTGCGGGGAGAACCTGTGTGGCCTGCGCGCCCGAAGGCCAGAGCTGCCTCAAACCCAATGCCCTTGCTGGTTCCCGTGATGAGTACCGATGCCATGTGCGTCTCCTGAGGATGTGCGTCCCCGATTCTATCCCAGCCGCCAGCGCGTGGTGGCTCGACCGGGAAAGAACCCCGTCGACATCTTTGCCCAAGCTTTCCTGCAGAATCAGGAACTCTTGGCTCCAGTCCTCGTACGTTTCTCTAACCAGGTCTCTGATCAGCGCGTTGATCCGGTCGAGCCTTCCTCCTGCACTGATCAATTTCAAAGGAGAAGAAATGACAAAGCGTCCCGTTGAGACTTCGCCACAAACCTATGCCCGGATCAGCGGGATCTCTACCTGTTCATCATCGTGGCCGCCCTTTCGGCGAGGCCTTCGTCCGGGACAGGCTCATTGTGACGGGCAACGCCGCCGCAACCGCGACCAACATCCTGGGTTCCGAGACGCTGTTCCGCGTCGGCCTGGCGGGCGAGATGCTTACTTGTGTGTGCGACGTCGC